>NZ_JBIOOZ010000001.1:0-210000 GCF_051712485.1 Enterococcus sp. DIV1206
ATGCCCGACGTGGAAAGTTTTTGGCATAGCCTTGAAGAAGCCTATCAAGCGATTTTGTCGGCGCCAAGTTTTGATGCTTGGATTAAAACCACACGCCCTTTGAAATTAGACAACAATCAATTGTGGCTAGAAGTCCCTTCTGCAGTTCATCGTGATTACTGGGAAAAAAATCTTTCGGCAAAAATTGTCGAAACTGGATTTAAATTGACCGGTGCAGAAGTGATGCCCCATTTTGTTGTTGCCGATGAAAAAGACGCAGCACTGGCACAAGAACTCGAAGAACCTGCCGAAGAAGAAATTGTTTTTAGTGAACAAAGTAAAAAAGCGATGCTTAATCCTAAGTACACTTTCGACACCTTCGTTATTGGTAAAGGAAACCAAATGGCTCACGCTGCAGCGCTTGTTGTTGCGGAGGATCCGGGTTCGATTTACAATCCCCTTTTCTTCTATGGTGGTGTAGGGTTAGGGAAAACCCATTTGATGCATGCCATTGGTCATCAAATGTTAGTGAATCAACCAGATGCCAAAGTCAAATATGTTAGTAGCGAAACGTTTACGAATGAATTTATCAACTCAATTCAAACAAAGACATCCGAACAATTTCGGAAAGAATATCGCAATGTTGACTTATTATTAGTCGATGATATTCAATTTTTGGCGGAAAAAGAAGCAACATTGGAAGAATTTTTCCATACCTTTAACGATCTTTACAATGAAAATAAACAAATTGTTTTAACAAGTGATCGCCCGCCGAATGATATTCCAAAATTACCTGAACGATTAGTTTCTCGCTTTGCTTGGGGTTTGTCTGTCGATATCACTCCGCCTGATTTAGAAACACGGATTGCAATTTTGCGCAAAAAAGCAGATGCCGAGCGTTTAGAAATTCCGGATGATACACTAAGTTATATCGCTGGTCAAATTGATTCCAACATCCGTGAATTAGAGGGTGCTTTGGTCCGCGTTCAAGCCTTTGCAACTATTAATGGAGAAGATATTACCACTAGTTTAGCGGCGGACGCCTTGAAATCTCTAAAATCAGTTGGTAGTAAAAATCAATTGTCCATCTTACAAATTCAAGAAGAAGTATCCAAATATTATCATGTGCCTCTTAAAGATTTAAAAGGGAAAAAACGGGTGAAAACAATTGTAGTTCCTCGTCAAATCTCAATGTATCTTGCTAGAGAAATGACCGACAATTCCTTGCCAAAAATTGGTGCCGAATTTGGCGGCAAAGATCATACAACGGTAATTCATGCGCACGAAAAGATTCAGCAATTATTGGAAAAAGATCCAGCGATTCAAAAAGAAGTCAGTGAAATTAAAAATTTATTGAACTCTTAGGATGTGGAAAACTAAACAAAAAAGAATAAAGTTATCCACAACTTATACACAAGTGGATAACTTAGTAAAATCAATGCTCTTTTGACTTTTCCACAGAATCAACATGCCCTATTACTTTTATTATTTATTTATATATAATATACAAAACAGTGGCGTACAAAATTAGAACGTATTGAAAATACTTAAAAAGGAGTTTACATTATGAAATTAACGGTCAAACGAAGTGTCTTTTTACAAGAATTACAAACTGTTCAACGAGCAATTTCTTCTAAAACAACGATTCCAATCTTAACGGGTGTTAAAATTGTGTTATCAGAAGATGGCTTATCACTTACTGGGAGTAACGCGGATATTTCAATTGAAAGTTTTTTAAGTAAAGATGATGAAAAAGCTCAAATGACGATTGAACGCACAGGTAGCATCGTTTTACAATCTCGTTTCTTTGGCGAAATTATTCGTAAATTACCAGAAGATATGTTCACAATGGAAGTTCTAGATAACAATCAAGTTGCAATTACTTCAGGAAAAGCTGATTTTACGGTCAATGGATTAGATGCTGACAATTATCCGCACTTACCAGTAATTGATACTCAAAACCAAATGAAATTACCTGTTCATTTATTGACAAAAATTATTAGTGAAACAGGTTTTGCTGTCTCGATGCACGAAAGTCGTCCAATTTTAACTGGGGTTCACTTTATTTTAGAAAATCAAAAATTACTTGCCGTTGCGACAGATTCACATCGTTTAAGTCAACGTGTGATCCCGACAGAACAAGCAGTAGAAGACTTTAACATTGTAATTCCAGGAAAAAGTTTAACTGAACTTTCTCGTTCATTAACCAATGAAGAAGAAATGGTTGAAATCAGCATTATGGAAAATCAAGTGCTATTTAAAACAGAAACAATGTACTTCTATTCTCGTTTGTTAGAAGGAAATTATCCTGATACCAACCGTTTAATTCCAACTAGCCATAACACGCAAATTGAATTTTATGTACCAGAACTGCTTTCAGCAATCGAACGTGCCTCTTTACTTTCTCATGAAGGACGTAACAATATTGTTCGCCTTTCAATTTCACCAGATTCTGTTGTTTTATATGGAAATTCACCTGAAATTGGAAAAGTCGAAGAAGCGTTAAACTATGAAAATGTTTCTGGTGAAGCGTTGGATATTTCTTTCAACCCAGATTATATGAAAGATGCATTGCGAGCGTTTGGCGATATGAATATTACCGTGAAATTCCTTTCTCCAATTCGTCCGTTTACATTGGAGCCAACCGAAACAGAACTAGATTTCATTCAACTAATTACACCGGTTCGTACAAATTAATCATGTTTAAAAAAGACCTTCGGAAAATCACTATGATCGCCGAAGGTTCTTTTTTGTCGTCTGTTTAAAGCCGATAAACGCTGCTAGATAAGCTTTTTAAAACTAGAATAGCTTTTACGCTAATATGATTGTGAATATTTGAACTATCGTTTGACGAATAAATTCTGCCTTTTTTTTTCGTGGATAAAGAAAAAAGCCCTTTAATTTTTCGTTTAAGGGCTGTTCATTTTTTTATGAATATTTCCTAGTGAAAGAAGTTTACGTTGCTTAAAACGACGCTCAGACCTCTACAAGCTACTTTTCTTCATTGCGCGCCCTCTTCGTTTGTCTTTGAGTTACCCCTAATTGTTTTTTAGTTAAACGCTACTCGTCATTTCTGCCAAATCAGGCCCCTTTTTTCTCAAGAAAATATCAATTTCCGTTTTAAAATGCTTTTTAAGAGTTTTTTTATCCTAATAATATTTTCGGTCATTTAGAATTAAAATTGCTTAGAATGAAAATTAGACAGATAAATTTGTTTTCTCTTATGAAAAAGGGTATAATATATATGAGAACGTATTAGAAAAAAGAGGGATGCACATTGAAAAAAACGTTTGTTTTAGCAACTGAGTATATAACGCTTGGTCAGTTTCTTAAAGAAATCAACGTCATTGGTAGTGGCGGCCAAGCCAAATGGTATTTGGCAGACAATAGCGTGTTTGTTGATGGCGAGTTGGAAAATCGTCGCGGACGGAAACTTTATGCGGGCATGATGATTGAGATACCTGAAGAAGGTACTTTTTTTATGGTGAAAAACGGAAACGAGTCCGACGATGCGGCTGAATGAGCTGACACTTCAGCATTATCGTAATTATGAAACAGTCAGTTTAGATTTTCCAAAAACGTTAAATCTTTTTTTAGGCGAAAACGCCCAAGGAAAAACCAACTTGTTAGAAAGCATTTATGTTCTAGCAATGACACGAAGTCATCGAACCAGCAATGAAAAAGAATTAATTGGCTGGGAACAAGCAGCAGCTAAAATTAGCGGTGTGGTTGAAAAAAAGACAGGCACCGTGCCGTTGGAAATTTTAATTTCCAACAAAGGACGTAAAACCAAGGTTAATCACATTGAGCAAAAAAGGCTCAGTGCGTACATTGGGCAACTGAATGTTATTTTATTTGCCCCAGAAGATTTATCTTTGGTGAAAGGCTCACCTCAAGTCCGCCGGAAATTTATTGACATGGAACTCGGACAAGTGAGTCCTATTTATCTTTATGATCTTGTCCAATATCAGTCTGTTTTAAAGCAACGGAACCAATACCTAAAACAACTAGCTGAAAAGAAACAAACAGATACTGTTTATCTGGATATTTTGACAGAACAGCTAGCTGAATTTGGCGGGAAAGTTCTATACGCTCGGTTAGGTTTTCTTAAAAAATTAGAACACTGGGCAAACTTACTCCATCAAAAAATTAGTCATGGACGCGAAACGCTCACCATTGACTACGCATCAAGCATCCCAATTGACAACACGGATCTTTCCTTAGAAGCACTTCAAAATCAATTGCTCCAACAATTAATGAACAATCGTAAGCGTGAATTGTTTAAAGCGAATACTTTTTTAGGCCCTCATCGTGACGATTTGCTGTTTATTGTCAATGGTCAAAATGTTCAAACGTATGGCTCACAAGGCCAACAGCGAACGACAGCTTTAAGTATTAAATTGGCAGAGATTGATTTGATGCATTCAGAAACAGGAGAATATCCTGTGTTATTACTAGATGATGTCATGAGTGAATTAGATAATGAACGTCAAATTCACTTGTTAGAAACGATTGAAGGCAAAGTTCAAACGTTCTTAACGACAACTAGTTTAGATCACATAAAAGACAAGCTAACAGTTGAACCAGATATTTTTTATGTTCAACAAGGCAAGATAGAAAGGAATTCAGCGACATGACAGAAGAAGAAAAAAACATGAGAGAACGTGCGCAAGAATATGACGCTAGTCAGATTCAAGTTTTGGAGGGCTTAGAAGCTGTCCGGAAACGTCCTGGTATGTACATAGGTTCTACTAGTGGCGAAGGGTTACACCACTTAGTATGGGAAATCGTTGACAACTCTATCGACGAAGCCTTAGCAGGATTTGCTAAATCAATTCAAGTAATTATCGAACCAGACGATAGTATTACTGTTATCGATGATGGTCGTGGAATTCCAGTCGGGATTCAAGCCAAAACTGGTCGCCCAGCTGTGGAAACAGTGTTTACAGTGCTACATGCCGGCGGGAAATTTGGCGGTGGCGGCTATAAAGTATCAGGTGGCTTGCACGGTGTTGGTTCCTCTGTTGTTAATGCTTTATCGACCAGTTTAGATGTTCGTGTTTATAAAGATGGCAAAGTGTATTACCAAGAATATCGTCGTGGTGCGGTTGTTGATGACCTAAAAGTTATCGAAGAAACGGATCGTCACGGAACCACTGTTCACTTTATTCCAGATCCTGAAATTTTTACAGAAACAACCGTTTATGATTTTGATAAATTAGCAACACGGGTTCGTGAATTAGCCTTTTTAAATCGAGGCTTACACATTTCAATTGAAGACCGTCGTGAAGGACAAGAAGATAAAAAAGAGTATCACTATGAAGGCGGGATTAAGAGTTATGTTGAGCATTTAAATGCCAATAAAGACGTTATTTTCCCAGAGCCAATCTTCATTGAAGGAGAGCAACAAGATATTACAGTGGAAGTGTCAATGCAGTATACAGATGGCTACCACTCAAATATTTTAAGTTTTGCCAACAATATTCATACTTATGAAGGCGGAACGCATGAATCTGGTTTTAAAACTTCTTTAACACGTGTGATTAATGACTATGCACGTAAACAAAAATTGATGAAAGAAAACGATGAAAAATTAACTGGGGAAGATGTTCGTGAAGGTTTAACCGCAGTGGTTTCCATCAAACATCCCGATCCTCAATTTGAAGGACAAACGAAAACGAAATTAGGGAACTCAGAAGTACGGACCGTTACGGATCGTTTATTCTCAGAATACTTTACAAAATTCTTGATGGAAAATCCAACAGTCGGTAAACAAATTGTCGAAAAAGGTATGTTGGCCTCAAAAGCTCGTTTAGCCGCTAAAAGAGCCCGTGAAGTCACCCGTCGTAAAGGCGCGTTAGAAATTAGCAACTTGCCAGGGAAGCTGGCTGATTGCTCAAGTAAAGATCCGGAAAAATGCGAATTATTTATCGTCGAAGGAGACTCGGCCGGCGGTTCAGCAAAACAAGGACGTAGCCGTGAATTCCAAGCCATTTTACCAATTCGTGGGAAAATCTTGAATGTTGAGAAAGCCAGCATGGATAAAATTTTAGCCAATGAAGAAATTCGGTCATTATTTACAGCTATGGGAACAGGCTTCGGCGAAGATTTCGATGTTTCTAAAGCACGTTATCACAAACTAGTGATTATGACCGATGCCGATGTCGATGGTGCGCATATTCGAACGTTGTTATTAACCTTGTTCTATCGCTTCATGCGGCCAATTGTTGAAGCTGGTTATGTGTATATTGCCCAACCACCACTATATGGTGTGAAACAAGGGAAAAACATCACCTACGTTCAACCGGGCAAACATGCTGAAGAGGAACTAGCAAAAGTGTTAGAAGAATTACCTGCTTCACCAAAACCAAGTGTTCAACGTTACAAAGGGTTGGGTGAAATGGATGATCACCAACTTTGGGAAACAACAATGGACCCAGAAAAACGATTAATGGCGCGAGTGAGTGTCGATGATGCCATTGAAGCTGACCAAATTTTTGAAATGCTAATGGGCGATCGTGTGGAACCACGTCGTGCGTTTATCGAAGAAAATGCCCATTACGTGAAAAACTTGGATATTTAATGTGTCGCAACGTTGTAAGAGACGCTAGAACATATATTTAGAGGGGAAAAAATTCATGAGTGAAGAAATTAAAGAAAACATTCAAGACGTCAATCTGACCAGCGAAATGAAAGAATCTTTCATTGACTACGCAATGAGTGTTATCGTAGCCCGCGCGTTACCTGACGTTCGTGACGGTTTAAAACCTGTTCATCGCCGAATCTTATATGGAATGAACGAATTAGGGGTAACCCCTGATAAACCACACAAAAAATCAGCCCGGATTGTTGGGGATGTTATGGGTAAATATCACCCCCATGGGGACAGTGCGATTTACGAATCAATGGTGCGGATGGCACAACCTTTTAGTTATCGGGCTATGTTAGTTGACGGCCACGGAAACTTCGGTTCCGTCGATGGTGACGGCGCTGCCGCTATGCGTTATACCGAAGCACGTATGAGTAAAATTGCTTTAGAAATGCTACGAGATATTAACAAAAATACAGTCGATTTCCAAGGAAACTATGATGATTCAGAACAAGAACCAGTAGTTTTACCTGCTCGTTTTCCAAACTTACTAGTTAACGGAACAACGGGGATTGCGGTGGGGATGGCAACAAATATTCCACCACACAATTTAAGTGAAGTGATTGATGCAACAAGTTTATTGATGGACAATCCTGATGTAACGACGAATGAATTGATGGAAGTGTTACCTGGACCAGATTTTCCAACAGGCGGTTTAGTGATGGGGAAATCAGGGATTCGCCGAGCATATGAAACAGGGAAAGGTTCGATTACTGTTCGTGCAAAAGTTGAATTGACTGAAATGCCGAATGGAAAAGAACGTATTTTAGTAACTGAATTGCCTTATATGGTGAATAAAGCCAAATTAATCGAACGAATTTCTGAATTACACAGAGATAAACGAATTGAAGGAATTACTGATTTGCGGGATGAATCTTCTCGTGAAGGCATGCGGATTGTCATCGATGTTCGTCGAGATGTGAGTGCCTCTGTTGTGTTAAACAACTTGTACAAAATGACTGCCTTACAAACATCTTTTGGTTTTAACATGTTAGCCATCGAAAAAGGCGTACCGAAAATTTTAAGCTTGAAACGTATTTTAGAAAACTACGTCGAGCACCAAAAAGAAGTCATTACTCGCCGGACGATTTTTGACAAAAACAAAGCAGAAGCACGGGCGCATATTTTAGAAGGTCTACGAATTGCCTTAGATCATATCGATGAAATCATTGCCATTATCCGTGGGTCACAATCAGATGACGAAGCAAAAGCAACGTTAATTGAACGCTTTGAATTTTCAGATCGTCAAGCGCAAGCGATTTTAGATATGCGTTTACGCCGTTTAACAGGCTTAGAACGCGACAAAATTGAAAATGAATATCAAGAGCTATTGAAATTCATTGCGGACTTAGAGGACATTTTAGCCCGCCCAGAGCGCGTCATTGAAATCATTAAAACAGAGTTAAATGACGTTCGCACAAAATTTGGTGATGCACGACGCACAGAATTATTAGTAGGTGAAGTCCTAAGTCTTGAAGATGAAGATTTAATCGAAGAAGAAGAAGTCGTGATTACGTTAACCAATAACGGCTACATTAAGCGGATGGCAAACTCCGAATTCCGGGCGCAACGCCGCGGCGGACGTGGTGTCCAAGGGATGGGCGTTCACGATGATGATTTCGTGAAAAACCTAGTTTCTTGTTCAACACACGACACGTTATTATTCTTTACGAACACTGGGAAAGTTTACCGAGCAAAAGGTTACGAAATCCCTGAATACGGTAGAACAGCAAAAGGAATTCCAGTGATTAACTTACTGGGAATTGATTCTGCAGAAAAAATTCAAGCGATTATTTCTGTTGAGGGCAAAGCGGAAGCAGGTAAATACTTGTTCTTCACAACCTTAAAAGGAACCGTCAAACGGACAGCCGTAACAGCCTTTTCTAATATCCGTAGTAATGGATTAATCGCCATTAGCTTAAAAGAAGATGATGAGTTAGTTAACGTGGTAACGACTAATGGCAATCAGAAGATGATTATCGGAACACATGCAGGATACTCTGTCACATTTGATGAAAATACTGTACGTGATATGGGCCGGACAGCATCAGGCGTTCGGGGAATCCGTCTCCGCGAAAATGATTATGTGGTCGGTGCAGCGATTCTGGATGAAAACAAAGAAGTCCTAGTCATTACTGAAAATGGTTATGGTAAGCGTACAAAAGCTTCTGAATATCCAGTTAAAGGACGTGGCGGTAAAGGGATTAAGACAGCAAATATCACTGAGAAAAATGGTCCATTAGCTGGTTTAACCACGGTCAATGGGGATGAAGATATCTTATTGATTACGAACAAAGGCGTCATTATCCGCTTTAACGTTGATTCTGTTTCTCAAACAGGACGCGCAACATTAGGGGTTCGTTTAATGAGAATGGAAGATGGTGCCAAAGTGGTAACGATGGCTGTTGTAGAACCAGAAGAAGTGGAAGAAGAAATCGTTGAAGTTGTAGAAACAACAGAAAACGAAACAACATCAGAAACAGAAGAATAACATAAAAAAGTTTCGCCAACTGGCGAAACTTTTTTATTGGGGCTTTTCAAAACTATTTCTTGCTTTTGTCCATCAATTAGCATATAATTAGAGATTGTGAACTACCTTTTTAGGTATGTTCTCCTTGCTCTTAGCCAACTAAGAGCCTTGAAGTCCATAGGGAGGTGAAAATCAATGAGTCAAGATACGAAGTACGAAATCATGTACATTATTCGTCCGAACATTGATGAAGAAGCAAAAACTGCTTTAGTAGAACGTTTCGACACAATCTTAAAAGATAACGGAGCAGAAGTTATCGAATCTAAAGATTGGGAAAAACGCCGCTTAGCATATGAAATGAACGGATTCCGTGAAGGCATCTATCATATCGTTAACGTTACTTCTCCATCAACAGCTGGCGCAATCAACGAGTTTGATCGTTTAGCAAAAATCAATGACGATATTATCCGTCATATGATCGTGAAGGTAGAAGCATAATTTGTTTCACATGAAACATTTATTGACGAAAGGAGATGTTTTGAATGATTAATAACGTTGTATTAGTCGGAAGATTGACAAAAGATCCTGACTTACGTTACACCGCTAGTGGTTCAGCTGTTGCGACCTTTACACTTGCTGTAAACCGTAACTTTACGAATCAAAATGGTGACCGTGAAGCAGACTTTATCAACTGTGTGATTTGGCGTAAACCCGCAGAAACAATGGCTAATTATGCCCGTAAAGGTACATTATTAGGTGTTGTCGGAAGAATTCAAACTCGTAACTACGAGAACCAACAAGGTCAACGTGTCTACGTAACTGAAGTGGTTTGTGAAAACTTCCAATTGTTAGAATCTCGTTCTGCTTCAGAACAAAGAGGAACTGGCGGCGGTAGCTTTAATAACAACGAAAATGGTTATCAATCACAAAATCGTAGCTTTGGTAATAACAATGCCGGTTCTGGATTTAATAACAACAACAATAGTTTCAATCCATCATCTTCTCAGTCGCAAAACAATAACGGTATGCCTGATTTCGATAAAGATTCTGATCCATTTGGTGGCTCAGGTTCATCTATCGACATTTCAGATGATGATTTACCATTCTAAACGAATTTGATAGGAGGGAACAAGAATGGCACAACAAAGAAGAGGCGGACGTAAACGTCGGAAAGTCGACTATATCGCAGCAAACCACATCGAATACATCGACTATAAAGATACTGAATTGTTAAAACGATTCATTTCAGAACGTGGCAAAATTTTACCACGTCGTGTTACAGGTACTGGCGCTAAAAACCAACGTAAATTAACGATTGCTATTAAACGCGCACGTATCATGGGATTATTACCATTCGTTAGTGACGAACAATAATTTTATGACAATTTCCAGAACCAAAGAGCTTGCTCTTTGGTTCTTTTTTATCTTGACTAGTGTTTCACGTGAAACATAACAAGGTTCGCAGAATGAAGTGTTTTGTGATAAAATAAAGGATGAAATAACTAGTGAATCACCAGAGCAATATGCTCGTTGGAACAAGTCGCCTCAAAGGTCTGCAGAAAGATTGGAGGCAAAAAAATGCAAAAGAAGAGAATTCAAAAAAACGGTTTCTTAATTGTTGTGGGTCTTCTCTTAGTAGAATTTCTCCTCTATTTCTTACTAACAAATAAATGGCTGCTATTGGCGGTAATTATCGCATTAGATATCTTTCTCTTAGTGGTTATTCGGCTGTTGATTAGAGATGTAGAAATTACAAACGTAGAAAAGATTCAAGAAGCAAGTTCCATTGCTGAACAATCGTTGGATTATGTTGTAAATGAAGTACCTGTGGGAATTATTACGTATAACGGGGAAACACGCGCGGTAGAATGGCTTAATCCTTATGCTGCTTCTATTTTTAATAAAGACAATCAGCTAACGTTAACCGCTAGCCAAGTTACGTCCTATTTAGAATTAGCAGAACGAAACCAAGATATTTTTACGATTGACGAAAATACCTATCGCTTTAGCGTCAATAAAGAACAACATACAATTACTTTTGAAGATATCACTAAAGAAAGTAATTTGTATCAAGAAAAAGTCGAAATGCAAACGGCTATTGGCATTGTGTCTGTCGATAATTATGATGATGTCACCGATACAATGGATGAGAAAGAAATTTCTTATTTGAATAGTTTCATTACGACGATGGTTTCTGATTGGATGGACCAATACAAAGTTTTTTATAAGCGAATCAATGCAGAACGTTATTTTTTCATTGCCCAATGGGAAGATATTCAAAAAATGATGGACGAAAAATTTTCTATTTTGGATACGATCCGTAAGGAATCAGCTAACCATGAAGTAGCCATTACGTTAAGTATGGGGATTGCTTATGGGGGGCCAACATTAGATCAAACCGGGACCACGGCTCAAACGAACCTAGATACAGCTTTAGTTCGTGGTGGTGATCAAGTGGTTGTAAAAGAAGCCAAAGATGAAGCGAAGCCGTTATTTTTTGGTGGAAAAACGGCAGTAACGACGAAACGTTCCCAAGTACGTTCTCGCGCAATGAGCATGGCAATTAAGGGAATTATTGCGGAATCTGCTGACATCTATATTATGGGCCATCGTTATCCAGATATGGATGCGTTAGGTTCAGCATTTGGTGTTGCTCGTTTAGCTTCGTTTAATAATCGAAAAGCGTGGATTGTTTTAGACGACAATGAAATCATTCCCGATGTCAAAAGAGTGTTAGAGGCGATTAAAGAGTACCCAGAATTAGAAGAGCGCATTATTAGTCCTAAAGAGGCCATGAAGCGCAAGAAAGAAAGTAGCTTATTAGTTATGGTAGATTACCATAAACCGTCTCTATCGATCTCACAAGAGCTCTATGAGCGTTTTGATAAAGTAGTAATCATTGATCACCATCGACGAGGAGACGAATTTCCAGCAAAACCCTTGCTTTCTTATATTGAATCTTCTGCCTCTTCTGCTTCAGAATTAGTCACAGAATTGATCGAATACCAAAGTAATAGCGCAAATAAACTGCAGGCCTTTGAAGCAACCATGATGTTGGCGGGAATTGTGGTTGATACGAAAAGTTTCAATACACGAACGACGGCGCGAACATTTGATGTGGCTAGTTATTTACGAACTTGTGGAGCAGACTCATCTTTAGTACAATATCTATTAAGTTCTGATCTTACAAGCTATCTGGAAATGAACAACTTAATCTCTAAAAGCGAATATGTCACAAAAGATACCGTCGTTGTTGCCGGGAGTGAAGACAAAGAATATGATAGTGTCACAGCTGCCAAAACAGCGGACACATTACTTTCTATGGCAGGGATTAATGCAGCATTTGTCATTACCAAGCGGACGGATCAACAGATTGGCATTAGTGCTCGGAGTAATGGTTCAATTAATGTCCAAATTATTATGGAAAATTTAGGTGGTGGCGGTCACTTTACTAATGCGGCAGTACAATTATCAAACGTAACAGTAGCAGAAGTAAAAGAGCAACTACTTGATGTAATTCGTCAAAATATTAATGAAATGTATGAACAGGAGTGAAGGAAATGAAAGTCATTTTTTTACAAGACGTTAAAGGAAAAGGAAAAAAAGGGGACGTAAAAGAAGTGCCAACTGGTTACGCCCAAAACTTTTTAATTAAAAATGGTTATGCGAAAGAAGCCAATAAAGGGAGCATGAGTGCGTTAGCGGGTCAAAAGAAAGCCCAAGAAAAACATGAAGCAGAAGTTTTAGCACAAGCAAAAGAAATGCAAGCCTTTTTAGAAGATGAAAAGACTGTTGTAGAGATCAAGGCAAAAGCTGGAGAAGATAGCCGTTTATTTGGCTCAATTCCTTCAAAACAAATTGCAGAAGCCTTAAACAAACAATACAATGTAAAATTGGATAAACGCAAAATCGAATTAGCCAACCCAATTCGTTCTCTAGGTTACACTAACGTACCAGTCAAACTACATCATGAAGTTACAGCGAAAATTAAGGTTCATGTCGTAGCGGAATAATACAATCGATAAAAAAGAAGCCGATTTCTCCGGCTTCTTTTTTATGCAAAATAAATTACTCAAATTATTTTTTATAATATTTAAAAATCAAATACACAACAATTTAAATTAACGAAAGTATTATATTTTTATTAATTGCATATTTTTAAAAATTGGAAAGTGAACTAAAAGTAGAGAAATCAGCAGAGAAAAAATGTACTTTTTTTAATGAAATTGTGTTAAAATGGATAGACTAAATGAACCAGAAAGTAAGACATCGTGGGAGAGAACAAAATGAATGAATTATTGCAAGATAGGGTACCGCCACAAAATATTGAAGCGGAACAAGCCGTTTTAGGTTCTATTTTCTTAGATGCAGATGTGCTAATAGAAGCGATGGAATATGTGGAACCTAAAGATTTCTATCGTCGTAGTCATCAGTTGATTTTCCAAACGATGATGACCTTAAGCGACCGAAATGAAGCGATTGATGTGGTAACAATCAAAGATCGCCTAGAACAAGAGAATTTGTTAGAAGATGTTGGCGGACTAAGTTATCTGTCAGATTTAGCTTTAGCTGTACCGACAGCTGCCAATGTCATTTATTATGCAAAAATTGTTGAACAAAAATCGTTGCTGCGCAACTTAATCCAAACCGCTACAGAGATTGTAACTAAAGGCTTTGAGCAAGGTGAAGATGTTGAATCTATTTTGGATGATGCAGAACGAAGCATTTTAGAAGTCTCCGAAAAGCGGAATCGTAGTGGCTTTTTATCAATTTCAGATGTTCTAAATACAACTATTGCGAATATTGACCAATTATACCAAAATGATGAAGAGATTACTGGTTTACCTACAGGCTATCAAGCATTGGATAAAATGACTGCTGGCTTGCAAGCGGAAGAGCTAATCATTCTAGCGGCCCGTCCAGCGGTAGGGAAAACCGCTTTTGCATTAAATATTGCCCAAAATGTCGGCACCAAAACAGATAAAGCTGTCGCTATTTTTAGTTTAGAAATGGGGGCAGAGTCATTAGTGAACCGGATGCTTTGTGCAGAAGGATCCATTGAGGCCAGCCATTTAAGAACAGGGCAATTATCTGAAGAAGAATGGCAAAACTTAATTATTGCGATGGGTAGTTTGTCCCGTGCGAATATCTATATTGATGACACACCAGGGATTAAAATTACCGAAATTCGTGCGAAATGTCGTAAATTAGCACAAGAAAAAGGCAACTTAGGTCTAATTTTGATCGACTACCTACAATTGATTGAAGGAACTGGAAAAGAGAACCGCCAACAGGAGGTTTCTGATATTTCACGTCAATTAAAAAAATTAGCGAAAGAATTAAAAGTCCCGGTTATCGCTTTGTCACAGCTTTCTCGTGGCGTGGAACAACGTCAAGATAAACGTCCTGTGTTAAGTGATATTCGTGAATCAGGTTCCATTGAGCAAGATGCCGATATCGTTGCCTTTCTTTATCGTGATGATTACTACGATCGTGGTGAAGGAGAAGACGGCGATCATGAGCCACCAGAAGTTGACAATGTTGTAGAAGTCATCATTGAGAAAAACCGTAGTGGTGCGCGTGGAACGGTCGAATTACTTTTCATTAAAGAATATAATAAATTTTCTTCGCTTTCGCCGAGGACAGAATTTTAAAAAACGAACTCATTTTTTGAGTTCGTTTTTTTGCTTATTAAGGGATTAAAATCAGAGAGTAAAACACGAACAATATTTGTATATTTTATTATTTTACAAAAACATAACTAAAAATGTTCGTATTTTTGACAGAAACGCTTTTGATTGTGAAAGAATATTCGATTTTTACCCTTGAAAGGGACTGGTTTTACTGGTACAATGATTCAGGACAAAAAAATTATGAACGAGGTGTTCGAATGTCATCAGTAGTAGTTGTTGGAACGCAATGGGGCGACGAAGGTAAAGGAAAAATTACAGACTTTCTAAGTGAAAACGCAGAAGTGATCGCTCGTTACCAAGGCGGAGATAACGCCGGACATACCATTAAATTCGACGGCGTAACGTATAAATTACATTTAATTCCTTCAGGGATTTTCTATAAAGAAAAAATTAGTGTAATTGGTAACGGCGTAGTTGTGAATCCAAAATCTTTAGTAAAAGAATTAGCTTATTTAAAAGAAAATAATGTTGCCACTGATAATTTACGTATTTCAGATCGTGCCCATGTCATCTTGCCGTATCATATTAAATTGGATCAATTGCAAGAAGATGCGAAAGGTGAAAACAAGATTGGGACAACGATTAAAGGAATTGGCCCAGCCTACATGGATAAAGCAGCACGGGTGGGAATCCGTATCGCTGATTTATTGGATAAAGAAATTTTTGCGGAACGTTTGCAAATCAACTTAGAAGAAAAAAATCGTCAATTCGTTAAAATGTTTGATAGCGAAGCCATTGAATTTGATGATATTTTTGAAGAATACTATGAATACGGACAACAAATTAAACAATATGTTACAGATACTTCGGTTATTTTAAACGATGCATTAGATGCTGGAAAACGGGTTTTATTTGAAGGGGCACAAGGTGTCATGTTGGATATCGATCAAGGAACCTATCCATTTGTTACTTCCTCTAATCCAGTAGCTGGTGGCGTAACTATCGGTAGTGGCGTTGGTCCATCAAAAATTAATAAAGTGGTTGGTGTCTGCAAAGCGTACACTTCACGTGTCGGTGACGGCCCATTCCCAACAGAATTATTTGATGAAACAGGAGAAACCATTCGTCGTGTCGGTAAAGAATACGGAACAACAACAGGACGTCCGCGTCGTGTCGGTTGGTTTGATTCAGTAGTTATGCGTCATTCAAAACGTGTATCAGGGATTACGAACTTGTCATTAAACTCGATTGACGTGTTAAGTGGTTTAGAAACGGTGAAAATTTGTACAGCTTATGAACTTGATGGTGAATTAATTTATCATTATCCAGCAAGCTTGAAAGAATTAAGCCGCTGTAAACCAGTTTATGAAGAATTACCAGGTTGGTCTGAAGATATCACTGGTTGCAAAACTTTAGCTGATTTACCAGCTAATGCTCGTAACTATGTGCATCGGATTTCAGAATTAGTTGGTGTGCGCATTTCAACATTCTCTGTAGGTCCAGACCGTAACCAAACGAACGTTTTAGAAAGCGTTTGGGCACAAATTTAAGCAGATTTTTAAGGGAACGTAAAGGATGGCTTATGCCAGTTCAGCCTTTACGTTCTTTTTTAATTTTATATAAAAATGAAAAACTATGGTAAAATAAAAGAAAACATGAAGGGGGCAATTGTCCGTGAATTATCAATTAGTGACAGATTCTTGTTGTGACTTGCCGTATACATACTTAAAAGAAAACCAAGTACCTTTTATTAGCATGAATATTCAAATTGACGGGAAAGAATATCGCGATGATTTAGGTGAAACGTTTGATTATCAGAACTTCTTAACGGCTATTAAAAATGGAAGTATGCCCACTACCTCTCAAGTTAATGTAGGACGCTACAATGAATTTTTCCGTCCTTTTGTGGAGCAAGGGTTACCGGTGATTTATTTAGCTTTTTCATCTGGGTTAAGTGGCTCTTATCAAAGTGCGTTGCAATCAGTAGAGATGTTAAAAGAAGAATATGATAATGTAGAAATTCATATTATTGACACAAAAGCAGCTAGCTTAGGTCAAGGGATGTTAGTCCGAGAAGCCATTCGATTACAAACAGATGGTCATTCATTAGGAGAAGTTGTTGCCTATCTTGAAGAGCAAAAAATGAAACTTCACTCGTGGGTAACGGTAGATGATTTAAAACATTTAGAACGTGGCGGACGGATTTCTAAAACAGCGGCTGCACTTGGTGGCTTAATGAACATTAAACCAATTATTCGCGTGGATGCGGCAGGCAAACTAGCATCCGTTGGTAAAACTCGTGGACGAAACAAGTCCTTGCAAAAGATTGCGCAAGAAACGATTCAAGGCATTGTAGAGCCAATGAAACAAACACTATTGATTGCATATGCAGGAACGAAAGATGACGCGGAAAAAGTCAAAGAATTAATTGAAAAAGAAATAGAAGTTAATGAGATACTGATTTATCCTCTAGGACCCACCATTACTAGTCATACCGGAATAGGTTGTATTGCTGTGTTTTCTTTTGGTGAAAAAAGAAAATAAAAAATAGAGAAGTCATTTTTTAATGACTTCTCTATTTTTTTAATAATCTGAACTGAATAAAACGTCCATTTGTTTTTGAATTTCTGGGTTTTCCAAGAATTCATCATAGGTTGTTTCTGCCCGATCAATAACCCCTTTATCAGAAACAGCAATAATTCGGTTCGCTAATGTTTGGATAAATTGGTGGTCATGTGAAGCAAAAAGAATTGAACCAGTGAAAGCCATCAACCCATCATTTAACGCAGTAATTGATTCTAAGTCTAAGTGGTTCGTTGGATCATCTAAAACTAAGACATTGGCTTTGGAAAGCATTAATTTTGAAAGCATGACACGCACTTTTTCGCCTCCGGAAAGAACATTGACTGGTTTTAGTACCTCTTCACCAGAGAATAACATCCGACCTAAGAAACTACGTAAGAACGTATTGTCATCTTCTTCTTTACCAGCAAATTGACGTAACCAATCTAAAATGGTTAATGGCTCTTCAAAGTCTTTGCTGTTGTCTTTTGGTAAATAAGCTTGGCTAGTTGTAACGCCCCAACGAACAGAACCTGTATCGGGAGTAATTTCGCCCATAATCACTTTGAATAACGTAGTCGTTGTAATATCTGAGTCAGCGATGAATGCCACTTTATCATCTTTTGTTAAGTTGAACGAGATATTATCTAAGATTTTTTTGCCATCAATCGTTACAGAGACATTTTCAACTTGTAATAAGTCATTGCCGATTTCACGTTCTGGTGTAAAACCAACGAATGGATAACGACGAGAGGAAGGTTGAATGTCATCTAAGGTAATTTTATCTAACATTTTTTTACGAGACGTTGCTTGTTTTGATTTTGAGGCATTGGCGCTAAAACGAGCGATAAAGTCTTGTAATTCTTTGATTTGTTCTTCTTTTTTGGCATTAGATTGTGCTTGCAATTTTGTCGCTAGTTGGCTTGATTCCAACCAGAAATCATAGTTACCCACGTAAAGTTTGATTTTACTAAAGTCTAAATCTGCCATGTGAGTGCAGACTTTGTTTAGGAAATGACGGTCATGGGAAACCACGATAACGGTATTTTCAAAGTTGATTAAAAATTCTTCTAACCAATTGATTGAGCGGGTGTCTAAACCATTTGTCGGCTCGTCTAATAGTAAGACATCTGGTTTACCAAAAAGAGATTGAGCTAATAATACTTTGACTTTTTGACCAGCTGTTAATTCGCTCATTTTTTGATCATGTAATTCTTCTGGAATGTTTAGCCCTTGGAGTAAAACAGCTGCTTCAGGTTCTGCTTCCCAACCGTCAAGTTCAGCAAATTCGCCTTCTAGTTCTGCGGCACGAATCCCATCTTCATCTGAAAAATCTTCTTTCATATAGATAGCATCTTTTTCTTTCATTACTTCGTAAAGACGTTTATGTCCCATAATTACAGTTTCTAAAACAGTGTAGTCTTCGTAGTCAAAGTGATTTTGTTTCAGCGTTGCTAGTCGCTCATTAGGACCCATTGAAACCACGCCAGTTGTCGGTTGAATCTCACCTGATAAAATTTTAAGAAACGTTGATTTTCCTGCACCGTTTGCGCCGATTAAGCCGTAACAGTTGCCAGGAGTAAATTTAATATTCACTTCTTCAAAAAGTTTACGATCTGGAAATTGTAAACTTACATCATTAACAGTAATCAATTGTTTTCCTCGCTTTTAATATATTCTTGAACCTCTCTGCATTATATCGGCTACAGAACCTTTTTTCAAGGAGTTTCAATCTTTTTACAGAAACGAATAAAAAGGTGGGTTTTTTATAGAAAAAAGGCGCTTTTTTAAAATGTTTCATGTGAAACAGAATTTTTTTTCATGAAAGGGTTTTTAGTGTATTTTTTTAATGATACACTGTATCATGTAAATTAATTAGTGTATCGATTAAAGGAGCCATCAAAAATGAAGCGGATTGAAAAAATCTATCAATATGTTAAAGAGCAAACGAAGAATTTAACGCCAATGACCTTAACAAGTGATGCGGGAGTCACGACACAAGAAATTTCAGAACGTTTAAACATTCAGCGGACCAATGCTAGTAAAGATTTGAATCAACTGGTTCGTGAAGGGCGCTTGAAAAAATTATCTGGTCGACCAGTAAAATATGTCGCGCAGGTGGCGTTTCAGCATCGACCATTAACCAAGCCAGTTAAAAGTTATCGGGAAAAATCAATGGATCACTCCACAAAAACTTTTATCGAACCATTGGTTGAACCAGTAGTCACGACCAGCAAAACCCCAGAAGTTGAAGATATTTTCAAAAAAATTATCGGTTCAGCTGGAAGCATGAAAACGCCGGTTGAACAAGCCAAAGCAGCGATTTTATATCCGCCAAAAGGCTTGAATTGTTTAATTACTGGACCAACAGGTTCTGGGAAAACTTATTTTGCTCATGCCATGTTTCAATTTGCGAAGCTGAACCAAATTGTGGCCAAAGAAAAAGAGTTTGTGGTATTTAACTGTGCAGACTATGCGCATAATCCAGAACTTTTGATGTCGCATTTATTTGGGTATGTAGAAGGGGCCTTCACAGGCGCTACGAAAGCGAAAGAAGGGATTATTGATGAAGCAGATGGCAGCATTCTGTTTTTAGATGAAGTACATCGGTTACCACCCGAAGGACAAGAAATGATTTTTTATTTTATGGATCACGGCGTGTACGCGCGTTTAGGTGAAACAGTGAAATCACATCATGCGGATGTTCGGATTATTTGTGCTACGACGGAGAATCCTACTTCTTCTTTATTGAATACTTTTGTGCGACGCATTCCGATTATCATTCAATTACCGAACTTTAGTGACCGTCCTGCGAAAGAAAAAATTGACCTCCTAAAAGTGATGGTTTCAATGGAAGCAGCGCGGATTCAACGGCGAATCTCTTTGTCAGAAGATGTGGTCAAAGCGTTAATCGGAAGTGTTTCTTATGGAAATGTCGGTCAGCTAAAATCGAATGTGCAACTTGTGACTGCGCGAGGGTTCCTTAATCAGATGGAACAAGAGGAATTAATGATTACGATGGACGAATTAACGGACAATATTAAAGAAGGCATTATGCAACTTGCCAGTAATCGAGAAGTATTGTCGGAGTTATCGAAATATCTGGAACCGCAATTAGTGGTATCACCAAATGAATCTTTAGTAGCTATTCAGTCAGATGCCTATGAATTGCCTTACAATCTATATGAGATTATTGGAGATAAAGCGGCTCTCTTAAAAGCAGATGGCTTGGACCAAGAACTAATTAATAATTTTATTACAACGGATATCAATGTTCATTTAAAATCTTTCTACAAAGATTATGGATTCACCTTTGATACAGAAAATAAATTGGCCGAAATTGTGGACCAACGAATTATTGATGTCACTAAGAAAATTTATAATTTTGCAGCGAAGCGGTTATCGTATTCGTTTCAACCCAACTTTATTTATGCAATGAGTTTACACATTAGTTCTTTCTTGAAACGCATCCAATTAGGCAAAGATCCTAAGCATCCTTTAAATGAAAGTATTCGAAATATGGTTTTAGATTATCCAACAGAGTTTGAAACAGCGAAAGAAATTAAAAATATTATTGAAAGTAGTTATCAGATGGAGATTCCTGAATCTGAAAGTTACTATTTAGCTGTTTTGCTCATTTCTTTAAGAGAAAATCCTGAGGCTGGCCGGATTGGCATTGTCGTGGCTGCGCACGGAAATAGTACCGCTAGCAGTATGGTACAAGTGGTTTCTCAATTGTTAAATGTTGATAATTTGAAGGCTGTGGATATGCCGTTAGATATGCCACCGAAAGAAGCTTTGCGTAAAATCGTTGAAGCAGTTGGTGAAGTGAATGAAGAAAATGGCGTACTATTATTGGTGGACATGGGTTCATTAAGTACGTTTTCAGAAGAAATTGTACGCCAGACAGGCATTGATGTGCGGACAGTAGACATGGTGACCACGCCAATTGTGCTTGAAGCGGCCCGCAAAACCGCATTAATTGATACGCAATTGGAAACACTTCACGAGTCTTTAAAAAACTTTCATGGCTATGCCGATATTCGCCAAAGTGAAACGAAACAAATCATTGAAAATTGGAAAACAAGAGCAATTATTGCTATCTGCGCTTCTGGAGAAGGAACTGCGCGCCGAATGAAAGAGCTTATTGAGGAAGCTGTCTTGCCACAAATAGACTGGCATTTAGAAGTGATTCCTTTGTCCATTGTAAATATGAAAGAAGTCTTGCCTAAAATTCAAGAAGACTATGAAATTATTGCGACAACTGGGATTACCAATCCCAAAATTGGAGTTCCTTATATTTCCATGGAAAATTTCTTTTCCGGTGAAGCAGAAAAAATTATTCAGCAATTACTAGCAGAGCGGAAAGAAGAAGTAATGAATAAGCCGTTGGACGAAGCGGCAGCAAAAGAAATTTGTCTCAAATATATGGAGCAAAGTTTCACTTTCATTAATGGAAAAAAAATCATTGATCTGTTGTGGTCATTCGCTAAAAATATCCAAACCCAATTAGCGATGCCAGAAGAGTACACATTTTATATCAATTTGATTATGCACACATCGGGCATGTTGGAGCGTATTTTACGGAATGATACACTGACGGTTTCAGAAAAGGAACTTGGTCGATTGGTTCAAGAACCAATTTATCCAGTGATTGTGGCCTCAATTGAGACTATGGAAGAAGCTCTTAATATGGATATTCCAGCAGAAGAAGTTTATTTTATCGCACAGTTAGTCAAAAATGCCCAGTGTATCGAAGATAAAATCACCGAAATTGACACACTAGATTAATACAGAAAAAACGATACACTATTTATTAGTGTATCGTTTTTTAATTTTCTTAAAAAAACCTATAATTTTCTAGGTTTCAAACCGATACACTAAAGTTGGCACGAAACTTGCTTATAATAAGGTGTCCCTTTTTACCTAAAATTTTTAAGTAAAAAGACAAAGGTCCTAACCTTTAAAAATGAATTTAAAGGAGCATTCCCGATGGTAATGGATATTCGTTTAGCTCGAATTGATGATCGATTAATTCATGGCCAAGTAGCAACTGTTTGGGCAAAATTGACGAACATTAATCGCATTTTAGTGGTTAGTGATTCCGTTGCTCATGACAATTTGAGAAAAGCCTTGTTAGTTCAAGCTGCTCCACCTGGTGTCAAAGTAAATGTCATCACTGTTCAAAAAATGATTGATGTTTACCCTGATCCTCGTTTTGATTCGTTTCGAGCCATGTTGTTATTCACTAATCCTTTGGACGTGAAACGAGTGGTCGAAGGCGGTGTACAACTAACTTCTGTGAATATTGGCGGAATGAGTTTCAGCACAGGCAAGCGAATGATTACGAATGCAGTCGCAGTGGATGCCAACGATTTAAAAGCATTTCTGTTTTTAAATGAACAAGGTATTGAATTGGAAATTCGAAAAGTCGCAGCAGACAGCCAAGTGAATTTGATGGATTTACTGAAAAAAGAGCGTAGCAAAGAAAATAACGCCAGCTGACGTTCATTTTTACAGACGAAAGACATTGAAAGGATGTGGTGGCCTAGGACCAACATCATTGCTTCATGAACTGTATTGATAAAGGCAAGTGCTGATGTTGAAAAAAATCAAGAACTATTGAAATTTTTTCATTTATTTTTGTCAGAATCTGATTTATCTGATTTTTTTCAAAAAGTGAAAGCGTTTAGCAGTACAACCATGAAAAAAAACATCAATTATACAGGAGGTATAAAAATGGTAGGAATTATCCTAGCAAGTCACGGTGAATTTGCTGAAGGGATCTTGCAATCTGGTGCAATGATCTTTGGCGAACAAGAAAATGTAAAAGCAGTTACGTTAATGCCTAGCGAAGGTCCCGATGATGTAAAAGCAAAAATGCAAGAAGCCATTGCATCGTTTGACAATCAAGACGAAGTACTATTTTTAGTTGACCTATGGGGAGGAACACCATTTAACCAAGCGAACTCATTGTTAGAAGATCATAAAGACAAATGGGCAATCGTTGCAGGTATGAACTTACCAATGGTTATTGAAGCATATGCTTCTCGTTTCTCTATGGAATCAGCACAAGAAATTGCGACACACATTCTTGAAACAGCAAAAGATGGTGTCAAAGTTAAACCAGAAGAGTTACAACCAGCAGAAGCACCAAAAGCTGCTACGACAGAAGATGCACAGCCAAAAGGTTCGTTACCACCAGGTACAGTTGTTGGCGATGGCAAAATTAAATTTGTGCTAGCACGTATTGATTCACGTTTATTACATGGTCAAGTAGCAACAGCTTGGACAAAAGCAACACAACCAAACAGAATTATTGTTGTTTCTGATGCCGTTGCAAAAGATGACTTACGTAAGAAATTAATCGAACAAGCAGCTCCTCCAGGAGTAAAAGCCAATGTTATTCCAATCAGTAAAATGATTGAAGTAGCGAAAGATCCACGTTTTGGCAATACAAAAGCATTATTATTATTTGAAAATCCTGAAGACGTCTTAAAAGTGGTTGAAGGCGGCGTAGAAATCCCAGAAGTAAACGTTGGTTCAATGGCTCACTCTGTTGGAAAAGTCGTTGTAAGCAAAGTATTATCAATGGGTCAAGAAGACGTTGATACGTTTGATGAATTAAAAGCCAAAGGCATCAAATTTGATGTGCGTAAAGTGCCAAATGATTCAAAAGCGAATATGGACGAAATTTTGAAAAAAGCAAAAAATGAGTTAGCAAACGCGTAACTCGCCAAATACAAATCAAAATAGGAGGCTTATCATGTCTGTTATATCAATTATTTTAGTTTTACTCGTTGCCTTTCTAGCTGGTATGGAAGGGATTTTGGATGAGTTCCAATTCCACCAACCGTTAGTAGCATGTACATTAATCGGATTAGTTACTGGTAATTTAGAAGCCGGAATTGTTTTAGGTGGTACTTTACAAATGATCGCGTTAGGTTGGGCGAACATCGGGGCTGCCGTTGCACCGGATGCCGCTTTAGCATCTGTTGCCTCAGCAATTATTTTAGTTTTAGGTGGCCAAGGTGTTAAAGGTGTTCCTTCAGCGATTGCCATCGCAGTTCCTTTAGCGGTTGCAGGTTTGTTCTTAACAATGATCGTTCGGACAGTTGCGGTTCCAATCGTTCACATGATGGATGCGGCTGCTGAAAAAGGCAACATTAAACAAGTTGAAATGTTACACATTTTCGCTGTATGTTTACAAGGTATTCGTATTGCGATTCCAGCAGGTGCTTTACTATTCATTCCTGCTGACACTGTTCGTAATTTCTTAGAATCAATGCCAGCTTGGTTAACTGATGGTATGGCTATCGGTGGTGGTATGGTCGTTGCCGTAGGTTATGCATTAGTAATCAACATGATGGCAACAAAAGAAGTATGGCCATTCTTCATTATCGGTTTCGTAGTCGCAGCGATTTCTCAATTAACATTAATCGCATTAGGTGCTTTAGGTGTCGCTTTAGCTCTTATTTACTTGAACTTATCTAAAATGGGCGGTTCTTCTAACTCAAATGGCGGAGGCAACTCTGGCGACCCATTAGGCGATATTTTAAACGACTACTAATTCTGAAGGAGGAGCAAAGAAAATGGCAGAAAAAATTCAATTAACTAAAAAAGATCGTTTAGCTGTAGCTTGGCGTTCAACATTTATCCAAGGTTCTTGGAACTATGAACGTATGCAAAACGGCGGCTGGGCATTCTCAATGATTCCAGCAATCAAAAAATTATATAAAACGAAAGAAGAACGTTCAGCGGCGTTAAAACGTCACTTAGAATTCTTTAATACACACCCATACATTGCCTCACCAATCCTTGGTGTAACATTAGCTTTGGAAGAAGAACGTGCCAATGGCGCACCAGTTGATGACGTAGCGATTCAAGGGGTTAAAGTTGGGATGATGGGTCCTTTAGCCGGTGTCGGTGACCCAGTTTTCTGGTTTACTGTTCGTCCAATGTTAGGAGCTTTAGGTGCTTCCTTAGCAATGGGTGGTAATATCTTAGGCCCAATCTTATTCTTCGTTGCTTGGAACTTAATTCGTTGGTCATTCATGTGGTATACACAAGAGTTTGGTTACAAAGCAGGTTCTAAAATTACTGATGACCTTTCAGGTGGTTTACTACAAGATATTACAAAAGGTGCTTCTATTTTAGGGATGTTCGTACTGGCCGCATTAGTTCAACGTTGGGTATCGATTAAGTTCTTACCAATTGTCTCACAAGTTAAGTTAGACAAAGGTGCTTATATCGAGTGGGATAAACTTCCTGCTGGCGGTGAAGGAATGCATAAAGCCTTTGAACAAGTGAACCAAGGCTTGGCGCTTTCACCAACGAAAGTTACTACTTTACAAGATAACTTAGATCAATTGATTCCAGGTCTAGCACCATTACTACTTACATTCTTATGTATGTGGTTATTGAAGAAAAAAGTTAGCCCAATCGTTATCATTCTTGGTTTATTCGTAGTCGGCGTAGTCGGCCACTTAATCGGCTTATTATAAGAATGACGAGGTAAGTTTATTACTTCTAATCAAAAAAAGCGGAAGAGAAGTCGAGAAACTTTTCTTCCGCTTTTTTAAACAAAGATGTAATTTTGTTTGTTTCGATCAGGAAAGAAACGTATAATAAAGAGGAATTAGTCGAATGAAATGGAGCAGATAACATGGTACAATCATTAAACACAAAAGTTGATTTAGTTATAGATGCGACGGCATTTACAGGATTAACAGATTATGGACAAATTATGATAGGTGACCGCGGGTTTGAATTTTACCATGCCAAAGATCCACGTAAGTTTATCCAAATTCCGTGGGAAGAAGTCGATTACGTGTTGGCTTCAGTAATGTTCAAAGGAAAATGGATTCCTCGTTATGCGATTCAAACCAAGAAAAATGGGACGTATACGTTTGCTTCAAAAGAGCCGAAGCGAGTGTTACGAGCTATTCGTGAATATGTTGACCCAGATCATATGGTCCAATCTTTGAGTTTCTTTGATGTCATAAAAAGAGGGATTCTCTCGATTGGGAAAAAGAAAAAATAATTTATAACTGTTACTTTTTTATAAACTAGATGAAAAAGTAACGGTTTTTTTGCGGGAAAACGAGGGACTTATTTATACAAAAAAGGCACAATTGTGCACCAAAAAAGAGACAATCAAGTGATACGTTGTTTTTAATGGAGTTATCATTGAAATGGTTTTCAGAAAGCACGATGAAAATATTTGACACCTTGTAAAATAGTAGTAACATAATAAGTGTAATAAATTATTTTATAGAGGAGTGAGTGTCATGGAACAACGACAACATCATGGAATGGACTGGGGTTCATTAGTATTAGGAATTCTATTTGTTCTGACTGCATTAATTTCTTTCCAAAATCCTGCCGGTAATTTAATTGCCATTGTGATGGTTTTTGCGATTTTTGCTATTATTAAAGGGATTTTCGAAATTTTTGTACGTAATCGTATGAAAGAATTGCTAGGCTACAAAGCTTATGCACCAATCATCTTAGGGATTATTGATATCCTAATTGGTGTTTACTTATTGTTTAACTTAAATATTGGTGTCGCTGTGTTACCATTTGTTTTTGCAATTTGGTTTTTATTCGACTCAATTTTCGGCTTATTTACTTTAGATTTTGCTAAACGAGTAAGCACAGGTTACTTCTGGTTCACATTAATTGTTGACGTTTTAGGGATTATCTTAGGTGTAATGTTATTATTTAATCCATTGTCTTCAGCACTAACTTTAAGCTTCTTAGTTGGCTTCTACTTTATGATGTTTGGTATTAGTAATATTGTATATGCTTTTAGATAAAAGAAGTAAAAAAACAGGTTTTCCGAAAAGGAAAACCTGTTTTTTTAATAACGACGGTGGCAGTTGCCATTATTTCCCGAAATTGTTCGAACAAGCCACACGATAATCGCTACGGGAACTAAAATTTTTACTGCTAGCCACAATAAGCTTCCCACGATACCGACAACGGCACTAAAGAGTGAACCGACAACTAAAAATAAAAGGACCACTAAAAGAATATTTATAAACATTGGTCGTTGATTATTCATACGTACTACCTCCAAATTTTTCCTGTTTTCTATATACAGAGTATAGCAAGAACGCGCAACAAGTACCTCCATCGGAAGGCTGATTTTTTTCTCTGGCGAATGATGGAGCCGCTGTTGGTTATTTTGGACTTTCTTATTGAAATAATCAGAATATTCTGGTGTATAATTATAAAAAAGGATTTAAAGTGAGGGATTGGATGTCGACTGAAGGATTAATCGCTTTGTTAGAAAAGAAACGAAATGATTTAAGTAAAATTGAAAATCAAGTACTGGATTATATTTTGACGCATATGACGGAAATTAGTTCACAAACCATTTATGAGGTGTCGCAGGCGTTGTTTGTCTCAACAGCCACTATTTCTCGAACAGCAAAACACTTAGGTTATCGAGGCTTCCAAGAATTAAAATACGCGATCGTCCAATCGGTGCAGAGCGAGAGCACAGAAAGCGATAGTCGTAGTTTTCAAGCCATTACACAACAGTTGATCGCCAATGTGCAAGACAGTTTTCAACAAATGGATGAAGCCAAAGTCGCGGAAATGCTTAAAATGATTGAGCGTGCGAATACGATTGAAGTGTTCGGTGTTGGTGGCAGTTTTCCTATTTGTACTGATTTTGCACGAAAGCTAACATTTTTAGGAAAAAAAGCCTATGCACGATCTGATTGGGATGAACAAGCGGCAGCAGTTAAGAATCTGGATGGACAGGATTTAGCCATTTTTGTCAGTTATACAGGAGAAACTAAGGGGATTTTAGCGTATGCACGTGTAGCGCAGGAACAGCAAGTGCCGATGATTAGTTTGATTTCGACTAAAGGAAGCACCTTGGAAAAATTGTCGACGACGACGTTATTTGCCAAAGGGACGACACGTTATCATCAGCGCGTGGATTTAAGTTCAAGAATTGCTGTCATTTGTTTGTTCGATACGGTTTTATTAATGTACGCAGAGGCAAAGCAACCGCGGTAATTTTATGCAACACCATACTAAATGATGTAAGGGGATACAGAAAAAGTGTAGCCTCTTTTTTCTTTGTTTTGGGCTAGTTATAATGAGGGCAATGAATGTAAACGCAATCATTTTTAGTTTTGTAAAGAATGAATGGAGGAGTTAAGAAATGGCAGTAAAGAAAAAGAAAGCGACTTTCTGGGAGTTTTTCCAAGGATTAGGTAAAACGTTTATGTTGCCAGTGGCTTTATTAGCTTTTATGGGGATTTTGTTGGGATTAGGAAGTTCTTTTTCCAGTGAATCCATGATTGAAACGATCCCGTTTTTAGGAAAGCCCGCAGTGAAAATTATTTTCCAATTTATGTCGACAATTGGTGGTTTTGCGTTTGCCTATTTACCTGTCATGTTTGCAATGGCCATTCCGTTGGGGTTAGTTCGGAAAGAAAAAGGAATTGCTGCGTTTTCAGGTTTCGTAGGCTATACGGTGATGAATTTAGCGATTAATTTCTACTTAGTGCAGACGAATCGCCTCGTGGATCCTGAGCAGTTGCGGGAAGCCGGCCAAGGAATGGTTTTTGGGATTCAAACGATTGAAATGGGCGTTCTTGGTGGAATTATCGCTGGGCTTATTGTCTATAAGTTGCATAATCGATTTTACACGGTGCAACTACCAGATAGTTTTGCCTTCTTTTCTGGCGCACGGTTTGTACCAATTATTACTTCATTAGTGATGGCCTTCGTGGGCTTAGTAATTCCGTTAGTTTGGCCACTTTTCGCGCTAATGATTATGGCGATTGGCCAACTTATCCAACGTTCTGGTATTTTTGGGCCTTTTCTGTTTGGGTCAGGGGAACGTCTACTGTTGCCGTTTGGGTTGCATCATATTTTGGTTTCCATGATTCGTTTTACTGAAGCAGGGGGTTCAGCGGTGGTGGCTGGCAAAGAAGTGTTTGGTGCGTTAAATATTTTCTATGCAGAATTGCAAAATAATTTACCGATTTCACCAAGCGCAACAGCTTTCTTGTCACAAGGGAAAATGCCGACCTTTATTTTTGGCTTACCAGCGGCGGCACTTGCGATGTATCATACTGCAGCTCCGGCGAATCGACATAAGATTAAAGGCTTACTCCTTTCGGGTGTAATTGCTACGGCTATCACTGGCATTACAGAACCAATTGAATTTTTATTCTTATTTATTAGTCCATTATTATGGCTGTTTCATGTCATTATGACTGGTCTAGGTTTCATGGTAATGGCTTTATTGGGTGTTGTGATTGGAAACACTGATGGCGGGCTACTGGACTTTGTTATTTTTGGCTTGTTACAAGGAACTTATACAAAATGGTGGTGGGTTCTCATTGTCGGCGCTATCTGGTTTGTTATTTATTATTTCGTCTTTAAAACAGTCATTGTAACCTTTGATTTAAAAACACCTGGACGAGACAAGGTCTTAGATGAGACTGAATATACCGATCAAGAAGTTCAATATAAGAAAACGGGTGGCTATGATGCGCCTGGGATTTTAGCGGCTTTGGGTGGGCAAGAGAATATTCAAGCTATTGATAATTGCATTACGCGTTTACGTTTAGTGTTAGCAGATGCTAATAAAGTAGATGATGACAAATTAAAGCAATTAGGGGCTTTAGGCGTTGTACATTTAGATGCGCAGAATGTACAAGTGATTATCGGAACCAAAGTGACAACGGTCCGTAATCAATTAGAGATGATTTTAGGTTAGAAAAAAGACAGAAGGTGAAGAGTGTGTCGTTTGATAAAGCAATTGATCGACGAGGAACGTATTGTACACAGTGGGATTTTGTAGAAGACCGATTTGGGGAAGCGGACTTGCTTCCCTTCACTATTTCCGATACGGATTTTGCTGTGCCAGAGGCAGTTCTGGCAACATTACAGGAGCGTTTGAACCATCCAGTATTTGGCTACACGAGGTGGAACCATCCGCAATTAAAAGAAGCAATTCAAACGTGGTACCAGACAAGATTCCAGACGAAGATTGAAGAACACTGGATTATGTATACCCCGACCGTTATCTACGGGATTTCTGCTTTGATTCAATTATTAACTAACGAAGGGGAGGGCATTATTTTACAAACACCTGCCTATGATGCATTTTTTAAAGTTATTCAGGAAAATAAGCGGCAAGTAGTGGCAAATGAATTGCTTTATCAAGAGAAGCGCTACAGCATTGATTTTATTGATTTAGAAAAAAAACTAGCGCAACCAGAAAATCGCTGTTTGCTTTTATGTTCCCCGCATAATCCAACAGGACGTGTTTGGGAGCAATGGGAATTAGAGCGAATGGTTTCATTGTGCCAACAGTATGATGTGTTTTTACTTTCTGATGAAATTCATATGGATATCGTTAATAAAGGCCAAGTTCATCGACCAATTACGCAATTTGATTATAAAAAATCTGCCATTATTACCAGTGGCACGAAAACCTTTAATTTTCCAGGGCTGATTTTTGCTTACGCCCTAATTCCAGATAACGAATTACGTGACGCTTTTCAGCTCAAATTAAAAAACGCCGATGGTCTATCATCAACAAGTATTTTGGGAATGCTAGCAACCATGACGGCCTATCAAAAATGTGGTACTTGGGTTGACGAGTTGAATGATTATTTAGCGGAGAACCAACGTTACGTGAAAGATTTTTTACAGACATATTTGCCAAAAATTAAAGTGACGGAGCTGGAGGCAACTTACTTAATGTGGTTGGATGTATCAGCGGCAGTTCCAGATGTGGCCCGCTTACAAGAGGCTTTAGTTTCTGTGGGGAAAGTCGCTATTATGGACGGCTCGATATATGGTGGTAATGGGCAACGATTTTTACGGTTAAATATTGGCTGTTCGCAAGCAAAACTACACGAGGGACTTGAAAGGATGCGCCAAGGTTTTGAAGCTGTTTTACAAAAGGATGGCACAGCATCAGCGCTTGGGAATAATTGAGAAAAGATAGCATTCCGAAAATGGTTGCAGTACAATGGAAAAATAGAAACAAATAAAATAACAAAAAGTAACAACTTGTCATTTACTGGGGGAAAAGAAATGAAAACAATTAAAACAAAGCAAGCACCACAAGCAATTGGGCCATATTCACAAGCAAAAATTGTGAATGGTTTATTGATTACTTCTGGTCAGATTCCACTGGATCCTGAAACAGGCAAGGTGGTTGGGACAACGATTAAAGAACAAACCAATCAAGTACTGAAAAATATTCAAGGGATTTTAACAGAAGCTGGTAGTGATTTTGCTCATGTAGTCAAAACGACATGCTATTTACAAAATATGGCGGATTTCACGGCATTCAATGAAGTCTATGCTGAGTATTTTAGTGCGGAATATCCTGCACGCACAACGATTGAAATCTCTAAATTACCGATGGATGTGTTGGTGGAGATTGAGATTATCGCAGAAGTAGTGGCGTAAAAAATACAGTTAAAAGAGTGAGAAAAAAATCTAAGACGATTTTTTTCTCACTCTTTTTTTTCAATAAAACAATACGATTCAGCCAAAATGTCTAGCCGTGCTGGAAAATTTTCAGCAAATAGGCTACCATGGAAGAAAATCGATAAAACGAAAGTTAAATGAATAGAAAAGAGATATGAAAGAGGCTATAAGATGAAAAAAAATATTAGCCAACTAACGCAGTGGTTGAAAGAACACAGTTTATTATTGAAACTAATTTTTCTTGGTTCTGTATTAGTTTTCGTGGCTAACCAAGTGACACATATCGCTCAAGGCATGACCTGGGCGGATATTTTTTCCACGATGGAACAACAAAGTACGGGGCGTTTAATTGGTATGGTCTTGGCAGGACTATTAGGGGTTATTCCGATGCTCCTTTATGACTATGTAGTCGTTAAATTATTGGAAAAAGAAGGTAAGCCACCAATGAAACGAATGGATTGGTTAACTTCGGCTTGGGTCACCAATACCATTAATAACTTAGCGGGTTTTGGCGGCGTGGTTGGTGCAACGCTACGGATTAATTTTTACGGAAAAGATGTACCACGGGGCAAGGTTGTAGCAACGGTCTCAAAAGTTGCTCTGTTCTTGATTTCAGGGTTATCTATTTTATCTTTTGTGGCGTTTGTTGATTTATTTTTTATTCGAACCCAAAATGTTTTTCGTGAATATTGGGTTTGGTTATTATTGGGCAGCCTGATTGCGCCAGCGCTCTGGTTTTTCACGTATTTAAAACGGCGAACATTGTTTAAAACATTTTTTCCAAAAGCGGTGCTCCTATTATTCGGCGCTTCATTAGGTCAATGGCTAGGTGGGATGTTTGCTTTCTTAATGATAGGTCGTTTGATGCAGGTACCAGTTTCGATGGTTTCTGTTTATCCAATGTTTGTTATCGCTACGTTAATCGGGATGTTAACCATGGTTCCTGGTGGTATGGGAACGTTTGATGTCTTAATGATTTTGGGCTTATCACAATTAGGGATTGATCGATCACAAGCGGTCGTCTGGTTGTTGTATTATCGTTTGTTTTATTATGTGACGCCTTTTATGACAGGAGTTATTTTGTTCTTGCAACAAGCAGGCATGAAAGTTAATCAATTTTTTGATAATTTACCTCGGTTATTTTCACAAAAAGTGGCGCATTTTATTTTGGTGGCGGCGTTATATTTTGCAGGAATTATGATGGTTCTATTGTCGACTGTGACGAATTTGTCGAATGTCAGTCGTTTATTCCAAGTGTTACTTCCCTTTTCTTTTAATTTTTTAGATCAAACATTGAATTTATTTGTAGGATTCTTGTTATTAGGTTTAGCTCGAGGCATTTCTATGAAAGTGAAAAAAGCTTATTGGCCTACAATTATTTTACTAGGATTTTGTATTGTAAATACGGTGGCACGAACGACTTCGTGGCAGTTGATTGCTGTTTATGCTGTTATTTTATTGGCGGTTATTTTGGCTCGTAAAGAATTTTATCGTGAAAAGTTTGTTTATTCATGGGGCGCTTTAACGGTAGATAGTATTTTGTTTGGCTGCTTGTTTATCGGTTATGCGGTTGCTGGCTATTACGCCGCACGACCAGCTGGTGGCAATCAAGTTATCAATCACTTTTTGTTGTTTCCGTCAGATGATGTTTGGTTTAACGGATTGATTGGATTAAGTATTTCCTTGATTGGTTTATTCTTTTTGTATCAATATTTAGCCGAAACAACTGTTACTTTAGGTGAGGGGTTTGAGGAAGCGCGGTTGACACGCTTTTTGGAAAAATTTGGTGGCAACGAAGGCAGTCAATTTTTGTATTTAAAGGATTATGGTCATTTTTATTACCAAGAAGAAGGCGAAGATCAAGTACTTTTTGGGTTTCAAATGAAGTTTAATAAATGCTTTGTCTTGGCGGATCCAATTGGGCAACGAGAGAAATGGACAGCGGCGACACTGGCGTTTATGGATCAAGCTGATTTGTTAGGCTATCAATTAGTTTTTTATCGTATTTCGGAAGAATATGTTATGAATCTTCACGATTGCGGCTTTGAATTTATGAAAGTTGGGGAAGAAGGCTTGATTCAATTTGATGAGCCGTCAACAGTGAATCAAACAGCCTGGACGGAAACAGTGACTGAAAAAATAGCAGCGGAAGCAGCGGATTTTCAGTTTGAATTTTATCCCGAAACGATTAGTGATGCCTTATATCAAGAGTTAGAACGAGTTTCTGCGGACTGGTCACGGAATCAAAAAGAGCGCTACTTTATTGGTGGACGGTTGGATCCCGAGTACTTGAAATGCAGTAGCGTGGGCTTGGTGAGACAGAAACAAACGGTCATTGGTTTTATTACGGGAAAAGAAATGGAAAAAGGCAAAAGTATTTCGTATGATTTGTTACGTATTCGTTCAGAAGCACCTGCTTTTACTAGAGAATATTTGTTCACTCATTTTATTGAAACCTATCAACAGCAGGGCTATCAATTAATTGATATTGGGATGGCGCCGTTGGCTAACGTAGGGGAGAGCAAGTACTCTTTCTTAAAAGAACGCTTTGTTAATATTTTTTACAAGTATAGTTATCAAATTTATGCGTTTCAAGATACACGCAAGCGCAAAGAACAATATGTCACTAGTTGGCAACCACGTTATTTTGCTTATCCTAAGCGGACCAGTGTCCTCTTTGCTTTTGTGCAACTTTCCTTGTTGATTACGAAAGGAAGACATCAAAGTGTTTCGCTTGTGGAAGAAGCAATGACTGAAATTTAACTCTAATATAAATAAAAAAGTTAGACTTTGGTCTAACTTTTTTATTTATCACAAATTATTAATCAAAGAATATATTTTTTTATTAAAGAATGGTTGACATTAAGTTTGCTTATTATTAGAATTTAATTAGAGTGGCGGTTGTTTATCTTTTAATATGGAATCTCGTTATGTCGATATTTAACGTAAAATTTTGAGATTAGTAAGGCCGATAAACAGAAAGAACATAATTTTATAAGACCAGAAGTTAAGTATTCAAGTGAATAATTTGGCTAAGTATGTAATTGAATATTGTTTAGAACACTATCATAATGGCCTGTAATGTAAAAATGTCGAGCTGTTTTATTCAAATTCATGGACTAGGATTAACTAAATCAAAATTAGAATTAATCAAGATGTTTTACAATGATTATAAATAATTAGCCATTTTGGTAGAAAATGCCTCACTAGGAATGCGATTGGAAGCAGCAGGTGCATTTAATTATTTTAGTTTTACATAACGAATCAGAATATAACTATTTTGCTATAAACTTAGATGAGGTAGGTGAGCCAATTGAAAACGAAGAAGTGGAACTGGTCGATACTTGCATTTTTTATACCGTACCTTGTTTCAAATATTTTTTTATTTTTTACTCTTACAGAAAAAGATAATAAGCTATTAAAAATGATTGAAGAGTCGTCAAAACTATTAAATATTTCAAACGGAGAATTTAATTTTTTTATGATAGTTATTGTTATAATCGCTAATTTGTGTATCTTTTTTGTTACGTTCATAATTTTGAAAATTGTTTTACTTATTTTTGGGTTTAAAAAAAATTATAATCAAGATATATTTATAAGTCTGCTATTGTCAGTAAGCGTAGTTAATCTTCTTGTTCTTTTTATATCTGAAATAGTAACAATTGATAGATTACCGTTATCAATTAGTACTTCTTCTATTGAAGTGATAATCTTTTTATTGCTATTTTACAGTAATACCAAAGATGTAAAAGCAACTAAATTGTTGTTTTTTGGTAAATTATGGTTGCTTTTATTTAATATAGTGTCATTAGTAGTTTAAATGGAAATCATAGGAATTACATAAAAAAATCAAATTAATGTTTGTCTTGTTGGATAAAATTAGCAATTTGAAATTAAAAGGTTGAGGAAGCATAGATATTTCATAGAATAAACGAATATCTATTTTAACTGCCTAAATCATTTATAATAAAAAAATCTGAGACAGAATGAATCCCATTCTGTCTCAGATTTTGTTTTTCACAACTCATCAGACCTTATTGATAAAGAGTCATTTTAATAATAACCCTTAGTTTTTTGTGAAAGCTTTTTTATTTGTCTTCTTTTTTACGGTTTCGTCTAGCAGGAATCAAGGTTACGTAGGCAACGAAACCACCAGTACATAGAACGAATAACACGATGCCAGGAATCAATCCTTCTGGTAAATAAGAGAACTGAATAGTATGGGTTCCAGCGCTGACAGGAACGCTTAGAAAGGCATCTTTAAAGGCTTTTGGGGTAACTTTTTTGCCATCAATTTTGACACGCCAACCTTTGTCATAAGGAATTGTAGTGACGAGTACTTGATCTTTGTCGGCGGTAAAGGTACCTGAAGCAGAGCGTTTGCCAGTTGTTAAATCAACGCCTTTTTCTTGCACGGCGGAAATGGCTTTTTCAAATGCATTGGTATTTAAGCCAACTACTTGCGGCTGAACAAAACTTACTGCTTTGGTTCCATAAAAACTTACTTTGAAGTTAACGGTTGTATCTTTGGGATAGTAACCTAAGTTATAATATTGGCCAGTAATGCCAATTTGTGATTGCTGACTCGAGCCGTTCACGGTGACCGTCGCAGTGGAACTTTCCAATTGAGCAAAATCTGTTGGGAATAAACTCAAATAAGCTTGCGTATTGGCGGGCACATTGACTGTATAAGAAATCTCTTTGGCTACGTTATGTTGTTTCTCCGTAAAAGTTACGCCAGCTGTATTTTGCGTAATTGTCACGTTATTTTGAAGCGTCATCGTTGGTTGATAAAAGGTAAAATACCGTTCATTAGTATTGGCTAAAGCATTTAGTAAATTTGTTTGACTACCTAAATTATCATTGAGAGGTTGCCGAACATTGTAAATCTCTTTGTCTGCTAAAAATCCTAACGGCAAAGCATTTTCGTTACGATAAAGCTGATATTTACCAGCAGCTGCTTGTCGCTCAAAGCCGAATTTCATTGGATTGTTTTCAGCAATATTGTATTTAATGCCCATCAAAGCATCCATTAACAAGGTATTATTTTGGTAACGAATATTTAAATTCGTGCCTCGTGAGCGGAAACCTAAGGCGTTTAGGTATGTTGAAGAATGTCGGTTCCGCACGGAAGAAAACATGCTAATGCCACTGTAGCCATAGTTAATGCCGTCATTGGCAGAAACACCATTTAGATTTTCCAAGCGGTAAAAGGTATCATTTTCTTTTTTTGTTTGATCGACTAGATTTTTTAAGTCAGGATAAGGTTCAGAATACAAACTACGTGATGCGTAGTTCCAATCATCTAAAATACCAGTGACCATCGCCCGTGTATTAATGATTGCTTCACCAGAAACGAGCAGCAATAACAAAATCACTAAGTATTGCATAGGCGCTTTTTTCAATTGATAAAAAGCAATCCCGAAAAAGTATAATAGCAAAAAAGTTGCCGTTAATACGAAAGAGGTTAAAGTCACATACGTATAACTAGTAGCACCTTTTGTGCCCATTGCAAGAGCAAAAATTGCTAAAAGAATCAAAATCAAGCCGCTTAAGACGCCGAGATCATCCTTTTCAAATTTCTCCCAACCATAACCAGCAAGCAAAATAACTAGGAATGAAAAGAGGAAACTATAGCGAAAAAGAAACATGTTCGGCGCATGCATGCCGTGCCAGAATAAATTTAAGGGCGTGATGTAAAAGCTAGCAATCAATAGGACAAACAAACTGCCAAAAAGTAGTTTGTTTTTCAATGGAACTTCTTTCGTAACGAAATAGAAGAGACAAAAAATCAAAGGCAACAACCCAATGTAAATAAAAGGAATGGACCCATATTTGGTTGTATCGTAAACGCCAATCATATTTTTCATAATAATATCTAAAAAGGCAGTCGCTTCTGTTTTAAAGGTTGTAATTTCAGAAAGAGTTTCACCATTGGTTCGTAAATCTAAGACAGCAGGTAAGACCATAATCATGGATGCTCCACCAGCTAAAAGAGAAGTAGTAAAATACGCAACGATTCGAGATTTATATCGTTGCCAGTCTGTAAACGTTCGTGCAAAATAGTACAGGAAGGAAAACAACCCAATCATAAAGCCAAAATAATAATTGGTAATGAAAAGCAAGAAATAACTGACAAACAATAATGTCGGTTTTCGTTGGTCCATTAAACGATGAATTCCTAAAATTACGAGTGGCAGATAAATAAAGGCATCCAGCCACATAATTAATTCTGAATGGGCCACAATGAAGGACATTAGCGCATAAGACACACTTAAAGTCACATGGGACCATTTAGGAATCTTAAAGGTTTGTTTTGCCAAGAACCAAAAACTCAAGCCAGCACTCCCAATTTTCAACAACGTTAGGAAATAGAGCGCATCAGGCATGTTTTGATTGTTAAAGAAAAAGACGAGCGGCGTAAATAAGCCACCAAGATAATAGGAAATTAAGGACAAGTAGTTTAGTCCCAAAGAAGCATTCCACGTATAGAAAAGACTTTGTTTTCCATGAAGGACATTGTTAAAGCTTGCGTGAAAGTTTGAAAATTGAGAAAAGGCATCGCTAGCTAAAACACTGCGACTACTTCCTGGATAAATCCCAATACTCAAATAGATAATTGCCATAATTAAAAATGGAATGAAGAAACTGGCTAACATATAAGGCCAGTTGTTTTTTAAAAACTGCCTACTTTTATTTTTCATAAATAACCTCACCTGATTTTTCGAAAGTACCTATAGTTTATCATACTCTTTATTTGATGTACCAATAGAAGAAAAACTTTAAAATTTTATTAGGATCCTAAGGGTGGAGTGAAGAAGAATTAGTAGTAAGAGATTAACATTCAAATGCTAAATCACCAGATTAAAACAACGAATATTCTCCGAAAAATTGCTGAAAACACCCTGTGGATAACTTTGTGCATAACTCTGTTGAAAACCACAAAAAAGCTTTTTATCTCGGTTTATCCACAAGGATAAGTTTTCGAGTTGCTAAAAAAAATAGACGCAAGTTCAGAAGGCCTGCTTGCTAAAAGTAAAGGAATCCCTAAAGTTGAAAGAAGATGAAAACGTTATTAAAACAACGTTTTCATCTTCTTTTTTCTAGAATTTACAAAGATTTAATGTCGAACAAATAAGCACTGTGGAAAAGTTTTTTGGAAAAAATAGGAAATTTCATCCACAAAGTTTTCTGTGGAGAATTTAAAAAATGCTTGTCAAGCTTTTTTTGAAAAAATGTGGATAACTTTTTAAAGACACGCTTTTTTCCATTTGCGAATTTGCGTTCGGAAACTAGTAAAAGGGGCAACGCTATTAATGTGAATCCATTTCCAAAGAGGCCATTGTGCTTTGGTAGTCGCCCAAGCCCGTTGTTGAGGTAAAAATAATTCGTCTTCGGAAAGCGAGTCAATCCAATGAAGTAATTTTTCTAAGATGTCTTGCAACGCAATCAGCTGACTTTCTAAACTCATTTGTCCATAGGTTTGATAAAATGATTGATAGAGAGCGCCCAGTTGATTCCATTTATAACCTTCAGCTGGCGTTTGAACGGTCAGACCACGTTGTTCTTGTTCTTCCCAAGAAAGCAGCAAGTTGAGCCAGCCTAATTGATAGGCTAAGTTCTCTGAAGGTGTTTTAGCTACTGTTTCAATTCGGTGATCTTTAAGTGTTTCAGGAATTTCTGCAAATTCAGCTAAATATTTTTGTGAAGCTATTTGAATGGCCTCAATCAAGGCTTCTTTTGATTCATAGGTTCGCATTCTTCGGCTAACGTCCTTTCTTGGTAGGATCTGCTTGTTTTTCTTGAGTAATTTGAGTGACTAAACCAAAAGGATCTTTCACAATCGCATAAAATGTTGCAAATTCATTTTCAATTGGTTCTTGGATAATACAGGATTCGGGATGGCGCGTGAGTTTTTCAAAAATTGTTTTGGCAGAGTGACGGCTATTGACGGTTAAGCTGAGGGTCAATTGTTCTGTGGGCGTGGTATTCATTCCTGCAAACAAAGGATTATCAGCTAGTTGTAATTGAAAAGTGTCCATTTGTAAAATCGAGTGAGAAAGCCAGTGTTCTTCGCCAGCGGGAATGGTCAAAGAAGGATTTAAACGCTCTTTAAATTCTTGATTAGTAATTTTAAAAAGAATATCACCAGCAAAGGCTTCTTGGTAAAACGTCAAGGCTTCCGTTGCTCGTCCGTTTAAGACCATAAAAAGGGCAAATTGTGTGTTTTTCATTGTTTGAACCTCCTAAGATTGATAAGATAAGCATAACAATAAAAGGTGTCAAAAAGTGACACCGATGGAGGGGAAAATGAAAAAATCAGAACGTTTAAATCAGGAACTTTTTTTCTTGAGAACCCATCCTCAGTTTAATTTAAATCAGTTAATGAAAACTTTTGGGATTTCTAAAAGCACAGCTTTGCGGGATATTGAAGCTTTGGAAAATTTAGGCGTGCCGCTATATGTGGAGAATGGTCGTTATGGTGGCTATCGAGTTTTAAACAAACCGTTGTTGCCGCCGATTTATTTTAACGAAAATGAAGTGTTAGCGATCTTTTTTTCGTTACAATTACTGAAATTAGTCGCAGAGTCACCGTTTGGTCATTCCTATCAGCAAATTCAGCAAAAATTATTGCATTCTTTAGATGAACCAACCCAATTTAAAATCAGTCAAATGAGTAAGGTCGTCTATTACGAAGGAATTGAACAAGTAGAAGCACCAGGCAATTTAGATCAGCTGTTTCATTGTATTTTGGCGCAACAAGTAATTCAGTTTAACTATACCAGATATGAAGCAACAACGAAAAAAATCTTACCAACCCGGTTAACTATTTTAGAAGGGTATTGGTATTGTTCAGGCTATGATGTGACTAAAAAGGCTTGGCGTACTTACCGCTGTGATTTTATGGAGGCTATTCAGCAGTTAAACCAAACACTGGATTTTACGACTGAAGAACTGAAAGAATCGTATCGCCATCAACAAACGACAGCACGTACGATTCCATTTAAAGCAATCATTACAGAAAAAGGTAAAGAATTTTTTTATAAACATCGCTTTGACAATATTCAGTTGGAAGAAACGCCCACGCAGTGTTTTTTAGTTGGACAGATTCATCCAACAGAAACACAATTTTTAGCCAACTATTTTATGGGCTTTGGTGAAGAAGTGACAATTTTAGAGCCAGTCCAAGTGAAACAAGCATATGTAGAAAGTATAATGAGGATTCAAAAAAAATATCAAGAATAGATTGTGGAACTGTGAACAATCTCATGTGTAAAAATGCACATTGGAGAAGAGAAAGAAAAACCCTTGATCTTTAAATCAAGGGTTTTTCTTTCTAAGAACGTGCTTGCCCATTTCCATAAATAACATATTTTGTCGAAGTAAGCTCTGCTAAGCCCATAGGTCCACGGGCATGTAGTTTTTGCGTACTAATGCCGATTTCGGCGCCAAATCCAAATTCAAAACCGTCCGTGAAACGAGTTGAAGCATTCGCATAAACAGCGGCTGCATCCACTTGTTGTAAAAATTGTTGTGTGGCAAAGTAATTATCACTAATAATACTTTCAGAATGTTTTGTATTGTAGCGATTAATATGCTGGATGGCTTCGTCCAAAGAATCAACGACTTTCACTGCTAAGATAAAGTCGAGAAATTCCGTTTCCCAATCTTGTTCAGTCGCTGGAATGGCTTCTTCAAAAATTGCTAACGCACGTTCATCTGCCCGAAGTTCCACGTGAAACTCCTTCAAGGCTTTTTCAATTGTTGGTAAAAAGGCTTCAGCCACCTCTTGATGAATTAATAACGTTTCGGCGGCGTTACAGACAGAAGGACGTTGACATTTAGCATTGACAATAATTTCAGTTGCCATTGTTAACTGGGCGTCTTTATCCACGTAAATATGACAATTGCCTGTGCCCGTTTCAATAACAGGAACAGTGGCTGTTGTCAAAACAGTTTTGATTAAGTTGGCGCCGCCACGTGGAATGAGGACGTCCAAGTAGTCATTTAAGCGCATAAGTTGTTGGGCTGTTTCTCTAGAAGTATCATCAACAAATTGAATGAGATGGGGAGAAACGGCTTCTTGGATTAGCGCTTCTTGTAAAATTGTCACCAATATCTGATTGGAGTGAAACGCTTCTTTTCCGCCTCGAAGAATAACAGCATTTCCTGATTTGAAACAAAGGCTAGCGGCATCTGTTGTCACGTTTGGCCGCGATTCATAAATGATTCCAATAACACCTAAAGGCACGCGTTGTTGCCCAATTAACAGCCCCGCTTCATTGCGCCTCATTTTATCTACTTCCCCAATTGGATCGGGTAAAGTAGCGATTTGGCGTATGCCCTCGGCCATCGCTGTGATCCGTTCTTCTGTTAAACGTAAGCGGTCTTGCATTGTTTCAGAAATTCCGTGGGTAGCGGCTTGCTCTAAATCTAATGCGTTTGCTTGTAAAATGCGGGGTGCATTGGCTTCAATGGCTGCGGCCATTTTGTTTAACAAAGTATTTTTTTGACGAGTATCCATCAAGCCTAGCGTATAAGAGGCTTCTTTAGCTTGTTGTCCTAGTTGCTTTAAATCAGTCACTTTCATGCCCTCCTTTAATAAATAACGTACCGATATCTTTTCCTTCTAAAATTTCAAAAATGATTTTTGGCTGCTTTCCGTTTGCTAAAATCATCGCCTGTTGATTAGCTAACACACGTTCAGCAGCTTTTAATTTACTAGACATCCCACCAGTGCCAAAGCGGCTTCCCTTACCACCGGCTAATTGGAACAAGTCTTCATTAATTTCATTGATTTCAGAAAATAACGTGGCTTCTTTGTTGACAGTAGGGTTGTCTGAAAAGAAACCATCAATATCTGATAACATAACTAACAAGTCAGCTTGAACAATTTGGCAGACAATGGCAGACAATTGATCGTTATCCCCGAACTTGGTTAAGTGATCCAATTCTTCAATTGCGACAGTATCATTTTCATTGACGATAGGAATAATATTCATTTTTAACAGTTGTTCAAAAGTATTGGTAACATTATTGCGACTTTCAGGATATTCAATAACATCACGAGTTAATAAAACTTGTGCCATTTGTTGGCTATAGGTTGAAAACCGCTGATTATAAATGTTCATTAATTCTGCTTGGCCGACTGCAGCGACTGCCTGTTGTTCGGGAATTGTCGTTGGGCGTACAGATAGATTTAATTTATTCAGTCCGACACCAATTGCGCCAGAAGAAACTAAAATAATTTCTTTGCCTTGGTTGCTTAAATCACTCAAAGTAAAGGCTAATTGATCAATTGCTTTTAAGTTAATATTGCCATTGGGATAAATCAGAGAACTGGTTCCGACTTTGATCACAATTCGTTTGGCCTGTTGGAGTTTGTTTCTCATAAGTGCCTCGTTTCTTTTTACAGTAAAATTTGACACTCATTATAACAAAATCAGCGGCTACTAGAAAGTGCTAAATAATGAATAGTAAAGAAAGTTTAATGAAAGTGTGAACTTTTTGAGGGAATCTTGGGACTTTTTGGGATTTGGTCTGTTTATTTTAAGAGAAGATGATAGACTAAAAGAAGGAAAATAAACAAAAATTCTCCTCTTTTTTGCGTAGTCTAGATTAACTGGGCTTTTAGAAATGAGAAACTTACTAAAAACAACCAGAGTATCAGAGATTATGGTAAAATAGGAGTAGTTTAGACAGTAGGGGAGAATGAATATGAAACAACGTGGTTTTGAGATTATTTCTAAGTATCAAGAAGAGGGCTTGAGTGTCCCACAACGAGCAACAAAAGGTGCCGCGGGGTATGATTTTCAAGCAGCCGAAACGGTCGTTGTACCAAGTCTTTGGAAGTTACAACAAGCTGGAGAAAATCCCAAACCAATTTTAGTTAAAACAGGAATTAAGGCGTATATGCCTGATTCTGAATATTTAGAATTGGTGAGTCGTTCTTCGAACCCGCTAAAACGGTTCCTACTTTTAGCGAATGGTGTCGGAGTCATTGACAGTGATTATTATAATAACGAGAATAACGAAGGACATATCATGTTCCAATTTTTAAACTTTGGATATGAAGATGTTGTCATTGAAAAAGGTGAACGAATTGGCCAAGGGATTTTTAAGCCGTTTTTATTAGCGGATGATGACCAAGTCGAGGCAGAAAGAACGGGCGGTTTTGGTTCGTCTGGACAAAAATAAAGCCCATTTTTTCAGTAGGCAACGTTATTCAAACCATTTAATAAATGTTAAAATAAACAACAGATAAGGAGATTCTACATGGCAAAAAAAGCAAAAGTTCAATTTGAATGTCAAAGCTGTGGGTATGTGTCTCCAAAATATCTCGGCCGCTGTCCTAATTGTGGACAATGGAATTCGATGGTGGAAGAGGTTATTCAAGATACTTCTGATCGTCGTGCTAGAGTAAGTTTGACTGGTAAAAAGACACAACCACAACGGCTATCTGAAGTCGTACCTAAAAAAGAGCCTCGTGTAAAAACTGAATTAGTGGAGCTGAATCGGGTTTTAGGTGGTGGCGTTGTTCCAGGTTCGTTAGTTTTAATCGGTGGCGATCCCGGAATAGGTAAGTCAACATTGCTCTTACAAGTATCGCAACAATTAGCAGCCACAGGTGGCACGGTTTTATATGTTTCTGGTGAAGAAAGTGCTGAGCAAATTAAATTACGAGCGGAGCGTCTAGGCACCGTCAACGAGACATTTTACTTATACGCAGAAACAGATATGCACGAAATATCACGAGCTATTGAAAAATTAGAACCAGATTATGTCATTATTGACTCGATTCAAACAATGACGCAGCCAGATGTTACCAGCGTTGCTGGTAGTGTCAGTCAAGTCCGAGAAACAACTGCCGAATTATTGAAACTGGCAAAAACGAATGGGATTGCCATTTTTATTGTCGGACACGTAACGAAGGAAGGGTCTATCGCAGGGCCACGGATGTTGGAACATATGGTAGACACGGTTCTTTATTTTGAAGGAGATAAGCATCACACCTTTAGAATCTTACGGGCTGTCAAAAATCGGTTTGGCTCAACGAATGAGATTGGTATTTTTGAAATGCAGACACATGGATTGGTTGAAGTTATGAATCCTTCTCAGGTCTTTTTAGAAGAACGTTTAGAAGGAGCCACCGGATCTTCAATTGTGGTAGCAATGGAAGGTTCACGCCCCATTTTGGTGGAAATCCAAGCCTTAGTTACCCCAACGATGTTTGGCAATGCCAAGCGAACGACCACCGGGTTGGACTTTAATCGCGTTTCTTTAATCATGGCGGTTTTAGAAAAACGGGCAGGCCTTTTATTACAAAACCAAGATGCGTACCTAAAAGCGGCTGGTGGAGTCAAAATTAATGAACCAGCTATTGATTTAGCGTTAGCAATCAGTATTGCTTCTAGCTATAAAGAAAAAGGAACCTCATCTTCGGAATGTTTCATTGGTGAGATTGGTTTAACTGGTGAAATTCGCCGCGTGAATAGTATTGAACAACGAGTGCGTGAAGCGCAAAAACTAGGCTTTACAAAAGTCTATGTCCCTAAAAATAACCTTGGTGGCTGGGAAGCGCCTGAAGGTATTGAAATTATTGGCGTTTCAACAATTGGTGAAACGTTAAGAAAAGTTTTTAAATAATGAAAGTAGAAATAATCCGTTTAGGTTGTTGGTGGCGTATGATTTTTGTACGCCCCACAACACTAGACGTCTTTATTAAATAAACGAGGAGGATGGCTATATGCAAAAACGAATCATCACGTTGCTGATGATCATTGCTGGTGCAAGTTTAGGAATTTCTCTTTTCCCAATGGCTTGGGAAATGGCTAAGCAAGGCAATAACAGTTGGTTAAACAATAACTTTACGAACGGATTAATCGGTGCAATTATTTTCTTTATTTTATCTTTAGGGTTAGCAAAGTATATTGTTTCCGCTGTCAAAAAAATCGAAGCAGCTTTAAATGAAATGAGTTTAACCTATTTATTATTTGGAAGTATTGGTGCCATCATTGGTTTAACAATTGGCGTCATTATCTCCATTCCAATGTACAACTTACAAATTCCTGTCGTGAATAGTTTACTACCAATTCTAGTTATGATTATTCTGGGTTACTTAGGTTTCCGAATGGGAACAACACGGATTGAGGAGTGGAAAAAAGTTTTCACACCTCGCCAAAAGAAAGCAAATACGGAAGACACCGAAGGACAAATGTTGGAACGTAAAGTGGAAGACAACTTCCATAAATACAAAATTTTAGACACCAGTGTCATCATTGATGGCAGAATCTACGATATCGCTAAAACAGGCTTTTTAGAAGGTGTTTTGCTCATCCCTAACTTTGTTTTATATGAATTACAATACATTGCTGATTCTGGAGACAGTTTAAAACGGGTGAGAGGTCGTCGTGGCTTAGATATTTTAAATGCTTTACAAAAAGAAGAAGGTATCTCTGTTGAGATGTATGACGGAGATTTCGAGGATATCTCTGAAGTAGACAGTAAATTAATCAAATTAGCAAAATTATTAGATGGCGTGGTTGTGACCAATGACTACAACTTAAATAAAGTCTCTGAATTTCAAAATGTGCCTGTTTTAAACATTAATGCTTTAGCTAATGCTGTGAAACCAGTGGTGATTCCAGGTGAAACGATGAATGTGATGGTTGTAAAAGCCGGAACAGAGCGTCAACAAGGGGTCGCTTACTTAGATGATGGCACAATGGTTGTGGTAGAAGATGGCCAGCATTACATGAATGAGCAAATCGAAGTGGTCGTCACAAGTGCTTTACAAACCGCAGCTGGGCGTATGATTTTTGCCAAACCGGCGCATGCGGGTCGCGGAATTAATGATCGCAAGGATAACCATCCTAAAAACGATAAAAATTAAGCAAAGTGAGGACTTAGTATGATTCGAATCGGTCAAGGTTTTGATGTTCATCAATTAGTTCCGCAACGACCTTTAATTATTGGTGGGGTTACTCTTCCTTATGAAAAAGGTCTGTTAGGTCACTCAGATGCTGATGTTTTAACACATGCAATTATTGATGCAATCCTTGGTGCCGCTGGTCTGGGTGATATTGGACAACTGTTCCCCGAAACCGATCCGCAGTTCAAAAATGCGAATTCTGTAAACTTATTAAAAAAAGTAAATGAAAAAGTTGGGCGGTCGGGCTTTACTATTGGCAATATTGATTGTACAATTTTAGCGGAAGAGCCAAAGATGAGCCCATACTTGGCAGAGATGAAAAAGAATCTAGCCGCGAGTTGTCACTTAGCGGTCACACAAGTGAACATTAAGGCAACGACCATGGAAACGATGGGCTTTGTTGGTAAAAAAGAAGGAATCGGCGCAATTGCCGTTGCTTTATTGGAAAAATAACTGAAAACGACGTTAAACCGTCTGTTTTTAAAAAATGGAAAGAGGAATGAACATGACGAAAGTTCGTGTGCGTTACGCACCAAGTCCAACTGGACACTTGCACATTGGGAATGCAAGAACAGCATTATTTAACTACTTATTTGCCCGCCACAATGACGGAGAATTTATCATTCGTATCGAGGATACCGACCAAAAACGGAACATCGAAGACGGCGAGAAAAGTCAGTTGGAAAACTTAGCATGGTTAGGGATGGAATGGGATGAATCACCTGCTCATCCGGGAGAATATGGTCCATATCGTCAATCAGAACGTAAAGAAATTTACCAACCATTGATTGATCAATTATTAAGTAGCAATCGTGCGTATAAGTGTTATTGTACGCCAGAAGAATTAGAAGCAGAACGTGAAGCACAACAAGCTCGTGGGGAAATGCCTCACTACGCAGGCACTTGTGCGAATTTAACACCTTCTGAACAAGCAGCCAAAGAAGCGGCTGGTTTAGAACCAGTGATTCGTTTCCGTGTGCCACGTAACACAGAATACAAATTTGATGACATCGTAAAAGGTGAAATTACTTTTGAGTCAGATAACATTGGTGGCGATTTTGTCATCCAAAAACGCGATGGGATGCCAACGTATAACTTTGCCGTTGCAGTAGATGATCACTTAATGAAAATTTCTCACGTTTTACGTGGCGATGATCATATTGCGAACACACCAAAACAATTAATGATTTACGAAGCGTTTGAATGGACACCACCTGTCTTTGGCCATATGACCTTAATCATTAATTCAGAAACTGGCAAAAAATTGAGCAAACGTGATGAAACAATTTTACAATTTATTGAACAATACCGTGAATTAGGTTACTTACCAGAAGCCATGTTCAACTTTATTGCTTTACTAGGATGGTCTCCTGTTGGCGAAGAAGAAATCTTCTCACAAGAAGACTTGATTAAATTGTTTGATGAACAACGCTTAAGCAAGTCACCAGCGGCCTTTGATGCGAAAAAATTAGAATGGATTAACAATCAATACATGAAACAAATGGACTTAAGTGAACTAACAGATATGTGTATTCCTTATTTAGTCGCTGACGGTCGTGTTGAAGAAAATCCATCTCCTGAAAAAATCGAATGGTTAAAACAATTAGTTAGCTTGTATCAACCACAAATGAGTTATGCAGCTGAAATTGTGGAACTATCAAACTTGTTCTTTAATGAACATCCAGTTTTAGATGATGCTGCGAAAGAATTCTTGCAAGGAGAAACAGTGCCAACTGTGTTACAGGCGTTTAAAGAACAATTAGAAGCCTTGGACGTTTTCGATGTGCCAAGTATTAAAGCAGCGATTAAAGCCGTCCAAAAAGAAACCGGCGTTAAAGGAAAAAACTTGTTTATGCCAATTCGAATTGCTGTTTCTGGACAAATGCATGGTCCTGAATTAGGCGAAACCATCGAATTATTAGGCAAAGAAAAAGCATTAGATCATTTAAATAAAGTGTTATAAAAACACAAAGAATAGAAGAAGTAGACAATCAGATGGATTTCAGAGACGCTGTGGGTGGTGAGAACAGCGAGCATCTTTTGTCGAAATGCATCTATGAGTGGCTTTGGTGAAAAAAGTAACCGAAGACGTCGGCAGGCGTTAACTGTATCGAGGCAAGAGCTAGTTCTTGTGAAGAAAAGTGGAACCACGCATGGGCGTCTTTTAAGCAACGTTTTTTTGTTGCTTAAAAGACGTTTTTTATTTTTGTATAGTAGAAAGGAGTTCACCCTATGAGTTGGTTGAAACGTAGCGTCGCAGCTGTTAAAAGAAACGATCCTGCAGCGCGGACCACACTAGAAGTTCTTTTAACGTATCCTGGCTTGCACGCCCTGTTTTGGCATCGCTTGTCTCATTTCTTATATAGGCATCAGTTGTTTTTGTTGGCGAAGATTCATGCACAATTTTGGCGTTTCATAACGGGCGTAGAAATTCATCCCGGAGCCACAATTGGAGCGGGGGTTTTTATCGATCACGGCATGGGCATTGTGATTGGGGAAACCGCGGAAATAGAAGAAGATGTTGTTTTGTTTCACGGAGTGACGTTAGGTGGGACCGGTCGTGATACGGGTAAACGCCATCCAACAGTGAAAAAAGGAGCGATGATTTCGGCACGAGCTCAAATTTTAGGGCCAGTTGTGATTGGTGAACGTTCAAAAATTGGGGCGGGTGCTGTTGTTATTTCAGACATCCCAGCAGATGCTACAGCTGTGGGTGTTCCTGCGAAAGTCGTTCGTCTAAATGGAAGAAAGGTGGAAAAAGGGCATGATTAAAATTTATAATACATTGACCAGAGAAAAAGAAGTATTTACGCCAATTGAGGCGCATAAAGTTCGGATGTATGTCTGCGGACCAACCGTGTATAACTATATCCATATCGGTAATGCGCGCAGTGCGATCGCCTTTGATACAATTCGTCGTTATTTTGAATATCGTGGGTATGAAGTGAATTATGTCTCGAATTTTACAGATGTCGATGATAAAATTATCAAGGCAGCTAAAGAATTGAAAATTACTGCGCCGGAAGTGGCGGAGCGTTTTATCAAAGCCTTTGAAGAAGACACGCAAGCGTTGAATGTCCAGCCAGCAACGCTACATCCCCGGGTGATGGACCACATGCCTGATATCTTAACTTTTATCGACGTTTTAATTGAAAAAGGTTTTGCTTATGAGGTCGCAGGTGATGTGTATTATCGCACCCGTAAATTCCCTAATTATGGTAAATTAAGCCATCAATCGATTGATGAATTAGAAGTGGGGGCAAGTCAACGAACTGGCGTTGAACAACAATTAAAAGAAGACCCATTGGATTTTGCTCTTTGGAAAAGTGCCAAAGAAGATGAAATTTCTTGGGATTCTCCTTGGGGTAAAGGACGTCCCGGCTGGCATATTGAATGCTCTGTCATGGCGACAAAACACTTGGGAGAGACGATTGATATTCATGGCGGTGGACAAGATTTAGAATTTCCACATCATGAGAATGAAATTGCACAGAGCGAAGCCAAAACAGGCCATACCTTTGCCAATTACTGGATGCATAACGGCTATGTCACAATTGGTGAAGACGATGAAAAAATGAGCAAATCCCTAGGTAACTTCATTACTGTTCATGAAATGATTCAAAAAGTGGATCCGCAAATTTTACGTTTCTTTATGTCCACCACCCAGTACCGTCGCCCGATTCGTTATAGCGAAAGCACTCTAAAAGAGGCAGCAGCCAATTATCAAAAATTGAAAAATGCGTTTGAAAATTTACGTTTTAGACAAGCAGATGCGGTCGCAAGTTTGCCAGAGGATGAACACTATTTAGCTCAATTAAACGAATTAGAACAACGTTTTATTACGGAAATGGACGATGATTTCAATGCAGCTAACGGGATTACGGTCGTTTATGAATTAGCGAAGATGATGAATCAGTACAGTGAACAAGCGACAGTTTCGGAACCAGTTCTAGTGGCGATGGATAAGCTTTTCAGTGGCTGGTTAGCTATTTTTGGTTTATTCTTTAAAAACGAAGAATTAGTGGATGCACAAGTCGATGCGTTAATTGAAGAACGGAACCAAGCACGGAAAGACCGTGATTTTGCCCGAAGTGATGAAATCCGCGATTTATTAAAAGAACAAGGCATTGTTTTAGAAGATACTCCGCAAGGAACGAGATGGAGAAGAAGTGAATGAGAGATTACAAACAATTAAACGGTTTAGCTTTGGCCTATGTTGGCGATGCGATTTATGAAATTTACATTCGTGATTATTTAGTTTCCTTGGGACAAACGAAACCGAATGTTTTGCATCGCATGGCGACACACTACGTGTCAGCAAAAGCCCAAGCAAGCTTAATGCAAGCGATGTTAGCGGGAGAAATGCTAACGGAGGAAGAAGAAGTGATGTACAAACGCGGTCGGAATGCTAAAAGTCACACCTTTGCCAAAAATGCTGATGTGACGACCTATCGGGTAGCGACCGGTTTCGAATCCTTGATGGGGTATTTACATTTGACACAACAAAAAGAACGTTTAGAAGAATTAATTAACTGGTGTATCAAGAAAGTAGGTGAAACCAATGAAAAATGAAAAATCTCGTCCTTTTAAAAAAGGTAAGAAACGTCCAGAACGTTCAGATAAGCGTTCAAAAGAACGGAACCCACGACCAGCGACAGCAGGTGCTGATGGAACCTCAGAAGCGCTAGCAGATAACTTTGTCTTTGGTTTCCATGCCACTGTTGAGGCGTTGCAGCAAGGACGCGGGAATAAATTGTTTTTACAAGAAGATGCTCGTGGCGAGAAAATTGAGCAATTAAAACAAGCAGCGAAAGAGCAGGCTGTTCCAGTCAAATGGGTGCCTAAAGCAAAATTAGATACGATGAGTGATCACGGCGTGCATCAAGGCATGGTTTTAGCAATCACGGCGTATCAATATTTAACTTTAGAAGAATTATTGGAACAAACAAAAGAAAAGACAGCAACACCATTTTTCCTAATTTTAGACAGTCTAGAGGACCCATATAACTTTGGTTCAATTTTGCGAACAGCTGATGCGACAGGCGTGGACGGTATTATCATTCCGAAACATCGTGCAGTGGGAATTACACCAACCGTAACCAAAGCGTCAACAGGGGCCGTGGAACATATTCCAGTGGCTCGTGTAACGAATCTAGCGCAAAGTATTGCAACGCTAAAAGAGAATCAATTTTGGATTTTTGGTACAGATATGTCTGGGACGGATTATCGTCGCTGGAATACACAAGGCGCAATTGCCTTAATCATCGGAAATGAAGGTCGTGGCATGAGTCAAGGTCTTCATAAAGAAGTGGATGAATTATTAACGATTCCAATGACTGGACACGTTCAAAGCTTAAACGCTGGTGTGGCTGCAGGCTTGCTAATGTATGAAGTCTATCGTGGCCGCAACCCATTATAGAAGAAGGCGATTGTATGAAAAAACAATTGTTAATCGTTGATGGCTATAATATGATTGGTGCTTGGCCAGAATTGGTCCAGTTGAAAAAGCAAGAGCGTTTAGAGGATGCGCGTGAACTGCTTCTTAGTCGTCTGTCCAACTATGCCAAATATGAAGGGTTGGAAATCATTGTGGTCTTTGATGCCCAATTAGTCCCAGGCATTCAGCAAACGTACAAAAAGTACCTTTTGACCGTGGTTTTCACCAAAGAAGATGAAACAGCAGATAGTTATATTGAACGTCTAGCTGGTGAAAAAAATGATCGTTTAACGCAAGTAACAGTCGCAACGAGTGATTTGGCTGAACAATGGGTGGTCTTTTCACAAGGTGCATTGCGGACTTCGGCCAATGAACTTTACAAAGCTGTCCAGAAAACAGAAAAGACGATTGCCATTCATGCAACGGATATCCATTTCCAGCAATTTCGTCGAAATTCTCCATGGAACGTGGAGCAGTTATCAAAACTTTCTGAGAAGCTAGAAGAATTGTCTCAAAAAAAAGATTAAACAAATGTTCGCTTAAGTCATAAATTTCTAACATGCTATGCTCTCCTAAATCATTCGATACGTTTATCGAAAAGGAGGGCTTTTTATGTTAGAACAGATTCAACAAGCATTAGCAGGAGACCAAGAACAATTTCAAGCCTTATATGGGCAATATCAGCCAGTAATTTATAAGTGCATGAAAAAATACTATTTAAAAGATTATGATACTGAAGACTGGCTTCAAGAAGGACGAATTGTCTTCTTTCGGACGTTAGAACGATTTGATTCAGAAAAACAAGCATCATTAGGAAAGTTTTTTAAACGAAATTTTGAAAATCACGTACATAGCTTAATTCGCCATCAATGCGCCTATAAGCGGCGAACAGATACCTTGTCTATTTCTCTGGAACAACGATTAGAAAGCGCTGGTGAAGAGTTAGTGGACTATTTAGGGACAGCGGCTACCGACCCATTAGGTCAATTAATGATTCAAGAAAAATTGGCAGCTTTTCCGACACGTCTTTCCTCGTTGGAACAACAAATTTTAAATGCATACTTAAAAGGCTACACGTTAGAAGAAATCGCTAAAGTACGTGGGGGAACTTTTTCAGCTGTCCGAAGTGCCTATGATCGTGCCAAAGCAAAAATGAAATATACATTAGAAAATGAATAAAAATTCGACAAAACAGCTGGTTTGTCGAGCAAAAGTAGTTGCAAACAGACTTCTAGTATGATAAACTTGAAATTTTTTAAAAAAAGTGATATAATGTTTCTCGAGGTGAATGCAATGCCAACAACGTTATCGTCAATTAAGAAAGATTTGGAAGGCCGTATCGGCAGTGAAATTATGTTAGTTGCTCAGACTGGAAGAAAGCGCCAAACAGAACGTAAAGGAATCTTAACGGAGACTTATCCATCTGTTTTTGTTGTTGACTTGGATCCAGACGAGAACTCATTTGAACGTGTATCTTATAGCTATTCAGATGTTTTAACACGCACCGTTGAAATCGAATTCATCGGTCAAGCCGTATAATTTAGAAAGTCCGCTTAGGAGTGAAGGAAGAGCCCTTCGTTCCTAAGCTCTTTTTAATTTCAACCATCTGTTGTCAGAGAAAGAGCAATCTTCGGTGTACTTCTTCATGGACATATGATAGAATCTAAAAGATTAAAATGTTGGTAGACAAAAGATTAAGGAAGGTGAATCAGGGAACCGATGGAAATAATCGAACGAGCTCCTGCGAAAATTAATCTTGGGTTAGATGTTCTGCATAAACGTGTGGATGGCTATCATGAAGTTGAATCTATTTTTGCAAGTGTAGATTTAGCCGATCATTTAACTTTTGAAAATCTAGAAGAAGACATCATTCGTATTGAAACGGACAGCTCTTTTTTACCCGTGGATCGACGGAATCATGTCTATCAAGCAGTTGACTTATTAAAGCGTACCTATAATATTCATAAAGGAATTAAAATATATATTGAAAAACGTATCCCCGTGGCAGCTGGTTTAGCAGGGGGGAGCAGTGACTGTGCCGCAGCATTACGAGGCTTGAACAAACTGTGGAATCTGGGGTTGACGATGGACGAACTCTGTGAAATTGGCAGCCAAATTGGTATGGATGTTCCTTATTGTTTAAGGGGCGGAACAGCCTTTGCAAACGGACGTGGGGAGAAAATTGAAACATTACCGACCATGCCTCAATGTTGGATTGTGTTAGTTAAACCAAGAATTAGTGTATCCACTAGTACCGTTTTTAATGATTTAGCGGTAGATGAATTGCACCATCCAGATATTGCTGGACTAAGAATAGCCATCGAAAATGGTGATTATACTGGGATGACCCAAACGGTCGGCAATGCGTTGGAAAGTGTCACGATTGCCAGACATCCGATCGTGCAACAAATCAAGGATCGCATGCTGAAGTACGGCGCTGATGCAGCGTTGATGAGCGGCAGTGGACCGACAGTCTTTGCTTTATGTGAAAAGAAAACACGAGCACAACGGATTTATAATGGACTCAAAGGCTTTTGCGAAGAAGTTTATTTGGTTCGGACATTGAAATAAATAAAAACAACAGAGCGTGGAGCAAAAACCCAAAGTGATTTTTGTCCCACGCTCTGTTGTTTTTTTAAATTTATTCCTTGACGTCCCGTGATCCATTTGGTACATTATTCCTGGCAAATCGTAAATATTACGGTTTATAATAGGTAAATCGAAAAGAGGACAGAACATGACGAAAATCTACCGCCGTTTGATAATCGGCGTTACTTTAGCAATCAGTGCTTTTCTTTTAGCTAGTTGTGGGCAAACCACACAATCGCCAAAAGAGAAGAAAGAGCTCACGGTAATGACTACTTTTTATCCGATGTACGACTTCGCAAAACAAGTCGTTGGTGATGAGGGAGAGGTTGAGCTGTTGATTCCAGCTGGAACGGAACCACACGATTATGAACCAAGCGCAAAAGACTTAGCGAAAATTACTGATGCGGATGTCTTTGTTTATAATAGTAAAGAGCTAGAAACTTGGGTTCCGAATGTTATTGAAAACTTGGACACGAAAAAAGTTTCAATCGTGGAAGCCAGTCAATCCATTCAATTGATGCAAGGAACAGAAGAGGAAGAATCTGGCGAAGAAGGTCATGAAGGCCATAACCATTCCCACGAACTGGATCCGCATGTCTGGTTAGATCCCGTGTTAGCGCAAAAAGAAGTGACAGCGATTCGGGATGCGCTTATCAAAAAATATCCTGAGAAAAAAGCCGTATTTGAAAAAAATACCGCTGCTTATTTGGAAAAATTGACTGCGCTAGATAAGGAATACCAAGCTGCATTTGCAGGCGCTAAAAATCGGACCTTTGTGACGCAACATGCTGCATTTGGCTATTTGGCAAAACAATATGGTTTGACCCAAGAACCGATTGCTGGGATTTCTCCAGACCAAGAACCTTCGCCAAGTCGTTTAGCCGAATTAAAAAAATATATTAAAACAAACAATGTTTCTGTGATCTATTTTGAAGCATCGGCTTCTACAAAAGTAGCCAAAACATTGGCAGACGAGACAGGCGTCGAATTAGCTGTATTGAATCCTTTAGAGAGTTTAACTCAAAAAGAACAAGAAGCAGGCGAGAACTACGTGTCTGTCATGAAAGAAAACCTCGCTGCTTTACAAAAAAGCATTCATTAATCTGGCAACAGAAAGGAGCCAACTTATGCATTATATTGAAGTCGAAAATTTAACCTTCTATTATGATGATGAACCTGTTTTAGAAGATGTTTCTTATTATGTTGATCCAGGGGAATTCGTTATTTTAACAGGAGAAAATGGCGCTGCCAAGTCAACGCTGATAAAAAGTACCTTAGGGTTATTAAAACCAACAAGTGGCAAAATTACGGTCGCTAAAAAAAATAGTGCTGGTGAAAAAATCAGCATTGGCTACATTCCACAACAAGTCGCTTCTTTCAATGCGGGCTTTCCTAGCACCGTCATTGAATTAGTACGTTCAGGTCGCTTTCCCAGAAATCGTTGGTTCAAACCGTTGACGAAAAAAGATCATCTTCATGTGGAAAAAGCTTTGAAATCAGTGGACATGTGGGAAATGCGCCACAAACGAATTGGCGAGCTTTCTGGAGGGCAAAAGCAACGAATTAGTTTAGCACGAGTGTTTGCGACCGATCCAGATTTATTTATTTTGGATGAGCCAACAACAGGTATGGATGAACAATCGCGAAACGAATTTTATCAATTGTTGCAACACAGTGCGCATGAACATGGAAAAGCTATTTTGATGATTACGCATGATCATGAAGATATCAAAACCTATGTAGATCGTCAAATTCGTCTTGTCCGCAAAGAAGATTCGAAATGGCGTTGCTTCCATATGAGTGAAGAATCGTATACGTAAATTTTCCAATAAAACGTTATCTGGCTCGATAATAACGAAAGCCTAGGAACGGCTTAAAGAAATGTTGGAAAAATTTAAAAAATAAGCAGGAATTAAAAAATTAATTCGCTTAAACGTCGCTACAATGGTAGTGTTCATTTTAGCGGTAAGGAGTGAATCGTATGGCAGAAATGCTTTCTTATGCATTTATGCAAAAGGCCTTTTTAGCAGCACTGTTTATCTCAGTGATTGCCCCAATGCTCGGCGTCTTTCTAGTTATTCGCCGACAATCTTTAATGGCAGATACCCTTTCACATGTGTCATTAGCCGGTGTGGCACTAGGCTTCTTTTTTAATTGGAATCCTAATTTAATGACCTTAATTGTCGTGATTGTGGCTGCAATCATTCTAGAATATTTACGAATGATTTATAGCACCTATTCAGAAATTTCGATTGCTATTTTAATGTCAGGCGGTTTGGCTTTGGCGTTAGTTTTGATGAATTTAACAGGAGGCAATTCAGCTGCTAGTATTCAATCGTATTTATTTGGTTCCATCGTCACGATTACGTGGGATCAAGTGGTTATGTTGGCAATTTTATTCGTAGTTTTAGTTCTATTGTTTATGTTATTTAAACGTCCAATGTATGTTTTAACATTTGATGAAGATACTGCTCATGTTGATAGGCTACCTATTCATTGGATGTCGATGCTTTTTAATGTAATTACTGGCGTGGCGATTGCTGTGATGATTCCGATCGCGGGAGCCTTGTTAATTTCAGCAATTATGGTCTTACCAGCTGCAATAGGTATGCGAATTGGTAAAGGCTTCAACACGGTGATCATCATCAGTGTGTTTATGGGCTTGATTGGCATGCTAACAGGGTTGACTAGCTCGTATTATTTGGAAACACCACCGAGTGCAAGCATTACCCTAATTTTTATTGGTTTATTCTTATTAGTCAATATTTATCGCCGAGTGGTTGTCATGGTCCAACGAAAACAAAAAATGCAAAGAAACTAAGGAGAAAAACGAAAGTTTTTCTCCTTTATTTCTTTTTTTTAAAAGAAATGGCGAACTATTTTCAGTTATTTGAAAAAAATCCTCGAATTTTTCGGTTAAACCCCTTATAATAAGGAACGATAGAATGAAAAGGAGTGACGAATTTGAAAATTCGGAGAAGTGAACGATTAATCGATATGACCCAATATCTTTTAGATCATCCCCATACATTGGTTTCTTTGACATATTTTGCTGACCGATACCAATCTGCCAAGTCTTCCATTAGTGAAGATTTAGCAATTGTTAAAAAAACATTTAAAGAACGTGGAACAGGTATTTTAGAAACGATTCCAGGCGCTGCAGGCGGTGTCCGCTTTATCCCTGAAATTCCTTATGAGGAAGCGGAGCAGTTGATTATGGATTTATGTGATCGTTTGTCAGAACAAGATCGCTTATTACCTGGGGGCTATGTTTATCTTTCAGATTTACTTGGGGAACCGAATTTATTAAGACAAGTGGGCCGGATTATTGCTTCTAAATATTTAGGCAAACAAATTGATGCGGTAATGACCGTTGCGACCAAAGGAGTGCCAATTGCGCAAGCTGTGTCTTATTACTTAAATGTTCCGTTTGTGATTGTTCGTCGCGATTCTAAGATTACTGAAGGTTCAACGGTGAGCGTGAACTATGTATCAGGGTCTTCAGAACGTATCGAAAAAATGGAACTTTCAAAACGCAGCTTAAAACGCGGATCAAAAGTTTTAGTCGTGGATGACTTCATGAAAGGCGGCGGCACCGTCAATGGTATGAAGAGTATGATTGAAGAATTTGAAGCAGAACTTGTGGGCATTACCGTTTTTGCTGAGTCAAAATTCAATGGCCGTCGTGCAATCGATGACTACACTTCGCTATTATATGTGGAAGATGTGGATACACAAACAAAAACGATTAGCGTAGTCCCAGGAAACTATTTCACAGAGAAATAATTTGAAAAAGAACCTGAAAATGGTCCATTCCATTTTCAGGTTCTTTTTTTCTGTTTTATTCCTTTAAAAAAAGATGAGAAAATAAATTGGTCTACCTTTTAAATGCCTTATTTTGTTGAAAAAGACAAAAGAGTAAGATAAACTAGAAAAGGTATAATGAGGACGATTTAGAAGAAAATCAAACAATTTAGTTAATTTGAGGTGGCAAACGTGGAAAATAGATACGCAATTATTTTAGCAGCTGGTAAAGGAACACGCATGAAATCTAAACTTTATAAAGTATTGCATCCAGTTGCTGGTAAACCAATGGTCGAACATATTTTAGATCAAGTAGAACAAACAGAACCAACAGAAATCGTGACGATCGTTGGACACGGGGCGGAAATGATTAAAAGCCATTTAGGCGAACGTAGTCAATATGCCTTACAAGCTGAACAATTGGGAACTGGGCATGCAGTCATGCAAGCACAAGAGTTATTAGGTGGCAAACAAGGAACAACATTAGTTATTACAGGGGATACGCCGTTATTAACTGCAGAAACCTTGAAAAACTTATTCGATTACCATCAAGGTAAGAATGCAAGTGCGACTATTTTAACAGCGCATGCGGAAGACCCAACAGGCTATGGTCGAATTATTCGTGACCATGTGGGCATTGTTGAACGAATCGTGGAACAAAAAGATGCCAGTGAAGAAGAAGCACGTGTTCAAGAAATTAATACAGGAACCTTCTGTTTTGATAATGAATCATTGTTTGAAGCGTTAGCGAAAACAGATACAAACAACACACAAGGGGAATACTATTTAACAGATATCATTGAAATTTTGAAAAAAGAAGGCAAAGCTGTCGCTGCTTACCAAATGGCAGACTTTGACGAAGCAATGGGTGTAAATGATCGTGTTGCTTTATCCACTGCTAATAAAATTATGCATCGTCGGTTAAATGAGATGCATATGCGAAATGGTGTTACATTTATTGATCCAGACACAACGTATATTGATGAAGGCGTGGTAATTGGTTCAGACACAGTCATTGAAGCGGGAGTCACTATCAAAGGAAAAACAGTGATTGGCGAAGATTGCTGGATTGGCGCACATTCAGAAATCGTTGATAGTCACATCGGCAATCAAGTGGTTGTTAAACAGTCTGTGATTGAAGAAAGTGTGGTTCGCGAGGGGGCCGATGTGGGTCCGTATGCACATTTACGTCCTAAAGCAGATGTGGGGGTAAACGTACACATTGGTAACTTCGTGGAAGTAAAAAATGCAACAATCGATGAAGGCACAAAAGTGGGCCATTTAACATACGTTGGTGATGCAACATTAGGCAAAGATATTAATGTCGGTTGCGGCGTTGTTTTTGTTAATTATGATGGCAAAAATAAACACCAAACAGTCGTGGGTGATCACGCGTTTATTGGCTCTGCAACGAACATTGTTGCGCCAGTCACGATTGGTGATCATGCGGTGACTGCTGCTGGTTCAACTATCACAGAAGATGTCCCTTCAGAAGATTTGGCGATTGCCCGGGCACGTCAAGTGAATAAAGAAGGCTATGCTAAAAAGTTACCTTATATGAAGGATTAACCTCAAATAAAAAAGAACGCTCTTTTGCTTAAGCAAAAGAGCGTTCTTTTTCCTCCTTAAAGACTAGACCAATTGCTGCTAATATTTGTTTAGAGGTATTCAAGGACTAGACCAATGCTGTTTATTCGGTATTTTTAGTTATTTTTTTCAAAAAAATAGTTTTTGTTCTGCTTTTCCAATATAAAAAGACTTTCTTTTTTATAAAGTTCGTGTTTTGGTCAAAATTACTATTTTTTTCACAAACAAATCCGCTGTATTGTCCAAAAATAAAAACAATTTACAGGAAAAACATCTTATTTTAACGGAATTTACTGTTTTTTATTTAACGGATATATTATGATAGGAAAAGAAGAGCAGCGTGATGGGGGAAGGCTCTTTTTGTTGTTTGTTACTTTGACAATTGTTTGTTGCAAATGGGTTGAAACACAAGGAGGAAATTTGTGAAAAAGTTGAGCTTTAAAAAAGTGAAGTGGGGCATGCATTTTTTAATGGCTGTTGCGTTGATAGCGCCAAGCGTTACTAGTACGGCATATGCAGTAGAAACAACGAGTCAACAAAGTTCAGAAGCAGTAACAAGTACCACCGATTCAAGTAGAAAACAAGAACCAGTCATTACACAGGAAACAACAGACATCAAACAAGAAGCACCAAATCAGGCTACGAGTGACAGTGTCAAGCAGTCACAAGAAACCACAGCACCAACAGAGACGACGAATTTAGAAACGTCAACCGCTGAAAAAGAAGAAACGAGCACGCCGCAAAAAATAACAATTTTAGGTACGTCAGATGTTCATGGTCAATTATGGAATTGGTCTTATGAAGATGATAAAGAATTACCAGTTGGTTTGTCCCAAGTAAGTACAGTCGTCAACCAAGTCCGGGCACAAAACCCAGCAGGCACCGTTTTAATTGATAATGGCGACAATATTCAAGGCACTATTTTAACAGATGACTTGTATAATAAAGCGCCTTTAGTGAATGAAAAGACCCATCCAATGATTACCGCCATGAATGTGATGAAGTATGATGCAATGGTTTTGGGGAATCATGAGTTTAATTTTGGTTTACCGTTAATCCAAAAAATTCAAAAAGAAGCCACTTTTCCAATCTTGTCTGCGAATACCTACAATAAGGATGGTAGTCGTTTTGTTGAAGGGACTACCACGAAGGAACTTGATCTTAATCAAGATGGGCAGCCAGATTTAAAAGTTGGGATTATCGGCTTAACAATCCCGCACATTCCTTTGTGGGATGGCCCTCGTGTTACTTCGCTTAATTTTTTACCTTTGAAAGAAGAAGCAGAAAAAGCAGTTACTGAGTTGAAAACTAACGATCAGGCTGACATTATTGTTGCTTCGATTCATGCGGGACAACAAAATAGTGATCCGGCTGCCAGTGCCGACCAAGTAATTGAAAATGTCGCGGGGATTGATGCGTATATTCTGGGTCATGACCACCTTTCTTTTACCAAGCAAGGAGCAGCGCCGAATGGAAAAACTGTACCGGTAGGGGGACCTAAAGATACAGGGACAGAAGTTGTTAAGATTGATCTTTCAGTTGCTAAAAATGCCGATAAGTGGGAAGTGCAAGAAGGTACAGCAACGATTGTACCAACAACGAATGTTCCAGCAGATGAAGCAGTTAAGGCAGCGACAAAAGAATACCATGAAAAAACGCGAGCGTTTATTCAGGAGGAGATCGGCACAGCAACAGCTGATTTTTTACCAAAACAAGAAATTAAAGGAATTCCCGAAGCACAATTACAACCAACAGCGATGATTTCTTTAATTAATAATGTTCAAAAAGAAGTAACAGGCGCACAATTAAGTGCGGCAGCGTTGTTTAAATATGACAGTAAATTACCTGCGGGGAAGATTTCCTATGCCACGATTTTTGATATCTACAAATACCCGAATACCTTAGTGAGTGTTCCCATTAACGGTGAAAACTTACTGAAGTATTTAGAAAAACAAGGGGCGTACTATAACCAAACACAGCCAGATGATTTGACCATTAGTTTTAATCCAAACATTCGTGTATATAACTATGACATGATTTCTGGAGTGGACTACAAGATTGACATTTCAAAACCAGTGGGTGAACGAATTGTAGATGCGAAAATTGACGGCCAACCGTTGAATCCTGCCAAAGAATATACGATTGCTATGAATAATTATCGTTACGGCGGTTTAGCTAGCCAAGGGATTCAAGTAGGGGAACCTATTAAAAATTCTGATCCAGAAACCTTACGAGGAATGATTGTTGATTATATTAAGAAAAAAGGAACGCTTGATCCAGAACAAGAAATCGAACGAAATTGGTCAATTATTGGGACAAATTTTGATGAAAAATGGCGTGCCAAAGCAATCGAATTAGTGAATGACGGCACTCTTCAAATTCCGACTTCTCCTGATGGACGTACACCAAACGCCGCCGCTATTACGAAACAAGATGTCCGTAATGCGGGCTTTGATTTAGATAATGCATATACCATTATGCACACAAATGACGTTCATGGCCGACTAGAAGCAGGGAAAGGCGAATTAGGTATGGCGCGTCTAAAAACCTTTAAAGACCAAGAAAACCCAACCTTGATGGTGGATGCAGGGGATGTTTTCCAAGGATTACCAATCTCCAATTTCTCCAAAGGCGCGGATATGGCCAAAGCCATGAATGAAGTTGGTTATGATGCCATGGCGGTGGGAAATCACGAGTTTGATTTTGGTTTAGAGATTGCACTAGGTTATAAAGACCAACTGAATTTTCCGATTTTATCTAGTAATACGTATTACAAAGATGGCAGTGGACGGGTTTTTGATCCGTATACAATCGTAGAAAAAGCTGGGAAAAAGTTTGCCATTGTAGGTGTGACGACCCCAGAAACAGCAACGAAAACACACCCGAAAAACGTGGAGAAGGTAACATTTAAAGACCCGATTCCAGAAGTAGAAGCAGTGATTAATGAAATTAAAGAGAAGTACGCGGATATTCAAGCTTTCGTGGTTACTGGGCATTTAGGCGTAGATGAAACGACGCCGCATATCTGGCGTGGTGATACGCTAGCAGAAACCCTTAGTCAAACATATCCTGAGTTAGATATCACTGTGATTGATGGACATTCGCATACAGCCGTCGAAAGCGGCAAACGTTATGGCAAAGTGATCTATGCTCAAACAGGTAATTATTTAAATAATGTTGGGATCGTCACAGCACCAGAGAGTGAACCAACTAAGAAAACAGCAAAATTGATTTCAGCAGAAGAGTTGCTAGGATTGCCAGAAAACCCGGCAGTTAAAGCCATCGTTGATGAAGCACGAACGAATTTTAACGCTGAAAATGAAAAAGTAATTGTCGATTATATTCCATTCACATTGGATGGACAACGAGAAAATGTGCGCACACGAGAGACCAACTTAGGGAATTTGATTGGTGATGCGATTATGTCATATGGACAAGACGCGTTTAGTCAACCTGCTGATTTTGCAGTAACCAATGGTGGCGGCATTCGCGCTGATATTAAACAAGGGCCAATTAAAGTTGGGGATGTCATTGCTGTGTTACCTTTTGGCAATAGCATTGCGCAAATTCAAGTAACCGGCGCTCAAGTTAAAGAAATGTTTGAAATGTCTGTTCGTTCGATTCCACAAAAAGATGAGAATGGCACAATTTTACTAGATGATGCTGGCCAACCAAAACTTGGCGCAAATGGTGGTTTCCTACATGTTTCAAGCTCCATTCGTATCCACTATGATTCCACAAAACCAGGTACTCGCTTGGCTAGTGACGAAGGCAATGAAACAGGACAAACGATTGTTGGTAGTCGCGTATTAGGAATAGAAATTAAAAATCGGCAAACGCAAAAGTTTGAACCATTGGATGAGAAGAAACAATACCGGATGGCTACCAATGATTTCTTAGCTGCTGGTGGTGATGGTTACGATATGCTAGGTGGTGAACGAGAAGAAGGGATTTCACTAGATGCTGTCTTAATTGAATACTTGAAAAGTGCAACCAGCTTGCGGTTGTATCGTGCAGCAACGACGATTGATTTAGCACAATATAAAGAACCATTCCCAGGCGAACGAATTGTTTCTATTTCGGAAGAAGCTTACAAAGAGTTAATCGGTGGAGGAGAGACGCCAAAACCAGATCCAAAACCAGATCCAATACCAACACCAGAAACACCAGTAGCAACCAATAAACAAAACCAAGCGGGAGCAAGACAGAGCAATCCATCCGTAACAGAGAAGAAAAAGTATGGCGGCTTTTTGCCTAAAACGGGTACAGAAACAGAAACGCTTGCGTTATATGGTTTACTGTTCGTTGGACTTTCTTCTTCTGGCTGGTATATTTATAAACGACGTAACAAAGCTAGTTAGTCATTTTTTAAGAACCGTCCTTCGGGATTGGTTCTTTTTTTATTTTAACGCTTGCCATTTGTTTTTAATTTTAGTATTATAAGAATATTCTAAAAATTAAAAAATGAAGAGTTTTTTCTGTGAAGGGAGAAAGGCATGAAAAGTAAACGTATAAAAGGACTTATCGGGTTAAGTTTAACAACGCTGTTAGTTTTAGCTGCTTGTGGTGGTGATGGGGGAGCTGGCGCCGAAAAAGCAAAGGGCGGATCAGAGAAAACTGCCGCTAAACAAGAATTTAAAGTAGTAGTTCAACAAGAAATGCCTTCTGCAGATTTATCTTTAGGAACAGATACAATTAGTTTTACGGCACTGAATAATGCGTATGAAGGAATTTATCGTTTAGATGATAAAAGCAAGCCGCAACCAGCAGGGGCTAAAGAAAAAGTGCAAGTCAGTGATGATGGTCTGACGTACACAGTGAAACTAAGAGAAGAAGCAAAATGGTCCAATGGTGATCCTGTCACAGCTGCCGATTATGTTTTTAGTTGGCAACGTACAGCAGATCCTCAGACTGGCGCTGAGTATGCTTATTTTCTAGAAATGATTGAAAACGGTGCAGATATTGTAGCTGGTAAGAAACCAGTCTCTGAATTAGGCATTAAAGCAAACGGAGATTACGAGCTAGAAATTAAACTGGCAAAACCAACACCATATTTTGATTATTTACTGGCCTTTCCACTATTTTTCCCGCAACATCAAGCAACCGTAGAGAAATATGGCAAAGATTACGCTGCTTCCAGTGAAAAAGCAGTCTATAATGGTCCGTTTGTCTTAGCTAACTTTGAAGGGGCTGGCTCAGATACCAATTGGACTTTGGAAAAAAATGAAAACTATTGGGATAAAGACAATGTCAAATTAGATAAAATCAATTTTGATGTCGTCAAGGAGGCACCAACTGCCTTGAACTTATTCCAAGATGGTCAAGCAGACGATGTTATTTTAAGTGGCGAATTGGCCCAGCAAATGGCGAAGGATCCAGAATTGGTTATCGAAAAAGAAGCACGAACCAGCTATTTGGAATTTAATCAGCGAGATAAAAATTCACCGTATAATAATGTGAATTTACGCAAAGCAATTTCAGCAGCGATTGATCGCAACGCATTAGTAGATAAAATTTTAGGCGACGGCTCAGTAGTCGCTACCGGCTTAATTCCAGAAGGGATGTCGTATTCGCCGACAGATGACAAAGATTTTGCTGATGAAAATAAAAAAATTGTTGAATATAGCCCAGAAAAAGCAAAAGAATATTGGGCAAAAGCGAAGAAAGAATTGGGCATAACAACACTCAAAATGGATATTGTTGCCGATGATGTCGATTCTACGAAAAAGTTAGCGGAATATATTCAAGGTACGTTAAAGGATACTTTAGAGGGCATTGATGTAACAGTGAGCCCAGTGCCGTTTTCAGTTCGAATTGATCGAGGTAGTCGCGGCGATTTTGAGACAATCTTAGGTGGTTGGGCTGCGGATTACGCAGATCCAAGTAGTTTCTTAGACCTTTTTGTTACTGGTAATAACTATAATCGCGGGCGTTTTTCAAGTAAAGCCTACGATGAGTTGATTGAGGCTTCAGCTACAAGAGATGCTTCAGATCCTGAAAAACGTTGGGAAGACATGGTTAAGGCTGAGAAGTTATTGATTGGTGAAGAGACCGCTTTGGCACCACTTTATCAAAAGGCGACTGCCCATCTACGCAGTAAAGAAGTGAAAGGCGTCGTTGCCCATGGTGCTGGCGCACAATATGATTATAAGTGGACATATGTGACAGAAGAGTAGTTAAAAAGAGACACAGAATAGTCAAATCGACTGTTCTGTGTCTCTTTTAATCAAAATATTTCTGCTGTTCTTCTTTTAATTTTTCTGGGGTCACATCTTCACCAGTAGGATCATAAATAGTGACGCCCATTAATGTTTTATTGAATTGTTCACGAATGGTCCGCAAATATTCTTGTCGCAAATCGACACGAAGAGCTTGTTCTTCAGATGTTAAGCCTTGTTCACGCTCTTTTTGTGCAAGCGTATTAATTCTTTTTAAAACCTCTAACATTTCTCATTTCCTTTCTATAATAATTCTTTTGCTAGGCGTTCAAATGATTGAAAGCGCGTTTGTTTGTCATAACCTGGGGTGATTAGCATCGCTTCTGTCAACCCTAGTTCTTCTTGTTGGTGGAAAAACTCCGCAACTTCTTGGCTACTGCCAATGACAAAGCGTTGTTTATTTTGTTCTAAAACCAGTTTGTCCATTTCACTGTAAGGGAAAGCTAGGGCTTCTTCTGGCGATAAAAATTTATTTGGAAGCCCATGTTCGGTGGCAAAGATATAATGCTCGAAACTAGCCGCATGGTATTCTGCTTCTTCTTTCGTGTCGGCGGCGAAAGTGAAATACGCAGCGCTCACTTGCGGCTCTTGTTGTTCAGTTACTGGTCGGAAATGCTTGTAATATGCGGACAATACTTCTTTGGGCAAATGTCCATGAATAAACTGCGCAAAGGAAAAATTAATGCCATATTCACCAGCTGAACGTGCGCTTTCTTTACTAGCACCTAGTAACCAGGGTTGTGGTAATAGAACTTCCCGCGGAACAGCTGAAATTTTAGAATATAAATGATCTTCAGGAAATTCCTCTCTTAAAAAGAGTAAAATTTCAGGTAATTTATCAAATTGGTCTAGCTGTGGTGGCTGACCATTATTTAACGCTAACGTAGTCAAAGGGCTGCCGCCAGGCGAGCGGCCCATGCCTAAATCGATTCGATCAGGATATAAAGCTGCTAATGTTTTAAACGTTTCTGCGACTTTAAATGGCGCATAATGCATGGTCATGATGCCACCCGCGCCAACACGAATTTTTTCGGTGGCACTAGCAATATGTGCAACTAAAATTTCTGGCGTTGCACTGGCAAAGGCGTCTGAACCGTGATGTTCGGCATACCAAATTCTTGTGTAACCAAGTTTTTCCGCTAATTGAGCGAGCTCTTTGGCTTCTTGTAATGTGTCGCTTGCTGATTGATTTTTAGGAACCGTTAATTGATCTAAGATACTTAATTTCATGTATGTAGTCTCCTTTTTGGTTATTTTTTTGAAGCTACCGCTATTATTACGCAAGCATGTCAAAAAAAACAGTACGCACTTTTTAATTCCCTAGTGAGCGAAAAGTAACAAATAGATGTAGCCAAGGTCGATGATAAAAAATTCTCCGCTATGGCTTTTTGATGCTTTGTGTTAAAATGGAACATATGTACGCAATCAGCAATTGGAAAGGTGACAACATGTACGAATATATTATTGGAAAAGTAACGTTTGTTAGCCCATACTATATTGTCGTTGAAACAAATGGCATTGGCTATCAGATTTCAGTCGATAACCCGTATCGCTATTCAGGAAAAATGGATACGGATATTAAACTATATCTTCACCAAGTCGTGCGGGAAGATGCACAACTTTTATTTGGTTTTGGCAGTTTAGAAGAAAAACAATTGTTCTTAAAATTAATCAGTGTCTCTGGAATTGGCCCTAAAAGTGGCTTAGCTATCATGGCTTCTGTGGCTGATCATGGTGGTTTAATCAATGCAATTGAAGGGGAAGATGTTACATATTTAACGAAGTTCCCAGGTGTTGGCAAGAAAACAGCCCAACAAATGATTTTAGATTTAAAAGGAAAATTAGGCGAATTAGAGTCTTCCGAAGCAGCGGTGGCGGCCATGACCGCAACCGAAGCGGTGACAACAAGCAATCAAGCATTGGCAGAAGCGTTAGAAGCATTAAGTGCCCTAGGCTACAGTGACCGAGAGATTAAGCGTATCACTAAGCAATTGGAAGCGTTAGGTGAGACAACGACAGATGTTTATTTGAGCAATGCGTTAAAATTCATGATGAAACGCTAAGGAGGAATAACGATGACAGAAGAAGAACGGTTGCTTTCAGCTGCAAGTCAAGAAGCAGAAGCTTCAATTGAAAAATCGTTACGTCCACAATTTTTAGCACAATATATTGGTCAAGACAAAGTAAAACAAGAACTAACGATTTATATTGAAGCGGCGAAAAATCGGAATGAAGCGTTGGATCATACCCTTCTTTATGGTCCACCAGGTTTAGGGAAAACGACAATGGCGATGGTCATCGCCAATGAAATGAATGTGAACATTCGTACCACAAGTGGACCAGCCATCGAACGGGCGGGAGATTTAGTCGCTATTTTGAACGAATTAGAGCCTGGTGATGTGTTATTTATCGATGAAATTCATCGTTTGCCGCGAGTTGTGGAAGAAATGCTGTATTCCGCAATGGAAGATTTTTACATTGATATCATGGTTGGTCAAGGAACCACGGCACATCCCGTTCATTTTCCATTACCGCCTTTTACTTTAGTGGGCGCTACCACACGGGCAGGGATGCTTTCAGCGCCATTACGAGATCGTTTTGGGATTATTTCTCACATGGAGTATTATCAAGAGCAGGATTTAAAAGAAATCGTTCTTCGTTCCGCGGATATTTTTCAAACGGAGATTTTTGAGGAAGGTGCCTTTGAAATTGCGCGCCGCTCAAGAGGAACCCCCCGAATTGCTAACCGTTTGTTAAAACGTGTCCGTGATTTTGCCCAAGTCCAATCAGATGGCAAAATCGACCGAGCGATTGCAGACAAAGCGTTAACCTTACTGCAAGTGGACCATCAAGGCTTGGATTATGTCGATCAAAAATTGTTGAAAACAATGATTGATTTATACGGTGGCGGTCCGGTTGGTTTAAGTACCTTGTCTGTAAACATCGGTGAAGAAACCGAAACGGTGGAAGATATGTATGAACCCTATCTTATTCAAAAAGGTTTCATTAAACGAACACCGCGAGGACGAATTGCAACGCCATTTGCGTATGCACATTTTGGGTATGATTATTTAGAGGCTCGTAAAAATTAAAAATAAGTCAAAAGAAAGCAAGCCCTAACCGCTTGCTTTCTTTTGTTTCACGTGAAACGTTTGTTCTTATTTAGAAGAGTGGCATATTTCAGCTGTTGTAGGTATACTGTGTTTGTAATCGCTTTTAAATTGGAGGGATCAATGTTGAATAAAGAAATCAAAGGGGCATTAATTGTTTCTTGCCAAGCGTTGGCAGACGAACCGTTGCATAGTTCTTTTATCATGTCCAAGATGGCTTTGGCCGCTAAACAAGGAGGGGCTAAAGGCATTCGAGCAAATTCTGTGGTAGACATTCGAGCAATCCGGAAAGAGGTTGATTTACCAATCATTGGGATTATTAAACGAGATTATCCTGGCGCAGAAGTATATATTACCGCAACTATGCGTGAGGTAGATGAATTAATGGCTGTTCAGCCAGAAATTATCGCTCTCGATGCAACCCATTCGAAACGACCAAATGGCGAAACGTTAGCCACATTTTTCAAAAAAATAAAAGAAAAGTATCCTAACCAAGAATGGATGGCGGATTGTTCCACGCTGGAAGAGATGATTGAAGCGGCGGAGTTAGGCTTTGATTATATTGGCACAACGTTAGTCGGCTATACGCCGCAAAGTGAAAATCAGCGGATTGAACAAAATGATTTTGAACTGTTAAGAGAAGCAAAGAAGCATTTTACTACACCAATCATTGCAGAAGGAATGATTGATACGCCAGCAAAAGTCCAACGTGTTCTGGAGCTAGGTGCTTATAGCGTGGTGGTGGGATCTGTTATTACACGACCGCAAAAAATTACTGAAAAATTTGTGGAAGCTACGAAAATAAAACAGAATCAAGCATAAACTAAATACACTATCGATACACTTGTTATTTTTTGATCAATACACTTCAATACGGTCGCTTTTTTTCTAGAGAAAGTGGAATCTTTCAATAATGAAAAGGGATACACTCCGTTTGGCATAGTCCTTGCTGATAATAAATCAGTGTATAAAGCGCTATCATTTTTATAGGAGGGGTTTTATGAAGGGTTTATCAAAAAAGAAACGGGTGTCTACTTGGTTAGCGTTAGGAATCACCGTAGTCAGCTGTTTTGCGTTAAGCGGGGAAGTGCAAGCAAGTGTTGAAAGAACAAAAGTTGATGAATTTGCGAATGTTTTAGATGTGAGTGCATCACCAACCGAACGGACGAATGGCGTATACGATACCAATTATTTTAATAATTTTTCTGATTTAGGTGCATGGCATGGCTACTATTTACCTGAAAAAAGCAATAAAGAGCTACTGGGTGGTTTTGCGGGGCCATTGATTATTGCGGAAGAATATCCAGTAAACTTGGCGGCAAGTTTAAACAAATTAACGGTCAAAAATAAAAAAACGGGAGAAACCTATGATTTAAGCCAAAGCAACCGCATGGACCTGTCTTATTATCCTGGGCGCCTAGAGCAAACCTATGAATTAGACGATGTAACGATTCATTTAGCTTTAATTTTTGTCAGCAATCGAACGGCGCTTATCCAAACGACACTTGAAAACACTGGTGAAGATCCCTTGTCACTTGAAGCAAGCTGGACAGGTGCGGTCTTTGACAAAATTCAAGAGGGAACGGAAACCTTAGATATTGGTACTCGTTTAACTGCTAAAGACAATGACATTCAAGTGAATTTTGGTGAAGTCAGAGAAACGTGGAATTATTTTGCTACGAAAGACACAAAATATACGATTCATCATGCGGATAAAGTTTCAACAAAAATTGATAATCGGAATTATACAGCGACCGCTGAACCAATTGAATTGAAGCCTAAACAAACGTACAACACCTATACGACAGAAAGCTATACTTTTACAAAAGAGGAAGAGGCAAAGGAACAACAACAAGCACCCGAATATACCAAAAATGCGGCGCGCTATTTCAAAGAGAACAAGCAAAGATGGCAAGGATATCTAGATAAAACGTTTGATCAAAAGAAAACAGCAGAATTTCCTGAATATCAAAATGCGCTAGTCAAATCGATTGAAACGATTAATACCAATTGGCGAAGTGCGGCAGGTGCCTTTAAGCATGACGGGATTGTTCCGTCCATGTCTTATAAATGGTTTATTGGTATGTGGGCTTGGGATTCGTGGAAAGCGGATGTAGCAACGGCTGATTTTAATCCTGAGTTAGCTAAAAATAATATGCGGGCCTTGTTTGATTATCAAATTCAAAAAGATGATACCGTACGTCCACAAGATGCAGGAGCGATCATTGATGCTGTCTTTTACAATCAAGACAGTGCGCGTGGTGGTGAAGGTGGCAACTGGAATGAACGAAATTCTAAACCACCATTGGCTGCATGGGCAGTTTGGCATATTTATCAAGAAACCAAAGATAAGGAATTTTTAAAAGAAATGTATCCCAAACTTGTGGCTTATCATAATTGGTGGTATACCAACAGAGACCACAATAAAAATGGGATAGCAGAATATGGAAGCATGGTCAGTGATGCTCACTGGCAAAAAGACGACAAGGATCAAATCATTAAAGATAAAAATGGCCAACCTAAAGTGGATGATGATGCTGTTATTGAAGCAGCTGCGTGGGAAAGTGGCATGGATAACGCTACACGGTTTGACAAAGAAGGTGTGGGCAAAGGCGACGTTGGAGTTAAAGTTTTTGAAAACAAAAATAAAGGAAAAGTAGTGGGGTATTCGATTAATCAAGAATCAGTGGATTTGAATGCGTATCTCTACGCTGAAAAGGGCTATTTAGCTTCGATAGCAGAAGAACTAGGCAAAAAAGAGGACTATAAGAACTATCAAAAAGAAGCGAAGAAACTAAAAAAATATATTCAAGAAAATATGTTTGATGAAAAAACGGGCTTCTTCTATGACTTACAAATAAATGAAGACGGCTCGAAAACAAAATTGTTAGTCAATCGTGGCAAAGGAACAGAAGGCTGGTTGCCGCTCTGGGCAAAAGTAGCGACCAAAGAACAGGCGGCGGCAGTTAAGAAAAACATGATGAATCAAGAAATGTTCAATACCTTTATGCCATTCCCAACAGCATCCAAAGACAATGAAAAATTTGCTGCAACGAAATATTGGCGGGGACCAGTTTGGCTTGATCAAGCTTTGTTTGGTGTAGAAGCTCTTCAAAACTATGACTATACAAAAGAAGCAAAAGAAATGACACAAAAACTCTTCTTACATGCTGAAGGATTGATGGGAGAAGGCCCTATTCATGAAAATTATGATCCACTGACAGGGAAGGGCCTAAGTACGAAAAACTTTAGTTGGTCAGCGGCAGCGTACTATTTACTGTATAAAAACACCTTATTAAGTAATAACCCCACAACGCAAACCGCTTTTGAAATAAAATAGAAAAACAGCTCTTGAGAAAATATCTCTCAAGAGCTGTTTTTTTCTTCACTTGCTACAATCTGTTTCCCTCTGATTTAATTAAATGTAATTTATTTGTTTAAATAAATATATTTCATATAATTAAATAAAATATCTAAAAATAAACGATATGTACTTTTATTAAAAATGTTATTTAATAAAAAATGAAATATATATTCAATGGAATTGATTGTACAATGGTTAGTGAAGAGTGGGTTTAACGGAATAGTGTAATAAGGAATAAGCTGATATCAAAACCAAACATATGCAAAACCTCCTTCTCTGTTAGCTATATTGACTTCTATTATAGAACATTTCTTTTGGTTTTTTCAAGGGAAGTTAAGTATATAAGTTTTTATGATTATCAAAATATTACAATATTATAATTGCTGAAATAATAAAAATGAATATTTTGAAATATTTATTAATGTTTTCGCTGATTTTGTTTAATTTGTACAGGTATTGTTGGATCTTTAAGTTAATAAAAAAATAATATTTAATATTATATTCATTATAAAAGGGGGATATTATGGATGTGCTAGGTGCTCTAAAATATTTTAGAAAAAAGAAAAAAATTGCTCAGAAAGATGTTTTGCCAAAAAAGGGGAAACAAACCTATCGAAGAATCGAAATTGGTGAAGCCAAGCTAAGTTACGAGGATTTAATGACGGCATTACAGTCATTGGGGATTACTTTTAATGAATTTTTTTTTATGGTATCTGATACGAGAATCATGGCTTCTTCAGAAGTCAAACATCAAATTGAATGTTGTCAACTGGGGTTGAACAATACAAGTGAAAAAAAGAATCTCATTCATTATTTTTATCAATTAGAGCGCAATCCTCATAAAAATGCGTTGGAAATGTCTATTTACACAGATATTAAATTAACGTTTAGTAATGATTGGGAGGAAATTCCAGAATTTGATGAAACCGATCGAATGGTAATTCTCGCGCTTATCTCTAGCAAAAGCTACTATACATACTACGATTATCAAATGGTGACTAATCCTGCCGCCTTGTTTTCTGAAAATGAAGTCCTTCAGATTCTTGATCAGATGTTTCCTGTCAAAGATGCTGAATTACGTGATACCCAAACACTAAATGTTGCCTATGGTTTTTACCTAAATATCATTACTGGGGAACTTTATAAGAAAAATTATGCGAAAGCCCGGGAATATTTAGCGCTAGTGAGTGTTACCACGATTCCTGCTGAAATCTACTATATTCATTTTAACTTACGTTACTTAAAAAACCTTACGTATTATCTGTACACTGGCAAAATGAGATACTATAAAGAAGTAATCGCCGTTATTGATATGATTGAAAGCTTTGGCGATGTACGTTTGGCGGAAGGCATGAAAAAAGAAATGCTTCAGCTGACGGCTGGTCGGACATTTAATTTAGAAAAAGGTCAGTTTCCATTGAATATTGTCACTGAAAAATAAAAAGCACCCCCCGCAAGGTCAAACTTGCGGGGGTGCTTATGTTAAACAATAATGTTATCTCTAATCATATCTAAATCTTTAATCAAAATTTTGCGGTTACGTAGTTCAATTGCCCCTAACTCTTTTAGTTGCTGCATCATCCGGTTAACGCTACTAGCAGAAGTTATCCCACAAAAATGCGCAATTTCTTCATTGGTCACCACGAAATCAATTAAAATACCTTCCTCTGTTTCTACGCCAAATGAATCGTACATTTCATAGATTTGTGTACAAACGGCCCCAAATTTGCCATTCATTAACATTTGCTGCATCTTTTTCATGGAATGCATTAAACGGTCCCGATAGTATTCTTTGACATACATTTGCAAGTCTTTACTATTATTGATATCCCGCCAAAATTGAACACGGTCGATTTGGTAAAGTTCTGCTTGTGGAGATTCGATGCGAATATTAAAAGGTGCATCAATAAATTCTGAATATTCATCACGTAGCAATGAAACAATTTCCAAATTGTTGATATAACGTAAATTAAATTCACGACCGTCTTTGGAAATAACGCTAGTTTTGATGATGCCACTTTTTAAAATATAGGCATAACGATCTTGCAGTCCTTCATAAGTTAAATAATTTTTCTTCTTTTTTACAACGACTCGAAAGGAATGTTCATCTAAGTAGTCTTGTAAAACATTTCTCATTGGCGGTAACTCCTCAATTATCTCTAAATATTTTTGTTTTTGCCTGTTGGGCTTCTTTCTTATTTAAGCGAATTGGACATCATATGTCAATAACAAATGTTGATAAAATAGGTCAATTAAACGCTATTTTGAAAAATAAAATCAGCTTTTAGATAATTTTGCCAAAAATTTCGCTTAATGAGTATTAAAAATATTTTTTTTATTTTATGTGCTCAAATATTTTTCAAAAAGAAAAAATTGTATTAAGGTAATAGTAGAAAGGGAGGAGATTTAATGACAGAACCAAACTTAAAAGACCCAAGAAAGTTATTTTATAGTGATGGATTTCCGCAACAAGATCAAGAAACTCCCGCATTACAGGACAAAATGGTCCCTAAACCAGATTGTGGGGAAGACAGCTATGTCGGAAATCACAAATTAGAAAATCGTCGGGTATTAATTACAGGCGGTGATTCTGGGATTGGACGAGCTGCGGCGATTGCTTTTGCTCGCGAAGGCGCAGATATCGCCTTACATTTTTTCCCAGGTGAAGAAAAAGACGCCGAAGAAGTGGCGCACTATATACGAGAAGCTGGCCGAAAAGTCATTCTTTTGCCAGCAGATTTAAGAGATAAACAGGCACCTGAAAAATTGGTTGCACAAGCTCATGAAGCATTAGGCGGCTTGGATACCCTTGTTTTAAATGCAGCTCAACAAATTTCCTGTGCCGCTATTGAAGAATTGCCAATGGAACAAGTGATAGACACTTTCCATGTCAATATTATTGCGATGTTTGGCATTGTCAAAGCAGCAGTGCCTCACTTACCTGCCGGAAGTAGCATCGTGACAACGACTTCCGTCCAAGCCTTTAATCCAAGTGAGCATTTGTTGGATTATGCAGCAACGAAGGCATCAATTGCCAACTTTACCGTTGGTTTAGCAAAACAACTGGCACCAAAAGGCATTCGGGTAAATGGCGTGGCTCCAGGACCAATCTGGACACCGTTACAGTTAGATCATGGACAACCAATTGAAGAGTTGCCAGAATTTGGGCAACATTCTTTACTGGAACGTGCAGGTCAGCCTGCTGAATTAGCCCCTGTTTATGTTTTCTTGGCGTCCAATGATGCAAGTTATGTTACGGCTCAAGTTTATGGCGTAACTGGTGGAGAAGCAATTAATCTTTAGGAGGGATGTTCCGTGAATAAAGTTGTTAAAATACTTTTGCTTCTAGGTTCACTGATTTTAATGGCATTATTTGGCGCGGTGGCCATTACCACTTGGTCAGCCGATACAGCTTGGCAACCACCAGATAATGTCCAATGGTTCTTGCAAGACAACGAGTACGCACGTCAAGCAATTTTTTGGGTAGCGCTGGTTTTACTAGGAATTATGCTCTTTCTATTTTTATTCATTCTTTTATTCCCAAGAAGAAAAGGCACGTTTGAATTAAAAGAAGAGCAAGGAAAGTTAGTGTTACACCGTAAAGCCATCGAAGGATTTGTACGCTCTAGCTTGCAAGACAGTGACTTTCTGGAAGCACCAACCATTCGTGTAAAGGCGACAAAACGGCGCATTAAGGTCAATGTCAAAGGCACACTGAAACGAACGGCGGATTTAATTGGACAAACAGAAGCTTGGTCAAAAACAATGGAAGAACGGCTTGCTCGTTTGGTGGGAACTGGTCACAAGATTACGATTGATGTTCATTTTGAAGATATTCAATCAATGAAACGACCACAACAACAGCAAACACAAGCACGTGTGGAGTAGGAGGGATGTACAATGGTTGAATGGATAAAACAATATGCCGTTCCGTTAATTGGTGGCCTAGTCGGTTTGGTTTTTGCAATCTTGTTTCTGTCAATCGGCTTCTTTAAAACATTGTTAGTGGTACTCCTGACAGGACTAGGTATTTGGCTAGGTTTGTATTTGGAACAGACAGGCATTGTCAAAAATTATTTTCATCATAAATAGGAGGTTTTGGCTATGGAAAATGCAAATGTATCGATTGTTAAAGGTGAGTTGACGTTTGAGGATAAAGTAATCCAAAAAATTATTGGCATTGCTTTGGAAGAAGTCGACGGTTTGTTAACTGTGGACGGTGGTTTTTTCTCGAATTTACGAGATAAAATGATTAACAGTGAAGATGTTACAACAGGCATTCACACCGAGGTCGGCAAAAAACAAGTCGCAGTGGATATGGACATTGTAGCCGAATATGGGAAAGATATCGAGACCATTTATGATCAAATGAAAGAGGTTATTACTCGTGAAGTCCAACAAATGACTCACTTGGAAGTAATCGAAGTCAATGTCAACGTAGTAGATATCAAAACACAAGCAGAGTACCAAGAAGAAAGTGAAACAGTCCAAGATAAACTTGGCAACGCCGCTGAAGCGACAGGTAGTTTTATGTCAAAACAAACCAATAAAGCCAAACATGCGGTAACTAAAGGCAAGACAAAAGTCAAAGAAAACACGGCACCTCGTGTTCAATAATTGGTTATTATTTTATTAAAAATAAAGCAATAATAGAAGAAACTAGGAGGAATGAACCATGAGTAACGAAAAATTCAATAATGTACCAAAACCAGCAGGAAACGGGCCACACACACCAGAAGATCATGCAATCAAAGGTGAATTAACATTTGAAGATAAAGTCGTTCAAAAAATTATCGGTTTAGCCTTAGAAAATGTCGATGGTCTATTAACAGTCGATGGCGGCTTTTTCTCAAATATTGCTGAAAAATTAGTAAACACAGATAACGTCACAGCTGGTATTGATACCGAAGTTGGTAAAAAACAAGTCGCTGTTGATATGGATATCGTGGTAGAATACGGCAAAGATATTCAAGACATTTACGAAAAAATGAAAGAATTAATCAGTCGTGAAGTGAAAAAAATGACCCACTTAGATGTGATTGAAGTGAATGTTAACGTAGTTGATATCAAATCAAAAGAAGAATACGAAGAAGATAGCGAAACTGTTCAAGATAAAGTCACAGGCGCTGCCAAAAGTACCGGTGAATTTGCTTCTGAACAAACAGAAAAAGCAAAAAAAGCTGTGAATAAAGGAACAGAACAAGTCAAAGAAAATATGGAACCACGTGTAGAATAAACAGTTAAAGGGAGGAAACAATCATGGGCTTTATTTGGGCATTAATTGTCGGCGGGGTCATTGGGGCAATCGCTGGAGCAATTACTAAAAAAGGATCATCGATGGGCATTATTGCCAATATCATTGCAGGGTTAGTTGGTTCAACAATTGGTCAAGCCATTTTAGGCACATGGGGACCAAGCTTAGCTGGGATGGCTATTGTGCCATCGATTATCGGGGCAGTGATTTTAGTTGCCATCGTTTCATGGATTTTAGGACGAAAATAGAGAAGATTTTTCAGAAGAGTTTGGGCGATTGTCCAAACTCTTTTTTTATATTCTTTAATATTATCCAGTTTATTAAAATTAGATTAAATATAACTTTCCTTTGATAGGTGGTTTTGTTAAAATTTAATTAAAAAGTCGTTGCGTGGCAAAAAGGAGGTGAATAAGTGAAACATAGGAAGCAATGGTTAATCGGACTACTCATTATTTTAATCATAGGAATTGGAGGAAAATGGTATATGGACGAACAAGAAAAAGCGAAACTACACGAAATCCAAACAGATTTAGCGAACTATTTGTATAATAACTACCGAATTTATACATTTGATGAGCAAGAAAGAGCACAATTAGAGAAGAAATATAATAAGGGAAATGGAGAATTGAGTTATCGAGAGTATTCAAATAAATTAGATGAGATTGCAAAATACTACGACGTTAACAAAGTAGAATTTACCAGTTTTTCAGTAGGAGCAATGAATACATTAGAAGTTTATTTTACCATCAACGACGTGTATGAAGAAGAAGTGGATTTAGACACGATATCAGCAGAAACTGAAAAATTTATTTATAGCATAACAAATAGTACAGGCAATGGCCCTTATTACATTGAGAAAAAAGACAAACCTACAAAGGAAAGAATGCCAGAAGACTTAATTGTGTATGATGAAGGAGGGATAAAGTAATGGATAATTATCGTACATAAAGAACAAGGAGGTGAATCAGTGAAACATAAGAAGCAATGGTTAATCGGATTACTCATTATTTTATTCATAGGAATTGGAGGAAAATGGTACATGGATGAACAAGAAAAAGCGAAACTACACGAAATCCAAACAGATTTAGCGAACTATTTGTATAATAACTACAGACTTTACACAGTAGATGAAGCAAAGGATGAACAGCTAAATAAGGAATACAACAGAGGGGAAGGTAGTTTAACTACGGAAGAATTTCTAAAAAAATCAGATGAACTAAAAGAATACAGCGATATTAAAAAAGTAGAATTTACAAGTTTTTCAATAGGCCCAGTAAACACGTTGAAAGTTTATTTTACCATCAACGATGTTTATGAAGAAGAGGTCAGTTTAGACACAATATAGTCAGAAACCAAGAAATTTATCTATCGAATAACGAATAGTACAGGTAGAGGTCCCTATTATATTGAAAAAAAAGATAAACCAACAGAATTAACGATTCCGGAAAATTTAATTATGTATTATGATGGAGGGATAAAGTGATGGATAACTATCGTACATAAAGAACAAGGAGGTGAATCAGTGAAACATAGGAAGCAATGGTTAATCGGATTACTCATTATTTTAATCATAGGAATTGGAGGGAAATGGTACATGGACGAACAAGAAAAAGTTAAACTACACGAAATTCAAACAGACTTAGCGAACTATTTGTATAATAATTATCGGATTTATACAAAAAATAAAGAAAAATCGGAAGAAATAAAGAAAAAATATAATCGAGGAAATGGTTCAATAACAGAAAAAGAGTATCTACAAAAAATGAAAAGTATTAGAGAATACTCTGATATCAACAAAATAGAATTTACAAGTTTTTCAGTGGGACCAATGAATAGTTTGGATGTCGAATTTATTATCAATGATGTTTATCCAGATTATATAATATTAGGTACTATCTCAGCAGAAACAGGAAAATTTCGCTATAGTTTTAACACAGGCAACACGATAAATAATTATGTTTTGGAAAGAAAAGAAAACAGTAGTACAGAAAAAATGCCAGAAAAAAATATTATCTACACTAATAAAGGAGTTGAATAAGTAGAAATGACAGAAAAGAAAATAGGTAAGGAATTGGATGATTTTAATAAGTTGTCTAAAGAAGTCTATAAAGTTGAAAGGGAACAAGTTGTTTCCGATAAGAAGGTAGTTGAAGATAAATATTTAGTACTGGACACCATTGACACCGATAAAGATACCTTCGGATACGAACATGAGCCAAGAAGCAACAGCATGCAAGCTATGACGGTAGCGGAAATTAAAGATGAATATAAATCTTGGGATGAAGATGATTTGAAAGACATCAAAGGCTATCCCCAATCCGTAATCAACCAAAATCTAACCATTGTCTACGCTGGTACCAAATCATGGCAAGATTGGAAAACCAATTTTCGAGAAATTGGCTTTAATGACAAACACCAAGCTGGAGCGTTCCAATCTGCTTTAACATATGCCAGTCAGATTGAGCGCCAATATTCTCCTGAAGCTGGCTATACAATTAACACGACGGGTCATTCTCTTGGTGGTGCCGAAGCAATTTACGTTGCGGTTTTGAAAGGCTACAATGCCATCACGTATGGTGCGGCTGGTTCAGGATTGACAGACGAACAAATTAAAAACTACAAAGGTCAAATTATTAATTTCTATGATACTTCAGATGCGGTCACCAGCAGTTTTGTAACAGGTGGACAAGGGAAAATTCCTTTTTATAGTTTTGGAGTTGATAATTATAGTGGCGTAATTGTCGGTTGGGTTAAAAAGACGTTCGGCCATGATTTGGATATGTTTAAAACTGATGATGCCGGTAATTATATTGATAAATTTGGCGATATTGCTGTCTATTCAGATGGGCATGGTGGCGTTGCAATCGAGCAAACCATCCTGGCGCAGCAGATTTTAGAAAATAAAAATAGAATCCGTGGGCTGGAGACTTACGACGGCACGAATCCTGAGACATTGGCAGAAATCAACCGTTTAAAAAAAGAAAACAAATGGCTTCAAGAACAACTGAAACAATTTAATCAGTTGAATGAATTACGTGTTTCTTTAACGGCGAGCGGTGGCGGATTATCTAGTAATGAACGGATTTATTTAGAAGATAGTCAAGCCTTAGCGGTTGTTAAAGTCGCCGCATCACAATTTGATGTAGCGATGGAAGAGTGCCTACATATTTACAAAAAAGTGATGCAAGAATTACAAGAAGATTGGGAAAACGGATTGCAACTCATTCAACGACATACACCAGAACTTTCGTATGCAGAAATGAGAGAGGCGATGGATCAAGTCCAATGTACGAAACAAACGATGGTTGACCAAGATCTGGAATATTTCCAGCAAAAATTCAGCAAAATCAATCGTATTAGAACTTCATTTGTTCAATTAACCCAACAAATTACCGCTAAAATAAATGAATTGGTTCAGAGAGATCAAGAATTAGCGAGCCAACTGAAAGGAGCCTTAACATGACGACAGCCGATGAGCTAGAAAGATGCCGCAGACAATTGCGGGAGTTAGATGAGCAAGAAATGATCTTAGCTTCTTATCAGAGAAAAAGCCAACAACTCGCTGAAGAAACCTATTATAACATTCAGTCTGCTATTCGAATGATTGCCGAAAATCAGCAACCACTACAACAAGCGAGACAAGAGCTTGGCCGATTAGAATATGACTTTTCAGAAGAAGTAAGTCATGCTAAGAGAAAACTTTACCGTCAGAGGGAAGAGTTAGAAATAACGTATAGAAAATTAAATGCACAGCGGGAAAGTTAACGAAGGAGGATGTTCATGGAGTTATTGGAGAAATTATGGAAAGAATACCAAAAGAATCTGCAAAAAGTAACAGCGCAGTCTCTCGGTTTATCGCTGTTACAACAACAGAGTAAAAAAGTACAGAAAAGCAAGCGAAGGGAAAAAAATGCTTTAGGACAAGCCAAACGCTCAATAGAAAATGCAAATACTGGCTTAGAAAAGTCGGTCCAAGGACAATTTGGTAAAAAAGTAACCGATGTCTTAGACATACAGAGTCAAACTATAGACAGTTTGTAATAGATGTGAACTTATTTTTAATTAAAAGAAAGAGTCCTCAACCATTCGATATTTTGAGAATAGTTGAGGACTCTTTCTTCAACAAAAATCAACAACATTTGTTGAAGTTATTTGTAGATAACGTTTATCATTCACAAATTTACATTTTTTTGTAACGGATATCTCGTATAGTAATAACTGCAAATGAATTTCAGAAAATTTTTTGATAAGTCATCAAAGTGAGGGGATAGCGGTCTTTTATTGAAAAATAGCAACACAAAATAAACAGAACAAAAGAGAGAGGAATTCAAAGAATTATGACAGAACAAACACCAACAAAGCTTTTGAATAAAGGCTTTATCAGTATTACAGTGATTAATTTCATTGTCTATCTTGTTTATTATTTATTAATGGTTATTATTGCGGTGATTGCGCAAGATAGCTTACACGCTACTTTAGGTCAAGCGGGTTTGGCCTCAGGAATTTACATCATCGGGACATTGCTTGCACGACTTTTCATGGGGAAACTCCTTGAACTGATTGGGCGCAAACAAGTCTTACGTTATGGGGCTTTGTTTTATCTTTTAACGACTGTTGCGTATATGTATATGCCAAGTATGGGCATTCTTTATCTGGTCCGTTTTTTAAATGGGTTTGGTTACGGAACCGTTTCGACAGCGACCAACGCAATTGTTACCGCCTATATCCCTAAAAATAAAAAAGGGGAAGGGATCAATTATTATGGTTTGAGTACTAGTTTAGCAGCCGGCATCGGGCCATTTATTGGGATGTTATTGTTAAATGTTTCCAACTTCCATGTCATTATTAACTTTTCAATTATTTTAATTTTGTTAACAACCATTGCTTGCTTCATTTTCCCAGTGAAAAATATTGAGTTAACACCTGAACATCGTGAAGCTTTATCTAAATGGAATTTTGATAGTTTTGTTGAAAAGAAAGTTTTATTTATTACATTTATCGCCTTTTTAATGGGGCTTGCTTATTCAAGTGTCTTATCTTTCTTATCTTCTTATGTCAAAGTAATCGATTTAGTTGACGTCAGCACCTTCTTCTTTATCGTCTATGCAGTCGTGATTACCTTAACACGTCCATCGACAGGTCGGATTTTCGATGTCAAAGGGGAACGCTACGTCATGTATCCGAGCTACATTTTCTTAACACTAGGCCTGTTCTTATTAAGTATGACTACGTCGGGTTGGATGTTATTAGTTTCAGGTGGGTTAATTGGCTTAGGTTATGGGACTTTCATGTCAAATGGCCAAGCGGTTTGTCTTCAAGAAAGCCCAAGTCCTCACCGTATCGGGATTGCTTTATCGACTTATTTCATTGGTTTAGACCTTGGATTAGGGGTTGGTCCGTACGTTTTAGGTGAATTACGTAACTTTATGTCATTCCAACAAATGTACTTCTTAGCAGGCTGTATCCCAATCGTTTGTACCATTTTATATATGGTCTTCCACAAAGCTAAAAATGATGCCAAAGATTTGTCTCTTGAAACGATTGAAGAGATTGAACACGGCTCAGAACTATAAATGGACAAGGAGTGATTTCAATGCCTAACGATGAACGGATTTTAAACGTTTTACAACAAACACTAACGGAAATTCAACGCATGAACACGCGTTTAGCTAAAATTGAAACAGAGTTAGCCGATGTCGATCAACATCATGCGACTTTGGATCATTACTTGCAAGAGCTAGAATTGGTGACAGAAAATAACAACGTCATGTAAAATGAGTAGTTAGTAAATGAATGTTCTACGTTTCGGTATCACTAGAGTGGAACATTGAAAATTTTCGTAAAAAACGCCAAAAGGTAGCAGTTTTTCTGCTACCTTTTGGCGTTTTTTGTAATTTTTATCACTTAAAATGTTTCACGTGAAAACTTTTAAAAGTGGCGTGGACTTTGTTTGGTGACAATTTGTGTATTTAAGTTTTCTAAGCTCTGCGCTAGTTCACCAATGCTAGCGGAAAAATCAACATAATAAGTAGGAATCGTTGATTTGACACTAATTTCTGAAAAGATATTTGTAATAATTACATCGAAAGGCTTTTCTGGTGAAGCGACAAAAATTAATTTTTTATCCACGGCTTTACTTAGCTTTTCATAAAGGGTATCTAAAATTAAGTTACTTTGGTTGGTCCGTACTAAGACACGAATCGGTGGTAAAGATTTCGTTTTCAGTGTACAGAAAAGAATGAACAAGCAGTCAACTAACAATTTTTCATTGCCCATCAATGTTGGAAGCATTTCAATTGTAAGTCGCTTCACATCTTTGTAGAGACTCGGATTTTTTTGAAGTGCTTCTTTTAAAAAGCTTTCTTGCACAAATGGATTGGCAATCGTAACAAAGGTCTTAAAAAAGACACTTAAATTTTGGATAGAAGTATATAGATAAAGGTACTCGTGAAATGTCAATTTAATTTGATAAAAAGACGTCAGTTGATAAATGATCTCTTTAATGGGTGAGCCTAATAGCTGGACCATATGCATCCGTGCTGCTGGAATTTCCAAGACATCTTGTGTGGCGTAGCTGACACTAATCGTTAATAAGAAAAAGGCAAAAAGCCCTTCTTTTTGTATAAATTTTGTTGGAACTTGGTGTAAGGCTTCTTCTTTAAAAAACAATTCAAATTCACTCAGATTAACAAAGGGATTAACAATCGCTTCTTCCTCTACGAAAGTTTCTTTGATAAAAAAGCCCTCTTTCCAACGCGCTAAAATCACCGCAGAAAAAATCAAGTCTTTTGTAAAATCTTGTGTTGTATTGAAGGAAACAGAATGTTTTAAACGTCGAAAGAGACTATGGACTTCTTTTTTAGTGATCGTGTGCAACGGCCAGTCTCCTTCAGAATAATTGTTCCAAAAAAGCATCATAAAGAAAATCCGGATATCTTTTTCTTTGCCCACCAACACATTGGTACGTTTTAAATTGATTTCAATCTGATATTTTTGGAGCCATTGGTTTAATTGACCAATTTTTCGTGTAAAGGTTGACGAAGAAATTTCTAGGACTTTTTCAAAATGTTTGCTATCAATTGCATTATGATTAAAGGCATAGGTCAGTACTTGATACGCGAAACTTTTTTTGACAAAGTAGGGCATCAAAAACGACAGTTGGAAATAGGGTGCAAACCAAAATGTGATCTCTTTGGCATTTGCTGATAAAGAAAATAAGTTCTCCCAGCCGTTTTTTTCAATTTCTGTTTGGAGCAAAGCTACAGATTGTAAAATGGTATTTTGTTGCATTTTTAATTGAGTGGCTAAAGTAGAAATCGCCAATGTTTGCTCTTCTGCTTCACGACGTTCGAGTAATTCTTCTAAAAGAGCAAAACTTTTACGATAAGGTACATCAAGTAATCCTGTTAACATCCGATTCCCTCCAAACTGTTTTCCCCACGTAATTTGGCAAAATAAATTTTGCGGACGACTTGTTTTAAGTTATGGTATTCGTCTAAATAAGGAACGGGATGCCAATAAAAGGTTTTACTGGCGTGAAAAAGCGGATTATTTTTGTCAGTAATGACTAAGTCAGGCACTTCTTGAATATGATTAACAAATTTCAAAGGAACATCGCAATAATTATTGATTTCCTTCGCTAACCAATTTTCTTGTATCTGATTAATAGATGAATGAAGTAAAATTTTAACAGGAATTTGTTTATTTAATAAAACGCTCCGAATAATTAGAAAAATGGTTTCTTTAAATAACGCATCTAGTGGATGTTGTTTGTCAAAAGGCAAACGCTTTAAGAAATAGTTGGTTGTTCGTGAAACATTTGGGTATTGTTTTTCATACAAAGAGACATTAGCAACCTCATAGCTCAATTCCTCTTCCACAGGGAAATGAATCAGTCGTTCACTGGCATTGGATAAATTAACCAACAAAAAGACTACTTCTATTGCGCTTAAATCCAACTGTAATTGCGTACATTTTTCAAAAATCCAGGTGACATGGGGACTTTCATCCATGCCCATAATCGCTAAGTTGGCAAAGTTGACCGTTTCTATTTGTTCAAGTGAATACATCGTTAATGTGCTGAAAAAATCATAGTAGAAACGAATTTCAGCCCGCCATGTGTCGGGTTCTTTTTGTTCATTAATAAAACAATCATTCACTAATAATTGAAATTCTGAATAAGGAAAGGCTAAATTGATCGTAGCAATTTCAGGATAATCGCTGATTGTAAAATCAGATTGGTAACGGAGTAAACCTATGGACATAATTAATTTTAATTTGCGTAAATCGGTATATGTAAAGTAAGGATAACGGTTTTTGATGATTTCAATAAAATTCTGCAATTGCGCTTGATTGGTTTTAGATAAAAAAGGAACGAGAGAAGTTCCTGAAATGAAAAATAAGGAGTAAAAGAAACTACGAAAATCTTTCTCTTTGCCACAAATTTTTTCTCGCCTTTTTAAATTTAAATAACAATTAAATCTAGCTAGATAATTGTTTAAACGGTCACTGACTTGTTTGAAAATAGAAAAGTTAATGAAATGCTCTTCACAAAAATCTTTGGCTGAAGTGTAGCGTTTTAAAAGTAAATCTAAGGCTAACATATAGGTTAATGACCCGCGAACTACGGCTTCTTTCATTAACTCAATCGGGATATTTTCATCGGCGACTAATTCTATGGACTGTTGATTATTAATAATGCGAATATGTACATTTTCATGTGTATTGACTCGAGAAATTAATAAAGTTAATTGATTCAATAAATTGTTGATATTGTAATGGGAAAATTCATATTTTCGCCGGAGTACTTGCATGGGGACTTTTTCTTTACTGTCATACAAGTATTCAATTAGGGAAAGCAACTGAATTTCCTGTTTGGTTAATAAGTTATGCATAATAACCACCTTTCTAATTGGTTACGCTTGTTTGATTTTTCAGATAATACAGATAAAACATTCTTTTCTAAGCGACATTGACAATTGCCAGTGAAAGAACTAGTTGTTCTTATGCTACTGTATCTATTCTTAAAAATCAAGAAGAACTAAATGTGTTAAATAGAAGAAAATACGGATAAAAAATGATAGAGCAAAAAATTATTAAGAAAAACAAATGGTTTATATAAAACATTTAAATAACAAAAATGACAATTTGAGTCTGTTGATTTTTTAGCTTAAATAGCTTATACAAATAGGCTTTTTTGTCTGGTTAGTTCTTATGAAAAAAATTTAAAAAAACGGTATAGTGGAAGAAGGACTAGTACAAATAAAAAAGGATTAAAGGAGTGTTTTCATAAAGATGAAAAGGGTTTCTGGGATTTCATCAACTTTTTCTATTTGGAGGAGAAGTTGTTGATAATTTTTGCTGAAAAATCTCGTTATACTCTTCTTATTCTTATAGAAGAGTCTATAGGAAAAAGCAGAAAATGAATCCGCATTCGAAGTAAGAGTGCGTTTTGAGGAGATAAAAAGAAAAGGTGTGTTGGCTGTCTGTTTTAGCAAGGAAGAAAGACAACAGAAGAGCACTCACTTATTTGGTTTAAAATAAAAAATTGGTACGAAGTGAACGTTCTCTTCTATGTGTCGTTAGTAGAGGAAGGATGAAAGAAATGAGAAAGAATGGTCCAATGGTAAACCGTTGGCTCTACGGGTTGATGTGTTTGTTACTTGTTCTAAATTATGGCACACCACTCATGGCTTTGGCGGAAGAGGTTAACAGCGATGGCCAGTTAACGTTAGGAGAAGTGAAGCAAACCAGCCAGCAAGAAATGACCTTAGCGCTTCAAGGAAAAGCACAACCAGCAACACAAGAGGTTGTAGTGCATTATAGTGCCAATATGTCAATCAAAGCTGCACATTGGGCAGCGCCCAATAATACGCGCAAGATTCAAGTAGATGACCAGAAGAAACAGATTCAAATTGAATTGAATCAGCAAGCGTTAGCAGATACGTTAGTCTTAACGTTGAACCCTAAAGCTACAGAAGATGTGACGTTTTCTTATGGACAACAACAACGAGCGTTGACGTTAAATACTGGTACTGATCCGACAGAATCAACGGTAATCACGAGTTCGCCAGCCGCAACAGCGAATGAAGGTTCAACAGAAGAAGCATCTACAAAATCCTCTGTTCCTCGTTCGTCCAAAGAAACTGTCGCCAGCACGACGAAAGCGGTAGAAAGTAAAACAACCGAGTCTACGACTGTCAAACCGCGCGTAGCAGGACCAACAGATATCAGTGACTATTTTACAGGTGATGAAACAACGATTATCGATAATTTTGAAGATCCGATTTATTTAAATCCTGATGGCACACCAGCAACACCGCCGTACAAAGAAGATGTGACCATTCATTGGAACTTTAACTGGTCGATTCCAGAAGATGTGCGGGAACAAATGAAAGCAGGCGATTACTTCGAGTTTCAATTACCAGGCAATTTGAAACCTAATAAACCAGGTTCAGGTGATTTAGTTGATGCGGAAGGCAATGTCTATGGAACCTACACAATTAGTGAAGATGGTACGGTTCGTTTTACCTTTGATGAGCGAATCACGTCTGAAAGTGACATTCACGGGGACTTTTCTTTAGATACTCATTTGAATGATTCAGATGGGCGGGGCCCAGGAGATTGGGTGATTGATATTCCTACACAAGAAGATTTGCCGCCTGTAGTGATTCCGATTGTCCCAGATACCGAACAACAAATTGATAAACAAGGCCATTTTGATCGAACGCCCAATCCTAGTGCGATTACTTGGACGGTAGATATCAATCAAGCGATGAAAGATCAAACAAATCCAACTGTGACGGAAACATGGCCAACAGGGAATACCTTTAAGTCCGTGAAAGTCTATGAGTTAGTGATGAATCTTGATGGAACAATTAAAGAAGTGGGGCGCGAACTTAGCCCAGATGAATATACGTATGATGCAAATGGCAATGTGATGATTAAAGGTGACACGAATAAAGCGTATCGTCTTGAGTACCAAACGACGATTGACGAGGCGGTTATTCCAGATGGCGGCGGCGACGTGCCTTTTAAAAATCACGCGACGTTAACAAGTGATAATAATCCAAATGGGTTAGATGCTGAAGCAACTGTGACGGCAACCTATGGCAAAATGTTAGATAAGCGCAATATAGATTACGACGAAGCCAATCAAGAATTCACTTGGGAAATTAACTACAACTATGGTGAACAAACCATTCCAAAAGACCAAGCAGTCATTACAGACACAATGGGGGATAATTTAACGTTTGAACCAGATTCTTTACATTTATATTCAGTGACGTTTGATGACAAAGGAAATGAAGTCGTTGGAGCAGAACTTGTGGAAGGAAAAGATTACAAAGTGGTAATCAACGGAGACGGTTCCTTTGCAATTGACTTTTTACATGATGTGAATGGCGCAGTCAAGATTGATTATAAAACCAAAGTTGATGGAATTGTCGAAGGCGATGTTGCCGTGAATAATCGTGTGGATGTTGGCACTGGTCAGCATTCAGAAGGTGATGGCACAGCCAGTCAACAAAATATTATTAAAAACACTGGTGCAGTGGATTATCAAAATTCAACGATTGGTTGGACGTTAGCTGTGAATCAAAATAATTATTTGATGGAAAACGCCGTGATTACGGATACGTACGAACCAGTTCCTGGCTTAACTATGGTACCCAATTCGTTGGTTGTTAAAGATACAACCACTGGTGATCAGTTGACGTTAGGCAAGGATTTCATGGTAGAAATAACTCGTAATGCAGATGGTGAAACAGGCTTTAAGGTAAGTTTTATAGGGGCGTATGCCAAAACAAGTGATGCCTTCCACATAACTTATACTACCTTTTTCGATGTTACCGAGTTAGACGCTAACAATCCTGCGTTGGACCATTATCGAAATACCGCTGCCATTGATTGGACGGATGAAGCGGGAAACAATCATCATTCAGAAGATAGTAAACCGTTTAAACCTTTACCTGCTTTTGATTTAAATGCGCAAAAAAGCGGTGTTTACAATGCCGTCACCAAAGAAATCACTTGGACGCTTGCGGTTAATTTAAGTAATAATCGTTTAGTCGACGCCTTTTTAACGGATCCAATTTTAGCCAATCAAACCTATTTGGCTGGGAGTTTGAAGGTCTATGAAGGCAATACGAAGCCAGATGGTTCGGTTGAAAAAGTGAAACCAACGCAACCGTTGACGGATATCACAATGGAAGAACCAAGCGAGAAAAACCAAAATACTTGGCGTGTTGATTTTCCTAATGATAGTCGTACGTATGTGATTGAATTTAAGACGTCTGTTGATGAAAAAGTTATCGAAGGTTCGGCTAGTTATGACAATACCGCATCTTATACAAACCAAGGTTCTTCACGTGATGTGACAGGAAAAGTTTCCATTCAACATGGTGGCGAATCAGTGAAAAAAGGTGGCGAATACCACAAAGATGATCCAGACCATGTGTACTGGCATGTAATGATTAATGGCGCCCAATCGGTTTTAGACGATGTGGTTATTACTGATACACCCTCACCAAACCAAGTATTAGACCCCAAGTCATTGGTGATTTACGGTACCAACGTAACAGAAGACGGAACGATTACGCCAGATAAATCTGTTATTTTAGAAGAAGGAAAAGATTACACACTGGAAGTTACCACCGATAATGAAACAGGACAACAAAAAATTGTCGTTAAAATGGCTCATATTGAAGCACCTTATTATATGGAATATCGTAGTTTAGTGACTTCTTCAGCGGCGGGGAGTACAGACACGGTATCCAACCAAGTGTCAATTACTGGAAATGGTTCAGAAGTCGTTCATGGGGATGACAATGGCGATGTGGTCGTTGACATTGATCACAGTGGCGGGCATGCCACAGGGACCAAAGGCAAAATTCAGCTGAAGAAAACAGCCATGGATGGGACGACTATTTTAGCAGGCGCTCATTTCCAAATTTGGGACCAAGCTAAAACACAAGTCCTACGTGAAGGCACAGTAGACGCCACTGGGGTTATCACATTTGGTGGGTTGCCGCAAGGGCAATACATTTTGGTGGAGACAAAAGCACCAGAAGGCTATACAGTTTCGGACGAATTAGCTAAAGGCCGAGTCATTACTATTGATGAAGAAACTTCAGCCGAAGGAGCACAACCAACCATTATTAAAAACGATGTCAATAAAGTATTTTTAGAAAAAATGGATGAGAAGGGCAAAAAATTAGTCAATGCACGCTTTAAATTAGAGCATGCCGTAACCACGCCGTTTACTCATTGGGAAGAAGTTCCCCTTGCGCCGGATCGAACCAACGCGAATGGCCAGTTAGAGGTGGATAGTTTAAAACCAGGGCTTTATCAGTTCACAGAAATCGAAGCACCGACAGGCTATCTTTTAGATACTAGGCCAAAACGATTCATTGTGACACAAAGTATGAGTGGGCAAATTCGTGACGTTCACGTTAAAATGCTGAATTACCAAGGTTCTGCTGAGCTAATAAAAAAAGATCAAGCAGGTAATCTATTGGCAGATGCTGAATTTTCGGTCCTTGATGCCACAGGACAAGTGGTTCGAGAACACTTAGTTTCGGATGCAAACGGAAAAGTCACAGTGACGGATTTAGCCCCAGGAAAATATCAATTTGTGGAAACTAAAGCGCCAGCAGGGTACCTTTTAAACACTGAACCAAGTGCTTTCACGATTGCAGCAAGCGATCGGGGCAAACCAGCAACAGTTATAGCAACGGCTAACTTTGTTAACTATCAAGGAGCAGCTAAATTAATCAAAAAAGATGTGAATGGACACTTATTAAGTGGTGCGACATTTAAAGTGCTTGATGCGAAGGGACAAACGATTCAAACAGGCTTGACGACAAATAATCAAGGGGAAATTATTGCAGAGCACTTAGCCCCAGGTAAATATCGCTTTGTAGAAACCAAAGCACCAACAGGCTATTTATTAAATACCACGCCAGTCCCATTTGAAATTGCTGAGAAAAATGCTGGTAAACCAGCGGTCGTTGTTGCTAGTGACAACTTTGTGAATTACAAAGGGGCTTTCCAAATCGTGAAAACGAATAGCGCAGACCAACCATTAGCAGGTGCTGTTTTTGAATTATATGATCACAATAAACAATCATTAGGGATTACAGCAACGAGTGGCAAAGATGGCAAAATTATCTTTAGAGACTTGGCGCCAGGTACCTATTATTACAAAGAAATCAAAGCACCAAAATTACCAGATGGCGCAGATTATATTATTTATCCTGAATTAGTAAAAGTAGAAATTCGTGGTGATTTCAAAGGCGATCCGGAGATCTTCCAATTAGGGGCCTTCGCCAATTTCAAAGGACGCGCCGTCTTTAAGAAAATTGATGCCAATGCGAACCCACTTCCAGGAACAATTTTTAAATTGTATCGAATCGAAAACGGGGAAAAAATCTTTGAAAGAGAAGTAACTGCTGAAAAAGATGGCTCATTGGCTATGGAGGATTTAGGCGCTGGTAGCTATGAATTAGATGAACTGGATGCAACGGATGGCTATATCGTCAATAAACAACCCATTTATTTTGTAGTGAAGAAGAATTCAAATGATAAACAACCACTAGATGAGTTAGAATTTGTGAATTATCAAGCGGAAGTAACGGGACGTAAAGTCAATGAGCAAGGTCAAACCTTAGCGGGTGCAGTTTTTGCAATTTACAATGCCGATGAGCAGAATCAGCCCCAAGGTTCACCGATAACATTCTTGAATCGTGCAGGAGAAAAAGTTTCTGAAATAACAACGGATAAGACTGGCGAAATTTACGCTAAAGGGCTAAATGAAGGGCATTACGTTTTAGTGGAAACGAAAGCACCAACAGGCTATCTGTTAGACACAACGCCACATCCATTTGATGTAACCGCCCAATTAGGAAAAGAGCAGCCAATTGCTTTAGGCGATCTTATCAATTATCAAGGAACTGCTCAATTAACCAAAGAAAACGAAACAGGTGAAGCATTGGCAGGTGCGGTGTTTAAGGTCATTGATGAAACAGGGCAAACCGTGGCTGGACAAACTAATCTGATGTCTGACAAGCAAGGCAAAGTCATTGCGAAAAATTTAGCACCGGGAACGTATCGTTTTGTGGAGACACAAGCGCCAACTGGCTATCTTCTTAATGAAACGCCAAGCGCAAGCTTTACGATTGCCAAAGACAACCAGGGCAAACCAGCCACTGTGGTACTTAAAGCACCTTTTATTAATTACCAAGGTGCTGCCAAGCTGGTGAAAATTGATCAGCAAAAGAATGCCTTAGCAGGTGCTGAATTTAAAGTGACAGATGCAGAGACAGGGCAAACTGTCGCTCGTTCATTACGTTCTGACAACCAAGGGTTAGTTCAAGTGAACCACTTACAACCAGGAAAATATACCTTTGTGGAAACAAAAGCACCGGATGGTTACCAACTGTCTAAGCAAGCAGTCGCATTCACTATTGCGGCAACAGCGAAAGACAAACCTGAACTCGTGGATGCGGGCACGTTTGTTAACGAGAAACAACCTGTATCCAAAAAAACAAAACCAAATCAGCCAACAACGAAACAAGCAGCTAGAGAGACAGGTTGGCTTGGTTTACCGAAAACCAACACACAAGTCAATTACTTCTTTGTCTTTATCGGCCTCCTGTTGGTCAGTTTGGCAAGTTGGCTCTTCTATAAAAAGAGCAAGAAATAAGCAAAAGCTATAAAAAAACAGGCCATCCGTCCTTTCGACGGATGGCCTGTTTTTTCATCTTAAGCTAATCAACTGAACAAAAGTAGCTCCTTCTTATTGACATTCTCAGGTAAGCCTTCATCGCAGTTTAGCCTTTGAACAGAACTTACTGAGTTCTTGGAGCAAATCGCTTGTGCCTCAGCCTTTGTTTTTCGATGCTATCTTTAGGTATTTTGGCTAAAATATTGTACACTTTACATGTGCAAGAAATTTAGTTAGAGATATGAGGATAGAATGATGAAAAAGATGATGGTTTTATACAACGAAACTTCAGGAAGTAGTGAAAGTAAAGAGATTGCAGAACGCTTTAAAAAAGCTGCAGAAGCGAAAGGGGAAGCGGTTATTTTGCAACCTTCCAATCCAGACATTGATCCTGAAGAAATGCGGAAAAATGCCAAAGAAAATCAAGTGGGTGTCTTGGTCGTCATTGGTGGTGACGGGACCATTCATCATGCCGTTCAAAATTTTAAAGACACCATTCGTGACTATCAAATAGGGATTATTCCAGGTGGAACAGTCAATAATTTTGCGCGTGTGTTAAGTATTCCTTTGAAAGAAGAAGACGCCTTTGAGACCATTTTGGCAGGACAGACCACGCCAGTTGACTTTGGAATGGTAAATCAAGATGTGATGATTTCGACCTTAACGATTGGACTATTAGCGGACACAGCAGCAAATGTGACCCAACAGGAGAAACAAAAATATGGTCCTTAAGCCTTTACAAAGCAATTTTTCCGCTTATTAATGAAAAAGAAAAAGTACAAACTAAAAATTGATGGCGATGAAAGACGTTGGCATGGCAAAGCCCAATTATTAACGATGACCATGACGAATTCTGCTGGCGGCTTTACCAATTTCGATGCCAATGCCACGCCAGATGACGGCGAAGTGCACATTATCATTTTGCCTAAGTTAGTTTTTTACAAGTTTGTCTATTATTTACCTAAAATTATCAGAGGACAATTAAATGAAATTCCTGGTGTCGTGTATTTCTCTGGGAGTCAATTTAAAATTAGGGGCGAAAAAGACAAGAAAGTCCAAACACGAACAGATGGCGATCCTACCGATGATTTACCGATTAAAGTAACGGTGGAAGCTGGGGGACTCAACGTGTTTGTTCCTGAAACGTCCACATCTACGAAAGAATAAAAGAAACAACTGTTATTTTTTCGTGGAATAGATTTCTCATTTTGTGTACAATAGAACAGAAGAGAGGCAGTTGAGTGAACAGTGAAATGGGATGAATATGTTGATATATTCGATACAGATGTCGTTTCTAAAATTATTATTTTAAGAAACTTGCCAATTAATGAAGGCTGGATTGACATCAATGAGTTAGCAGAAGAATTACAATTAAACAAAAAATCAGTCAAAAAATACGTAGAACTCCTAAAAGATGACATTACGTATTATGCTGTGGATAATGATGCTTCTTTGGCTTTTGAAAAGGGGCATGGCTATCGCTTGAACTTGGCGTCTAGCCAAGCGTTCCAGAAACTTTATACAGCAATTTTTCGGGATAGTTTAACTTATCAAGTAATGGAAGATTTATTCTGGGGTCGATTTAATGGGATTGTGCCAGCGACAGCAAAATATCATACCAGTGATGCCACGATTCGGCGCTTGCTCAAAGGGTTTACAGAAATTTTAGCACCATTGGGTTTAGTAATTAATAAAAGTACTTGGAAAATTGAAGGCAATGAAGCGTATTTGCGCCATTTTGCTTACACTATTTTTATGGACTTAATCCGTGATACGTGGCCTTTTGACTATATACAAGAAACGGAAGTCGCACAAACTGTCCAAAAAATGATGGCTTTTTTCAACGTAGAAGTTGCGGAAACGGTGATACGCCGAGTTAAATATATGGTCGCTATCTCAAAAGTCCGTAGTGCGCAAGGCGCCGAATATCGACCTTCAGCCGAGCAAGAAACTTATTTAGAAGGTAATAAACATTACCAAGCCTTTATAGAAGAGATGACAGCTACAACCCTTTTCCTTAACAAAAACGATTTAACTTTTGTGTACTTTTTCTTGTTAGCCAATGACCAATTTTATCAAGATGAAGCCACTGCACAAGCAATTTTAGCGCATTTTGATGAGTCTGAAGCGCCTGTTTATATGTTGACTCATTTAGTCCAACATTTCTTATTAGAAGAAATACAAATGACGCCGCAATTGGAAAAAATTCGTCCGCAAATTTTTTATTATTTGTTTGCTACACATTTATTTGCCGAACTTTACTATGTCCAAAATGTGAAAATGTATAATGTCTTTTGGAATAAAGTCAAAGAAAAATATCCGGTTCTTTTAGAAGAATTAAGCCAAGGCTTAAATCAACTTTACGAACAAATAGGCAATGAATTATTTACAAATAAAGAATTTTTGGCTTTGCGTTATTCTAGTGTTTTGGCGCTTTCTAATGATTTAATTCATCGTGAACAAAAAATTGTTTTAGGGTTAAAATCAGGCTTGCCAGTACTGGAAGAAGAACGGGTGAAACTTTCGATTGAAAATAATTTTCGTCGGTTTTATGCATTGGAAGTTTTACGATACAGTGAAGCAAGCAAAGAAGAATGGCAAAATATTGATTTACTATTAGTGACTTCTTTGGCAGATGTAGAAACGGGCCATCCAGAGATCTTTTTACTTTCAAGTGAGTTAACGTTTGAGCAATATAATCGTTTGAACCAAAAAATAGTAAAAATTAACGAGAAAAGAACCACGTCACTTTAATAAAAAATCAAAAAAATGGGCTTTTTTGATGCATATGTCCGATAAATTGTAAAAAAATTTTTCTAAAAAGTAAAAAAAGACAAGAAGAAAACGTCAATAAGTAGGTGTTGATTACCTACTTATTGACGTTTTCTCGTTGTTTTTTAATAAATACTGCGTCAATTCTTCTGAAAATTATGTCAAAAAGGTACTTTTTTTGCTTTTTTTATCGTAAATAATAGATGGTTAGCTATTGATAGCAAAGGAACTACTACTTTTTTTAACAGTCAGTTAAAAAATATTGAGGGTTCTCACAAGAATTTTTCTATATAATAGAAAGAGCAAGGGAAGGAAGGCGGGATGAGATGAAAAAACGGATGGAACAAATTGAAGAAATTTTAAGTTGTGAAGAAAATAGTGCCGGTGTTCGCTTAAAGGAATTGGTTGAGGCTTTAGAATTAGAAGTCACAAATCAAAACTTGTTAAAGGTAACAAGTATCTTACATATGAATCCAAAATTTAAAAAAATTTATGCATACGAAGACAGTCGTGTTATTACGCTGTATCAACTTTTACAAAATAAGCCGTTGGAAGTAACGGAATGAAAAGCGGGAAACACATGAAGAAAACAATGCTCATTCTTCTATTTGGTTTATTGACAGTGGTGGGTCTACCAATGGTGACTGAAGCGGTTGAACCAGTTAACGCAACAGATACAACGATTTTTGGTGCGCAAGCGATGGTGCCTAATAGCACAGAGGATCAAACAGAGAAGTTACAGACGTTGCTGAGTCAGACAGCAAGGGAAGGACGGGCATTATTTTTACCACAGGGAAGTTATGCTCTGTCAAAAGATATTGTGATTTCTTCAAATTATCAATTAATTGGCGATACAACAGGAGCCACTATTTTACATAATGCTACAGGTGCACCGATTCAGCTAACAGACACAACGTACGGGACGAAAACCAATGTACGACTTCAAAATATTGCTTTTGACGGCATCAATGTGACCTTAAAATTGACGAATCAATTAACGCTAGCAAACAATATCTTTTATAATCCATTAAAAGGATTCGTGGTCAATTTAAATGCAGATATTGGCGTTAAAATTTCAGGTAATATTTTCATGCGAGACACGGCACATATGCAATCGGGAGGTGATTTTAACCGAGCGATTTACATTGGTGGTTATTCAACGCCAAGTCGCTTCCAGTATATGTCAGATGTAGACATCGTGGACAATCTATTTGGTTTAAAAGTGACAGAATTAGATGCGATTAAAAGTACCAGTCGTTCAGACTTAGCAGCGACTATTACACGTTTGCAAACAGCCATTGAAGCCGGTGCTATTTCAGTACCTAATGAACAAAATTATCTATCCACCGGGGTTAATTCTTTTAATATGTTGAAGGATGTAACTGTCCAACATAATTTTTTCTATTCACCCTATGATAATGAAAACTTGAATGGTCTAGTGGGAGATCATGCAATTTATTTCCGTGGCGCCCAAAACATCACGGTGGTGGGGAATCATTTACGTGGACTACAAAATGGTCCAGCTGGCGGATTTAAGTTTAAATCAGGTCGTAATATTACGATTATGAATAATTATTTGCGAAATACAGGCCTCATTATGTATGGAACACCAGAGATTGGTTTGGCAGAAACGCAAGCAGAGGGAGCTATTTCAGAATTATCCAACTGGCTAGTGGCTAATAACATTTTTGATTGGAAGTATTGGGACAATCAATATGCAATTGGGATGGAATACAATCGACATACAGGAAATAACAATGTGTTCAATGGCGTATTTATCAACAATCAGTTTGTTAACTACCATAATATTCCGCAAAATCGACGTCGGGAATTGTTAATCGCTAGTGGCGGTGGTTTCCGACCAGAAACGAGTTTTGTGAAAGACAATACTCGAGATGATGGCCTTAAAAACGGCCAATTATTGGTAGAAAATTGGACAGAGGAGGACTATCGCTTAATGCCAGCAACATGGGAATCGTTGGTTTCACCAACACTTTACGAGCAATATAAAAATACGCCAATTCCGGTTAGAAATACTTTAGCAACCCCTGTGGCTACAACGATTGTGCAAGGACAATCAATCGATCCGCAGCAACTGGTTGCTAATACAAATGACGCGGATGAAGCAGTCCCAGCCGCTAAAATCGTCAATCCAGAGGTCTTAAATGAAATCGGCCAACAAAAAGTGACTGTTCAATTAACTTATGAAACAGGTTCATTGGTAACAGTGAACGTACCGGTGACGGTAGAGGCTCCGGCAAAAAAGCTTGATTTGTCCCAGCTACAAACCGTTTATGCTTCGATTGGTGAAGCAAACCAATATACAGTTTACTCTTGGCAGCTATTCACTGCCATTGGGCCTAAAACAATTGTTCCTTCCTATTATCAGCAGGCGACACAATTGTTAGCAGAAGGTCAGGAGAGTCAGGACAAAACCCAAGAGCAAGTGGATCAGTTAACAAGTAATTTGCAATCTGCAATGAAAGTATTAGTCAAAAAAGCCGATATCACGCTAGAGCGTACAGAAGCAGAAAATGAACTTGCAAGCGTTCATAAATTAGACGAATCTGTATATACCAAAGACTCTTGGCAAGCCATGCAAGAAGCCTTAATAGATACAACAACTGGCGAAGGAAGCTATAAGCAGTTACAACAACTGCTTGCTTGGTCAGATGAAGAATTATTAGAGCCAACACTTGGTGGCTTTAAAACGCCTGCAGATGCACAAAAGCGTATTAACCAATTAACACAAACCATAAAAACGGCGTTACTTCTGTTAGTTGAAAAATCAACAGAGACAACTAGTAACACAAGCGAAAGCAGCACTTCAAGCACAACCAGTGAAACCAGTAATACCAGCGAAAGCAGCACCTCAAGCACGACAAGTGAAACCAGTAATACCAGCGAAAGCAGCACTTCAAGCACAACCAGTGAAACCAGTAATACCAGCGAAAGCAGCACCTCAAGCACGACAAGTGAAACCAGTAATACCAGCGAAAGCAGCACGCCAAGCACGACAAGTGAGAGCAGTAGTACGAGTGAAAGCAACACGCCAAGCACAACCAGCGAAACCAGTAGTACCAGCGAAAGTAGTGCTTCAAGTACGACCAGCGCAACCAACAGTACAAGTGAGAGTAGCACCCCAAGAACTGTAAACGAAAACAGTCAAAGCAAAGGCCAGAATTCTGTCATTTACGCGGTAGAGTCTAATCAAGATCCTAATGACGCTCAAAGTAATTCAAAGCCCTCTGCCAAGGCTAGTCAAACAAAGGAATCAGTAGCAGAAAACCAAGCAACTAAACAGATACAGACAAATAAAGAATCGTCAGGAACAGTCAAAAAAGCGGATAATACGACCAAAATTGCCAAGAAAAAATTCCCCAAAACAGGGGAACAATCTTCAGCAGTTGGGAGCTTCCTAGGCCTGAGCTTTTTATCGTTAGCCATAGCAACCTATTGTTTTAAAGTGAAAAGATAACTCTTTAAAAACGGATAAGTAAACATCCTGAAACAAGAAATAGGACTTGTTTCAGGATGTTTTCATATAAAATTAAAAGAACTACAGTTTTTAGTGAAAAAATACACAAAAGTACTTGAATTTCTGTGATATAAGGGTAAAGTAAAGGAGGACAAAAAACAAAGGAAGTGAAATGTTTGTATACACCAGATGAAATTTTAAGTATCAGTATTGAAAATGGTCAGAAAAAAATTCAAAAGCCTTTGGTAGCAAAACTCATTTTAGGATTTATCGGCGGGGCTATGATTTCCCTCGGCTATTTGGCTTATGTGCGTGTTTCCGCCTCTATTCCAGCAGATTTAGCCAGTGTTCAAGCTTTAGTGGGAGCTGCGGTTTTCCCAATTGGTCTAATTGTTATTTTAATGGCTGGTGGTGAGTTAATCACAGGAAATATGATGGCGGTGAGTACGGCTTGGTTTGCTAAAAAGGTCTCTTTCAGAGAATTACTCGTGAACTGGGTCACAATTACATTGGCAAATATGGTTGGCGCCCTATTTGTTGCCTATTTTTTTGGCCATTATTTAGGTTTAACCAGTAGCGGCGCCTATTTAAATCAGGTTCTTTCTCTTGCAGAACATAAAGTTGCAGCAACTTGGCTTCAAGCAATTATTTCAGGTATTGGCTGTAACTGGTTCGTAGGTCTGGCCTTATGGCTTTGTTATGGTGCGAAAGATGCAGCGGGGAAACTATTAGGCATCTGGTTTCCAGTAATGATTTTTGTTGCAATTGGCTTTCAGCATAGTGTGGCGAATGCATTCATCATTCCAGCCGCAATTTTTGAAGGCGGCGTTCAGTGGGGGGATTTTTTCCGTAATTTTATTTTTGTTTATTTAGGTAATATCATTGGTGGTGCCATTTTTGTTTCTGGCTTTTACTATTTAAGCTATCGCAAACATTAAATCCATTTAGCAGATAAAAACCTACACAAAGGCTAAATGCCTTTGTGCAGGTTTTTTCTTTTTAAACAAAAAGGAAAACGGTTGAAAAATTATTGCTAGATTTTTAAAACAATGTTACATTAATGTTACAAAAAGATTTCTGGAGGTAACGAAAAATGAAAAAAATTGCTTTGTTCAGTATGTTAACGTTCAGTGTATTGTCTTTAAGTCTAGCAGGATGTGGAAACAAAAAAACAGCAAGCACAAATGATTCTAAGCCAAAGCAAGAAACAAAGAAAGCCACGCAGAAATCCTCTAGTCAACAAGAAATGAAAAGTAGTCATTCGTCTGTCACGGGTCAAAATTCTAATGTGACAGGGGAAAATCCGTCAGAAAATGCCACGCAGCCTTCTGCAGGAACTGATGGAACGAATGAAGTCCCTCAAAACCAAGCACCTGATACAAACATTACAATTACCAATGTTGTTTTCAATCCTGAAAGAAATGAAATTAATGGTACTACATTACCTAATGCAACCATTACAGCAACGGTAGTCGGTGATGCTTCTGCACAAGCAGGTGTTTTTTATGCGGATGCCAATGGCAATTTTACAGTAATTAGTCCCAGAGCGGGAGCGACTACTCAATTAATCGCAACCGTTGATCAACGGAATAGTGCACCTGTCCAAATTGACATTCCAAGTTCAGGACAAGAAGCAGCGCTTTCTTTTAGCAATATTACGATTGATCCGAAACAAGGAACAATTTCTGGTAAAACAGCACCGAATGCAACTATTTTAGTGTCACGTGCAGATGATGCGCGGGTGATTTTAGCAAGTTTTACTGCGGATGCCCAAGGGAATTTCACAGCCAGTAATTTAGTTCCTGGCACAAAAAATCGCTTAGATGTTACGTTAAATGGAGAAATAGGGACACCTTACTTGTTTGATTTACCAAATTAAAATAGAAGAGAAGTGATTAAAGCCACCAACGCTAGTTAGCGTTGGTGGCTTTGATGGTTTAAGCTTCTTCTTTTTTATGATTGCGGATATGTAAATAGATGGTATTTTTTGAAATACCTAATCGATCGGCAATCTTTATGACAGAATCTTTGAGATTAAAAATTCCTTGATCATATAAACGAATAACAATTTCTTTATTTTGATTCAAATGTGATACATTTGGATCGCTTTCTACTGCTTGTTTTACTTTTGTCAGTGAAGTAGTGATTAATTCGTCAATATTGTCAGAAAAATGTTCAGAATTTTTAAGCTCTTGGGACATATCATTTTGTTGTCCTGAAGGTAATAAGTCTTGCAAGTAATCAATTAATGGCATTTCTAAATGCATATTGATACAGATCAATCCAATAATACGATCATTTTCACCGATAACTGGAATGGTGGAAGATTTTAAAATAACCCCTTTTTGATTTTTATTGTAGTAGGGTTTCACAGCGTAATCATGTTCCGACTCTACTTGACTTAACATTTTTAACGCCATATCAGTAATGGGGGCACCTTCCTTGCGGTTACTGAAATGGCCATTGATGACTTTGATAGCTGAACTTTCCAAATTTTCTAAACTATGAAGAATGACTTCATGGGTACTACCAAAGAAGTTCCCTAATCCATCAAGCATTAAGGCATGTGAATGTAAGATTTGTTTATCTACTTCACTTAAACGTAAATATGACTCCAAGTGATATCCTCCCCTACACTGAAATTAATTTTAGTGTAATACTTTTTTAATGGAAAAGCAATAAGATTCTTTACGTTAAAAAAATACATTGACTAAACTTTTGTTTAGTCGTATACTCTGAATGTGGAATGAAATTTTTGTTACTCATTGTACTTTAGTTCATCGGAATGTTCGCTCATTCTTTCACTTGTTGAGCAATAAAAATTTTATTCAGGAGTACCATCCGTTATAAAAAAATATAGTTGGAGGCAAAGAAATGAAAACGTTATCAGGAATCTTGATGTTAGTCTTAGTTTTATGTGGCATGTCCCTATTCTCTTTTAAAGCACCGCGAGGGAAAAAATCTTTAAGTGCTTTGTCTGGTGCAGCTTGTGCCACCTTTCTACCAGAGGCATTTTTGCGGTATGCAGTAGGCGGCGTTTTTCATTTAGATTATGTGTCGCAAATTGGTGAAACTATGGGTAGTCTAGGTGGTTTAGCAGCTGGAGCTCTTGTGCCGCTGGCTTTCGGGATTAGTCCAGTTTTTTCAATTATTTTAGGTCTGTCATTGATTAAAGTCAGCTTGTTACCAGCTTTTATTACCGCGTATCTTTTATCTTTTGTTGTTGAGCAGATGCAAAAACGTATTCCAGAAGGGATTGACTTATTAGTCGTTATTTTAGTCATTCCAGTCGCTGCTTCGTTAGTTGCTGGTTTTATTCAACCCGTTGTATTAGGTGTGCTAGAAGTTATTGGGGGCACGATTTTAAGTGCAGTAGATGGCAATCCATATGTGATGGGCGCAATTTTAGGTGCTATTATCCCGATTGTTGGTATGACACCGTTAAGTTCAATGGTTTTAACTGCCTTGATTGGTTTGACTGGTGTACCAATGGCTGTCGGTGCGTTGACTTGTTACGGCAGTTCCATTGTCAATGCGGCGCTATTTAAAAAGTTAAAACTAGGCACAGCTTCAACCCCGTTAGCTGTGGCAATTGAGCCATTAACACAAGTCGATATCATCAGCTCCAATCCAATACCTATTTACGCAACGAATTTATTTTCAGGAATGGTTAGTGGTATTGTAGTGACTTTCTTTGGCTTAAAAGTACCTGTGACAGGAATGGCAACACCGTGGGCTGGTTTACTTGTGACATTAGGTAACAATGCCATTCAAACGACTTTACTAGCAGTAGCGATTATCACAGTGGTCAGTCTGATGTTTGGATTTTTAGGTGCGCTGGTCTTTAAACGTTACAGAATTGAAGCGGTGGATAATACACCAGAATTTGAAGGAACGACGGAAGTAACCAGTGAGAAAGAAAAAGAAGCAGTAAAAACCAAAGGAGGAGTTACGTATGAACACAGCTATGGCCATCAATAAACCTAAAAAAGTGAACAAAGTAATGAACTACAAAAGTTGTTTTGACATTATCGGTCCTATTATGATTGGTCCTTCTAGTTCGCATACAGCTGGGGCCTTAGCAATTGGCTTAGCGGCAAGAAAGTTATTCGGCGGAACGCCAGAAAAAATTGTGATTAAATACTATGAATCTTTTGCAGACACGCATAAAGGACATGGGACTGATTTTGCAATTATTGGTGGAATTCTTGGACTAGCAGCAGATGATGCCAACGTAACACAATCCATTGAACTTGCGGAAGAACAAGGAATCGAGATTCAATTTTTAGAAATGAGTGAAGAAAGTCCAGTGAAGCATGCTAATACAGCATGTGTGACACTCAGTGATGCAACGCACGAAATCCATTTAACAGGAATTTCTGTAGGTGGCGGCACTATCGAGGTGAAATACATTGAATTAGACGGTTTCAATGTCCAACTACATGGTCCTTTACCTATTTTGTTAGTCATTAATCAAGACGAGCAGGCGATGCAAGCTTTTAAAGATACGTTACAAAAAAATAATATTCAAGTGAATGCTGTGTCTCGTTATGTGGAAGGGAATCAAATTTTATTCATCTTTGACTTAGATTCGGCACCAATTTCCTCGGTGAAAGAACAATTGTTTTCACTAGATGACACATCGAAAATAATCTTATTATGATAGGAGTTTGACATATGTACCTTTCGATTGAAGAATTTATCGATAAAGCTGAAAAAACAGGAAAAAAAATCTCTGATTTGATGATTGAGCAAGAAATGGAGCGTAGCCAAAAAAGCTATGAAGAAATTTGGACACAGATGGGTCAAAATTTGGATGTCATGGATGCTGCTGTCAAACGCTCGCAAGAAGGAGCAGGCGTTTTTTCTCCTACTGGGTTAACGGGCGGTGATGCGGCACGTTTAAAAAAATACCGCGCAGCTGGCAAAACGTTATCAGGTGATTTAATGATGTCTGCAGTTCAAGCCGCACTAGGTACTAATGAAGTCAATGCAGCAATGGGCGTTGTTTGCGCAACGCCAACTGCTGGTGCAAGTGGCACCTTACCAGGGGTTTTAACAGCAATTAAAAATACCTTGAATTTAACGCGTGATCAACAAATTCGTTTCTTGTTTACCAGTTCTTTATTTGGGATGGTCACAGCCAACAATGCGATGATTGCTGGTGCTGTTGGTGGATGTCAAGCCGAAGTAGGCAGTGCTTCAGCGATGGCCGCCGCTGCAGCTGTTGAAGCGGCTGGCGGAACACCACGCCAATCTTCTGAAGCTTTTGCTATGGCTTTAGGGAATTTATTAGGTTTAGTTTGTGACCCAGTGGCTGGGTTAGTCGAAATTCCTTGTGTCAAACGAAATACAGTAGGTGCAGGCAATGCGTTAATCGCTGCAGATATGGCTTTAGCTGGAATTGTAAATAAAATACCAGCAGATGAAGTGGTGGAAGCCATGAATAAAGTCGGCCGTCAATTACCACGAGAATTGAGAGAAACGGGTTTAGGTGGCTTAGCTGGCACAGCGACTGGCCAACGAATGAAGAATGAAATTTTTGAAAAAGTAAAATTCACCATTGTTTAAAATTTAATCATGAAGAGGGAAATAAGATGTTGGATATGAAAAAAATTCGCCAAAATGTAGAAGTGGTACAGAAAAAGTTAAAAACACGTGGTGTGGACGAGGAAGTTTTATTACGCTTTTTGGCTTTAGATGAAGAACGGAGAGCGTTACTTGTTAAAGTTGAAGAACTGAAAAAACACCGTAATCAGGTATCAGGAGAAATTGCACAATTAAAGCGTGCACAAAAAGATGCTTCACAACAGTTGCTAAATATGCAAGAAGTTAGCGAGCAAATTAAAGTTTTAGACCAAGAAGTTGTTCATTTGCAAGAACAATGCACAGCCATTGCAGAACGTCTGCCTAACTTACCTCATGAGAGCGTGCCTGTTGGCGCGGACGAAGCCGCCAACGTAGAAGTTCGGCGGTGGAGTACGCCGAAAACTTTTTCATTTGAACCGAAACCACATTGGGAAATCGGTGAAGCCTTAGGAATTTTAGATTTTGAAAGAGGCGCGAAAGTATCTGGTAGCCGTTTTCTTTATTACAAAGGTTTAGGGGCTCGTTTAGAACGAGCGGTCTATAATTTTATGTTAGATCAACATGTTAATGAACATGGTTATACCGAGGTGATTCCTCCTTATTTGGTCAATAGCAAAGCAATGTTTGGCACTGGTCAGTTTCCTAAGTTCAAAGAAGATGTCTTCCAAGTTGCAGAAAGTGATTTGACGCTGATCCCCACAGCGGAAGTCCCGTTAACTAACTACTATAATAATGAAATTTTAGAGGCGCAAGAGTTACCGATTTATTTCACTGCTTTAAGTCCTTCTTTTCGTTCGGAAGCGGGTAGCGCAGGCCGTGATACCCGAGGATTAATTCGTTTACACCAGTTCCATAAAGTAGAAATGGTTAAATTTAGTGATGCAGAACACTCCTATGAAGAATTAGAAAAAATGACCAACAATGCTGGAGACATTTTAGAAAAATTGGGCCTCCCTTATCGAGTGATTACTCTTTCGACAGGTGACATGGGCTTCTCGGCAGCGAAAACCTATGATTTAGAAGTTTGGATTCCGGCACAGAAAACGTATCGAGAAATTAGTTCTTGTTCAAACTGTGAAGACTTCCAAGCACGTCGGGCGTTGATTCGTTATCGTGATAAAACGGGTCAAGTTCAATATGCTCATACTCTTAACGGGTCAGGACTTGCTGTTGGTCGAACAGTGGCTGCCATTTTGGAAAATTATCAAAATGAAGATGGCACGGTAACGATTCCAGAAGTTCTACGTCCTTATATGGGCGGTTTAACGAAAATAGATTAAAAAAGAAGGTTGATGTCACAACATCAACCTTCTTTTTTATTTCGTTAAATCCGTTAACCAATGCCCAATTTCTTGAAAAACTGTTGCTTTTTCCGTTTCTAATAAAATTTCATGACGCAAAGTGGGAAATAGCCGTAACGTCACGTGCTGAAAACCTGCATGCTTTAATTGCTTTTGAATTTTCGCTGGCCCCTTGCTGAAATCACCAACTGGGTCTTCAGCGCCACTAATGATTAAAATAGGCAATTCTTTTGGGATCGCTTGGTACCAATTCCTTTGATTGGCTCGTTTAACAAGCGAAAAAAGGGTAGCAAAACCATTGTTGGTAAATACGAAGCCCATTAATGGGTCATTTTCATAGTCAGCCACATTGGCTTGATTTTTAGAAAGCCAATTAAAGGAACTTGCTTCAGGAAATTTTTTGCTAAAAGAACCAAATGCCAGCTTATCAATGAACGGAGCTGGTTTTTTCGGCTGTTTCTCGGCCATTTTTTTAATAAAAGGCAATGCGGCGGTTAAAGGTAACGGACTTGTTCCAGTGCCCATGAAAATGACTCCTTGCATAGTCACAGGATAGTCTTGCAGATAGTTGCGCAAGGCGAAAGACCCCATGCTGTGACCCATCATAAAATAGGGCAATTGTGGATAGTGATTCATAGCCCATTGTTTCACTTGATGAATATCTGTAACGACATTTTCAGGCCCTTGTTCTCCAAAAAAACCATAGATCGGTGCGCTTGGTTGTACAGATTCGCCATGACCTAGATGATCATGCCCAATTACGGCAAACCCTAATTGATTTAAAAAACGAGCAAATTCATCATAACGTTGGATATGCTCTGCCATGCCGTGAATCAATTGAACTACGGCTTTGGGTGAAGGACAGGGCCAATGACGTACATTGAGCTGTGTTTGTTGATCGTTTGAAGTGAGTATGAATTGTTCAGTCATAAGAAACCCTTTCTTTGCTTTTTGATTATTATACAAAAAAAAGACGGTGTTCAAAAGAAAAACTCATGAGAAAACGCCTCAGCTTTCACTGAGACGCCTTTTTTTATTTATCTTTAATAAAAATAGCAATGATGTCAAAAAATAGTCGATTTTACTAAGTGATGAATTATGGGTGGTACAAATACTGCTGGAAATAGTTGTTAACTTCAAGGGCATCTTCTTTATTTTTTGAAAGAATTAAGATGGTATCATCCCCAGCGATGCAGCCCAAGATATGAGGGTTGTGGATACGTATGCGATCAATTAAAACCCCAATGGCTTGCCCGTTGCCAGGTAAGACGGTTAAAAGATTTGTGAACTCTATTTGTGTTAAAGAAACACCAGTTTCAATAATAATGTCAACAAGACGTTCTTCATCTGTTTTATATTTTGGACGAAGGGCAGAATTATTCAAGATACGATAATAGGCTTCTCCTTGACCATTGTCTACTTTGTTTAAATTCAGCTCACGAATGTCACGAGAAATAGTTGCTTGTGTGGTGTGAATATTTTCTTTTTCCAATAATGCTAGTAATTCACTTTGTGTATGGATTTCATTTTCTGTGACCAATCGCTTAATCATCGTTTGGCGTTTTAATCGGTTCATTACTTTCCTCCAGTTCAGTTAATCATGCAAAAAAAACATCATTGCTGTTATTTAAAACGGTGCCAGTAATTCCCTAAAATCACTGTACAACGTTTTACTAAATTGTGCAAGTCTCACTTTTTTAAATGCGAAATATCCGACAAAGTCAATGAGAACCTTTTAGCTAAACGACCCTTTTTCTATTCTAATTAGAGAGATTCTGCTAGTATTGCTTTGTAAATGTCTGGAGGAAGGGTGTTATTTGTGAATAAGCAAACACGCCAAAGTTTGATTAAAGAAATCATTCAAACAACTGTAATTCATAGTCAAAATGAGTTGTTAAGAGAATTAAAAAAGCGCGAGATAAATGTCGCACAAGCAACGATTTCACGGGATTTATGGGAATTAAAAGTCGTCAAAGCATTGGATGAGTCTGGCGAGATGCGGTTAACGATTTTTGAACAATTCACTTCTTTAGAAGAACGAAAAAAAGAACAGTTGATACAAGCAATTCGTGAGGTAGTGACCAAAGTTGAACGTGTCGCCTTTTTACTAGTGGTTCATACATTACCAGACAACGCAACATTGTTTTCAGCTGTACTTGATGAAGTGTCTTTGTGTGAAAAGAAATGTTCTGTCGCTGGCTTCGACACTGTTATTATTGTTTCATCATCCGAGGAAAAAGCACAAGAACTAGAGCAGTATTTTCAACAATTTATTCAGCCAACACCTTTGTCAAAAAGTAACGCATAAAAGTAAGGGAGCCAGAAGTCGTTTTGACTTCTGGCTCCCTTACTTTTACCTCTATAAGATTATAACTTTATGAAGTGTATGGAGAAATAATTTTTTTTGAATAAATGCATTTTTTTTTATTTAATTATGCATTATTTTTTTAGAATATCTATGAAAGCGCATTCTTTTGGGCTGGAAATATGCATAAGAAAGAATACCGTTGTATATTTGGTATTTTGTTTGGCAAATGGTTCACGTCCTAGGTTAATCAGGTCTGTTATTCTGTGTTTGTAATTAAGTTGAGGAGGTTATTTCACATGAGTCATCCAATTAATGTATTTTCTGAAATCGGAAAATTGAAAACAGTGATGTTACATCGTCCAGGTAAGGAATTAGAAAATTTAATGCCAGATTATCTGGAGAGACTGTTGTTTGATGATATTCCGTTTTTAGAAAAAGCACAAGCAGAACATGATGCATTTGCAGAGTTGTTACGATCAAAAGATATCGAAGTGGTCTATTTAGAGGACTTAGCTGCTGAAGCGTTGATTAATGAAGAGGTCCGCCGACAATTTATTGACCAATTCTTAGAAGAAGCCAATATTCGCAGCGAATCAGCAAAAGAAAAAGTTAGAGAGTTAATGTTAGAAATTGACGACAACGAAGAACTGATTCAAAAAGCGATTGCAGGCATTCAAAAACAAGAATTACCTAAATATGAGCAAGAATTTTTAACAGATATGGTTGAAGCGGATTATCCATTCATTATTGATCCAATGCCTAACTTATACTTCACGCGTGATAACTTTGCGACAATGGGGCACGGGATTTCTTTAAATCATATGTATTCAGTAACTCGACAACGGGAAACTATTTTTGGGCAATACATTTTTGATTATCATCCTCGTTTTGCTGGAAAAGAGGTTCCTAGAGTCTATGATCGTTCAGAATCAACCAGAATTGAAGGTGGCGATGAATTAATTCTTTCAAAAGAAGTAGTGGCCATTGGGATTTCTCAAAGAACGGATGCCGCGTCAATTGAAAAAATTGCGAGAAATATTTTTGAACAAAAATTAGGGTTTAAAAATATCTTGGCTTTTGATATCGGTGAACACCGTAAATTCATGCATTTAGATACCGTTTTTACCATGATTGACTATGATAAATTTACGATTCATCCAGAAATCGAAGGTGGTTTGGTTGTTTACTCGATCACTGAAAAAGCAGATGGAGACATCCAAATTACAAAAGAAAAAGATACATTAGATAACATTTTATGCAAATACTTGCATTTAGACAATGTTCAATTAATCCGTTGCGGTGCTGGAAATTTAACAGCAGCAGCCCGTGAACAATGGAACGACGGTTCAAATACATTAGCAATTGCCCCTGGGGAAGTTGTTGTTTACGATCGGAATACGATTACGAATAAAGCGCTAGAAGAAGCAGGCGTGAAATTGAATTACATTCCAGGAAGTGAACTAGTACGTGGCCGTGGTGGCCCTCGTTGTATGAGTATGCCACTTTACCGTGAAGATCTTTAAAAAACACCCAAAAATAGGAGGAATCATCATGAATTCAGTATTTCAAGGACGTAGTTTATTAGCAGAAAAAGATTTTTCAAGAGCAGAATTAGAGTATTTGGTAGACTTCAGTATTCACTTAAAAGAATTGAAGAAAAAAGGGATTCCACATCACTATTTAGAAGGAAAAAATATCGCTCTTTTATTTGAAAAAACTTCGACACGGACACGCTCTGCGTTTACGACAGCAGCGATTGATTTAGGGGCACATCCTGAGTATTTAGGCGCCAACGATATTCAATTAGGTAAAAAAGAATCTGTTGAAGATACAGCGATTGTTTTAGGTAGTATGTTTGACGGGATTGAGTTCCGTGGGTTTAGTCAAGAAGTAGTGGAAGATTTAGCGAAATATTCTGGTGTTCCTGTTTGGAATGGTTTAACGGATCAATGGCATCCAACACAAATGATTGCGGACTTTATGACAGTGAAAGAAAACTTTGGTCGTTTAGAAGGAATCACTTTAGTATATGTCGGCGATGGCCGTAACAACATGGCAAACAGCTTGTTAGTGACAGGTGCTATTTTAGGCGTAAATGTTCGCATTTGTGCACCAAAAGAATTGTTCCCTTCTGATGAAGTCGTTAATTATGCAAAAGAATTTGCGAAAGAATCTGGTGCAGAATTAATGATTACAGACGACGTTGCTAAAGGTGTTAAAGGAGCCAACGTGTTATATACAGACGTTTGGGTGTCCATGGGTGAAGAAGATAAATTTGAAGAACGTGTCAATCTGTTGAAACCTTATCAAATTAATATGGCTATGTTAGAAAAAACCGAAAACATGGATGGCGATTTAATCGTATTACACTGTTTGCCAGCCTTTCATGATACGAAAACACAATACGGAGAAATGGTTGCTGAAAAATTCGGCATTACTGAAATGGAAATCACGGATGAAGTCTTCCGTAGTAAATATGGTCGTCAATTTGAAGAAGCAGAAAACAGAATGCATTCTATTAAAGCAATCATGGCAGCTACTTTAGGCAACTTATTCATTCCTCGTGTGTAGGAAGCAACTGAAAAAACATTGAAAAAAGAATAGTTGTTTCGCCCTTTAAGAGTTTCTTTTGAAGGGCGGCCTATTCTTTATTATGATAGGAAAGAAGGATTTGTAATGGGGAAAAAAATGGTCGTTGCACTAGGCGGAAATGCCATCCTTTCAAATGATGCTAGCGCACACGCACAACAGCAAGCATTAGTTCAAACATCTGCCTATTTAGTTCATTTAATTAAACAAGGGCATCGGTTGATTGTTTCACATGGCAATGGTCCACAAGTTGGTAATCTATTATTGCAACAACAAGCAGCTGATTCTGAAAAAAATCCAGCGATGCCGCTAGATACGTGTGTTGCTATGACACAAGGAAGTATCGGCTACTGGTTGTCCAATGCGCTTAATCAAGAATTAAACAAAGCAGGAATCAAGAAACAAGTGGCTACTGTTTTAACACAGGTGGTCGTAGATCCAGCAGATGAGGCATTCAAAAATCCAACAAAACCGATCGGTCCATTTTTAACAGAAGCTGAAGCCAAAGAAGCAATGCAAGCAGGTGCTATTTTTAAAGAAGATGCAGGACGTGGCTGGCGCAAAGTCGTTCCAAGTCCTAAGCCAATTGACATCCACGAGGCTGAGACTATTAATACCTTAATAAAAAATGATATAATTACCATTTCATGTGGTGGTGGCGGCATCCCTGTCGTAGGACAAGAATTAAAAGGTGTCGAAGCAGTAATCGATAAAGATTTTGCTTCTGAAAAACTAGCAGAATTAGTGGATGCGGATGCACTAGTTATTTTAACTGGCGTGGATTATGTGTGCATTAATTATGGCAAACCAGATGAAAAACAATTAACCAATGTCACTGTAGCAGAGTTGGAAGAATACAAACAAGCGGGTCATTTTGCACCAGGTAGTATGTTACCGAAAATTGAAGCCGCCATTCAGTTTGTAGAAAGCCAACCCAATAAACAAGCAATTATCACTTCTTTGGAAAACTTAGGAAGTATGAGCGGCGATGAAATCGTAGGAACGGTTGTGACAAAATAAAGTATAGTATTTAGGAGAATTAAGATGATGATAGAGAAAATAATCACTAAAAATAATCAAGATTTTCAATACTTTTCTGAATCAGAACTAACAGAATTGCGCAACGAGAGTTTCGTTCGCTCCTATAAAAAAGGCCAAGTCCTTTTTTATCCAGGTGATCCGAGAAATCATTTGATTTTATTGGTTTCAGGTGTCATTAAAATTGAAAAAAATGATCGCAGTGGTAATTTTTCCTATCTGCATTTTATGAAAAAGCAGGCTCTTTTTCCGAGAATTGGACTGTTTCAAGATGAGGTTCATTACGACTCCGCGATTGCCTATACGGATATTGAGGTTGTGTTTGTGCCAGTTAAACTGTTTGAGCGTTTTCTCCAAAATAATCCCCAGCAATTGATTCATTGGATTCAAGAACAATCGGTCCTTTTAAAAGAAAGCATGATCAAAATCCAAAAAGGAACAACCAATGATGCATGTGAACGGATTGTGACATCACTGGCGATGTTATTAAATGATTTAGGAGAACGAATTGACAACAGAGAACGCGTTGCAATTGCTTGTCCAATTACCATTAATGACATTGCACGAATGAGTGGAACTACGCGGGAAACAGCAAGCAGTGTTATGAAAAAATTAGTCCAAATGAACCGTATTAGCTACAGTCATAAATTCTTAACTTTTCTAGATACGCCATTCTTTATTGATCGATTGAGTAATTAATCATAGAGAAGGGAGATACAGGAAAGTAGGTTCCTGTATAAAAGGATATGGCAGAAAAAAAGAAGAAAAACAAAAAACAGCTTTCGTCTTTTAGTATTTTATTTATTATTTTAATTGTTTTAGGTATCGTAACGGTCTTGCTAAATGGCCAGCCATTTACCCCAAGAGAAATTGATGGCAAAATGGTTGATCACGTGGTAGGGGCCAAATTATCGGATATTATCATGGCTCCATTCAATGGGTTTAAAGATGCCATTGAAATTAATATTTTTATTTTAGTACTTGGTGGCTTTTTAAATATTGTGACACAAACTGGGGCTCTTGAAGCAGGGATTCAATCAGTCGTTAAAAAGTTAAAAGGGAACGAATTGAAAATTATTCCAATTTTAATGATTTTATTTTCTATTGGTGGTTCGACTTATGGAATGGCAGAAGAAACAATTCCTTTTTATGGTTTATTGAGTGCTACCATGGTCGCCGCTGGGTTTGATACGTTTGTCGCAGTGGGTACTGTGCTATTGGGTGCAGGATCAGGTGTTATCGGTTCAACGGTTAACCCTTTCTCCACAGGGGTAGCGATGGATGCGTTGCGAGGTATTGGCATTCAGCCGAATACAGGAATTATTTTAATTGTCGGTGCTATTTTGTGGGCGGCCTCTACTAGCTATTCTATTTTCATTGTGATGCGTTATGCGAAAAAAGTGAAGGCTGACAAAGGTTCAACAATTTTATCTTTACAAGAACAAGAGGATATGGAAAAAACGTATGGACAAGCAGCGTCGAAAGAAATGCCATTTACGAATCGTCATAAAAAAATCTTAATGGTATTCGCTTTCTGTTTTGTCATTATGATTGTTTCCTTAATTCCATGGAACGACTTTGGAGTGACGATTTTCAAAGGCTGGACGTCTGTTTTAACAGGCAACAGTTTCGGTGACTGGTACTTTGGCGACTTAGCGATGTGGTTCTTCCTTTTAGGGATCATTGCTGCCTTGATTGGTCGCTTTACTGAAAAAGAAACCATTGAAGCATTTATCGACGGTGCCAAAGATATGTTATCCGTTGTTTTAATTATCGTAGTTGCTCGCGGGGCATCTGTTTTGATGTCTAAAACGTATTTAGATTCATTTATCCTTGATAAAGCGGCAGGCTTATTACAAGGACTCTCCCCAGTCTTATTTGTCATCGGTGCCTTTGTTTTATACTTAGGTTTATCTTTCCTAATTCCTTCAACTTCTGGTTTAGCGTACGTTTCTATTCCTGTAATGGGTGCGTTAGCTAAAAACATTGGTTTAAGTCCAGAAGTGATGGTTATGATTTTTGCTTCAGGTTGTGGCTTGATTAATTTGATCACGCCAACATCTGGTGTCGTAATGGGTGGTTTGGAAATTTCCAAAGTTCAATATGCCACTTGGACAAAATTCATGGCCAAACCAATGATTGTCTTAGGCTTAATTAACCTAATTATCTTAATTGGCGCGATGTTACTCTTTAGCTAATCAAAAATTTTTTATGTTAGGGCTTCGGCTTTCGGAAAAAAGAAGAAGCAATGAAACAACAGCGACTACCTAAAAGTAGTCGCTGTTGTTTCATTTTGATAGTTGTTGAATTAACAATCTTGCGACAGCGCGGACAGAAAAAGGATTTTGCCCAGTGATTATACGGCCATCTTGATACGCAAATTCTTTATAGGGACGCTTTTTCGCAAAAGTAGCACCATGTTCTTTGGCAATTGTTTCGTTTAAGAAAGGAACAACTGCTTTTTTCATGGCTAAAATTTCTTCTGCAGTAGTGAAGCCAGTAATGGTTTTATCTGCAATCAAATAATTTCCTGACGCATCTTTGACATTTAAAAGACCAGCAATTCCGTGACAAACAGAAGTTAGGTACTTGCCCTGTTCGTAAAGGCTACGAGTGATTGCTTGCAACTGAGGATTATCAGGAAAGTCCCACATAACGCCATGGCCTCCTGTAAAGTAAATCGCTGCGTATTCATCTGGCTCAATTTCTTCAAGAGAGAGGGAATGCGCTAGCGCTCGTTCTTGAAAATCGGCACTTTCATAAACCGCCATAATGGATGAATCTACATATTTCATACTCCGGGGATCCAAAGGGACATAGCCTCCTTGGGGACTAATATAGTCAACTGAAAATCCTGCTTTGGTTACTTCTTCCACGAACTCCGTGGCTTCACCTAGCCAGAGGCCCGTTGGTTCTTCGGTGCCGTGATAACGGGAGACGTTTGTGAGGACCACGAGAATTTTTTTCATGCTTGCTTCCTCCCTGGCATAATCGACGTAATGTGGGTCAATAGTTGTTGGAGTTGCTCAATTTTGGTGGTATCGTGAGAAAGTGAGTAATAATTTTTAGTTCCTTCACTGCGACAATCAATTAATTTGGCTTGTTTCAAAATTTTTAAGTGGTGAGAAACAGCGGGACGTGAGAGTTGTGTCGCCTCTGTTAACTCAGTGACACGACGGCCAACACAGGCCTGGTCTTCTAACAGTGCAATAATAATTGCTTGGCGTTTTTCATCACCCAATGCGATTAAAAAATCACTAAGCGCAGTAAATTCTGTTTGAATTTCTTCTAATTCTTTCATATTTTTTCGCCTCTTTGGTTCGTATTTTTAAACGATTAAACCATTTTTCGTGTTTTTTGTCAATAAAATACGCTGAGGGCTGAAACTTGACGTGAATCCCATTTTTCGTTAAGATACTAATTGATTAAAGGTTTAAACTTTTAAACCAACAAAGGGATAGAAAGAGAGGAAAGATTCAATGATGAAAGCCGCTTTAATTCATAAATACGGACAAAAAGAATTAGCAATCGAGGAGGTGCCCTTACCCACCATTCATGACAATGATGTTTTGGTCAAAATTATCGCTGCCAGTATCAACCCTATTGATTTAAAAACAAAAGATGGCAAAGTAAAGATGCTTTTAAATTATCAAATGCCACTGATTTTAGGCAGTGATTTTGCTGGGATTGTTGTTTCTGTTGGAAAAAATGTTCAAAATTTTAGGCTGGGCGATGCAGTTTACGGGCGAGTACCAAAAAATCGCGTGGGAACTTTTGCTGAATATATTGCAGTGGATCAAGCGTCTGTAGCTATGAAGCCGAAAAATTTAACGTTTGAAGAAGCTGCGGCCATTCCGTTAGTCGGTTTGACAAGTTATCAAGCGCTACATGATATTATGAATGTACAGCCAGGCCAGAAAGTCCTGATTCAAGCAGGTTCAGGAGGGATTGGAACCATTGCGATTCAATTAGCAAAACTAGCGGGCGCTTACGTTGCCACCACCACGAGTAGTAAAAATAAAGAATGGGTTCAAGCGTTGGGAGCAGATGAAGTGATTGACTATCGGACACAAAATTTTGAAGAAGTTTTATCCGACTACGATTATGTGTTTGATACAATGGGGGGTACAATCTTAGAAAAAGCTTTCTCAGTGGTTAAACCTCAGGGAAAAGTCGTTACATTGTCAGGCATTCCCAACGAACGTTTTGCTAAAGAGTATGGCTTGCCGCTTTGGAAACAATGGGCCTTTAAAATAGCCACTCGCAAGATTCATCGCTTGGAGCAAGCCACAGATGTTAGTTATCATTTTTTGTTTATGCGTCCAGATGGCGATCAATTAGCTTTACTCACTGAGTTCATTGAACAGGGAAAATTACAGCCGATAATTGACCGAGTCGTTCCTTTTAGCCAAATTCAAGAAGCGGTAGATTATTCACTGACAGGACGAGCACAAGGGAAAATTGTTGTGAAAATCGCCGATGTTGATCACGACTAAGTAAAGGAGACTTGCAAGAAAAACAGGCCTATTTTTCTTGCAAGTCTCAAAGTTTACCATTTAAACGCCGTCTAACAAAAGTGATTTTAGGCGGGAAAAGATTTTTATAGAAAATCCTCATTTTTCCAGTTTCTATTTTGCAAATTCGTTATTTTTTGTTATTCTATTGATGGTTGTGTATGCGCTTTCTTTTTAGGTGGATACACCAAAATGAACGGAGTGCAGAAAGGAATGGTGTTCAAAGTGGGGAACAATTTATCGACAAGAAGAGGAGAAAACAGAGAAACAATTGTCAGTTGGCTAGGTCTTTCGTTATTGGTTGGCTTGGCGTTTATCTTATTTAGTCTGTTTCATCAACCAATGGTCAGCCAAGCCAATGAACCGGACCAAGAGAAACATTTTATGGTTTACTATCGGGCTTGGCGTGACAAAACGATGCAAGGAGTTAATACAACATTGCCAGATGAAAATTGGCTAACGATGCACGATATTCCTTATGGTATTGACATTGTGAATGTCTTTAGTTATGTGCCAAAAGGACAAGAAGCACTTGCACAGCCATTTTATGATACGTTAAAAAATGAGTATGCGCCAGCATTACATGCACGAGGTGTTCGTTTAGTTCGTGGGATTGATTACAGCGAGCTATTAAAAGTTCCTTACGCAGGAACAACGCCTACAGAAGCAGAATTTGATGCTTATGCGAAAGAGCTGTTAACCAAATTTGTCGATGATTTAGGAATTGATGGGTTAGATATTGACATGGAAACTCGTCCAAGTGAAAAAGATATTGTTCTATCTAATGGTGTCATTCGTGCATTATCAAAATACATTGGACCGAAGTCGGGAACGGATCGTCCATTTTTGTATGATACCAATGCAGAATATTTACCACCTTTACAAGATGTCAGTGACTGTTTCGATTTTCTCGCTTATCAACAGTATGGCAGCGATGACCAACGCACGCAACGAGCATTAAATAATTTAAGTCCGGTTCTCAATGGGGAACGATTTGTTCCAGGATTAACTTTCCCAGAAGAGCAAGATCGCAACCGCTGGTATGACACAAAAGAGCCGTATATGGAAAGTAACATGTATAAAGTAGCTCGTTATTCTTATGAAAATAATTTAGGGGGCATGTTCCTCTATGCCTTAGATCGCGATGGTCGCACCTATAATGAAGACGATTTAAATCAGATAAAACCTTCTAATTTACTTTGGACAAAAACGGCCATTGCAGAGAGTAAAGGCGTTTCTCTTGGAGAGATGAAAGCGGCTGCGCAGCACTATTTAAAACGAATTAGCTACGCCAACACAGACCTTGAAGCACAAAATAAAGCCGCAGAAGCAGTGACACAAGCAACGACGCTTTATGATGTGAATAAAGCTATTTTAGGTGGCGATTATGGCCAAGGGATTTCAAATACCTATGATGCTGAATTAGAAAAAGGCCTGTTAGCCATTGACTTAACCACTTTATATCGTGCGTTGGATCAAGCAGTTGCAGCCATTGAAAAGGCAGAAAGCTATACACCAGAAACGATTCAAGCGCTACAAACAACAAAAGAGACAGTCGCAACAGAACTTGCGGGAAAAACGTATACAGCCGCGCAAGTGACTACTTGGCAAACGGAGGTCCAAACAGCTTTGGATAATTTAAAAGAGAAACAAACACAACCTTTAAAAAGTGTCTTTTCCATTGATGCGGGAAGAAAATATTTTTCCGTGGAGCAACTGGAAGAATTAGTGGCCAAAGCCAGTCAAAATGGGTACACAGATGTCCAATTAATTTTAGGAAATGATGGCTTACGGTTTATTTTGGATGATATGTCGGTCAATGTGAATGGTAAAAAATACAACCACAACCGGGTTTCAAAAGCAATCCAACGAGGCAACAACGCGTATTACAATGATCCTAATGGCAACGCGTTAACACAAAAAGAAATGGATCGGTTGTTGGCTTTTGCGAAAGCGCGCAACATCAACATCATTCCCGTGATTAACAGTCCAGGACATATGGATGCCTTGTTAGTGGCTATGGAAAAACTAGCGATTAAAAATCCCGCTTTTGATGGCTCAAAACGAACAGTAGATTTAGGGAACCAAAAGGCAGTGAATTTCACAAAGGCGATTATCAGTAAGTACGTGGCTTATTTTTCCGCGCATAGTGAAATTTTCAATTTTGGTGGCGATGAGTATGCAAATGATGTCGACACAGGCGGTTGGGCGAAACTGCAATCTTCTGGGCGCTACAAGGATTTTGTCGCTTATGCGAATGATTTAGCTAAAATAATTAAAGATGCGGGCATGCAGCCAATGAGCTTTAATGATGGCATTTATTACAACAGCGACGATTCTTTCGGTACATTTGACCCAGAGATTATTATTTCTTATTGGACAGCCGGTTGGAGCGGATATGACGTAGCCAAACCTGAGTACTTTGTTCAAAAAGGACACAAAATTTTTAATACCAATGATGCGTGGTATTGGGTAGCTGGCAATGTTGATTCTGGCATTTATCAATATGACGATGCTTTAGCAAATATGTCGAAAAAAGCATTTACAGATGTGCCAGCAGGTAGCCCAAATCTTCCAATTATTGGAAGTATTCAATGTGTTTGGTATGATGACCCTAGTCGTGACTATGATTTTGAACGAATTTATACGCTAATGGATACGTTCTCGGAAAATTATCGTGAGTATATGGTGGTTAAATAAAACTAGTTAAAGCTAACGAGGTATCTATAAAGACTGATCCTGGGACAAAAACCACTTTGGATTTTTGTCCCAGGATCAAAACCTGATAAACGGCGGGAACAGAACCAACTCCTTCGGAAATAAGCCGAAATTCTCCAAAAATTAAAGAGCAATTTTCGGAAATTTCTTCTTATTTCTCGGAGCTAAACGGTTCTTTCCCGACCTCAGCCTTCTTTAACGGAAGAAGATTTGTTTGAGGGCCAACAATCAATTTAGGAATGCCTTATTGAAATGTTCCTGTTCTTATTGTAGACTGAAAGAAGTGGTGGTGGAAAGCTATCACCATTAATAGAAAAGCAGGAAAATAAAAAGGATCTTGTTGGAAGTTTAATGCTTGAAAATGTAAGCGGAATCATTTTGTTGGAATGCTAAAAAAGGGAGTAGAGTTATGAGTAATGAAAATATCGTCTTAGCAAGAAATACAGAGCGTGCACCAAAGCATCCTCTCGCAGCCCAAACAGTCGCATTTTCCCACTATAATCATTTGTCGGCACAGTTACCTATTGAGCCAACCTCTGGACAATTGGTAGAAGGTGGCATTCGGGCCCAAGCGACACAATGTTTGAAAAATATCCAAGCGGTTGTTGAAAGTATCAACCATGTGATGAGTGACATTGTCAGAATGACCATTTTTGTCAAAGATATGCGGGATGCTGCCGCAGTTGAGGAGGTCTATGCGGCCTTTTTTACCCATTATTATCCAGCTAAAACAGTGGTCGCCGTCACAGATTTGCCGTTAGGCGCTTCCGTTCAAATGGAGGCACTTGTTTCAAATGGGGAAGGAACTATCCCTAATGCGCCTCAAGCTGGGGATTTAATTAAATTAACAAATCAGACTGTTCAGGCACCAATTGATGCTCTAGCCAGTCAAACGGTCGCGTTTTCTCACTATAACAATCTGTCTGCACAATTGCCTATAGATCCTCAAACGGGCAGAGTTGTGGCTGGCTGTGTTAAAACGCAAACAAAACAATGTTTGAAAAACATAAAAGCCATTTTAACCAGTATTGATGTGCCTTTTGATGATATTGTGAAGATCAACATTTATTTAAAAGATTTATCTAAGCTGGAAGCTGTCAATCAAGTATATGCTGCTTTTTTCCCAGATTCAGGAATTGCGCGCACGGTCAATTACATGCCAGCACGAACAGTGATTGCTGTTGCTGATTTACCAATGGGCGCGGCGGTGCAAGTAGAAGCGGTGGTTTCTCATGGGGATGGTACGCCACCACAAGCGATTGAAGATCGACATGGATTAATTATTGAAGCAAATAATACAGAGCACGCACCGAAGTGTCCATTTTCGACACAAACTGTTGCTTTTTCTCATTACAACCATCTATCAGCTCAGCTACCATTGGACCCTAAAACAAATGCGTTAGTCGCTGGCGGAATCAAGGAACAAACGACGCAATGTTTAGAAAATATTAAAGCGATTATTGAAAGTGTGGATCACAGCTTAGCTGATCTGGTGAAAGTGAACATTTTTGTGAAAGAGATTGAAGAGCTGGCGGCAGTAGATGACGTCTACCAAACGTACTTCCCTGAAGGCACGCCTGCCAGAAGAGTGATTGGTGTGACGGATTTACCAAAAGGTGCTCAGATTCAAATCGAAGCGATTGCTGGGAACGCAGAAGGTACGCCACCAATTGGTTAAACAGTAGAAGAAACAAACGTCAGCTGGCTTCTGAAGCCAGCTGACGTTTTTAGTATTTAGATAAATCAGTAAAGTAAGCTAGTTGCCATTTTTGTGTTTTTTTGGCGGTTTGATTAAGGTTTTGGCACCAAGAAGGATAAAAACGGGCCGCCATTTTGCCTTTTTGTTGATTCGTTTTGAGAATTTTTTGTTGGATTAAACATTCTTTCGGCAGAAGAAAGAGACCTTGCTTTTCTTGATCAGCAATGACAATTGCTAACATTTCAGGGGCTTCCGTTGCATCAAAGGCTTCGTTCTGATTTTGTTGATTTTTTTCCCAGAAGGCTGCAAAATAGCCTTCTTTTTTCGGCGTTTTTTTGGCTAAACGACTGCGGATAAGTTGTTGCGATTCATTAACTTGACATAAAAAGCCTTCATATTCGGCATTTTGTTTTTCTTCGGAAAGCAGGGTGATCGCGCCCACTGCTTTTTCAAGTATTGGCAATGAATTCATCATCTTCCTCCAAATTAAATAGAATAGTTGCGAGAAACAAAGGGAACTTCTTCACCATTTTCGAGCTGATTTAGGTACAAAGCTAACATGAAAAAGTAACCTGAGAGTAAGTTGACTACATCATACAGCTGCGGATCAATTTTTTTACCACCATAGTCCATGCGATAAAGCAAACGAACAATATCTTTGGCTTTGGCTCTTAAAATGTGTGCATAAGAGGAACAGATTGTGCCCATCGGTAAAACAAAAGGACGATTTTCTTCGTATGTCAGTTCATTCATAGTATTGACACGTTCCAAAAGCCAGGCTATTTCGTCCTCTGTGACTGTTAATTTTGTTCGGGTCGTTGGATTGACATGGTAGATTAACTCGCAAATTTTAGCTAGTTCTTCTGTTAGTGCAGGCTGTTCAGGGACGTCTAATTGTTGCACATATCCTCGTAGAAGACCTGTCATCGAGGCCAATTCATCAGTCATTAATTCAAAATCACATCGTAAATCTTCTGGTTTAGAAGATAGATACGGGTATGCTTCATACGGACTGCGGTACATTTTTTCCATTCAATTTCCCTACTTTCTAAAAATAAAAAGCCCTCAAAAAGAATGCACGAAAGCCAATCTTTTTGAGCGCCGTTGCTCGACTGTTCACAGTACACCATTGTACTTGCTAAGGTAATCATAGCCAAGAGTGAAGGGAGAGTCAAGGGGGAATCAAGGTTGGAGAAAGAAAATGAAGCTAAGAATTACCAGAAGTAAACCAATCAATAAACTGACAAGACCAGAGATTTGACCTAATCGTTGTTGGGTAGAAGAAGGCTGGTCGGTAACTGTGAGCAAACTTGAGAAAAAGTTCATTTTTTTCACGAGTATTAAATACGCAACAATAAGCAAAAGAATACCCGAAAAAAGGTACGAAAGGGGCTCAGAAATAAATTTTTGGGCACGAAGTAAAAAAATTCCTATGAAGAGGACAACAAAACCATTTAATTGATGAATTTTATTAATAGCCACTATTCTTATGATTAAATTATAGGACTTTGAGGGCGGTGGAGCAAAGGAAAAATGGAGAATGGTGGGAGGGAAGTGTGATAACACAAAAGAAAACCCGCTAGAAACACCTATAAAATAGGTTTTCTAGCGGGTTGATTGTTATTCCCACTCCACAGTTGCAGGTGGTTTTGAAGTAATATCGTACACGATACGGTTTACATGTGCAACTTCGTTCACGATGCGCACAGAGATTTTTTGTAAAACATCCCAAGGGATACGGGCAAAGTCAGCGGTCATGCCGTCGATAGAAGTCACAGCACGGATACCGACTGTGTAATCGTAGGTACGGCCATCGCCCATAACGCCTACTGAGCGGATGCCAGGTAAGACAGTAAAGTACTGCCAAATGTCACGATCTAAGCCAGCTGCTGCGATTTCTTCACGTAGGATAGCATCTGAATCACGAACGATTTGTAATTTATCTTCTGTAATTTCACCAAGCACACGAATACCTAATCCTGGTCCTGGGAATGGTTGGCGCCAAACGATTGCATCAGGCATGCCAAGTTCAGTTCCTAAGGCACGAACTTCGTCTTTGAATAATGTATTTAAAGGTTCAATTAATTCAAATTGCATGTCTTCAGGAAGACCACCAACGTTGTGATGTGATTTAATTGTTTGCGCAGTTTCTGTACCAGATTCGATGACGTCTGTGTAAAGAGTTCCTTGTGCTAGGAATGAAACGCCTTCTTCCCCAGCAAGTTTAGTTGCTTCGTCATCAAAAACATACACAAATTCGTTACCGATGATTTTACGTTTTTGTTCAGGGTCAGAAACGCCTGCTAATTTGCTTAAGAAGCGTTCTTTCGCATCTACTTTAATAATGTTTAAGCCAAATTTACCGCCTAAACTTTCCATTACTTGCTCTGCTTCACCTTTACGTAATAATCCATGGTCAACGAAGATACAAGTTAATTGGTCGCCAATAGCTTTTTGTAAAAGCACACCGACAACGCTTGAGTCAACGCCACCTGATAAACCAAGTAAGACTTTTTTATCGCCTACTTGTTCACGGATTTTAGCGACTTCCATATCGATGAAGTTTTCCATGCTCCAGTCACCAGTACAGCCACAAACATCAAAAGCAAAGTGACGTAATAAGTCGTTACCATATTCTGAATGACGAACTTCTGGGTGAAATTGTACGCCGTAGAATTTGCGGTTGGCATCTTCGATAGAAGCGATTGGACAATCGTTGCTTGTCCCAACTTTTTCGAATCCAGGAGCGATTTCTGTTACTAAATCACCGTGGCTCATCCAAACGGTTTGTTTCGCAGGTGTTCCTTGGAATAATGTCGCATCACCAAGGATTTCTAATTCTGCTTTTCCGTATTCACGGTTTGCGGCAGGTTCTACTTTTCCGCCTAAGTTATGAGTCATTAATTGCATACCGTAGCAGATGCCAAGAATGGGAATTCCTAACTCATAAATTTCTGGATCAATGCTAAAAGCATCTTTGTCATACACGCTGTTTGGTCCACCTGAGAAGATGATTCCTTTAGGCGCGATTTTGCGAATTTCTTCTGCCGTAGTTCGGTGGCTTAATAACTCAGAGAATACGCCAAATTCACGAATACGACGAGTAATCAATTGGTTAAACTGACTACCAAAGTCTAAAACAATAATTTTTTCGACAGATGTCAAATCGGCAACGTTAGTCACGTCTATTACCCCTTATCCATTTAAATTTATCTAAAGAAAAGGCGGTTAAAAAGTGGTCAGCACCAAGAATTAAGAAAGGATTTTCAAAAATTGTTTTACGATTTTTAGAAAATTTGGGCTTAATTCCGCAGGGGCTACTTTTAAACAGCCGAGAATCAGGCGATTAAAAAGTGGTTCACTTTTGTTCCGTACTCTTCTTTGTCTAGCTATACTTATTAAAACATTTTACTCCTTGAAAGTCATGCATTCTGCTGAAAATTTTCAAGGATATTTCTACAAAAGATACAGGATATTTCTTAGCTCGTCAACCCTTAATATTTACGTAGATAGATTTGGTCAATCAAATGATTTTCCGTTTTATGCAAAATAATGTCCGCACGTCCGCGCGTTGGCAAGATATATTCCTCCAAGTTCGGTAAGTTCACGGTTTTCCAAACATTCCGTGCCATGGCGAAAGCATCTTCTCGTTTGCCAATTGCATATTGGTAATAATAATTATTAGGATCTAAGAAAGCCGTATCTAATAAGGCCCCAAAACGTTCTAGGTACCATTTTTCAATTAAGGCTGGATCGGCATCCACAAAAATAGAAAAATCAAAAAAATCACTCACATAAATTTGTTGATTGGCGGGTAACTGTAATGTGTTAATGCCTTCAACAATCAGAATATCTGGTTGTTGTATCAACTCATATTCGCCTTCGATAACATCGTAGACACTGTGAGAATAGACAGGTGCTTTAATTTCGTCTTTGCCGCTTTTGACTTCGTTTAAGAAATTAATTAGCTTCTCCATGTCATAACTTTCAGGAAACCCTTTTCGGTCCATAATTCCCTGTTCTTCTAACACTTTATTGGGATACAAAAATCCATCCGTTGTAATGAGTTGAACGTTTCTTCGTTTAAACGTTCGGGCCAGAATTCTTTGCAAAAGACGAGCGGTGGTGCTTTTACCAACGGCGACACTGCCGGCAATTCCAATGATGAATGGTGGTACAGAGACATATTCATGTAGGAATAATCCTTTGCTAAGTGTTAGCGATTCAAATTCTTTCATGTATAAATGAATAAGATGCGTTAAGGGTACATAAATTTCTTGTACATCTTTTAGTGAAATTTGGTCGTTCACACTTTTAATGTTATCCAATTCTGCTTCGGTTAACGGTGCTTTGCCGTCATGATAAAACCCATGCCATTCTTCTCTGGAAATTGGGTAGTAATTCATTTTATCGTCCATTGTTCCTCCACCAAACCCTGTTCAATCTTTGTACATTTTACCATAATTTCACAAGGGAAACACAGGATTTTACAAAAGAATTCCCTTCTTCGCCAATTTATGATGAAAATGGTATCATGAAAAGAGAAAACTGTTAGAAAAGAGGGGAAAAGCCATGAGAAAAATTGTATTATTTGGTGATAGCATTACTGCTGGTTATTTAGACGAAGCCGTCTCACCTGTTCTTGTTGACTTAGTGAAACGGGATATTGCTGCGATGGGTCTAGAAGAAGTGGCTGTTATTAATGCTGGAATGCCTGGCGATACAACAGAGGATGGTTTAAAACGATTAAATAAAGAAGTACTAATTGAGAAACCTGATGAAGTGGTGATTTTCTTTGGCGCCAATGATGCGTCACTGGATCGAAATATAACAGTAGCCACGTTTAGAGAAAACCTTGAAACAATGATTCACGAAATTGGTTCAGAAAAGGTGATTTTAATTACGCCACCATATGCGGATAGTGGCAGACGTCCAGAACGTCCACAGACGCGTATCAAGGAATTGGTCAAGGTTGCACAAGAAGTCGGGGCGGCACATAACTTGCCAGTTATTGATTTGTATAAAGCGATGACTGTTTATCCTGGAACGGATGAATTTTTACAAGCGGATGGTTTGCATTTTTCACAAGTGGGCTATGAATTATTAGGTGCCTTGATTGTTCGAGAAATAAAAGGTAGACTAAAACCAAAACAAGCATAGATAGGAAGAACAAAATGGCGAATCATTATTATACAGAAAATCCAGAATTAGCACATGATTTAGAAAGCTGGTCTTTTCCATTACGTGGTCGGACCTTTCAGTTTACGACCGATAGCGGGGTCTTCTCAAGAGGAACAGTGGATTATGGTTCTCGTGTGTTGATTGATGCCTTTGAATGGGAAAATTTACCAGCAGGCCGTTTGTTAGATGTTGGTTGTGGCTATGGACCAATTGGGTTGTCCTTAGCAGCGGCGACTGGTCGACTGGTGGAAATGGTGGATGTCAACCAACGGGCGGTTGGGCTAGCTCAAATGAACGCCCAACGTAACCAAATTACTACTGTGGATATCCATTCTTCCAATGTGTATGAAACCTTAAACGAAATGACCTACGCGGCGATTGTTAGCAATCCGCCCATTCGTGCAGGCAAAAAAGTTGTCCATGGCATTTTAACAGGGGCTTTTCCGTTGTTGAAAGTTGGTGGCACACTAACGGTAGTTATTCAAAAGAAACAAGGTGCACCTAGTGCAGAAAAGAAAATGGCTGAAGTATTTGGCAATGTTGAAATTGTGACAAAAGACAAAGGCTATTATATTTTACGAAGTGTTAAAGAAGCAGAGTAAAAAAGAACCTCCACTTTAGTGGAGGTTCTTTTTTAGAATAGATATGCTTGATCAATTTTTTGGTTCAACAGTTTTTTTTCGTCTGGCGATAAAAAAGCACCTGCAAGCGCATTTTTAGTGAGTTGCTTCATTTCGTCATAACTTAATTGATACCAAGTGGCCAATTTCATGAATTCTTTCGTTAACGTAGTATCTGAAACAGTGCGATTATCGGTATTGATGCAGACGGCTAAGCCAGCCTCTATAAATTGTTGAAAAGGGTATTCAGCCAATGTTTTGACGGTGCCTGTTTGGAAGTTGCTAGTTGGACACATTTCTAAAAGAACCTTTTTTTCTTTTAAGAGCGCCAAATATTCGGGTGTATCTTTCAAAGCAATACCGTGGCCAATCCGAGTAGCACCTAAAGTGACAGCATCAGCGACATTTTTGCCACAGCCGCATTCCCCAGCGTGGAGTGTTAATGGAATTGACAATTGGTTGGCTAAAGCTAATACGTCTTCAAATGTGTATGGAGGGAAATCGACTTCATTGCCAGCTAAATCAAAGCCGACAACGCCTGTCTCTCTGAAATCATGCGCTAAGTGAACGATTTTTTCTATGGCTTGTTGTTGGTCATGCCGCATGCCGCATAACAGTGCATTGCTTTTTACACCAAAATCTTCTTCGCCTTGTTTTAAGCCAGTTAAAACAGCGGTCACGATTTCAGGTAACCGTAAGCCTTTTTCTGTATGTTGCGAAGGCGCAAAACGCACCTCTATGTATGCCACGCCATCTTCGGCAGCTTGGCTAATCACGTCATACGCCGCTGCTTGCAAAGCTTCAGCTGTTTGTAGACAGGTTAGCACGAAGTCGAACCGAGTTAAATAATCATTCAAATCGGTGCATTTTTCAGGGGCAACCACTAACTCTTTCAAGGCTTGTTCGTCTTGGGGTAATGGAATGTTTTGTTTTTCAGCAATGGTGCGTAAAGTGGTTGGTCGAATCGACCCATCTAAGTGACAGTGCAGCTCGATTTTTGGTAATTGACGGACACGGGATTCTTCCATGAAAAAAATAGCCTCCATTTTCTTTTGTTTTTTAATCTTTTTAGTCTATTTCTTTTGTCTTTTTTTTGTTAAAATGTAAAAGATTCGATAAGTATTTTGAAGACTGTAACACGTCTACAAATGTCTGTCAATGCAAAAGGAGACGTTGGGAGGGGCGCGATGAAACTAACGATTAAAGAAATTGCTGATATGGCTGGTGTTTCTGTCACAACCGTCTCACAAATTCTGAATAATAAAGGGAGTCGTTTCAGTGAAAAAACCCGCAACAAGGTGTTGGCGGTAGTCGCTGAAAATCATTACAAACCAGATTACTTTGCTTCGAATGTAATCAACCGTCATTCCAAAACCATTGGTATGATTGTGCCAGATGTGACGGATTTCTTTTTCTCAAAAGTGATTGAAGGTGTAGAAACATATTTAAATTCGTTAGGCTACATGATTTTGTTATGCAATTCAAAGCATGATTCCGAGCAAGCGATGCAATATGTTAGCGAGTTGATTCATCGGTCGGTGGATGGCATTATTTTTGCCACGCCGAATGTTTTGCCAGAAAATCATATTTTAAAAGACCGACGAGAACATCCGATTCCTGTCATTCTTGTCGATCGTGGGATTAATCCACGAGATAGTGGACGATTAATCGTTAAAGAGTACGAAGGTGCTTATCAAGCGGTCCATCATTTGATTCAACAAGGGCATCAGCATATAGGTATGTTGCGCGAAAGTGCCGGCTATTATCGTTTAACGGAACGAGTGACGGCGTATCAGCATGCGTTACAGGACAACAATTTACCTTTTCGTCCGCATTATGTTTGTGCTGGGGAATTGAACTTGCATGGCGGCTATGCTGCGGCGAAAGAAGTTTTGAAAAATGAAGAAATCACAGCAATTTTTTGTGGTAATGATGAAATGGCGATGGGAGCTTATCAAGCCATTGAAGAAGCGGGCAAGAAAATTCCTGACGATATTTCGGTGGTTGGCTTTGATGGCTTGGAAATTTCCGAATATTTGGTGCCGAGTTTAACAACCGTCTATCAGCCGAGTTTTGATATTGGCTATTATGCAGCAAAATTTTTGGTGGAAGCTATTGCAGATCCAACAGGGAAAGTTCCAAATAAAGTTTTTGATGCGACGTTTATTGCTAGAAAAAGCACAAAACCGATTTAAAAAACAGCTTAGAAATAGAATGTTCGTGTTGTTTGCGTTTTCAAAAGAAAAAAATAATAGTAAACTGGTTTACTAAATGGTTTAAAGCTGAACGATTTTGTTGTATAATACATTATCGGGAAATCGGAGGGAACGAATTCATGAGAATGGTAGACATTATTGAAAAGAAACGTGACGGGCATCAACTAACAAGCGAAGAAATTCAATTTATTATCAACGGATACACAGATGGTTCAATTCCAGATTATCAGGTAAGTGCCTTTTTAATGGCTGTTTTTTACCAAGATATGACAGACGAAGAAATTACACAAATGACGTTAGCAATGGTCCATTCAGGCGAAATTGTGGATCTTTCTTCTATAGAAGGAATCAAAGTCGACAAGCATTCTACAGGTGGCGTAGGCGACACTACGACGCTTATTTTAGCGCCATTAGTTGCTAGTGTCGGGGTCAATGTAGCAAAAATGTCTGGTCGTGGCTTAGGCTACACGGGCGGTACGTTGGATAAATTAGAAGCGATTCCTGGTTTTAAAGTTGAATTGACAGAAGAACGTTTTATTCAATTGGTGAACGATACAAAAGTGGCAGTGATTGGTCAGTCAGGTGATCTAGCACCAGCAGATAAAAAACTTTATGCGTTACGTGATGTGACCGCCACTGTTGACTCAATTCCATTAATTGCAAGTTCCATTATGAGTAAAAAAATTGCCGCAGGGGCAGATGCGATTGTCTTAGACGTGACTACTGGTGAAGGGGCCTTTATGAAAGACCTAGCAAGTGCTCGTCGATTAGCGGAAACAATGGTTCGCATTGGGAAACTGGCAAATCGCCAAACGATGGCAGTAATTTCAGACATGTCACAACCTTTAGGGGAGGCTATCGGAAATAGTTTAGAAATCGTTGAAGCAATCGAGACCTTGCAAGGAAATGGGCCAGAAGATTTAGTGGAGATGTGCTATGTCTTAGGAAGTCAGATGGTTGTTTTAGCTAAAAAAGCCGAGACGTTAGACGAAGCACGGGCTTTATTAGAAGAAGCATTAACAAGCGGTCGAGCGCTCGCAAAATTTAAAGAAATGATTGAAAATCAAGGCGGCGACAGTTCCGTTGTTGACCAGCCAGAAAAATTATTAACCGCAACTTATCAATTTGATTTACCTGCCAAAGAAACAGGCGTGGTACAAAAAATCGTTGCCAATGAAATTGGCGTTGCCGCAATGTTGCTGGGCGCTGGTCGGGCTACGAAAGAAGATACGATTGATTTTGCAGTTGGCTTGAAACTTCACAAAAAAGTAGGGAGCCCAGTTGAAAAAGGCGAATCATTACTAACCATTTATGCCAATCGTGAAGACGTGACAGAAGTCGAACAATTGCTTTATAAAAACATTGAAATTGGACCAACCGGCGAAGAGCCTATTTTGATTCACGATATTATTACGGAATAAAACAAAAAGAAAAGAGGAATTCTCATCATGGAATTAAACCGCATGATTGACCACACTATTTTGAAACCAGAAGCGACAGAAGCCGCTGTCCAAAAAATTATTGATGAAGCTAAGGAGTACAACTTCTTCTCTGTATGTATCAATCCTTGTTGGGTCGCTTTTGCTAGCGAGCAATTAGCAGATACCGACGTCGCTGTGTGTACCGTTATTGGCTTTCCTTTGGGGGCAAATACACCAGAAGTTAAAGCATACGAAGCAGCTGATGCGATTAAAAATGGTGCGAATGAAGTGGATATGGTGATTAATATTGGTGCATTAAAATCACAACAATACGATCACGTACGTCAAGACATTCAAGGCGTAGTAGATGCAGCCAAAGGAAAAGCGTTAGTCAAAGTGATTATTGAAACAGCATTATTAACAGACGAAGAAAAAGTTAAAGCTTGTGAATTAGCCAAAGAAGCAGGTGCCGATTTCGTTAAAACATCTACTGGCTTCTCAACAGGCGGCGCTAAAGTAGCAGATATTCGTTTAATGCGTGAGACAGTTGGTCCTGACATGGGCGTTAAGGCTTCTGGTGGCGTGCATAATGCAGAAGAAGCGCTAGCAATGATTGAAGCGGGGGCAACACGTATCGGTGCAAGTACGGGTGTAGCAATTGTTTCTGGCGCAACTGGCGAAGGGTATTAATTCGTATTTCAAATTAAACGAAGGTGTGGCGAAAAAGATGACAGTAAAACAAGAATGGCTTGATTGTGCCGTAGAAGCATTGGCACACGCCTATGTACCGTATTCTAACTTTCCTGTGGGCTCTTGCTTAGTGACTGCAGACGGGAAAATGTATCAAGGAGTCAACATTGAAAATGCCTCCTTTGGTTTAACAAATTGTGCAGAAAGAACGGCGATTTTTAAAGCCATTTCAGAAGATGAACGGACCTTCCAACATTTAGTTGTAGCAGGTAATACAGAGGCACCCATTTCTCCATGTGGCGCTTGTCGTCAAGTAATGGCTGAATTCTTTGATCCACAAATGCCAGTCACGCTAGTTGGTAAAGATGGCGCGACTAAAACAATGACAGTTGAGGCATTATTGCCCTATTCATTTACAGATAAAGATTTTTAAAAAAAGGACATAAGGTTTCGTTGGGCTCAAAGTAGATTTCAATAGCATAAATGCGAATGAAATAATAGATAAAATAGTAGGGGGCTTTTCGGAAAGTGAAACAAGCAAAATTTTTAGGTCTAGGATTGGCGGCAGTTGCCTTAACCATTGGGTTAGCTGCATGTGGTGGCAATAGCAAAAAGAACGCCAACACAAAAGGTGATCCACAACATAGTGTCGTAATGGTCACAGATACAGCCGGCATTGATGACAAATCTTTTAACCAATCTGCGTGGGAAGGAATGCAAGAGTGGGGCAAAGAGCACAAACTTCCAGAAGGACCTCAAGGGTATGCGTATATTCAATCAAATGAAGCATCTGATTATACATCAAACATTGACCAAGCCATTTCAAGTCAATTTAAAACGATTTTTGGCATTGGCTATTTACTAAAAAATGCAGTAGTAGATGCAGCGGACGCCAACCCAGAAACGAATTTCGTTCTAATCGACGATACAGTTAATGGGAAAAACAACGTCGCTTCTGCAACATTTAGAGATAATGAATCTGCGTATTTAGCAGGTGTGGCAGCAGCTAACACTACGAAAACCAACAAAGTAGGATTTATCGGCGGGGTTGAAGGACCTGTTATTGGCCGTTTCCAAGCTGGTTTTGAAAAAGGTGTAGCAGACGCTGGCAAAAAATTAGGCAAAGATATTCAAATTACGTCTACTTATGCAGGGACATTTGCAGACGCTTCAAAAGGACGGGCCTTAGCTTCTTCTATGTATCAAGCAGGTGCCGACATTATTTATCACGCAGCGGCGACTACAGGACAAGGAATCTTCCAAGAAGCCAAAGCGCTAAATGAAACAGGTTCAAAAGATAAAGTTTGGGTGATTGGTGTTGACCGTGACCAAAACGAAGACGGTAAATATACAACCAAAGATGGCAAGGATGATAACTTAACGTTAGCTTCAACCATTAAAGGTGTAAATATTGCTGTGAAAAAAATCTCTAATCTTGCATTAGAAGATAAATTCCCTGGCGGCGAACATTTAACTTATGGATTGAAAGATGGCGGTGTTGATTTAACAACAGAAGCCCTAAGCGATCAAGCCAAAACGGCAGTTAAAGAAGCCAAAGAACAAATCATCTCTGGTGACGTAAAAGTCCCAGACCAACCTTAGAAACAACTTAGTTGTTTAAATACATTAAACTATTTTTAGGAGGCTTTACAGAAATGAAAAAAGCAAAATTATTCGGTTTTAGTTTGATTGCATTAGGTTTATCAGTTTCACTTGCAGCATGTGGTGGTGGCAAAGGGAAAACCGCTGAAAGCGGCGGTGGCAAAGGGGATGCAGCGCATAGTGCTGTAATCATTACAGATACAGGCGGCGTGGATGACAAGTCGTTCAACCAATCTTCTTGGGAAGGATTGCAAGCTTGGGGTAAAGAACATGATTTACCAGAAGGTTCAAAAGGGTATGCATATATTCAATCGAATGATGCAGCTGACTATACAACAAATATTGACCAAGCGGTATCAAGTAAATTCAACACAATCTTTGGTATTGGCTACTTGCTAAAAGATGCAATTTCTTCTGCAGCAGATGCCAACCCTGATACAAACTTTGTTTTAATCGATGATCAAATCGATGGCAAAAAGAATGTCGTTTCTGCAACATTTAGAGATAATGAAGCAGCTTACTTAGCCGGTGTTGCTGCTGCAAACGAAACAAAAACGAACAAAGTCGGTTTTGTTGGTGGTGAAGAAGGGGTCGTAATTGACCGTTTCCAAGCTGGTTTTGAAAAAGGTGTGGCTGATGCTGCGAAAGAATTAGGTAAAGAAATTACTGTTGATACAAAATATGCGGCTTCATTTGCTGATCCTGCCAAAGGGAAAGCTTTAGCTGCTGCAATGTACCAAAATGGCGTTGATATCATCTTCCATGCTTCTGGTGCGACTGGACAAGGGGTCTTCCAAGAAGCAAAAGACTTGAATGAATCAGGTTCTGGCGACAAAGTTTGGGTAATCGGTGTTGACCGCGATCAAGATGCTGATGGCAAGTACAAAACAAAAGACGGCAAAGAAGACAACTTCACGTTAACTTCAACGCTTAAAGGTGTCGGCACAGCGGTTCAAGATATTGCCAACCGTGCGTTAGAAGACAAATTCCCTGGTGGCGAACATTTAGTTTATGGATTAAAAGATGGTGGCGTTGACTTAACAGACGGCTATTTAAACGACAAAACAAAAGAAGCTGTTAAAACAGCAAAAGATAAAGTAATCTCAGGTGACGTAAAAGTCCCAGAAAAACCAGAATAATTTAAGCTCCTAAATGAAAAAAGAAGGGCTCATTATTGTTCCTTCTAAAAATGAAGTGGTCCTTGGCAGCGACGGCTGCCAAGGAAACCCTTTATGATGTTTGGATTTTTAACTAAATAGTTGAGGTTCTTCAACTACTTAGTTAAGGGTCAAAATTACCCTCTAAAGTATTGCCAATATAATTTTGTTAGGAAGTGAATAGACCTTGTCTCAAGAAGAAAACGTAATTGAGATGCGTAAAATCACCAAAGAATTTGGGATGTTCAAAGCCAACGACCAAATTGATTTACAAGTAAAACCTGGTGAAATCCACGCACTGCTAGGTGAAAATGGTGCAGGCAAGTCGACCTTGATGAATATCTTATCAGGGCTATTGGAACCGACCTCAGGTGAGATTTATATGAATGGCGAAAAAGTCAACATTACAAGTCCTACTGCAGCCAATCGTTTAGGAATCGGAATGGTCCATCAGCATTTTATGTTAGTTGAAGCCTTTACTGTGACTGAAAATATTATCTTAGGTAGTGAACCTACCCATGGCGGTATTTTAGACCGGAAAAAAGCGAAAAAAGAGATTGAAGAAGTGTCTAAGCAATACGGGTTGGATGTAAATCCCAATGCCTATATTCGCGATATTTCTGTAGGTATGCAACAACGGGTTGAAATTTTAAAGACCTTATATCGTGGTGCGAACGTTTTAATTTTTGACGAACCAACCGCAGTATTAACGCCACAAGAAATTGATGAATTAATGATTATTTTGAAAGAACTAACCGATGAAGGCAAATCGATCATTTTAATTACACATAAGTTAGATGAAATTAAAAAAGTAGCGGACCGTTGTACGGTCATTCGCCGGGGGCAAAGTATTGGCACCGTCAATGTGAAAGACGTTTCTTCGCAACAGTTAGCCGATATGATGGTGGGCCGTTCTGTTTCTTTCAAAACAGAGAAAAAACCAGCGCAACCGAAAGAAACAATTTTATCAATTAAAGATTTAGTAGTGAAAGAAAGCCGCGGCTTAGATGCGGTGAAAAATCTTAGCTTAGATGTCCGAGCAGGGGAAGTTGTTGGGATTGCGGGGATTGATGGCAATGGACAAACAGAATTAATCCAAGCCTTGGCAGGATTAACCAAAGTCGAAAACGGGTCCATTCATTTGAATGAAAAAGAGATTACTAATCGCAAACCTCGTGAAATTACGGAAATGGGTGTCGCCCACGTTCCTGAAGACCGACATAAATATGGCTTGGTATTAGAGATGACATTGGCTGAAAATATTGGCCTACAAACGTATTACCAAAAACCATACAGTTCAACAGGTATTTTAAACTATCGAATGATTAACAAACACGCCCGTGAATTAATTGAAGAATATGATGTACGGACTCCTAATGAATTAGTACCAGCTCGGGCGCTTTCAGGTGGGAATCAGCAAAAAGCGATTATTGCCCGAGAAGTTGACCGCGATCCAGATTTGTTGATTGTTTCTCAACCAACACGCGGTTTAGATGTCGGAGCTATTGAATACATTCATCGTCGACTAATTGAACAAAGAGATAAAAATAAAGCTGTTTTATTAGTAAGTTTTGAATTAGACGAAATTTTGAACGTTTCTGATCGTATCGCTGTTATTCATGCGGGGGAAATTGTCGGAATTGTTGATCCGAAAGAAACGACAGAAAATGAATTGGGCTTGTTAATGGCTGGCTACTCATTGGAAGAAGCCCGTGCTGAGTTATCAAAAGTAGAGGCAGGTGAAACTGTTGAATAATCGTTCTGAAAAAATAAGAAATATTTTAGTCCCTGTGTTATCTGTTATTATGGGTTTCCTCTTAGGGGCAATTATTATGGTTATCTTTGGCTATGACCCAGTGGCTGGGTATCAAGCGATGTTTGAAACAGCTTTCCAAGGAAAGAAAAGTATTGGTGAGATTTTTGTCACCGCAGCACCGTTGATTTTTACCGCTTTAGGATTCTCGGTGGCTAATTCGGCTGGATTCTTTAATATCGGGCTTTCTGGACAAGCCTTATGTGGTTGGGTGGCTAGTATTTGGGTCGCTTTATCCATGCCTGATGCACCCCGGATGATTGCGTTGCCGGTGGCGATTATTGTTGGCGCGGTTGCAGGAGCTTTAGCAGCAGCCATTCCAGGTTTCTTGCGTGCCTATTTTGGAACGAGTGAAGTTATTGTTACAATTATGTTGAATTATATTTTATTGTACACAGGAAATCATATTGCTAATAATGTCATGAAACCAAGTATTATGGCGAACAAAGGGATCACCAAAATGATTGGTGCGAATGCATCATTACGCTCACCGTTTTTAACAAGTATCAGTGATGGCTCTCGTTTGAACATCGGCATTTTCTTGGCCTTCATTTTCCTTATCCTTGTGTGGTTCTTGATGAAAAAAACAACGCTTGGCTTTGAAATTCGGTCGGTGGGGTTAAACCCATTTGCTTCTGAGTATGCTGGAATGAGCAGCAAGCGAACAATTATTTTATCCATGATGATTTCAGGAACGCTAGCTGGCTTAGGTGGTGCGGTCCAAGGATTGGGAACTTTCCAAAACTTCTTTATTCAAAACACATCGTTGAGCATTGGGTTCGATGGTATGGCCGTGTCTCTATTAGGAGCAGGTAGCTCAATCGGGATTTTACTTTCCGCATTACTGTTCGGGATGTTAAAACTTGGTGGACAAGGAATGCCGTTGATAGCTGGTGTACCAACCGAATTAGTTGATGTTGTTATTGCAGCGATTATTTTCTTTGTGGGAATTAGTTATTTAATTCGTTTCTTGTTAGCAAAAGCGTCTGGTAGTAAAAAAGAAGTAGCGATTGTAGAAACAATTGAAGCGGCGCCAGACAAAAACAATCAAGAGGGGGGAGACATCTAATGGATTTAGCAACAATTTCCTCAATCATCACGCAAACATTAGTGTATGCAACTCCGCTCATCTTGACAGCATTAGGCGGAACGTTCTCAGAACGAAGTGGTGTGGTTAACGTTGGTTTAGAAGGTATTATGGTAATGGGCGCTTTCAGTTCGGTCGTTTTTAACTTGACGTTTGCTGATACATTTGGCGCGGCGACACCATGGATTGCTTGTTTAGTAGGAGGCGTTGTCGGGATTGTCTTTTCTCTCTTACATGCCGTTGCAACTATTAACTTACGAGCAGATCATATTATCAGTGGTACTGTCATTAACTTGATGGCACCGGCGCTAGGGGTTTTCCTAGTAAAAGTTATTTATCAAAAAGGACAAACAGATATGATTACACAATCATTTGGTTATTTTTCTTTCCCAGGATTGTCAAAAATTCCAGTGATTGGTGAACTATTCTTTGCAAAAACCTCTTTGCCAGCTTTCGTAGCAATTTTGATTGCGATTTTAGCTTGGTTTGTCATTTATAAAACACGTTTTGGCTTACGGTTACGTTCTGTGGGGGAACATCCACAAGCGGCAGATACATTGGGAATTAATGTCTACTTAATGCGTTATTCTGGCGTCTTGCTATCCGGCTTCTTAGGCGGTATGGGCGGAGCTGTCTTTGCTCAAAGTATTGCGGGTCGTTTTGGGATTACCACAATTGCAGGACAAGGGTTTATTTCAATGGCCGCAATGATCTTTGGTAAATGGAATCCACTTGGGGCAATGGGCGCAGCCTTATTCTTTGGTTTTGCACAAAACTTAAGTATTGCTGGGGAAAACTTACCAATTATTTCAGAAATTCCAAAAGTTTATCTACAAGCAGCACCATACGTATTGACCATTTTAGTCCTAGTTGTGTTCTTCGGAAAATCATCGGGACCAAAAGCGAACGGGAAAAATTACGTCAAAACGAAATAATAAAATAAATAGGCCCTCCGTCAAAGCGACGGGGGGCCATTTCTTTTCTTAGGATAATCAGTTGAACACAAGCGACATTAGGTACTGCTTCACTGCAAAAAAGCGAGTTGATAAAGGAGACTTAACTTTTTTCCTTTGGCTGTTTTTTACAATTCGAAGGAAGTGTCGAAATTTTGAAAAAAACCAACAGGTCTAGCAGCTTTTTTTCAAAAATCGTTGGTTTTTCTGCTATACTTTTGTTTGTAGTAAGCATAGGAAAAGTGGAGGACGTTCAATGAATAAAACACGCGTAGAAGCATTTAGTGATGCAGTCATTGCCATCATCATGACCATCATGATTTTAGAAATTAAAACCCCTCAAGTGGGTGTTTTGGCAGGTTTGATAGAAAATATCCCCTATTTTTTATCGTTTATTGTCAGTTTTATTTTTATCTGTATCGCTTGGTACAATCATCATTACATAATGTCCGTAACTCATTGGTTTTCTAAAAAAGCGTTTTGGGCAAATAATTTTTGGTTATTCTCCATGGCCTTCATTCCGGTAGCAACTGCTTGGGTGAGTGAATTTTGGTGGATGCGGGCACCTGTTTATTTTTATCTTGTTGTGTATACGGTTTGGGATTTTGCCTACTTCTTGCTAACAAGGATCATTTATGAAGACAATGTAGTGAAAGATCCACAAGGTGCAGCTAAGTTAAGAAAATCGAAATCTTATAGTAAGGCAACAAAAATCATTCATCTTTGTCTTTTCGCAATCGGATATATCGGCATTTATTTTTATCCGCCCATTGGCATTGGTGTGATTTTATCAGAAGCGGTTATCTGGTATTTAAATGTGCCAAAAGAGGGAGACCGCTTGGAGTGTTAAAAGTTTCGATTGTATAAAGAGTCGTGTTCTTTTTAAAGAGCAGGCTATTCGAAAAAAACAATAAAAAAGTTTCCTAATTACGGTGGGAGACTTTTTTTCTTTCAATTTTTAAGCCCTGCTAAAATCGAAGGAATCAGTGAAAATTTTAATGCTCTTTCAGGCAATAATAGCGGATTCATGGTATAATTGAAGAGCTGAGAATAAATAGATTATTCTGTTTGATTCTCGAGACTATTTAAAAGGCTAGCGTAAAATAATTGTCATTCTTGACGTATTTACGACCTTAGAGGAGGAAGCAAGTGTGTTTAAACGTGTTCATTTAATCGTACTAGATTCAGTCGGTATTGGTGAAGCACCAGATGCTGAAAAATTTGGAGATGTCGGCAGTGATACACTGGGTCATATTGCCAAAGAAGCGGGACTAACCATTCCTCATTTAGAAAAACTTGGATTGGGAACTATTGCTCCTTTAACAGGTGTCAAAGCAGTGGCAGACCACGATGGCTATGCCACCAAATTAGAAGAAATTTCTGTTGGAAAAGATACTATGACCGGTCACTGGGAAATTATGGGCTTGAACATCAAAAAACCTTTTCGAGTATTCCCAAACGGCTTTCCTGAAGAATTACTGAAACAAATTGAAGATTTTTCTGGGCGAAAAGTTGTTTGTAACAAACCATATAGCGGGACAGCAGTCATTGATGATTACGGCGAACATCAAATGAAAACAGGGGATTTAATCGTTTATACTTCAGCGGACCCTGTTTTACAAATTGCGGCGCATGAAGACATTATTCCATTAGAAGAATTGTATAAAATTTGTCAATATGTTCGTGACATTACGAAAGACGAACCTTATATGATTGGTCGGATTATCGCTCGCCCGTATGTTGGTGAACCAGGTAATTTCACTCGAACCAGTAACCGTCATGACTATGCTTTAGATCCTTTTGGCCATACTGTTTTAGATTCGTTGAAAGAAAACGGCAATGATGTGATCGCTGTTGGGAAAATTAACGACATCTTTAATGGACAAGGAATTACTGAAGCTATCCGCACGAAGAGCAATATGGATGGGGTGGATCAATTATTAACGGTCATGAACAAAGATTTCACAGGTTTAAGTTTTACTAACTTAGTGGATTTCGATGCGCTGTATGGCCACCGTCGTGATGTAAAGGGCTATGCAAAAGCCATCGAAGATTTTGATGGTCGTTTGCCAGAGATTATGGCAGCTATGGCCGAAGATGATTTGCTTTTAATTACAGCAGATCACGGGAATGACCCAACTTTCCCAGGAACAGACCACACACGTGAATATGTACCTTTATTGGCTTATAGTAAAAAAATGACAAAACAAGGCAGCTTGCCACAAGGATTTTATTCAGATATTTCAGCAACGATTGCTGAAAACTTTGAAGTTCCTGCAACGGAAAACGGTCAAAGCTTTTTAAATCAATTACAATAATTCGAGGAGGCAACACATGACAACGTTAACGAACCATTTAAACGAAACAACTGAGTTTTTGAAAGAAAAAGGGGTGCAACAAGCAGACTTCGGTCTAATCTTAGGTTCTGGGTTAGGTGAATTAGCTAATGAAATAACCGATGCGATTGCTATTCCTTTCTCTGAAATTCCCCATTTTTCTGTTTCAACAGTCGTTGGACATGCTGGACAATTAGTTTACGGAACGCTTTCTGGAAAAAAAGTTTTGGCGATGCAAGGACGTTTTCATTATTATGAAGGACATTCGATGCAAACGGTCACTTATCCCGTTCGTGTGATGGCTGCTTTAGGCATTCATTCAATGATTGTAACCAACGCAGCTGGTGGCGTAAATGAAACATATACACCGGGGAATTTGATGTTAATCAATGACCACATTAATTTTACAGGCGATAATCCGTTAATTGGTGAAAATGATGAAGAAATCGGGCCGCGTTTTCCAGATATGAGTCATGCTTACACGCAAGAATATCGGGAAGTGGCAAAAAAAGTGGCTGCGGAACAAAATATTGATTTAAAAGAAGGCGTGTATATGGGCTTTTCTGGCCCGACATATGAAACGCCTGCAGAAATTCGGATGTCACGGACGATGGGTGCGGATGCAGTTGGCATGTCAACTGTTTCGGAGGTCATTGTAGCTGTGCATAGTGGCATGAAAGTACTAGGCATCTCTTGTATTACGAATTTAGCAGCTGGTATGCAAAGTAGCTTAAATCATGCAGAAGTAGTTGAAACAACTGAACGCGTTAAAGGACAATTCAAAGAGTTAGTGAAAGCAACACTAGCAGCTTTATAAAAAAGGAGTAAACCAGAATGAGTGTGCATATCGAAGCAAAACCAGGTGAAATTGCCGATAAAATTTTACTACCAGGGGATCCCCTCCGAGCAAAATATATTGCGGAAACTTTTTTAGAGAATCCTGTCTGCTATAATCAAGTTCGTGGGATGTTAGGTTACACAGGAACGTATAAGGGACAGCGTGTTTCGGTTCAAGGGACAGGGATGGGGATGCCTTCAGCAGGTATTTATGCCCATGAGTTAATTAACTCTTACAATGTGAAGAAGTTAATTCGTGTTGGTACGTGTGGTTCTATTTCAGAAAAAGTCAACGTTCGTGAATTAGTTATCGCACAAGCAGCAGCGACACCTTCTTCCGCGATTCGCAATGATTTTCCTAAATATGATTTTCCACAAATTGCGAGCTTTGATCTTTTACTCAAATCTTACGAAATTGCTAAAGCAAAAGGCTTTACTACCCATGTTGGTAACGTATTGTCAGATGATGTTTTTTACAAAGATAGCTTAGATGATGTCTTTCGTTTAGGTCGATACGGGGTATTAGCGATTGAAATGGAAGCGGCAATGTTATATTATTTAGCAGCAAAATTTGATGTAGAAGCATTGGCGATTATGACGGTGAGTGATAGCTTGGTGACAGGCGAAGAAACAACGGCAGAAGAACGCCAAACGACGTTTAATGAAATGATTGAAGTTGGTTTAGAAACGGCAATTGCTAATTAAAAAATGCTTGGATGATTATTTTCATCCAAGCATTTTTTTTAATTTAAGAGCGCTTTTTTTACATCTTCAACAATTTGAGTATTCGCAATAGGTCCGTTGTATAACCAACTACTTTTTTTATCATAGGTATGAACTTGGTTATTTTTCACAGCAGGTAAGTTCTTCCAAATTGCTTCTTGGAAAAGAGGTGCTGATTCATCACTGTTTACAAGGAAAATGTGGTCTGCGTCAAGCTCAGCTAATTTTTCTAAAGAAACTTGATTCCAATCCGCAGTAGCATTTTTAGAAATTTCTTCCACTAATTTTGGAACTTGGAGGCCTAAGTCCTGATAGAGCACGGTTCCGCTTGAGCGATTATCGCTAACCATAAAGACTTGGTTGTTGGTTACCCATAAGACTGCCGCAGATTTGCCAGCATCTTTTTTGCCAAGGTCTTCTTGGACGCCTTTGGTTAAGGTATCATAATCTTCTAACACTTTTTTCGCTTGTTCTTTTTTATCTAAAACAGTGGCAATATCTTCCAATTGATCACGCCAGGTGACATTTTCGCCGTTTTTGACTACATAAGTTGGCGCAATTTTACTGTATTCTTTGTATTTACCGCCTTCAACTAGAGCAGATGAACTGATTAATAATAAGTCAGGTTCAAATTTTAGAACCGCTTCATATGGCAAGTCATAGGAAATAGTGGGGATATCTTTCAATTCTTTCGCTAAATAATCTTGAATGCTGCCTTGTCCAACTGTCCATTGTGCCACTGGTTTTTCTCCTAGTGCAACTAGATAATCTTCTAAATAGCTCGCAATAATCCGTTTGGGTTTCGCGGGGACGGTTACTTTATTGCCTAAGGTATCTGTTACTTCATGTGTTTTGTCAGCGTTATTGGCTTCTTTATTCGTATTACCACAAGCTCCGAGTAAGAATGAACCAAGAAGAAGGGTGGTACCAATTAGGACCGTCTTTTTTAAAAGTTTCATTGTGTAACTCCTTTATTTTTAGTTGATAACGATTCTCATTATCAATTAAAAACGACCGTTTGTCAATCATCGCTTGTTTTTTTGAGCAAATAAGTTGCATTTTTAGATAATTCGTTTTTTTGATTGGAAGAAACATTGCTTTTTAAGGAAGGGTCTTTTATAATCAAGGAACAATGAGTGAGAACGATTCTCAATAAATGTAAAATAACGACAGAAAAATTAAAGAGGAATGGTTATGAATTATTTAGAGGCAGAGGACTTAACTACAGGATATGGTCGTCAAGTGATTAGTGAAGCGCTGAACTGTTCATTTGAAGCGGGAACTATTACAAGTATTATTGGACCAAATGGTTGTGGCAAATCGACCTTGTTAAAAACACTTGCGCGTATTTTGCCAGCTGAGAAAGGCAAGGTGTTCATTAAGAACCAAGAACTTCAACATTTTTCTTCAAAAGAAGTGGCGCAAGAACTAGCGATCTTATCACAAACGCCAGAAAATACAATCGATTTATCTGTTTTTGACCTCGTCTCTTTCGGGCGATATCCTTATCAATCGGGCTGGAAAAGTGTCACCAAAGAAGATCAAGAGTACATACAATGGGCATTAGAATTAACAGGCTTAACTGAGTTAGCTAGAGAGTCTGTGGCAATTTTATCAGGTGGACAACGTCAACGGGTTTGGATTGCTATGGCGCTAGTGCAGGATACAGATATTTTAATTTTAGATGAACCGACCACCTATTTGGATCCAGCGCATCAGCTAGAAATTTTAAATGTGTTAAAACGAATTAATCAAGAACATCAAAAAACTATCGTGATGACGATTCATGATATTAATTTAGCTTCTCGTTTTTCTGATCGCGTGATTGCGATGAAAGAGGGAAAGATTATCAATGAAGGAACACCGCAAGAAGTGATTACTGTTACTGGCTTAGCAGATGTTTTCGCTATTCAAGCAGAAATTAGTTACCATAGTCAGACACAGCGGCCACTAGTGCTTTCTTATGAGTTGATGGAAATGGAGCTGGATGGATGAAAGGCATAAGCGGATTTTATAGACACCAATGGCAAGTGTTACTTGTCTGTCTTTTTTTGCTACTGGGGACAATGCTTCTGTCGCTGATGTTTGGTGCGACGTCGGTTTCGATTCAAACGATTATTGAATCATTTACGCACTTCGATGCGACCAATCAAGCGCATCAAGTCATCCAAACGGTTCGGTTGCCGCGGATTTTAGGGGCCGCTTTTGTGGGGGCAAGTTTAGCGGTGAGTGGGGCGTTAACGCAAGGGATTACGCAAAACCCATTGGCAGATTCTGGCTTGCTGGGTATCAATGCTGGGGCTGGCTTGGGCTTAGCGCTTGTTTTTGCTTTCCTCCCTCAGGCAAGTTATTGGTGGCTTTTAGTTGTTTCTTTTCTTGGTGCTGGCGTGAGTGTGGCACTGATTTATTATCTTTCTAATCATTCAATTCGAGGAGCAAGCCCCATGCGTCTGACCTTGGTGGGAGCTGGTATTAGTGCCCTTTTTTTATCATTTAGTCAATTCTTAGCCATTCAGTTCAATTTGAGTCAAGAGTTAACGTTTTGGTTTCTTGGCGGTGTCAGCGTTATTTCTTGGGCACAATTAAAAATAGTCGTCCCGATCTTTCTGGGCGCATTTGCATTAGCAGTTCTGATTAGTCCGTCGATGACTATTTTACGGTTTGGCGATGATGCAACAATTGGTTTGGGGCGAAATCCGCAGCGTATTCGGTTGTTTGCCAGTATAACGATTTTGCTTTTATCAGGATTGTCTGTGGCGCTGGTTGGCTCGGTCAGTTTTGTTGGTTTGGTGGTGCCTCATGTGATGCGAACAGTTTCTGGAGAAAATTACCGTCGCTTGATTCCGTTCTCGGCGTTAGGCGGTGCGCTCCTCGTTTTGGTGGCAGATTTAATCGCTCGAATGGTGAATCCGCCTTTTGAAACACCATTTGGGATTATCACGGCCTTAATTGGCATCCCATTCTTTCTTTATTTATTTCGTAAAGGAGGGCAACTAGGATGACACAGAAAAAAGTGTCCCGTTGGGTGGCTGTCTTAATAGTTGGGATTATCCTAACTGCTTGTATCAGTTTAACGCAAGGGGAATTATCTGTTTCCGTCATGGATTTAAAAGCCCTTCTTTTGGGACAGGGAAGTCAGGCCAAACAACTGTTAGTTTGGGATTTTCGGTTACCACGGATTGTGCTAGCGGTCCTTGCGGGCGCAGCTTTAGGCTTAAGCGGCGCTATTCTTCAAGGGATTACTCGGAATCCGTTAGCAGATACTGGGATTTTAGGCATTAATGCGGGTGCGGGTTTGGCAGTGATTTTGTTTATTAGTTTTGTTGAGACGACAAGTATCACAACGTTTGCACTTCCGCTCGTGGCCTTAGTTGGCGGCTTGCTAGCGGCTGTTGGGATTTTAGTAATCGCGTATCATCATCGTTTAGGATTGACGCCAGTTCGAATGGTCTTAGCGGGTGTCATTTTGAGTACGGGTATTTCAGCACTCACCTTATTAATTACATCAAAAATTGACACTGAAAAGTACCGTTTTGTTACAATGTGGCAAGCAGGCAGTATCTGGGGTAGTAATTGGTTCTTTGTGGGCGCTTTGTTGCCTTGGCTAGTCATCGGGTTCTTTTTTGCGATGAAGCGTCATCGTCTGTTGGATATTTTACAATTGGGGGACGAAACAGCTATTTCTGTAGGTGTTGCTGTGAAAAAAGAACGAATCGTTTCGTTGCTGTTAGCGGTGATGTTGGCGGCATCAGCGATTTCCGTTACAGGGGGAATTAATTTTTTAGGTTTACTTGCGCCACATATTGCTCGCAAATGTGGTTTTACGCAACAAAAACAGGTATTGCCATTGGCGGCGTTGTTTGGGAGTTTACTTTTGTTGGTTAGTGATACGATTGGTCGGCTATTGCCTGGCAATGGAGAAATGCCTGCAGGGATTATTGTTGCGATCATCGGTGCGCCTTATTTTCTTTATTTGTTAATCAAAACAAGCGATTCGTTATAAAAAAGAATCAAAAGCTGGGTCAATTGGTCGTTGTGAAAGCAACTGTCATTTGCTCGGCTTTTTGATTGGCGGATTTTTGAAAAAATAGTATGATAAATGCGTAAGAGCATTGAATGGAGGATGAAAGAATGGAAAACTTTAATTTTTATGTACCAACAGACATCCGTTTTGGGAAAGATCGTTTAGACGAATTACCTGCTGTGTTAGATCAATTTGGCAAAAATGTCTTACTTGTTTATGGTGGCGGTAGTATCAAACGTAATGGCTTGTACCAACAAATTACTGATTTGGCCCAAAAAAACGGGCATACATTGATTGAGTTGAGCGGTGTCGAACCAAACCCGCGCATTGAAACCGTTAGAAAAGGAATTGAGTTGTGTAAAGAAAACCAAGTCGATGTTATTTTAGCAGTTGGCGGTGGTTCAACCATTGACTGTTCCAAAGCAATAGCTGCGGGCTTTTATTCGGAAGAAGATATCTGGACAGTCATTGCAGCCAGAAAAGGGTATACAGGTCCTGCTTTACCAATCGTGACCATCTTGACTTTAGCAGCGACAGGTAGTGAAATGAACGCAGGTGCTGTCATTTCTAACTTAGAAACCAATCAAAAATTAGGCTTTGGTGGTCCGAATATGATTCCAAAAGTTTCGTTCTTGGATCCAACGAATACTTTTACGGTTCCTCAAAATCAAACAGCAGCTGGCTCAGCGGATATTTTCAGTCATTTGATTGAAAACTATTTTAGTATTTCGACAGGCACGGACGTCCAAGATTTTGTGTCAGAAGGCTTAATGCGAACGGTTATCAAAAATTGTCCTATTGCTTTAGAAAATCCAGAAGATTATGATGCACGTGCTAATTTAATGTGGGCAAGCAGTTTAGCCTTAAATGGTTTAACAGGGCGCGGCAAACAAGGTGTTTGGTCTTGTCACCCAATGGAACATGAATTAAGTGCGTTTTATGACATTACGCATGGGATTGGCTTAGCAATTTTAACGCCTCGTTGGATGAATTACGTTTTGTCTGAACAAACCGTAGGCAAGTTTGCGCAATTTGCTCGAAATGTTTGGGGAATAGTCGAACAAGAAGAGGAAGTAGCAGCGAAAAAAGGTATTCAAGCATTATATGATTACTTTGTGGCTTGTGGCATTCCAATGACATTACCAGAAGTTGGCATCGAAGCAGATAAATTTGAAGAAATGGCACAACAAGCTGTGGACCATAGTGCAATTGCCGAAAAGGCTTATATACCATTGGATGTAGCGGACATAGTAGCGATTTATAAAGATTGTTTAACCGAAAGTCAATTTATTTAATCCATAAAAAAGCGGTTTGCCAAGGCAAACCGCTTTTGTTAATAAGAAACAAGTTCTTATAAGTAGTATTTTTCTTTCACAGTTAAATCATCGTTTAATTCATAAACTAATGGTTTACCTGTTGGGATTTCAAGATCCATAATATCTTCATCAGAAATGCCTTCGATGTGTTTAGCTAAAGCACGTAATGAATTACCATGAGCCGCTACTAAGACAGTTTTGTTGTCTTTTAAAGCTGGCGCAATTTCATCTTGCCAGAATGGTAATGCACGTTCCAAAGTAACTTTCAAGTTTTCGCCACCAGGAATATCGCGTTGGTCTAACATTGCATAACGACGGTCGTTTGCTGCAGAACCTTCATCTGTTGCTTCCATTAATGGAGGAAGAGTATCGTAAGAACGACGCCAGATGTGGACTTGTTCGTCTCCGTATTTTTCAGCAGTTTCTTTTTTGTTTAGTCCTTGTAATTTACCATAGTGACGTTCGTTTAAGCGCCAAGATTTGATTTGAGGTACCCATAATTGATCTGAGTATTCTAGTAAATAGTTACAAGTTTTGATGGCACGAGTTAAAACAGAAGTATAAGCAACGTCGAATTCGATGCCTGCTTCTTTAATTTTACGGCCGCCTTCTTTTGCTTCTTCAACACCTTCAGGTGCTAAATCTACGTCAGCCCATCCAGTAAATTGGTTTAAGGCATTCCATTCGCTAAGTCCATGACGAGAAAAAACTAATTTTGGCATGTATAAGCTCTCCTTTGAGTTTAGTTTTCTGAAAATAAGATTTCCACGTTTATTGTACACCGTTTTGCGCAAGATTTCCAATGGAAAATAGTAAAAAAACGTGAAAGTTGCTGAAAAATTAGAGTGAAATCGAATCAAAAAAGAAGCCCCATCTGAAGGACTTCTTTTTTATTCTTAGGAATACAGCCGCTCGACATCTGTCTCAGGTAAATTGATGTACTTATAACAAGTGCCCACCGAAACGCCGCATTTATTAGAAATAAATTGGATTGTTTCTTTGTTTTCATAATATAATGCACGGATTTTGCGGACGGTACGTCCATCAATTTTTGGACGTCCACCTACTTTTCCGTTTTCACGAGCTTTGTGGAGCCCAACGAGTGTTCGTTCTTTAATTAGTGCACATTCCATCGCAGATAAGCTCTCCATTAATTGGAAATAGGCTTCACCTGTTGGAAGGTGAGTATCAATTCCTTCTGAAATGCTGACAAAATCAACTTGTTTTTTCTTTAACATTTTCATAAAGTCTGTTAATTGGCGGGTTGTTTTACCTAAATGGTGCAATTTACAAACAATAAGTGTATCCCCAGCAGAAAGAAGTTTTTCGACTTCGTCTAAGACACTGATCTCCGCTTGAGGATCAAATGTCTCTTGGAAAATATCATCACAACCAAACGATTGGAGAGTGGTTAGTTGATTTTTTAAATCGTCTTCAATAATAGTTGTGCGTGCATAACCAATTCGTTTCATATATTATCCTTCCTATATAAATAATCTTTTTTCACACATTCTTAACGTGCGGGAACATGTAAGGTTTTCGGTCCAGCTTCATAACCGACGATTACCATAGAAACCATATTTAAAAATAAGCCGTGTTCAACGACGCCAACCAAGTTGTCTAAATAAGAACCTAAAGCTTCTGGATCTGTAATTTTTTCTAAATGCAAATCGATGATATGGTGGCCTCCATCTGTTATTAATGTTTCGCCAGCAGCGTTTAAACGAAGTGTTGGGTGATAGCCTTTTTCTTCAAATAAATGCACTAGTTGGCGGCTGCCATAAGGAACAACCTCAACTGGAAGTGGGAAAGCTCCTAAATCGTCCACCATTTTTGATTTATCCACAATCCAAATACATTTCTTTGAATAAGTGGCCACAATTTTTTCAAAAAGTAAGGCAGCCCCACCGCCTTTGATTCCTTGAAAATCAGCGCTGATTTCATCGGCGCCATCAATCGTAAGATCCACATACGGAACCTCATCAATACTTTTTAAAGGAATGCCCAAGGCCAAGGCTTGTTTCTCTGTTTCTTTTGAAGTAGTAACCCCCACGATTGACAATCCTTCTTCTTTTATGCGACGACCAATTTCGTCTACCATAAATTTTGCTGTTGAGCCAGTACCCAAACCGACAATCATGCCGTCTTCTACATATTTTGCAGCTTCGATTCCTACCATTTGTTTCAGATTCATCGCTGTTTTCCGCCCCCTTCAATAGTCAAAGATATTGTACCGTTAATTAACTAAAAAAGATAGAAAGTTTTTGAAAAAGTCATAAAAATTTTTAAAGGAAAAGTGCGTTTAAATAGAAGGAAAAGCTTTTTTTCGAAAGGCGAAAGAAGAGGGTTGACAGCTGATACTTATCGTGGTATCCTAACAAAGGTGCTTTATCTACAGGTTCCTTATAGGGACGTGCTGACTGTCTATCAAAGCATATTTGATAAAGAGTGCAGAGATTGCATTATTTTTTATCGCGAAAAAAGAACCACCTGGATGTGTGGAACTAGAAGCGAAGTAAGGAAGGAGGAGAACAAGGAATGCCTACAATTAACCAATTAGTACGTAAACCTCGTAAATCTAAAGTAGAAAAATCTGATTCACCAGCCTTAAACAAAGGATATAACAGTTTTAAGAAAACTCAAACAAACGTTAACTCTCCGCAAAAACGTGGAGTTTGTACACGTGTGGGTACGATGACACCTAAAAAACCGAACTCAGCTTTACGTAAATATGCCCGTGTTCGTTTGTCAAACTTAATCGAAGTTACAGCTTATATCCCAGGTATCGGTCACAACTTACAAGAACACAGCGTGGTATTATTACGTGGTGGACGTGTAAAAGACTTACCAGGGGTACGTTACCATATCGTTCGTGGTGCGCTTGATACTGCCGGTGTTAACGACCGTAAACAAAGCCGCTCTAAATACGGTACAAAACGTCCTAAAGCTTAATTATAATAAGACAATAACAACTTGAAAAATCATATTTCGGAAGGAGGAGTTACGGATGCCTCGTAAAGGTCCTGTTGCAAAACGTGATGTTTTACCAGATCCAATTTATAACTCAAAATTAGTAACTCGCTTAATCAACCGTGTAATGGTTGACGGTAAACGCGGGATTGCTGCTAACATTATCTATAATTCATTTGATATCATCAAAGAATCTACAGGTAACGATCCATTGGAAGTTTTTGAACAAGCAATGAAAAACGTTATGCCTGTTCTTGAAGTTAAAGCACGTCGTGTTGGGGGTTCTAACTACCAAGTACCAGTTGAAGTTCGTCCAGAACGTCGTACAACTTTAGGTTTACGTTGGGTAGTTAACTACGCACGTCTACGTGGTGAACACACAATGGAAGAACGTCTAGCGAAAGAAATCATGGATGCTGCTAACAACACTGGCGCTTCTGTTAAAAAACGCGAAGACACACACAAAATGGCAGACGCAAACCGCGCATTTGCTCATTATCGTTGGTAAGATCCTCTCTGTCTGTCGCGTAAAGTGGCAGCAGAAAGTCAATTTACAATCGATTTAAATAAAGAGAGGAGTAAACATACAAAATGGCAAGAGAATTTTCACTTGAAAAAACTCGTAACATTGGTATCATGGCCCACGTTGATGCTGGTAAAACAACAACAACTGAGCGTATCTTGTACTACACTGGTAAAATCCATAAAATCGGTGAAACCCATGAAGGTGCTTCACAAATGGACTGGATGGAACAAGAACAAGAACGTGGTATCACGATTACATCCGCTGCGACAACTGCACAGTGGAAAGGCTACCGTGTAAATATCATCGATACTCCAGGACACGTGGACTTCACAATTGAAGTACAACGTTCTCTACGCGTATTAGATGGTGCGGTAACAGTTCTTGACTCTCAATCAGGTGTAGAACCTCAAACAGAAACTGTTTGGCGTCAAGCGACTGAATATAAAGTTCCTCGTATTGTATTCTGTAACAAAATGGATAAAATCGGTGCGGACTTCTTCTATTCAGTAGAATCATTACATGATCGTTTACAAGCAAACGCTCATCCAATTCAAATTCCAATCGGAGCTGAAGAAGACTTCACTGGAATCATTGACTTGATTAAAATGAAAGCTGAAATCTACACAAATGATTTGGGAACAGATATTCAAGAAACTGATATTCCTGAAGATTATTTAGAAAAAGCGCAAGAATGGCGCGAAAAATTAGTTGAAGCTGTTGCTGAAACTGACGAAGACTTAATGATGAAATATCTTGAAGGTGAAGAAATCACTGAAGAAGAATTAGTCGCTGGTATCCGTCAAGCAACAATCAACGTTGAGTTCTTCCCTGTATTAGCTGGTTCAGCATTCAAGAATAAAGGGGTTCAATTAATGTTGGACGCTGTTCTTGATTACTTACCATCTCCATTAGATATCGATGCTATCAAAGGGATCGATACTAAAACAGACGAAGAAACAACTCGTCCAGCTGATGACGAAGCACCTTTCGCTTCATTAGCATTTAAAGTTATGACTGACCCATTCGTAGGTCGTTTAACTTTCTTCCGTGTTTATTCTGGTGTCCTTGAAAGTGGTTCATACGTATTGAACGCTTCAAAAGGCAAAAAAGAACGTATCGGTCGTATCCTACAAATGCACGCCAACACTCGTCAAGAAATTGACAAAGTGTACTCTGGTGATATCGCTGCTGCTGTTGGTCTGAAAGACACAACAACTGGTGATACATTATGTGCATTAGATGCACCAGTTATTCTTGAATCTATTGAATTCCCTGATCCAGTTATCCAAGTCGCTGTTGAACCTAAATCAAAAGCTGACCAAGATAAAATGGGCGTGGCTCTACAAAAACTTGCTGAAGAAGATCCATCATTCCGCGTTGAAACAAACGTTGAAACTGGTGAAACAGTTATCTCTGGTATGGGTGAATTGCACTTAGACGTTTTAGTAGACCGTATGAAACGTGAATTCAAAGTTGAAGCTAACGTAGGTGCTCCTCAAGTATCTTACCGCGAAACATTCCGTGCTGCGACTAAAGCAGAAGGTAAATTCGTTCGTCAGTCTGGTGGTAAAGGACAATACGGTCACGTATGGGTTGAATTTACACCAAATGAAGAAGGTAAAGGCTTCGAGTTTGAAAACGCAATTGTCGGTGGTGTGGTTCCTCGTGAATACATCCCAGCAGTTGAAAAAGGGTTAGAAGACTCTATGAACAACGGTGTTCTTGCTGGTTATCCATTAGTTGATATCAAAGCAAAACTTTACGATGGTTCATACCACGATGTCGATTCAAATGAAACGGCCTTCCGTGTAGCTGCTTCTATGGCATTGAAAGCTGCGGCTAAAAATGCAAACCCAGTTATTTTAGAACCAATGATGAAAGTTACAATTACTGTTCCTGAAGATTACTTAGGTGATATCATGGGACACGTAACAAGTCGTCGTGGACGTGTTGAAGGTATGGAAGCACACGGTAACTCTCAAATCGTTAATGCGATGGTACCTTTAGCTGAAATGTTTGGTTATGCTACAACATTACGTTCAGCAACACAAGGACGCGGTACATTTATGATGGTATTTGACCACTATGAAGACGTACCTAAGTCTGTTCAAGAAGAAATCATCAAGAAAAACGGCGGCAACGCATAATTTTCCTTGAGAATAAAAGGTTTGTTTTTAGAACTATCCTTTTTTCAAGATTTCGTGTAAAATAGCTTATGATGATCAGACGATTTTTAGTAACGTCTATCACATATAAAACAAACAATAAAATTTATATTTTTAGGAGGAACATTCAAAATGGCAAAAGAAAAATTTGACCGTTCTAAATCCCATGTTAACATTGGTACTATCGGACACGTTGACCATGGTAAAACTACATTAACAGCTGCAATTGCTACTGTATTATCAAAACACGGTGGCGGGGAAGCACAAAGCTACGATTCTATCGATAACGCTCCAGAAGAAAAAGAACGTGGAATCACAATCAACACTTCTCATATCGAATATGAAACTGAAACTCGTCACTATGCACACGTTGACTGCCCAGGACACGCGGACTACGTTAAAAACATGATCACTGGTGCTGCTCAAATGGACGGAGCTATCTTAGTAGTTTCTGCTGCTGATGGTCCTATGCCTCAAACACGTGAACATATCTTATTATCACGTAACGTTGGTGTACCATACATCGTTGTATTCTTAAACAAAATGGATATGGTTGATGACGAAGAATTATTAGAATTAGTAGAAATGGAAGTTCGTGACTTATTATCAGAATACGATTTCCCAGGCGATGATGTTCCAGTTATCGCAGGTTCTGCTTTGAAAGCTTTAGAAGGCGACGAGTCTTATGAAGAAAAAATCTTAGAATTAATGGCTGCAGTTGACGAATATATCCCAACTCCAGAACGTGATACTGACAAACCATTCATGATGCCAGTCGAAGACGTATTCTCAATCACTGGACGTGGTACTGTTGCTACAGGCCGTGTTGAACGTGGTGAAGTTCGCGTTGGTGACGAAGTTGAAATCGTTGGTATTAAAGACGAAACATCTAAAACAACTGTTACAGGTGTTGAAATGTTCCGTAAATTATTAGACTACGCTGAAGCAGGCGACAACATCGGTGCTTTATTACGTGGTGTAGCACGTGAAGATATCGAACGTGGACAAGTATTAGCTAAACCAGCTACAATCACTCCACACACAAAATTCAAAGCTGAAGTATACGTATTATCAAAAGAAGAAGGCGGACGTCACACTCCATTCTTCACTAACTACCGTCCTCAATTCTACTTCCGTACAACAGACGTTACTGGTGTTGTAGAATTGCCAGAAGGTACTGAAATGGTAATGCCTGGTGATAACGTTGCTATGGACGTTGAATTAATTCACCCAATCGCTATCGAAGACGGAACTCGTTTCTCTATTCGTGAAGGCGGACGTACTGTAGGTTCAGGCGTTGTTACTGAAATCGTTAAATAATTAACTTTTTAACTATAGTTTTAACCAGCGTGAAAAACTGGGGTATTCGGACGTAAGACCAGAGAATTTATTCTCTGGTCTTTTTTTTGTTTAGGAATTGGCTGGCTAAAAAATAAGCCAATTGGCTGTTTTAGCAGACTTGTTTCTTCCGTATACTTGGAGAAAAAGGTTAGGTGATTTAATGGAAAAAGTATTGACGATTGCAGGCTCCGATTCAACTGGAGGGGCAGGGATTCAAGCAGATTTAAAAACATTTGAAGAGTATGGAGTTTTTGGATTTTCAAGTTTAACCTCGATTGTGACGATGGATCCTACGACAGGCTGGTCACATGAAGTAACTGAATTGCCAGAAACGCTCTTAGAAAAACAATTGATTTCGGTTTTTGCAGGCGGTCCAGTAGCGGCCTTGAAAACAGGGATGATGGGCAATGAACAAAATATTAAAATGGCTAGCAAATACATTAAACAAGAAAAAATTCAAAAAGTCGTGATTGACCCAGTCATTGCTTGTAAGGGAACGGCACAAATTCTGCAACCCAAAAGTGTGGAAGGCCTAAAAAACGATTTACTGCCATTAGCATTAGTTGCTACGCCTAATTTAATTGAAGCGGGCATCTTATCTGGTTTAGGCGAAATTTCTTCCGTGGCGGAGATGGAAGAAGCGGCAAAACGAATTGTACAAATGGGAGCCAAACATGTCGTGGTTAAAGGGGGACATCGCTTAGCTGGTGAAAAAGCACTGGACTTGTTTTACGATGGTCACACCGCGCATCTTTTGGAAAATGAATTATATCCTACTGATTATAATCATGGTGCAGGTTGTACTTTTTCAGCGGCGATCACAGCTGGCTTGGCGAAAGGTTATTCGGTGTTAGAAGCAGTAACTTTAGCAAAAAAATTTGTAGCGGCGGCGATTAAACACGGTATTCAAGTTAATCCTTATGTGGGGCACGTGTGGCATGGTGCATACACCCATGCGGAACAACGGATGCGTAAGAAAGCATAATGTTTAGAACTAGAGGAGTCTGTCAAGGACTGGCTCTAGTTTTTTTGTGATAAAGAATAACAATAGTAGGTATTACGTTAAAAGAATGTTCAAATTTTTAAAAGAGGAGTAGAATAGAACTGTAATTGCAAAAAAAGAAGCGGAACATAGAAGGGGTGTTAACTTTTCTGTGCTTCAGTTTAGAACGGACTGTGGTGTTTGTTTTGACGAACTACCGGAAAGCGACTTCTTTTTGTTTTGGCTTCAAATGGTATTTAATGGAGGGTATGCAATGTTAGAAAAAGAAACGTACAGTCAACTGTTTAAATGGTCTTTTTCAAAAAAGACACAAGTCACATACTGGGATGGTACCGTCAAAGAGTATGGGCAAGGGTCGGGGGATCCGGTTTTTAAAATTGTATTCAATGAAAAAATTCCTGTGAAGGATTTACTGAATAACGCTTCGTTAACTTTAGGGGAAGCCTACATGGATCGCAAAATTGAAATCGAAGGCGATATCCAAGCACTGATTTATGATGTGTATAACCAAAAGGATAGCTTTTTACACAATGCTAAATTTATTAAATGGCTTCCTAAAGAAAGTCATTCAAAAAAACGCTCGCAAGAGGATATTCACAGCCATTACGATCTAGGAAATGATTTTTACAAAAAATGGCTTGACCAAACAATGACGTATTCATGTGCTTATTTTAAAACGCCTGAAGATACATTAGAACAAGCGCAAGTGAATAAAGTGCATCATATTTTAGATAAATTGTTTATCAAAGAGGGCGACACTTTACTGGATATTGGCTGCGGCTGGGGCACGTTAATTTTAACTGCGGTGAAAGAATATGGAGCCAAAGCAACTGGGATTACATTAAGTGAAGAGCAATTTCATCATATTCGCCATATTATAGAAAAAGAAGGTCTACAAGATCGAATGACTGTCAAATTGATGGATTATCGTGATTTAAAAGGAGAGTCTTTTGACCATATTACGAGTGTTGGGATGTTTGAACATGTCGGTGCGGAAAATCTACATGAATATTTTGACGTCGTTCAACGAAACTTAGCGCCTAAAGGTACGGCGTTGATTCATGGGATCAGTCGCCAACAAGGTGGGGCTAAAAATGCTTGGATTAATCGTTATATTTTCCCAGGTGGCTATATTCCTGGTGTCACTGAGCTAGTCGGCCATATGACAGAAAACGACTTGCAAGTGATTGACTTGGAAAGTTTGCGCAGAGATTATCAATTGACGTTGGAACATTGGACAAAAAACTTCCATAATATAGAAACAGAAATTGTTGACGAAAAAGGCGAGCGCTTCTATCGAATGTGGGACTTATATTTGCAAGCATGTGCAGCCTCATTCCAAGCAAGCAATATTGATGTTATTCAATATTTATTGGTTCATCCAGATAACAATGATATTCCAATGCGCCGGATTGGTTAATAGAATAAAAAAGAAAGAATTTGAGATTCTGGTAAAAAAGGAATCCCAAATTCTTTTTTTATAAAAATAGAATGAAAAGAATTGAAAAACAAAACAAATGCTTTTCAAAACAAGAAAAAATTCTTTCAAAAAAACGCAGAAAATCCTTGCTAACACTATCCTTTCATAGTATAATCAAAAAGGTGCTGTTTACAGGAGTGTAAAAAGCATTGGTAGATCAACGATTTGATTTGCCGGCTGTGAAGCGAGAGGTTGCGACACGCTCGGACGCTTTGCCATGAACGAGCATGCCGGATAAATTTTCGTGGAGCTATGTCTACTTTTAAAATAGGCGAAGGAGGGAACAAGATGGCAAAACAAAAAATTCGTATCCGTTTAAAAGCGTATGAACACCGTATTTTAGATCAATCAGCGGATAAAATTGTGGAAACAGCAAAAAGAACTGGAGCTGACGTATCAGGTCCGATTCCATTACCAACAGAACGCTCACTTTACACAGTTATTCGTGCGACTCATAAATACAAAGATTCTCGCGAACAATTCGAAATGCGTACTCACAAACGTCTAATTGACATTGTGAACCCAACACCAAAAACAGTTGACGCTCTAATGAAGCTTGACTTACCGTCTGGTGTTAATATTGAAATCAAACTATAAAATTAAGATGGAGGTGTACTCATGACCAAAGGAATCTTAGGGAAAAAAGTGGGAATGACACAAATCTTTACTGAGTCTGGTGAATTAATTCCAGTAACAGTAGTTGAAGCTACGCCAAACGTAGTTTTACAAGTAAAAACTGTTGAAACTGACGGATACGAAGCTATCCAAGTTGGTTACCAAGACAAACGTGAAGTTTTATCAAACAAACCTGCGAAAGGTCATGTTGCAAAAGCAAACACGGCTCCTAAGCGCTTCATTAAAGAATTCAAGAATGTTGAGCTAGGAGAATATGAAGTAGGTAAAGAAATCAAAGTAGATGTTTTCCAAGCAGGAGACGTTGTTGATGTTACAGGTACTACGAAAGGTAAAGGATTCCAAGGGGCAATCAAACGTCACGGCCAAAGCCGCGGACCTATGTCTCATGGTTCTCGTTATCACCGTCGTCCTGGGTCAATGGGTCCAGTAGCGCCTAACCGTGTATTTAAAAATAAACGACTAGCCGGCCGTATGGGTGGCGACCGCGTAACAATTCAAAACCTTGAAGTTGTTAAAGTGGACGTAGAAAGAAATGTTATCTTAATCAAAGGAAACATTCCTGGAGCGAAAAAATCTTTAATCACAATCAAATCAGCTGTGAAAGCTAAATAAGTGTAGGGAAAGGAGGAACTAAGGAATGCCGAATGTAGCATTATTCAAACAAGATGGAACTCAAAACGGTGAAATCACTTTAAATGAAGAAATCTTCGGAATCGAACCTAATGAAAGTGTTGTCTATGATGCAATCATCATGCAACGTGCTTCATTAAGACAAGGAACACACGCAGTTAAAAACCGTAGCGCTGTTCGTGGCGGTGGCCGCAAACCATGGCGTCAAAAAGGAACTGGTCGTGCTCGTCAAGGTTCAATCCGTTCACCACAATGGCGTGGAGGTGGCGTAGTCTTTGGACCAACACCGCGTTCATACAGCTACAAACTTCCTAAAAAAGTTCGTCGCTTAGCAATGAAATCTGTATTATCAGATAAAGTTGCTGAAAATAACTTGGTAGCAGTAGAAGGTTTAAGCTTCGATGCACCAAAAACAAAAGAATTCAAACAAGTTCTTGCTAACTTGTCTATCGATACTAAAGTATTAGTTGTTTTAGAAAATGGTAACGACTTTGCAGCTTTATCAGCTCGTAACTTACCAAACGTTTCTGTAGTAACTTCTGATAACGTTAGTGTGTTAGATGTTGTGTCAGCTAACAAAGTCTTGGCAACACAAACAGCTCTTACTCAAATTGAGGAGGTGCTTGCATAATGGAATTACTAGACGTAATCAAACGCCCAGTGATCACTGAAAAATCCATGTTAGCTATGGACGAAAAGAAATATACTTTCGAAGTGGACACTCGCGCAAACAAAACTTTAGTAAAACAAGCTGTTGAATCAGCATTCGATGTTAAAGTAGCAAACGTAAACATCTTAAACGTGCGTCCAAAATTCAAACGCATGGGTAAATATGCAGGTTATACAAAAAAACGTCGCAAAGCGATCGTTACATTAACTGAAGATTCAAAAGAAATTCAATTATTTGAAGCTGCTGAATAAGCAGTCCTGAACAATATCAACGTAGGAGGGAAATAAGACGTGGCGATTAAAAAGTACAAACCTACCACAAATGGCCGTCGTAACATGACAAGTTCTGATTTCGCTGAAATCACAACTTCAACACCAGAAAAATCATTGTTACAGCCATTAAAAAACAATGCCGGTCGTAACAACAACGGTCGCATTACGGTTCGTCACCAAGGTGGCGGTCACAAACGTCAATACCGTGTGATTGACTTCAAACGTAATAAAGATAACGTCGCAGCGGTTGTTAAAACGATCGAGTACGATCCAAACCGTTCTGCTAACATCGCGTTAGTTCATTACGAAGACGGGGTTAAGGCATACATCTTAGCACCAAAAGGATTAGAAGTAGGCATGCGCCTAGTATCTGGTCCAGAAGCAGATATTAAAGTAGGTAACGCATTACCATTGGAAAACATTCCAGTTGGTACAGTTATCCACAACATTGAAATGAAACCTGGTAAAGGTGGACAATTAATCCGTTCAGCTGGAACAAGCGCGCAAGTACTTGGTAAAGAAGGCAAATACGTATTAATCCGCTTAAACTCTGGCGAAGTTCGTATGATCTTAGCAACTTGCCGTGCAACAATCGGTTCAGTTGGTAACGAACAACACGAATTAATCAACATTGGTAAAGCTGGCCGCTCTCGTTGGATGCGTAAACGCCCAACTGTTCGTGGTAGCGTAATGAACCCTAACGATCACCCACACGGTGGTGGTGAAGGTAAAACACCAATTGGACGTAAAGCGCCAGTATCTCCATGGGGTCAACCAGCAATTGGATACAAAACACGTAATAAAAAAGCTAAATCAGACAAACTTATCGTTCGTCGTCGTACTAAATAATTTTTTTGACCATGTGTCGTACATTTTGAGAGGAGGTTCACCATGGGTCGTAGTTTAAAAAAAGGACCTTTCGTCGATGATCATTTGATGAAAAAGGTCGAAGCACAACAAGGTGCCGAAAAGAAAAAAGTAATTAAAACTTGGTCTCGCCGCTCTACAATTTTTCCATCATTCGTAGGTTTCACAATCGCTGTATATGATGGACGGAAACATGTCCCTGTTTACATTCAAGAAGACATGGTAGGACATAAATTAGGTGAATTTGCACCAACTAGAACTTATCGTGGCCACGTTGCTGACGATAAAAAAACTAAACGCTAATTTTGAGGGGAGGATATGCAAATGTCAGAACAAATTACATCAGCTAAAGCAACTGCAAAAACAGTTCGCACTTCACCTCGTAAAGCACGTTTAGTAATCGATCTTATCAGAGGGAAAAGCGTTGCGGATGCAATTTCAATCTTGAAATTCACACCGAACAAGTCTGCTGGAATCATTGAAAAAGTTTTAATGTCAGCAGTTGCTAACGCAGAAAACAACTTTGACTTAGACGTTGAAAGCTTAGTCGTATCTGAAGCATTTGTTAACGAAGGACCAACAATGAAACGTTTCCGTCCTCGTGCAAAAGGTTCAGCTTCACCAATCAACAAACGTACTAGTCACATCACAGTAGTTGTAACAGAGAAATAAGTCTCATGAAATAGGCTGTTTTCTTTATGAAAACAGAGCTTAAACATTTAAGAGGAGGGACAATCAGTGGGTCAAAAAGTACATCCAATTGGAATGCGTGTAGGCATCATCCGCGACTGGGATGCGAAATGGTATGCTGAAAAAGAGTATGCTGAATTCTTACACGAAGATTTAAGAATCCGTAAATTTATCGCAACAAAACTTGCTGATGCTGCTGTATCTACAATTGAAATCGAACGCGCTGCAAACCGTGTTAACATTTCAATTCACACAGCTAAACCAGGTATGGTTATCGGTAAAGGCGGATCTGAAGTCGAAAACCTAAGAAAAGAATTAAACAAATTAACTGGCAAACGAGTTCACATCAACATCGTTGAAATCAAAAAACCAGATTTAGATGCAAAATTAGTAGGCGAAGGAATTGCACGTCAATTAGAAAACCGTGTTGCTTTCCGTCGTGCTCAAAAACAAGCTATCCAACGCGCAATGCGTGCTGGTGCTAAAGGAATCAAAACTCAAGTATCAGGTCGTCTAAACGGTGCGGATATCGCTCGTTCAGAAGGATACTCTGAAGGAACTGTACCACTTCACACATTACGTGCGGACATTGATTACGCATGGGAAGAAGCGGACACTACTTACGGAAAACTAGGAGTTAAAGTGTGGATCTATCGTGGAGAAATTCTTCCAACGAAAAAAAACACTGAGAAAGGAGGGAAATAATCATGTTAGTACCTAAACGTGTAAAACACCGTCGTGAATTCCGCGGAAAAATGCGCGGTGAAGCTAAAGGCGGAAAAGAAGTAGCATTTGGTGAATGGGGTTTACAAGCAACTGAATCTCACTGGATTACTAACCGTCAAATCGAAGCAGCCCGTATTGCAATGACTCGTTACATGAAACGTGGCGGGAAAGTATGGATTAAAATTTTCCCTCACAAGTCTTACACAAGTAAAGCTATCGGCGTACGTATGGGTAAAGGTAAAGGGGCACCAGAAGGCTGGGTATCACCAGTTAAACGTGGTAAAATCATGTTTGAAATCGCAGGCGTTCCTGAAGAAGTAGCTCGTGAAGCTCTTCGTCTTGCATCTCACAAATTGCCGGTAAAAACTAAGATCGTAAAACGTGAGGAAATGGGTGGTGAATCGAATGAAGGTTAAAGAAATCAGAGAATTAACCACTGCCGAAATGCTAGATAAAGAAAAACAATTAAAAGAAGAATTGTTCAACTTAAGATTCCAATTAGCAACAGGTCAATTAGAAAACACTGCACGTATTAAAGAAGTACGTCAATCGATTGCACGCATCAAAACAGTATTGCGTGAACAAGCTAACTAATAGTGGAAGGAGGCCAAACGCGTATGACTGAAGAAAGAAATCAACGTAAAGTTTACCAAGGTCGTGTGGTATCAGACAAAATGGATAAAACAATCACAGTTGTCGTTGAAACAAAGAAAAACCACCCTATCTATGGCAAACGTATGAAATATTCTAAAAAATATAAAGCGCATGATGAAAACAACACAGCGAAAGTTGGAGACATCGTAAAAATCATGGAAACTCGTCCATTATCAGCTACAAAACGTTTCCGTTTACTAGAGGTAGTCGAAGAAGCAGTTATTATCTAATAAAACGAGAATTTCCTAATAGATTGAAGCACAAAATCTGAAAGGGGGATACACATCGTGATCCAACAAGAAAGTCGTTTAAGAGTCGCTGACAATTCTGGCGCACGTGAAATTTTAACGATCAAAGTCCTAGGCGGATCTGGTCGTAAAACTGCTAACATCGGTGACGTTATTGTTGCTACTGTCAAACAAGCAACGCCAGGTGGGGTTGTTAAAAAAGGTGAAGTAGTTAAAGCCGTTATCGTTCGTACAAAATCTGGCGCTCGTCGTGCTGACGGTTCTTACATCAAATTTGATGAAAATGCTGCGGTAATTATCCGTGACGATAAAAGCCCACGCGGAACACGTATCTTCGGACCAGTTGCACGTGAATTACGTGAAAACAACTTCATGAAGATCGTTTCTCTAGCACCAGAAGTATTATAATCTCGAGCCCACGTTAAAGGAGGTGCGAAACAGTAATGTTTGTTAAAAAAGGCGATAAAGTAAAAGTTATCACTGGTAAAGATAAAAACAAAGAAGGCGTTGTCTTAGCAGCGTTTCCTAAACAAGATAAAGTTATCGTTGAAGGTGTCAACGTCGTTAAAAAACACCAAAAACCAAACCAAGCAGCCCCACAAGGTGGAATCCTTGAAGTGGAAGCGCCAATTCATGTTTCTAATGTAATGGTGATTGATCCTTCAAACGGAGAAGCTACTAAAGTTGCGTTTAAAGAAGTCGACGGCAAAAAAGTCCGCGTTTCTAAAAAAACAGGTGAAGTTTTAGATAAATAAAAATTGCGGAAGGAGGGCTTACTGAATGAACCGCCTGAAAGAAAAATATATTAAAGAAGTAACACCATCATTGGTGGAAAAATTTAATTACAGCTCAGTTATGCAAACACCTAAAGTTGATAAAATCGTTATCAACATGGGTGTGGGTGATGCAGTATCAAATGCTAAAAACTTAGACAAAGCTGTTGAAGAATTAGCATTAATCACTGGTCAAAAACCACTTATCACAAAAGCTAAAAAATCTATCGCTGGATTCCGTTTACGTGAAGGAATGCCAATCGGTGCGAAAGTAACGCTACGCGGCGAAAGAATGTACGAATTTTTAGATAAATTAGTAACAGTTTCTTTACCTCGTGTACGTGACTTCCACGGTGTCAGCAAAAAAGCTTTCGATGGTCGTGGTAACTATACTTTAGGTATTAAAGAACAATTAATCTTCCCAGAAGTTGATTATGATTTAGTAGATAAAGTACGCGGTATGGACATCGTAATTGTTACAACAGCGAACACTGACGAAGAGTCTCGCGAATTGTTGGCACAATTAGGTATGCCATTCCAAAAATAATATAAGGAGGCGAACTACGTGGCTAAAAAATCAATGATTGCTAAAAACAAACGTCCTGCTAAACATTCAACACAAGCTTATACTCGTTGTGAACGTTGTGGACGTCCACATTCAGTTTATCGTAAATTTCATCTTTGCCGTATTTGCTTCCGCGAACTTGCCTATAAAGGTCAAATTCCCGGCGTGAAGAAAGCTAGCTGGTAAACAAGTAAACTCGCATAAAGGAGGTAAATAGTTCAATGGTCATGACAGATCCAATTGCAGATTTTCTAACTCGCATTCGTAATGCGAACATGGTTAAACATGAAACTTTAGAAGTACCTGCTTCAAAAATCAAACGTGATATCGCAGAAATCCTGAAACGTGAAGGATTTATCCGCGACGTAGAATACATCGAAGATGACAAACAAGGCGTAATCCGTGTTTTCCTAAAATATGGTAAAAACGAAGAACGTGTTATCACAAACTTAAAACGTATTTCTAAACCAGGTTTACGTGCATACGTAAAAGCTGACGAAGTACCAAAAGTATTAAACGGTCTAGGAATTGCAATCATCTCTACATCAGAGGGTGTAATTACTGACAAAGAAGCTAGAGCGAAAAATATCGGCGGCGAAGTAATCGCCTACGTATGGTAATTCTAAAAAATACACAAGGAGGTGTCTCTAAGTGAGCCGTATTGGTAATAAAGTTGTTGTTCTTCCTGCTGGTGTTGAAATCAAGCAAGACGGAAACAACATTACAGTTAAAGGACCTAAAGGTGAATTAACACGCGAATTTTCTTCTGATATCAAAATGAACATCGAAGGAAACGAAGTGACATTCACTCGTCCAAACGATTCAAAAGAAATGAAAACAATCCACGGAACAACTCGTGCAAACTTCAACAACATGGTTGTTGGTGTTTCTGAAGGTTTCCAAAAAGCACTTGAACTTATCGGGGTCGGATACCGTGCCCAAGTACAAGGCAACAAATTAACTTTAAACGTTGGTTATTCTCATCCTGTCGAAATGACAGCACCAGAAGGCGTAACATTTGAAGTACCTGCGAACACACAAGTTATCGTTAAAGGCATCAACAAAGAAGTTGTTGGTGAATTAGCTGCTAACATCCGTGGCGTTCGTCCTCCAGAACCTTATAAAGGCAAAGGGATTCGCTATGTTGGTGAATTTGTACGCCGTAAAGAAGGTAAAACTGGTAAATAATAACAGCTGTGTAGAAAACAGAAGTCAACAACAAGCAACTGTCATTTTATGGGATTTTTCCAATAAAATGCTTTTGTCTTGTCTGCCAGCTTCTCTTTTCCGTAATCTGCTGACTGCTTGAAATATTAGTAGTAAACATTAAATCAAAGAGGTGAAAATTGTGATTACAAAACCAGATAAAAACAAAACACGTCAAAAGAGACATCGTCGTGTACGTAACAAAATCTCTGGTACTGCTGAGTGCCCACGCTTGAACATTTTCCGTTCTAACAAAAACATCTACGCGCAAGTCATTGATGACGTAGCGGGTGTGACGCTAGCAAGTGCCTCTGCCTTGGATAAAGAAATTTCAGGTGGAACAAAAACAGAAACAGCTGCAGCTGTTGGTAAACTAGTTGCTGAACGTGCCGCTGAAAAAGGCATCAAAAAAGTAGTCTTCGACCGTGGTGGATACCTTTACCATGGCCGCGTGCAAGCTTTAGCTGAAGCTGCTCGTGAAAATGGACTAGAATTTTAGGAGAAGGAGGAACACCATTCATGGTTTATATTGATCCAAAACATTTGGAATTAGAAGACCGCGTTGTAGCGATCAACCGTGTAACAAAAGTTGTTAAAGGTGGACGTCGTTTACGTTTCGCAGCTTTAGTTGTTGTCGGTGACAAAAACGGACACGTTGGTTTCGGTACTGGTAAAGCACAAGAAGTACCTGAAGCTATCCGTAAAGCAATCGAAGACGCGAAGAAAAACTTAGTTGAAGTGCCTATGGTTGGTTCTACTATCCCGCACGAAGTAATTGGCGTATTCGGTGGCGGCCGTATCCTTATGAAACCTGCAGTAGAAGGTTCTGGGGTAGCTGCTGGTGGACCAGTTCGTGCCGTATTGGAATTAGCTGGTGTAGCAGATATTACATCTAAATCACTAGGTTCAAACACACCTATTAACGTTGTTCGCGCAACTGTTGAAGGTCTAAAACAATTAAAACGTGCCGAAGAAGTGGCAGCACTTCGCGGTAAATCTGTAGAAGAAATTATCGGTTAAGGAGGACAAAAATAATGGCTGAATTAAAAATTACTTTAAAACGCAGTGTTATCGGACGTCCTCAAAACCAACGTGCTACAGTTAAAGCGTTAGGTTTAGGTAAAGTGAATAGTACTGTTACAAAACCTGCCAATGAAGCAATCAAAGGTATGGTTAACACTATTTCACATTTAGTGGACGTAGAAGAAGTTTAAGATTTATAGATTTGTAATAGAAGATTGCTTAAGGAGGTGCCAAACCTATGAAACTTCATGAATTAAAACCTGCTGAGGGCTCACGCCAAGTACGTAACCGTGTTGGACGTGGTACTTCATCTGGTAATGGTAAAACAGCTGGCCGTGGACAAAAAGGGCAAAAAGCCCGTTCAGGCGGTGGTGTTCGTTTAGGATTTGAAGGGGGTCAAACTCCATTATTCCGTCGTTTACCAAAACGTGGGTTTACAAACATCAATCGTAAAGATTACGCTGTTGTGAACTTAGATACTTTAAACCGTTTTGAAGATGGAACAGAAGTAACTCCTGTTGTCCTAAAAGAAGCAGGAATCGTTAAAAACGAAAAAGCGGGAATCAAAGTTCTTGCAGATGGTGAGTTAACGAAAAAATTAACTGTGAAAGCAGCTAAATTCTCGAAATCAGCACAAGAAGCTATCGAAGCTGCTGGTGGTTCAATCGAGGTGATCTAATTGTTCAAGCTATTAAAGAACGCCTTTAAAGTCAAAGACATTAGATCAAAAATCTTATTTACAGTTTTAATCTTGTTTGTATTTCGCCTAGGTGCGCACATTACTGTGCCCGGGGTGAATGCAAAGGGATTGTCTGATTTAAGTAGCTTACCCTTTTTGAATATGTTGAATATGGTGAGTGGTAGTGCCATGCAAAACTTCTCTATCTTCTCGATGGGGGTTTCGCCATACATTACAGCCTCTATTATTATTCAACTATTGCAAATGGATATTGTACCTAGATTTGTAGAATGGTCAAAACAAGGGGAAGTTGGGCGTAAGAAATTAAATCAAGCTACAAGATATCTAACGATTGTCTTGGGTGTGGCTCAGTCAATGGGGATCACTGCTGGTTTTAATAGCTTAAGTCAAACTGGGATTGTCAACAATCCAACCTTAGGTACCTTTGTGATGATTGCAGTTATTTTAACTGCTGGGACGATGTTTGTGACTTGGATGGGTGAACAAATTACAGAAAAAGGAATCGGAAATGGTGTTTCAATGATTATCTTTGCCGGGATTATTTCTCGTTTGCCAGGAGCAGTCAAAGAAATCTATGAAGATTACTTCGTCAATATCGAGTCTTCTCGTATTTGGCAATCTGTTATTTTCATTGCAATCTTAGTTATTGCTATTTTGGTGATTGTTACAGTCGTAACGTTCTTCCAACAAGCAGAACGTAAGATTCCAATCCAATATACAAAACGTGTTTCTGGTGCACCAACAAGTAGTTATTTACCGTTAAAAGTAAATGCTGCTGGGGTTATTCCAGTTATCTTTGCCAGCTCGTTAATTGCAACACCAAATGCCATTTTACAAGCTTTCTCATCAAAATTCGCTGGTGAAAATTGGTATGACATTATGACAAAAATCTTCAGTTATAACACAGTTCCAGGGGCAATCATCTATACTGTCCTAATCGTTGCGTTTACGTTCTTCTATGCATTTGTTCAAGTAAACCCTGAGAAATTAGCGGAAAACTTACAAAAACAAGGAAGCTACATTCCAAGCGTGCGACCAGGTAAAGGTACAGAAGAATATGTATCTGGCGTGTTAATGAGATTAAGTGTTGTCGGCTCAATTTTCCTAGGACTTGTTGCTTTACTTCCAATCATTGCGCAAATGGTTTGGAACTTACCTCAATCAATCGGTTTAGGTGGAACAAGTTTACTAATCGTTATCGGGGTTGCATTAGAAACAACGAAACAATTAGAAGGATTAATGATGAAACGTCAATATGTCGGCTTTATCAATAAGTAAGAATCGAGTGTTGAGGTTTTACCTCAGCACCATTCTCACATATGGCTAGCTTCATAAGCCGGTCTTTAAAATTAGGAGGAGAATATATGAACCTCATTTTAATGGGATTACCTGGAGCAGGTAAAGGCACCCAAGCAGAAAAAATCATTGATACGTATGGCATTCCACATATTTCTACTGGAGATATGTTCCGTGCAGCAATGAAAAATGAAACTGCCTTGGGCCTAGAAGCGAAATCTTATATCGATAAAGGTGAACTGGTTCCTGACGAAGTAACAAACGGAATTGTTAAAGAACGCCTTGCTGAACCAGACACAGACAAAGGATTCCTATTAGATGGTTTCCCACGTACACTGGATCAAGCAAAAGCATTAGATACAATGCTTAAAGAATTAAACAAAAAAATTGATGCTGTCATTGACATCCATGTAGAAGAAGATGTATTAATCGAGCGTTTAGCTGGACGATTCATCTGTCGCACATGTGGCGCAACGTATCATAAATTATTCAACCCGCCAAAAGTTGAAGGCACTTGTGATCGCTGTGGCGGACATGAATTCTACCAAAGAGAAGATGATAAGCCCGAAACGGTTAAAAATCGTTTGGCAGTCAACATTGAAAGTAGCGCACCAATCTTAGCTTTCTATAAAGAACAAGGCTTGATGCATACAATCGATGGCAATCGCGAAATCGATACTGTTTTTTCTGATGTGAAAAAAATCATTGACGAAAACTAATTTCCAATTGCCCGCAGTTTAACCCTGTTGTTGTATTCAGTTTCTCTTGCCAAAACATAACTAAATATGGTAGAATATATCAGTCCGACTTCTACAGTTTTGTGACATCAAAATGAATAACGAAGTTAGTTGAGAATTTCTAGGTGGGAGCTGGAGTTTCCGCCGTTTTATCGTGTGAAAACGCGAAACAAGTACAAGGAGGTACTGTGCGTGGCAAAAGAAGATATGATTGAAGTCGAAGGTACAGTCGTCGAAACTTTGCCGAATGCAATGTTTAAAGTCGAACTAGAAAATGGACACCAAGTTCTTGCTACTGTTTCAGGTAAAATCCGTATGCACTACATCCGTATCTTACCTGGTGACAAAGTAACAGTTGAATTATCACCGTATGATTTAACGCGTGGCCGTATTACTTATCGCTTTAAATAATTGTACTCCGTAAAACCACAGGAGGTATTATCATGAAAGTAAGACCATCAGTAAAACCAATGTGTGAACATTGTAAAGTAATTCGCCGTAAAGGACGTGTTATGGTTATTTGCCCAGCAAATCCAAAACATAAACAACGTCAAGGATAATTAGGAGGTGTAACGAATAATGGCTCGTATTGCAGGAGTAGACATCCCTCGTGACAAACGTGTAGTAGTTTCTCTTACTTACATTTATGGTATTGGTAACACTACAGCTAAAAAAGTTTTAGCAAACGTTGGCGTATCTGAAGATGTTCGTGTACGTGATTTAACAAACGAACAAACAGATGCGATTCGTGCGGAAATTGATAAGTTAAAAGTTGAAGGGGATCTTCGTCGTGAAGTGAACTTAAACATCAAACGCTTGATGGAAATCGGTTCATACCGTGGAATCCGTCACCGTCGTGGATTACCAACTCGTGGACAAAACACGAAAAATAATGCACGTACTCGTAAAGGCCCTACTAAAACAGTAGCAGGCAAGAAAAAATAATTCCTAAGTGAAGGAGGTTAGAACTTCATGGCAGCAAAAAAAGTTAGTCGTAAACGCCGTGTCAAAAAGAATATAGAATCAGGTGTAGCACATATCCATTCTACATTCAACAATACAATCGTAATGATTACTGATACACATGGTAATGCATTAGCATGGTCATCAGCAGGATCATTAGGCTTTAAAGGAAGCAAAAAATCAACTCCTTTTGCCGCTCAAATGGCTGCAGAAGCCGCAACTAAAGTGGCAATGGAACATGGACTTAAAACTGTAGACGTAACAGTTAAAGGACCTGGTTCTGGACGTGAAGCAGCAATTCGTTCATTACAAGCAACAGGTTTAGAAGTGACTGCAATTCGTGACGTGACTCCAGTTCCTCATAATGGATGCCGCCCTCCAAAACGCCGTCGTGTTTAATGAGCGCCACTCATTCTGAGTTTGAATTAGGAACGTCATTGAACAAGACACTTTTCGTTTTGAAAGGGGTATAGATAAGAATGATTGAATTTGAAAAACCAAGAATCGAAAAAATTGATGAAAATAGAGATTATGGTAAGTTCGTCGTTGAACCATTAGAACGCGGTTACGGAACTACTTTAGGTAACTCTCTACGTCGTATTTTATTGTCTTCTTTACCAGGAGCTGCAATTACGAATATTCAAATCGATGGTGTTTTACACGAATTCTCAACCATTCCAGGTGTACGAGAAGACGTAACACAAATTATTTTGAATATTAAAGGCTTAGCATTGAAATTATATGCTGAAGAAGAGAAAACCCTTGAGATCGATATTACAGGACCCGCTACCGTGACTGCCGGCGATATTATCGTGGACAGTGATGTTGAGATCCTAAATAAAGATTTAGTTATCTGTAGTGTTGCTGAAGGAGCTACTTTCCATGCTCGCTTAACAGTGAAACCTGGTCGTGGCTATGTTCAAGCAGACGAAAACAAAAAAGAAGATATGCCAATCGGTGTACTTCCAGTTGATTCCATCTACACACCCGTTCGTCGTGTTAACTACCAAGTAGAAAATACACGTGTTGGTCGTCGTGATGATTTCGACAAATTAACAATGGAAATATGGACAGATGGTTCAATCATTCCTCAAGAAGCACTAAGTTTAGCTGCGAAAATCATGACTGAGCATTTAGATATCTTTGTAAACCTTACTGACGAAGCGAAAAACGCTGAAATCATGGTGGAAAAAGAAGAAACTCAAAAAGAGAAAATGCTAGAAATGACGATTGAAGAACTTGATTTATCAGTTCGTTCATATAACTGTTTAAAACGTGCAGGCATTAATACTGTACAAGAACTTACAAACAAATCTGAACCAGAAATGATCAAAGTACGTAATTTAGGTCGTAAATCTCTTGAAGAAGTAAAACTTAAATTGCATGATCTAGGATTAGGATTACGTAAGGACGATTAAGACTTTTACGAAGTTTCCAGTCCTGCTTAACAGCAGTGGCTCGTGAGAACAGAAACGAAGGAGGGAACCCAACGTGAGTTACCGTAAATTAGGACGCACATCAAGCCAACGTAAAGCTATGCTACGTGATATTACAACTGATTTAATCATCAACGAACGCATCGTAACTACTGAAGCTCGTGCGAAAGAAGTACGTTCAACTGTAGAAAAAATGATTACTTTAGGTAAACGTGGAGATCTTCATGCACGTCGTCAAGCAGCTACTTTCGTTCGTAATGAAGTTGCTAGTGTTCGTGAAGAAGATGAGTCTATCGTTGTTGAATCAGCTTTACAAAAGCTATTTAACGATTTAGGACCTCGTTTCGCGGAACGCCAAGGTGGTTACACTCGTATCTTGAAGACAGAACCAAGACGCGGCGATGCAGCACCAATGGTAGTTATCGAATTTGTTAAATAATTAATAAACCGATCACTTTATAGATGTTTCTTTTAGAGTGTTATGATGTTGGAGGCGACTCCGAGTCTAGCTCTGCTTTCCCTGCTAAAGATGGCTTTAGCAGGGGAGCACTCATCATATAAAGGTGATTTTTTTTTGCTTTGGGAAAACGCTGTTTTCTCAAAGCTTTTTTGTTTCTTAAAAGCATTGCAGAAGCTTTTCCGGTTTGTTATACTGGTTATTAATTGGAATTTTCAGATAATTAAACATCTGAGTTAGTAGAAGGGGGAATTATATGTCGCAAATGTTTGCTTTTTCGTTGCTGATGGTTATTTTATACATTGGTGATGTAGTTTCTATCAAAACAAAAGCTTGGATTCCATCCGTTTTTGTTTGTGGTGTTTTATTTATTCTTGGTTATTGGACTATTTTTCCACAAAATATTGTGGAAGTGGCAGGGATTCCTACAGTGGTTGCCACTTTATTAATGTATCTGTTGATTACTAATATGGGTACTCTGCTCTCTGTTAAAGAATTGGTTAATCAATGGAAAACGATTGTGATTGCTTTGTCAGGTATTCTGGGCATTATTGCCTTGTTGTTAGCTGTAGGGACTTTTGTTTTTGACTTAAAAACAGTTTTAGTTGCAATCCCGCCGTTAGTAGGAGGTTTAGTTTCTTCATTAGTAATGTCAGAAGCGGCTCAATCAGCTGGTTTAGCCTCACTTTCGGTTTTGGCAATTTTAATTTATGTCATTCAAGGGTTTGCTGGTTATCCCTTAACTTCAATTGTTCTAAAAAAAGAAGGAAAGCGGAAGCTTCAAGAATATCGAGCAGGGACATGGCAGCCGGTTCATGAACAAGAGGGGCAAGAAGCAGGAGCAGAACCAGATGTGCCTAAACTATTTGAAAAAGTACCCAAACGATATCATACAGATTATTCACGAATTTTACGTTTAGCCTTAGTTGCCACACTCGCTTATTATGTTTCTGTGTGGACGGCACCGTTTGTGACGATTAGTCCTTTTGTGCTGTGTTTATGTTTTGGCGTGATTGCAACGTCTTTAGGCTTTTTAGAAAAGCAACCATTGCAGAAAGCAAATAGCTTTGGTTTTGCGATTTTAGGGTTAATGCTTTTTGTCTTTGATGGCTTAAAACAAGCCACACCTGAAATGTTGATGGATTTATTTTTACCAATGATTGGGATTATTGTGATTGGTGTTATCGGGATGTACATCTTTTCAGCAATTGTTGGTCGTGTATTAGGTGTGAGTAAAGAGATGGCATTCGCTGTTTCGTTGACAGCTTTATATGGCTTTCCAGCCGATTATATTATTACTAATGAAGTGATTCAATCATTGACAGAAGATGAACAAGAACAGGCGGCTTTAACGAGCCATTTAATGCCACCGATGTTAGTGGCAGGTTTCGTAACAGTCACTATTGTTTCGGTTATTTTAGCGGGTATTTTTTCAAGTATTTTATTAAGTTTGTAGAAACGGGGCGTAAGTATGAAAAAAATCAAAGCACTAGTCAAGCAGCATGCACAAGAAATGATTGCTTTTCGACGGGATTTACACCAACATCCAGAATTACAATTTGAAGAATTTCGAACGACAGAAAAAGTCGCGGCAGTTCTTGATCAATTAGGAATTACTTATCGCAAAACAGAACCGACGGGTTTAATTGCTGAAATTGTGGGCGGCAAACCAGGCCGAGTGGTTGCGCTGCGGGCGGATATGGATGCCTTACCTGTACAGGAATTAAATGAAGATTTAGCTTATAAATCTTTAGAAGCTGGCAAGATGCATGCATGTGGGCATGATTCCCATACCGCGATGTTAGTAACAGCGGCTAAAGTATTAAAAGAAATCCAAGAAGAACTTCAGGGAACAGTAAGGTTAATTTTTCAACCATCTGAAGAAAATGCGCAAGGTGCTAAAGCAATGGTTGCGCAAGGCGCAATGACCGGTGTTGATGATGTATTTGGCTTACATATCTGGTCACAAATGCCTGTAGGAACCGCTTCGTGTCGAGTGGGCTCAAGTTTCGCATCCGCAGATATTTTTTCTGTTGATTTTAAAGGCCGTGGTGGCCATGGTGCCATGCCAAACGCTTGTATTGATGCGGCAGTCATAGCTTCTTCTTTCGTGATGAATCTGCAAACGATTGTTTCTCGGGAGACAGATCCTTTAGATCCAGTAGTTGTCACGATTGGACGGATGGATGTGGGGACCCGTTTTAATGTGATTGCTGAGAATGCACGTTTAGAAGGAACGGTTCGTTGCTTTAGTGTAGCAACGCGTAATCGAGTAGAACAGGCGCTGCAACGCTATGCGGAACAAACAGCCGCTATTTACGGTGGGACGGCTTCGTTAGATTATCAATATGGAACGTTGCCGGTGATTAATGATGAGCAGGATGCCTTGTTTGCTCAAACACTAATTAAGGAAAATTTTGGTGAAGCGGCCTTAAGACAAGAAGAGCCGACAACCGGTGGTGAAGACTTCAGTTATTATACTGAACATGCTTCTGGTTGTTTTGCCTTAGTGGGAAGTGGTAATCCAGAGAAAGATACGGAATGGGCACATCACCATGGTCGTTTTAATATTGATGAAGATGCGATGGCAATGGGTGCTGAGTTATATGTCCAATATGCGTTTGAATATTTGAAAACACATTTTTAAAAGAAAATCAGTAACTTCTTGTTTTATGAGAACAAGAAGTTATTTTTATGAAAAATAGACCTGTCAAGACAGATAAGAGCTCCCATAATGACCGTTCTTTTGGTATAATAAAAAATAGTGTGAAGAATCAGAACAGATGATTGAAAAAACGCTACTTTTTTGGTAGTGTTAGAAAGAATAAATAGATTGAGGGAGTACGCGATGCAACCAATCATTGAACTAAATAATATCCAATTTAATTATCAACCAGAAGATGCTTCTCCCGCTTTAAAAGATGTGTCTTTTTCCATTCAACAAGGCGAATGGGTCGCTATTATTGGCCATAATGGTTCTGGTAAATCAACGTTAGCCAAAACGATCAATGGTCTGTTACTGCCAGCTGCTGGGACTATCAAAGTTGGCGGCAAAGAATTAAATGAAGCAAACGTCTGGGATATCCGGCGTATGGTAGGAATGGTCTTTCAGAATCCAGATAACCAATTTGTCGGTTCAACAGTCGAAGACGATGTGGCTTTTGGTTTAGAAAATCAAGGTATTCCGCGTGATGAAATGGTCGAACGTGTCCACGATGCCTTAGAACGGGTTCGTATGTTAGATTTTGCCAAGCGAGAACCTGCTCGGCTATCTGGCGGCCAAAAACAACGAGTAGCTATCGCTGGTGTGGTTGCTTTGCGACCAGATATTATTATTTTAGACGAAGCGACAAGTATGTTAGATCCAGAAGGTCGTGCAGAAGTAATTGCTACCATTCAAAAGATTAAAGAAGAAAGCAATTTAACAGTTATTTCTATTACCCACGATATTGATGAAGCGGCTAATGCGAATCGTATTTTAGTGATGCGCCAAGGACAATTGACAAACGAAGGAACACCAGAAAAGATTTTTTCTGCAGGAGAAGCGCTTGTTGAAATGGGCTTGGATTTACCGTTTCCTGAAAAATTAAAAGTAGCTTTGAAAGAGCGTGGCGTTGTTGTGCCAACGAATTATTTAACAGAAGAAGGGATGGTGGATTGGTTATGGACATCCGTTTTAAACAAGTAGATTTTACTTACCAACCCAATACTCCTTTTGAGCAACGGGCATTATTCGATATTAATTTAACGATTCAAGACGGCTCTTATACGGCGATTGTCGGACATACTGGCAGTGGCAAATCAACGCTATTGCAACATTTAAATGCTTTGGTGAAACCAACTAAAGGCCAAGTGACAATTGGAGAGCGTGTAATTACGCCAGAAACTGATAATAAGAATTTAAAACCAATTCGTAAAAAAGTTGGGATCGTTTTTCAATTTCCAGAAGCACAATTGTTTGAAGAAACAGTGGAGCGAGACATCGCTTTCGGACCGAAAAACTTTGGTGTTTCAGACGAAGAAGCGAAAAAATTAGCTAAGAAAATGCTTGATTTAGTCGGCTTAGATGAAAAATACTTACAACATTCTCCGTTTGAGTTATCAGGTGGTCAAATGCGCCGTGTCGCCATTGCTGGTGTGCTAGCGATGGAACCAGAAGTCTTAGTATTAGATGAACCGACTGCTGGTTTGGATCCTAAGGGTCGTAAAGAAATGATGGAGATGTTTAGCCGTCTGCATAAGGAACATAATATGACCATCGTTTTAGTGACACATTTGATGGATGACGTGGCTAATTACGCAGATCATGTGATTGTTTTAGAAAAAGGACAAATCGTCCGAGCGGGAGCACCACAAGAAGTGTTTCAAGAGACACAATGGCTGAAAGAAAAACAATTAGGCGTGCCAACTGCAGCCGAATTTGCTGAAAAATTAGTGGCAAAAGGCTTTTCTTTTGAGCAATTACCATTAACGGCCGATCAATTAGCCGATCAGCTTCTGAAAAAAATGCAGGAAGCAGGTGAGGCAAAATGATGAATAAATTGATTTTTGGGCGTTATATTCCAGGCGATTCTTTTATCCATCGTTTAGATCCGCGTGCAAAATTATTAGCTAGTTTTTATTTTATTGGAATTATCTTTTTAGCAAATAATTGGCAGAGTTATGTTTTAATAGCAGCCTTTACTGCTTTTGCTATTTCATTATCAAAAATCAGCGCCCGCTTCTTTATCCGCGGTGTTCGGCCATTATTATGGCTAATTCTGTTTACTGTGGCTCTTCAAACCTTGTTTACACAAGGGGGCGAAGTGTACTTTCAGTGGGGAATTATTTCCATTACCCAGTTTGGTGTGACGAATGGGCTATTTATTTTCTGTCGTTTTGTTTTAATTATTTTCATGTCAACGTTATTAACTTTAACGACGGCACCATTAGAGTTATCAGATGCGATTGAATATTTGTTACGCCCACTTCGTGTGGTGAAATTTCCAGTTCATGAAGTTTCATTGATGTTATCAATTGCCTTACGTTTTGTCCCAACATTAATGGATGAAACGGAAAAGATTATGAATGCCCAACGTGCCCGTGGTGTTGATTTTGGCGAAGGAAACTTACTTCAAAAAATGAAAGCTATTGTTCCACTTTTGATTCCGCTTTTCGTAAGTAGTTTTAATCGTGCGGAAGACTTAGCGACTGCCATGGAAGCAAGAGGTTATCAAGGTGGCGAAGGACGGACAAAATACCGCATTCTTCATTGGCACCTACGAGATACAATAGTAATGTTTGGCTTTGTCTTGTTAACCATTGGCTTATTTGTATTAAGAACTTAGAAAAGGTGAAGAAAAATTATGCCCCGCTATAAAGCAATCATTGCCTATGATGGCACTCATTTTCATGGCTTTCAAAAGCAGCCTAATGAGCGTACCGTTCAAGAAGAAATAGAAAAAACGTTAGCACGCATGAATAACGGACGCTCCGTGACGGTTTTTGGTTCAGGACGAACAGATGCAGGTGTTCATGCAATGGGCCAAGTGATTCACTTTGATTATCCGCAGGAACGTCCGTTGGAAAAAATGCGCTTTGCGTTAGACACACAAACACCAGAAGACATTGCTGTGCGAAGCGTGGAACGTGTTTCAGAAGACTTTCATGCACGTTATCACGTGATCGAAAAAACCTATCAATTTAAAGTGGATATTGGCAAACCGCGAAGTCCATTTCGACGTTTTTATGCCAGTTATTTTCCGTATCCCATTGATCTCGAAAAAATCCAACAAGCTTTGCCTGATTTATTAGGTACCCATGATTTTACCTCTTTCTGTGCCTCAGGAAGTTCGGTAGAAGATAAAGTCCGAACCATTCATGAAGCCAGTGTTCATGTTAATGAAACGGGGGATGAATTAACATTCACTTTTCGGGGCGATGGTTTCTTGTACAAAATGATTCGGATTTTAGTTGGTACGCTATTGAAAATCGGCAATGGGCGGCTGGAACCAACCGCGATTCCAGCAATTATCGCAGCCAAAGATCGAAATTTAGCGGGTCCGACTGCTCATCCAGAAGGATTGTATTTAGCAGAAGTGAAATATGAAAACTAAAAAGACGTAGACCTTACAAGAAAAGGTCTGCGTCTTTTTAGTTGCAAAATTTAGATGTATTTAACAGCTGTTCCGTAAGCCACGACAGATTGCATGTCTGTGCCAATTGTGCCAGAATCAAAACGCATCATCACAACGGCATCTGCACCTAATTTAGAGGCTTCTGCTTTTAAACGTTCGATTGCTTGGTCGCGTGCTTCTCGTTGCATATCAGTGTAACCTTTGATTTCACCGCCAACTACGCTTTTTAGTCCAGCACCTAAATCTTTAAACATATTTTTAGAACGTGTGGTTAACCCGAAAACTTCTCCAATAATTTCATATTCTTGACCGCTAATTCTCTCGGTTGTTGTAACTAACATGGGCAATTTCCTCCAGTACTTGTTGGTAACTTCAATTTACCATAGTCAAGAGTTTGGTACAACGAATATACATAAAAACGACACTAGAAAAGATGCGCTTCCGCATTTTTTCTAGTGTCGTTTTGGTAAGAATTAATCAAGAATAGGATCTTTTTTAGAAATCATGACCCAAACCCAACTAATTAGAAAAGCAACCGTTGCTGGAACGACCCAGCCCATGCCAATAGTGAACAATGGTAAGTATTGGCCGGCTTTTTCTAAAAGCGTTGTTACAAACGCCGTATCTTTGATAAAGGCAGGCGCGCTATTTAATGCATCTAAAACAGCAGCAATCAATGTGATATAGGTCGTTGCTTGATAGACTTCCCGTCGATGTTTGAAAATAGGACTGATGATTACCAAAAGCATTAAAGTAATCGCCAATGGATAAAGGAACATCAAGACTGGAACGGCAAATTGAATGATGTTGGTTAAGCCGACATTTGCAAAAATAGCTGGTAAAATAACAACAATTGCCAAGAATTTTTGATAGGAAACTTTCGGAAACATTTCTTCAAAAGTCTCAGAAAAGGCTGTGCTTAAGCCGATACCGGTTTTTAAACAAGCAAGAACTACGATAAAAGCCAGTAAAATACTCCCTGGTAGGCCTAAATAGTAATTGGCAATTTGGGCTAAGGCAATCCCGCCGTTTTCACTGATTGGAAAAGCCCCGATACTCATTGTTCCCATATAAGCAAGTAAGGTATAGATAACCCCCATCAATACAACACTGAAAGCACCTGATTTAATCATTCCTTTAGCGATATCTCCTGGTTTTTCGACGCCCATATTTCGTAAAGTGGAAACGACAACAATCCCAAAAGCTAATGAAGCTAAAGCATCCAGCGTATTATAACCTTCTGTAAATCCTTTAAAGAAAGGACTTGAAATATAATTTTCACCAACAGCGGCACTGGCCACATGACCTAATGGTTTTACAAAGGCTAAAACAATCAAAATTCCTAGCAATGCTAAAAATAACGGATTTAAAAATTTACCCACATAATCTAAGATTTTACTTGGCTTTCTAGAGAAGAGCCAAACAGCTAAGAAAAATAATGCGGAAAAACCAGCAAGAACCAGCCATTGCAAGTCTTTAGGAACAAATGGTGCAAGACCAATCTCAAAAGAAGTAGTTGCTAACCTTGGTAAAGCAAAGAAAGGACCAATCGTTAAATATAATAGTAAGGTAAAAATAAGAGCATAACGACGATTAATCCGAGAAGCTAAGTCAAAAACACCTGAACTTTTAGAAACACCCATAGCAATGACACCAAGAAAAGGTAAGCCAATTCCAGTGGCTAAGAAGCCCAAGTTTGCTAAAAAGACGGAAGCCCCCGCTTCTTGTCCCATATGTACAGGGAAAATTAAATTTCCAGCACCGAAAAACAAACCGAATAACATTGAACCAACGTATAGATAATCACGCCAAACTAACTTTTTTTGCATAGATTCACACTCCTTAATATTGTCTTATTATTTAAAATAACAGAAGAAGAAACAGAGAGCAACCAGTTTTTATAGAAAACATTGGTTTTCTTATTTTTCTATGAAATAAGCATACTGATAATCATCACAATAGTGTCCATTTATATAAAATTCTTCTTTAAAATGTGCTTCCTGCACAAAACCATGTTTTTCATAGAATCGAATGGCTTCTTGATTGGTAGCCATTACTCGCAAACTCAGCTTATGAATCCCGCTTATCTGGGCCATATCTTTGACATACGACAACAAAGTACCACCAATCCCTTGGCCTTGGAAATCTGGCGAAACGCCAATACTTAGTAGCCATTGCTTTTGATGAGCTGCTAACGAAGTGGGCGGATGGACTTCAATAAATCCAGCGAGTTGTTGTTCGCTGATGGCAACAAAAATCGTTTCATCTTTCATTTTTTCTTGATATGCCGCAAGCGAGAGTGGTTGTATCTCGGCAGGGGTATTCTTTTTTGTCCAAATGATTTGGTCCAAGGCATGTAATGCGGGCCAATCTACTTCGGCAACTAAGCGAATAGTGAGTGAGGTAGACAAGATAATAGGGCTCCTTTTTCTGAAATTTTAAAATATAAAAAGACTATAGCATTTATTGTCTGAAAATTCAAATACTTTTAAAACGAAAAAAAAGTGGCTGCACCTTTTCGAGAAAATCAAAATATGCTACCATAGCTACCAGAGGATAGATGGTAAAAAAGAATCTATCTAAATGGAGGGTATGTTTGTGAAAAAAATGGCAGTATATTGTGGCGCCAGTCTGGGAAATGAGCCAATCTATCAGCAAGCTGCAGTAGCATTAGCCGCTTGGATGAAAGAAAATCACTATGATCTAGTTTATGGCGGTGGCAATGTTGGTCTAATGGGTACGGTGGCTGACACGCTTTTAGCAGAAGGTGGAGAGGTAATTGGTGTCATGCCCACTTTTTTAATGGAGCGGGAGATTGCACATAATGGCATTACAAAGATGCATACAGTCAGTGATATGCATGCGCGTAAGAAAAAAATGATTGAATTGGCAGATGTGTATTTAGCTTTACCCGGTGGTCCCGGCACACTCGAAGAAATTAGCGAGGTGATCTCTTGGGGCCGAGTCGGTGAACATATGAATCCGTGTATTTTATACAATGTGAATGGTTACTATGACTTATTAGCTGCCTTTTTTGATAAAATGGTAGAAACTAGTTTCTTAACAGAAGCGGATCGAGCTAAAATTTTCATTTCAGATTCCTTAGAAGAAATTGGTGCATTTATTGATTCCTATGAACCGCCAATGATTCGTCAATACAAAAAATAACAAAAGAGGCAGTCACTCTAACCAGAATGACTGCCTCTTTTTTACTAGTTTTTCGTTAAAATCCGATGTAAGAACTCTTTTGTCCGAGCTTCTTTTGGATGGACAAAAATATCTTCAGCGGTCCCTTCTTCGGCAATGACACCTTTATCCATGAAAATAACACGATCGGATACGTCCCGCGCAAATTCCATTTCATGTGTTACAATCACCATTGTTAGCCCTGTATGGGCAAGATTTTTCATCGTTTTTAGCACTTCGCCAACCATTTCAGGATCCAATGCAGAAGTTGGTTCATCGAAAAGTAAAACATCTGGATCCATTGATAATGCTCGAGCAATGGCTACCCGTTGCTTTTGTCCACCAGATAATTGAGCAGGTTTGGCATCAATAAAACGAGCCATGCCAACTTTTTCTAAATTTTCTAAGGCAATTTTTTTGGCTTCTTCTTTGTTTCTTTTTAGGACAGTCATCTGACCAGAAGTACAGTTTTCTAAGACATTCATGTTATTAAATAAATTGAATGATTGGAAAACCATGCCTAAATGGGTCCGATATTTGGGCAAACTATAACCACGTTCTAAAACATTTTTACCATTATAGATGATTTTGCCATCTGTTGGTTTTTCTAACAAATTAATACAACGTAGTAACGTTGATTTACCAGAACCAGAAGAACCGATAATGGTGACAACTTCTCCTTTGTTGACGTTCATATTGATATCTTTTAATACTTCGTTTTCGCCAAAGCTTTTTCGTAAATGTTCAATTTCAATAATTGCACTCATCTGTTTGCCTCCTAGCTTTCTTTTCCTTCTTCAGTTAATTCTTCTACTTTAACGTAAGCAGAAGGGCCATCCATTTTACGTTCCACAACACGTAAGATTCGTGTGATCACAAAAGTCATTACCAAGTACATGATGCCGACAATTGTAAAGGTTTGGAAGAACTGGAAGTTTGCGCCAGAAGCAGCATTCCCTTGGAAGAATAAATCTGCAACACCGATAACACTTAACACGGCCGTATCTTTGATATTAATGACAAATTCATTCCCTGTTGCAGGTAAAATATTACGTAATACTTGGGGAATAACGACTTTACGCATTGTTTGTCCATGGGTCATCCCGATCGCTTGTGCTGCCTCGAATTGTCCTTTATCTACTGCGAAAATACCTCCGCGAACAATTTCAGACATATAGGCACCAGTATTCACAGAAACGATAAATAATGCGGCCACTGTTCGGTCTAAAGAGATGCCAAAAGCTAGAGCTAAACCATAGAAAATAACCATTGCTTGAACCATCATTGGTGTACCACGGAAAACTTCAATATAAATAGAAAGAATTAAATTTCCTAATTTTTGGAAGAAACGAGCGACTGGGTTTTCAGAATCTGGAATTGTACGGAAGACACCAATTAGTAAACCAAGGGTTGTTCCGACAACTGTCCCAATTAACGCGATAAATAGCGTTAAACCAGCACCACGTAAAAACATGTCGCCATATTGATTCCAAATATTTTTGAAATCGTTAATAAGTCCTGTTTTTTGTTCATCACTATCTGTTGCTGCAGGTTGATCCTTGATTGCTTGGTCCATAATTTTTGTCCGTTCATCTTGAGAAATACCTGCTAAAATTTTGTTTACTTTTTCAATGTCAGGATCGCCTTTACGCATGCCGACTGCTACTTGTGAGTCTTCAGCGCTAGCATCAAAGCCATTTTCTTTTGGAAATTCTAACATTTTTAATTCTTTATTGACACTAGTTGCTGTTATGCCTTCAGGGCGTTCACTAACATACCCATCAATCATGCCAGAAGCAAGTGCTGTTCGCATAGCCGAAAAGTTATCCATTGCTTGCTGTTTATTGACATTTGGAATTTGATCAATTAATCCGTAGTGGAATGTATTTAGTTGAGCTGTAATTTTAGCATCAGCTAAATCTTTCAAGCTTTTTGCATTAGCGTATTTGCCATCTTTTTTTACAATTACGACAAATTGTGATTCATAATAAGGGTTTGTAAAAGCAATTTCTTTTTTTCGTTCAGCGGTTGGGCTCATTCCGGCGATAATGGCATCAATTTTTCCAGATTGTAAGGCGGGTGCCAAGCCATCCCATTTGGTTTGGACGATTACTAATTTACGACCTAAACCATCGGCAATTTTTTTAGAAATTTGAACATCATAGCCGCCTGCATAAGAGTTGCCTTGAATAGACACTGCGCCATGTGCGTCATTTTTCTGTGACCAGTTAAAAGGGGCGTAGCCAGCTTCCATGCCGACACGAAATTCACCATTTTCCTCCGCCGAAGCGTTGGTTGTCATGCCAAGTAACGAAAATAGCGTGACAAGTAGTAGACTGAATGAAAAAACTTTTTTGTTCATCTTTTTCTCTCCTTTAAATTTCTTGTCTGATTGATCGTTTTGTCTTTTTTCAATCAACAAGCTTTGATAATCAGCTGAGCAAAAGCGATTCTGTCTTTTTAAAGGAGAATACTTCTGTCACAACCTATTTTTGAATACAAAAAAACAACCAAACAGATGTAAGGTTGCTAGGTAATGTCGAAAAAAATTCCTCAACGAAACATAGCACAACTTAGCATCACTACTAAGACAGTCCGCAAGCTCTTAACTTACGTCCCAACACACAACAGAAGAGGCTCCGTTATGCATTTCGGCGATTGATCCTAAACTTGCTTCCCAGTGTCCTCTCACTCCACAAGCGTAATAAAAACCGCGACCTCTACCTCTTTTTTGAGGCACTATTCAGTTATTAAATTCAGTTATTAATTTTAGGATAAATCCAGAAGAAAGTCAATATGTTCCAGCAAAGGAATTTATCAAGAGGACACAAACACCATGAAATTAGCGTAACATTTTCCCTACGAAATAGAAACTAATACGAAAAAAGCAACCATTCCTAAAGGAACAGTTGCTTTTTACTTAAGCTTTGACAGCTTTTGGTTCACGACCTAAAATAGCTTGAAGAACAGTCAATACACCTAAAGAAGCTAAAATTGTATAAATTAGACTTGAGTAAGTTAAGATACCGAAATCCCAAGTTTTGTAAACTAATAAAACAATTGCTAAGGCGATAATAGCGATAACGTTGAAGAACGCAAAAGCCCAAAGATTTCCGTTTTCTTTACGAGAAAGATAAAAAACAGAGAACCAAATGCTTAAAACGCCCCAAGCGATGCAGGCAATAATTGCAGCCCAATAAATAATAAATGCGACCATTGTTGTTTCACCTCACTTTTACTCATGCATATTTTACCACGAGTTGAGAAATTTGTCACAAACTCTTTCAAGATAAATCAATATATAGGTAAGAAGTTTTCAAAAAGTGGAAAAACTTTTGGTGCTAATGTTAAAATACGTTATAATATAGAAGATTAGGAGCTGAATCGATATGCAAGATATCACGCAAGCCGAGGCAATTCATTGGTTGGCAACCCAACAAAAAATCACATTTTTAACAGGTGCGGGTATCTCGACAGCCTCAGGTGTGCCAGATTATCGTTCCTTAAAAGGTGTCTATCAAGGAATCCAGCAACCGGAATACTTATTGAGCCGGACTTGCTTAAAAACAGAGCCAGAAAAGTTTTATCAATTCGTTAAAACGCTCTATCATCCAGACGCACAACCTAATATCATTCACCAGAAAATGGCACAATTAGAGCAAATGAAACGGGGAAAAATTGTTTCACAAAATATTGATGGGCTTCATCGAAAAGCAGGTAGCCAAGAAGTGGTGGACTTTCACGGTAATTTATATGAATGTTATTGCCAAACTTGTGGTACAACGGTTCCTTGGCAAGACTATTTACTTAGTGATCGGCACGCAGACTGTCATGGACAAATCCGTCCAGCTATTACTTTGTATGAAGAAGGATTATCCGAAGAGGCAATCGAAAAAGCCATTCAGGCCGTTGCTTCTGCCGACTTAATCGTGATTGTCGGCACGAGTTTTCAAGTGCATCCATTTTGCGATTTGATTCATTATAAACAACCAACGGCAGCTATTTTAGCCATTAATCAAACGCCGCTATTTTTACAACAACCTTATTATTTTTTAGAAGCGAAAGCCGAAACGATATTTGCAGAATTAACGATAAAGGAGTAACGGAATGGAAGAATTTAAATCAGAAAAAGAAAAAATGATCGCAGGTGCACTATATTTTGCCTCAGATCCTGAATTAGTGGCTGATCGCAAAAAAGCCCGTGAACAAATGGCGTTAATTAACCAACAACCAGACACTTATATTCGTCGTCAATTAATAGAAGAAACATTTGGAAAAGTGGGTGTCGGGACGTACATCGAACCGATGATTCAATTTGATTATGGCTACAACATTTCTGTGGGAAAAAATTTCTATGCCAATTTTAATAACGTTTTTTTAGATGTTTGTCCAATTGAAATTGGCGATAACTGTATGTTTGGCCCCAATGTGCAACTTTATACAGCCGAGCATCCATTACAAGCGGCTAAGCGTAATAGCGGAATGGAATCAGGGAAACGAATTATCATTGGCAACAATGTTTGGATTGGCGGTGGAGCGATTGTCCTTCCTGGCGTAACATTAGGCGATAATGTAGTGGTGGCAGCAGGTGCTGTTGTGACTAAATCGTTCCCAGAAAACTGTGTGATCGCAGGTAATCCAGCACGGATAATTAAAGAATTGACTGAAGATGACGCTCCAACAACTTCTTTAGAACAACAACGAGCAAAGATTAACCAAATCGATAAGGAACTGGTCCGTTTATTAGAACAGCGGATGGACGTCGTCGCAGAGATTGCTGCAGTGAAAAAGAAAGCAGGTCATGCGGTTTTTGATTCTGAAAGAGAACAACAAGTATTAGAAACTATTCTGAATCATGTTGAAAATGCCGAGTATGAAGAAACATTATCTGAGACTTTCCAGGGAATTATGGACGCCTCTAAACGTTTCCAAGAAAAACATTTAGGAGAGTGAGGCGAAGGTCGTGGATGGAGAAATCAGAAGAAGAGAGATTGTTAAAAGATTAAGAGAGACCGAAAAGCCAATTAGTGCCACTCGTTTTGCAAAAGCTTTTGATGTCAGCAGACAAATTATTGTAGGAGATGTCGCTCTATTACGGGCGACAGGGGTCGAAATTGTCGCAACAGCTCGAGGGTATATGTTGGAACAACCTTTAGAAGGAATTGAACGGAAAATTGCTTGTCAACATACACCTGAACAAACGAGAGAAGAATTGTCAGTCATTGTTGCCAAAGGTGGAGAAGTGGTAGATGTGAGTATTGCACATCCGCTTTATGGGGAATTAATTGGCAGTTTGCGCATTCAATCAGAGAAAGATATTGATAAATTTATGGACAAGTATCAAAAAGAGCATGCTACATTACTATCAGTTTTAACAGGAGGCGTCCATCTGCATACTATTCGCTGTGCAGACGAAGAAACTTTCCAAGAAATCAAAGAGGCACTTCGAAAAAAAAGTATTTTGTTTGAAGGATAACGAGAAAAAGAGAGGACATTGATGTTTGTTCAAGCCCTTTCTTTTTTTTCTTAGAAAATTACCAAAAAAAGATAGAAGAATTTGTGAATTTTCTTCTATTTTTTTAACTTTTTGCTAGAAATTTTTTATGAAACAGTATACTATTAAAAAAGGAGCCATTTAAACAATAACTATGTCAATTATATATGTTGGTACATAAAAATAAATGGAGAAAAATAAAAAAGGAGAATGAGTATGAAAAAACAATTTGCCCTGTTCTCTACCTTATTACTTTTAGGTTCATCAATGCCAGTAGGTGCATTTGCAGAAGGTAATAACTTGGTAGCTGAAAATAGTTCTGTTGCAGAAACAACCGCAGAAGCAACAACTGCTGAAGCCACTGAAACGACAGCGACTAGTGAAACAACAGAAGCGACAGAAGAATCAACAACTGAAACAGAAAGTTCAACCGAATCAAGTGAATCTGCAACCACGGAGTCCACGGAAACGTCAGGAACCGAAACGACAGATTCCACAACGGATTCAACATCCACAAGTACGACAGAATCGACTACTGACTCCACCTCAACGAGTGCAACAGAGTCAACCACAGATTCTACGTCAACAAGTACAACTGAATCAAGTACCACGCCGACGACTACACCAAGTTCTTCTAAAGAACAGCCAAAACCTGGCACGAGTACTTCTGAATCAAAACAGCCGGCGAAACCAGTGACACCAACAGCGCCAGCTGAAAAGCCAGTAGAACAACCAGCAGCGTCAACACCGCAGCCCGAAATAGTCCCACCGGTTACAAATGAAACGGTTGGGTTAGTGGAAGACGATGAGACGTTTACGGTCAGCAAAACGAAGAAGACAGAAGAGTTTATTCAAGAAATCGGTGAATCTGCTCGGAAAGTGGCCAAGGACAAAAACTTATATGCTAGTGTGATGATTGCTCAAGCAATTTTAGAAAGTGGCAGCGGCAATAGTAAATTAAGCCAGAAACCAAACTACAATTTGTTTGGTATTAAAGGCGATTACAAAGGTCAATCTGTTTCTTTTATTACCTATGAAGACAATGGTTTCGGTAACCTATACACAGTAGAAGCAAAATTCCGTCAATATCCAACGTATAAAGAATCAATGGAAGATTATGCGAAATTATTGAAAAATGGTTTAGATTCCAATAAAGATTTCTATCATGGTGTCTGGAAAACGGAAGCCAAATCATACAAAGAAGCGACACGTTTCCTAACAGGAAAATACGCAACGGACAAAGATTACCATAAGAAATTAAATGCGTTAATTAAAACATACGATTTAACTTATTATGATAAAGAAAAAGCAACCGTTGAACCAATGGAATCAAATTTCCCAGCCTATAATGGCAAAAACTATGACACCTTTAATAGTTATGCTTGGGGCAACTGTACACAATATGTCTACAACCGTATTACGCAATTAGGTAAACGTGTGGACTTAACAATGGGGAATGGTCAAGATTGGGGCGAAACAGGTCGTGCACGCGGGTACAAAGTAAGTCGTACACCAAAAGCAGGCGCAGCGGTTTCCTTCCCAGCTGGCGTTTTAGGCGCAGACAATACTTATGGTCATGTCGCGTTTGTGGAAAAAGTCTTTAAAGATGGTAGCATCTTAATTTCTGAAATGAACGTGAAGGGATTAAACGTTGTTTCGACACGTACAATCTCAGCCGATCAAACACATTTAATGAACTATATCGTTCCAAAAGATAAATAAAAAAATCAGCTCTTTGTCAATAAGAACGAATGAGTTGGAAAAATCAAAGCTAGCACTGAAGAAGCAATTTTAATTCTTCAGTGCTAGCTTTTTTTGTGGCAAAAGTTCTCTCCAATAAAGTTTAATACATTCAGTTATTGCCAGGAGACTTCAGGTCGGGATGAGTTAGCAACAGTCGCTGAGAGCTATATTTTTTTTAGGTAGAATCATTTACTTTTAGGTGAAAGATGTCTTATAATTGTAAGCGGATACAAAAATAAAAAAAGAGGTGGGTAAATGAGTAAAAAAGAAATAAATCAAGTAGTTGCCAGTAGCTATCAATTGTATATTAATGGAGAGTGGACAACAGGTAGTGGTAACAAAATGATTGCTAGTTACAATCCTAGTAATGGCGAAAAATTAGCAGAATTTGTTGATGCCACAAATGCAGATGTGGATCGAGCTGTAGAAGCAGCTCAAGAAGCGTTTCAGACATGGAAAGATGTTGACGTTGTAACAAGAAGCAATCTTTTGTTGAAAATTGCTGATTTGATTGAAGAAAATCAAGAACATTTGGCTATGGTGGAGACTTTAGATAATGGAAAACCGCTTCGGGAAACGCAATCAATTGATGTCCCTGCCAGTGCAGACCATTTTCGGTATTTTGCTAGTGTGATTCGTGGAGAAGAAGGGTCTGTCAAAGAATTTGATAAGGATACGTTATCCATTGTTGTGAAAGAACCCATTGGTGTTGTGGGTCAAATTATTCCGTGGAATTTCCCCTTATTAATGGGCGCTTGGAAATTAGCGCCAGCGTTGGCAGCAGGTAATACGGTTGTGATTCATCCGTCCTCGAGCACATCATTAAGTCTGTTGGAATTGTTTAAAATTTTTGATCAAGTCTTGCCGAAAGGAGTAGTGAATTTAATCACCGGTCGTGGTTCTGATTCAGGAAATTATATGTTGGCACATCCAGGGTTTGATAAGCTAGCTTTTACAGGTTCAACAGAGGTGGGGTACACTGTCGCTAAAGCGGCGGCCGACCGCCTAATTCCAGCCACTTTAGAACTTGGCGGAAAATCAGCCAACATTATTTTTGAAGATGCCAATTGGGAACGAGCATTAGAAGGTGTGCAGTTAGGAATTTTATTCAACCAAGGGCAAGTTTGTTGTGCTGGGTCTCGTGTGTTCGTTCAGTCAGGTATTTATGATCAATTTGTAGAAGCTTTAAAGGAAAAATTTGAACAAGTGAACGTTGGTTTCCCGTGGGAAAAAGATGTTGAAATGGGCGCTCAGATCAATGAGCATCAATTGGAAGAAATTTTAAAATATGTCGAAATTGGTGTGAAGGAAGGAGCTACACTGATTACTGGTGGGCAACGTTTAACAGAAAATGGGCTAGACAAGGGGGCATTTTTAGCACCTACGTTATTAGCGAACGGCACGAATACAATGTGCGTGGCCCAAGAAGAAATCTTTGGTCCTGTTGCAACAGTGATTAAATTTGAAACGGAAGAAGAAGTCATTCGTTTAGCTAATGATTCTGAATATGGTCTAGGTGGTGCCGTCTTTTCTCAAGATATCAATGTGGCATTACGGGTTGCTCGTGGTGTACGGACAGGTCGGATGTGGGTCAACACATACAATCAATTGCCTGCGGGCGCGCCATTTGGCGGTTATAAAAAATCAGGAATTGGTCGAGAAACGCATAAATCAATGCTAGATGCTTATACGCAAATGAAAAATATTTACATTGTGACAAAAGAAGAAGCAGATGGACTGTATTAAGTAGTGTAGTGAATTTTAGATAACAAACTTATTTTTGGTTATTGTTATTTTTCGAGCTAAACAAAACAATAATTTTTTTAAAAAGTTGAGTGATGAGTAAAGTAAAACAGATTAAAAGTAAAGCCTGGTGCAAAAATCACTTTGGATTTTTGTACCAGGCTTTAAAGCGGAGTAACAATAGTGGTCACTCTTGGTTATTTTCAATTTTCGACTATTATAGAAGGAGTTATTTTGCTTCTTCTGCTTCAAATTTAGCAAAAGCTGTTTCAATAACTTCTTTTAATGCAGAAGCAGAAGCTTCCATTTTTTCTTGTTCAGCATCTGTTAATGGAATTTCAATGACTTGTTTAACTCCTTGGCGGTTGATGATCGCTGGTGCACCGATATAAATATCGTTTTGACCATATTCACCTTCTAAATAAACAGATAATGGTAACACAGAGTTTTCATCGTTTAGGATAGCTTTAGTGATACGCGCTAGTGCCACCGCGATTCCATAGAAAGTAGCTCCTTTTTTCTCGATGATTGTGTAAGCAGCGTCGCGTACGTTGAAGAATAAATTAACCATTGCTTCTTCATCGACGTCAGGATTATTTTTCACCCATTCGTAAATTTGTAAGCCAGCGACATTTGCATGTGACCAAACTGGGAATTCTGTATCTCCGTGTTCACCTAAGATGTAGGCATGGACATTTCGTGCATCAACGTCAACTAATTCGGCAATTGCTTGACGGAAACGAGCAGAATCTAGTGAAGTTCCTGAACCGATTACTCGTTCTTTCGGGAAGCCAGAGAATTTCCAAGTTGAATAAGTCAAAATATCAACTGGGTTTGCGGCAACTAAGAAGATACCGTTGAAACCAGAATCAACAATTGTTGTAACGATTTCTTTATTAATTTTCAAGTTTTTATGAACTAAGTCTAAACGAGTTTCGCCTGGTTTTTGAGGCGCACCAGCTGTTAAGACAACTAAGTCTGCATCATGGCAATCGTCATAAGTAGCAGCATAGATTTTTTTAGGAGAAGTAAATGCTAATGCGTGAGATAAGTCCAACGCGTCTCCTTCAGTTTTTGGTACATTAATATCAATAATCCCAACTTCTTGAGCAATATTCTGAGTTACTAAAGCAAAGGCATAGCTAGAACCTACGGCACCGTCCCCGACTAAAATTACTTTTTGGTGATCTTTATTCCCTGCGGCTGCAGTCATGTGTACCATTCCTTCCTCTACATTCTTTTTCGTGAGCAACGAGTTTTTATTTCCTGTTGCTAAAGTGATAGTAACATGGTTTGTAAAAAATGTCACGAACTTTGATTGTAAAAATGATACAGTTTTCAGACCTGTTTCAAAATGGTAGCTCTTACATGTGCGTAATTTCACTATCTTATGCATATTTAAATTTCTAAAAAATTTTTTTTACATCTTTCTTAATCTTCAAAGACTGCGAGTTTTTTTATTTCTATGGTATAATGAATAAAACTGGGTAGCGCATACGCTTCCCAGCCATTTTGTGTTGGCAAGCTTATAATCCAAGGAGAATGAAAGATGAAAGTAATCGTAGGACTGGGAAATCCCGGTAGTAAATACAAAGAAACAAAACACAACATTGGCTTTATTACGCTAGATGAAATTGCGTATCGGCAAAATGTTTCGTTTAATAATAGTAATTTTGAAGCAGATATTGCAGAGTTTTTTATAGGGACTGAGAAAGTATTGTTAGTGAAACCATTAACATTTATGAATGAATCAGGTCGCTCTGTTGGTCCGTTGTTGACCTACTTTGGGGTAGATGAGGAAGACTTGATTGTTATTTATGATGACTTAGACTTAGAGGTCGGTAAAATTCGTTTACGGCAAAAAGGTAGTGCTGGCGGCCACAATGGGATAAAAAGTCTGATTGCCCATTTAGGCACAAATGTCTTTCCTAGAATTAAAATTGGCATTGGTCGGCCCTCAAAAAATGATACAGTTATCCACCATGTACTAAGTACTTTTCCCAAAGAAACACACGAAGAGATGTTACTTGCTGTAAAAAAAGCAGCCGATGCCGCTTTATATGCATGCGAAGGACATACGTTTGTTGAAACAATGAATCAATTTAATGGAAAATAGCAGAAAGGAGGGCCCTTGTTTGAATATTATCGAACGAATTAGCCAAACAGAAATTGCTAAATCATGGCGCAGTCAACTAATGACAACAGGAACGCGCCAACTAATTACTGGGTTATCAGGCTCTGCTAAAACATTACTGATGGCAGGCGCTTTACAAAAGACGCATCAAAAAATTGTTATTGCGGTTCCAAACCTATACTATGCCAATCAATTAGTAGATGATTTTTTAAATATTTTACCTTCAGAACAAGTTCATCTATTTCCAGTAGATGAAGTGTTATCCGCCGAAATGGCCTTTTCTTCACCAGAAGCGCGCGCAGATCGAGTGAGTGCGTTAAATTTCCTGATGACAGCGAATGCAGGAATCGTGGTCGTACCAGTAGCTGGACTACGAAAATATTTGCCAACGAAAGAAACGTGGCAAAATGCGCAACTTCATTGGGAAATCGGGACAGAAGTAGAACCTGAGATCCTCGCGCAACGCTTAGTGTTAATGGGCTATGAACGCCAATCGATGGTCGGAAAGCCTGGCGAATTTAGTATTCGCGGAAGCATTGTTGATGTCTATCCGCTAAATGCCGAATACCCTGTTCGGGTGGAACTGTTTGATGTTGAAATTGACTCAATCCGTTATTTTGAAGCGGATACTCAACGCTCATTAGAAAATCTTGAAGAAGTAACGATTTCACCAATGACTGATTTAGTATTCTCAAAGGCAGATATGAATCATGGCATGACGAGGTTACAAGATGCTCTAGAAAAACGTTTAGCGACAGCTAAAGATCAAACGGAGACCGATTTTTTAGAAGAATATTTTGGTCAGTTGCTGTCTTCTTGGGAACAAGGGATTCCTACAGAAAATGCTCACTATTATACAGATTTTCTGTACCAACAAAAAACTACGCTGTTAGATTATTTACCAGAAAATAGTTTGCTTTTTGTGGATGATTATTCTCGTATGATGGAAACGGAGCGAGAAATCGCTAGAGAGGAAGCGGAATGGCAAACCCTGAAAATTGAAGAAATGCGCGTGTTTTCTGAACAAACTTTTGGTGTAGACTTTCATGATCAATTGCGAAAAACTGCACGAAATACGACCTTCTTTTCACTTTTTCAAAAAGGGATGGGGAATCTTCGTTTCCAAGAAGTCCATAATTTCCAATATCGTTCAATGCAACAATTCTTCGGTCAAATGCCGTTGCTAAAAGCGGAAGTGGACCGTTGGCAAAAGCAAAACCAAACGGTCGTTGTTTTTGTTCCTACGAAAGAACGGATTCAAAAAGTCGAAGAGCTATTTCAGGACTTTGACATACCTAGCGTAGTAAGCAATTGGGATCAGTTGTTAGATGGGCATGTCCAAATTGTCCAAGGGGCATTACAAACAGGGTTTGAATTACCTAAAAACAAGCTCGTGGCGATTACGGAAAAAGAAATTTTTCATACAACGACCAAAAAACGGGCACGTCGTCAAACAATTTCTAATGCGGAACGTTTGAAAAGTTATAGCGACTTAAAAACGGGCGATTATGTCGTTCATGCGAATCACGGGATTGGTAAATATATTGGTATGGAAACCTTAGAAGTTGATGGGGTCCATCAAGATTACATGACTATCTTGTACCAAAATGATGACAAGTTATTTATTCCAGTAACACAATTGAACTTGATTCAAAAGTTCGTTGCTTCCGAGTCTAAAACGCCGAAAATTAACAAGCTAGGCGGCAGTGAATGGACGAAAACTAAACGAAAAGTTGCTTCAAAAATTGAAGATATCGCGGATGATTTAATCTTACTTTATGCGACAAGAGAATCGGAAAAAGGCTATGCTTTTCCGCCAGATGATGCGTATCAAAAAGAATTTGAAGAGGCTTTTCCGTATTCTGAAACAGATGATCAATTACGTAGTGCTGCCGAAATTAAACACGACATGGAAAAATCTCGACCAATGGATCGTTTGTTAGTTGGCGATGTAGGGTTTGGTAAAACAGAAGTGGCTTTACGAGCGGCCTTCAAAGCTGTTAGCAACAATAAACAGGTCGCCTTTTTAGTGCCAACAACTATTTTAGCGCAACAACATTACGAAACGATTCAAGAGCGGTTTGAGGGCTTTCCTGTAGAAATTGGTTTATTAAGTCGTTTCCGCACGAAAAAACAGCAAAATGAAACAATTGAAAAAATTAAACATGGCCAAGTAGATATTGTGATTGGTACCCATCGTTTATTGTCGCAAGATATTAATTTTAGTGATTTAGGCTTGTTGATTATTGATGAGGAACAACGGTTTGGAGTGAAACATAAAGAACGACTAAAACAATTGCGTTCACAAGTGGATGTCTTGACGTTAACAGCAACGCCAATCCCAAGGACCCTTCATATGTCGATGTTAGGTGTCCGTGATTTATCTGTCATCGAAACCCCACCAGAGAATCGTTATCCGATCCAAACGTATGTCATGGAAAATAATCCTGGGGCGATTCGGGAAGCGATTGAGCGAGAAATGGCTCGAGATGGTCAAGTCTTTTATTTATACAATCGAGTAGATACGATTGAACGAAAAGTTGAAGAGTTACAAGCGCTAGTTCCAGATGCAAGAATTGCGTATGCACATGGTCAAATGACAGAAGTACAACTGGAGAATACTTTGTTTGATTTTATTGAAGGACAATATGATATATTAGTCACTACAACAATTATTGAAACAGGAGTAGATATTCCTAATGCTAATACCTTGTTTGTAGAAAATGCGGACTACATGGGCTTATCTACGTTGTATCAATTACGTGGTCGTGTGGGGCGTAGCAATCGAGTGGCCTATGCTTATTTTATGTACGAACAGCAAAAAATCCTAAACGAAGTTAGTGAGAAACGTTTAGAAGCAATTAAAGACTTTACGGAATTAGGTTCTGGGTTCAAAATTGCGATGCGTGACCTTTCCATTCGAGGGGCCGGAAACCTTCTTGGTGCCCAACAACATGGCTTCATTGATTCGGTTGGGTTTGATATGTACTCACAGATGTTATCTGAGGCAGTTGCTCGTAAACAAGGAAAAAATATCCAAGACCAAAAAACGTCTGTTGAAATTGATTTGGGCATTGATGCTTATATTCCAGGAACGTACATTACAGACGAACGACAAAAAATTGAAATTTATAAACGGATTCGTCAATTAGAAAATATGGATATGTACGAAGAATTAGAAGCGGACTTGTTAGACCGCTTTGGAGAGTATCCTGACGAAGTGGCGCATTTATTAACCACTGGCCGTATCAAAATGGATGGCGACCGTGCCTTGTTAGAAAGTATTCGTAAACGCGACCAAAAAGTCAAGTTTGTGTTAAGTAAAATTGGCACAAAAACATACTCTGTGGAGCAGTTGTTTGAAGCGTTATCGGCAACCAGCTTAAAAGCGGATCTAGCAGTTGAGAAAGAACAAATGACTATTTCCTTGAAGTTGCCGAAAGATTGTAAAGAAGCTGTTTGGATTCAAGAAATTGCTACTTTTACAACCGCATTGCGACAAGAAAAATACAAACATTCGCAAGAAACGGATTCCCTTTAAAAGGAGGCCTAGAAGATGGCACAAAAAGAAATGCAGCGAATGATGCAAGGTGCCGTTGTGTTAACCATTGCTTCCTTCATTGCAAAAGTGTTGAGTGCGTTTTATCGCGTTCCTTTTCAGAACTTTGTAGGGGATGAAGGATTTTACGTGTATCAGCAAGTTTATCCAATCTATGGGATTGCGATGACATTAGCATTGTCAGGTTTACCGCAATTTATTTCCAAAATTGTTGCTGAACAACCAGATATTCGGAGTCAAAAACAAGTGTTGCGCCAACTATATCCCTATGTGTTATGGTTAGCGATTGCTTGTTGGGCCTTCTTTTTCTTTGGTAGTCAAGAAATTGCTATTAGTATGGGGGATGCTGCACTCCAACCATTAATGGAAGTTGTTTCCTTTACCTTTTTACTCGTTCCAATTCTTTCTTTCTATCGTGGGAATTTTCAAGGTCATTTGTTGATGGTGCCTAGTGGTATTTCACAGGTGATGGAACAGTTTGTGCGTGTCGGGGTTATTCTAGTAGCTGCGTTGTCCTATCATTACTTTGGTGGCTCCATTTACCAAACGGGGACGGTGGCCATGAGTGGTGCGTTGGCTGGCGGTATCTTAGCGGTACTTGTCTTATGGTACTACAATCGAAAAATTCTTAGTGGAAGTACGGAATACTTGCATCAATGGAAGATTATGCCTCAAACCACAGGACTATTTAAACGTTTAATGATTGAGGGTGGTTTGGTCTCTTTATATAGTGCTTTTCTGATTCTATTTCAATTAATTGATTCCTTTAAAGTAAAAAATGCCCTCATGCTTTTCGGGCTCTCTGATTTAGCTGCAAAAGTGGACAAAGGGGTCTATGATAGAGGACAACCACTAGTTCAATTAGGATTGGTAATTGCTTTAGCTTTAAGCTCGACCTTTTTACCAGGTTTGACAAAATATTTTATGAAAAAAGACCGTCAACAATTTTTACAAGTTGCAAAAATCTTTTTGCGTCTTACCACAACCTTGGCATCGGCGGCTTCGATTGGTCTGATGATGTTATTGCCGTACATGAACTTTACGCTTTTTAAAGATTATAAAGGCAACGATGTTTTAGGGGTGTATGTTTTATCCATCGCTTTTATGGCCATTATTCAGGCCTACCAAAGTATTGAACAAAGTCGCAATCGTTTTAAAGGTCCTTTAGTGGCAGCTGGTGTGGGCTTATTAGTGAAGTTACTGACAACGGGCTTTTTCACCATTCGTTGGGGAACATTAGGTGCTAGTTGGTCTACCATCCTTGGGTTACTAGCGACGTTATTCGTTTTAGTCCGACAATCGGATGCAGCGATTAATTGTTTTGTTCGAGAACGAAGTTTTTTGAAAAAACTGTTGCTTAGTTTAGCAATCATGATGCTGTCATTACTGGTCTATCAAGGAATTATCTCCATCTTGTTCCAAGGTGTGCATCACCGAAGTCAAGCGTTTTTCGTTACAGTTTTAGGTGTTGCAGTGGGTGGTACAGTTTTTATTAGCACCATCATTAAGTTAGAATTATTTACGATACGTGAATGGTTAAGTTTACCGTATGGCGCAAAAATTTTACGGATGAGACAAAAAAAATAAAAGAGGTGAATGTGATGCGGTTAGATAAATTTTTAAAAGTTTCTCGCATTATTAAAAGAAGAACAGTTGCCAAAGAAGTCGCTGATAAAGGCCGGATTCAAATCAACGGAGTCTTAGCCAAATCTTCTAGTACTGTGAAGATTGGTGACCTTGTCAAAATTCAATTTGGGAACAGAATTTTAGAAGTAGAAGTCCTGCAACTAAATGACTCTACGAAAAAAGAAGATGCCACAAAAATGTATGAAATAAAATCAGAAACACGTGTCTCTGAAGAATAAACAGGTGAGGATGGAGCGCTTGGCAAGTTCATTGAAAAGATGAATATTCCAAGCGCTTCATCCTTTCAGCGTTTTAATGAAACAGACGCGCCGCTTTTGAAAAAAATTAATAAATCAACCGCTGTTATTTCAAAAGCAAAGAATATTTTAGAAAAAAGCTTGATTTTCTTTAACTTCTCTGAAATTAACATTAGACAAGGTTCTTAGATGTTGGTATAATAAAACGGACAATCCAAAGCGAGTGGAGCGAGACGATGGGAAAGAATGAAAAAAACTCGAAGAAAGTTGCGGCATTGGAAAATGACTACACGAAAGAACAGTATGTCGAATTCCAAAAACAACAGAAACAATTGATTTTTAGACGCAGACGCTTGGCAGCGATTTTTCTCGTGGCCTTCATTATTTTTGCCTTTTCTGGCATCCAATTGATGAAAGATTATCATCGCTTAGGTGCTTTCAAACAAGAACGAGCAGATGCAATTGCTGAATCCGTAGCAGTTGATAAGAAGGTCAAGGATCTAAAAAAAGACGTTGCTTTGTTAAAAGATGATGATTATGTGGCAAAATTAGCACGTAGCCGTTTCCTTCTCTCAAAAGAAGGCGAACAGATTTATCCCACACCAGAACAAATGAAAAAAACACAGACTTCTGGAGCGGAAGAAAGCAAGAGCAGTTCAGAAAAAAATAGTCAATCACAGTCTTCAACTGAAACAACTAAGTCTTCAGCTGAATAAACTGCAATTATAATTAGGGAAAAAATAGGAGGAACAATTTTTTTATGTCAATCGAAGTAGGAGCTAAATTGCCAGGAAAAGTGTCAGGGATTACTAACTTTGGTGCATTTATTGATTTAGGAGAAGGAAAAACTGGGTTAGTACACATCAGTGAAGTGTCTAATGGATTCGTTAAAGATATTCATGATGTATTAACAGTAGGTGACGAAGTAACAGTGAAAGTAACCTCAGTTGGTGACGACGGCAAAATTGGCTTATCGATCCGTAAAGCGCAAGAGCCAGCAGAAGGGCAACAACCAAAACGTGAATTTCAACGTCGTGAAAACAATTATGAGAATCGTGACCGTAATCCACGCGCAGGGGGCAAAAAGCCTTTCAATAAACCACAAGCAAATAACAATAACAATAAACAAGATTTTGACTCATTGATGAGCTCTTTCTTGAAAGATAGTGATGACCGTTTATCTTCATTAAAACGTAATACTGAAGGCAAACGTGGCGGACGTGGCGGACGTCGCGGCTAAGCACAAACAAATAGGGGGACTGGGGATAACGAATGGGTTATTTCTCGGTTCCTCTTTTATTCTAAGGAAGAAAGAAGGGCGAACAATGTTTTGGCAGTTTTATAAACGAGGAAAAGAACAAGGATTTTGGCAACCGCATCAAACAATCGTGGTCGCCGTTTCTGGTGGTGTAGACTCCATGGCCCTTTTGACGTTAATGGAACAGGTGGCAGAAAAAGAACAATTACAATTGGTTGTTGCACATGTCAATCATCAATTGCGAGAAGCGTCGGCACAGGAAGCGCAATATCTCGCTACCTATTGTCAGCAGCGAGAGCTAACGTATTATGAAACACGTTGGGAAGACCCTGAAAAACAACGGAATTTAGAAGCAAAAGCGCGCACATTTCGTTATGAATTTTTTAAAGAAGTCATGGAAATTGAAGGTGCGGCGGTCTTAATGACGGCACATCATCTAGACGATCAAGCGGAAACGATTTTAATGAAGCTGATTCGAGGAACTAATTTTTCCCATTCCGCAGGCATTAAAGAGAGACGTCCTTTTGCGACAGGGGAATTGATTCGTCCGTTACTCATTTATCCAAAAGAAGAATTGTATCAATTTGCACAGCGCCAAGCATTCGTTTATTTTGAGGACGAAACGAACCAAACCAATGAATATTTGAGAAATCGGCTCCGTAATCAGGTTTTGCCGCTATTAAAGCAGGAAAATCCGCAATTCTTAGATCAGATTGCTTCTTTTAGTAATGAACAACGTTTTGCCCAAGAATTTATTCAAGAACAAATTGAGCCTCAATTATCTGAAGCCGTAGAACCAACCAAACAAGGCTGGCGCATTCCTTTGAAGAGATTATTAAAAGAAACGCCTGCGTACCAGCACTTCTTTTTAACCGCGTTTTTCCAAAAAACATTAGTGCCATTAGGGGTTTCGTTAAACCAACGCCAGATGACACAAGTTTTAAAAGTTTTGAATGATGAACGCCAACCGCAAGGCTCGGTTATGTTAGAACAGCAATGGCAACTAGCTAAAAGTTACGATTGGCTGTACTTAGAACAAAAACAGGTTGCACTGCGAGAAGAAGTTACACATTTATTAGTACCTGGCGCGGGGATTTATTTATCGGAAACCGAGTGGCTAGGATTAATTGCGACAGACAAACCGTTTCCTCTTCCTGAAGAGATTAATCAGTGGACGGGTCAGTTGTTAGCGATCCCGTTGACCACAGCCACACCTTTGACCGTTCGTCATCGCCAAAGTGGTGATCGGATTACATTAAAACCAGGGTTTACGAAAAAATTAAGCAGAGTTTTTATTGATCAAAAAGTGCCAAATGAAGCGAGAGAGAGTGCTTGGGTCATTACGGATGAGCAAGAGGAAATCATTTGGGTACCAAAATTTGCAAATTCCTATTTGAGTATTCCTTTAGAAACTGATAAAATACACTACAGACTCCTTTTTAAGACAAAGGAGTAATGCTGAAAGGAGCGCACTATGATAGAAAAAGATATTGAGAAAGTCCTAATCTCCAAAGAAGAAATTCTTGCGAAGTCTGCAGAGCTTGGCAAGCAACTGACAGAAGAATATCAAGGGAAAAATCCTTTAGTGGTCGGTATTTTAAAAGGTGCAGTACCATTTATGGCTGATTTGACTCGTGAAATCAATACTTATTTAGAATTGGACTTTATGGATGTATCTAGCTACGGCAACGCGACAGTTTCTTCAGGCGAAGTAAAAATTGTCAAAGACTTGGACACAAATGTCGAAGGTAGACATATTTTAATCGTAGAAGATATCATCGATAGTGGTCGTACATTAGCGTATTTAGTAGATTTGTTTAGATACCGTAAAGCTGCATCTGTGAAAATTGTTACCTTATTAGATAAACCAGAAGGCCGTGTAGTAGACATTAAAGCTGACTACGTAGGGTTTGATGTGCCCAATGAGTTTGTGGTCGGTTACGGATTAGACTATGCAGAAACGTACCGCAACTTGCCTTATATTGGCGTTTTAAAACCTGAAGTTTACGAATCAAATTAATATCTATCAAGGAATTAATTGTGTTACAATGTAAAGGTCAGGATTGATAAAAGAATAACATGAATTGTAATGATGAGCATAAGGAGGACAGGCATGAACAAAAAGAATAATGGCATGAAAAATGGTTTATACTACGTCTTAGTAGTACTTGCCATGGTCATGGTTGTCTATTTCATTTTTGGAAATAACAACCAACAATCGCCAGACATCGATTACTCAACCTTCCAACAACAATTGGAAGACGGAAAAGTCAAAGACATGACCATTCAACCAACCAATGGGGTTTACCGGATTGAAGGTCAGTATAAAGAAAAACAAGAAGTGAAAGACACAGGTGGTCTGTCATTGTGGGGCTCAACGCAAGCGTCGTCAAAAGGCTTCACAACAACCGTTTTACCTAGTGATACAACCTTAGCTGGCATTCAAGATGCGGCACAAAATAACAAGGTGAAGCTAGTTGTCAAAGAACAATCAACAAGTGGTGCTTGGTTGTCACTGTTGTTTAGTTTCTTACCATTAGTGATTATTTTCTTCTTCTTCTACATGATGATGAGCCAACAAGGCGGTGGCGGTGGCGGCGGTGGCCGTGTGATGAACTTCGGTAAATCAAAAGCCAAAGAAGCCGATAAAAAAGCTAACCGTGTCCGCTTCTCAGATGTAGCTGGTGCGGAAGAAGAAAAACAAGAATTAGTTGAAGTAGTGGAATTCTTAAAAGATCCACGTCGTTTCGCTGAATTAGGCGCACGGATTCCTGCGGGCGTACTATTAGAAGGACCTCCAGGGACTGGTAAAACGTTACTTGCTAAAGCCGTAGCAGGTGAAGCAGGTGTGCCATTTTACTCAATCTCAGGTTCAGATTTCGTTGAAATGTTTGTCGGGGTCGGTGCTAGCCGTGTCCGGGATTTATTTGAAACAGCGAAGAAAAACGCACCTGCGATTATCTTTATCGATGAAATCGATGCAGTTGGTCGTCAACGTGGTGCTGGTATGGGTGGCGGACACGACGAACGTGAACAAACCCTTAACCAATTATTAGTTGAGATGGATGGTTTTGATGGCAATGAAGGAGTTATCGTAATTGCTGCAACGAACCGTTCAGACGTGTTAGACCCAGCGTTGTTACGTCCAGGTCGTTTTGACCGCCAAATCTTGGTAGGACGTCCAGATGTCAAAGGTCGTGAAGCGATTTTACGTGTTCATGCGAAAAACAAACCGTTAGCTGATGACGTTGATTTGAAAGTTGTTGCACAACAAACACCAGGTTTCGCTGGTGCTGATTTAGAAAATGTCTTAAACGAAGCAGCCTTAGTTGCCGCTCGTCGTAACAAGAAAAAAATTGATGCTTCTGATGTGGATGAAGCCGAAGACCGCGTAATTGCTGGTCCAGCTAAAAAAGATCGCGTGATTAATAAAAAAGAACGCGAAATGGTGGCTTACCATGAAGCAGGACACACAATTGTTGGTTTAGTCTTAAGCCGTGCTCGTGTTGTCCACAAAGTAACGATTATCCCTCGTGGTCGCGCAGGCGGTTATATGATTGCTTTACCAAAAGAAGATCAATTCTTAATGACTAAAGAAGATATGTTTGAACAAATCGTTGGCTTACTTGGTGGACGTACAGCAGAAGAAATTATCTTTGGCGTTCAATCAACAGGGGCTTCAAATGACTTTGAACAAGCAACAGGGATTGCCCGTAGCATGGTAACGGAATATGGAATGAGCGACAAATTAGGACCTGTTCAATATGAAGGAAACCATCAAGTCTTTGTCGGTCGTGATTATGGTCAAACAAAAGCTTACTCAGAACAAGTGGCGTTTGAAATCGATCAGGAAGTTCGTCGTATCTTAATGGATGCTCATACAAAAGCGCATGAAATTATCGAAGCGCACCGTGAACAACATAAACTAATCGCTGAAAAACTATTAGAATATGAAACATTAGATGCAAAAGCAATCAAATCATTATTTGAAACAGGTAAAATGCCTGAAGGTGCTGACAGCGACTATCCTAGTGAAAAAGAAGCGCAAACATTCGAAGAAGCAAAACGTGCTTTAGAAGAAAAAGAAGCGCAAAAACAAGTTGAAGAAAAACAAGACTTTGAAGAAGCGAAAAAAGAATTACATGATGAAGCAGAAGAAGTCAAAGTAGAAAGCGAACAAACAGAAAAAGAAGTCCAATCTGAAGAGAAAAAAGATTCAGATTCCAATTCTGAATATGATCGCAATAACTACGAAGATCGTTATAAATAACCAATTAGTAGAAGGTGCAGTATTTGTCGAGATGACGAATACTGCACCTTCTATAATATTAAGATATTCTATAGAAGGAAGATTATTTGGTTGAAAAAACACCTGATTCCTAGTATTATCTGACTAATGGACAAAAAAGCACCAAGAGAAGAGGAAAAAGAATGGAAGATTATTTAGTAAAAGCCCTTTGTTATAAAGGTTCAATTCGAGCATATGCCATCAGTGCCACTGAAACTGTTAGCGAAGCGCAAAGAAGACATGATACATGGAGTTCTTCTACCGCAGCGTTAGGGCGCACATTGATTGGAGCCCTTTTACTAGGAGCGACTTTAAAAGGTGACGATAAATTAACTGTAAAAGTACAAGGAAATGGCCCAGCTGGCGCTATTATTGTCGATAGTAATGGCCGTGGAGAAACAAAAGGCTACATTAAAAATCCACATGTCAGCTTAAAGTTGAATGCAACAGGTAAAATTGATGTACGTGGCGCTGTCGGTAACGAAGGAATTTTCACAGTCATTAAAGATTTAGGATTAAAAGAAACCTTTTCTGGACAAACACCTATTGTTTCTGGTGAAATCGGTGAAGACTTTACATATTTTATGGCGGTCTCTGAACAAGTTCCTTCAGCTATCGGTTTAGGTGTATTGGTGGACACGGATGAATCTGTGAAAGCAGCCGGTGGTTTTATGATTCAAGTAATGCCAGGTGCCGATGAAAGTACCATTGATTTTATTGAACAGCGTCTAGCGGAAGTGCCACCAATTTCACAATTACTAGAAAATGGAGAAACACCTGAACAAGTCTTGTATCGCTTATTGGGAGAAGACGAAGTAGAAATTTTAGAAAAAATGCCTGTACAATTTAAATGTGACTGTTCCAAAGAAAAATTTGCGACCGCTTTGATTGCTGTTGGGATCGATGAATTAAATGCGATGATTGATGAAGATCATGGAGCAGAAGCAGTTTGTCAATTCTGTAACAATAAATATCACTATAGTGAAGAAGAATTAATTGAACTTCGCGATGAAGCGATTCGCAATACGAAACAAAAGTAGGAGGAAAGACTATGTGGAAAATTGGAGACGTTGAAATCCCCAACCGTGTTGTCGTAGCTCCGATGGCGGGTATTAGTAACGCCGCTTTTCGTGTGACTGTAAAAGAATTTGGCGCAGGATTAGTCGTTTGTGAAATGATTAGTGACAAAGGAATTAAATTAAGAAACAAAAAAACCTTAGAAATGCTATATATTGATGAGCGAGAATATCCTTTAAGTGTACAAATTTTTGGTGGAGATAAAGAAACATTAGTGGAAGCTGCTAAGTTTGTTGAAGAAAATACGCAAGCGGCGATTATTGATATTAACATGGGTTGCCCTGTCAATAAAATAATTAAAGCTGAAGCTGGTGCGAAATGGTTGCTGGATCCGAATAAAGTGCATGAGATGGTTCACGCAGTCTCTTCGGCAGTTTCTTTGCCTGTCACTGTAAAAATGCGAACAGGCTGGGATGAAGATCATCTATATGCTGTAGACAACGCTTTGGCTGCCGAACAAGCAGGCGCTTCGGCAATTGCTATGCATGGTCGGACACGTGTCCAAATGTACGAAGGGACAGCCAACTGGGACGTTTTAAAGGAAGTGAAAAAGCATTTAACCATTCCTTTTATGGGAAATGGCGATGTCAAAACGCCTGAAGATGCTAAACGCATGTTAGAATATGTTGGAGCGGATGGTGTGATGATTGGTCGAGCTGCTTTGGGCAATCCTTGGATGATTCAACGGACGAAAGAATACTTGGAAACGGGCGAATTGATGCCTGAGCCTTCACCAGCTGAAAAAATTAACATTGCAAAAGTTCATTTACAACGATTAGTGGATTTAAAAGGTGAAAAAATTGCGGTCCGTGAGTTTCGCCAACATGCTTCTTACTATCTAAAAGGAATCTCGCGAGCGGCCAAAGTAAAAGTTGCGATTAACCAAGTTGAAACACAACAAGCAGTTGTCGATTTACTTGATGCCTTTGTAGAGAAGATTTCCAAAGTTGTTGTAACTACTATAGAAGAATAAAAAATTCAAGCCGAAAGTAAAATTCGGCTTGCTTTTTTTCGAATTACTGTGGCATTATTAGGATAGGTTAAAATCAAGAATGGAGGAACAACAGTGGCAGAAGAACAACAAGCGCATTTAGAGGATTTAAATGATCAAATGCTCGTGCGCCGCGAAAAAATGGAAGCTTTACGTGAAGAAGGGATTGATCCTTTCGGTAAACGTTTCGATCGCACTCATAATTCAGCAGAACTTCATGAACAATATGATAATCATACAAAAGAAGAACTTAGTGAAATGAATACAGAAGTCAGCGTTGCTGGACGTATGATGACAAAACGTGGTAAAGGAAAAGCTGGTTTCGCCCATTTGCAAGACCGTGAAGGCCAAATTCAAATTTATGTTCGGAAGGACCAAGTTGGAGACGAAGCCTATGAACTATTTAAACATGCTGACTTAGGCGACTTCTTTGGTGTGACAGGTCAAGTAATGAAAACCAATACGGGGGAAGTTACTGTTAAAGCTCAAACAATTACGTTATTAACTAAAGCTTTGCGTCCATTGCCAGATAAATACCATGGATTAACGAATGTGGAACAACGTTATCGTCAACGCTATTTGGATTTAATCAGTAACAAAGAAAGCTTTGATCGTTTCATGAAACGCAGTCAAATTATTAGCGAAATCCGTCGTTATCTAGATGGCAATGGCTATGTCGAAGTAGAAACGCCTGTCTTGCATAACGAAGCAGGAGGAGCTGCTGCTCGTCCGTTTATCACACACCATAATGCATTAGATATGGACTTATACTTACGCATTGCCCTAGAGTTACATTTAAAACGTTTAATTGTCGGTGGCATGGAAAAAGTCTATGAAATTGGTCGTGTCTTCCGTAATGAAGGGATCGATACCACTCATAACCCAGAATTTACAATGCTAGAAGCTTATACTGCTTATACTGATTATCAAGATGTGATGGATTTAACAGAGGGAATTATTCGTAATGCTGCGGAAAAAGTCTTAGGAACTACTGATATCACGTACGATGGTCAAGCGGTTGATTTAGGCAGTCCTTTCAAACGTCTACACATGGTAGATGCGGTCAAAGAACAAACGGGCGTAGATTTTTGGCAAGAGATGACGATAGAAGAAGCCCGTGCGTTGGCTAAAGAACATAATGTTGAAATTACAGATGCCATGACAGTCGGTCATATCATTAATGAATTTTTCGAAACATTTGTAGAAGATACATTGCAACAACCAACATTTATTTATGGTCACCCAGTCGCTGTTTCACCATTAGCGAAGAAAAATCCAGAAGATGGTCGTTTCACTGACCGCTTTGAACTATTTATTATCGGAAAAGAGTTTGCTAATGCATTTACAGAATTAAATGATCCAATTGACCAACGTGAACGTTTTGAAGAACAAGAAAAAGAACGGGAACAAGGAAATGATGAAGCACACGGAGTAGATGAAGATTTCATCGAAGCCTTAGAATATGGCTTGCCACCAACCGGAGGATTAGGTATTGGGATTGATCGACTAGTTATGTTATTAACCGATGCTCAATCAATTCGTGATGTATTATTATTCCCAACAATGAGATAAAAAAAGATGCCTTAAGGGCATCTTTTTTTTGTATTCGCAAAAAATTAAATAAAAAACAATTGAAACCAATTCTTTTTTTCTAAAAAAATCGAAGATGAGTAATAAAAAGAATGGGTAATCTGATAAAAAAACGAACTTTATCTAATCGAATAAGAAAGAACAATCGGTATTGAAAAAAAGTTTAAAAAAAGTGAAAATAATGATTGACCAATGCTTGAAATCTTGGTATATTATTACATGTCGCAAGGCGAGTCACACAGCTGAGCGATTCAGAAATCAATAATTAAATAACAATTCTTGATTTCAAATCTCTCGAAAAAAGTTTGAAAAAACACCAAAAAAGTTGTTGACAAATAACAAACGAGATGATAAGATATAGAAGTTGTCACAACAGACAACAACAACCGAGCAAAACAACTTGAAAAAACTTTTTTAAAAAAGTTCTTGACATTCAAACGAAAGTTTGTTATGATATAAAAGTTGCTGCGAGGTGACGTAGACCTTTGAAAACTGAACAAAGAATAGACGAACCAAATGTGTAGGGCGTCTTGATTCAATTCAAGACAACAAACATTTTTAACAAGCAAGCAATATGCTAGCAAACAAATTGAGCTTAACAATCGCAAGATTGTTCTAACTTTTATTATGAGAGTTTGATCCTGGCTCAGGACGAACGCTGGCGGCGTGCCTAATACATGCAAGTCGAACGCTTCTTTCCTCCCGAGTGCTTGCACTCAATTGGAAAGAGGAGTGGCGGACGGGTGAGTAACACGTGGGTAACCTACCCATCAGAGGGGGATAACACTTGGAAACAGGTGCTAATACCGCATAACAGTTTATGCCGCATGGCATAAGAGTGAAAGGCGCTTTCGGGTGTCGCTGATGGATGGACCCGCGGTGCATTAGCTAGTTGGTGAGGTAACGGCTCACCAAGGCCACGATGCATAGCCGACCTGAGAGGGTGATCGGCCACACTGGGACTGAGACACGGCCCAGACTCCTACGGGAGGCAGCAGTAGGGAATCTTCGGCAATGGACGAAAGTCTGACCGAGCAACGCCGCGTGAGTGAAGAAGGTTTTCGGATCGTAAAACTCTGTTGTTAGAGAAGAACAAGGACGTTAGTAACTGAACGTCCCCTGACGGTATCTAACCAGAAAGCCACGGCTAACTACGTGCCAGCAGCCGCGGTAATACGTAGGTGGCAAGCGTTGTCCGGATTTATTGGGCGTAAAGCGAGCGCAGGCGGTTTCTTAAGTCTGATGTGAAAGCCCCCGGCTCAACCGGGGAGGGTCATTGGAAACTGGGAGACTTGAGTGCAGAAGAGGAGAGTGGAATTCCATGTGTAGCGGTGAAATGCGTAGATATATGGAGGAACACCAGTGGCGAAGGCGGCTCTCTGGTCTGTAACTGACGCTGAGGCTCGAAAGCGTGGGGAGCAAACAGGATTAGATACCCTGGTAGTCCACGCCGTAAACGATGAGTGCTAAGTGTTGGAGGGTTTCCGCCCTTCAGTGCTGCAGCAAACGCATTAAGCACTCCGCCTGGGGAGTACGACCGCAAGGTTGAAACTCAAAGGAATTGACGGGGGCCCGCACAAGCGGTGGAGCATGTGGTTTAATTCGAAGCAACGCGAAGAACCTTACCAGGTCTTGACATCCTTTGACCACTCTAGAGATAGAGCTTTCCCTTCGGGGACAAAGTGACAGGTGGTGCATGGTTGTCGTCAGCTCGTGTCGTGAGATGTTGGGTTAAGTCCCGCAACGAGCGCAACCCTTATTGTTAGTTGCCATCATTTAGTTGGGCACTCTAGCGAGACTGCCGGTGACAAACCGGAGGAAGGTGGGGATGACGTCAAATCATCATGCCCCTTATGACCTGGGCTACACACGTGCTACAATGGGAAGTACAACGAGTCGCTAGACCGCGAGGTTATGCAAATCTCTTAAAGCTTCTCTCAGTTCGGATTGCAGGCTGCAACTCGCCTGCATGAAGCCGGAATCGCTAGTAATCGCGGATCAGCACGCCGCGGTGAATACGTTCCCGGGCCTTGTACACACCGCCCGTCACACCACGAGAGTTTGTAACACCCGAAGTCGGTGAGGTAACCTTTTTGGAGCCAGCCGCCTAAGGTGGGATAGATGATTGGGGTGAAGTCGTAACAAGGTAGCCGTATCGGAAGGTGCGGCTGGATCACCTCCTTTCTAAGGAATATTACGGAAATACACATTTCGTCTTTACTTTGTTCAGTTTTGAGAGGTCTACTCTCAAAACATTCGTTCATTGAAAACTGGATATTGAAGTAAAAAGAATCAAAACAAACCGAGAACACCGCGTTGAATGAGTTTTTTAATAAGTTCAATTGCTTATTTATTGATTAACCTTCTATCGCTAGAAGAAGTGATCAAGACCCAACCGTAAGGTTGATAAGGTTAAGTGAATAAGGGCGCACGGTGGATGCCTTGGCACTAGGAGCCGATGAAGGACGGGACTAACACCGATATGCTTTGGGGAGCTGTAAGTAAGCTATGATCCAGAGATTTCCGAATGGGGGAACCCAATATCTTTTATAGGATATTACTTTTCAGTGAATACATAGCTGATTAGAGGTAGACGCAGAGAACTGAAACATCTTAGTACCTGCAGGAAGAGAAAGAAAATTCGATTCCCTGAGTAGCGGCGAGCGAAACGGGAAGAGCCCAAACCAACAAGCTTGCTTGTTGGGGTTGTAGGACTCCAATATGGTAGTCTGTTAGTATAGTTGAAGGATTTGGAAAATTCCGCTAAAGAGGGTGAAAGCCCCGTAGACGAAATGCTGACAACACCTAGGAGGATCCTGAGTACGGCGGAACACGAGAAATTCCGTCGGAATCCGCGGGGACCATCCCGCAAGGCTAAATACTCCCTAGTGACCGATAGTGAACCAGTACCGTGAGGGAAAGGTGAAAAGCACCCCGGAAGGGGAGTGAAATAGATCCTGAAACCGTGTGCCTACAACAAGTCAAAGCTCGTTAATGAGTGATGGCGTGCCTTTTGTAGAATGAACCGGCGAGTTACGATTGCATGCGAGGTTAAGTCGAAGAGACGGAGCCGCAGCGAAAGCGAGTCTGAATAGGGCGAATGAGTATGTAGTCGTAGACCCGAAACCA
>NZ_JBIOOZ010000001.1:212500-2087500 GCF_051712485.1 Enterococcus sp. DIV1206
AGCCGTTAGCTCAGTTGGTAGAGCATCTGACTTTTAATCAGAGGGTCACAGGTTCGAGCCCTGTACGGCTCATATTCATATTTCATTTGCGGGTGTGGCGGAATTGGCAGACGCACTAGATTTAGGATCTAGCGCCGCAAGGCGTGGGGGTTCAAGTCCCTTCACCCGCATATTTAGCCGGCTTAGCTCAGTTGGTAGAGCATCTGATTTGTAATCAGAGGGTCGAGGGTTCAAGTCCTTTAGCCGGCACCATTTTGCGGAAATAGCTCAGTGGTAGAGCACCACCTTGCCAAGGTGGGGGTCGCGGGTTCGAACCCCGTTTTCCGCTTAGCCAATTCATTACGCCGGGGTGGCGGAACTGGCAGACGCACAGGACTTAAAATCCTGCGGTGAGTGATCACCGTACCGGTTCGATTCCGGTCCTCGGCATTGTTTTATATTTAGCACCCATAGCTCAACTGGATAGAGTGTTTGACTACGAATCAAAAGGTTAGGGGTTCGACTCCCTTTGGGTGCATTAGTTATATACGGGAAGTAGCTCAGCTTGGTAGAGCACTTGGTTTGGGACCAAGGGGTCGCAGGTTCGAATCCTGTCTTCCCGATAATAATTTTCATGGGGCCTTAGCTCAGCTGGGAGAGCGCCTGCTTTGCACGCAGGAGGTCAGCGGTTCGATCCCGCTAGGCTCCATTCTTATTTTAATATAAGAGTTTCGCGGTGTAGCTCAGCTGGCTAGAGCGTCCGGTTCATACCCGGGAGGTCGGGGGTTCGATCCCCTCCGCCGCGATTATACATTTGGAAGAGCCTGGACCTTTAGCTCAGTTGGTTAGAGCAGACGGCTCATAACCGTCCGGTCGTAGGTTCGAGTCCTACAAGGTCCATTGTGACGTTGTTTATAGTTTTATTTTTATCATGGAGGATTACCCAAGTCCGGCTGAAGGGAACGGTCTTGAAAACCGTCAGGCGGGTAAAACCGTGCAAGGGTTCGAATCCCTTATCCTCCTTTCTTAGGAATTAAATTTCCTTGGTCTAATTATCGCGGGGTGGAGCAGTCAGGTAGCTCGTCGGGCTCATAACCCGAAGGTCGTAGGTTCAAATCCTGCCCCCGCAATTGCTTTTGATTTCAAAAGCACATAAAAAGAAAAGTATGGTTTGGTAGTTCAGCTGGTTAGAATGCCTGCCTGTCACGCAGGAGGTCGCGGGTTCGAGTCCCGTCCAGACCGCCATGCGGGTGTAGTTTAGTGGTAAAACCACAGCCTTCCAAGCTGTTGTCGCGAGTTCGATTCTCGTCACCCGCTTTTCTTTTTGGGCCTATAGCTCAGCTGGTTAGAGCGCACGCCTGATAAGCGTGAGGTCGATGGTTCGAGTCCATTTAGGCCCATAATTTTATAAAATGGCCCGTTGGTCAAGCGGTTAAGACACCGCCCTTTCACGGCGGTAACACGGGTTCGAGTCCCGTACGGGTCATAGTTTTGTTACGGAGGATTACCCAAGTCCGGCTGAAGGGAACGGTCTTGAAAACCGTCAGGCGGGTAAAACCGTGCAAGGGTTCGAATCCCTTATCCTCCTTTCTTAGGAATTAAGTTTCCTTGGTCTAATTATCGCGGGGTGGAGCAGTCAGGTAGCTCGTCGGGCTCATAACCCGAAGGTCGTAGGTTCAAATCCTGCCCCCGCAATTGCTTTTATTTTTTAAAGCATACATTTGCATAAAGCAAAAACGAATTGGTTTGGTAGTTCAGCTGGTTAGAATGCCTGCCTGTCACGCAGGAGGTCGCGGGTTCGAGTCCCGTCCAGACCGTTTTTGGCTCGGTAGCTCAGTTGGTAGAGCAATGGATTGAAGCTCCATGTGTCGGCAGTTCGATTCTGTCCCGCGCCATCCAAGAAAAATTTGCGGGTGTAGTTTAGTGGTAAAACCACAGCCTTCCAAGCTGTTGTCGCGAGTTCGATTCTCGTCACCCGCTTTTTTCTTATTTGGGGCCTATAGCTCAGCTGGTTAGAGCGCACGCCTGATAAGCGTGAGGTCGATGGTTCGAGTCCATTTAGGCCCATTTATTTCTTGGGGAAGTACTCAAGTGGCTGAAGAGGCGCCCCTGCTAAGGGTGTAGGTCGGGAAACCGGCGCGAGGGTTCAAATCCCTCCTTCTCCGTTTTTTCTTTTTAATGGCCCGTTGGTCAAGCGGTTAAGACACCGCCCTTTCACGGCGGTAACACGGGTTCGAGTCCCGTACGGGTCATAGTAAAGCATACAAACATTGTTTGTATGCTTTTTTTATTTTTATTACAAAAAAATGTCGTTGAAAGCGTTGACATTTGTTGTAAATATGTTATTCTTTGGATGTAGGGATAAGTAAATAGATGGATAGTGATTGTTTAAAGACAAGCTAAACCTAATTTTTTCATGAAGCGACATATGTGTCGTTCTTTTTGAAGAAATTGGGTTTTTCTTTTTTCAACGAAACACAAAGGAGGTGGGGCATTGATTATTCACAAAATTTTAAACAATAATGTGGTTATTACATTAGATGATGATAAACGAGAGCAAATTGTTATGGGCAAAGGAATTGCTTTTAAGAAACGCATTGGGGATTGGGTTCCTGATGAAAGTATCGATCAAGTTTTTTATTTAGCCAATCAAGAAACATCACTTAAGTTTCAAGAATTGTTAGGAAATATTCCTTTAGAGATGATGAAACTCTCGGATGACATTATTGTTTATGCAAAATCAACGTTGAAAAAGAGTTTGAATGATACCATTTATATTTCTCTGACGGATCATTTGTACACAGCTTTAGAAAGAAAAAAACAAGGAATTGCAATTAAGAATTTATTATTATGGGATATTAAACGTTTTTTTCCTGAAGAGTACGAAGTAGGAGTAAATGCTTTAAAAATGGTACAAAAGCGCGTAGGAATGGAATTGTCAACGGATGAGGCAGGTTTTATCGCATTGCACTTGGTGAATGCGGAGATGGAGGAAGAAGTCGGTAATATTTACGAATTGACAAAGTTGATGCAAGAGATTACAAATATCGTCAAATACTATTTTAAGGTAAGTTTTGATGAAGACTCTGTCTACTTTTATCGATTTAGCACACATTTAAAATTTTTCTGTTATCGCTTATTACACCAACGTGAAGTTGTCGAAAATGATGATGAAGAACTGTATGCGGTAATTAAAAAGAAATATCTCAACGCCTATCGTTGCGTGGAAAAGATCAGCTTGTATTTAAATGAGAACTATGACTATCAAGTTTCAAATGAAGAACGCTTGTACCTAACGATTCACATTGCACGAATTGTACAAACAACGGAACAATAAACGCACCACTTTGGATAGTGACATTCAGTTGGCTAAACCTTCAAATGAAAATAAATTTTTGGAGGAAAAAAAGATGGGAAAATATCATGAACTAGCAGAAAAAATTGTAAAAAATGTCGGTGGGCAAGAGAATATTAATAGTTTGACACATTGTATCACACGTCTTCGCTTCAAATTAAAAGATGAGAGTCAAGCGAATGATGATGTCTTAAAAAATATGGACGGTGTGGTAACTGTTATGAAAAGCGGTGGACAATACCAAGTCGTTATTGGGAACCATGTTCCAGCCGTTTACGAAGAAGTAGTTAGTATTGCAGGCTTGTCAGGAGAACGTGAAGAAGAAGCTTCCAGTGGGAATTTATTTGATCGCTTAATAGATATTTTAAGTGGTTGTTTCCAACCCTTTTTAGGGGCGTTAGCAGCGGCTGGGATGGTCAAAGGGTTAAATGCCTTATTGGTTTTCTTAAAGCTCTATACGGCTACGTCAGGGACTTATACCATGTTAAATGGGATTGGCGATGCAATTTTCTACTTTATGCCAGTTATTTTAGGTTATACAGCAGCTAAAAAATTCCGGTTGCATCCGATGGTAGGAATCGTGATTGGCGCAGCTTTATGTTACCCAACGATTCAAGGAAGTGCATTACAAACGGCCTTTGAAACAACAGCGGGAGCCGGAGCCGCAGCACCGTATAATTTATTCGGCTTACCTGCCTATAATACATTTATGGGGATTCCTTGGGTCGGTGCGAACTATACAAGTAGTGTCGTACCAATCATCTTCATTATTGCTTTTGCGGCACAAGTTCAAAAAGTGTTTAAACGGATTATTCCAGAAGTTGTTCAAACGTTCTTAGTACCGTTTTTCGTCTTGTTGATTGCCTTACCAATTGGTTTCTTAGTAATTGGGCCAATCGTTAGCATGCTAACAGATTTATTAAGCGCTGGCTTTACAGCATTAATGAGTTTCTCACCAGCTTTGTATGGTTTGATTCTTGGTTTCTTCTGGCAAGTCTTAGTTATTTTTGGGTTACATTGGAGCGTTGTGCCATTAGCTATTATGCAAGTGACACAAGAAGGTTCAAGCCAAGTATTAACGGGATCATTTGCAGCTAGTTTTGCGCAAACAGCGGTTGTTTTAGCGATGTTCTTCAAATTGAAAGATAAAAAGTTAAAAGCTTTGTGTCCGCCAGCAATTATCTCTGGTATTTTTGGTGTAACAGAGCCAGCAATTTATGGAATCACTTTACCAAAAAAGTGGCCATTTATTTATTCAATGATTGGTGGCGCTGTCGGTGGTTTATATTTGATGATCAACAATGTGACAGCTTATACAATGGGTGGTTTAGGAATTTTCGGTGTGCTAAACTTTATCAATGGTGATGATGCAAGTGGGATGATTCAGTCCTTTATTGCAATTGCCATTGCAGCGGTCGTTGGTTTTTGTCTAACATTCTTCTTCTGGAAAGACGATACAGTTGAGGAAGAAGAAGTGATTATTGATAAAACAACGATTAAAAAAGAAAATATTACAAGTCCAGTCAAAGGACGAGTGTTATCTTTAAAAAATGCAGAGGATCCTGCTTTTGCAAATGGAGCATTAGGAAATGGGGTCGTGATTGAACCAACGGAAGGCAAAGTGGTTGCACCCTTTGATGGAACGATTGTCACACTATTCCCAACAAAACATGCATTAGGTTTGATTTCAGATAACGGCACAGAATTATTGATTCATATTGGGATTGATACAGTTCAATTAGAAGGCGAAGGCTTTGAAGCTTTTGTAAAACAAGGTGACCGCGTGAAAAAAGGTCAAACATTAGTAACCTTTGATTTAGAAGGAATTAAAAAAGCTGGGTTTAGTACACAAATTCCAATCGTTGTGACGAATACAGCGGATTATTTAGATATTTTGGAAGTCGGCAGTAATGAAGTTTCAACAAGTGATGATTTGCTGACCGCTTTAATATAAAAAGATGTGGAGGAAGAGAATTTATGGCATTTAGAAAAGACTTTTTATGGGGTGGCGCAACAGCAGCCAATCAATGTGAAGGTGGCTATAACGAAGGCGGACGCGGTTTGGCAAACGTCGATTTAGCGCCAACGGGTCCAGATCGTTTTCCAGTAATCACTGGTGAAAAGAAAATGTTTAACTTTGATGAAGAACATTTCTATCCTGCACAAGAGGCAATTGATATGTATCATCGCTATAAAGAAGATATCGCCTTATTTGGTGAAATGGGTTTTAAAACATACCGTTTATCCATTGCTTGGAGTCGAATTTTTCCAATGGGAGATGAAACAGAGCCGAATGAAGAAGGCTTGAAGTTCTATGAAGACTTATTCAAAGAATGTCATAAATATGGGATTGAGCCACTAGTAACGATTACACACTTTGACTGCCCAATGCACTTAGTGGAAGAATATGGCGCTTGGCGTAGTCGTAAGTTAGTAGGTTTCTATGAAAATCTTTGCCGTGTAATTTTCAACCGATATAAAGGATTAGTCAAATATTGGTTAACATTTAACGAAATTAATATGATTTTACATGCACCATTTATGGGAGCAGGTCTATACTTTGAAGAAGGCGAAAACAAAGAACAAGTGAAATACCAAGCGGCCCATCATGAACTACTAGCAAGTGCAATTGCGACAAAAATTGCTCATGAGGTAGATCCTGAAAACCAAGTAGGTTGTATGTTAGCGGCTGGTTCCAACTACGCTTATACTTGTAAACCAGAAGATGTTTTCGCTGCTCGACAAGCAGATCGTGAAAATTATTTCTTTATTGATGTCCAATCACGTGGGGAATACCCTGCGTATGCTTTAAAAGAAATGGCCCGTAAAGGTATTCAAATTGAAATGGAAGAAGGCGACGAAGAACTTTTAAAAGAACATACGGTGGACTTCATTTCGTTCTCTTATTATTCTTCTCGTGTCACATCAACAGATCCAGAAATTAATGAGCAAACAGCTGGTAACATCTTTGCCTCTGTGAAAAATCCTTATTTAAAAGCCAGTGAATGGGGTTGGCAAATTGATCCACTTGGTTTGAGAATTACGATGAATGACTTATATGATCGTTATCAAAAACCACTATTCATTGTTGAAAATGGCTTAGGAGCGGTAGACACACCAGACGAAAATGGTGATGTAGTCGATGATTATCGTATCGATTATTTGGCGGCGCATATTCAAGCGATGAAAGATGCTGTTGAACAAGATGGTGTCGACTTGTTAGGCTATACGACTTGGGGCTGTATTGATTTAGTATCAGCTGGAACAGGTGAAATGAAAAAACGCTATGGCTTTATCTATGTGGATCGCGATAACGAAGGAAATGGTACGTTAAAACGAAGCAAGAAGAAATCGTTTGATTGGTACAAAAAAGTAATCGCAACAAATGGTGAAGATTTAAGTAATTAATAAAATTAGCAACTATTAAAGGGCGTTTGACGTTGGTAGAAAAAACAAGGACTCTTCTGCCAGCGTCAATTCCCTTGATGGTTTCTTTGTGATGCCTAAAAACAGAGGGAAAGAGGGGTTTTATGGGATTTCCAGAAAATTTTTTATGGGGCGGTGCAACAGCTGCTAACCAATATGAAGGTGGCTACCTTTCAGGAGGCAAAGGTCTGAGTACATTAGATGCAATTACTGGTGGTAGTCAAACAGAACCGCGACGGATTACGTATTTAACTAAAGAGGGCCAAAAAGCTTCGTGTACGCGCGATCAAGCATTACCCGAAGGAGCGATTGGCTATATCGATGAAGAATTATACTATCCTAGTCATGTAGCGACGGACTTTTACCATCATTACGAAGAAGATATCGCCTTATTTGCAGAAATGGGTTTCAAATGTTTTCGGCTGTCTATCGCCTGGAGCCGGATTTGCCCAAATGGAACAAAAGAGATTAATGAAGAAGGCTTAGCCTTTTATGATAAAGTTTTTGATACTTTGCTGCGCCATGGAATTGAGCCCGTTGTGACGATTAACCATTTTGATATTCCGATGTATTTGGCCGATGAATATGATGGTTGGAAAAATCGTGAAGTGATTGATTTCTTTGTTTTCTTTTGCGAAACCATTTTTACGCGTTATCAGGATAAAGTGAAGTATTGGATGACTTTTAATGAAATTAATTTTTTAAGAAGTTGGACGCAAATTGGGATTCACAATAATGATAAACAAAGTAAATATCAAGCAGCGCATCATCTATTTGTAGCAAGTGCGAAAGCCGTTGAATTAGGACATTCCATCAATCCAGATTTCCAAATTGGTATGATGGTGGCTTATATTCCAAGTTATCCTTTGTCCTGCAAACCTGAGGACGTGATGGCAGCTGTTCAATTTAACCGAGAGCAAGAATTTTATATGGATGTCCAGGCTAAGGGCTATTATCCAGCGCATAAGCTCAAAGAATTTGAGCGTGAAGGAATGACAATTCAAATGGAGTCAGAGGATTTAGCGATTATTCAAAAAGGAACAGTTGATTATATCGGGTTTAGTTATTATATGTCGACTGTTTCGACTGCTTATCCCGAAGAAGTAAAATATGTCGGAGGTAACCAAATGCCTGCGGTTAAAAATCCTTATTTGCAAGAATCTGAATGGGGCTGGGCTGTCGATCCTTTAGGGTTAAGAATTTCATTGTGTCAGTTGTCAGATCGTTACAATATGCCATTGTTTGTGGTTGAAAACGGGTTTGGCGCGGTGGACACATTGCAAGAGGATGGCTCGATTGTCGACGATTACCGCATTGATTATTTTAAACAACATATTGAAGCCATGAGAACCGCAGTAGAAGAAGACGGGGTTAACTTAATTGGTTATACGCCATGGGGTTGTATTGACTTAGTTTCAGCAGGGACTGGCGAAATGAAAAAACGTTACGGCTTTATCTATGTAGACATGGATGACGAAGGTCAGGGAACCTTGAAACGAACTAAGAAAAAATCATTTAATTGGTACAAACAAGTTATCGCTAGTAATGGTGAAAACTTAACAACTGAGTAGAAAATGAGGGGAAATAAAAAATGAAAAAACGATTGACGATTGTGGGGATGCTTTTTCTGGCCATTTTAGTAATGGTTGGTTGTGGTAAAAATCAGCAAGCAACGACAAAAGAAAAAGAGACAAAACCTGAAGAACTAACTCTTTACATTGTGCGCCATGGAAAAACCATGTTAAATACGACGGACCGCGTACAAGGATGGTCAGATGCGGTCTTAACACCAGAAGGTGAAAAAGTTGTGACAGCAACTGGGATTGGTTTGAAAGATGTTGCCTTTCAAAATGCATATAGTAGTGATAGTGGCCGCGCCTTGCAAACTGCTCAACTTATTTTAGATCAAAATAAAGCAGGCAAAGACCTTGAAGTCGTGCGTGACCCAGATTTACGTGAATTTAATTTTGGTAGCTATGAAGGGGATTTAAACAAGACAATGTGGCAGGATATTGCTGATGATCAAGATGTTTCCTTAGAAGAATTTATGAAAAACATGACCCCTGAATCCTTTGCCAACAGTGTAGCTAAACTGGATCAACAGCGCGAGGAAAGCAAGAATAACTGGCCTGCAGAAGACTATGCTACAATTACCAAACGTTTGAAAAAAGGCTTAGATAAAATTGTTGCCACAGAATCAGCCAATTCTGGGAATGGCAATGTTTTAGTGGTCTCTCATGGCTTGAGTATTTCAGCGTTGTTAGCAACTTTATTTGATGATTTTAAAGTCCCAGAAGGCGGTTTGAAGAATGCTAGTGTCACAACAATTCATTACAAAAATGGCGAATATACTTTGGATAAAGTCAATGATGTCAGCTACTTAGAAGCAGGCGAAAAAGAATCAAAATAATCTAAGGCATCGAGAAACAGTCTATTTAGGAGTTGGTGGAGCAATAAAAGGGTTGCTCCACCAACTCCTATTGTTTTTTATTAAAAGTGAAGGCTTACCTCATCACATTTTTAAATAGAAGTGGTTCGAGCTCAAAAATGATTTATCGCATAACTATGCTGACTAGATTTTGGACCGTTTTTTTTACTAACTGAATAAAAGCATGTTCTGATGGGGTATTTTTACATTTATATTAAGTAAAAATTAGAAATTATTTTTTTAATTAGTGAATCAACTATTAAATAAATAGCATGAAAACATTGTGACATGTATCTGTTAAAAACCAGTCCTTTTTATGACTATTGTTGTTTTAGTTAATGAAATAGGTTGTTATTTATTATCTAAATTGTATAAGGCTGTTACTATGCTTGCTTATATTAGTAATGTGTTCCTATAAAATAGAATAATAGCTATGTCTATTTAAAATAGTGTATGCTACTATTTTTTACAACAGACAAATTTATGAAAGGGAGGGAATTGATGAAGAAAGTACCATAGTATGTTTGTTGATCAGCAAAAATTAACAGTTGTTAGGTATTAAAAAATCGGATATCAAAGTAAAAGGAGGAGCTTTAAATTATGAAAAATAAATTTTTAATTTCTGTAGCTGTCTTAGGCATTTTAGGAATGACTATAATTCCTATGAGAGCTTTAGCAACCGACTCAACAAGTATTTTGGATTTTGGAGTTGTTTCAGTAGATAAAATTAATGAAACAATTACGGATATTGAAAATGAATATGGAACTTTAGATAAGGAAATGTTGCAGGCTAGTGAAAAATTAGAAGGCTATTTCGATACTGTTAATGGTGTTCTTGTAATTAACACAGATGTTGAGACTTTAGCTTCGGATTTAAATATTTCAGTTTCGGATGCGCAATTGATGATTGATGCTACAAATGAAATTGATTTAAATACACCACAATTATCCAGATTTGTAGGTGTATATATTAATTTAGGACCAAAAGTAAGAAAAATGAATGCATGGGCAGCTGGCGCATTTGTAGGTGGATATGTGGGCTGGTATGCCAAGCAATTTGCAGCAGCAGGACCAGTCGGTGCAGGTGTAGCAGCAGTTATAACAGCTGGAGCAGCTGCAACAGCAAAATGGGCAGTAGAAAACGGAATTAGAAGAATAAGTTTAGGGAAATATATCGGTGGCTGGAATTGGAACTATACAATTAATATTCCTTAGAGAGAAGTGTTAGAATGGCGAGGAAGCAATGGTTTATTGTTAAGTCAATGTTACTATCATTCCTTATTTTAGGAGTCCTTTCCTTCATTTTCAAAGAATATATTTTTGAAAATGTTGGTTTATTGAGGGCTTCGTTAGCTCTGATAGTATTTTTCATTGGCGAGTATATCTATTTAGACTATACTTTATCAAATAACAGGGCTTTATTGATCTGTTCGGTGTTGATATTTCTGCTTTCAGCTTCATTGTTATTTTAATAAGGGAAGTGTAGGAAAAATAAATGATGATTTGAGACGGTTATTATCAGCTACTTAGAAGCAGGCGAAAAAGAGACAAAATAATCCCTGGCGTCGAGAAACAGTCTATTTAGGAGTTGGTGGAGCAAGAAAAGGGTTGCTCCACCAACTCCTATTGTTGTGTTCTTTTTTTATTAAAGGTAGAATCAGAAAGAAGAATTTTTTCATTGGGAGGAAATGAGATGAAAAATAGAACAAAATCACGCTGGAAAAAAATTGTCCTAGGACTTGGGCTTTTTTTAGTAATCTTAGTCATCGGCCTGACTATTTTTATTAAAAATAGTACGTATCAAGCGACCGATTCGGCCTTAAAAATAAGTCAAAGTGCCACGCAAGAAAAAAACTATGATTATTACACAAACGGGCAAAAAAATGATACAGCACTGATTTTTTATCCAGGTGCATTGGTTGCGCCCGCTAGTTATAGTGAATGGGCGCAAGAAGTTGCTACGAAAGGTTATGATGTCTATATTGTTCATTTTCCTTTGAATTTAGCGGTTCTTGCACCAAATGCTGCAGAACAAATTATAAAGGATCATCCACAACAAAACTTCGTTTTGGCTGGGCATTCTCTGGGTGGTGTGATGGCTAGTCGTTTTGTAGCGGAAAATGAGCAACGAATCAAAGGCATGATTTATTTAGCCAGCTATCCTGACGAAAAAGGTGCACTAAACAAGCAAAATCTGCCGGTTCTGTCAATAACAGCCACAAACGATGGTGTTTTAAATTGGACTAGCTATCAAAAAGCCAAACAGTTTTTGCCAAAAGATACGCAGTATGTATCTATCGAAGGTGGGAATCATGCAGGGTTTGGTAATTACGGTGTCCAAAAAGGAGACAACAAAGCGACAATTTCTAATGAGCAACAGCAAACAGAAATCAGTCAATTGATTGTAGCGTGGCTACAATCACGCCCCAATAAATAATCCGATGAGCCGAAATGTTATTTTTTCGGCTCATTTTTACTGCGATAAACAGAGGGGGTTACGCCTGTTTCTTTTTTAAAAGTGGTGGCAAAATATGCTGCGGTTTGGAAGCCAACTTTTTTCGCGATTTGTTGAATCGTAAGGGGTGAATGGAGAAGCAATTCTTGGGCTTGCCTAATTCGGACACTTGTTAAATAAGCTGACGGGGTTTGTTTTGTCTGTTCCTTAAAGGTTCGCTGCAAATGAAAGGGACTACCGTGGCAGGCTTGCGCTAAATAGTCTAAACTTAATGGTTCCGCTGAATGCCGATCAATAAATTGCTTAATTTGAGCAACCCATTCCTCGTTAGGAACGACTTGCCCGGTTGGTTGACATCTTTTACATGGACGAAAACCAAGTGTTAAAGCTTCCTGAGCCGTTTTGAAGATCAGAACGTGGTTCTTGTTGGGCACACGGGAAGGGCACGAAGGACGACAAAAAATTTTCGTTGTGGTCACACCATAAAAAAAATCACCATCAAATTGCGTATTATTATTTTGAATGGCTTCCCAACGTTTCTGAGTAAGTCGATACGTTGTTTTCATTGTAAACACACCTCCCGTTTTCTTCATTGTAAAAGAATCCCTAATTAAAACAAGTAAAAAGTGATAGGAGCGCAAGATTTTGAAAGCCAAAAGAATTATAATGAAGATAAGAAAACACGAGAAAGAAGTGTAGACATATGGTAAAAAAGATTTATTATGCGCAACAAGAATGGCAGAACGATCACTATTATCTTGGTGTGACAGACGCTGGACTAGCTTTTGTAGGTTCAGCCAATCAATCGATAGAAGAGCTGAAAAACTGGTACCCTCAAGCACAATTAGAAGCTTCTGAAAAGAAAACTGCGCCTTATAAAGAAGCATTAATAAGTTATCTTAACCAACATTCGACAACGTTTGCTTGCCCCATAGACATCGAAGGAACGCCCTTTCAAAAAGAAGTTTGGCAGGCGTTGCAAGAAATACCTTATGGTGAGACAATGACCTATCAAGAAATTTCAGAAAAAATTGGGCGTCCACGTGCGGTTCGAGCAGTTGGCACAGCGATTGGGAAAAATCCTTTATTAATGGTCATTCCTTGCCATCGAGTCATCGGCAGCAAGGGACAATTAACCGGTTACCGTGGTGGTTTAGCAATGAAACAAGCATTATTAACATTTGAACAGTCTTAAAAGGAGGCGGCGATGAACAACTATCAATGGTATACAGAACAATGGGGAAAACCTACAAGAGAGGATGATTTGCTGTTTTTATTGTTGACGGTGGGTGTTTTTCAAGTTGGTTTAAGTTGGAAAGCAGCAGCAGGGAAAAAAGTAGCATTCATGAAAAATTTTTGCCAAATGAAGCCGGAAAAAGTTGCCGCGCTGTTGCCTGACGAAGTCGATCGAATAGTAGCTGATCCAGATATGATTCGCAATCGGCGCAAAATTGAAGCAACCATTAAAAATGCGCAAGCAATTTTAAAAGTACAAGAAGAATTTGGCAGTTTTGCCAATTATCTATGGCAATTTGTAAAAAACGTCCCCGTTTTATCTATTTATGAAGAAGCATACCAAGTCCCACGCACACAGCTTTTATCAGATAACGTAGCAAAAGACTTAAAAAAGAGAGGATTTTCTTTTGTAGGTCCGATTGTCACCAATATGTTTCTGAAAGCTAGCGGGATTATCCAAGTGGAAATTTTAAATCCAGAATAAAGGAGTGTTAGGATGTTTGAAAATGAATCTCTTAGTTTTGAAGAACAAACAATTATTCAAGCAGCAGAGCGTTATGTTCAACAAGAATTAGCCAACGAAGCAAGTGGCCATGACTGGTGGCATATTTATCGAGTGACACAATTAGCAAAAACAATTGCAGAGAAAGAACAAGCAAATTTATTTTTATGTATATTAACAGCATTGTTACATGATATTGGCGATGAAAAATTTAACGAAAGTGAAGAGGCTGGCTTGCTAAAGGTGCAACAATGGTTGGAAGCAAATAACGTATCAACAGGGCAAACGAATCACATCCTTTCCATTATTGCTAATATGTCCTTTAAAGGAGGAAATACTGGGAAAACAGTCACTACATTAGAAGGAAAAGTGGTCCAGGATGCGGATCGACTAGATGCCATCGGCGCAATTGGAATTGCACGGGTGATGGCTTATTCGGGAAATAAAGGCCGTTTAATTCACGATCCTCACAAACAACCTCGTGAACAGTTAACCCAAGAAGAATACCGGAATGGGGAAGATACTGCTATTATGCATTTTTATGAGAAACTTTTAAAGTTAAAGGAACAAATGAATACAAATTATGGTCGCTTATTGGCGGAAAAGCGTCATCAATTTATGGAACTTTATCTGGAGGAATTTTATCAAGAGTGGGATGGACACCGATAAATGAGGGTCAACTAAAACAGTCAGTACATTTCTTTTTGAATTTTAAGAGAACTCTTTTTTACAAATACCTCAGAAGTGGTAAAATGATGGATGAATAAACGGGTGGTTTATCTTAGTTTTACGTTACATATAGGAGGTAATTATGGAGACAAAAAAATCGAGTGGCATGTTTGCAGTTATTGCCGCACTGATTGCGAATATTTTAGTAGCGATTAGTAAATTTGTTGGTTTTGCTTTAAGTGGTAGTACCGCTATGATGAATGAAAGTATCCACAGTGTCGTGGACTGTAGTAATCAGGTGTTATTACTTTTTGGGAATAAGCGCGCTTCTCGTGGACAAAGTGCGTTACATCAATTTGGAGAAGGCCGTGCAAAATACTTTTTTAGTACAATTGTTGCAACGATGCTCTTTTTTGGTGGGGGCGCGTTAGGCGTAATGGAGGCTATTCAGAAGTTACTGCATCCCTCTCATGAAGTAGAAAATGTGGCTATTGTCATTGGTATTTTAATTTTTGGTTTGCTTGTGGAAGGTAGCTCTTTGCGTGTAGCGATGAAAGAAATCAAAGAATTGAATACAGAGAAGTTATCGCTCTTAAAATTTTTGCGAGAAAGTCGTCACAGTGAAATTTTAATTATTTTTACGGAAGACTTTTGTGCGGTTATTGGTTTGTGTTTAGCTTTGGTGGGAACCCTTTTAACAATGGTAACTGGGATTGCTGCATTTGATGCTATCAGTGGTTTACTGATTGGTTTACTATTAATGTGTGCAGCCATTTTCTTAGCGAAAGAATTTTATAGTTTGATTATTGGCGAAAGTGTGACCGCTACAGATTTAGCAAAAATTAAAACCGCATTTGATCGGGCGGATGTTGAAAAACTAATTGATGTAAAGACCGTTCATTTAGGCCCAACTGAAATTTTAGTAGCGGCAAAAATTGATGTGGTAGAACCAATGGAAGAAGATGCACCTGATGTTGTGAATGCGATTGAACGAGACATTCGCAGTAAAATGCCTGATAAAAAAATCTATATCTATATTGAAGTTGACGATTATGATGTGAATTACGTTCGTAAATAACAAATGAAAGAATAACTTTAAAAAACAATATGGGGGAAGAAACGATGCAAGAGGCAATTATAACAAGTACAGTAGATTTAACCAGTGGTGGTTGTAACGCCTGTGGTTTAGTGGAAGATACCGTCTACACATTAGCAATGAATGGAGTGGACATTCCGTTAGATGGCTTGACAGTTGCTCATCTAGTTTCTGCTGTTGTTGCCAGAAATGGATTTAAACAGGAGCTACAAATGGATATGCTAGATGACGAATATATCCTTTATCGAAAAGAAGACACAGCAGTAACCTTTAAAGAAGCGTACAATCATTTAAGCTACGATAACGGTTCTGAAAAAATCCAATCTAAAAATAAACTGGAAGATTTACCAGAACTTTTTGAACAAGTCAATCAAATTCTAACAACTGTTTTTGGAATTGAAACTGTCAATTTTATTATAGAATAAAGTAAAAAATAGAACAGAAATTGGACAATCAATGAGTGAAAGAGATTGTCCAATCTCTGTTTTTTAATGTATAAATAGAAAATAAAGACAAAAAATGATTAAGTTAAGTGAACGCCTTTATCGACATAAATGATGTCACCGACCACACCACTAGCTAGTTCACTGACTAAAAAGGCACAAGTGTTTCCGACTTCTTCAATGGTTACACCTGTTTTATCTGGTGTCCGCTCATTAGAAATACTAATCAATTGATCGTAGTCTTTTACACCAGTCACAGCCAATGTTTTAATCGCTCCTGCGGAGATTCCGTTGACACGAACTTTATCTGCAGCTAATTCAAAAGCTAAATATTTCACGGCAGTTTCTAAAGATGCTTTAGCAATCCCCATCATATTATAGTTAGGAATCGCACGTTCGGAACCTAAATACGTCAATGTGACAATTCCTGAACCAGGATTTAACAAAGGTTTCGCATAATGAGTGACTGCTAAAAGAGAGTAGCTACTAATATCTTGTGCTAATAGGAAACCATCACGAGTGATGTCACTAACGTTTCCAGACAATTCTTCTTTTTTGGCAAAAGCAATCGCATGGACTAGTCCATCGATCGTGCCCACTTCATTTTTAATTGTTTCAAAGGCTGCTTGAATGGACGCATCAGAAGCAACATCGCACTCCACCAACAAATCATTTTCATCTGCTAATTTAACCACTTGCTTTTTCATGCGTTCGTTTTGATACGTATAAATAACATTGGCCCCTTGATCTTTTAATGCTTTTGCACAGCCCCAAGCAATACTTTTTTTGTTGGCAACACCCATTACGACGACATTCTTATTTTGTAAAAACATATAAAATCTCCTTTAATAAAAAATTTTTGTTGATAGAATAGGCTTTTCTTCATCAAAATGTAAAAGTTACATTTATTGAGTTGACGAATAAAATTTCAACTGGTATTATCTGTGTGAGAATGATAACAAAATCTTCTCAATTTTCTAATCTTGAAAAAAACAGACATTTTTCCTGATGTCTGAATTATTAACCAAAATACTTTGAAAGTCAAACTATTTTTCTTGTTTTTTGAGAAAAAGTGCTGGAAACCGCATGAAATAATAGTTTGATAATCAAAATAAACTCGGAGGTACAGTATGAAAAGAGTGGTCATAACCGGCATGGGTGCCGTAACACCATTAGGCAATACCGTAAAAGAATTTTGGCATAATCTAGTGGATGGCAAGCTAGGAATTGGCAAAATTACTAAATTTGATTCTGAAGATACTGGGGTGGCTTTGGCTGGTGAAGTGAAAGAGTTTGACCCAAGTGCTGTTTTAGAACGCAAAGAGCAAAAAAGAATGGACTTATTTTCTCAATATGGCTTGGTCGCTGCTTTAGAAGCGTGGGAAATGAGTGGTTTAACAGAAGCAATGATTGACCCGACTCGTTTAGGTGTGATTGTCGGTAGTGGGATTGGCGGGATGACTACCTTACAAGACCAAGTACGGGTAATGGATAAAAAAGGCGCAAAACGCGTAACACCATTTTTCGTGCCCATGGTAATTGCTAATATGGCAGCGGGAAATATTTCGATTCGTCTAGGTGCAAAAGGACCTTCTCAAACTATCGTGACTGCTTGTGCTTCTGCGACGAATGCGATTGGTGAAGCTTTTCGCACGATTAAATATGGTTTAGCGGACATGATGGTAACTGGGGGGACAGAAGCCACAGTATGTGAAATTGGGATTGCAGGCTTTGCAGCATTGAATGCTTTAAATACAACAGAAGATGCGACTCGGGCTTCGATTCCTTTTGATAAAGAACGAAAAGGTTTTGTGATGGGTGAAGGCGCAGGAATGCTGATTTTAGAAGAACTCGAGCATGCACAGAAACGTGGCGCAACTATCTACGGCGAAATTGTTGGCTATGGCAGCAACTGTGATGCTAGCCACATGACCGCTCCTTTAAAAGACGGTAGTGGCGCGGCGGCTGCGATGGAAATGGCGATTGCAGAAGCAGGGATTACACCGGAACAAATTGGGTATATCAATGCTCATGGTACGTCAACCCCGGCGAATGACGCTGCGGAAACAACGGCCATCAAACGTGTCTTTGGTGAGCGAGCATCGCAAATTCCAATTTCAAGTACAAAGAGTATGACTGGACATTTATTGGGCGCGGCTGGCGGTATCGAAGCGATTGCTTGTGTACAAACATTGCAAGAAGGAAAAGCTCATCCGACAGTAGGCTACCAAGTTGCTGATCCAGATTGTGATTTAGATTATGTCACAGAAGGTGCACGTGACATTACAGCGGACTATACAATTAGTAATTCGTTTGGCTTTGGTGGCCATAATGGTGTAATTTGCTTGAAGAAATGGGAGGAAAACTAGTATGAAAAAAGTAATGACTGCAACAGAAATTATGGAAATGATTCCTAATCGCTATCCGATTTGTTATATTGATTATGTGGATGAAATTATTCCAAATGAAAAGATTATTGCAACAAAAAATGTAACAATTAACGAAGAATTTTTCCAAGGACATTTCCCTGGAAATCCAACAATGCCAGGCGTTTTGATTATTGAAGCATTGGCACAAGTAGGTTCGATTTTAATCTTAAAAATGGATCAATTTGAAGGTGAAACAGCCTATATTGGCGGTATCAACAAAGCCAAATTCCGTCAAAAAGTGGTCCCTGGTGATGTCTTGAAATTACATTTTGAAATCGTCAAATTACGTGACTTTGTCGGCATCGGCAAAGCGACTGCTTACGTGGAAGATAAAAAGGTCTGCGAATGTGAATTGACGTTTATTGTGGGACGATAAGAATCAATCAATTTTGGATACGTTAGTTTCCCTAAGAAAAGGAATAAGTCACAATGGCTTATTCCTTTTTAAATTTATATAAATAACACTAACGCAAAAAAACATGCTATAATCATAAAAAGCTTATGTGAAGGTGGTAAGCTTATGAGTAAAACAATTTACAGGAGGGTTTTTCTTTTGGATATTTCAGTAGAGTTTTCGGGACATAAATTGGCGAATGTGTTAATGAACGCATCAGGCATTCATTGTATGACAATTAAGGAAATGGATGAGTTAGCGGCTTCTCAAGCAGGTGCTTTTGTCGCTAAGACGGCAACACCTAATCCTCGTCAGGGCAATGAGGAGCCTCGGTATTTTGATACACCATTAGGAAGTATTAACTCAATGGGCTTGCCTAATTTAGGGATTGATTATTATTTAGATTATCAGATTGCACGTCAAAAGGAATTTCCTGAGGAGTTACGCTTTTTATCTGTATCTGGTATGAATTATGAGGAAAATATCGCTATTTTAAAAAAAGTGCAAGAAAGTGAATACACAGGAGTGACAGAATTTAATTTGTCTTGTCCCAATTTGCCTGGTAAACCGCAAATTGCTTATGATTTTGAATTAACAGAAAAGCTTTTAACAGAAGTTTTCCAATTTTTTACTAAACCATTAGGTGTAAAATTACCCCCATTTTTTGATATTGCACATTTTGACGCAATGGCTGAAATTTTAAATAAATTCCCTTTAGTATACGTGAATAGTATTAATAGCATCGGTAATGGTTTATATATTGACAGTGACAAGGAAGAAGTGGTCATTAAACCAAAAGGAGGCTTCGGTGGACTGGGCGGCGAATATGTCAAACCAACAGCGTTAGCCAATGTTCGTGCGTTTGCGCAACGTTTGAAACCAGAAATCAAAATTATTGGAACGGGCGGTATTACATGCGGAAAAGATGTTTTTGAGCATCTTTTATGTGGTGCGACATTAGTACAAGTCGGCACACAATTGCATCAAGAAGGTCCACAAGTTTTTGCGCGTCTAGCCAAAGAATTACAAGAAATCATGGCAGCAAAAGGTTATGAAAGTATTGAAGAATTTCGTGGGAAATTGAAAGAGATGTAACAAAAAACCGTCAAGAAATTTTCTTGACGGTTTTTTGTTATTTCACAGCCTTAACATTTTCCATAAAGGCTTCCAAATATTCAGGTTGTGTTAATTGTTGGTTACAGGTGTCGCTATCATGGCAAATGTAATTGCCTTTTTTCGTGTAGGTTCCGTCGCCGCCTGATTTGGTGGTAGCTAGGAACATAGACACATTCGTGATTGTTTGACAGATGGAGCAAACACCTTTAACAATGGTGGGTGAAAGGGTGCCGTGGACGCCGATCAATTTATTTTCTCGATAAGCTAAGATAAATTTTTTCTGAGTCCCAGCGTCGTTCCAACCGACATAGGTATTGTTCCGTAAATCCATGTTTTCCCATTCAGGAATCTTTAACTTTTTCACTTTGCGAAAGACTTTCGTCACTTGTGGTGTTGAAGGTTCCTTAAAGGGCAGCACGGTTTCTTTTAATTCGTCTAAATATTTTTCAGCACGTGCGCGTGTTAAACGACGATCCATCACTTTGTCCAACAAAATCGTAACAGCAGGGTGTTCTTCTGGAAATAACCCATTGATTTTTTCGACACATAGGGCCTGGACAGTTTTGACAGTCGTAGCATCGTTAACAGACGTATAGGTATTTAGTAACACAGCGACTTGTTCTTTAATTATGTTAAATTGGTAAGGTTGAATAGTTGGGTTCATGATTTTAAATTCCTTTCAAATAGACCGAGTACATACGCTGAAAGGCAATTTGTCTCACCAACGTATGTTTAGTGACAGACAACCTCATGTGTTTTTGATAAAGATAGCGTTTGACGTATCATATCATCACCCCCTTTAATGATTGATTTTTTCTATGTAAAAAGTGAAAATAATTGATGAAAGCTTGGTAATTCTAACGCAATTCAAGAAAAAAGGCAAGTTAAACTCGTTTTATTTCTCAATTCAATGTCTGGGGAGTGATAAACTTCTAAAAAAGATACGTGATTTCCTAGATTAATCCTAGGTTATTTGCTACAATAATGAAGAATTAACCAGAGAAAAGGAGAAATTACAATGATTGCAGCAAGCGATTTAAAAGCCGGTATGACTTTTGAGCAAGACGGCAAATTAATTAAAGTAATGGAAGCTAGCCACCACAAACCAGGTAAAGGTAATACGGTTATGCGTATGAAATTAAAAGATGTTCGTACGGGTTCAACAACAGATACAACAATGCGCCCAGATGAAAAAGTGAAAAAAGCGCACATCGATACAAAACCGGTTCAATATTTATACAGCCAAGATGATATGGCTATTTTCATGGATTTAGAAACATATGAACAATATGAAGTACCAACTGCTTTAATTGAAGAAGAACTAAAATATTTATTAGAAAATATGGAAGTAAAAATTCAATTTTATGGTGAAGAAGTCATTGGTTTAACTTTACCAACAACGGTAATCTTACGTGTTGCTGAAACACAACCTTCAATCAAAGGCGCAACAGTAACTGGTTCTGGTAAACCCGCTACAATGGAAACAGGATTAGTTGTTAACGTTCCAGATTTTGTTGAAGCAGACGAATTATTAGAAATCAATACTGCGGAAGGTACGTATTTAAAACGTGCTAAATAAGTAGCAGAAAAACAGAAGGCTAGCCTTCTGTTTTTTTTGGTCTATTAATTCTTTTGCCTATAAGAAAACCATTGGTGTGATAGGAAATAGCAATCGTTAGAATCGTTGACACTAGAAAATGGGAAATGGTATAGTTTGGTCAACACATGACGAAGGAGGAAATCAACCATGACGAAAAAACAAGCTAGCCTTTTTTTGGAAACGGAAAGCTGTTGTTGTATGGTGCAAAATAGTGCAGCATACTCTTTTGTGATGGGGAAAACCTCCGTTATTTCTGAAAAATTGCCTAACACGATTCCTCTCTGAATCTAGACAACCAGAAATAAACAAAAAAGGTGCTGATGCGATCAGCACCTTTTTGTTTTATGTACATGTATTAGAAGGAGGAATTCGCTATGATTGTTCAGTCAATTTTAGACACAATCGGAGCAACACCATTATTTGAATTTACAAGTGAACAATATCCTATGCCAGAAGGCACTAAAATTTATGCGAAACTAGAATATTTGAATCCAGGTGGCAGCGTCAAAGATCGGCTTGGTGTGCATCTTCTCAAAGAAGCAATGAAAACGGGAAAGATAAATCAAGCCACAACAATTATTGAACCGACAGCGGGGAATACAGGGATTGGCCTGGCATTAGCTGCCAGTCAACTGGGCCTCAAGACAATCTTTGTTGTGCCAGAAAAATTTAGTCAGGAAAAACAACAGCTGATGCAAGCGTTAGGTGCTAAAATTGTCCCTTCGCCAACAGAGCAAGGGATTGTCGGAGCGATAACTAGTGCCCAAGACTTAGCCAAGGAAATTCCTAATAGTTACGTGCCGTTACAATTTGAAAATCCGGATAATCCTGCTGCTTACTACGAAGGATTAGGACCTGAAATTGTTCAAGACCTAGGCGGGAAGATTACTAGCTTTGTCGCAGGTTTAGGCAGTGGTGGAACGTTTGCAGGTGTTGGCAGATATCTCAAAGAACAAAATAGTAAGACGCAATTATGGGGCGTGGAGCCAGAAGGTTCGATTTTAAATGGCGGACCTGCACACGGACATGAAATCGAAGGCATTGGTGTGGAGTTCGTGCCGCCTTTTCTTAAACAGATTCCTGTGGACGGCTTTTATACCATTTCAGACGAGGATGGTTTTTTCTGGGTCAAACAATTAGCCAAGAAAAGCGCTTTGCTGGTGGGAAGCTCCAGCGGCGCAGCGTTTGCGGCGGCATTAAGAGAGGCGCGCCGCTTACCAGCAGGCAGCACAATTGTAACTATTTTTCCTGACGGTAGTGACCGTTATTTATCAAAAAATATTTATTCTTAGGAGGAAAACTTTTATGAAATTCAATACCAAATTGATTCATGGCGGCATTAGCAAAGACGCAACAACAGGTGCAGTGAGTGTTCCTATTTATCAAACGTCAACCTTTGAACAAAATGGCGTGGGCCAGCCAAAAGAATATGAATATTCTCGTTCAGGTAATCCCACACGTCACGCGTTAGAAACCTTAATCGCTGAGTTAGAAGGTGGGAGCCATGGCTTTGCGTTTAGCTCAGGCTTAGCTGGTATCCATGCAATCATTTCTATGTTTGGACCCGAAGATCATATTTTATTAGGTGATGATGTCTATGGGGGGAGTTTCCGTTTATTGGATAAAGTATTTGTAGCAAATGGGTTAAGCTACACGATTGTAAACGCCAGCGACTTATCAACAATTGAAGCCGCAATTCAGCCAAATACAAAAGCCTTGTTTTTGGAAACACCAAGTAATCCACTGTTAAAAATTACAGATATTGAAGCGGCGGCTAAGCTTGCTAAAAAACATCAGTTGTTAACCATTGTCGATAATACGTTTGCGACGCCTTATTTTCAACGGCCGTTAGCGTTAGGTGCTGATATTGTGGTTCACAGCGGGACAAAATATTTAGGGGGCCATAGTGATGTAGTTTCTGGTTTAGTCGTAACGAATCATCCAGAAAGCGCAGAAAAGATTGCCTTTTTACAAAATGCGATTGGCGCTGTTTTAGGACCACATGATAGTTGGTTGGTCCAACGTAGTTTAAAAACATTAGGCGTCCGGATGGCAGCGCATGCCCAAAATGCTCAAAAAATCGCAGAATTTTTAGAAGCGCATCCAGCTGTAGCAACGGTGTATTATCCAGGACTAGCGAGTCATCCTGGTCACGAAATTGCGCAAAAACAGATGTCGGGGTTTAGTGGTATGATTTCTTTTGAATTAGCCAAGGATGAGCAAGTCGTTCCTTTCGTAGAAACGTTGGAAATTTTTACTTTAGCGGAAAGTTTAGGTGGCGTAGAAAGTTTAATTGAAGTACCTGCCATTATGACTCACGCATCTATTCCCAAAGAAAATCGTGAAGCTGTGGGAATTAAAGATGGACTCATTCGTTTATCTGTAGGAATTGAAGCAGTCGAAGATTTATTGGCTGATTTAGAAAAGGGATTACAAGCATAAACAAAAGGCCCTCGTCTTTAGACGAAGGCCTTTTGTTTATAATTCTTCTCCATTCGTAGCAATCACTTGTTGATACCAAGCAAACGATTTTTTCTTTCGCCGTTCCAACGTTCCGTGACCATCGTTGTCCTTATCTACATAAATGAAGCCATACCGTTTCTTCATTTCGCCTGTACTAGCGCTCACTAAATCGATGAATCCCCAAGGTGTATAGCCCATCAAATCAATGCCGTCATACGCAACGGCTTCTTTCATCATCTCGATATGTTCACGTAAATAAGCGATTCGGTAAGTGTCGTTAATCGTTCCGTCTGGTTCTAGCTCATCAATAGCACCAAAGCCATTTTCAACAATAAAGAGTGGTAATTCATACCGATCATTGAACCAATTCATTGCATAGCGTAAGCCCATAGGATCGATTTGCCAGCCCCAATCAGATGTTGCTACATAAGGATTTCGCACCAAGTCTTTTGCTTCATTGTAGTCAAAAGTAGGGGCCTTTTCTGCACCTTTCACAGCAAACGACATGTAATAGCTAAAGCCAATATAATCAACACAGCCATTAGCTAAATCAGTTAAATCTTCTTCTGTGACATCTAATGAAATGTTTTTTCGTTTCAAATAGCATTGAATTGCACTTGGATAATGACCGCGGACATGAACATCGGTAAACCAATAACGTTTTTGCATTGCGCTAACACTCATCATCATATCCTCAGGATTACAAGAATAAGGATAAATAGGCACCATCGCAATCATACAGCCAATTTGGAAGTCGGGATTGATAGCGTGGCCAATTTTCACTGCACGTGCGCTAGCGACTAGTTCATAATGAGCAGCCTGATACATAATTGCTTCGCGGTCTTCTCCTTCCTGGTAAGCAATACCAGAGTTAGTAAAAGGTGCAAAATCTTCTTCATAATTGGCTTGGTTGTTAATTTCGTTAAAGGTCATCCAATATTTGACTTTTTTCTGGTAACGAGTGAAACAGACTTCAGCAAATTTGACAAAAAAATCAATGACTTGGCGATTGCGAAAGCCGCCATATTTTGTGACTAAATGATAAGGCATTTCAAAGTGAGACAGTGTCACGACTGGCTCAATGCCATTTTTCAAACACTCGTCAAAAAGTGCATCATAAAAACGAAGGCCTTCTTCATTGGGCGTTTCTTCATCTCCGTTAGGAAAAATTCGTGTCCAAGCAATAGAGGTTCGGAAACAATTTAAACCAAGTTCTTTGAATAGTTGAATATCTTCTTGATAGCGATGGTAAAAATCAATCGCTTCATGGTTAGGATAGTGTTCATCTGGTAAAACGCCTGCGGTAATTTTACGAGGAACGCCATGTGCACCAGCAGTCATTACATCCGCCACGCTCACCCCTTTACCGCCTTGGTCCCAGCCTCCTTCTAATTGATGAGCAGCGACAGCGCCGCCCCAAAGAAAATCATTTTTCAAAATTGACATATCGTTTCAGTCCTTTGTTCAAATTTTTATACGTTTTGTGCTTCGACTTTTTCAAGGGTTTCTTCAGTAATTGGTTGATTGGTTTCTTCTGCGTAATTAAGTGCATCCATTTTTTTAGCAAACGGTAAATAGATAAAGAAACTCATCGTTAGTACCACTACTTGAAGCAACGCTGCTTGCCAACCACCAACTAAAAGTCCAGAAATGATTGGAGGAGTAGTCCAGGGAACTTGTACCGCAGTAAAGAGAGGAACCAGTCCTGTGTACAAGGCAAAATATGTCACAACAGAAGAAACAATCGGTGTGATAATGAATGGCACAGCCATGATTGGGTTCATCACGATAGGTGTAGCAAAGACAATTGGCTCGTTAATATTGAAAACAGCTGGCCCAATTGAAAGCCGACCTAATTGCTTGAACTGAGCTGATTTGGCAAAGAAAACCATGAACACGACTAACCCGATTGTCATGCCCGCACCAGTGACCGTTAAAAATTGATCTAAAAATTGTTGTGTAACAATATGGCCGCCATTAGCCAGTGTTAAGTCTTTTCCTGATTTCAAAATTTCGGTGTTTTCTAAAGAGTTTGCTTGTAAAATAGGGCCCATGATACCGCCAACGATTGTTGACCCGTGAACACCGAAAAACCAAAAGAGCGGAATGACAAAACCTAATAGTAATGCGCCACCTAGTGAATCTGTGACTCCTTGAAGTGGTGATTGTAGCACTTCGTAAATAAAGTCAAAGAATGTCGTATTGAAGACTTTATCTAGAAGAATGAAAATTAGCATTGCACCAGTTACAATGACGCTGGCAGGAATTAACGCAGTAAAGGAATTGGCCACATTTTCTGGTACAGCTTCTGGTAATTTGATACGAATATCATGACGTAAAAACCAACTATATACAACGCCGACTAACAAACCAACAATAATAGCTGTAATCATCCCTTTGCCAGCTGTCCAATCTTTGTTGATGACATTGCCAATTACTGCGCCAGAAACCGCATCTTTGACTTCAGATGACATAAACAAAATGAAAACTACCATGGCAATCATGCCCGCTGGGAGGCCTTCAAATCCCTCGCTTTTTACATATGAGTAGGCAATACCGATGACCGCAAATAACGACATAATCGCAAAAGATGCCCCATATGCTTGATTGAAATAAACAGCCAGGCCACTTGCGTTAACCCATTCAGAAATAGCTGTAACTGGGAAATTCGCTAATAGAAGAAACACGGAACCAACAATGGTAAAAGGCATCGTGTAAAGCATCCCGTTCCGTAAGGCAGTAATTGCTTTGGTATTGACGAATTTTAGTACTGGAGGTAATAATTTCTCGTTAATCCATTCGTTCATAAAAATCTCTCCTTTGAAGAATAATATAAATGCAAATGTATCCGTTTACATATTTACTATATAAGGTTATTTGAAGAAAAAATAGACTTTTGCTTGAATGAGAAACATGTACCAAGAAAAAAAACAAAAAAGCTCATACTGTTTTAGACAGCATGAGCTTTTGTGAAAAACAACTAGAAAGGTGTTTCATCTAGTTCCTTTAAAAGTTGACTTGCTTGATGAGCTAGGAGTTCAATTAAAGCAATGACAGGGATTTGAGTGGTTGTATTGACTGATTTATCTGCAAATGGAGAACGTTCGTCGGGCATATAATAGGAGATGTTGTAGTCAGCCAAGCGGGCAATAGTTGAATGTTGATTGTTGGTAATGCTTAGCACTTTGGCGCCAGCTGTTTTAAAATCGGTCATTTGTTTAATCATTTCATTGGTTTCCCCAGATACAGACAGAATCAAGGCTAATGTATTTTCAAATCCGCGCTTGGGGATAGGCGTAAAGGGATCAGCAATACTGTAAGAATTGATATTTAAGTTGGCAAAATAACGACTGCCATAACTACCTAAAATTCCGCTAGTACCAATGCCAGTAAAGGCAACGTGACGTGCTTGAACAATCATTTGGATTGCTGGACGAAGCATTTCGTAATAGGTTTCTTGGTTTAATTTTTTCAAAAAAGCATCGACGTGAACCGTGGCATCATAAAAATTTTCAAACGTTTGTGTTTGTTTGGCTTCTTCTTTCACTGCATATTTTAATTCGGAAAAACCAGCATAGCCCATTTTGTTACAAAATCGTAGAATCGTTGAGGTGGAGACATGACAGGAAGTAGCCAGTTGGCGAATGGTCTGTTGAGGGATTTGGTGCAGGTGTTCCAATACATAATGGTAAACGAGCATTTCTAATTCATTCAAGGTCTGAACCTTCTCTAAATCAAACAAAGTAATCCTCCTTTATATAAAAACTGAATATGTTATTTTTTTGTGTAAATCAAATAAACCAATTCTTATTTTTCTTGAAAAAAATGTAAAATAACTCAATAAAAAGTTTCTTATTTCCTATTTTACAAAAAGTAGCCCAATTATCCTAGTTTTTCTCTTTTTTCTTTTAAAAATAACAATGCGCACCCCTAGAGTTTTTTGTGAAAACAAGCTAAAATAGATAAGAAGAGAAAAGGAGGCGTTGATGTGGCACGGGAAGTAATTTTATTTATTGCAGCGAGTATTGATGGTTTCATTGCGGACAAAGCGGGCGGTGTTGCTTGGTTAGAAGAGAATATTCGTGGCGATGAAGAAGATCGTAGTTACGATGAAATGTATGAAAAAATAGACACTGTGGTAATGGGGCGGACTACTTATGATCAAGTGACACAAGAATTGTCCCCAGATGTGTATTTTTATGAAGACAAGCATTCTTATATCATTACCTCTCATCCAGAAACATCAACTGCTTCAAGAACTTTTACCAAGGAAGATCCCGTCACATTAATTCGTCGTCTCAAAGAAGAAGACGGCGCGGGAATTTGGATTGTTGGAGGCCCAAAAGTGGTTCAACCGCTTTTGGCAGCTGATTTAATTGATACCTTCATTTTGACGACAATACCACTGTTTCTGGGTGAGGGCATTGCTCTATACGAGACAATGGCTCAATCAATCCCAGTTCGTTTAAAACAGGTTTATCAAAAAAATGAGTTGGTTTATTCGATTTATCAACGTGAAAACAAAAATTAAAAAATAATTATTCGGTTGGGCAAGTTGTTTTCAAGGTTTTGAGTTTCTCATAGGGCGAGAGGAACAAAGCAACAGTTGTCTAGCCGTTTGTGTTGTTTTTGATTGACAAAGAAATGGTAGAGGAGAAAAAAATGAAACATCAGATCAAAAAAAGGTTGTATATTTCACCGGTTCAAACAATTGTCTTAGGCTTTTTTTTATTAATTGTTGTAGGCACAATCTTATTAATGATGCCTTTTTCTGCACAAGCTGGACAAAAAACGCAATGGATTGATGCTTTTTTCGTGGCAACTTCCGCCGTCTGTGTTACAGGGCTTTCGCCTTTGAATACGGCGGAGCATTGGAGTCCTATCGGGCAAGTTATTATTATGATTTTGATTGAATTAGGCGGCTTAGGCTTTTTAACCGTTGCCACGATTTTCTTTAGTTTGCTGCGGAAAAAAGCGTCACTAAGTGTACGGATGTTGTATCAAGAAGCGTTAAATGTTAGTGAAGTTTCCGGAGTTTTTCGTTTAATGAAATATATTATGAAGTTTGCGGCCATTATTCAATTACTTGGAGCCTTCTTGTTGTCCTTTCAATTTGTGCCAACATTTGGGTGGAAAAAAGGGTTGTTTTTTAGTCTCTTCCATGCCGTTTCGGCATTTTGTAATGCTGGCTTTGATTTGCTAGGGGATAGTATGGTTCCTTATCAAAATTCGCCTTATCTTTTACTAGTCATTAGCTTTTTAATTATAGCTGGTGGTTTAGGATTTATTGTGTGGCGCGATATTTTTGCAATGATTAAAGGCTATAAAAATAAAATTAAGCACCGTGTTAGTATTCATACACGCCTTGCTTTAACGGTGACCGCCACCTTTTTAGTCTTAGGGACCGTTATTTTTTACATTTCAGAATATCGCCATTTTCCAGCTGACATGTCTTTTTGGCAGCGTCTTGTCAACAGTTGGTTCTTGTCGGTTACACCAAGAACGGCTGGCTTTTATTCAGTTGATTATTTGAAAATGAGTAATCCAGGCCTGATTGTCACGATTTTGTGGATGTTTATTGGTGGCACTTCAGGATCAACCGCTGGCGGCTTGAAAACCACTACGTTTGGTGTGTTATTTTTACAATTTCGTGCAATTTTTAAAGGGAAACAGCGAGTGGAATTCCATGAACGCACAATTCCTGAGCGAGTAGTGCTCCAAGCGTTTACTTTGTTCTTCTTGGCAACTTTTTTATGTGTAACTGCTTCGGTTATTCTCTCGTTTACAGAAACATTACCTTTAAAAAACGGGATTGAGTATATTGTTTTTGAAGTGATTTCTGCATTTGGAACGGTCGGTTTAACAATGGGGTTAACACCAGATTTAACTGTTTTTGGTAAACTGGTGATTATTTTTCTAATGTTCATCGGTCGTGTGGGTGTGTACACGGTGTTATTGTCATTAATTAAGAAAGGCTTGGAAAGTCAGTCGAAAGTTCAATATCCAAAAGAATCAGTGATGATTGGTTAATAGAGAAAGAGGGAAATAGAATGGAATTTTTAGGTATTTTATGTTTGATTTTAATTACAACGACTTTAGCAGGTGTTGCTTGTAAAAGAGTAGGAATTCCTGCGGTAATTGGGCAATTGCTAGTAGGGATTGTGTTAGGTCCAGCGATGTTAAATATTGTGCATCAAGATGTGTTTGTGCATGACTTTTCAGAAATTGGTGTCATTATGCTGATGTTTATTGCTGGAATGGAATGTGAATTGGAATTATTGAAAAAATATGCGAAACCTAGTGTCATGGTCGCTATTTTGGGCATCGTTTTACCGGTTGGTTTTACTATGTTGATTGGTCAGCTGTTTGCTTTTTCTTGGAAAGAAGCTTTTTTCCTTGGGTTAGTTTTAGCAGCAACGTCGGTCAGCATTTCAGTAGAAGTATTAAGAGAGTTGAATGTTTTAAGTAGTAAAGAAGGTGCAACGATTCTTGGGGCTTCCGTCGTTGACGATATCGTGGTCGTGATTATTTTAAGTGTCGCTGTCGGCATGATTGGTGCAAGTACAGGCGGCAATACAGAAGTCAGCTTTATTGTTAAGTTAATTGAACAAGGCTTATTCTTTATTGGGATTTTCTTTTTGGTCCGCTTTATTGCTCCCTATTTACTACGTTTAAGTCAAAAAATGAACATTGGGTCGTCTGTTATTATCATGTCATTGATTATCTGTTTGGGCATGGCTTATTTGGCTGATTTAGTTGGTTTAAGTTCTGTCGTAGGTGCCTTTTTTGCAGGGATTGCTGTGGGACAAACGGATGCAAAAACAGAAATTGATTTCAATATTGAAGCTATTGGCTATGCCGTGTTTATTCCCGTCTTCTTTGCCAGCATTGGCTTATCAGTGACATTTAACACGTTAGGAAAAGATTTACCTTTTATTTTGGTAATGACGATTATGGCGATTTTAACGAAATTACTGGGCGGCGCCTGGGGAGCGAAAATGGTTGGTTTCTCCAATACAAGTTCTTTAATGGTCGGTGCTGGGATGGTTTCGCGTGGGGAAATGGCATTAATCATTGCGCAAATTGGCTACCAATCTAAATTACTTTCAGAAGCGTATTATACGAGCATGATTGTGGTAATTATCTTAACGACCTTAGTTGCACCGTTCTTATTGAAATACTTTGTTAAAAAACAAGAATCTGCGTTGCAATAAAAAAAGATGAGCAGAAGTTGTTGACAAAAAAATAAAATAGCTATATGATGAGTTCAAGATAAACGACTACGTTTGTAGTCAAAAACCTTGAACTCTTTTTTTATTGATGAAGGAGGAATTTAACGAGTATGGCAAAAGATAAATTAGCGACAATTACAGATGCAGAGTGGGAAGTCATGCGGGTTATTTGGACCCAAGGCAAGACCACGAGTCGTGAAGTGCATACACTTTTAAATGAGAAGAAAGAATGGAAATCAACGACCGTCAAGACGTTACTAAGTCGTTTAACAGATAAAGGGTTAGTTGGAACGGAGAAAGCAGGCAATAAATATATTTATTATCCGCTAGTAGAAGAACGTCGGAGCGTTGAAACGGTGGCAGACGAACTTTTAGCTAAGGTGTGCAGCCGTAAAGTTGGTTCCGTGGTAGAAACAATTTTAACAGAGAGTCAGTTGAGTTATGACGATTTGGATCGATTAGAGGAACTCTTGAAAGAGAAGCGCAAGACGGCGGTTGAATCCGTCCCTTGTAACTGTATTCCTGGTCAATGCCAATGTCATTTAATTTAAAAAGGAGTGAAAAAAATGGAAAGTAAAACGTTTGATATTGAAGGGATGAGCTGTGCTTCCTGTGCCCAAACGATTGAAAAGGCTACGGCGAAGTTACCTGGGATGGCAAAGGCAAGTGTCAATTTAGCTACGGAAAAATTAAGTGTCACGTATGATCAGACGGAAGTCACAGAAGAAGAAATTAAGGAAGCTGTGTCAGATGCTGGCTACAAGGCGATTAGCCCAGCCCAGCAACGAACGTTTGCGATTGAAGGAATGAGTTGTGCTTCCTGTGCCCAAACGATTGAAAAAGCTGTGAACCAATTATCTGGTGTTCAACAAGCGATTGTTAATTTAGCCACGGAAAAACTGGTGGTTAGTTATGACGACCATCAAGTAACGAGTGCTAAAATTATCAAAGCAGTTACGGATGCAGGTTATCAAGCGACAGAAGAAGTCGCTGCAGGTGCAACAGCGGACCAAGATCGTGAAAAGAAACAAAAACATATTGCTGAGATGTGGCAACGTTTTTGGATCTCAGCGGTGTTTACAGTACCCCTTCTTTATATTGCGATGGGACATATGGTAGGCTTACCATTGTCGGATTTTTTGAATCCAATGACACATGCGACGACCTTTGCAATGGTTCAATTGATTTTGACGTTACCCGTCCTATATGTCGGCAGAGAATTTTTCACAGTCGGTTTTAAAGCATTATTTAAAGGACATCCGAATATGTTTTCTTTAGTAGCTTTAGGAACCAGTGCTGCTTTTGTGTATAGTTTATATGGCACAGTCATGATATTTTTAGGAGACACAAGTTTTACAATGGCTCTTTATTATGAATCAGCGGGTGTTATTTTAACTTTAATTACATTAGGAAAATATTTCGAAGCTGTTTCAAAAGGGAAAACCTCAGATGCGATAAAAAAATTAATGGGTTTAGCACCGAAAACTGCCCATATTTTACGTGATGGCGCAGAAATTGAAGTGCCAGTTGATGCTGTTCAGTTGGATGACATTGTGATTGTTCGCCCAGGAGATAAAATCCCTGTTGATGGAGTGATTGTTTCAGGCAGTAGTTCTGTGGATGAAGCCATGTTAACGGGCGAAAGTTTGCCTGTTGAAAAGAAAGTCGGTGATGCAGTAATTGGTGCTAGCATCAATAAAAATGGCAGCTTTCAATTCAAGGCAACAAAAGTGGGAAAAGAGACGGCCCTTGCCCAAATCATTCAATTAGTGGAAGATGCGCAAGGCTCAAAAGCACCGATTGCACAATTAGCTGATAAAATTTCGGGTGTTTTTGTCCCAATCGTTATTGGTTTGGCTGTTCTTTCTGGCTTGGCTTGGTTCTTTTTAGGACAAGAGTCATGGATTTTCGCTTTGACAATTACCATTTCTGTGTTAGTGATTGCTTGTCCTTGTGCGCTCGGCTTGGCAACGCCGACTGCGATTATGGTGGGGACAGGTAAGGGCGCTGAAAATGGCGTTTTAATTAAAAGTGGGGATGCTTTAGAAACCACTCACAAAATTCAAACAATCGTGTTTGATAAAACAGGAACTATTACAGAAGGCAAACCGGTGGTTACAGATATTTTAGTTGCTGATTCAGCACTTTCAGAAGCTGAGTTACTAACATTAGCAGCTTCTGCAGAACAAGGATCAGAACATCCTCTAGGTGAAGCAATTGTGGGAGCGGCTAAAGAACGTCAATTGCCATTAGTAGAAGGAAGCGATTTTTCAGCGATTCCAGGTCACGGCATCCGTGTGACAATCAACGAACGAGTCCTACTTTTGGGCAATATAAAATTAATGAAAGAAGAAGCCATCGAGCTATCAACGTTTGTTCAACAAGCGGATCGTTTGGCAGAAGAAGGGAAAACCCCAATGTTTGTGGCAAAAGATGGTTCGTTTGCGGGTATCATTGCGGTAGCAGATACTGTGAAGGATAGCAGTCAAACAGCCATTGCACGTTTGCATAAAATGGGGATCGAAGCCGTGATGATTACGGGAGACAACAAGCGTACTGCCGAGGCGATTGCAAAACAAGTAGGTATCGATCGTGTCTTAAGTGAAGTTTTACCAGAAGATAAAGCGTTAGAAGTGAAAAAACTACAAGCAGAAGGCAAAAAAGTAGCGATGGTGGGTGACGGTATTAATGATGCACCAGCACTTGCCCAAGCAGATGTGGGGATTGCTATTGGTTCAGGCACAGATGTTGCAATGGAATCGGCCGACATTGTGCTAATGCGTAGTGATTTAATGGATGTGCCTACAGCAGTTGAATTAAGTAAAGCGACCATCAAAAACATCAAAGAAAATCTTTTCTGGGCATTTGCCTATAATACATTAGGTATTCCAGTGGCTATGGGTGTGTTACACTTATTTGGTGGACCTTTGTTAAGTCCGATGATTGCAGCAGCAGCTATGAGTTTTAGTTCAGTCTCTGTCTTACTAAACGCCTTACGCTTAAAAGGATTTAAACCTTCGACGGTGAAAAGAACTAGTGGAAGTCAAAAATAAAATTGAAAAGGATGAAGTGAAATGGAAAAAACAGTAAAAATTGATGGGATGAAATGTGATGGCTGTGTTCAAGCGGTCACTGAAAAATTTAGTGGAATTGACGGCGTAACGAATGTTGAGGTTCACTTGGCAGATCAAACAGCCGTTGTGACAGCAGATCGTGAAGTAAGCCAGGATGAACTGAATACCACGTTGGCAGATACAAAATTCAAGGTTGTCAGCGAATAACAAAAAAACAGGGCCTACCATCATGAGTAGGCCCTGTTTTTTTGTTATGGAAGTTTTGCTTTGATTTCCTGATAAATCTTAGTCGTTTCTTGACCCTCACGCGCAGTATAATAATAAACTTTCTTCCGCGTTTCTATTTTCAGAATCGGATGACTTTTTGTATAAATTAGTAAATAAGCAGGTTTTCCAGCGACTTTAAATTCTCCTGTTAAGTAACTATCTGTCGCAGCACCCATTGTGCGGATGCGTTCTTGAGGTAAGTCATCAATCAAAGAAACAGCAGTGATTTGGTTAAAAGGAATTGACCTTGTTTTTGCTAATGGGGCAGATAACTCAATTTGTTTCTTTTCAATAGTTGCTTGAAAGGCATGACTAGAAAAATCATTTATAAACATCGGCACTGTGGCAAAGAACAGCACCGCAATCGTTAAAATGCCAGTAGCGGCTAGAATAATTTTCCCAGCAGGCCGTCCTAGGTTAATAGATAAATTCATACCAATGCGATCAGGAACCATGATTTTGGGGTCCTTGGGATTGATATAAATCCCATACCGCCAATATTGATCATCATCCCCATAGCGATAATCGCCAGCCTGTAAAACGAATTGATCTTGTTTTTTGCGCATTGAAAATAGGTAGTAGAAGAGAAAGCCTACATAAACAAACAAAAGAATAAAGTAACAAAATGTAAGAGCCATCGCAACCGTATAATCAATGACAATTGTGAAAGTTGGTAAAATGGTTAGCGGTGCAAAAACTAAGGCGGATAAAACCATTAAAACAGACCAATGATGCCGAAATAAATCATTGATTTGCTGATTAATTTTTGAGTCACTAGTTAGCGGTTTGACAGGTAAGCGCGCAATAAAATAATAGCCGCCAATGAACAAACTTAACATCAAAACAGTAATTAAGAAAAGAATCCAGGAACCAATCGCCGTTTGCAAGGAATAAAAGCCCCCAGCAAAAGTAAGAATAATTGCAGGTAAAAACCACCAAAATGAAATAAGTTTCTGGTTTTTATTTAAAACTAATTGCGTATCGATTAAGAGAGGACGCTTAGGTAGCAACCAGCCGTTTTGCATTTTTAAAGCGGCCATTTTGCGAATATAAACGATTTGCAGATAGTAGCCACTGCCAATAAAACTAAATAAAAGTAACAGAAAAAGGAACAATAAAATCGAATCATAAGGAATAAATAACAAAGGCAAACTAAGAACACTAAAAACGGCTGCTAGTTGAACCAAGCGTTTTTTATAACGTTTTCGGATTGCTTGAACGCTGGGATCTTGTAGTTTATCTTCTGGTAAAGTGTTTTCCAAAATAATATTTTTGTGAGGATTTGCATAAATCCCCATAGTAAATGCCATAAAAAAAGCGACAGAAACTAGGATGAAATAAAAGAATACCGCCATTATAATGCACGCCCTTTCGAATCAAAATTTTGATAAATTTTCTGAATAAGTGCTTGGATTTCTGCTTCGGATTGCTGATGTAAAAAACTTTCAGCCAACAGAAGTTCTAAACGCTCATGCAATTGCTGTTGCCAAACAGCGGTAGCAGGTAACTTTGCGGCAATTTTGGTGCCGTTACGACGGTCAGTCACAATATAACCTGATTGCTTTAACTTATTATAAGCTTTTGAAACAGTCATCATATTGACCCCGATTTCGTCCGCCAATTGTCGGATAGAAGGCAAACTTTCATTAGGAACCAGTTCACCTTTGGCAATGCCTACAATGATTTGATCAATGAGTTGCTGATAGATGGGCTGTTCGCTTTGTTCATCTATTTCTAAAAGCATCGAATCACTCCTGTCTTATTTGTGCTATCTGTATTATATATACTAATACAAAAAGAGTTGGAAAGCAAGGAATTTAGAGTAAATGGTTGTTTCTGTTTAAAGAGAAGCATATAATGAAGAAGAACGTAAAATGAAAGGACGATGAAAATATGACAGCAATTGAACCAAAATTAACAGAGAAATTCCATCAAGATTTCTTGAACAATAATAAACAAAATGCCTTACAACGTAGTGTAGTAAAAAATGGTATCAGCGCTTCAGGTGAATCTGTACAAGGAGCCGTGAATAACGTACCCGTCTTTTCAGTCGACTTAGCTACTGGAAAAGTGGCCAATCAAAAACAAAGCGGTCGCTGCTGGATGTTTGCGGCATTAAATACATTTAGACATAGAATGTTAAATGCGTTTCAATTAAAAGATTTTGAATTATCACAAAACTATACATTTTTCTGGGATAAATATGAAAAATCAAACTATTTCTATGAAAATATTATTGCAACAGCCGATCAACCGTTGACTAGTCGTAAAGTGGCCTTTTTATTAGCTACACCACAACAAGATGGTGGGCAATGGGATATGATCGTTTCAATTTTTGATAAATATGGCGTAGTGCCTAAAACGGCAATGCCTGAAAGCAGCAACAGCTCCAATTCACGTGATTTAAACAACTATTTAAATAAAAAATTACGCAAAGATGCAACAATTTTACGTAGTTTAATTGAAAAAGGCGCTTCTGCTGAAGAAGTCCAAAAAAACAAAGAAGCAATGTTACAAGAAATTTATAATTTCTTAGCAATCTCTTTAGGAACACCGCCAGAAACCTTTGATTTTGAATACCGTGACGAAGAAAAAAATTATCATTTGGATCAAAATCTAACACCGCAAACATTCTTTGAAAAATACGTTGGCGTTAATTTACATGATTATGTAAGTATTATTAATGCTCCTACAGAAGATAAACCCTTCAACAAAACATACACTGTTGAAATGTTAGGGAATGTTGTCGGCGGCAAAGAAGTTAAATATTTAAATGTAGAAATGGCTGCTTTCAAAAAATTAGCTGCTGCACAATTGGAACAAGGCGAATCTGTTTGGTTTGGTTGTGATGTCGGACAATCTTCAACACGTGACACAGGAATTATGGCATTAGATGTTTACGATATGAACGATCTTTTTGATATTGATTTTACGATGACTAAAGCAGAACGTTTAGACTTTGGTGAAAGCTTAATGACACACGCCATGGTTTTAACAGGTGTTGATATCGTTGATGGTCAAACAACAAAATGGAAAGTGGAAAATAGCTGGGGCGAAAAAGTCGGTGAAAATGGCTTCTTCGTTATGAGCGATGCGTGGATGGACGAATACACTTATCAAATCGTTGTGCACAAAGATTTATTAACTGATGAACAGAAAAAAGCTTGGGAACAAGCGCCAACTGTTTTGGCACCTTGGGATCCAATGGGAGCATTAGCATAAAACAGAAAAAGAAGGCCCCGCCGTCATGGCGGGGCCTTCTTTTTACGTTGGGCGGCGAACTTCACGGATTTCGCCCAATGTTGTATAATCATTGCCTGCTAAACGAGCAATCGGTTGGAGTTTTTCAGGTAAAATGTACTGATGTTCTTCATCGAAAACGGCTGAATCAAAATAGAAATCGGTAATTTCTACAATGAATAAATCCGTAATAATTTGACCTTCATGGTTAGCAATAGGTACATATTGATGCAAGCGAGCTTCCATCCGAATCGGCGCGGCTTTGATTGCTGGAACAGCAACAGTCTGGCTGGCAATGGTTTCAATACCGAATGTGTCAATTTCACTGATCTCTGCTGCTAAAGGTGCCGAAGTCTGATTCATTTGAGTAAGAACGTCTTCGTTAACGAAATGGATGACAAGTTCTTTAGTAGCCAAGATGTTTCGTGCCGTATCTTTAGGCTCTTTGTCTGGTCGTAAAATGGACAACGTTGCTAAAGGAATTTCAGCTGCCGCCGCATTAAAGAAACTAAAGGGAGCAGCGTTGACGACACCTGTAGCTGTATCTTGTGTTGTAACCCAAGCGATTGGCCGAGGAATAATACTTCCTGATAAAAATTTATACGCTGTTTTTGCAGATAACTCGTTACTATTGTAATGAATCATAGGAGCCTCCTAGAAAAAATACTAATTTCTTTGAACATTCGCATCTGAAGTATCGAAAGGACGCACAAATTCTTCAATCCCTGCCCGTTTTGGTTCTAAAAATGGCGGTAATGATAATTTTTCACCAGCGTGTTCATAGGTTTCATCCTCTAAAAATCCAGGACCATCGGTTGCCAGTTCAAATAAAACATGTGTTGCTGCCAAGAAATATTCAGATTTAAAGTAAAAACGTTCCACAAAGCCAGAATTAGGAAATTCCAAACGATTAATTTTTTCAATCCAGAAACGTAGTGCTTCCTCATCGGCAACGCGCAAGGCTAAGTGATGGACATTGCCGTAGCCTTCTTGGGCCGCTGGCAAATCTTCTCGATGCTCTACGATAATGCTGGCACCATTCCCACCTTCGCCAACTTCAAATAAATGGAAACTACCTTCAGCATCAATCAATTTGAACCCTAAAACTTCAGTTAAAACTAGTTGCAGATGTTCGTAATTTTCGACAGTTACAAAGGCTGGACCTAAGCCGATTAAAGCATGTTCACTAGGAACGTTAGATTTTTTCCAAGGCGTGCCAGCTGCAACACCTTGGTTCTTTTCATCAGAAATAAGTTGGTAACGTTGATTGTCAAAATCTTCAAATTCTAAATACTTTTTGCCAAAACGTTCTTGAATTTCTCCATGATCAATTGCATATTCATTAAAGCGTGATACCCAGTAATCCAAAGCAGCATCATCTTTTACACGGAAGGAAGTACGAGAAATTGTATTGGTTCCTTTGGTTCCTTTAGGTAAGCCTGGAAAGTCAAAGAAAGTCATATCTGTTCCGGGAGAGCCGGCATCATCAGCAAAAAATAAATGATATGTTTCAATATCGTCTTGGTTGACAGTCTTCTTAATTAAACGTAGACCTAAAATATCGGTGAAAAAGTGATAAATTTTTTCAGCACTTGAAGTCATGGCAGTGACGTGGTGTAAACCTAAAATTTGTGTATTCATAATAAAAATCCTCCTAAAAGAAAAATAATTTTTTGATTAATTAACTTACTAAAAGTAAGTTTAAATGATTAGTCCTAAAAATGCAAAAGAAATGTCTCGAATTCGAACTATTATTTTTTAGTTGATTTTTTAAAAAAATAAGAATATAATAGCCTGAGATATTTTAATACATAAACTTTCGTAAACATCGCCGGATGCTTGCGACTAAAGTGTTAATGAACAGTTCTTAGGCCATAGCTGAACTGTTTGTTGGCACTTTTTTTGTTTGGAAGGGAAGGAAAACAAGATGAGTAAAGCTTGGTTAAAAGTTATTTTTGGCGCTTTTTGTGAAGTGATTTGGGTCATTGGCATGAAGCATAGTACAACATGGTGGGAGATTTTAGGGACAGTAATCGCAATCTTTATCAGTTTTTATGCGCTGATTAAAGCAGGAGAGGAATTGCCAGTGGGCACAGCCTATGCTGTATTTGTCGGCTTAGGTAGTGCTGGAACTATTGTAACAGATCATTTTTTATTCCACACACCATTGGGCATAGGAAAAGTTCTTTTTCTGTTGCTGTTATTAATAGGTGTGATTGGCTTAAAAATGGTAACTGGAAATAAAGAGGAGGAAACAAGATGAGTTGGTTATACTTAGTTATTGCAGGCTGTTTTGAAATCTTTGGCGTAGGTTCAATTAAATTATTTACAACAAAAAAAGACTTACGTTCATTGTTAATTTTAATTCTAGCGTTTAGTGGTAGTTTCTTATTTTTATATTTAGGGATGAGACAATTACCGATGGGCGTTTCTTATGCAGTTTGGACAGGAATTGGTACAGCAGGAGGCACTATTTTAGGAATGCTCTTAGGTGAATCAAAAGACCTACGACGGATATTTTTTATTTTTTTAATCATTGTTTCTGTGATTGGTTTAAAATTAATTGGTTAGAAAGCAAGAGAACATTGTTTGGATTATTGAAAGACAGGTGAGTAAAATTTAAAAAGAGACAGAACCAAATGCGGTGTTCTGTCTCAAAATAGCTTTTATTTTACGAGGTTACTATAACGTGTCGCAAATTCATTGTTGTAGGACTTGCCGTTGACATCTTGACCAACGTCCCAATTTGCAGACCAAGTCATTAAGCCACGGATAGGATTACCGTCTTTTGCTAACTGATCAAAAGTTTTGGCTACAGGGGTAGCCTCAACGACATAGCCGCTACCAGCAGCATCCCGATTTGCTGGTAAACCAAGGACTAATTTATCGTTTGGTATCTGTAGATAGCCGCGCGTGCCATGGATTAATGAATCAGACATATAATAGAGGAACTCGTATTTTAGAGCATCGTTGCTTTGAGCAACCCAAGTCATAATTTCATCAACCCAGACACCGTCGCCGCCTTGGTTATATAATTGTGGGGCAATGTAATCATAATAACCATTTAGGGAAGTAATGTATGTTTCATAAGCGGCACCAGGTTTTAAATAAGGGAATTCTGGCGCCATCGTAATGATGAAATTTTTTCCTTGTGCTCGATAATGGTCTTTGACTATTTTCAATGCAGCAGGAATGACGGTTTGGTTGTCGCCAGCAGTAATCGCCAATTGCTCTAAGTCGATGTCTAAACCATCAAAGCCGTATGTTTCCACTTGACGAATGATTTCATTCGCAAAGGCTTGTTCATCGCCTTTGACTAATTGAATATGTGCATCTGCTCCACCAAGTGCCAATAAAACTGCGCGACCTTGACTATTTAATTGTGCGACTTCTTGTCGGAAGGCAGTGTCCGTTTGGTTATAAGGCTTGAACGTAGGAATCCGTGTCGTGCCATCGCTTTTCATGAAGGAAACCGGGACGACATTGTAGGCTTGATTTACTTCTGAAAGGTTTAGTGATGCTGATGTTCCTTGTTTGTAACCATCGCGTCCTTTTGAGGCCCAGTTATGCCAATATCCAACCAACACTTTTTTGCCAGAGATATCTACCATCGTATCCGCAGCATCTGCAGAAGCTTGAGTAGGCGTTAACCACAAGCCAACTGCAACGGTTGAAAGAAGGAGAAAAGCAGGAATTATTTTTTTTAGCTTCATTTTTTGAGAACTCCTTTAATTTAGTTTAAGATGTGAGTATTTTTACTGAATGTTCACATCAATCGCTTGGTAAAAGGCGTTCACCGTATCACCAATGCCCCAGACAGCGTAAATGACATGATAACCTTTGCGGTCTGTCGGAATATTAATTGTTTGTTTAACAACTTTATTAGGAACTTCTTGTTTGCCGTCGATTGAAGCAATTTTGTCGAAGTTTTTAATGTCTAATGGTTGATTGGGATTCCAGCCATTTTTAGTAATATAGTAATCCCAAGAAGCAGTTCTATGTTGGGCAGTTAAGTTCCAAGTGATGTCAAGGGGACCTGTTGTAATGTTTGTTTTGTGCCAACGAGTAGCTGTTTGTTCATCCAAAGGTTCAAAACCTGAGACACCTGCACTGGCTAATTTACCAGTAATAAACGTATTTTTGGGCGCTTCGATACTTTGAGGTTCCCATTGTGCACGACCAACATTTGTATTTAAGTTACCACCAGCAGAACTACCAAAGAAAGCACGACTTCCAGGACTTGCTACGTAACCATGAGCCTCCGAAACAGTAGGGGCCAATGCAGCGCCACCTAAAACAAAACTAAAAGCCAGGACGATTGTTAATAAACTCTTTTTCACGAAAAAAACCTCCTAAAAAATTATTTTGTATGCGCTTACAGATAGGAATATAACATAATAATCTTTCGGATACAAATAATAAGAAATGTTATTTTTAAAAATAAAACAATATTTTTTAAGTAATATTAAGAATGTTTTTAAATAATATAAATAATAGTGTTTTTCAAAGTTTTGTTAATTTTTCATTCGGAATCGCAATTGAAGAAATCACGTGGTATACTTTTAAGAAGAAACAATGACACGAAAGTAGCCATTGGAAAAAGGAGATTATTTCGTGGGAAAAAAACATACATCCTCTTATGAAGTTGCCTACTATGACGGCGATTTTACTGGTGCAATGAAGATACCGGCTTTGTTAGCGGTTGTCATTAAAGTATCAGAAGAACAAACAGAATTACTAGGAAGAGATGCAGCTTATGTCGCCCAATTTGGCCTAGGCTGGGTCATCACCAACTATGAAATAGAGATTCACCGCTTACCAAAAGTTGGTGAAAAAGTAGCAATTACAACGCAAGCTATGAGTTATAACAAATATTTTTGTTATCGTAACTTTTGGGTTCACGATGAAGAAGGCAATGAATGTGTCTTTGTGAAATCAACCTTTGTCTTAATGGATCAAAAAAATCGGAAAATCAGTAGTGTGTTACCAGAAATTATTGCACCTTTTGATTCTAAAAAAATCACTAAAATTTATCGCCATGAAAAAATTGAAAAAGTCACAGAGGGGAACTTTTTACCTTATCGTGTGCGTTTTTTTGATATTGATGGCAATCAACATGTTAATAATGCGATTTACTTTAATTGGTTATTGGATGTGTTAGGGTATGACTTTTTAACAACGCATCAACCGAAAAAAATTCTTGTGAAATTTGACAAAGAAGTAGAATATGGCCAAGAAGTCGAAAGTCATTACGAAATTGTCGAACAAGAAAATCAGTTGAAAACACGCCATGAGATTCGGATTGATGGTCAAACCTATTGTGAAGCGAATATCGATTGGACAAATTAAGTTAAGATGACGATTTAGAAAATAAAAAGTTGCGCAGAGGAGGAAGGACATGATTCGCTTAGGATTAACATCTTTTAGTGAACACGACTATTTAACTGGAAAAAAACGGGCCACGCTTTATGAATATGCCAGTCATTTACCGCTAGTTGAAATGGACACGGCGTATTACGGGATTCCTCCCAAAGAACGAGTAGCTGAATGGGTCAAAGCAGTTCCCGAAAACTTTCGCTTTGTCATGAAAGTTTATAGTGGAATCAGTTGTCAAGGTGAGTGGCAGACCTATTATGCAAGTGAAGAAGAAATGATCACCGCTTTTTTAGAAAGTATGGCCCCATTAATTGAAAGTAAAAAATTATTTGCCTTTCTGGTACAATTTTCAGGAACATTTGGTTGTACGAAAGAAAATGTCGCTTACTTGCAAAAAATTCGTCACTGGTTTAAAGACCTACCCATCGCCATTGAATTACGAAATAATTCATGGTATCAACCAAACTTTGTAAAACAAATGTTGCAATTTATGAAAGAAAATCAATTTTCACTTGTGATTGTAGATGAACCGCAGATTCCTACGAATCCAGTGCCCTTTTATCCGTATGTAACGAATCCTAATCTCGTGCTCTTCCGGTTTCACGGACGTAATGCGGCTGGCTGGTTAGCCAATGATGCAGAGTGGCGAAAAAAAAGAACCCTTTATCATTATAATACGCAGGAAATCGCTGATTTAAGCGAAGCTGTTTTAAAAATGTCGCAAGAAGCTAAAGAAGTGGGCGTAATTTTTAATAATAATTCTGGCGGCGATGCCGCAGAAAACGCTCTACAGATGCAAAAAGTCTTGAATTTGAGTTACGATGATTTGAATCCAAAACAATTAGATTTATTTTGAGAAAGAAGGTAGCTGAATGTCTGAAAAGCAATCCCCTTATGAAATGGCTTGTGCCTTCCACGAGGTTTTTAATCCACAACAACCAGAGCAACCAACTGCTTTTTCGCCAGAGCTAGCCAGTCGACGAGCAGAGTTTAAAGTCGAAGAACTTGTGGAATTTTTATATAGTGCTGCTAATAATGACCAAGTGCTTTTTCAACAATTGGTCGACGGATTAAAAAAATCTGTCGATAAAGCAGAGCAGAAAGTCTTGGCGAAAGGCAAACCAGTATCTGATCCTTTAGTGGAGGAAGTGGATGCACTAGTTGATTTATTGTATTTTACTTATGGTTCGTTTTGCTTAATGGGCGTCAATCCAACAAAAATTATTGAAATCGTTCATCAAGCCAATATGGGAAAATTATTTCCAGATGGGCAGCCACATTATGATCCAGAAACAAATAAAGTATTAAAACCTGAAAATTGGGAACAAGATTTTGCGCCAGAAGCTAAAATTAAAGCGGAAATTCAACGCCAATTGAAAATTACTGAAACCAATGAAAAAGACGAATGAGAAAACTCATTCGTCTTTTTCATTAATCATGGAAGAACGTCCGATATAAGGCTTTGATGGCTTTTTCCTCTTGTTCTTTTTTAATACCAAACATAATACTTACTTCCGAAGATCCTTGGTTAATCATTTCTAAGTTGATTTTTTCTTTGGCTAACGCCATTGTACTTTCAGCAGTAACCCCAATTCGTTGGCGCATGCCTTCGCCGACAATCATAATCATGGAAAGGTGATGCGTGATGCGTAACTCATCAGGCGCTAAAACTTCTTGGAGTTGGGCCATCAGTCGATTTTCAATTTCAGTTGTTAACTGGTCTTCTCGTAAAACAATCGTGATGTCATCAATTCCTGAGGGCATATGCTCATAGCTCAAGGCTAATTTTTCTAGTACTTCTAAAAGCCGTCGCCCAAAACCTAACTCTCTATTCATTAAATACTTACTAATGTAAATACTTGCGAACCCTTGATCACTAGCGATTCCTACAACAGGAGCATGCTTCACTTTGCGAGAGGTGGTAATTAGGGTGCCAGGATGATGTGGGTTGTTGGTATTTTTGATAACGACTGGAATATTTGCGCGATAGGCAGGCATTAAGGCTTCGTCGTGGAGGACGGCAAATCCTGCATAAGCTAACTCCCGCATTTCTCTGTAGGTCAATTCTTGAATCGTTTGAGGCTGTTCAATAATTCCAGGATGGGCGACATAAATTCCGTCCACATCGGTAAAGTTTTCATACAAATCTGCTTGAACACCTGCGGCAACAATGGACCCTGTGATATCGGAACCGCCACGAGAAAAAGTACAAATTTCGCCGGCTTCTGTATAACCAAAGAAACCTGGAATAACCAAGATTTGTTGAGTCTCACGATAGGCACTAATTTTCTCTAAAGCTTTTGGTAAAATGCGGGCATTGCCTGGCTCAGGTGTCACTAGGAGACCTAATTCTTTTGGACTAATGTAGCGAGCATCTAAGCCATTCTGATTGAAAAAACTGGCAACAACTTTTGCATTATTGTCCTCGCCGCTAGCTAAAAAATAGTCAAATAAAAAAGCATTGTTTTCTTTTGGTAAAGTGGCTAATTGGCGAATCGAAATAGCAATATCAGCTAAAACTGCTTTATCCAAGTGTAATTCATCAAAAAGATCTTCATAACGACGAATGATGGCAGAGATTGTCGATTCAATTTCCTCATTATTTAAGTAGCGCTGATAGTATTGAATCAATAAATCAGTCACTTTAATATCTTGCGGGGTTCGCTTTCCAGGAGCGGATACAACGACAAACGTTCGGCGCGGCTCTTCCTTGACGATTTGTAAGACTTTCTGTAACTGTGGTGCTGATGCTAGCGAGCTACCGCCGAATTTAACTACGTTCACGTTTATCACTCCTGTTTTTAATTATTTTCTCATTTGTAGATTAGTAAAAGGATACCGAAAAACATTTAGAAAAGCAACCACTTATTTTCAGAAAGTTAGGAAATCATGAAAATATTTGTTCTTCATTTTTCCTTAAAATTTTGTTAAACTGTAAAGATATGAGTCGTAACGAAGGAGTTAAATAGTATGACAGAATCCAAAACTGCCATTATTTTTGATATGGACGGTGTCCTAGTAGAAAGCGAAGCTTATTATTATGAGCGACGTAAAGCATTTTTAGCGGAATTTGATTTGACCATTGAGGGCCTAACCTTGCCAGAATTAGTCGGTGCGGATATGCGTTCATTATGGCAAAAGATTGAACAAGTCAACAAAAAAGAGCTAGATATTGCTTTTTTAAATGAACAATACATAGCCTATAAAAAAGCGCATCCGATAGATTATTTAGCTGTGCTTGATGAAAATGCGAAACGTGTTTTACAATTTTTAAAAAGACAAGGCTATAAAATCGGATTAGCTTCTTCTTCCACAAAAGACGCAATTGAAGAGGTTTTGACAGTGGGGCAATTAAGTAGTTATTTTGATGCGGTCGTGAGTGGGGAAGATTTCGAAGAAAGTAAACCGGCGCCGGATATTTATCTGCACACGTTACAAGAATTAGCTGTTGCGCCACAGGAATGTATAGCCATTGAAGATTCAGAAAAAGGCATTGCCTCTGCCAAAGAAGCTGGGCTAGAAGTTTGGGCGATGCGCGATGAACACTTTGGGATGGATCAAAGTCAAGCGGATGCCTTCTTAACACAACTAAGTGATATTTGTAAAAAAATTAGTGAAAATCGGATCGATGAAAGCAGTGAATCAACCCCTTCGTAAGAAGATCGCGGGTTTTCTTAAAAAAGTTTGTTATAACTAGTGAATGAATATACAGTTTGTGCTATAATTTTCTATAGGTATTTCTGCAAGAATGCCCTTTTTCAAGGGTCAGGAACAATAGATAACCGTGTGAAGAGAACAAACAACCTTTCTTTTATTATAGAAAAATTATCGGAGGAGCCAAAATGAAGAATAATTGGATTATCATTTTAGTACTAGTAATCGTTATTATTGCTGCGGTGCTATACTTAATTGGTTATTTTATGCGCAAAAAAAATCAAGAACAATTAGATGAATTAGAAGTTCGTAAAGAAGCCCTGTTTGACTTGCCAGTCTTTGAAGAAATCGATGACATTAAAAAAATGCATCTAGTTGGACAGAGTCAAAATAGTTTCCGTGAATGGAATCAACGCTGGGTAGAACTATCGACGCGTTCTTTCGCCGAACTAGAGAGTCAAATTTATGAAGTCGAAAATCAAAATGAAATTTTCCGTTTCATGAAAGCGAAGAAAGCAGTCGTGGAAGCGAATGAAACGATGACCGAAATGGAAGCCGAAGTGGAAGTCATTCGTAATGGCTTGAAAGAATTACGTGAAAGTGAAGAGCGCAATTCATTGGAAGTTCAAAAAGCTTTGGATGTCTATGAAGAATTAAGTAAATCACTAAAAGATGATAAAGCTAGCTTTGGTCCAGCTTACTCCGAAATCCAAAAACAATTAAGAAACGTCGAAATTGAATTCACACAATTTGTCACACTAAATACATCGGGGGACCCAATCGAGGCTCGAGAAGTCCTAGAAGATGCAGAACGTCATACGTATGAATTGGAAGACTTAATGAAACGGATTCCACCAATGTATGAAGAATTAAATGAAACTTTCCCAGATCAATTAAAAGAAATCGAAGAAGGCTACAACCAATTATTAGCTGACGATTATGTGTTCCCTGAACAAAACTTTGCTGAAGAAATTCAACATGCGAAAAAACGTGTCGAGAATTCAATGGCTGATTTAGAGAAAACAGAGATTGCCGCAGTAGAGGTTGCGAACCGTGACACAGCAACGGCGATTGATGCATTATATGAAGTGATGGAACGTGAGATTGAAGCGAAGAAATATGTCGTGACCAATCAAAAAATTATTGACGATTATATTTCTCATTCCTTAAAAAATAACCGTCAATTAATGATTGAATTGGACCATGTATCACAAAGCTACACCTTAAATAACAACGAGCTAGGACGTAGTCGTGGTTTTCAAACGGAAATTGAAGAAATTATTCGCCGTCAAAAAGACTTGGAACCTCGAATGAAAGAACATACCGTTCCTTACTCTGAAATTCAAGCGTTCTATAAAGAATGCTATAAGATTTTAGATGATATTGAAAATCAACAATTAGAAATTGATGCTTCATTGAAAGAACTAAGAAAAGGCGAAAAAGTCGCCCAAGAAAAAGTTGACGAATACGAATTCCGTTTACGGAGTATCAAACGGTATGTTGAAAAGCAACGATTGCCAGGTTTGTCTGCTGATTACTTAGAATTTTTCTATGTGGCAACGGATCGAATTGAAGATTTAAGCCGAGCCTTAAATAAAATGCGCATTAACATGGATGAAATCAATCGTTTGTGTGACTTATGCGAAGATGATTTAGAGTTATTAGATAAGAAAACAAAAGATTTAGTCAATGCAGCAGCTCTGACAGAACAAATGATGCAATATGCAAACCGCTATCGTCATACTCACGAGAACATCCGAGCGGCTTTAGATAAAAGCATGTATTTATTCTCGACAGAATTCCGTTATCAAGATGCATTAGATGAAATTGGAACGGCATTGGAAGCTGTTGAGCCAGGGGCGTTCAAACGAATCGAAGATTTTTATTTTAAAAATATCAATAACCCTAATTTAACAGCAATTTAATTAAACAATCACTAAACAGAGGTTTGTCGACAGACAAGCCTCTGTTTTTATGGCGTGGGGGTGACTTGAAGTGATACTTTAGAAAGTATATAATGGGAAAGAATTTTAAAAAAGAAGGGTGACAAATGATTTATTTTGATAATAGTGCAACTACACCGATTTACCCCCAGGCTTTAGATACATATGTAAAAACCAGTCAGCGGATTATTGGCAATCCGTCTAGTCTGCATGACTTAGGCAACCAAGCCAATCGGCTCTTACAACAAGCACGGAAGCAGATTGCGGAGCTAATCAATGTTTCAGCAAATGAAATCTATTTTACAAGTGGCGGAACTGAAGGAGATAACTGGGTTTTAAAAGGAACGGCAATCGAAAAACGAGAATTTGGTAATCATATTATTATTTCTGCAGTGGAACATCCAGCAGTTACAGAAACAGCGGAACAATTAGTCGAACTAGGTTTTGAACTTTCTTATGCGCCAGTGGATAAAGAAGGTCGTGTGAAAGTCGAGGAATTACAGAAATTAATTAGAAAAGAAACGATTTTGGTTTCTGTTATGGCAGTCAACAATGAAGTGGGAACGATTCAACCAATTAAAGAAATCAGCGAGGTTTTAGCGGAGTTTCCTAAAATTCATTTTCATGTAGACGCGGTTCAAGCAATTGGGAAAGTTAATTACTCAGAGTGGTTAACGGATCGGGTGGATTTTGCAACGTTTTCTGCACATAAATTTCATGGACCACGAGGCATTGGTTTTATGTATTGGAAACAAGGAAAACGTTTAGCGCCGCTTTTAACAGGAGGCGGGCAAGAAAACAACCAACGCAGTGGGACAGAAAACGTACCAGCAATTGTGGCAATGGCCAAAGCGTTACGTTTGCATTTAGAGAACGGACAACAACGGCCGCAACATGTGGCGACATTACGGAGTTATTTATTAAAGGCGCTAGAAGAATTTCAAAATGTGACTGTTTTTTCACAAGATAATGAACATTTTGCGCCACACATTTTATGTTTTGCTTTGAAAGGGATTCGTGGCGAAGTGCTGGTCCATGCATTGGAAGAAAAACAGATTTATATTTCGACTACGAGTGCTTGTTCTAGCCGAAAAAAAATGGCTAGCAGCACCTTGTATGCCATGCATGTGCCAGGGGAATTAGCGACTTCCGCTGTGCGCATTAGTTTAGATGAAAGCAATACAATGGCAGAAATTGAACAATTTATGATTGTTTTCAACCAACTTTATCAAAAATTTTCTCGTGTAAATTAATAAAAAATAAGTCGGAGCCTAGAAATAGGCTCCGACTTATTTTTGCTCTCTTTATCGATTGAAGCGGTAGCCACTTCCCCAGAGTGTTTCAATTGGAGAGTCAGAAAGATTGGCTTTTTTTAATTTTTCCCGAATCCGTTTAATGTGAACAACGACAGTCGAAACCTCAGTATCTAAGGCATCAAACCCCCAGACACTTTCAAAAAGTTCTTCTTTATTCCACACACGGTTAGGATGTTCCATCAAGAAAACCAACAATTTGTATTCTTTGCTTGTAAAAATAACTTCATTTTCTAAAACAAACACTTTGTGGGCGGCAGTGTCGACAGCGATTTCATTGATTTTTAGTAATTGTGGTGGTTGTTCTGCTTTGCTTAACAATTGATAACGGTTCATATGGGCTTTTGCTCGAGCGACTAATTCATTGGGACTAAACGGCTTGATTATATAATCATCCGCACCTAAGCCAAGCCCACGAATTTTATCAATATCTTCTTTTTTAGCCGAAACAATCATGATCGGCGTTTGCTTTTTTTTCCGAATTGCACGACAGATTTCAAAACCATCCATAGTTGGCAGCATCACATCTAAAATAATTAAATCAAAGGGCTCATTTAAAGCTGCTTCCAATCCTTTTTTTCCATCATGTTCAATTGTGACAGTCATATCGTTAATTTCTAAATAATCTTTTTGCAAATCAGCAATGCTTGGATCATCTTCAATAATTAATACATGTGGTTTCATTTTTCATCCTCCAACAACGGCAGCGTAATTATCACGTTGGTACCGTCTCCTTTTTTACTTGTGACAGTGATTGTTCCCTGATGATAGTCAATAATTTGTTTGACAATACTTAATCCCAAGCCGCTTCCTTTAACTGTTGGGGTTCGAGATTTGTCTACACGATAGAAGCGTTCGAATAAATAAGGTAATTCTTTTTTATCGATACCAATGCCGTTATCTGTAATGGTTAAAACTAAGTCTGTTTGATTATGCGTTAAAGAAATCGTAAAGGCTAGTTGTTCTTTAGTGGGATCCGCAAATTTAATGCTATTTTGAATTAGATTGGTAATCACGCGATTCATCTGCGTGGGATCCATTTGAACGTATAAAGCTTCGGTGGGAAGTACAGAAGTAATCACGAGTTCTTGTTCCAAACGGTATTCTTCAAGAATATGTGCAATAAAACGAGTGAAATTGGTCTTTTCCATTGTAAAGACAGCACGGTCTAGGTCTAATTTAGAATACAAAAATAATTCTTCAATTAAATCATTGAGGCCTAAACTTTTTTCATGAATGACCGTTAAATAGCGCTGTTTTTTTTCTTCAGTATTGGCAACGCCATCCATCAAACCTTCAACGTAACCAATAATAGAAGTAATTGGTGTTTTTAAGTCATGAGAAATATTTGCAATTAATTCTTTCCGATTAGCTTCATATTTTTCGCGTTCCGCATTGGCTTCTTCTAAATCTTGCCACATTTGTTCAAAACTAAGTTGGAGCTGTTTGACTTCTGTTGAGACGGTTTGGTGGCTAGTTGGTGTAAATGGATTTTCTTTTTGGGCATCCTTACCCAATGTTTTAGTCGCTTTTTCTAATGCTTCTAATGGCTCGATAGTGGTTTTGGTTAAGCGCTTATTAATGAGCCAAGCTGCCGCAATTGCTACAAGGATAATTAACAAAATCATCCAGATAATCCAGCGTGTGAAGAATTCAAAAAGGCTGCTTTCGCGTTTCAAGACAATAAAGCTCCCGTTAGAACCATCTAAATAATGAAAATCGGATTTGACATAATGATATAGACGCCCTGCATTATCCAGTGTGCCAGTTGGCATAATATTATTCATTTCGTAGTTTGGAATATGTACAGACAAAGATTTTTCTACTAAATTATCCGAATAATAAGGAAACCGTGCATTCTTTCGAATAATCACACTTAATCCTTTTGCCTCAATTGTTTGAATCGTTTCCTTTAATTCTTTACTTAAAGGCGTATCTAGTAATTTCGGTGACTTTTTTAACAATTGATCTAAGGCTAAATAACTTTCTTCTTCGTTAGCGGTCAATGGTCGTTGCTTATTCATCATTCGGTAAGCTTGGGGCAAACTGGGGACAGTTCCTAATGTGATGTAAGAAGCTAAGGATAAAACAGCTAAAACAGAGGCTAAAGTAATAATGATGGCACTAATATAAGAAATAAAAAAGCGGCGTTTAATGGTCAAAAGCGTCCCTCCTAGTGGTTTTAATCTATTTCTTACTTATAGTGTATTACAAGTAAACAAAAAAAAGCTAGTATTGTTATTAACTTTTTTTCATTTGTTTATAATTTGTTCATTTTTCGGCAAGTAGGAGTTTATAAGGCTTTGCTATTCTAGGTATATCAAAAAGAAAAAAGGGGATTACCAACTATGAAAAAGAAAAAAGTTTTTAGTACGATTACCTTATTAACCTTTAGTACGTTGTTGATCGCAGGCTGTGCTGGCGGAGCCAACTCTGCAACAGATAAATCAAGTGCAGCTAGCTCAAGCACTGCAGTCTCTAGTTCAGCAGAAGCAGCTAAAGAGCAATCAAAAGGACAAGAATTAACAGAAATTTTATCCAGTACTGATTGGCAAGGCACAAAAGTTTACGACAAAAATAATAATGATTTAACAGCAGAAAATGCTAATTTTATTGGTTTAGCAAAATATGATGGTGAAACAGGTTTTTATGAATTTTTCGACAAAGAAACAGGTGAAACCCGTGGCGATGAAGGCACATTCTTTGTGACAGATGATGGCGAAAAGCGTATCTTAATTTCGGATACACAAAACTATCAAGCAGTGGTTGATTTAACGGAAGTAACGAAAGATAAATTTACCTATAAGCGAATGGGGAAAGATAAAGATGGGAAAGATGTAGAAGTCTTTGTAGAGCATGTCCCTTATTCTGATAAAAAGTTAACCTTTACGAACGGTCGTAAAGATTTAGAAACAGAAACTGGCAAAATTGTTACCAATGAACCTGGGGATGACATTTTAGGGGCCACATTATGGAATGGCACGAAAGTTTTAGATGAAGACGGTAACGATGTTACTGAAGCAAATAAAATGTTTATTAGTTTAGCGAAATTTGATAATAAAACAAGTAAATATGAATTCTTTGATTTAGAAACGGGTAAAACACGTGGAGATTTTGGTTACTTCCAAGTAATTGATAATAACAAAATCCGTGCTCACGTTTCAATTGGTGACAATAAATATGGAGCTGCATTAGAATTAACAGAATTAAATGATAAACGTTTTACGTATACACGAATGGGTAAAGACAATAACGGCAAAGAAATTAAAGTTTTTGTGGAACATGAACCGTATGAAGGCGACTTTACGCCAGACTTCACGTTCTAATTAGTCAATCACGAGTGGATGAAGCGGTCAAAGGGAAGTAAAGGATTCTTTTGACCGCTTCATTTTTAACAAAAAAATAGTTTATAGTTGTTTTTAATCGTTTATAAATTGTTCATTTTTCTGACAGTGGTAGTTTAGAATCGTTTGTTAAGATTGGTTTATCAAAGAAAAGGAGCGATGCTTTATGAAAAAGAAAGTATTAAGTTCGATTACTTTAGTAACATTAAGTACGTTACTTATAGCAGGTTATGCAAGTCCAGCATTTGCAGGTCATGCAGCCAATCCAAATAGTGCTACAGCAAATTTAGGCAAACATCAAAACAATGGCCAAACAAAAGGCGATAAGGCGACTAAGATTTTATCTGGCACGGACTGGCAAGGAACCCGTGTTTATGATGCTGCTGGTAATGATTTAACGGCAGAAAATGCTAATTTTATTGGGTTAGCAAAATATGATGGTGAAACCGGGTTTTACGAGTTTTTCGACAAAAACACTGGGGAAACCCGTGGTGACGAAGGAACATTTTTTGTGACAGGTGATGGCACAAAACGAATTTTAATTTCGCGGACACAAAATTATCAAGCCGTAGTGGATTTAACCGAAGTGAGTAAAGACAAATTTACTTACAAGCGTTTAGGGAAAGATAAACTGGGGAATGATGTTGAAGTTTACGTGGAACACATCCCTTATCATGGGAAAAAATTAGCTTTTACAAATGGACGTGAAGCATTAACCAATCAAACTGGCAAAATTGTGACAAATAAATCAGGGGATAAAATTTTAGGAACAACCTTGTGGAATGGCACAAAAGTCGTAGATAAAAACGGTAATGATGTGACAGCGGCCAATCAAAATTTCATTAGTTTAGCGAAATTTGATCCAAACACAAGTAAATATGAATTTTTCAATTTACAAACGGGTGAAACCCGCGGCGACTTTGGGTACTTCCAAGTGGTGGACAGTAACAAGATTCGGGCCCATGTATCTATTGGTACGAATCGTTACGGTGCGGCGCTAGAATTAACGGAACTAAACAATGATCGATTTACGTATACTCGAATGGGTAAAGATAACGCTGGTAATGATATTCAAGTGTTCGTGGAACATGAACCTTACCAAGGCACATATCATCCAGCCTTTACTTTCTAAAAGTCTCTTGTCTTCTCTCTCATTTAACAAAAGAACGTCCCCCAACGTTCTTTTGTTTTCTTCTCTTCTATAAATAAATTGTTATTAGTTACAATTAAATATTATTATTAAGATAATTATAATAATTATTATTTAATAATTTGTTCATATTATGGACAGGTGGAGTTAATAACTACTTGCTATCCTTAAATTATCAAGAGGGAAAGGGAGTAGTAGCTTATGAAGAAAAAAATCGTTGGTACAATTACATTGTTGGCTTTAAGTACGTTATTAGTTGGTGGAGCAGGAGGGGCTTTGACGGCAGAAGCATACGTTCCTCAAAGCGTAGACAATCCCAATAATTTAGGGAATTTACCTGAGTATTTACGCTCGGTTGGTATTCGGCAAGATGAAATGTTATCGGAAAAAGATTGGGCAGGTCAACGTGTCTATGATAAAAATGGGACCGATTTAACCGCTGAAAATCAGGATTTATTACATGCAATTAAGTTTGATGCAACCACTAGTTTTTATGAGTTTTTTGACAAAGAAACTGGGAAATCCATAGGTGATGAAGGGACCTTCTTTATGACCGCTGGCTTATCTGATAAGAGCTACTTAGTAATTATTTCTGAAACAAAGAATTATCAAGGTGTTTACCGGTCAAGAATGTTGTACCAAGATACTTTTACGTATACACAAACAGGGAAAGACAAAGCAGGAAATGATGTGGAAGTTTTTGTAGAAAATAAAGCAACCTCTGGTCCTGTCTATGGATATCCGCAACCTTTCCCAAATAATCGTCCGAGAACACTGGAATTTACGAATGGCCGACGTGCGATGACAGAGCAAACAGGGGCAATCGATATTAATCGACCTGGTGATGAGATTCTTGGAAAAACATCTTGGTTGTATGGTACGCCTGAGCGCTTATGGAATGGCACGAAAGTAGTGGATAAAGATGGCAATGATGTAACATCGGCTAATCAAAACTTCATTAGCTTAGCGAAATTTGACCAAGACAGCAGCAAATATGAATTTTTCAATTTACAAACGGGTGAAACCCGTGGCGACTATGGCTACTTTAAAGTAGGAAATCAAAATAAATTCCGTGCCCATGTGTCCATTGGAACCAATCGCTATGGCGCTGTCTTAGAATTAACAGAATTGAATGATAATCGTTTTACGTACACACGAATGGGTAAAGATAACGAAGGAAACGATATCCAAGTCTATGTGGAACATGAACCATACCAAGGAACTTTTGATCCTGAATTTACCTTTTAAGAACAAAACATACGAATGGAAACCAAAAAAAGTTTCGACTTCTTTTGGTTTCTCTCTTTTTAAAATAGAAAAACAGAGAAAGCGTTTTAATCGACAAATAAAAAAAGATTCGTTAGATTAGAACCACTGGAGAAAAATCTCATATTTCTCTCGAGGAAAGGAAGTTGAGCACAATGAACAAAAAAATTTTAATGGGGCTATTAAGTGTCGTGACCATTCCATTACTTGCTGCGTGTCAAGGAGGAGAAACACCTTCCGCAGCGTCAAAAAATAGTCAAACGGTGACTACTCAAAGTAGTGCAAAAACTGAAAGCACCAGTACAACCCGTTCGGTGGCTCAAACAACATCAAAAGAGGAAGTGAAAGAACCGATGAAGACCTATGAAGTGGGTGCGCTTTTAGAAGCAGCCAATCAACGAGATACGAAGAAGGTCAAGGAAATTTTACAAGATACTACTTATCAAGTGGATGAAGTCGACACAGAAGGCAACACACCGCTCAATATCGCTGTGCACAATAATGACATTGAGATTGCAAAAGCGTTGATTGATCGGGGTGCCGATATTAATCTGCAAAACAGCATTAGTGATAGTCCCTATCTTTATGCGGGAGCGCAAGGACGTACGGAGATTTTAGCGTATATGTTAAAAAATGCGACCCCAGATTTAAATAAGCATAACCGTTACGGTGGCAATGCGTTAATTCCGGCAGCTGAAAAAGGACATATTGACAATGTGAAGCTCTTGTTAGAAGATGGACGAGAAGACATAGATTTCCAAAATGACTTTGGCTATACAGCGTTGATTGAGGCAGTGGGGTTACGTGAAGGGAACCAACTATACCAAGATATTGTAAAATTGTTAATGGAAAATGGTGCGGATCAATCCATTAAAGACAATTCTGGTCGAACAGCAATGGACTATGCCAATCAAAAAGGTTATACGGAAATTAGTAAAATTTTAGCACAGTACAACTAAGTATTGTGTCCTTTCGGGAAGGAATAAATACAGGTAGGAGTGAAGGAAAGCATGAATTATTGGTTAAAAAATGTTCGAATTGAAACAGGGTATCAAAAAGAAGGTGACTGGTTATCTGGGACAGTAACCAAAGAAGTGGCAATTGAAGTAACAGATGGAGTATTTACGAAAATCATCCCCAATGAAGAATTGGTAGAAGAACCTGGGTTGACAATTATTGATGGGCACCATCAATTGATTTTACCAGGTTTGATTGAAAAACATTGTCACTTTGATAAAAGTAAACTAGGCGTTCCGTGGTATCCGGTGACGCCAGCGAAGTCAATTGTGGAACGTGTCGAAGCAGAAATCCCTTATTTAGATAGTTTAGAACTTTCTTTAACAGAACGCGCCAACCATTTAATTGACTTAGAATTACCACATGGCGCGACAGCCTTCAGAACACATGTCGACGTGGAACCGATGACAGACTTACGTTATTTTGATGAAGTCCAAGCATTGGCCCAAACGAAACCATTTGCGGTAGAAATTGTCGTCTTTCCACAGCACGGCTTACTACGTTCAGATTCCGTTGAATTAGTTGATCAAGCATTGGCAAAAGGTGCCGATTTTATTGGTGGCGTGGATCCTTATTCACTAGATGGTGATTACAAAAAATCATTGGCTGAAACATTCCGCTTAGCAGATAAACATGGTGTCGGTGTGGATATTCATTTACATGACCGTCACGAAGCTGGGACAACAACGATTAAAGAAATTATCCGTTTAACGAAAGAATATGGCCTACAAGACAAAGTATTTATCAGCCATGCCTTCGGGTTAAATGATTTCATTGGTGAAGAACGTGATGAAGTTTATGATGCTTTAGCAGCAGAAAAAATTCATATTAATTCCAGCGTGCCAATCACACCTAACACGATTCCGCCAATTATGGAATTGTTACGTCATGGAGTCAATGTCCATCTTGGTTGTGACAATATCTACGATTGCTGGTCTCCTTATGGTGATGGCTCATTACAAGAAAAATTGGCTCGTTTAGGTGAACTTTTTAATGTGAAAGATCAAGATGCTTTAACCCAATTATTGGGCTTAGTGACAGATGGTGTCACAACTTTAGACGAACAAGGGCAAGCAAATTGGCCGCAAGTTGGTGCTGAAGCAACTTACTTACTCACTGAAGCAGAATGTGCGGCGGCTTTTGTCGCTCGTCAGACACCGGTGGAAATCAGTGTGGTAAAAGGAACCACACTTTATCAAAAATAACAAAAAGAAGCGAGATTTCTCGCTTCTTTTTTTGTTATTAAATTTATTTGGATTAGACGCTTAATTTTACAATTGAAAACGACATCCATCTTATATTTCATTGATGAAATTAGTGAGAAGAAGTATGATTTAATTTAGCTCTGATTACTTTTGATACATCGTTTTTCAACTGATCGAAATCTGATCTATAAGTAGCAATAAAAACCAATAAATCAACGCCTTCTTGCGTATCTAATTGGAAATCATAACCGTTTAATTGTAAAAATAAGTCGGTTGCCATTACAGCTGTCCGTTTAATTGCATTGTAAAAACAATGCTTTGTTGCAATGTTAATCATTAAAATAGCTGCTTTTTCTTCAATTGTTGGGTACAGGTCAACGTCAAAGACGAATTGTGCTGGTTGGTTGCTAGCCATTTCTAATGCATTACGATCTTTGATGCCAATTTGTTCTGCGGGAGAATACGTTTGGATCAAGAAAGTATTCATTTGAAATAGATCATCCGCTGATAAATAATAAATACTTTTCATTTAGTAACCAATTCTTTGTACAGCTCATTATGTTTTTGTTTTGAGTTCTCCATCATTTGTTGTAATTTTTTTTGATGTTCTGACATATTTTTTTTAACAATAATATCTTTTAATTTTTCTTCGTCTACATAAACGGTGTCTGTCGCAGTCGCACCAATGCTTTCTAGAAACTCTTTTGACAATGTCATAACAACAGAATTCCCAACTTTTCTAAGTTTTCTTTCTTTGATTTCCACCAGTAACCCACCTTTCGTATATATTGTATATACAGTATATCATGGATCATAAAAAAGTTTCTATCACAAGTCTAATACTTTAATAAAATTTCTTGATTGCTTATCGTTCCTTCAGCCAGCTATCCAATTGCTCAAATAAAGTGATGACCGAAGGATCTTTGGTTTGTTTTAAAAAATCATGTTCTAAATAGTAAACCGCTTTAAAGGTACTCTCAGGAATGGTCCGTCCGATTTTTTTGCTATAGCGGAACGGCACTTCTTCGTCTGAGCTGCTAGCTGTACTGAAACAAGGGGGAAAAGTTTTTAATGTTTCGTCTGACAGTGCGTAAGCAGACCAGTCCCCATTTTCTGGTAATCCGTAAAAGTGCGGCAATAGCCCTTGCTGAATACTGTAATGATACAGCAGATAGCGAGAAAGAAAAGGATCATCCCAAACAGGCTTTGTTTGGTCAATGGTAGCTATTTCTTTAGCGGAAATGGCTTGCTTTAATAATTTTCGTGGCTCTTTAATAAATTCTAAATCTGTATAGCCGTAAAAATTGACTAAAAATTGTGGCGTCAAATTTAGTGTTTGTAATTGTTTGGTTAACTGTAACATTAAATAACCGCCAGCGGAACGCCCGCACAAACCAAATGGCTGGTTTTGAATAATCTCTTCGTTTAGCAATTGGAAGGTTTCTGTGAGCGCCCCTAAGATGTGATCGATTTTTGTATTTGGAGCCAACAAATAGTCCAGTGCTAAAACGGTATAGCCATTGCTTGTAAACAGCTCCTTCAGTTCTTCTGGTAAATCACTTTTGGTTCCATAAATCATCCCGCCACCGTGTAAATAGACGACATAGTTCGTTGATTCAGTCGTAGTGGGGTAGATAGTAACTGTTGCGCCATTAGCGAGTGTTTGATTGTTTTTCAAGTGCACGTCTCCTCATCTTTATAATGTATGTGGCAATTTCATAATTTAACAATTGCAAGGGATTGGCTAAGTCAATATCAAGAAGTTGTTCCACTTTGTTTAAACGATAACGAATCGTTTTTGAATGAAGGAACATCGCTTCAGAGGTCTGTTTATAGTTGCGATTATTTTGGAAAAAACTGTACAAGGTTTCAAACAAATCGTAGTTATTTTCGGCTAATTGATAAAGTGCGCGAGGAATTAATTCGTCTAAATTTTCCAATTGGTCTTCGCGGATAAAATTTTTAAATACCCCGATATCGGCTAAGGTGACAATTGGTCCGTTATAAAAAGTTTCATTAAAGCGCAGAATGTCCAGACATTCAATCAGTAGCTCTTTAATCCCTTCTCGTGATTTTAAACTGCTGACGGCAACGGTAAGCGTGTCGTTTTCTTCTAAAAGTTCAGCTAATAAACGACTTAATTGCAGCTTTGTAATTTTTCCATCACTTTCATTGAAGTTAAAAAGGACCGCCGAATAATTTAGCTGATCAAAGAAGATGGATTTCACACGCAGGGTACGAAGTAAGGCAATAATTCGTTCTTTCATGAGTTGTGTATTGGTGTCTTTGGTAGAAAAAGCAATCGCTTGGTAAGAATCTAGTTCTTGCATTTGCACTTCACGAAGCAAACTGTTTAGCTCGTCAGGATTTTGCGGTGTATTTTGTAAAATAGCATCCGCTAAGTTGTTCAAACGAGTATACCGTTCTTTTTTTAACAAATTTTCGGTATTGAATTTTTCTTGCAAGACATCAATCGCATTTTCGATAATCACTAAATCCGTTTCTTTAACCTTTTCATCTTGTAAATAAACCAGAAGTAAACAATTAGTGGAATAACTATTGAAAATAGAAACTTCTAGTGCCAACTGTTTTTTGGGGTTGGCATGAGAATAAAGTGTTAAAAGAGAGTAATCATTTTTAGTGAACTCACTGTTTTTTAGTTTTTCTCTTGAGAGCACAATCGCATCATGGGGTAAGTCGCCATCGCTAATTTCCAGATGTTTATCCAACATTTTTAAAGCGAAGGGTAATTTAATGATGTCATAAAATTCTTGCATAATCGTCTCAACCGTTGGGTAGTGGCGCTCTAATTTGGTGAAACGTTGGCGTACATCGTAATACGTACGTAAGACATGCGACTGATAATTCAACAAAGGCTCGTAAATCGTAAACAGAATTTTTTCATAGCTAATGTCTTGTGTGATTTTAATTAAAGGAATTTCATAATTGAAACATAATTCGATAAACCACTCTGGAATCATTTTAATGAATCGATCTGTTTTCAAAATTAAGCCGCTGATGCCAATTCGGCGCATCTTTACGAAAAAATTTTCCAACTCTTTTTCTGGTAAATCATGCAATGCGTAGAAAGAAGTCAAAATTAACTGATTCTTTCTACTCCAGTTCTCAATGTCAATCGCTTCTAAGACCATTGCCGAGTGAACTTCATTGTCTAAACCAATCTCTTTCGTCAAAATTTTACCTTTTTTTAAGTCACCTATCGATAATAACTCTCTTAATTTCATCATTTTCTCCTTTTTTCCTCTTATGGATAAAAATTATACCATTTTTTTAGAATTATGTCCGATGAAAACACTTTCTCGTTTCGATACAATAGCATTGTAAGGAATAGATAGGAGGATGAACAATGTTACACACAGTAATTTTGAAAAACAATTACCAAGACTCCATCAACTTAATGTTATTGACCAATAAAATCAATGCATTAGATGGTGTAACCATGAGTCAAATCATGATGGGAACAGATGCCAACAAAGACATCCTTAACAACACGAACTTGTTAACGGATGAGGCCAATAGTGCATCTGCAAACGACATGATGATTGTGGTTGACAGTGAAAAAGAAAACATCATGGAAGAAGTTATGCCAGCGATTGATGAATTCTTAGATGATTTATCAGCAAAGGGAACTAGTGAAGAAGCACAAGCAGCGACTTCTTGGTCAGAAGCGTTTGATCTTTTACCAGAGGCGAATGTAGCGCTATTCAGTATTCCTGGTGAATATGGTGCGCCAGAAATGGAACGTGCCTTAAAAAATGATTTACACGTGTTCTCTTTCACGGATAATGTGTCAATTGAAGATGAAGTACGTTTGAAAAAATTAGCGCATGAAAAAGGCTTACTAATGATGGGGCCTGACTGTGGAACTGGTATTATCTCAAGTATTCCAATCGCCTTTACAAATGTTGTTTCTCCAGGAAACATTGGCGTTGTTGGTGCTTCAGGGACAGGGATTCAAGAAGTTACAACGATTATTGACCGCTTAGGTGGCGGAGTTGTTCACGCCATTGGTACTGGTGGTCGTGACCTAAGCGATAAAGTAGGCGCTATCACAGTGAAAGATGCTATTGTGGCCTTAGAAAATCACGAACCAACCGATGTGATTACAGTTATTTCTAAACCACCTGCAAAAGAAGTTCGTGATGAAGTGGTTGAATTATTACAAAGCATTTCAAAACCAGTCGTTGCGATTTTCTTAGGAGAAAAACCAACAAGTCACGAAGGCAAAGTTTATCTAGCTCATACATTAGAAGAAACAGCTAAAATTGCTGTTGATTTAGCAAATGATGTGGCCGTGAAGAAAAATTACTTTGAAGCATTAGCAAAACCAGCTGTACCAACATTACCAGAAGATAAAGTTGTAAAAGGCTTATATTCAGGTGGTACATTAGCTTCTGAAGCAGGTATGTTAATTTCTGAAGCTTTAGATCTTGGCGGTTTAGTGAAAGCAGAAGGTTATGTCTTGAAATCTCACGGTTATGAAGTCATTGACTTAGGCGATGATATGTATACACAAGGTCGTCCACACCCAATGATTGACCCAGATGTTCGTATCGAAAAAATTCGTGAATACGCACAAGATGAAAAAACGGGGATTATCTTATTCGATGTGGTGTTAGGCTACGGTGCTCATGAAGACATGGTTGGTGCGTTATTACCAGCAATTGAAGAAGCGCGTGCCACAGCCAAAGAAGCAGGACGCGATCTTTACTTTGTTGCAACTGTTTGTGGGACGACGAAAGATCCGCAAAATTACCAATCGTCGGTTGATCGTTTGAAAGAAGGCGGCGTTTTAGTTGCAGAAAGCAATGCTAAAGCTGTTCAATTAGCTTTATTACTAAAAGGAATCGAAATTTCAGAAGACGATAAAGAAGTGGTTGCTTACAACGGACCAACTGTCGATGTACCAAAACCAGGCGAAAAAGTAATGGAACTATTAACAACCAAACCAAGAATCATTAACGTTGGGTTGCAAAGCTTTACAGAATCAATCGTTGATTACGGTGGCGAAACTGTTCAATTTAACTGGCGTCCGCGTGCCAACGGCAATAAAAAAATGATTAAAATTTTGGATGCTTTGGAAGATTACAGTGAACAAATCGAAGCTGAAAATCACAAAGTAACAGACAAAATTAAAAATGCACAACCATTCTTAGTAGATGTGGTACCTGCAAAATCAGTGATTCCAGAATTAAATGATGATGCACAAAAAACATTACTTCATGCTGGACCACCAATCCAATGGTCTGAAATGACTGGACCAATGAAAGGTGCTTGTATCGGAGCTGCATTATTCGAACGTTGGGCAGACAATGAAGAAGATGCTTTGAAGATTTTTGAAGCTGGCGAAGTACGTTTCATTCCTTGTCACCATGTAAAAGCAGTAGGACCAATGGGCGGTATTACTTCTGGTAATATGCCAGTCTTTGTTGTAGAAAATCGCTTAGAAGGTAACGAAGCATACTGTATCTTGAATGAAGGTATCGGTAAAGTATTGCGTTTTGGTGCTTATTCACAAGAAGTAGTTGATCGTTTAGATTGGATTAAAGATGTTTTAGGACCAACTATTGCGAAAGCCTTGAAACTTTCTGAAGAAGGCTTGAACTTAAACGTATTGATTGCGCGCTCTATTACAATGGGTGACGAGTTCCACCAAAGAAATATTGCCGCATCTTTGAACTTCTTAAAAGAATTGTCTCCATTAATTATCAAAACAGATATTCCAGAAGATCAAAAATACGAAGTAATCAAATTCTTAGCTGACACAGATCAATTCTTCTTAAATGTCATGATGGCAACTGGAAAAGCAATTGTTGATGGTGCCCGTAAAGATACCAACGGAACGATTGTCACAACGATGACTCGTAACGGCGTGAACTTTGGGGTCCGGATTGCAGAAACAGGCGATCAATGGCATACCGCACCAGTAAATACACCAAAAGGTCTTTACTTCACTGGTTTCAGCGAAGAAGACGGAAATCCTGATGTCGGGGATAGTGCAATTACTGAAACAGTAGGCGTTGGAGCAATGGCTATGGTAGCTGCACCTGGCGTAACACGGTTTGTTGGTGCAGGTGGCTTTGAAGATGCGTTAGCAACCTCAAATGAAATGGCAAAAATCTGTGAAGGACACAACCCAACATTCTCAATTCCAACTTGGGATTTCCAAGGAACTTGTTTAGGAATTGATATCCGTAAAGTGGTGGAATTAGGAATTACACCAATCATCAATACAGGGATTGCACATAAAAATGCCGGTGTTGGTCAAATTGGTGCAGGGACAGTTAGAGCACCTCTAGGCTGTTTTGAAAAAGCCCTAGAAGCGTATGCTGAGAAACTAGGCATTACGGTTGAATAACCAACTAGTCATTAGTGACTACATTTTTCCTATCCACCAATATGGCAAGATGGGAACCATTCACAGTGTTTTTGAACGTTCATTTAATCTGAAAGTCCAGGATCAATTAATCAATGTTGCAAACTTCCATAATTATTTATCAAGCTTTGGTATGTTTTTGCCAGATCAATTGTTTCAAGAAATCTTTCCGTATGTACAACAAGGTAATAAAGTCAAAATCACAGAAAATCAGTTGACCTTTTACAGTACAGTCGGCGTGAAAACGATCCAACTCACACCTGCCGAGGTCGTTTCTTTAAACATTACTCATTTCAAGTTAGAAAAAGACCAATTACGCTTGTTGCGAGACCGCTTATTAGCGAGAAACTTAGAACGTAGAATTGGCCTGCCTTTAGACGAACGAGCAAAGCATATTTTCAAAAAAATGAGCCAAAAACAAAAAGTTTGGACACTATCGGAATGGCAAGAAGTAATGAATTATCTGATTGGTCGGGGCAAAGGGTTAACCCCGAGTGGTGATGACATTTTAGTGGCGTATCAAACAATTCTGTTCATACTTGCTGATGAAAGAGCTGCGGCGTTAGCCGCTACTCTTTCGGCAGCAAATTTATCCACAACAGATGTTAGTAAAGGCTATATTGCAAGCTCGGCTAAAGGATATGTAAATTCATTGTTGTATCAGTTACTCTTGGATTTGGAGAACCATCGGGATAATAGAGTTGACGAAAATATTGACAGAATTATACAAATCGGACATTCCTCTGGTAAAGATATGTCATTTGGAATGTTACTAGCTTTACAATCTGTAGAGTTAGATGAGAAGTGAGGAGAAGACATGGAGAATAGTAAAAAAAATCAAGCAGTGCAAGTGAGCAATAGTTACTGGATTAAAGTCGTAGCCATTTTCTTCGTAGGCTGGATTTTAATGTACGCAACACGAACTATTTTTAATCCAGTGATGGGGGTCATTGGAGAACAATTTGGTCTAAGTAACACACAACTTGGTTTAGCCAATAGTATCTTCTTTCTAACCTATGCTGTTGCACAGATTCCTTTTGGGATGATTGGCGATAAAATTGGGCGGAAATTAGTCATTGCTGTTGGGTTTATCGTTCTTGCTATTTCTACTTATTTTAGTGGATTAGCGACAACCTTTGTTATGTTTTTAGTCATTCGTGCAATTGCTGGTATTGGACAAGGAGCTTACTATGGCCCGCAATATGCGCTATCGACAGAAGCGATTCCAGCAAGTAAACGGACCATCGGTAATGCCATCATCAATAGTGGGATGGCCTTCGGTACATCAGGTGGGTACCTACTTTCAAGTAAGTTGGTTTTAGAAAATGGTGAACATTGGAGCAAACCATTCTTTATCATGGCGATTCCAACGTTTATCGTAGGAATTCTTTTCTATACAATTTTGAAAGAAAAAGTGATTCGTCCTGGTGAAGAAGCTGCACGAGCAGCTGCTGAAGAAGGACCGCAAGAAAAGATCTCATTAAAAGAAATTTTCTCAAATCGTAATTTATTAGCCGCATTTATTTTATGTTTCACAAGTATTTATGCAAACTTTGTCATTATTACTTGGTTGCCACAATTTTTAATTGCTGAACGCGGCTTTACAGGAGCGAGCGTTGGTTTCATTTCATCACTTGTACCATGGGCCTCTATTCCAGGCGCCTTAATCTTCGCTCGTTTGAATGATAAAACAGGTGCGACGAAAAAATTAGTCTTTACATTAGTACCTTTAGCAATCCTATCTGTCTTTGCGATTGCTTTTGTAACAAATCGGACATTGTTAATTTCTGTTTTAATTCTTTATGGGTTAACAGGGAAATTAGCGTTAGATCCAATTATGGTGACTTTTGTTACCAAACATGCACCAAAAGCGGCCTTAGGAACAACGTTAAGTGCCTATAATTTTATCGGGATGTCAGGGTCAATCCTAGCACCGTATGTCACAGGATATTTAGCAGATACAGCAGGCTCAATGCAAGTTGGCTTCTATCTTTCTTGTGTACTATTAGTTATTGGTTTACTAGCTTTTGCTTTCTTAGCTAAAGATGAAAGTAAACCGAAATTAGGTTAATTATCCCTTCGATAATGACTGAAACAATCAAAATGAGCAAGACAAAATCTTTCATTTCGTAAACAAATTATTTCTTATCCGTCGATACTGAAAAGATTTTGTCTTTGCTTTACTAAAAAGGAGCGAATCAATCAATGAGTTTAAACGTAATTGCCCTAGGTGGGAATGCTATTTTAGATACGGACCCAACAGATGAAGGCCAAAAAGCCGTCGTTAATCACGCGGCCAAATATATTGCAGAATTTGTTGCCAAAGGGGAACAAGTCATTGTCTGTCACGGAAACGGACCACAAGTAGGGAATTTGCTTTTACAACAAAAAGCAGGCGAAAGTGAAAAAAATCCAGCGTTGAAATTGGATACTTGTGTTGCGATGACACAAGGAAGCATCGGTTACTGGTTACAAAATGCTTTAACTAATGAGTTTGAAAAACGTAACATTGCTAAACCAGTTATCTCTGTAGTTACGCAAGTGCGTGTGGACAAAGAAGATCCTTCGTTTAAAAAACCATCCAAACCAATTGGTCCATTCTATACAAAAGAAGAAGCTGACGCGGAAGCAGCCAAAGATGGCTCTACGTATGTGGAAGATGCTGGCCGTGGCTACCGAAAAGTTGTTCCATCACCAATTCCTAAAGAAATTGTTGAAAAAGAGGCGGTTCGTGCTTTAGTAGAGGCGGACGTTTTAACTATCTGTTCTGGTGGCGGGGGCATTCCGGTCGTAGCAGAAGACGGACAATACGTAGGTGTGGAAGCGGTTAACGACAAAGATTTCTCTGCACGTGTTTTAGCTGAAAACGTTGATGCAGACCGTTTGATTATTTTGACAGGCGTTGATAACATCTACATTAATTACAATCAACCAGATCAAAAAGCATTAGAACAAATCAGTGTAGCCGAAGCAGAAGAATACATTAAAGAAGGTCACTTTGCTGCTGGTAGTATGCTACCAAAAATCGAAGCTGCCTTAGACTTCGTAAAAGGTGATGACAAACGGAAAGCAATCATTACTTCTATCGAAAACTTAGAAAACATCGATAAAGAAGCAGGAACTGTGATCAGTCAAAAGGGGTAGTTTACCATGAAAAAACCGTCCATGATCACCCAAATTGCAATTGCTGTTGTCGTAGGAATCCTCGTAGGACTCTTGATTCCTGCTAGCGGCAATTACTTGAAAATAGTTGGAGATGTCTTTTTGCGACTGATGCAAATGGCTATTCCTATCTTGATCTTAGGGCAAATTGTCCAAGCAGTTGGCAGTATTAATCCAAAAGAATTAACGAGCCTTGGGGGTAGAACAATCGCTGTTTTCGGGATTTCCTCCTTAGCTGCCGCTTTATGGGGCGTCCTAATGGCAGTCATTTTTAATCCAGGATACGGTGTTAAAATGACTGGCTTCCAAGATGCTTCTATTAAAGCGCAAGAAATCTCAATCACTGATACGATTTTAAATTTCGTTCCGAAAAATATTTTTGATTCACTGACTCAAGGATCGATTATTCAAATTATTGTCTTTGCATTATTTTTTGGTTTAGCACTGAATAAATACTTACAAAGCCATCCAGAGACACAACTCTTCCAAATAATTGTGGACTTTAATGAAGTTATCATTACAGTCATTCGATACGTCATGTATCTAGCACCTCTGGGGATTTTTGCTTTAATTGCTTCAACAATTAGTCACTTAGGCCTTCAAATTATTTTACCGTTAGTGAAGTATCTATTGGTCTATGGATTAGGAACTATTTTATTTTTGGGCATCTGGATTTTGGTTATCACATTGTACTGTAAAGTAAGTCCACTACGTTTAATTACAAACATGAAAAATATGTCTGTGATGGCCTTGGCGACAACTTCTTCAGCAATTACTTTACCAGTAGCTTTGGAAGAAACAGAAACAAAATTAGGTTTAAGTAAGCGAATTACTAACTTAGTGTTGCCGTTAGGTATGTCGTTAAACAGTAACGGTTCAGCGATGCATATGGCTTTTACTGTAATGACTATCGCTCAGATGTATCAGCTAGAGTTTGATATTACGAAAATGATTTACTTAGCAATTACAGCAACGTTTGTCTCACTAGCAAACGCAGTTGTTCCCGGTGCGGGCTTAGTCTCACTGGCAGTGATTGTTCCGCAAATGGGTTTACCCATTGAGAGTATTGCAATTTTTGCAGGCGTCGAATGGTTTGTTGGCATGTTACGAACAATTTTAAATGTCAATTCAGATGTTTACTCTGCTATTCTAGTTGCAAAATCAGTGGATGAAATTGACTATACTGTCTTTAACAGTAGCAATAAGTAGTGAAAAAAGGGGAGGAAATGCAAGGACGAAGAAGAAAATCACTTGTTTTCTTTCCCTTTTTTAAGATTAATGATAAAGGAGCAAGCGCAATGGAAGAAATGGTTGTCGTTACACCGGAAAAATTAGAAAAGCTGATGAAGCAAAAATTAGAAGCTGCTGGTTTACATTCTGAACATGCCGAAGAAGTTGCTCGACATTTAACTTTTGCAGATGCTAGCGGTATTCATTCACACGGGGCGGTTCGTATGGATTATTATGCGGAACGGATTGCAAAAGGCGGGATCACGATTGACCCCGAATTATCATTTGAAAAAACTGGACCGTCCACTGCCATTTTTCATGGCGATAATGGCGTGGGTCAATTTGTTTGTAACGAAGCATTAGCTGCTGCAGTTGACCTAGCCAAAGAATCAGGGTTAGCATATGTTGGCGTTTCTCAAACGAGTCATAGTGGGACGTTATCGTATTATGTTAAAAAAGCAGCGGAACAAGGCATGGTTGCTCTTTCGATGTGTCAATCTGATCCAATGGTGGTACCGTTTGGTGGTACAAGCAATTATTTTGGGACAAATCCAATCGCTTTTGCAGCACCTAGAGCAGGTCATGAACCAGTCGTGTTTGATATGGCTACGACAGTACAGGCGTGGGGGAAAATTTTAGATGCACGTTCAAGAGATGTTGAAATTCCCGACACATGGGCAGTAGACGAAAAAGGCCAGCCAACGACTGATCCTTATGAAGTACGAGGTTTATTACCGATTTCAGGACCAAAAGGATATGGACTAATGATGATGGTCGATGTCTTAGCTGGTTCGTTGTTAGGCTTACCTTTTGGCAAACATGTCAGTTCCATGTATGCGGATTTAACGGAGAAACGGAATCTGGGTCAGATGTTTTTAGTCATTGATCCAAGCCGCTTTACAGATTCTGAACGATTTAAAGAAAATATTAATCAAATGGTGGAAGAACTTCATAGTGTGCCTACAGCAGAAGGGTTTCAACAAGTTTACTATCCAGGAGAAATTGGTCAGCTAAACTATCAAAAAGCCATGTCAGAAGGCATTGAAATTCCACAAAGTATTTATGATTATTTAGTTAGTGAGATTGTACATTACGATAAATATGGCGGGCAAGGTGCCTTTGCCAAATAATGAGGAGCGCAGAGAGTATTCGCTGCTGCGTTGCTCTCGCCTTCTTTCTATTGGAGGAAAGTAAAATGAAAAAATCGTCAAAAGTAGCACTTATTTTTGCATTTTTAGTTAGTATTTTTGTGCCAGTTGCGGCCTTTGCTGATGAGATTGGGGATGTAGTTGCCCCGACAGGAATCATGGCATTAGTTGTGATTATTCCGTTGATTGTTGTTTTGGTTCTATTGTTTATGAAAGTCGATATGATTATTGCTGGTTTAATTGGTGGCGTCTTAGCGATGCTGATTGGTGGCATTGGACTAGAAGAAGCGAATAAACAGATGTTGGAAGCTATCCCAATGATGTTAGGAATTACCGTTCCCATCATTAATTCAGCTGTTGCGATGGCGGTCTTTAAAGCAGGTAGTTATTCAGCTGCATTAACTTTAGCCAAACGAGGCACAAAAGGAAAAGTCGAGTATGTTTCAGCTTTTATTGTTATCTTATTAGCCGCAGCCACATATATGTCAGGAATTGGTGGCGGAAGTGCGATGGTTATTGCGCCATTGGCCTTTGCCGCAGTTGGCGTTGTTCCTGAATTAATTGCAGCAATGTCTTTAGCTGCTGCGGTATCATTTACAACATCACCCGCTTCATTAGAATCAAGTATTGTTTCAAAATTAGGCGATATCAGTGTCGGTTCATATGTTTCAACCATGCGACCTTACTGGTTATTCTTCGTAGCATTAGCGATTGTTTTAGCCTTTTGGGGAACGAAACATAGAAATGTTGGCTTTAAAGAGTCGGCAGATGATGAATTTGATAAAAAGAGCAATGGTGAATTATTTAAAATTACCTTGCCAGCCATTTTCTTATTGTTTGCTGTAATTTTTGGACCAATTGTGAATGATTTAATTGGTTTTGCCTTCTTTACGCCACTTGTATACATGATTTTAACATTAGTTTTAATTTTCTTATGTACAGATTTCTCAATGAACAAATCTGTCGAAGCGATGGTAGATGGGTCTACATATATTTTGACTCGTTTATTCCAAGTAGGGATTTTCTTAGCCTTTATTAATGTTATTGCACAAACAGGAACGTTTGCTGTCATCGCAGGTGTTGCTGAAAATGCACCAGCCTTTATTGTCGTGCCAGTTGCCATTTTAACAGGGATTTTAATTGGGATTCCAGCTGGGGCCTACGTAGGTTCTGTTTTAACTTTAGTGCTACCAGTTGCTGTATCGTTGAACTTCCCGCCGTTAGCATTAGGTTTTGTAGCAATGGGTGTTGGTTTAGGTAGTCAAATGAGTTTCGTTAATATTACTATGCAAGCTTTATCTTCAGGCTTCCAAATTCCAATTTTGGATGTAGTTAAAGGAAACGTGAAATGGTTAAGTATTGCCTCTGTACTATTATTAGTTATCGGTTTAATCTTTGGATAAAAAACAATTTAGGGAGTGGAAAACATGGATTTATTAATTAAACAAGTTCGTCTTCAAGACGGTGAAGCATTACAAGATGTAGCTATTAAAGAAGGAAAAATCATTGAAATCGCCCCAGTTATTACTGGTGATGCCAAAGAAGTCATCGAAGCAGATGGTCGTGTTTTAATCCCAGGTTTTGTAGAAAGCCATTTACATTTGGACAAGGCATTAATCGCTGATCGTAAACCAAATAAATCAGGTACGTTGAAAGAAGCAATTGAAGTAACCGCAGAATTAAAACCAACATTTACCGAAGAAGACATTTACGACCGTGCCAAACGTGCTTTAGAAATGTTAATCGTTCATGGGACCACGGCGTTAAGAACGCATGCAGAATTTGACCCAGCGCAAGGTTTTACTGGCTTCAAAACAATTATGCGTTTGAAAGAAGAATACAAAGAGTTAATTGACATGCAAGTAGTTGCGTTTCCGCAAGAAGGAATTTTTAAAGCCCCTGGAACAGAACAAATGATGTATGAAGCAATGGATATGGGCGCAGACGTTGTCGGCGGTATTCCTTATAATGATGCACCAGCGAAAGAACATATTGATTTAGTGTTTGAAATTGCTAAAAAATATGATAAAGATGTAGATTTACACCAAGATTTTGCCGATGAAGCTGATGATATGAGTATTGAATATTTATGTGAAAAAACCATCGCTGAAGGCTACCAAGGCCGTGTTTCAGTGGGCCACTTAACGGCATTGCATGCCTTACCTGAAGCAGAATTGGCGCCTATTATTGCAAAAATGGCGGAAGCAAATATTAGCGTGATGGCTTTACCAGCAACGGATTTACATTTAGGGGCTCGTGGTGATCAGTACAATGTTCGACGTGCGGTTACGCCAATCCGTAAATTACGCGATGGTGGCGTGAATGTCTGTATTGCTACAAATAATATTCGCAATGCTTTTACACCATATGGCACAGGGGATATTGTTCAAACAGCGATGTTAGCCATTCCTGTTGGACACCTAGGTGGAGCGGATGACTTAAAAACAGTGCTACCAATGGTAACAACAAGTCCTGCTCGTGCGATGGGACTAGAAGGATACGGTGTCGCAGTTGGGAATAAAGCAGATTTAGTCTTATTAGACACAAAAGTGGTTGAACATGCGATTATTGATATTCCAGAACGGTTATATGTTATTAAAAACGGCCGTGTTACAGTCAAGACAGACAAAAAAGTCGAAATCATTCGTTAAGAAAAAAAACAAAAAGCTCAAAATGTTAGTTGTCAAAACTAACATTTTGAGCTTTTTTTGATAAAGGTAAAGCTAGGAAGGTGAAAATATGATTAATTTATCCTGTTTTAGCTATGATTCTCTATTGAAAAGTTTATTTTTAGTTTATTTTTGGTCGATTTTCCTTGATATATATAGAATCTTCAGGAAATGCTCCTGTCTGTTTAAAATTCGGAATTTCAGAAATTATTCTTTTTTGCTAAACTAGTTATAACTGGTTAGTAAAAAGAAGTATTGGACGAATAGCGCTGAAACAAGTGAATGATCCAAAGTATAAAGAAAAATGAAACCGATACCACAAGACAAGACTGTTGCTGAAAATGGTAAGTGATCATTCTGCTAAGTTTAGTGTTTTAATGTTTAGTTAACTAAGAATTGTTGGATTGTTCTTTAGAAAGAAGGGACAATATGAAGCGAAGTAAATGGAAAGAATTGATAGTAACGGGCATCTGCCATATATTAGTATTCCCCATACTAATACAGACAACTGTTTTTGCAGAAACATTACCAAGTACAAAACAAGTAAGAGAAGGAACCAATCATTCATTAACAGCAGAAAAAGCCGAAAGTGAACAACCACAGACAAAGGATAAACTACATGATGAAGAACCACTAGCATTGCCAAAAAGTGAGTTAATCGATAATGAGGCTAATGTTACAAGTCAAACGATTAGAGAAAGAATTGAGACGCCTAACCTAACTTATCGTTATGGATTTATTAATGAAGAGGGGCAGCCAGTAAACGCCAATGAGATCCTTCTACAGTATCATAGCTGGCAAGGCAATTCCCCAAATGGCATAAATGTGTGGGAAGGTGAAAGTCAACCAGCGACAGCATCTACAGTGGCTAATTTAAAAGAAGTGGTAATTCCAAGTGAGAAAGTAGCCGTCTATTCCGACATGTCAACGGTGCTTGCAGCGAGTAATCAAACATTTTTTTTACCAAGATATTATACTTCTTTAAGCTTATACAATAAGAAAGGGGAAATTGATCCCAATTTTCCGCTGCCAACTATTTCCGACGCATCAGGAAACCAATATCCAACAACAATTTCGCAATTTGAATTGGAAAAAATATCTGCACAACAATATAGTCAGAAAACAGGAGTAACATTTAACATTAGCGAGAGTCAAAAACTAATCGTTCCTGTGTACAACCAAGTGAAGGTTGATTCATCGAATCAATCTGGGCTATTGAATTACTTTAAATTTTCAGGGCCGGTTTATTATCATGTTACCAATCGCAAAGTGACAGAACATTTTGTGGATACTCAAGGGAAACCAATCCCTCCGCCACCGGGGTTTAGACAAGGAAAGCAAACGCTTATTGAACGTGACCCTTACACCTTTAAACAGAACGGCCTTTTGCCAAGTAGCTATGAAATCGACTCAAAAACATATCAATTTCAAGGATGGTATAAAGGGAAAACGAGACCTGAAAATTTAGAAAAAAGCGTAACGCCCAGTTATGATATTACCTATGACGACAATGATGATTTAACTGTTGTCTATAAGGAGGTACCTCAAAAAAATTATACATTTGAGGATGTCAATGGTGTTGAAATTGCACCACCATCTGATTTTATTCAGGATCACCAACGACCAATAACTACGGATGGCTTTCGCTATTTAGCTGGAAAAAAACTGCCACAACAATACAGCGTTAACGGTAAAACTTATTTATATCAAGGTTGGTATCAAAATAAAACAAAACAAGAGAACTTAGAAAAAACAAAACGACCAATAAACTCCCCTGTTTTTAATGAAATGAACGCTATTACAGCAGTGTATAAGGAAATAACTGCAAAAGCTGAAATGCAAATAGAAGGACTAGTCAAAGTCATGCCAAGTGGTTATATACAAATTTGGCAGATTATGCTTACAAATGTGGGAGAAGTACCGTTAAAAAAAATAAACTTAAAGCCAGCAAGTGGTTGGTCACCAGGTCTAGCTCGGCCAATCCAAGTCACGATTCGTGTTGGATCTGAACCAAACAAAATTGTTCCTATTACTGATGAAAATTGGCGAGTTGGCATTGCTTTAAATACGGAAGTGCCTATTAGTCAGACAGCAACTATTATGATGACAACAATTGCTACAGGTGAACCAGATCAAGTGTTACAAGCGGCTGTTGAAATGAATGGGAATTTTTCTGCTGTTCACGCAGCTGATACTGTCAGAATCCAACCTAAAAATCAAGAAATTGTGGCACCAGATGAGGAAGGTTTTATCAGCACACCAACTTTTGATTTTGGTAAAGTCGCCATTTCTAGCAACACGCAGCAACATGGTTTAAAGCAGGCAGCAGATTATTATGAAAATGGTCAGGAAAATCCATATTTACGTTTGAAAAAATCACAACCCAATTGGGCACTAACTGCAGAACTATCCCCCTTTGAAGGAAGAGTGGATCAACTATCATCAATGACAAAGTTATTGTTAGGAACAACCAATGTTTCAGGTTTTATTCAGTACAATCAACCAACGGAAACTAAAGTTGCTCTTGGCAAAACAACCGCTATTCAATTAGTTGCCAACGGTGTAGCTAGCCATATTGTTGCCAATGGTCAGTTAGACGAAAGTGATGTTTATCAATTTGATTTTTCTTTTGATCAAATCAAATTAGAAATTCCAGCAAATCAAGGTAGAAAAGATCAAACTTATCAAGCAATGGTGACTTGGAATTTAGTGACAGGCCCATAAGTCCATAAAAAATAAGTTGAATAGTTTGATCAAAAACATTGCATAGAAATAATAAAAGGCGGCTCAACGAAGCGGCCTTTTTCTTGGTTCATTACCAAAATATAACGAATTTTGTAACAAAAACGTTTGCTAAAAAGAAGGAAAAATGATTAATTTTACGAAAAAAAGCATATATCGACAAAAAAGAAGCAAAATTTGAATAAAAAAAGAAAAAATATGAAAAAAAATCGAAGAATTGTTTAACAATTGAAAACACGTGAAAACCAGTAGTGGCAAGGTGTAAAAGCCTTACAAAAGGTAAGTTTACCTATTATGGAGAAAGAACGAGTGATCTGAAATGTTTTTGTAACATTTCTATTGCTTAATTGAAATATGGGTGTGGTAGAATGTTTTTGTCGTAAGAAAAGATTAAGATATTTTAAATAAACTTTAGAAATTAATTCGGAGGAATGACAAGTGAAGAAACGTCTATTTGCATCAGTATTACTATGTTCATTAACGCTATCAGCAATTGCTACCCCAAGCATCGCTTTGGCGGACAATGTTGATAAAAAAATTGAAGAAAAAAATCAAGAAATTTCATCATTAAAAGCAAAACAAGGGGATTTAGCTTCACAAGTATCTTCTTTAGAAGCAGAAGTATCTTCAGTATTTGATGAAAGCATGGCTTTACGTGAACAAAAGCAAACACTAAAAGCAAAATCAGAACAATTACAACAAGAAATTACAAACTTGAATCAACGTATTGAAAAACGTAACGAAGCAATCAAAAATCAAGCACGTGATGTTCAAGTTAATGGACAAAGCACAACAATGCTAGATGCGGTTTTAGATGCGGACTCAGTTGCTGATGCAATCAGCCGTGTTCAAGCTGTTTCAACAATCGTAAGTGCCAACAACGACTTAATGCAACAACAAAAAGAAGATAAACAAGCCGTTGTTGATAAAAAAGCTGAAAACGAGAAAAAAGTGAAACAACTTGAAGCAACAGAAGCTGAATTAGAAACAAAACGTCAAGATTTACTTTCTAAACAATCTGAATTAAACGTAATGAAAGCTTCATTAGCATTAGAACAATCATCAGCTGAAAGTTCTAAAGCTGGCTTAGAAAAACAAAAAGCAGCTGCTGAAGCAGAGCAAGCACGCTTAGCTGCTGAACAAAAAGCTGCAGCTGAAAAAGCTAAACAAGCTGCTGCAAAACCAGCTAAAGCTGAAGTGAAAGCAGAAGCACCAGTTGCCTCTTCATCAACAACAGAAGCGCAAGCACCAGCAAGCTCAAGCTCAGCAACTGAATCAAGCACGCAACAAACAACTGAAACAACTACACCAAGTACAGATAATAGTGCAACAGAAAATACTGGCTCTTCTTCATCAGAACAACCAGTACAACCTACAACACCAAGTGATAATGGAAATAATGGTGGCCAAACTGGTGGTGGAACAGTTACACCAACACCTACACCAGAACCAGAGAAACCAACACCACCAACACCAACACCTTCTGCTGATCCAACAATCAATGCATTGAACGTTCTACGTCAATCATTAGGTTTACGTCCAGTAGTGTGGGATGCAGGCTTAGCAGCTTCTGCAACTGCTCGTGCAGCACAAATTGAAGCAGGTGGCATTCCAAATGATCACTGGTCTCGTGGAGATGAAGTTATCGCAATTATGTGGGCGCCAGGTAACTCAGTAATCATGGCGTGGTACAATGAAACAAACATGGTAACAGCTTCAGGTAGCGGTCACCGTGATTGGGAAATTAACCCAGGTATTACACGTGTCGGTTTTGGTTACTCAGGTAGCACAATCGTAGGACACTCAGCCTAATCAGCAATGATAAAAATAGACGTAAGCAGCTTCTGAAAAGAAGCTGCTTTTTTCATTACTATTTCATCCATCTCCGTTGACAAATTTGCTAAACGTGGTATTCTAATTGTAATCTAATAATTTCCGTTGAATAAGAAAGTAAATACAAGACAGCTGGTAGAGAGACTTTGGTTGGTGAAAAAAGTTAGATGTCTGTATCGAAAAATGGCCTAGGAGGAATTTTTGTCGAAACGTAGGCAAAAACGTAATGTCTTTCGTTAACAAGACCGCTGATTATGATTGTCAGTTGAAGGGAAAGAGTCATCTTTCCGAAAAAAGGTGGTACCGCGATAATAATCGCCCTTTTACTAGTTACGGCTAGTAAAAGGGCGTTTTTTTATAAATAAAAATAGGAAAGAGTGAGGCAAATGAGTAGTCAGATTCCTTTTACAGTTGATTATGTGGGAAGTTTTTTACGTCCGGAAACAATTAAGAAAGCACGGAAAAAGGTCCAAGCAGGTGCGTTATCTCAAGCAGAGCTACGTCTTATTGAAGATGAAGAAATCAAAGCATTAGTAGCAAAACAAAAAGCTGGCGGCTTACGGGGAATCACAGATGGTGAATTTCGTCGCGGTTTTTGGCATATTGATTTCTTAGAAGGATTAAATGGTGTGACAGGCTATATCCCAGAAACGGGGTATAACCAAACCTTTCATGGAAAAGCAGCTCCGGCCTATAATATCCGCGTAGTGGATAAAATATCTTTTCCTACGCAACATCCATTTTTAGAGGACTTTTCATTTTTAAAAGAGGTGGTGGAAGTTGGTGATGGCACGGTAGCCAAAGCAACGATCCCTAGTCCGACCATGATTTTACGTCAAGAAATTTTATCCAACGACGGCACCTCGCGCATTCAAACAATTTATCCAGAGATTGGTGATTTTTATAAGGATTTAGCACAAACATATAAAGATGCAATTGCGGCCTTTTACGAGAGAGGTTGCCGTTATTTGCAATTTGATGATACAAATTGGGCGTTTCTAGCGGATCAGACAAAACAAGAAGAATTACGAGCAAAAGGAATACAGCCAGAAGAAATTGCACAAGTGTGTACCACGATTATTAATGAAGCCTTGGATGGTAAGCCAGAAGATTTAACTGTAACCACACACATTTGCCGTGGGAACCATGCTTCATCTTGGTTATTTTCAGGTGGTTATGAACCGATAGCAAAAGAATTATTTGCTACGAATTATGATGGTTTCTTCTTGGAATATGACTCAGATCGTGCAGGGGACTTTTCACCATTAAGACATTGGCAAAATAATGGCAGCAAAGTCGTTTTAGGTTTAGTTACTTCTAAGTTTCCTGAATTAGAAGAGACTGAACAAGTGAAAGCACGAATTGAAGAAGCCCAACAGTTTGTTCCTTTAGAAAACTTAAGTATTAGTCCGCAATGCGGTTTTGCTTCGACGGAAGAAGGAAATCGTTTGACGGAGAAAGAACAATGGCGCAAAGTTCAATTACTTCAAGAAATTGCTAGAGAAGTATGGTAAAAAAACTGGGACATAAGTCTAAACGGCTTATGTCCCAGTTTTTTCATTGTATTATTTTAAATATTGATCTTTAGTAAAATTCGTGTGTTCATACTCGCCGTTGTCACCATAAAAGCGGTTATAGCGTTGTTTGAATTTGCGGAATAAATAAATGACTGTCACTTTAACTAGGCAATACATTGGAATCCCAAAAATAACGCCCATTAAACCAAACAGTTCGCCCATAACTAACAAGACAAGTAAAATAGTAATCGGATGGACTTTTAATTTATCGCCCATCACACGAGGAATAACAAAATCTCCATGAATCAATTGGATGGCAAACCAGACGATAACAAATTTAACTACCATAAATGTGGAATCCTGAAAGGCAATAATCAATCCAGGAATAAAGGCAATAAATGGCCCGATATAAGGAATAATACATAAAATACCCGCAGCTAAAGCTAAAATGCTACCAAATTGTAAACCAATTAATAGAAAAGCTGGCCAATACATAATCCCTAAAACCAACGAAGCAATGACTTGACCTTTTAGATAATCGCCAATTTGAATGTTGGCAATTTGGCTATATTCGTCAAAATCAGGACGAAAAGCTGGGGGAATGATGCCTTTTACAAAGCGATAAAACTTTTCTTTGTCTTTTAAAAGGAAAAAGGCGATGATAGGTCCTGTAAACAAGGTTAGGAAAGTAGAAGAAACTGCAGAAAAGACGCTTCCCAGACCTTGTGCGCCTGTTTGTAGGTAATCCCCTGCAAAGTCTTTAAAGGAGTTTGTAAGTTTGCCCCAGAGCTGATTAATCGACTCATTAGCAGATTCTAAATCTTTTGCAAAAGGTGTTTTAGCCATAAATTCTTGTACTGTTTGGAGCGTGCTTTTCCAAAAACTTGGGAATTGTTTGATTAATTCTTCCGTTTGGTCTTGGATAATTGGGAAAAGTTGCAGTCCAGCTAACACTAGTAATGCAATAATTAAGACATAGAGAATCGCAATCGCCCAAACACGGGGAATTTTTTTCTCAAGGCGTTTCACCATTGGATTAAGCAAATAAAATAGAATAATACCAAAAAGTACCGGGCCTAAGACGGCACTAAAAATAACAAAAATTGGTTTAAAGATAAATGAAACAGTGTTGAATAAAAAGATAGTTACAGCAATTAGACAAAGGATAGTTAATGTGTAAAGTAAATTTTTCCCACCTAAAAAGCGGATCCACTTGGTACTTTCTTTATCCATAAGTTGCTCCTTTCGTTAAGCTTTATTTCTAAAATGACCAATAATTTCAATGACACCCATGAAAATCAGGATAAATCCAAAGACTTGCATCAAAACTAAGAGACTTTTGAAGGGGTTGAAAACTAAAACAGCTCCAGCGATTAAAACCAGAATACTGTAGATAAGCGCGCCTGTTTGACGAGTATTTAAAGCAAAAGTCAATTGAACGAGGCCGTTTATAACAATGCTAATCCCTAATAAAAACGGCAGAATCGAAACGATCACTGGTGCAAAAAATAAAAAGGCTACTGCTAAGACGACAAAGATTAAACCTGTTACGAAACCAAGTCCCCAGCTACCCGTTTGTTTTTTTATTTTGTAGTCATCATAAATATTAATTAACCCTAAAAGCATCAAATAACCAGCAATTAAATAACCGACGAACTGGAAGAAAGCACCGGGATTAAAGACAATGGCACTTCCGATAACGATAAAGACGGCGTCGCGCAATAGGGTATGGCGCCGAAAATTTTCTCTAAAAGTTTGGAACATAAAAATCCTCCTCAATGTTATTGTTTCTTTTATTCTAGCGGAAAAAAGAAAAAAGTGCGAGTGGTAGCTCTAAAAAGTGTTGGAAACTGTGTCTTTAGAAAAAATAACATTAAAAATTAAAAAAGTCTTACAAATGAGCGAAAATTGGCATATAATGGAAAGTGAAATTTTATTTTAAGAAGGAGAGATTTGATGGATTTATTACCTTTATTAGGCGTATTGATCGTCATTGTCGGCTTCGCATTGAAATTTGATGCTATCTTGATTGTGATGGTTGCTTTAATAGTGACGGCTTTTACTGGCGGGCTTGGTTTGACATCAATGCTAGAAACACTAGGAACAACCTTTGTGAATAATCGAGGCATGGCTATCTTTATTATTATTATGTTAGCAACAGGAACGTTAGAGAGAAATGGCTTGAAAGAGTCAGCGGCTACGTTGATTAAACGATTCAAAAAGGTATCTGCTGGTGTGATTATTGACATTTATGGTGTCTTTCGGATTATCTTCGCCGCTTTTAACGTAAGTTTCGGTGGGGTAGCAGGTTTTGTGCGTCCGATTATTTTGCCAATGGCGTTAGGAACAATTGAATCAAAAAATTTACCAATGGTGCCAGAGTATGAAGAAGAACTAAAAGGGATGGCTTCAGCCATGGAAAATATCTGTTGGTTCTTTGGTCAAGTTCTGTTTGTTGGTGGGGCTGGGGCATTGCTTGTTCAATCAACATTGAAAGATTTAGGCTATGAAGTGACATTAGGTAAATTGGCTTTAGTGGAAGTACCAGTCGCCTTAGTTGCCTTAATTTCGGCAAGTATTTACTTTACTTTAAAAGAAAAAAGATTACGTAAAAAATATTATGGACAGGAGGGACTGAAATGAGTTTTTTCACAGATCCAAGTATTGATTTGAGTGCAAAGTTATTGGAAGTCCTTTATATTTTTATGGGTATTATCTTGTTATATACAAGTTTTCGTAGTTTTCGTGATAAAACCAATCAACATGCGTATGGGACTAGTTTATTCTGGGGGATTTTAGGGATCTTAATCGGTTTTGGTCGGTTTATTCCACCAGTTGCCTGTGGCGTACTTATTTTTGTGATGACAATTCCGGCAATTCTTCAAAAAGTGACAAAAGGAGAAAGTCGCTTACCTTCGAAAGAATACATGGAAAAAATGTCTCAAAAATTAGGAATGAAGATTTTTATTCCCGCACTAAGTATCGGGGTTTTTGCAATTCTTTTTGCCACATTGACTACTTTAGGAGCTTTAGTCGGTGTCGGTGTTGGTGTCTTTGTAGCGATTTTCATCATGATGTTCTTTTCTAAAAATAATACGCCGAAAGTATTTTTTGATGATGCGGCGGAAATGTTAGAAACAGTCGGTCCTCTTAGTACGTTGCCAATGCTATTAGCTTGTTTAGGTGCTGTTTTTACTAGCGCTGGTGTTGGTGAGATTATTTCAAAAGGAGTTAGTGCCGTAGTACCAGCAGGAAATGTCAATGTAGGGATTATTATTTATGCTGTGGGAATGGTTATTTTTACGGCTATCATGGGCAATGCCTTTGCAGCAATAACCGTGATGACAGTCGGAATTGGTGTGCCGTTTGTCTTTTCTTTAGGTGCAGATCCCGCATTAGTTGGGATGGTTGCCTTAACATGTGGTTTTTGTGGTACACTGTTAACACCGATGGCTGCGAACTTTAATATCGTACCTGTAGCCATGTTGGAAATGAAAGATAAGTACGGCGTCATTAAAAATCAATTGCCGATTGCACTCTTCATGTTAATTTTCCAAATTGTTTATATGATTCTATTCAAATAAGAAAGGATGATCGAAATGAAAGTTGTCGTTACTGGCTTTGATCCATTTGGAGGAGAAGCAATCAATCCTGCCTTTGAAGCAGTCAAAAAATTACCTGCTGAAATTGCAGGAGCTGAAATTATTAAAGTTGAGGTGCCAACTGTTTTTGGCACTAGTGGTGAAAAAGTGGCTGAAGCAATTGAAACCCATCAACCAGATATGGTGATTTGTGTTGGACAAGCAGGCGGCCGCCAAACAGTTACTGTTGAAAAAGTGGCGATTAATTTAGCGGAAGCGCGTATCCCGGATAATGCAGGACAACAACCAAGCGATGTGCCATTGGTTGAAGATGGAGCAACAGCCTATTTTACAAATTTACCGATTAAAGCGATGGTAAAAAATTGTCATGACCATCAATTACCTGCAGCGATTTCTTATACAGCAGGAACCTTTGTATGTAATGATATTATGTATCACTTACTACACTTAATTAACACTAAATATCCAACTATTCGTGGCGGATTTATTCATGTTCCGTTCCTACCAGAACAAATAATTGATAAACCAACGTTTGCTTCTATGTCATTAGAAGCAATCACAGATTCTTTGTTCTATATGATTGAAGCAGCGGTAAAAACGCAAGAAGATATTCAACTACAAGGTGGCACAACCCACTAATTAACTGGCGCTTTCGTGAGAACGGAGGCGCTTTTCTATTTTTACAAAAAGAAAAAGTAATTTTTGTTGGCGTGTGAAAAAATTTTTTATGCTATTTTCGTTGACAAGTCGGTTTCTTCTTGGTATATTGAGATTCATAAATTATTAGCCCAGTAGGAAATAGATGTTTTGTTCAGAAAGTCGATGGTTGTTGCGAATCGATCAAGTCTATTTGTGAATTACACTAATAAGTAGTGACAATTACATAATACATAAGCGAGAAGCAAGTAAGCTTCTAATTAAGGTGGTACCGCGGAGAGATTCGTCCTTATTCTTTAAGGATGAATCTCTCTTTTTATGTAGCTTTAGGAGGCGTTTTCAATGAGTTGTGGAGGGGTTATTCGTTATCATAAGATCCTTTAATGTCAGAGTATTCAGAAAAAAGATTAGAGGAGAGTAACGAAATGAAAGAAAAACAGAAAAAGAAGACCGTGAGTGTTCGAGAAGCAAGTATCGTGTTATTAATTATTGTGGCAGCTATTGCAACAGGAGTAATTGGCTTAAAGATATCGCCAAATATTACTATTTTGTTTGTGATTGCATTGATTTTAGGCTACGCAATGTTTCGTAAAGTACCATTTGATCAAATGCATAAAGGGATTGTTGATGGCTTGAAGCCAGGAATTATTCCAATTTTTATTTTCATTTTAGTGGGGGCATTGATTGCCGTTTGGATTCAAGCAGGAATTATTCCAACGATTATGGTTTTTGGTTTTAAAATGATTAGTGTTAAATGGTTTGTGCCGTCAGTTTTTATTGTCTGTGCGATTGTCGGCAGTGCAGTAGGTAGTGCTTTTACAGTGATGTCAACAATTGGAATTGCCTTTTTCGGTATTGGCAGTACCTTAGGGTTAAATCCTGCTTTAGTTGTGGGGGCGATTGTTTCTGGTTCAGTTTTTGGTGATAAAATGTCACCTTTATCAGAATCAACAAACTTAGCCGCAGCGATTGTTGAAGCGGATTTATTTAAACATATAAAAAACTTGATGTGGTCGACTGTACCAGCATTTATCGTCTCTTTAATCTTGTTTATGATTTTAGGACAAACGTACGCGAATACTAGTCTGACAGAAGTAGTTCAAGTTATTCAAGTATTGGAAGACCACTTTACCATTTCCATTTGGTCATTGTTACCATTAGCCTTAATGTTAATCTGTGCCTGGCGCAAAATTCCAGCGATTATCACGATTTTGTTGAACATTATTGTGGCAGTAATTATGATTATTATTCAAAATCCGAAAGTATCGTTGCAGGCATTAGGAAACACGTTGGAAAATGGGTTTGTTTCTCAAACGGGGAACGCACAAATTGATCAATTATTAAGTCGTGGCGGGATTATGAGTATGATGCCGACTGTGGCACTTATTATTCTAACGTTGTCTCTAGGTGGCTTATTAATGGAATTAGGATTGATTTCTGCGGTCATGGAAGTTGTTTCGCAGAAAATGAGCAGTACACCGAAATTGATTTTATCAACGTTATTAACAGGAATTGGCGTAAATATTTTTATTGGTGAACAATTCCTATCGGTTATTTTACCAGGGAATGCCTTTAAAGAAGTTTACAAAAAAGAAGGTTTGGATCCGACTGTTTTAGGCAGAACCTTGGAGGATGGTGGGACGGTTATTAACTACCTCATTCCTTGGGGGATTGCAGGTAGCTTCGTAGCGGGGACCTTTGGCGTACCAACGTTGACTTACTTACCATTTGTTTTCTTTAGCTTATTATCGCCTGTCTTCTCAATGGTCAGTGCATTTACTGGTTTAGGAATTAAGCGGTTATCAGCAGAACCTGTTACCGAAAAATAGATTGATTAAAATAGAACAGTTGATGGGGAATACTGTAGTTTCTCCCTGTCAATTGTTCTATTTTTCTTGTAAAAAAGGTTGCATTTTTAGAAAGAAACAGTTATAGTTGACTAGTCAATTGTTGACGAGTCATCTTTTTAAGGAGGAAACTATGTCGTTATCATTACGGGAAGTCAGCCAATTATTATGTCAGTTAAAGGTATTAGATCAAAAAATTACCAAAGTTTTTGAAGAGCAAGTTGGCTTGAGTTTGACTCGTTATGAGTTGCTGATGATTTTAAAAGAACGTCAGCCGTGTCTTCAAACGGAGATTCAAGAACACTTAAAAATCGATAGTGGTGCGGTCACTCGCCATTTGAAAATTTTAGAAGAGAAACAGTATGTGACACGACAGCGAAATCCAGAAAATAATCGGGAAGTGCTAGTGCATTTAACAGAAAAAGCACAACAAGAACTACAGCAATGTACAGCCAAGCAACAAATGGTAACAGAAATTATTCCCAGTACATTTACAAAGGACGACTGTCGCCAATTAAAAGAACTTTTGACAAAACTAGATCAAAGCATTACAACGAAAGAGGTATGATAGAATGACAACATATACAACGAATGATTTTTCAGAGATTGTTTTTGGCCGCAAATCGGTTCGGGTGTACGATGAAACCCATAAAATTTCTCATGAAGAAATGTTAACAATGATTCAAGAAGCGACCACCGCCCCTTCTTCTGTTAACATGCAGCCATGGCGTTTTGTCGTAGTAGAAAGTGAAGTAGGCAAAGAAAAATTAAAACCCTTAATTCGCTTTAATACGCGTCAAAATGAAACATCTTCTGCAATGCTCTTAATTTTTGGTGATCTAAACTGCCATGAGCGAGGAGAGGAAATTTACAATCAAGCCTATGCTAGTGGTAAAATGCCTAAGGAAGTGCGGGACCAACAATTAGCAGCCATTATTCCCCATTATGAAAGTTTAAGCAGAGAACAAATGAATGACATCGTAAAAATTGATGCGAGTTTAGCAGCTATGCAATTTATGTTAGTGGCACGAGCTCACGGATATGAAACAAATCCAATCGGTGGTTTTGAAGCGGAAAAATTAGCCGAAACATTTGGTTTAGATCAAGAGCGCTATGTCCCAGTAATGATTTTATCTGTGGGTAAGGGCATGGAAACTGGCTATGAATCTGTTCGTTTAGCACCAGAAAAAATCACGACATTTGAATAGGCAATAAAAAATGACGGCGTACGCTTGCATCAACCAACGATCTTAAAGAAAGTTGGCTAATGCAACAGCGATGCCGTCATTGTCGTTGGATAAAGTGACTTCCGTTGCGATGCTTTTAAGCTCGTCAACGGCGTTTTCCATAGCAATCCCCGTGCCGGCCCATTCCAACATTGTATAATCGTTGTGACCATCACCAAAAGCAATTACTTCTTCAGCAGCTATACCTAACTGTAGGGTTAGTTTTTCTAAAGAACGCGCTTTATCAATATTTTTTGCGGTAAATTCAAAATAGAAAGGAGCGGAAAAAGCAGCGGTGACGGTTTCTTTGAAAGGCGCGTAGATGGCCTCATGATATTTTTGTAAATAGGCGGGTTCACCAGCAATTAAAATTTTGTTCAAGGGAAAGTTTAGTCTGGCGGCTAAATCATGCCACTCACATAATTGAAAGTTGCCACCCCGTGATTCATATTCAATAATATTAAAATCACCAGTCTCTAAATGTAAGGTGTTATGAAAAACATCATTGACATACATAAATGTTTCATCATTAATCATTGGAATTACGTCAAATTGTTTCAAATGCTCTAAAATTTGTTGACTCAATGACTTTGAAATTGTCTGATTAAATAGTTGTTGCTGACTGCCATGATGGGTGACACAAGCGCCGTTATAGGAAAGTAAGTGTCCATTATAATGAGCCATCTCCAATTCATCTGCTAAGGTCCGCATACCGTTAGTCGGGCGGCCAGAAGCCAAAATCAGTGAGAGGCCTTGTTTTTGTGCAGCTGCTAGTGCTTGTCGCGTTTTTGGTGAAATCTTTTTTTCTGAAGTTAACAAGGTACCATCAATATCCATTACAATTGCTTTGATTGCCATAATTGGCCTCCAATCCGAAGAGTTTCTTTCTTTTAGTATAAAAGTTTTTTCTATTAATGTAAACGGATTCTCTTGTGAGGTGTATAAAAGAATTATTTTACAAAAATCTATACTATTTTTTTGTGAAATTTCATATAATAGAAGTATTCTAATTATCTACATAGAGAGCGAGGGACAAGGAATATGAAGGAAAAAGAAATGCATTCGCTCTTTTTTAAACATAAGTTTGTGAAAGTAACTCCCTATTTACGTCGTTTTGGTCATCGTTTGAGTGGGATGATTATGCCAAATTTGAGTATTTTTATTGCGTGGAGCTTATTGTCTTTGGTGGCTGGCTATACGACAGGGAATCTACGGCTAGCTCTTTCTGAAGTCGAAACGATAATGATTCGAGTTGTTTTACCGATTTTAATTGGTTTTACAGGCGGAAAAATGTTCGAGGAACAACGTGGCGGCGTCGTTGCTGCTATTGCGACAGTGGGCGTGATTGTTTCCACAGATGTTCCACAGTTGTTTGGTGCTATGTTTATTGGCCCTTTAGCAGGATATACTTTCGCCAAAATTGAACAAATTCTCTTACCGAAAGTTAAAGAAGGCTATGAGATGCTGACTAAAAACTTTTTAGCAGGAATTGTGGGAGGACTGCTGTGCTGTTTTGGTATTCTGGTTGTAGCTCCGGCTGTTGAAAGCGCTAGTTTTTGGCTGTATCAATTTTCTTCTTGGTTAATTGAAGCCAATCTTTTGCCATTGGTTCACGTTTTCTTAGAACCCTTAAAAGTGTTATTTTTTAATAATGCGATTAACCATGGCTTATTAACGCCTCTAGGTTTAGAAGGTGCTAGTCAAACAGGTCAGTCCATTTTATTTCTATTGGAAACAAATCCTGGACCAGGCGTGGGCGTTTTGGTTGCTTTTCTGCTGTTTGGGCCTGTAGGCCAACGAAAAACAGCAGGAGGTGCCACCATGATTCAACTGATTGGGGGCATTCATGAAATTTATTTTCCGTTTGTTTTAATGGATCCGCGCTTATTTTTAGCAGTAATTGCTGGAGGAATGAGTGGTACGCTTGTTTTTCAAATATTTAATGTGGGGCTAAGTGCTCCAGCTTCGCCAGGTTCATTGGTTGCGATTTTAGCCAATGCCCCGACTGATGCGAGGCTGGCGGTTTTTAGCGGAATTTTTGTTAGCTTTCTGTGCTCTTTTGCAATAGCAAGCTTGTTATTAAAACGTCAACGAGGAATTGAACCAGTTTCAATGATAAAGATGAAGGAGAAGGAGGAAGACCAAGTGGAAACAGTCACACCTAACTATCAGCAAATTTTATTTGTTTGTGATGCAGGAATGGGCTCAAGTGCCATGGGGGCTAGTTTGCTAAGCCGACAATTAAAAGCTGTGGACTTGGAGATACCTGTGACTTACCAGTCCGTTCATCAGATGAAGTGGCAGCCTAAGACATTAGTGGTCATTCAAGCAGAATTGAAACAGTTAGCACAAAAGTACGTCCCAGAAAAGGATATGGTGAGTGTTCAAAATTTTTTAGAAATTAAATCCTATTACCCGCAAGTTTTAGCCAAACTGACTGCTTCTTCTCAAGAGCAATCTTCACTTGGTTCAGAGTCTACTGGAACGAACTCGACCAAACAAAGACAGAAGCTTGTTTTTTTATATGCCGAGAATGTTCGAGGATCGCAAACAATGGGAATGGAATTATTGCGGCAACAAGCGGCGAAACAAGGAGTCGCGATTGAAGTATCTAAAGAACCACTGGAAACAGTCTTTTTTACCAAGGAGACAACCTACGTAGTGACTCGTGAACTGGCGCAAGCCTATCATTTAGATCTAACGCAACAAAATTTATACGTAGTTACTAGTTTTTTGAATAAGAAAGAGTATCAAGAATGGCTGGAAGGAGGAGCTGATAGATGTTTTTAACGACAAGAGAAACTGTTCTATTAACGGAATTAGTGAATAGTCCCACCCCCGTTTCAGTAAACCGCATGATGAATTTGTTAAAGGTTAGCCGCCGGACGGTATATCGTGAATTAGAAAATTTAGAAACCTCGCTAGCATCGATGGGCGCGACGTTGGAAAAAGTAGCTCGTGGGCGCTTTTCGATTCAAGCAGATGAAGCAGCGATGACGGAAATTCAGGCTGCTATTTTAGGAGAAGAGACACAGGAACTTTCTACTTTGGCGCGGCAACATGCGATTTTATTGACATTACTTCAAACAAAAGAGCCAGTCTCTATGCATTATTTTCTGGAAACGTATTGTATTAGTAATACGACTTTTTATGCCGATATTAAACAATTAGAAACACGGATTGCTCGGATTCCGTTGACGATTTCTCGGAATCAAGGCTATGAAGTGACTGGTTCTGAAAAATATCGCCGTCTTCTAATGGCGAATATTCTAAGTATGGAAATTAATGAGTACCAATTTTTTCATTTTACCGAATTAACAACAAACGACCATTTTTTCTTTCAGTTTATTCATGCAGAACATTTAGCATTTGCACAAAAAATTGTTCAGCCAGAAGTAGAAACTTTATTTCCAGCATTAAGTGATCGCAAATTACAACATTTGATTTTAATGTTAACAATTGCGATGGATCGGGTCACTGCAGGTTTTTATTTAGCTGATGAGACCTATACTGGGCAGATGAATAAGGCCTTTCTAAATTGTTCTAAACGACTTTTTTCAAAAGTCGCTGCTGAAACAAAACAACTATACGCTGTCAGTGAGATTGTTTTTTTTGCTAGCTTATTAAGTGATTTTTCTAATTCTTTTGATGAAGATTTTTTTGATGAACATTTTGACACTCAGCTGGCTTATGCAGTGAAACAACTGATTGAAGCAGTAAGTCAAGAAACGGAAGTTAATTTTTTCGAAGATACCAATTTGTATAAAATGTTGTTGACGCATTTATCAGGTGTTTTTTCTCGGGCGGTTTTACAAGAAGAAGATTTAACGAATCCCATTTTAGAACGGATTATGAATCAATATCAAGAAATAGCTGCGGCTTTACGCCAAGCGTTGCCGCAAATTTTTCCGCAAAAGAATTTATCGGAAGAGGAAATTGCCTACATGGTACTTCATTTTGCCAATTCTTTAGAGCGGAGTCCCAAAATTATGGAAGTTGATATTGCTGGTTTTTCTCCTAGCGGTTTGGCTTCGACAAGTATGCTGGAAATGCGATTACGGCGCTACTTTCCTTTTATCAACCAGATTCATTTTTTTCGGATTGCGGATTTAGGTAAGGTGAATGTTGAGGAAAACTATGACTTAGTGATTTCCACTTCGTTATTACCAGGATACAATGGTAAATATAAATTGATCTCACCGTTACTTTTAGACGATGAAATCCGCCAATTGAAAGAAGAGTTTAAGCGGATTAGTCACGAAAAACGCTCGCTTAGGAAAGCACCTGTGAAAAAAATAGGTGGCGAAGAAAGCTACGAAATAGTGGTCGCTTTCATGGAAGAAATTAGTAAACTATTAGAAACATTTTTCATAGCAGATTTAAATAATCAAGCGGATTTAGCAGAAACCGTTCAACAAGCTCTCGCGCAACTTTCCGCAGATTTAATCACCGATAGTGCAATCGTCTGTCAGCAATTGATGAAACGTTACGAGCAAGCGCCTATTGGGATTCCTCAGACGGAAATGGCCTTATTCCATACCTCAAGTACAGCAGTGACACAGCCTGTTTTTTGTATTTTTAATCTGGCCCAGCCACTTATGATTGAAGGGATGGATAAAAAGCCGATGCAGTTACAACGTATGTTACTCATGCTAGCGCCGATGCCGATTGATGAAACAATCGGGAAAATTTTAGGAAAAATCAGTGGTGCGATTATTATGAATGATTTAAATACAGAAATTTTTCATTCAGGAAATGAAGCCATTGTTTATCAGTTGCTTTCGTCATTATTAATTGAAGAAATGAAAGGCTAGGTGTTGAGAGATGTTTGAAATTACAGCGGAGCAAATAATGTTGAATCAATCGTATGCTAGTTGGGAGGAAGCACTTGCAGCTTCTGGTGAATTACTGCTAAAAAATCAGTTGGTCACGCCTGACTATGTCAAAGCAATGTATCAACGTCAACAAAAAGTCAGTGTGTATATCGGTAACTTCGTGGCATTACCTCATGCGGAAGGACAAGATGAACAAGTTTTAAAAGAAGGGATTTGCTTTATTCAAGTGCCTGATGGGGTCAACTTTGGTACGGAAGCAGATCGAAAAATAGCTACTTTGTTATTTGTCGTTGCTCTAAAAAGTCAACGGCAATTAAGCATGCTTCAAGAATTAGCTTTTTTCTGTTCAGATCTCGAAAACATTCAGCGGCTCAGTGATTGTCAAACAATAGATGAAGCACAAAAAATTCTGGCTCAAGCCTAAAGTTACGTCTGGAAAAAATCAATTCATTCTGAAATGTTCAATAATTATTGAAATAATTTTATATTAAAAAAATAAAATATTTTAATTTAAGAGGTTAAACAAAAAAGATAAGAAGATTCCTTGACAAAAAATAGGACCTATGATAAATTTAAGGTAACTTGTGACAAAGTCGTGCATGGATGCACTAAAAAGACACCCTATTGTGGTAGGGTGTCTTTTTTTGCTGTTTAGACAGCAGCGGTTGGAAGCAACTTGTTTATTCCTCGTTCTGTTTTTCCAACCAAATGGTTACAAGTTTCAGGACAATCCCGACAAAAATCGGCACAAGAATTTTTGTGACAATCTCGTACATGTGATGCACCTCCTTTCGAGGCAAGTCGCCAATTTGAGTATAGCATAAAAAGTTGTTCATTTATTATTGGAATTATTAGAAATGGAATAAGCACGTGTTTTCTGGTTTTCGTAACTAGAGAACACGTGCTTTTTTCTTTCAACTTTTGGCACAATGGTTTGTGCCAAAGTACGACTTTTTTCAGCTTTGGAAAGCGGATACAATTTAGTCAACAAGAAAAGTTACTTGAGAGAAGGGGAATAAAAATGGAACAAGTACCAGAAAAAAATAAAGTATCAATTAAAGCAAAAGTCCAAAGACTTGGCAGTACCTTATCTAGCATGGTGATGCCCAATATCGGGGCGTTGATTGCGTGGGGCGTTTTGACAGCGCTATTTATCCCAGATGGATATCTGCCAAATAAAGCCTTTGCCACGATGGTTGGCCCAATGTTGACCTATTTAATTCCATTATTAATTGGCTACACTGGTGGGAAAGTAATTGCAGGTGATCGCGGTGCCGTAGTTGGCGCAATTGCGACAATGGGCGTGATTGTGGGAACCGATATTCCGATGATGCTAGGTGCCATGATTATGGGTCCACTTGGTGGCTTTACAATTAAGAAATTTGATCAGTATTTCCAACATCGGATTAAAGCTGGTTTTGAAATGTTAGTAAACAATTTTTCAGCTGGATTGATTGGTTTTGCATTAGCTTTACTTGGTTTTTCAGCGATTGGCCCAATTGTCGATGCGCTGACTGCTGCAATGGCACGTGGTGTGGAAATCATTTTAAATGCTCATTTGATTCCATTAACGAGTATTTTTATTGAACCGGCAAAAGTGCTCTTTTTAAACAATGCGATTAATCATGGCATTTTAACACCCTTAGGGACAGAACAAGTCTTATCGGCTGGTAAATCAATTCTTTTCCTATTAGAAGCAAACCCTGGTCCTGGGTTAGGTGTCTTATTAGCATTTATGTTTTTTGGAAAAGGTGCGGCAAAATCTTCTGCGCCGGGAGCAATAATTATTCATTTCCTTGGTGGTATCCACGAAATTTACTTCCCATATGTAATGATGAAACCGTTATTATTCTTATCGGTTATTGCAGGTGGCGCGACAGGTAGTTTGGTTTTCCAAACGTTAGATGCTGGTTTACGTGCGCCCGCTTCACCAGGCTCCATTATAGCTATTTTAGCGATGACACCAATGGGTTCTTACTTACCAGTTATTTTAGGTGTTTTGGCAGCAACTGCTGTTTCCTTTGCAGTATCCGCAGTCATTTTAAAAGCAGATGCGAAAGAAGAAAGTGATGAATTTGCCCAAAAAGTGAAAGAAACCCAAGCTGCTAAAGCAGCATCAAAAGGATTAACTGTCACAAATGGTAGTGCTTCATTGTCAGGAATTCAACAAATTATTTTTGCTTGTGATGCTGGGATGGGCTCTAGTGCAATGGGGGCGTCTATCTTACGGAAAAAGGTCCAAGAGGCTGGTTTAGTACAAACTGTGACGAATCGGGCCATTAATAATTTGACCGATGAGGGAAATACATTGATTGTCACACAAGCGGAATTGCAAGAGCGGGCCAAACAGAAAGCACCTAATGCAACCTTTGTAGCAGTTGAAAACTTCTTGAACTCACCACGTTATGATGAAATTGTGGCTGAACTATCAGGTACCAAAGAAAAAAACGACGCACAACCAACAGCCTCCAAAGCAACACCTGCTTCTGAAATTGAGGGAGATTTAGCAAATGTCAATGAGATTCTTTTGGTTCACGATGACCGTGTCGGGTCAGCAACGATGGGAATGAAAGTCTTAGAAGAAATTTTAGATAAAGAGAAAATTTCAATGCCGATTCGAAAAATTAATATTAATGAATTAACTCAACAAACACAGGCTTTAATTGTCACTAAAGCTGAACTAACGGAACAAGCCCGTAAAAAAGCACCGAAAGCGACACACTTATCAGTAAAAAGTATGGTTAATCCCCAAAAATATGAAACAGTGGTTTCGCTCTTAAAAGAAAGTGCCTAGAGAGGAAGAAAACAATGGAAAATCTTACGAATATTTCAATTGAATTAAATCAACAGTTTAATACAAAAGAAGAAGCTATTCGCTTTTGCGGCGAAAAACTAGTCGAGGCAGGCTGTGTTGAGCCCGCTTATATCGAAGCAATGATTGAAAGAGACCAATTGCTATCTGTTTATATGGGGAATTTTATTGCCATTCCTCATGGAACAGAAGAAGCCAAAAAATTAGTGAAAAAATCAGGAATCTGTGTAGTGCAAGTCCCAGAGGGTGTTAATTTTGGCACCGAAGAAGATGAAAAAATTGCTACCGTATTATTTGGGATTGCCGGAGTCGGTGAAGAACATTTGCAATTAGTCCAACAAATTGCACTTTATTGTAGTGATATGGATAACGTGGTGCAACTTGCCGACGCATTAAGTAAAGAAGAAATAACAGAAAATTTAGCCATTGCTTAAAGGAGAGAATAAGAATGAACGCAGTACATTTTGGAGCAGGAAATATTGGACGCGGCTTTATCGGCGAAATTTTAGCTAAAAACGGGTTTCATATTACGTTTGTGGATGTTAATGAAACCATCATTCAAGCGTTAAAAGAACGTAAAAGTTATACAATTGAATTGGCCGATGCCTCACATCAACAAATTAACGTTGAAAATGTGACCGGGTTAAATAACATGACAGAACCAGAAAAAGTAGTAGAAGCAATTGCGGAAGCCGATTTAGTCACGACGGCGATTGGTCCCAATATTTTACCAAGAATTGCTGAATTAATTGCTCAAGGAATTGATGCACGTGCCGAAGCAAATTGTCAAAAGCCGCTGGATATTATCGCTTGTGAAAATATGATTGGTGGTTCAACCTTTTTAGCAGAAGAAGTGGCCAAATATTTGAAAAACCCAGCTTATGCTGAACAATGGATTGGTTTTCCTGATGCGGCGGTTGATCGGATTGTTCCATTACAAAAACATGAAGATCCACTTTTTGTTCAAGTTGAGCCTTTTTGTGAATGGGTCATTGATGATACCAACCGAAAAGCCAAAGAGATTCAGTTAGAAGGCGTTCATTACGTTGCTGATTTAGAGCCGTATATTGAACGAAAATTATTTAGTGTAAACACTGGCCATGCTACAGTTGCCTATACAGGGGCGTTGTTAGGCTATCAAACCATTGACGAAGCGATGCAGGACGCCTTAGTGGTAGCACAACTCAAATCAGTTTTGCAGGAAACCGGTAAACTTTTAGTGGCTAAATGGAATTTTGATGAACAAGGACATGCAGCCTATATTGAAAAAATTATTCAACGTTTCCAAAATAAATATATTTCAGATGCTATTACACGTGTAGCACGGACACCAATCAGAAAATTAGGTGCGCAAGAACGGTTTATTCGACCAATCCGTGAATTACAGGAACGCAATCTAGTGTCGCCGCATTTATTAGCAATGATTGGTATTGTCTTTAATTATCATGATCCAGAAGATGAACAAAGCCGTCAATTACAGGAAATGCTTGACCAAGAAAGCGTTGATACAGTGATCGCTGAAGTAACGGGCATTGAAGATCCAGAAACGGTTAAAAATATTAAACAAAACGTAGAACGCTATGCGCGACCACAAGTAGCATAATAACAAAATCCTTCTACCAAGATACTTCACATTTCTTAATTAAAGAAAAAAACAACCGCTCACTGATTAAAGTGAGGGGTTGTTTTTAACATATTGACTAAGTGGTTTTTGATAAAGCTCTCCTTTGAAGGTACCTGTATTGAAGTATTCAGCTAATTGGTAACCAATGAATGGGCCAGTAGTGAGTCCTGATGAACCAAGTCCGCTAGCAACCACAAGGTGGGGCAGCTCTGGCAAAGGACCAAAAAACGGAGCGAAATCAGATGTATAAGCACGTGTACCAACGCGGTAATGCATGGGTTGCTTAAAAAGCTGATCTGCTTCTTTTAGAAATGGCGCAGTCCCAGAAGTTAGTTGTTGAAAAGCGCTAACAGTCTCTTCTAAATCCCAGGCTTGTTCATTTTCGTGGGTGGCACCTAATAAAATTTTTCCTTGATTAAAAGGAATTAAATCGGCTTCGCCATCTAACATAGCGACAGGCCATTGCTGACTATTTGTAAAAGGGGTCTCGAAAACTAACAATTGTCCTTTTTGGGGATGAATGTCCACAGATAAATTTAAAGTAGCGAGTAATTCCTTTAAATGAGGACCAGGTGTTAAAGCGAGAAAATCAACGCTCTTTTTTTCTGAATTTGTGACAATTTCCCACCCTTGATTCAGTTGTCGAAAGTGCGCCCGTTGTGAACAAAAAGTGACCCCTTTGGCTTCGGCGCGTTTCTGAAGATGGTTTAGATAAGCTGGTCCATCTAGGCGACCGCCGCCAGAAATAAAAAGTGAGGGAGTTTCCTTAAGTAGCGGTAAGAACTTCGCTGTTTGAACCGCTGACAACATCGTGATTTCTCCAATTTCAGGTGCAGTTTGCTTACGCTCTTCTGCCAAATGGGCTAAGTCTGCCAAAGCAGCTGCCGGACGCAAAATGACTGTCCCTGATTGACGATAAATATCCTCCGTCAGCTGAAAATCTTTGACTAGCTTTGGAAATAGGGCAGCGCCCTCTCGCGCTAATTGGTACCATTTCTTATTTCGACGTTTGGATAGCCAAGGGGAAATAATCCCAGCGCTCGCTTTAGTCGCTTGGCCGATCCCTTCATCATAAACGGTAATGTCAAATTTTTGTGGATCTAAATAATTAGCTAACGTCATTCCGATAATGCCGCCGCCAATAATGGCAATTTTTTTCATGCTTCTTCTCTCCTTCGAACAGTTGTATTGTAACACAAAAAAACCGCCTCTAGACAGAGACGATTGAGAGATAAATTGTTAGCGGGTCCTTCTGTGTGTGTAAATAGAATTGCCGCCTTCTAAAACGTGAACAATTTCTTGTGCCATTTCTGCCACAGGCACGGGATCATAGCCAATAAATAAGTTCTTTAAAAAGGGGATTTTCTTAAAAAAATAAATACATTTACTAAAAAGTATGGTGCCGGTACGTTCTTGACCTACAAGTAAACTAGGATAAAAAATTACTGCTTCGGCGACTTCTTGGTGGATTAGTTCCTCCGCTGCCAATTTGGCATCCATATATTTTCTCAAAGGGAAAGGAACAGTATTGGCTGAAATAAATAAAAACTTAGCTGGCTTTTTTTGTTGTGCTAAAAAAGAGCTGATTTTTTTCACGGGCGTCAGAATTAGCCGTTGATAGGTTTTCTTTTTTCGTGGATTTTCAAATAAAATACCTACCGTATCAATGACCCAGTCAGCACGCTGGACTTGTTCTTGCCAATTCGTGTCACGAGTAACATCGGAGCATACCCACTGCACTTGGTGGCTCCAAGATGCGGAGAGCGTGGCAGGCTTTCCATGACGTGAAACACTGATGACTTGATGTTGGCGTTGGACTAAAATTTTTGCGATTTGTTGACCTAAAAAACCGCTACCGCCAAAAATAATAATTTTCATGGCAAGCCCTCACTTTCAATTGTTTCTTCTAGTGTACCTTAAATAAAAAAAGAAGCAAAAAATCTCGATTGCGTATAGTTTAGTTATAAATAACATAAAAATAACCTTTTTAGATTGTTGAAACACAAAGACCCAACAATGGTTATTTATTGTCGTGAAATAAATAAAAAAATGAACAAAAATGAAATAAATCAGACTAAAGGCCTAGAGAAATGCCCTTGTTTCTTGAATTCAAGCATGGTTAAATAGTTATAAGTGAACGACCGAGCAATTTAGTTTGTTGGGGAAAATAGACAGAATGAGGAGATGAAACGAAGAAAATGAAGAAGAAAACGATAATTATATTGGGGGCAGTTGCGGTAATTGCGGTTGGGGGCATCGTAACTGTGAATGCGTTAAATAAAAATGCACAACAAGTAGCTGTCAAGCAAGCGCCTAAAGATGACTGGGGAATTGACTATTTTGACGTTCCCGACTTGCAACAAATTTATATTAACGGTGTCATCCAACCGGAACAAATGGAAGCCTTTGCGCGTGATCAAAAAATAACAAAGGATCCAGAGATTAAGGTGAAAAACGGCGATGTCGTAGATGCAGGCACAGAATTATTTACTTATGAAGATGAGGCGGTCACAAAAGAAATTGAGGCACAACAAAATAGCTTAGCCAAATTAGAAACGAAGCGGGCGAATATCTATAATAAGTGGAATCGGGCCATTGATAAATTTAATAAAACTAAAGAAGAAGACCGCACAATGTCTGGTGATGATTTAAATGAACAATATCAAACAGAAGTCGATGCGGTAGATGAAGAGATTACCTTCACCAATGAAACCTTAGCGGATTTAGGAGCGAAGCAATATATTTCCACAAAGGCTAATTTCAAAGGTCGCGTATCAATTCCAGAAGTAAAAGATGCCAATTCACCGATTTTACGGTTAACTTCAGAAGATCTTTATTTAGCTGGAAAAGTGAATGAAAAGGACTTGACTAAAATTAGTGTTGGGCAAAAAGCTAAACTAACTTCTGTTTCCAACAATGTGGTTGTGGATGGCTCAATTTCTTACATCGATGATAATCCTCCTGAAGGCAACAGCGATGCCGCGAGTGGCAATCCAGAGGGTGGCACGACGATGTCTAGTTATAGCGTCAAAATTGCGTTGGCCAATTTAGACAAAGTTAAAAATGGCTACCATATGCAAGCAACCATTGATTTAGGCGATTTAGGGGCGATTGAGTTACCGAAAAAAGCGATTCAAAAAGAGGGTGAACAGGCCTACGTTTTAGTGAATGATTTTGGAACCATCATTCGTCGTGATGTCCAAGTCGGGCAAGAAAATGGCGACAAAATGGCGATTGAATCTGGCTTAGAATCAGCCGACCGAGTAGTTATTTCTTCAAAAAAACCAGTAAAAGTCGGTGATATTGTTGAATCAGATGCAGCGATTGCTTCTGATGAATCAGCAACCAACGAATCAATGACAGATGCGTCGAAATAGGAGGGCTTGATGGTGGAAGCAAATAATACAAATCAACCCCTCATTGAATTGCGGGACATTAACAAGTTCTATCCGGTAGGTAAGGAAAAACTACATGTTTTAAAAGAATTGAACTTGACCATCCATCAAGGAGAGTTCATTTTAATCATGGGGAAGTCCGGCAGCGGTAAGACAACACTGATGAACATTATCGGTTTCTTGGATCGCTTAACAGACGGAAGCTATCATTTCTCAGGAACAGATGTTTCAAAATTGTCTGAAAATAAAAAATCAGCCTTTCGCAATGAATATCTAGGGTTTATTTTTCAACAATTTTTCTTGATTAATTCTTTAAATGTTAGTCAAAATGTTCAATTGCCCTGTGTTTATGAAGGGAAAAAAAGCCGCGCTGAGAAAAAAGCGATTGCTGAAAAATACCTAAAAATTGTCGGTTTGGAAACAAAAGCCAAATCAAAAGTTACTGAACTTTCTGGAGGACAGCAACAAAGAGTAGCCATTGCTCGTTCCTTGGTGAATGATCCATTATTGATTATGGCTGATGAACCGACTGGGGCATTGGATAGTGAAACGGGTACAGAAATCATGGAATTATTGAAAGAATTGAATGAACAGGGCAAAACAATTGTCATGGTGACACATGATGAAGATATGAAAAAATATGCCTCACGAGTGATTCATATGAAAGATGGTCGCTTTTTGGAAGAAGAGGTGATTAGATGATTGCTAATTTATTTGTTAGTACTTTTTTAAGCTTAAAGGCGCATAAGTTGCGGGTATTTTTAACGATGGTCGGGATTATTATTGGGATTACATCAGTCGTAACGATTTCTGCGCTAGGTGAAGGGATGAAGCGTCAAGTTGTGAAGGCATCCAGTGCAGTGAACGCGGATGTTTTGAAGATTCATTATACAATGTCGGATGGTAGCAGTGACAATTTTATGTCCTATGAAGAGCCAGATTATACGTTTAGCCGAGTGGACTTGAAGAAATTACAAGACATTCAAGGAATTGAAAGTATTTATCCTCAATATGGTGAATCAATGATGGGGGGCGGAGACAATTTGTTTGTACCAATGGATTATTTTGGGGCGCAGGCGAATTTATCCATTACGTCGACTAAAGGGCAGAATGATATTTTATATGGTCGTGATTTTCAACCGAGCGATGCAAATACAGATGCGATTGTCTTAAATCATGATATCTTTGAAGCGCAAATTCGGCTTGATGATCCTAGCCAACTCATTGGAAAAGCTGTTTCAATTGGTGGTTATATGTACAAGGTGATTGGTATTTTAGCACCAAAAGATTTAGATAGTTTGGGCATGAACGATGATTGGGCAACTGCTATGAGTAGTTTTGTTTCTCGAGAATCATATAATAAATTAGCGAAAACAAAAGCAATTAGCGGCATCAATATTAAAGTTCGTGAGGGAGCGGACCGTGAAGCAATTTTAGGACAGGCAATCACTATTTTAAGTGAAAATCATCCTGAAGTGAAAGGAACGTTTAAAGAAAACGACCAAGACCAACAACTCCAACAACAAATGGAAGAAATGGTCACGGGTATGACAATGTTTCTGATGGCAATTACTGCAATCTCCCTATTAGTCGGGGGAATTGGCGTCATGAACATCATGTATGTGTCTGTCACGGAACGGAAACGAGAAATCGGGATTCGTCGGGCCATTGGTGCTAAACCACGAGTCATTTTATTCCAATTTTTAATGGAAGCAGCGTTTATCACATTGATTGGTGGTTTGATTGGTGTCGGCTGCGGCTACTTATTGGCAACTGTGGTCGGTGGGTATATTTCGATTACGCCAATTATTACGCCGTCCATCTTTGCTATTTCAACATTGGTTTCGGTCTTCACAGGTATCTTTTTCGGGATTATTCCAGCAATTGGTGCCTCGAGGATGGATCCGATTAAAGCGATTTATAATTAAAAAGAAGAGCTTGGTAGTCACATCTTTTTTGATGATCCTATCAAGCTCGCTTTTTTATTTCATGTCACTAAGAATTTTCTGAATCAATTCTTGTTGAAACTCTTTGGTATATTGTTCGGTGAGTTTCGCTTGTTCTTCTTGGGACATTGATGGATTCGCCATCATAGCGGCCATCATTTTTTTGCCAACTGTTTCAGTCCCTTCTTTTTTGATATCAGCGGCATGTTGTTCCATATATTCGCCTAATTTTTTGGCTTGATCAGCACTTAAAACTAGCCAGTCACTAGCAACATTAAAGGTGTTTTCTTGTTTTGCAAATTGGTTATCGTTGTCAGCAAGGCCAAATAGTGTTTTGGCCCAAGACTCTTGATAGGACCATTTCGTCGTTTTTTGGACTAATGTGGCTTTTTGAGCATCTTTTTGAACTGTGTTTGTGACGTTTTCCGTTCCTGTTTTTTGTAGTTTCTTTTTATCTGGTGTGTTATATAAATAAACTTTTTCGGAACCATCGCCCAACGGCTGATACAATAACATGTTGGGGCCATCTTTACTTGAACTACTGCTTTTTAGTTCAAACGTTTTGTCCTGAGTAACTTCGGTCATACCAAAATGATCTTTATCGTTTAAAACGATAAGACTTAACGAAGCTAAGAAGCCTAAACCAAAAATAACCATACAGCATTTATGCCAAACTTTTCGGCCAAATACATTTGTGTAGGCAAAGCCTAACACGCAAAGGATTAAAAGGAAAATAATCATTATTTCATTGCACCTACTTCCTTAACAGGCATCGCTTCTTTTTTATTTAAGAAGAAAGTAATCGCCAAGCCGAGAACGCCAAAGATTGTTGCCACGAAGAAGGCTGCGTGATAACCGTTTAATGTTGCGTTTGTTGCTTGGTCGCGATAAGCGAGTGGGGCTGTTTTTAATAAGTCTGATGCAGGTAAGCCGTCTTTGGTAACATTTGTTAAAACACTAATCAAAACAGCTGTTCCAATTGAGCTGGCTACTTGTCGGAAGGTGTTGTTTACAGCAGTTCCGTGACTTAATAAATTCATTGGTAAAGCATTCATGCCAGAAGTTGTCACAGGCATCATGACCATCGAAATACCAAACATCCGAATCGCATATAGGACAATGATATAAATAATAGGTGTTGCTTTTGTTAAGAAAGCAAACGGTAACGTTGCAGCTGTTAAAATAAACATCCCAGTAATCGCAAGACGACGGGCACCAATTTTATCAAAAATGCGACCCGTTACTGGCATCATAAGTCCCATGACTAACGCTCCTGGTAAAAGCATTAACCCTGAATGGAAGGCAGATTCACCACGAATATTTTGGATATACAAAGGTAAAACCATTTCGGCACCAATCATTGCCATGTTGGTTACGCCAGATAAAATGGCTGCGACAGTAAAGACTTTTGATTTAAAAACGCGTAATTCTAAGAAAGGTTGTTCTAAATGCAATTGTCGATATGTAAAAAGACATAAAACAATCGCACCAATAATTAAGAATCCATAGACTTGCGGGCTACCCCAACCTTTATCACCAACGCTTGAGAAGCCGTAAAGTAAGCTACCAAAGCCGAGAGTAGAAAGAATGACCGATAAGACATCGATACTTGGATTAGATAATTGGATGACATTTTTCATTAAGAATGAAGCTAAAATTAGGACTAAAACGACAATTGGAATGACCATCCCAAAAAGGTCACGCCATGTATAAGAATCAATAATCCAACCAGATAATGTTGGACCTAAAGCGGGTGCTAATCCGATAACAATTCCCGTTGTGCCCATGGCAGCGCCACGTTTTTCAGGCGGGAAAATTGAAAGCATAATTGTTTGTAAAAGAGGCATAGATACACCGACCCCTGCGGCTTGAACAAGACGTCCAGTCAATAACATGCCGAAGTCTTGCGCTACAAAACAGATGATGGTTCCGATTAAGAACGTTGACATCGCTGTTATGTATAATTTTTTTGAACTGAATTTGTTAATCAACCAAGCACTGATGGGAATCATAATGCCGTTCACAAGTAGGAATCCAGTGGTTAGCCACTGTACACTTGAAGCTGAGATATCAAATTCTTTCATTAATGTAGGTAAGGCCGTCGTTAAAAGTGTTTGGTTTAAAATCGTACAAAATGTTCCGATTAGTAAAACGCCGACTAGTAACGACCGGTTATAAGGTTTTCCGTGAATATCCACAGGTTGTTGTGAAGTCACATATATCGCTCCTTTTTCTGTAAGTTTCAAATTAAATTGCATTAACTACTTTACAACTAATTAGAATCTTTGTCAACTTACTTGACAAAGGTGTAAAAAAAACTACAATTAAGGAAAGGATAAGGGAAAGGAAGTTAAACTAATGTGGTCAAAAATGATTCAGCGTTTGTTAAATGAAGAGAATTTGTTGATAGGAATTAGTGAACTAAGTGAAATTGCTGAAGTTTCGCCACGTCAACTTCGTTATTGGGAAGAAAAAGGGTATATTTCTTCCATTGCGAAAGACGCAAACGGTCCACGGAAATATCGGTTACATACAGTCGTCAAAGTGCATTGGATCAAGCGTTTTTTAGATGAAGGATATACGTTACAAAGTGCGGTGGAAAAAGCAGAAGAGCAGCATCGTAATGTGGGGATGACGAAAAAAATCTTTAGTCAAATGTTTCATGGTATCTCAGAAGTTTGTCCTAATTACGTAGCGATTGATTTAGGCGATTTCGATGAAGAACAAAAATTATATGTCGTATTTAATGAAACCACAGAAGTCAGTGAGTATCTTTTAATTCCTAAGGATGCAGATGTTTCTGATGAGTTAAAGAAAAGAAAATAAGAATGAAATAGGACTGGGAGAAAGACCTGAAGTGAAAGTAAAACGTTACTGAATGAATCTTCGAGTTCTTTTTTTCTTGCAATTTCTTTATTTTTCTATATAATTTCTTATATGGAAAAGGAGGGTTTCGATGAAAGAAACAAAACCTTACGGAACAGTCTTGTTAAAAGCGGCTAAAATCATGGACTGTCTAAGTTTACAACCCGATCAAACCTTACAGGAAATTGCAAAGAATACCGAAATGACGGCATCAACGGCAATCAAAATTTTAGAAACCTTAACATTAATTGGCTATGTTCAAAAAGACACGAACAAGACGTACCGCTTAGGAACAAAATTGATTCGCTATGCGAATCAAAGTGTGGAGCAAATCGATTTAGCTGAAATTGCGGTACCTTATTTAGAAAACCTTCAAAATACGGTCGATGAAACCATTCATTTAGGGATTTTAAATAATAATGAAATTCTGTATATCAATAAATTAGAACCGAAAAATCAAACGATTCGCATGTCCTCGAAAGTGGGAATTACTCGACCTTTGTATAATTCGGCCATGGGTAAAGCCGTTTTAGCAGAATTTTCGGAAGAACAAGTGCAACAATATTTAGACACGCAGACATTAATTCCCTATACCGAAAATACGATTACCAATCCCTTGCGTTTGAAAAAAGAATTAAAACAAGTGCAACAAACGGGGGTTGCTTACGATGATGAAGAAATTGAACAAGATATTTTCTGTAGCGGAGTATCTTTAATGAAAGATGGCGAAATTGCGGGTGCTTTTAGTGTGAGCATGCCGAAATATCGTTTGACAGAGGAAAATAAAACGACGATTAATCAAGCCCTTTTAGCAACAAAAGCAGCGATTGAAGCGAAATTATAGTAGAAAAAGAAAGACAAACAAAAGTCGATTGGGATTTTTGTTTGTCTTTCTTTTTTTATTTTTATAAAAACGTTTGCATTTTCTTTTTTTATCTGTATAATGAAGTTGTGAATTTCTTTATAATAAATATATATTTCTAAATAAGAAATGAGGGAGTCTGTTGAAGCGAGTATCAATTTTACAAAAATTAGAAAATGCTGGCGTGATTGCTGTGGTTCGCGGAAAGACAAAAGAGGAAGCGCTAAAAGCTAGTCAAGCCATTGTAGCAGGCGGTATGCGGGGGATTGAGTTAACCTTTACTGTTCCTCAAGCAACAGAAGTGATTCAGGAATTAGTTGCGTTATACCAAGAGAATCCTGACGTAGTCATTGGTGCGGGGACAGTTTTGGATGCTACGACTGCTCGTTTAGCTATTGTAGCAGGGGCTGAATATATTGTGAGTCCAAGCTTCGATGAAGAAACCGCTAAAATTTGCAATTTATATCAAGTTCCCTACTTGCCAGGCTGTATGACCATCACAGAAATGAAAGAAGCACTGAAAAGCGGAGCAGATATTATTAAACTATTTCCGGGAAGTGTTTATGGACCGAGTGTTATTTCGGCATTTAAAGCGCCATTGCCTCAGTTAAATATTATGCCAACGGGTGGTGTCAGTTTGGAAAATATGGCCGAGTGGTTTGCTGCAGGTGTGACGGCTGTCGGTGTTGGTGGCAATCTGTTAGCGCCAGCAGCAACTGGGGATTTTGAAAAAGTTCGTGAGGTTGCCCAAGCCTATATGGAAAAATTCCAAGCAATCAAAGGGGTGTAGGCACATGGGGAAAGTCGTAACATTGGGAGAAATCATGTTGCGTTTGTCCACGCCTGTCGGAATACGCGTAGCACAAACAGAAAATTTCGCTGTACATTACGGCGGTGGTGAAGCGAATGTAGCGATTTCGTTAGCGAACTATGGCCACCAAGTGACTTTTGCTAGTAAAGTGCCCGATAATTCATTAGGAGAAGCCGCCAAAAAGCATTTAAGTCGTTATGGGGTTTCAACGGAATTTGTACGAACTGGCGGAACACGCCTAGGAACGTATTACTTGGAAACTGGTACAGGAGAACGAGCAGCCAGTGTTGTCTATGATCGCGCCTATTCAAGCTTTGCTCAAATCGAAGAAATGGAATGGGACTTACATGAGCTGTTTTCAGGAGTAGAGATCTTTCATATTTCAGGGATTACAGCGGCGTTATCAAAAAAGTGGCAAAGTATGACGGTTGCGCTAGTTAAAGCAGCGAAGCAAGCAGGGTGCCAAGTAAGTTTTGACATTAATTATCGAGGGAAACTTTGGTCCCAGAAAGAAGCGAGCGTGGCATTGAAGGCCATTCTTCCATTTGTTGATATTTGTTCAGCTGGGGTATTAGATGCTCGTTATTTACTGGAGATTCCAGAACCAGAGGAAGAACTTGAAGACGCATTAACGTGGTACTACCGAAAAATGCAAGAACGTTATCCCAACATTCAAGTATTTTATTCAACCAAACGTCAAGTTCATTCAGCGACAGATAATGAATTAATCGGAACGCTATGGTACAAAGGTGCGTATTATACGTCCAAATGTCATCGATTACAACCGATTGTTGACCGTGTCGGTGCCGGTGATGCGTTTGCTGGTGGGGTTTTACATGGTTTATTAGCTGCCTATGATCCACAAACCTGTATTGATTTTGCGACAGCGGCTAGTGCGTTAAAACATACTATCCATGGTGATTGTAATCAATTTAGTCAAAAAGAAGTCCTTGCTTTTTTGGCAACGGGCTCAGGAAAAATAAATAGATAGGAGATTTTAGTTATGCAAAATATGGAAACACGTTATACACATAGTCCGGCGGATATCCGTCACTATTCAACAGAACAATTGAGAGATGAATTTTTAGTAGAGAAAGTTTTTATTCCAGGTGCAATCAGCTTAACCTACACACATAATGATCGGATGATTTTTGGTGGTGTGACACCGACCACAGAAGAATTAGAAATTATTTTGGACAAGGAATTAGGAGTTGATTATTTCTTAGAACGTCGTGAACTAGGAGTTATTAATATTGGGGGACCCGGCTTTATTGAAATTGATGGCGCCAAAGAAACAATGAAAAAACAAGATGGCTATTATATTGGGAAAGAAACAAAACATGTTCGTTTTTCTTCAGAAAACCCTGATAATCCAGCGAAATTTTACATTAGTTGTGTGCCAGCACATCATAAATATCCGAACGTAAAAATTAGTATTGATGAAATTACCCCAATGGAAACGGGTGATCCATTAACATTGAACCAACGTAAAATTTACCAATACATTCATCCGAACGTTTGTGAAAGTTGCCAGTTACAAATGGGCTACACCATTTTAGAACCAGGTAGCGCTTGGAATACAATGCCTTGTCATACACATGAACGTCGTATGGAAGCGTATGTTTATTTTGATATGGAAGAAGATACGCGGATTTTCCACATGATGGGTAAACCAGACGAAACGAAACATTTAGTAATGAGTAATGAACAAGCAGCCATTTCACCAAGCTGGTCAATTCATTCTGGGGTTGGTACAAGTAATTATTCCTTTATTTGGGCCATGTGCGGAGAAAATATTACGTACACAGACATGGATATGGTTGCAATGGATCAATTAAAATAAACCAAAGAAAGAGGAGAAAACATGGAATTTAAAATGAATGATTTTCAATTAGATGGAAAAGTAGCGTTAATTACAGGTGCTGTTTATGGGATTGGCTTTGAGATTGCGAAATCCTTAGCTGAAGCAGGAGCAACAATTGTTTTTAATAACTTATCTCCTGAATCAGTTGAACAAGGCTTGGAAAATTATCGGGCTGCAGGGATTGAAGCACGTGGTTATGTGTGTGATGTCACTGATGAAGAGCAAGTTCAAGCGATGGTTGCTCAGATTAAAGAAGAAGTCGGCTCTATTGATATTTTAGTCAATAATGCGGGAATTATTAAACGAATTCCAATGGTGGATATGTCAGCAGAAGAGTTCCGTCAAGTGATTGATGTTGACTTGAATGCGCCATTTATTATGGCAAAAGCGGTTATTCCAGATATGATTGAAAAGGGCCATGGCAAAATTATCAATATCTGTTCAATGATGAGTGAACTAGGTCGTGAAACAGTTAGTGCGTACGCGGCAGCAAAAGGCGGACTAAAAATGTTAACGAAAAATATTGCTTCTGAATATGGACAATATAATATTCAATGTAATGGGATTGGACCTGGCTACATTGAAACGCCACAGACGGTGCCATTAAGAGAACCAGGGCATCCATTTAACGAATTCATCTTGGGACGAACACCTGCTAATCGTTGGGGCACACCAGCAGACTTAGCTGGCCCAGCAGTTTTCTTAGCATCTAACGCTTCTGACTTTGTTAACGGACATATCTTATATGTCGATGGTGGAATTTTAGCTTATATTGGAAAACAACCATAATAAATAAGTAAAGGAGCGAGATTAGCAATCTCGCTCCTTTACTTATGGCTAGCCTTCTACTAAAAACTCACATAAAAGAAAGAAGCAATCGCCACAGCAAATGAAATAATAGCAAACACTAAGCTACTCCATAGTCCTAACAGAATAAATGGTGAGGTTCTTTTGCCGCCCTCTTTCTTTAAGTAGGAAAATGTCCGTCCAGTAACAATGAATTGCCAGATACTAATCAATAAAAAAATACCGCCAATTAAGTAACGCATGTCCTCGTCCTCCTTCTATTTAGTATACCACTTGATGAAAACGTTATCAAAACGCTGTATAAAAAAGTTGCCTTTCAAAAAAGAGAAAGGCAACTTTTTTGACGGTTTAACGGACGTCACCCATTAAGTTTTGGATTGGTTTTTTCACAATGAATAAGAGAATCCCAGCAACGACAGCTACAAGTCCGACAATCCCAAAATATGCTGACTCTGTTCCAGGTGTATAGAAGCGAGCAATTTGAGCGTTAATGGCTTGTGAAGCGGCATCTGCTAATAACCAAATAGCAACGGTTTGAGCTTCGAAAGCTTTCGGTGCTAATTTTGTAGTAATCGATAAGCCAACGGGAGATAAACACATTTCTCCGACAATCATAATGAAGAAACTAAAGAATAACCAAAGTGGACTCACCCGTCCTTCGGTACCATAAAGTAGACCTGGCAACATTAATAAGACGAAGGAAAGACCAGCAAAGACTAGCCCTAGTGAAAACTTCACAACTGTTGATGGTTGACGTTTACCTAGTTTTGTCCATAATGTAACAAAAATAGGGGTCAAAATAACTACGAATACAGGATTTAATGATTGGAACCAGCTAGCGGCAATCGGGAAGCCAAACAAACTCGTTTGCGTCCGTTCATTTGCAAATAGAGCAAGAATAGACGAACCTTGTTCTTCCAATGACCAGAAAACAATTGCTGCTAAGAATAATGGCAAGTAAGCCAGAACTTTTGGTTTTTCTTCAGCAGTGACATCTTTAGACGTTAACATTTTGCTGAAATAATAAACTGGTAACAGGATTCCTAACACGCTGATGGTATTAATAAAGAAATCAATTGTTAAATGTCCTGTGACATAGGCGCCACCAAAAATAAGTAAAGCAACGACAATTGCCAACATAAATGCTTTAGCAAATTTCTTTTGCTCTTCTTTAGACATTGGATTAGTTGGGGCCTGACCAATTCCAGCCAGAGATTTACGTCCTTGGAAATAATATTGTAGTAGCCCGAAGAACATTCCTACTGCGGCAACGGAAAAGCCTAAATGATAATTATATTCTTGTCCTAAAGTTCCGACAACAAGGGGAGCGATTAAGGCTCCGATATTAATCCCCATGTAAAAAATGGAGAAGCCTGCATCTCTACGTAAGTCAGTTTTTGAATAAAGATGGCCAACCATCCCTGAAACGTTTGGTTTTAACATCCCAGTCCCAAATACAATTAACATAATAGAAACGAATAAGGCGGGGACACCAAATGGGGTAGCGAGAACAATATGTCCAGCAATGATTAACAAACCACCAATAAAAACAGTTTTCCTTGAACCTAAGACACGGTCAGAGACCCAACCGCCAATGATACTGGACATGAAAACCATTGATCCATAAATGGACATGATGGCTAAGGCAGTTGCTTTGGGGAGACCTAAACCGCCATTGGCTACGGTATCGTAAATGTAATACATTAGAATAGCACGCATGCCGTAGTAACTGAAACGTTCCCACATTTCTGTGAAGAACAGTGTTGCTAGTCCTTTCGGTTGTCCCAGAAAGGATTTGTCTAATTTCTCAAGTTGTTCTTTGTCACTCATAGATAAAACTCCAATTCTTATAATATTCAGAATATTTGATAATAAAATGACTTAAATGTAGATTCATATATTTTATTACTCATAGATTGGAAAATAGAAAGAGAAAAAACTGATTACGTTTTTAAATAACAAGCGTTCGAGTGATTATTTGTTTTTTATTCGTGAATTACAATAAAAATGAATATTTATTCTGCTTTATTTTCAATACTTTGTTTTCATAGTTGCTTTAGCTGTTCCTTTTTTGAATAAGATTAAAATGAATAAATAACAAGCAAAATATAAGATTTTTTTGTTTAACTCTTTTTGTTTCAATAGGAAGTGCTTAGTGTTTTTTCAGAATCGAAAAATGAATACGACAAAAAATTTATCTATATAATAGAAGGAAAAATAAAAATAGTGAATGATAAAAAAAATTCAAAGAAAACACCTGTTCTTTTTAGGCGTGAGTTTTTGAAAAAAACATTCTCATGTCTAGTATATTTAACATTTTGTTACTTTTTGACTGAAACGAATGTAAAAAAACCGACATTTAAGGGCTAATCAAGGGTTAGAAAACGGTTTCTCAAAAATAAAATCCTGTTTTTTTAACTTTTTTTCGCAAAATATAAACAGGATAATATCAAGCTTCCAGCAGCTTTTTATTACAAAATGTAACAAAACCGACATTCTAGTAATAAATTGTCACGAGATATTCACCTACGGCCGGCCATTCGATGATAAAGTATGTGAAGTCGTTTCGATAAAGCGAAGCAGACGTGGTTGTTGCCGAGTGCTAAGAGCAACAATCAAATATTTTTAATTACAAAGGAGAAACATACATGAAATCAATCAAAACGATTTTACTTGGAACAACTTTGGCCGCAGGTTTAGGATTATTCTTAGGAACAGACGCAAACGCAGAAAGCTTATATACAGTTAAAGCAGGAGATACTTTATCAACAATTTCTCATCAATTTGCAGGAGACAATAGCTTAATTCAAAAAATTGCTTCTGATAACAAATTGCCAAACCTTGATTTAATTTTTGAAGGAGAACAATTAGTTATTCGTTCAGAAAAAGAAGTTGCTAATACTCCAGCACCAGCTGTAGAAGTTGCACCAGTGCAACAAGTAGTTGAACAACCTGTTGCACAACCAGTACAACAAGAAGTACAACAACCTGTTGCTCAAGAAGTAGCGCAACCAGCAGCACCTGCCGCAAGCAGTGATGCGAAAGAGTGGATCGCACAACGTGAATCTAGTGGTTCTTACGATGCAACAAACGGCCAGTATATCGGTCGTTACCAATTATCTGCCTCTTATTTAAATGGTGACTATTCACCTGCCAACCAAGAACGCGTGGCAGATCAGTACGTAGCAGGTCGCTATGGTTCATGGGATGCAGCTAAATCATTCTGGTTAGCAAATGGTTGGTACTAAAATTAAATAAACGAAGTAATCTAATTACTTATTAAAAACCATAAACAAAAAAACAGTAACCTGTAAAGATTACTGTTTTTTTTGTCGATTTGTTAAGGTACAACGCCCCACGCTCGTCAATTGGTGGTCTGCGTTATATATTTTTGCTTCCCAAACTTGAAGGGTCTTTCCCGAGTGATCGGGCGTCGCAATCACGGTAAGGCTACCATCATGGACACTACGAAGATGATTTACTTGTAAGTCTATGCCGACAGCAAAAGTGTTTTCAGGAACGTTTTCGTTCGCACCTAAACTACAGGCAGTTTCAATTAAGACGCCGTTTAAGCCCCCGTGGACAAGGCCATAGGGTTGTTTATGCACGTCTTTTACCGCTAAAGTAAGCTGACATTTCTCAGCAGAAACGTGTTGAATCGTGATACCTAAATACTCTAAAAGATGAATAGTAATCAGTCCTTTCTAATAAAAGAGAGAATAAAAGGTTTTTTATTTATTATACAGGAATGAAGAAAATTTGAAATAGCCATGTTTTTTCTTAAAATTCAAGCGACTTTTTCTCTAAAGTGCCGATTCTTGTGTATAATAGAAAAGATGAGATTAATGAAGGAGGTTTCCTAATGAGAAACTGGACAACAATTAAAGAATATGATGAAATTTTATTTGAGCAAGAAGGCAAAGTAGCAAAAATTACTATCAACCGCCCGCATGTTCACAACGCATTCACACCAAAAACAGTCATGGAAATGATTGATGCATTCAACATTAGTCGTGATAAAGAAGATGTCGGGGTTATTATTTTAACAGGCGCAGGTGACCAAGCATTCTGTTCTGGTGGCGATCAAAAAGTTCGAGGTAATGGTGGTTATGTTGGCGAAGACAATATTCCACGTTTAAATGTGTTAGATTTACAACGGTTAATCCGTGTCATTCCCAAACCAGTCATCGCAATGGTGAAAGGCTGGTCCATTGGCGGCGGCAATGTTTTACAATTAGTTTGTGATTTAACAATTGCGGCTGAAAATGCTAAGTTTGGGCAAACAGGACCAAATGTCGGTAGCTTTGATGGTGGATACGGCTCAGGTTACTTAGCGCGTGTTATCGGCCATAAAAAAGCGAAAGAAGTTTGGTTTATGTGTAAACAATATTCTGCCCAAGAAGCTTTAGATATGGGCTGGATTAATACCGTTGTTCCATTGGATCAAGTAGAAGATGTGACAATGGAGTGGGCAGAAGAAATGTTAACCAAAAGCCCGATTGCTTTACGGATGATTAAAGCCTCTTTAAATGCCGATACAGATGGCTTGGCTGGTGTGCAACAATTAGCTGGTGATGCGACACTTCTTTACTATACAATGGCTGAAGCACAAGAAGGCCGAGATGCATTTAAAGAAAAACGGACACCAGATTTCGATCAATTCCCTAAATTCCCATAAACCAATGACTTGGTTAAATAAACAAGTACAAAAACGTCCCGATCATCCTGCTTTTTATTTTCAGGATGAATCTTGGACGTTTTTAGAAGTGCAACAAGAAGTCAGCCATTGGGTAGCCACATATCAACAGGTGCTTGCACCAGAAGAAAAACGTGTGGCTTTATTCAGTAAGAACAGCAAAGAGTTGTATTTTTCAATTCTAGCCTTATGGGAATTGGGGAAAGAGTTATTATTTTTAAATACGCATTTGACACTTGCTGAACTGACTTTTCAGTTAAAAGATGCGCAAGTTAAAACGATTATTGGTGCGCCTGAAACGCAGGCTTTGTTAGAGGAGATTTCTTTTGTCGACGTTCAGCCAATGGTTAAAAAACAGCATAGTCTTTCACATCAGGAGTTTCAACAGCCAAGTGACTTAGAGTCGGTGGCTTCTATTATGTATACATCTGGAACTACAGGACAGCCTAAAGGGGTCTTGCAACGGTTTAAAAATCATTTGGCCAGTGCTAGAGGCACTCAAGAAAATATGGGGATTACTGCTGAAGATTGTTGGTTGTGTGCAGTCCCATTATTTCACATTAGCGGATTGTCGATTGTTGTTCGACAACTCGTCTTAGGTTGTAGTATTCGCCTTTACGATAAATTTGATGAACAGCAAGTGACACAAGATTTACAAGAAGGCCGTGGAACCGTCATTTCAGTGGTTGCGACAATGTTACAACAATTATTGTCTGTCTATCCTGAAGCTGGCTACAGCGTCAGCTTTAAAGGAATGTTATTGGGCGGCGGACCGATTGCACCGGATAAATTAGCGCAGTGTGAGGAAAAAGGGATTCCAGTCATTCAATCTTACGGGATGACGGAAACGTGTTCGCAAGTTGTTGCCTTGAAATTTGAAGATGCGGCGCTGAAAATCGGCTCTGCTGGGCAACCGTTAAAAGATATGCAGATCAAAATTGTTGATGAACTAGGACAAGAACAGCCAGAAAAGCAAGTCGGGGAAATTTTACTTAAGGGACCAAACGTTGTTTCAGGTTACCTTAACCAGCGTCAACCTGAAAAATGGACAGCAGATGGTTGGTTTAAAACAGGCGACATGGGCTATTTAGATGCACAAGGTTACCTGTATTTGGTTAGTCGTTTAAGTGAACTCATTATCTCTGGTGGTGAAAATATTTACCCCACTGAGGTTGAACAGGTGTTACAGGCGATAACAGGAATTAAAGCAGCGGCAGTTGTAGGAGAACCAGATGCGCAATGGGGAGCCGTCCCAGTTGCATATGTGATTAGTGACCAAGAAATCACCTTAGCGCAAATTCAAGACCAGTGTTCACGAAAACTGGCAAAATATAAACGACCGAAACGCATTTATTTTTGTCATTCTTTCCCGCAAACAGCAAGTGGAAAGATTGCCAAACATCGTTTCATGACAGAAGAAAGAGAGGCGTTTTTAATCAGATGAAATTGCCTGATGAATTACGACAAGCCTATCAGAAGAATGCCCGTCAGTTCAGTTGGGTTTTTCCATTAGAAACAGAACAAACAGCCTTGGCAATTTTTGCCGCTGGTGAAAAGGCATACCAAGGAGAACGTTTTTTTTGGCAAACGCCGAAAAAAGATTTTGCTTTGGTTGGCTTCGGATATGAAACTATCTTAAAAGGCGCAGAAACAGAAACGCAGCAATTGAACAACTTTTTAAAAAAAGAGGCGGCAACTCGTTTTCAAAATATGTCTATTTCTGGTACGGGGGCTCTTCTGTTTGGCGGTTTGCCTTTTGATACAGAACAAACGCCTACTGAGGCCTGGGGAGAGTTAGGGGAAGGTTGGTTTTATCTACCAAGTATTCTATTTACTTTTTCAGGTTCACGTATTTATGGAACGCTGAACTTTTCAGGTTCTAGTGAACAAGAAGTCGAGGAACGTTGGTCGACTTTGGTGGCTCAGTTTGATCGCTTGTTAGCTACCTGTGAGGAGTTGCCAGTTGTAGCGGAAACAAAGATTGACAAGGAAGAAGTTGCTGTGACTGAATGGCTACAAGCTGTCAACGAAACAGTATCAGTCTTAAGAGAAGATGGCCCTTTAAAAAAAGTGGTTTTGGCTCGACAACTTGCTGTGAGCAGTCCTGAAAAAATTCGAAGTAACCAAGTGCTCGTTAATTTAATGGCACAACAACAAAATACGTATTTGTTTGCTTTGGAAGCCAATGACACAAGTTTCATTGGTGCAACACCAGAACGACTTCTGTTGGGTACTAAAGAAACGTTTGCGACCGCTTGTATTGCAGGAACCATTAAAACGGGTCAAACACCAGAAGAAACGAAAGCTTTAGGAGCACAACTTTTGCAAGACCGCAAAAATACCGGAGAACACCAAATTGTGGTGGAACGTTTAGCGAAAGAGTTGGCGAAGATGACGACTTCTGAAAACAGTATTCAAGCACCCATTATTTTGGAAAATCGAGATGTACAACATCTTTATGTGCCAATCTCGGGTCAACGTAAGCCGGGAATTTCGTTTTTGGAAAGTGTGATGCAGCTACACCCAACGCCAGCTTTAGGCGGTGAGCCCAAAGAGTTGGCAGTCGAATGGATTCGACAATATGAGCCAGGGAGTCGTGGGCTATATGGTGCGCCAATCGGTTGGATTTCAGGGAATGATGATAGTGGCGAGTTCGCTGTGGCCTTGCGTTCAGGTGTCTTTGCTGGTCAGCAAGGCGTTCTTTATGCAGGTTGTGGTATTGTTGCGGATTCCCAAGCAGAGCTAGAAAGAGAAGAAACGAAAATAAAATTTCAACCGATGTTACGAGGAATTGGAGGGCAGGTTTAATGAATCATCAAGAAACAATGACCGATTATTTAACGGCCTTTATTGAAGGCTTAAAAAATAGTGGGATTGAACAAGCAGTCATTAGTCCAGGATCCCGTTCCACACCACTGGCTTTATTACTTCATCGGGAAACCGCAATCCAAACTTTTGTCGATGTCGATGAACGTTCCGCTGCTTTTTTTGCTTTAGGATTAAGTAAAGCGAGCCAAAAACCAGTGGTCTTACTTTGTACCTCTGGAACAGCAGCTGCAAACTATTATCCAGCAATTTGCGAAGCCAATATTAGCCATGTGCCTTTAGTCGTTTTAACAACGGATCGGCCACATGAGTTACGTCAAGTTGGTGCTCCTCAAGCCATGGACCAATTACAAATGTATCAAAATCACGTGAAATTATTTGTTGAAATGGCTTTGCCAGAAGCAACAGAAGAGATGTTGAATTACGCCTATTGGCAAGGCGCTAAAGGAGCAGCATTCGCGCAACAAACGCCTGCTGCACCTGTTCATTTGAATTTTCCTTTGCGGGAACCATTATTACCTGACTTAGAGAGAAAAACAAAGAGTTCTCAACAAACGGCTTTATTCGCTGGTCAATCAATCCTTTCTACAGAACAAGTGCAACAGTTAGCGGATCAATGGTACCAGAAAAGCGGCGTCTTGGTTGTCGGTGGCAGTCATACAGAGGAAGAAGCGACGTTATTTATTCAATTAGCCGAAGCTTTGCAATGGCCGTTACTAGCGGATCCTTTAGCAAACATTGTGACACATGGGCAAAATAGTGAAGTTGTTATTGCACACAGTGATCTGTTTCTAAATGTGGCGACCTTGCCACAAGAACCAGAAGTGGTAGTGCGTTTTGGTTCGCTGCCAATTTCTAAAAACATCATGTTATGGTTGAAACGCTTAGCAACGACAGAGACTGCTTTTTATTTTGTGGACGAAAATGGGCAATGGCAAGAGCAATTGAAAAAATCACAAACAGTTATTCAGGCAAAGGAAACCACGTTTGTAGAACAACTGCTAACGGTTGTCAAACCAACAGAAGCGACTTGGTTAGCACAATGGCTCTTGCTGGAAAAAACGGTCTCTGAAGTTCTTCTAGAAACGCTGAACGCGACAGAATTAAATGAAACAACAGCCAGCTTAGCTGTTCACCAAACAATGAAAGAGAACGGTCAGTTATTTGTATCTAATAGTATGGCTATCCGCTACTTAGATCGATTTATGGATAGTCGCCCTTATCGGATGTTTGGAAATCGCGGCATCAACGGGATTGATGGGATTGTTTCAACTGCTTTAGGGATGAGTGCCGTAGCACCGACACAGCAAAACGTTCTACTGATTGGTGATTTAGCGCTATATCATGATATGAATGGTTTATTTTTGGCTAAACGTTATCAGTTGCCGTTAACAATTGTTTTATTAAATAACAATGGTGGCGGGATTTTCTCTTTTCTATCTCAACGAACTTTACGTGAGGACGATTTCGAGCCTTTATTTGGAACACCGCTTGATTTAGATTTTTCGTTAGTTGCTGAACTTTACGGTGCTTCGTACCAAGAAGTCAAAACAATCGCGGAGCTCAAGCAAATTTTACAAGCAGCGGCTGAAGAACCACAATTTCAAGTGATCGAAGTCAAAGGAAATCGCCAAGAGAATGTTCATTTGTACGAATCAATTTTAGCTGAAATTGGTAGACGAGTAGAAAGACAGGGGATTTCATGGAACGGTTAATTCGGGGGATGCAGTACCATTATCAATGGTTAACACCTTTTGATGCAAAGCGAACGACACTAGTCTGTTTACATGGTTTCACAGGAACGTTAGCCACGTTTGCAGCCGTTTTTCCCAGTCAAACACCTTATAACGTTTTAGGCATTGATTTACCTGGGCATGGCGCGACTGCTAGTTTGGTAGCACCAGAGCGTTATACCATGAAACAGGTTTGCCATGATCTTGCTGAACTAACCGAATCGCTAAATTTGCCTTGCTTTTGTTTATTAGGCTATTCAATGGGCGCTCGAACAGCTTTAGGTTTTGCATTACATTATCCACAAAAGGTACAGCATCTTTTATTGGAAAGTGGATTACCAGGTTTGGCCACTGCCGCAGAACGTCAGGCTCGGATCTGTCAAGATCATCGTTTGGCGGAACGTCTTTTAGAGGAACCGCTGGTGGATTTTATTGATTTTTGGCAAGAATTACCGTTATTTCAAACGCAAAAAGCCTTGTCTGTGGCACAGCAAATGGCCATTCGTCAGGAACGTTTGAGCCAATCGGCCTTTGGATTGGCTAGTAGTTTGTGGTATATGGGCACAGGAGCGCAAGAGAGTTACTGGGAACGTCTAGCAGAATTGCAGCCGATTCCTACCGATTTATTGGTAGGCGGCGAAGATCAAAAATTTATTGGGATTGCGAAAAAAATGCAGGCACGTCAACCGTTGTTGAGGCTGACAATTTTTCCTGAAGCAGGACATTGTATCCATTTGGAACAACCAACGATTTTCTATGAAAAGGTGACAGTGTTATTGGAAGGAGCCATCTGAATGAACATTCAATCAATTGAAACCTATCAGGTTCGTTTGCCTTTAAAAACGCCGTTTGTCACGAGCTATGGTCGCCTGGAAGAAAAAGCGTTTGATTTATTTGTAATAACGGATGAGCAAGGAAATCAAGGGTTTGGCGAATTAGTGGCTTTTGAGCAACCTGATTATGTGCAAGAAACGTTGGTAACCGAACGCTTCATCATCCAACAGCATTTAATTCCGTTACTTTTAACAGAAGCGCTTGAACAGCCGCAAGAGGTTTCAACAATTTTTGAAGAAGTTAAAGGGCATTGGATGGGAAAAGCTGCGTTAGAAACTGCCATCTGGGATTTATATGCCAAACGGCAACAGAAGAGTTTAACTGAATTTTTTGGACCAACGCGGAGGAAAATTCCTGTAGGGATTAGTTTAGGGATTCAAGAAGAGTTACCTCAATTGCTTAAACAAGTTCAGTTAGCTGTAGAAAAAGGGTATCAACGAGTGAAGCTGAAAATTCGTCCCGGTTATGATGTGGAACCCGTTGCTTTGATTCGTCAGCATTTTCCTAACTTGCCTTTAATGGTCGATGCCAATTCAGCGTATACATTGGCTGATTTTCCTCAATTGCAACGTTTAGATCACTATCAATTAGCGATGATTGAACAGCCTTTTGCTGCAGATGATTTTTTAGATCACGCACAATTACAAAGAGAACTGAAAACAAGAATTTGTTTGGATGAAAATATTCGTAGTCTCAAAGACTGCCAAGTGGCGTTAGCATTGGGTAGTTGCCGTAGTATCAATTTGAAGATTCCTCGTGTAGGTGGGATTCACGAGGCGTTGAAGATTGCCACATTTTGCCAAGAAAATAATTTATTGGTTTGGTTAGGTGGCATGTTTGAGTCTGGTGTTGGACGCGCATTGAATTTGCAATTTGCGTCACAGCCTACCTTTTCCTTTCCAGGTGATATTTCAGCCACGGAACGCTATTTTTATGAAGATATCATCACGGAACCTTTTATTTTAGAGCAAGGGACAATGACCGTGCCTCAGGGACTTGGTATTGGTGTTACACTTTCCCAGACGAATTTGCTAAAATACAGTCAGTATCAAAAAATCATGTAATGATAACAAAATTGCGCCTATGACTATGCAGAGAAGCATAATCTAGGCGCAATTTTTTATTTTTCTAATTGACTTGCTGCGGCTTCATCCAAGAGAACCGTTAAATTTGGGTGGAGTTGAAGAATAGAAGCAGGATACGTTTCTGTGACAGGTCCTTGGAGCACTTGTTTGACCATCTGAGCTTTTTGTTCACCATTTACAATTAGGACAAGATGCTTAACTTTCATGATGCTGGTTGGCCCCATCGTAACAAAGGTCATGCCTGGCTGCATCATTTCAGGAACAAACCAAGGCTCTGAACCAGTGACGGTCACTTGGTAGGTTTCGTTTTTAAAATGAGTGGTAGTGGGCATGTTCCCACAAAAATGACCATCTGCTCCTAAGCCAATTAACATCAAATCTAAGCCGCCTGCGTCAGCAATCCGTTGTTCTTGTTGTTGAAAGTTTTCCACAGTTAATGGATGGATGTTTTGCTCGGATATTTCCGCAGGTGTCAAATACAGCGTCCGCAAATCTGTCAGAGTAATGCCTTCCTTTTGATGAGGAACGGGGATTTCATCAAAGTTATAATAATGAACATTATCAAAGTCAGATGAGTTTCTAACAATTGAGGCTAATTTTTGGTAAACAAGTGCTGGCGTTTTGCCAGCGGTAATTGATAAATTCACTCGTTTATCTTGGCTCATCGTGCTTAGAAGTAACATTTTTGCCCATTCGCTCATCGTGTCGAAATCTTGTTTAATTAAAATTTTCATACTTGCTCACTCCATTCTTTGAATAAGCTAAGTATAATTTGTGGGAACCATCCCATGTCAAGCTCTTCACAAAAAGGATTTAATTAACGGTAGACAAAAGAAAGAGGAGCAGCCGTCAAAACGACGACTGCCCCTCTTTTTAAAGCTTAAGATAACCTACAACGAGTTAACTTTTTAGCTTTCTGTTCCACTTGCTCCAACGCTGGTCTAAACGTTCTTTTGACCAACACTGTTTAACAAAGAATTTTATTTTATTGTTCTTTTAACCATTTTTCTAGTTGTAAACGTTGCACTTTCATAGTAGCTGTGTGAGGGATTTCGTCAAAAGCCATAATGATAGGTTCGTTTAAATGTGGTAAATCGGCTACTTGTGTCCACCAAGCGTCCCAATCCATTTCTTCCCCAGGGACAACCGCTAAAATTGGCTGAGGTTCATTTTCTTTGCCACGGACAATAATCACTTCTTCTAAGAAATCTAATGCATCCAATAAATGATCTTCAATAGCTAAATTACTGTCGATGTTTTCAATTAGATCTACTTGGCGATCTTTCAAGAATAAGTGGCCGCGTTCATCTAACATTCCGTAATCGCCGCTGTCCCACCATTCGCCGTAGACATTTTCTGCAAAGCGGGCATCTTCTTTGTAATATGTTAAGGCCCGTCCTTTTGATAAGAATTGGATATGGCCGTCCGTCATCGCAGGTAAAACTTGTCCTTTTTCATCAGTAATTCGAGCTTGTGTTAAATCCTCTAAACCAACGCCCATGTCACGAGCATCTGAATCTTTTAGAGATTCTAAAGTATGCGCTCGTAAGATCATTGGCCCGCATTCACTTTGTCCATAAACTTGTAGGAAAATTGGTTCATTGGCAGCAGATGCTTTTAAGAAAGCCACCATTGTAGCGTTGTTAATTGCATCAAAAGTAGAATGATAATAATGGACACTAGCGAAAGCTTCAGGTTTTTCTTTGGCCAAACGAACCCATTGAACGAAGTTATTGGGGTGTGTTTCTACAGCGATTGGTTGATAGGTGCTGAACATTTCAGCGACTTTTTCGCTCGAAGCATTTGCTAAAGGCATCATAGGGAAGCCCATGGCCATTAAAGAAGACACGCCAATGTTAAAACGAGAATGAACTGGCGAAATATGAAAGCCAACTAATTTCTTTTCAGCAATTTTTGTAAAAATGGTTTTTTGCCATTTTGTACGCCAACCCATAGAGTGATTGGAATGACAGATAAGTTTAGGAATACCTGTTGTTCCAGAGGTGTGGGTCATGTAGGCAATTTCGTCTTTAGTCAGTTCGTCTTGAGGAACTTCCGTGGCATCAGCTTCTAAAAGAGAAGCAACCGAAAGTTTTTTATTGGCAGAGCTATTACGAACAGCTTGAACTTTTTCAGCAGTCACATCATCAAATAAAATATAAGGATCTTCTAAACGATCAACGAATACTTCAATTGTTTCAAAAGGTAAATGGTATGAAACCATTACAGGAACGGCTGCTAGATATGAGGCCGCAACAGCTAGTAAATACGTGTCGAATTTAGGACTTTTATAAATAATAATTTTGTCGCCTTTTTTTACACCTAAAGCGGCTAATTGATATGCCCGTTTCAAAATTTCTTGATGGCTTTCACCATAAGTTGTTTCTAAGCCAAGTGCAGGAAAAGCAGGCAAAGATTCATCAAAAATAATTGGAACAGTTGGTGTTTTTTCTGCGGCTTCTTGATAGTTTGTGTAGAGGTTTAATGGTTGATAATCAAGTAAGTGTGTCAAGGGAAAGTCTCCTTTGTAAAATAGTTTGTGTACAAATGTACAAGTTCACTTTATCCTATCATAGAATGGGTTCTTTTTCTACGTCAAAAATACAACGTTAAATGTTATTTTTTATTATTCACAAGCACAACGTTTGCTGTATCTGACAAAGTTTCCTACAATAATTATGTAAGTAACAAGTTCTCAGAAGTGTAAAACTTTACAAAGGAGAGGAATTTACATGAAAAAAATCTATGAAACAACTATCATTAATACTGGTGGACGTGCAGGAGAAGTTCACTCACCGGATAAATCATTTTCTTATGCGGTTGCTTCGCCAGGTGTCAAGAAAGAAAATACAACAAATCCAGAACAATTATTCGCAGCGGCTTACAGTGCTTGCTTTAACGGTGCATTAGAATTAGTGATGGATCAAGAAAAAGTCGAAGGTAAAAGTACAGTAACTGCACGTGTATCCTTATTCCAAGGAGAAGATGGGTTTAGCGTTGGTGCTGAATTAGAAGTTCACATTGATGGAGTAGATCAAGCTAAAGCAGAAGAACTTGTTAAAAAAGCCCACGAAATTTGCCCATATTCTAAAGCAACAAGAAATAATATAGATGTTAAATTAACAGTGATTTAATTAAAAAAGAAGCGCTTTGTCATATAGACAAAGCGCTTCTTTTTTAGATAACAGTCCACAAATTATACATATTTAACAAAATAACTAAAAAAACAACTAAACTATAAATTTGGGCGACCCGTTGTTGAGATAATTTTTTACTGAAAAGACCGCCGACATAACCACCGAATAAAGCGGCAGGAATAATAGCCCAAAGCATTGTTAAATCAAAAACCGCAAACCCTGTGGTCAAGCCGATATTGCCAAGTTTGGCGAGTTGGGAGAAAAAAATAGTAATGATGGAATAGACAGTTGCTGATTTGATATCCATTCCAAAAAAGAGAATAAGGCAAGCTACATTAATGGGACCGCCACCGATGCCTAAAAAGGTTGATAGAATCCCTAAGCCTAATCCGACAATCAGAAAAATGCTCAATCCGTTGAGGTGTAAGTGCCAGTTGGAAAATTGATTGTAGAGAAGAACCAAAACCAAGGTCACCAACATGATGATATATTGGATTAGTTGTACTTTTTCTTCATTTGGCGCTAGTGCAATCGCCTGATTAAGAAGTAAATCACCTAACATACCGCCGACTAAGGAACCAAACGAAATACTCGCGGCTTTTTTCCATTCAATTTGGACACCATTTTGATACTGTTTATAAGTCGAAGAAATGGACATGACAAAAACAGCGACACTTGAATAGAACGCAATACTATTTAACGAATGGAACCCAAGAAAATCCAAAACAGGCTTAATAATGACGCCTCCACCCATCCCAGAGAGCGCCCCAACTGTATTGGATAGAAAAATAGTTATGAAATAAATCAGCAAAACCCGCACATAATCACTCCTAAACCGTTTTCTTTTAGTATAGCATAAAAATTATATAAGAAATGTAATTTCATTTGAAAATATTTTTAAAAAGAACTTGAAATGACATTTCTTTAATGGTATTCTACAAATACAAAAAAGAAAACGCATTCAAGGAGGATGAGAAAGCATGACAGTATCGATTGGTATTATTTTGATTTTATGTCTTTACACAGTTGTTGGTGTACTTGACCAAATTTCTATTCAGATTGGTCCATATACACCATTGTTTGCTGCAACGTTTACTGGCCTAGTCTTAGGAGATGTTCAAACAGGTTTGATGATTGGGGCAACGCTTCAATTGATGACATTAGGCGTAGCGACTTATGGAGGAGCAACAGTCCCAGACTTTCTTTCGGGGGCCATTATGGGAACGGCTTATGCAATCATTTCAGGGAAAGGGGCAGAGTATGGTATCGGAGTTGCGGTTCCGATTGGGTTATTATTAACACAACTAGATATTTTAGGCAGAATGGCTAATACGTTTTTCCAACACAAAGCAGATCGCTATGCGGAAGAAGGAAATTATAAAGGGGTCGAGCGCTGCAATGTTTTAGGAATTTTTCCTTGGACGATTTCTCGTGTCATCCCAGTTTTTATTGGCCTAGCTTTTGGTGAACAAGTTGTAAACGCTATCAATAATTGGATTCCTATTTGGGTGATGAATGGGTTAAAAGCAGCAGGTGCTATTTTACCAGCGATGGGGATTGCTATTTTAATGCGTTACTTACCAATTAAAACATACTGGCCTTATTTTATTATTGGGTTCGTGTTACTTGCTTATGGGGCCCAATTCTTCTCAGTTTTAGGTGTCGCACTGGTTGGCTTGGCTTTAGCAGCGATTTATGTGATGAATCATAACAAAGGCGGCGCAGCTACAACAAGTGGCACGGTTATTTACGAAGATGATGAGGAGGTTGAGATTGATGACTAACAAATTAACAAAAAAGGATATTAATAAAGTTTACGTCCGTAATCTTTTTGGCTATCAGTGGGGCTGGAACTATGAAAAAATGCAAGGACTTGGTTACGCTTGGGTGATGATGCCTGCATTAAAGCGACTATACAGTGAAGATCCAGTAGCTATGAAGAAAGCCTTGAAGACACATCTTGGCTTTATGAATACAACGCCAGCCATGTCGCACTTAATTGTCGGAGCTGATATGGCTTTGGAAGAAGAAATCGGCATTGAAGATGAAACGGCCATTACTGGCTTGAAAACAGGTCTAATGGGTCCGTTTGCTGGTGTTGGTGATACCATTTTTATCGCGATTTATCGTGCGATTGTTTTTTCGATTGCAGCTTACATGGCGCAAGGGGGCCAGGTTGTTGGGTTACTGATCCCGTTAATTGCCGGAGCAGTGGTCCTATGGGTTCGCTATAAATTCACTTGGATTGGTTACCATCAAGGGAAAAAAATTGCGACAGAATTTGCGGATAAAATGAAATTGTTTACGCAAGGTGCAGCTATTTTAGGGTTAACGGTGGTCGGCGGTTTGATTCCTTCGGTAATTACTTACAAATTAGATTTAACTTATAAAATGGGAGATGTAACATTATCTGTTCAAGAAATGTTGGATAAAATTTTACCCGCATTAATTCCTTTAGGGATTGTTCTTTTATCCTATTGGTTACTAGGGAAAAAGAAAATGAATTCAACACGGCTAATCTTTGTTTTAATTTTAATTGGCATGGTTTTAGGTAATTTACAACCAATGTTGGCTTGGGTTGGCGGTTTATTTTAAAAAAATAGTATATAATAGGAGAGATTTATTATGACAATTGTACATGCAAGAGTAGATGAGCGTTTAATTCACGGACAAGTTGCAACCGTTTGGACGAATACGGTTGGCGCACAAAGAATCATGGTAGTAAATGATGCCGCTGTCAAAGATCAATTACAAATTGGTGCCTTAAAAATGGCTAAGCCTGCAGGAGTTAAATTATCCATTTTATCGAAACGTAAAGCGATTGAAAAAATTTTAGCAGGCAATTATGATGAAGAGAAAGTCTTTTTAATTACGAAAGACATTGCAGACATGGCGGCTTTAATTGATGGCGGTGTTCCGTTACAGAGCTTCAATGTCGGCAATATTTCTCAAAAAGAAGGCAGTCGAGCAATTAAAAAATCTGTTGCATTAACCGATGAAGATATTCAAACCGTTCGTCGTTTAACAGATAATGGGGTGACTATTACCGCACAGATGATCCCTTCTGAACCAAACGAAGCAATTTTAACTTTCATAAAATAGAAATGGAGATGAGAAGATGGAGCCAATCCGTTCAATCAGACAAAAATATAAGGACTTTTCCAAAGTAAATAAGAGAATCGCAGACTATATACTGAAGGATCCGACCCGTCTTCTCTCATTAACAGCAAACGAAATTGCTAGCAATAGCGAAACTTCTCCAGCATCAGTTACCCGTTTTTCTAAACAATTAGGGTTTGACAGCTGGGAAGAGTTAAAACTATCCATTGCAGCGGTACAAGCTGCCAGTAACGGTAAAAAAGATATTGATCCAATTGTAGCGGCGGATGATTCGGTGGATACTATTTGTATGAAAGTAGAATCTTTATTAAATGCTACGATTGAGGATTTATTTTATACAGTGGATAAACAAGCCTTGGAACGAGCAATCGCGCATGTTAAAAAAGCGGAAAAAATTCATTTGGTTGGAATTGGTGCCTCTTCTTTAACGACTTATAATCTTTATCACAAGTTTAACCGCGCTGGTCGCCAAGCAATTTTTAATTATGATAGTCACATGATGTTGGAGTTTTTAAATTATGCAACGGCACAAGACATTTTGATCACGGTCTCCTATAGTGGTTTGACAAAAGAAGCCTTAATTGCCTGTGAAATTGCCAAAAATAGAGGTGCAACGGTTATTTTTATTACCAGTAACGATGGAGAAAACGTGCGATCATTGAGCGATGAAGTTCTTTTAGTACCAAATAATGAGCACCTCATTCGAGTTGGGGCTATTTCATCGATTGCTTCGTCAATGGCAATTGGCGATGTTCTGTATTTAGGTTCAATTCAAGATGATTTAGACACAGAAATTGAACGCAATATGATTGAAACGAGTCAACTTGTCAGCCGTCTAAAAGAGAAGTAGGGGTGTGCAAGCAAATGAACTTAGAAGGATTAACGACAGAAGCCAGAAATGAAGCGACTAAAAAGATTGACCAAGTGTCAACATTAGAGATGGTGACTTTAATAAATCAAGAAGACCAAAAGGTAGCACAAGCAATTGAAAAGGTGCTTCCGCAGATTGCTGCAGCAATTGATGCAGCGGCAGAACGATTTAAAAAAGGGGGCCGTTTAATCTATTGTGGTGCAGGAACGTCTGGACGTTTAGGTGCTTTGGATGCGATTGAATTAACGCCCACATATAGTGTGTCGCCAGAACGCGCATTTGGTATTTTAGCTGGTGGTGAAAAAGCAATGTATCAAGCAATTGAAGGCGCTGAAGACTCGAAAGAATTAGCTATCGAAGATTTAACGCAACATCAATTGACCGCCCGAGATGTTGTAATTGCGATTGCTGCTAGTGGTCGGACACCATATGCCGTTTCCGCAATTGAATACGGAAAAAAAGTGGGCGCTCTAACCATTTCAGTTACCTGTAATAATCAAAGTCCGATGAATCAATTGGCGGAAATTGGGATTGCGCCAATTGTAGGACCGGAAGTCATTACAGGGTCAACTAGAATGAAAGCGGGTTCAGCACAGAAAATGGTGTTAAATATGTTTTCAACAGGGATTATGGTTAAAGTAGGGAATATCTATCAAAATTTGATGGTCAACGTACAACCAACGAACGAAAAATTAATTCAACGTGCCACGAATATCATTAAAGAAGCAGCAGAAATCGAGGAATCGCAAGCCAAAGAATACTTGGAGGCAGCACAGCTAGAAGTGGCACCAGCCATTGTAATGGCGAAAGCCCACGTTGATTTTCAAAAAGCCAAACAACTATTAGCAGAACATGACGGACGGATTTCAGAAGTTTTAGCATAGAAGTGGTGAACAATGAATCAAATCGCAATTCAAGAAACAATTCAGAGACTGATTAATCAGCAAGTCGTTCCGGGTGTCGCTTGGGGAACGATTACAGAAGGTAGCTTATCAGAACAGTATACGGGCTTTTTAGGTAATACTGGTCCATTTGCAAGACAAAAGGTTTCATCAGCTAGCCTGTATGATTTAGCGTCCTTAACGAAAGTTATTGGGACAACAAATCGAATGTTACAATTAATCGATACAAATCAGCTTGCTTTTTCAACCACTGTGGGGGAAATCCTGCCTGATTATCAAGGACTATCTTGTTCGATTGGGGAGCTTCTACTGCATCAGAGCGGACTGCCAGCTGATGTTGTCGATAAGAAAAATGTCACAAAAAAAAGCTTGCAAGAAATCATTTTAACGCATTCGTTATCTGAACGAGGGAAAACCACTTATTCTGATTTAGGGTATTACTTATTGGGAGAAATTATTCAAGTATTGGATCGCTGCTCATTAGAAGAGAGCTTTCAAACATACGTATTTCAACCAATGAACCTACAGCATACAAGTTTTACGGTCAGCGATTTTGCCCAGGCAGTGCCCACAGAGATTACAAAACAACGCGGCGTTATTCAGGGAGTGGTCCACGATTCGAAAGCCTATCAACTAAAAGCGCCAATTGGCAGTGCAGGTTTATTTGCAACTTTACCAGATTTACTCACTTTTGTTCAGTGTTTTATGAACAATCGCTACCCGTCTGGCAAACCATTATTTTCTGAAAAAATGTTCACTGCTCTCTGGTCTATGAATCAAGGGGGACGTACATTTGGTTGGGAAGTGAAAAAGACGCAAGCAGGGGCAGACTATTTGTATCATACTGGCTTTACTGGAACGGCGATTGGTATGAAAAAAGAGACCAAAGAAGCCCTAATTTTGTTGACGAATCGGATTCATCCCACTCGTGAAGAACGTGGCTTTCTGAAAGCGCGAACAAAAATTTATCAGCAGTATTTTTAGGAGGATATGATGAAACCAAAATTAATTTTAATGAGCCATGGACGGATGGCAGAAGAAACCTTAGCTTCTACTCAAATGATTGTCGGGGAATTAGCAAATGCTGCGATTGTGTCAATGACCGCAGAAGATGGCTTGAGCGGCACGCAAGCAAAACTGGCAGCAATCTTAAAAGAAGCTGGCAATGTCCCGACGCTTGTATTAGCTGATTTAAAAGGAGGAACACCTTGTAATGTGGCTATGATGGCCATGGGCACTTATCCGCAATTGCGAGTAGTCGCTGGACTTAATTTAGCAATGGCAATTGAAGCAGCCGTCTCACCTGTGGAAAATGTGGATGAATTAGCTGCATATTTAACACAAATTGGCCAATCTGCGGTGACCACGATTGACTTACCTGAATTAACAGATGAAGAAGAATTTGAAGAATAGAAAGAGGTCGGGACGGAACCGTTTAGCTCCGAGAAATAAGAAGGAATTTCCGAAAATTGCTTTTTAATTTTTGGAGAATTTCGGCTTATTTCCGAAGGAGTTGGTTCTGTTCCCGCCGTTTATCAGGTTTTGAGCCTGGAACAAAAATCCAAAGTGATTTTTGTCCCAGGCTCTTTTTTTAAGAACCAGGGATATTCCGCGGTTCGTTTTTGGTTGTAACAAAGAAAAAGAACAGACTCAGTAAAATAACTAGGATGCCATCGTTAAACATCGGATTTACGAAGTTTAAAATAGCACTTAAGATGACCGGCACGGTAGCACAATACGTAATAATTTTTAAACAATCAATCAAACGTAAAGAATAAAAACGTAATTTTGAATAGAGAGATGCACCGATAGCGGCAATCAGTAAGTCTAAAACTAAACCGATTAGAACAGGGTAGATAGCCACTAAAAAGACAATGAGTTTTGTCCACCAAGGGATTGCTGCTTCACTTAGCGCAGTCTTGATACTCTGAGCGTTAACGCCATCTAAGGTTCCTTTGCTATAGGGGAAGATAAATTGGTCGGTGCCTAGAATTGATTCAGTTGCGCCTGAATTTGGTAAGGCGACTACAAATTCATCTTGTAAAAAAGCCAAACCAAACGCATTACCAATTAAATCTTTTTGGACATCAGCGGCTGTACGCTTTCCATCTGGATCAAACGTAAAAATAATCGAGTCGGTTTGATAAATAAAGCCAGATTCTTTAGCCTTTGTTTGCAACGTGCCATTTTCAATAGAAAAGTCAGGCAACTTTTCTGCAATTTTTTGGCCATCTTGTTGCACCTCTTGTAGCACAGAAAAGACTTGTTTGGTAATAGGTAGTGCTAAAATAGCACTTAAAAAAACAGCATAGAGAATTACTTTCCAAAACGCCATTTTTTTCGCATGCCGTAATTCTGAAACTGAAAAAAAGGCCTGCTTAAATAATTGCAATGTATTCATTTATTTACTCCTCACATCATTCTTCTACAGGTCATTCTAGCGAATTTATGAGGGAAACACAAGGTAATCTCCCTCTTTTGTAAAACTTTTCTTTTGGCAAGCAAACTATTTTGTAGAAAGCGGTTCACTCTGTTATCATAATAGTTGTATGAAAGACGTATGTTACATACTAAAAAATAGGGGGATTTAAAAAATGACTTACACATTACCAGAATTACCATATGCTTATGATGCATTAGAACCTTACATTGACGTGGAAACAATGCACTTACACCATGATAAACACCACAACACTTATGTGACTAACTTAAACGCAGCGATTGAAAAACATCCAGAATTAGGCGAAAAATCTGTAGAAGACCTAATTTCAGATATGAATGCTATTCCTGAAGATATCCGTACTGCCGTTCGTAACAATGGTGGCGGTCACGCAAACCATACATTCTTCTGGGAAATTATGGCACCAAATGCTGGTGGACAACCAACTGGCGCTATTAAAGAAGCAATCGATGAAACATTTGGTAGCTTTGATGAAATGAAAGCTGCTTTCAAAACAGCTGCAACTGGCCGCTTTGGTTCAGGTTGGGCTTGGTTAGTTGTGAATAACGGTAAATTAGAAATCACTTCAACACCAAACCAAGATTCACCATTAATGGATGGTCAAACACCTGTTTTAGGTCTTGACGTTTGGGAACATGCGTATTACTTAAAATATAAAAACGTTCGTCCAGATTACATTGAAGCATTCTGGAACGTTGTTAACTGGGATAAAGTAAACGAACTTTTTGCAGCAGCAAAATAAGTTTGCCAATTGTGAAGGAAAGAGTCAAATGACGGCTGTCATTTGACTCTTTCCTTTTACAAATCCAGGGTCGAAATAGTTGTTCGTTTATGGCATACTAAAGTAAGTAGGGAAAGATAACGGATACATAAAGAAGGAGCTAAAAAAATGAATGTTATGATGCAAAAAGTACACGGGTCAGAAAATGATTTCTTTTTATTGGATGAAACACAGTTTGAGCGTTCTTTAACCGCTGAGGAAATTGAGCAATTGCGCATCCAGTTATGTTCGCGGGAAACAGGATTATTGGCGGGAGCAGATGGGTTACTTTTGGTAGGAGAAGGGACTCACGGCACGTCCAATGCTAGAATGCGAGTGATTAACAGCGATGGTAGTGAAGCAAGCATGTGCGGGAACGGCTTGCGTACGGTTGCCCGTTATTTAGCTGAAAAAAACCAAGAAAAATCATTTACAGTTGAAACAATGTTTGCAGATTTGAAAGTACGTCAAGCCCCCAATTTAGCTGAAGAAGTAGCGACTTACCAAGTGGAAATTTCGCCAGTAAGTTTTGAAGCAGTCACTATCCCAATGCATTTAGGGGTCCAAACATTAATTGATGAAATCGTACCAGCCTTATCTAAAACCATTCGCTTTACAGCGGTAGCAGTGCCTAATCCGCACCTTGTAGCATTTGTGGATCACGAAACCTTAAATGGTCCAGAATTTGAACGAATCGCTACCTATGTAAATAATGAAAATCCATATTTTCCAGAAGGGATAAATGTGAGTTTTGTTGAAATTCTTGGCAAAAATCAACTATTTGTTCGAACGTATGAACGTGGTGTAGGTTTTACAAGTGCTTGTGGGACAGCTATGTGCGCAAGTAGTTTACTTTATACGTTATTGAAAGATGGTGTTTTTTATGAAGAAATAACCGTCAAAAATGCTGGAGGTATGGTGAAAACAGTCGTCCACGAAACGTCTGATGGCAGTTATTGGATGGAATTAATTGGGAATGCCACGATTACGCATTTGATTGAAGGATCACTGACTGATTTACTAAACGGTGCATTTGAGAAAATAACTATCACTGAAACGAATGAACAGAAATATTATCAAGAATTTCTGCAAACACTTTCTCAAAAATAACAATTGTTCCTTGATAAAGCGCTCTTTTATTTTACAATTGTGTTAAGTTCTTGTTCCAAAAAATAAAAAATATTGCTTGAATAAGCAAACTATGAGAAAATAAAGGGCATGAATTAAGAATTATTCTTAGATAAACGAGGAAGTGTCTTATGAAACTATGGAAAAAAGTAGTACTGGGCTTCTTGAGCGTCTTGCTAGTGGTAGTAGCTGGGGTATGTGCTTACGGGATTAAGATGTATTCAGATGCCAATTCAACAATTAATGGGATCTATCAATCAGTTAACCGTAAGTCCAATAAAGGAGCCACGGCCAATATTGATGCGCAAGAACCATTCTCTGTTCTTTTAATGGGGATTGACACAGGCGATTTAGGCCGAACAGAACAAGGTCGTTCAGATACTACAATGGTTGTAACCATCAACCCGAAAGAAAACAAGTCCACAATGATCAGTTTGGATAGAGATATTCTAACAGATATTGTTGGAAATGACACACAAGACAAATTGAACCATGCCTATGCATTTGGTGGCGCCGAAATGGCGATTAATACAGTCCAAGAATTACTGGATATTCCCATCCATCACTATGTATCCATCAATATGAAAGGGTTAAAAGACCTGATTGATGCGGTAGGCGGTATTGAAGTAGATAATACGATTGGTGAATTTACGTTGGACGGTATTACTGTTCCAGCAGGTAAAATCAAGTTAGATGGCACGACAGGTTTGGCTTATGCGCGGATGCGTCACGAAGATCCTGAAGGAGATGTGGGTCGTCAACGCCGCCAACGAGAAGTTGTTGAGAAAATCGTGCGCAAAGTCATGAGTTTTGATGGTGTTTCAAAATATCGAAAAATTCTTGATGCTGTTGAAGCCAATGTAAAAACAGACTTAACTTGGGATGACATGATGGACATCCAATCAAAATATTTGTCTGCCTTTAAAACAATTGACTCTGAGCAATTACAAGGATACAGTGCAACCATTGATGATATTTATTATCAAGTCCTAGATCCAAATAGCTTATACAAAACACAAACAACGCTTAGAAAACAACTTGGTTTAAAAGAACATGCTTCTGAACGTGAAAAAGATTTAGCCTTTTATAATCAGTTTAGCTATGCTGTTACAGATACTGCACTGATTGGTGAATCTGGTGATTCAAGTGTCAATAGCTCTACTAGTTCGAGTAGCACAGCGGACACCACAGCCGGTCAAACAGAATACAACGGCAATACGCAACAAGCAGCAGAAGGAGCCTACGATCCGAATACGTACGTTGACCCAAATGCGTACACAGATCCAAACGCTTATGCTGATCCAAATACGTATGTGGATCCCAACGCACCGCAATATTAATCTGTTAAACAAGCTCGAAAACTTCTATTTCTGATGGGAAATAGAAGTTTTTTTCTTTTATTCTAGAAATTTTTTTCAGAAGGTGTTATAATTGGACTATACCAAAATAAACCGTAAGGAGCGTGTCAAAATGCAAATTATCCGTGTAGCAAATGCAGAAGAAGGCGGCAAAAAAGCGTTTGAATTAATTAAAGAAGGTATGAACAATGGTGCGAAAGTTTTAGGCTTAGCAACAGGTAGTACACCAGAAACATTATATAAAGAAATGACTGCAAGTGATGTCGACTTTACAGAAATGACTTCTGTAAACTTAGATGAATATGTTGGTTTAGGTGGCGAAGATGAGCAAAGTTACCGTTATTTCATGAACAAACACTTATTTGACAAAAAACCATTTAAAGAAACATTTGTACCAAATGGTAAAGCAGAAGATTTAGATGCTGCTTCCGCAGAATATGAAAAAATTATCGATGCACATCCAGTAGATATCCAAATCTTAGGTATTGGTCAAAATGGACACATTGGTTTCAACGAACCAGGCACACCTCTAGATAGCTTAACACATGTCGTTGAGTTGACTGAATCAACAATCAACGCAAACAAACGTTATTTTGACAAAGTAGAAGATGTCCCAACACGTGCTGTTTCTATGGGGATTGGCTCAATCATGAAAGGTAAAAAAATGATTTTAATGGCTTATGGCGAAGCAAAAGCAGAGGCCATTAAAGGAATGATTGACGGACCAGTAACAACAGACATGCCAGCAAGTGCATTACAAAACCATCAAGATGTTGTTGTAATCATTGATGATGCAGCTGCAAGTAAATTATAATCGTTGATTAAAAAGAACTTGAAACATAAGGATTTCCTTATGTTTCAAGTTCTTTTTTTGTTATACTGGAAGTAATAGAAGAAGAGGTGAAAAGGATGTTACAGCTAACAATTCCAGAAATTATTTTACGGTTAGTCCTAGCGATGGTGATGGGTGGCGCAATTGGTTTTGAAAGACAATATAAGAATCGCCCAGCAGGGATGCGCACTCACATTTTAGTTTGTATGGGCGCGGCTATTATTGCGTTAATTCAGTCGCAAATTGCAATCAATGCATTGAAAGATGCGTTAGCTAATCCGGCTTTGACGGGGGTCATTCGTTCAGATCAAGCAAGATTGATCGCACAAGTTGTAAGTGGAATCGGCTTTTTAGGTGCTGGAACCATCATTGTAACGAAACAAAGTGTCACCGGATTGACGACAGCAGCGTCACTATGGACCGTTGCTGGTTTAGGGATCGCGGTGGGCATGGGCTACTATACGATTGCCTTAACAAGTTTTATCGGTGTATTATTTGCCTTAACCATTGTCAAACGAATTATTCACGTACCAACAATCAAAAAATTAGAAATTCGCTATCAACATAAACAAGAAACCAAAGAATTTATTAATCAGTATTTTGAAGAAAAACATATTGAAATTTATGATGTGAACTTCAATGTTTCTTGGGTGGATGATACAAAAATCTATACGAATATCTATACTATTGATTTGCCTAAAGGCCTAACGTATGCCGATGTTATCGAAGATCTATCTGTTTCAAATAATGTAACAAAATTACGATTGATTAATGTGTAGAAACATCTATTTATAATTAATGACAAGAGGTCGGGACAGAACCGTTTAGCTCCGAGAAATAAGAAGGAATTTCCGAAAATTGCTCTTTAATTTTTGGAGAATTTCGGCTTATTTCCGAAGGAGTTGGTTCTGTTCCCGCCGTTTATCAGTTTTGAGCGTGGAACAAAAATCCAAAGTGATTTTTGTCCCACGCTCTTTTCTTCTAGGACCTAGGACTGATTTTTTAAGTTTAATATTTCAAAAAGATTACAAAAGAGTTATGATTGTATTACGAGTTAGAAAGAAAGGTGATAAGTAAGATGAATAAAAAAAATAAATTTCTTAGTATTATTGTTGTTGTCGTTGTGATTATTGGTGCATTTGTGATGAAAGCTTATAATCAATTGATTACTTTAGATAATAAAGTCGAAGCAGAATGGTCACAAGTAGAGAATGTAATGCAAAGACGTGCTGATTTAATTCCTAATCTTGTCAGTAGTGTTCAAGGCAGTATGACTCAAGAAAAAGAAGTTTTAAAAGAAATAACGGAAGCACGTAAAGCATACGCAGGAGCAAAATCTTCTTCTGAAAAAGGGCAAGCAAATGAGCAAATTGAAAAAGGATTAGGTAATTTTGTTACAGTATTGAATGAAGATTACCCAAAGTTAGCTTCTTCTGAAAATGTCAAAACCTTAATGACTCAATTAGAAGGATCTGAAAATCGAATTTCTGTTGAACGCCGTAACTATATACAAGCCGTTGAAACATATAACCAACAGATTTCAAAATTCCCTGATAAAATAATTGCAAAACTTTTAGGATTTGAGAAGAAAACTAACTATGTTGCGACAGAGCAGGGAAAAGAAGTGCCGCAAGTAAAATTTAAATAAAAAAATTATAGAAAATTTGGGTTAAAAAGAAAGAAGTGAGGAAGGTTGGATAAAAAAGTCGAAAAAATTCAAGAAAAAGTTCGTTTGTTTTATAAAAAGCATCAGCGGAATACAACGATTGTTGTGGTAATTAGTTTAAGTATGATTTTAATATTAGGAATGGCTGCTTGGCATGAAGGAAAGGGAATCTCCTATGAAGCAAAACAAACTGCACTGAGAGAGAAGCAACAAGTCTTAAAAAAAAAGAGAGACGATATTTTAGCAGGGAAAATGACTGAAGCGTCAACCCAGACAACAATAAATAACTTTTCTAAACAAGAAATAACTGGTGAAAATGAATTAGTGACAATTACTGGAACGAATGGGCAGTTGAACATTAATGATGCTAATATCTATGTTTCAGATAATGCGGGTATTGTCTCAAATCAACTTAAACAGAAAATGTTTCAATTGAATCAACAATTGTTGGAAAATGCGAATGGCGCACAATTTATGCTTATTACCGTTCCTGCGTTACCTAGTGGGGAATCTGTTGAATCTTACAGCAATAAGATTGCTAATCAATTAGGTGTAGGGGATCGTGAAAAAAATAATGGTGTGGTTTTTCTAATGGCAATTGAGGATCGCGAGTCTCGCTTGGAAGTTGGATATGGCTTAGAGAGTATTTTAACGGATAGCTATGCGGATGATATTATTAATAATGAAGAAGTAAAAGAGGCTTTTAGAGACGAGGATTATAATACAGGTCTCAATAAAATTATTGATCAAGTATCGGCTGCAATCAATTCAAAAACCGCACAAGTGGATAATGAATTAACAAATATACAAGCAGAGTTAAACACTAACACAACGAAAAGAAATGTTCTTTTAATGGCAAGTATTGCTGGGATGCTCATTTGTGCTGTTTATATTTTACAAATTTTAAGAACAAGAAAACTTGTTAAAAAAATGTATCAAGATTATTTGAATTGTTTACCAACAAAGGCTGTCCTAAATAACTCAGAACAGACAAAGAAAGTATTAAATAAGATGAAAAAGACTTCTTTTTATTGTTTATATCTTAATGGAGCAACGTTATTTGCCACAAAAGGGAAAATAAGACGTGCCACTAAGCGTGGTTCTTTACTAAGTATATATCCAAATGCAAAAAAACAATCTTTTGGGCGTTTATTAGTAGGAGATACTTTATATAGTTATGATGGTAGTGTTTTGACGTATGCTTATTTAAACTCACAATACAATCCGTCTAATCATAGTAGTTCTGGTAGCAGCAGTGGTGGTTCATTCGGTGGCGGCTCATTCGGCGGTGGCGGTGCCTCTGGAAGTTGGTAAAATAAAAAGCTAGAAACGTTAATCGTTTCTAGCTTTTTGCTATTTATCTAAACCGTAAAGATAGTCATCATCTTTCATGGCTTCAACTGTTCCTAGTAAATAGCCATTTCCTACTTGAGAGAAGAAGTCATGGTTGCTAGTTCCTGTCGAAATACCATTCATTACAATCGGGTTCACATCATTGGCTGTATCCGCAAATAAGGGATCCATACCTAAGTTCATTAAAGCTTTGTTGGCGTTGTAACGTAAAAAGGTTTTTACTTCTTCGGTCCAACCTAAGTCATCATATAATTCTTCTGTATAACGTTCTTCGTTTTCGTACAATTCGTAAAGTAAATTATACATCCAGTCTTTTAGTTTATCTTGCTCATCTTCTGGTAATTCGTTAAATCCTAATTGGAATTTATAGCCAATATACGTGCCGTGCACTGATTCATCACGGATAATCAATTTAATAATTTCAGCGACGTTCGCTAGTTTATTGTTTCCTAAATAGTAAAGAGGAGTGTAAAACCCAGAATAGAATAAAAACGTTTCTAAAAATACACTAGCAATTTTTTTCTCTAACGGAGTGCCGTTTTTATAAATTTCGTTAATCCGTTCTGCTTTATATTGCAGATGTTTGTTGGTATTTGTCCACTCAAAAATATCATCAATCTCTTTTTTTGTATTTAATGTACTGAAGATAGAAGAATAACTTTTGGCATGGACAGATTCCATGAATTGGATGTTATTTAAGACGGCTTCTTCATGGGGCGTCCGCACATCATTTCTCAGTTGATCCATGCCGCTTTCTGATTGAACAGTATCTAATAAAGTTAAACCGCCGAAAACGTAGCCGACAGTAGTTTTTTCTAAATCGGAAAGAGTCCGCCAATCATCTAAGTCATTGGATAACGGAATCCGTGTATCTAACCAAAATTGTTCGGTTAATTTTTCCCAAGTGGATTTATCAATGACGTCTTCAATGGCGTTCCAGTTAATTGCTTCATAATACGTTGCCATGGTTATTCCTCCTGTATGCTGGGACAGCAGTCTTGTTTGACTAGTTGTCTCGTTTCTTCGCTTAAAACGTTCTACAGAGTCCAAATAGGAGCGTGCAGCCGTTCTTCTTTGTCCAGTATATCTGAAAATGTCCTGTTTAAAAAGAGAACATTCCTAAAAAATAAGACGCTCAAGCAGAACGCCTTATTTAAGTGCTTTTCATTAAATCACGCAAGACTCACATCGATTGCTGCCAATTTCTTCAGCATCATCTGTAAATGTACGAATATAGTAAATTGATTTAATCCCTTTGTTGAACGCATAATGACGTAAAATGTTCAAGTCACGGGTTGTTTGTTTTGGTGTTTCTTTCCATTCATACAAGCCTTCAGGGATTTCTGAACGCATAAACAAGGTTAAACTCATTCCTTGATCAACGTGTTGTTGCGCTGTTGCGTAGACATCAATCACTTTGCGCATATCCATGTCGTAAGCAGAAGTATAGTAAGGGATTGTATCATTCGCTAAATAAGGCGCTGGATAGTAAATCTTACCAATTTTCTTCTCTTGACGTTCTTCAATCATGCGAGTAATTGGATGAATGCTGGCACTAGTATCATTAATATATGAAATTGAACCATTTGGCGCTACGGCTAAACGATTTTGATGATAAAGACCATCTTTTTTCACAGCATCGCGTAACGCAGCCCAATCTTCAGCTGTTGGAATCTGAATGTCTTTGAAGATTTCTTTCACTTTATCAAATTTTGGTGTAAAGTTGCCTTCAATATATTTATCGAAGTAAGCACCAGAAGCATAATCTGATTTTTCAAAATTGTGGAAGACTTGGTTACGTTCTCTCGCAATTTGGTTACTTTCCATTAAAGTCCAGTAATTTAATAACATGAAATAAATGTCTGTAAAGTCTAGTGATTCTTCAGAGCCGTATTCCATATGATTTTTAGCGAAGAAGGTGTGTAAGCCCATTGCGCCTAGTCCGATTGTATGGCTTAAACGATTTCCATTTTGGATAGTTGGCACGACATCAATTTCAGAAGCATCTGTTACAAAAGTTAACGCACGCGTCATAGCGCGGACAGATTTTCCAAAGTCAGGACTTTCCATTAAATTAACAATGTTAGTTGAACCTAAGTTACAACTAATATCTGTTCCTAAAACTTCATATTCTTGTTTCCCATTAATAACAGAAGGCGTTTGAACTTGAAGAATTTCAGAACATAAGTTACTCATGATAATCTTGCCATCAATCGGATTGTTTTTGTTAGCTGTATCAATATTGATGATATAAGGATAGCCAGATTCTTGTTGTAATTTAGAAATTTCATTTTCTAAGTCACGGGCTTTAATTTTACGTTTACGTATGTTTGGATTGGCCACTAGGTTATCATATTCTTTGGTGATATCTACATAGGAATAAGGCACACCATATTCGCGTTCCACACTATAAGGACTAAATAAATACATATCTTCGTTGTTACGTGTTAATTCGTAAAATTTATCAGGAACAATAACACCCAGAGACAACGTTTTTACACGGATTTTTTCATCAGCGTTTTCTTTTTTAGCAGATAGGAACATTTCAATATCTGGATGGAAGACGTTTAGATAGACCACACCAGCACCTTGACGTTGACCTAGTTGGTTAGAGTAGCTAAAGCTATCTTCAAATAATTTCATAACAGGGACAACACCACTTGCTGCGCCATCGTAACCTTTGATTGGTGAGCCCGCTTCACGTAAGTTGGAAAGAGTAATCCCTACGCCACCGCCGATTCGTGATAATTGAAGGGCAGAATTAATTGAACGCCCAATGCTGTTCATATCATCTGTTACTTGAACTAAGAAACAAGAAACCAATTCACCTCGACGTTTACGCCCAGCGTTTAAGAAAGAAGGTGTGGCTGGTTGATACCGTTGATGGATCATTTCATCCGCCAATGTTAAAGCCAACTCTTCATCGCCATCCGCAAAATACAAGGCATTAAAGGCAACCCGATCTTCATATGTTTCTAAATACTCTGTTCCGGCGTTGTTCTTTAAAGCGTATTGAGAATAAAATTTATAAGCCGCCATGAAAGACTTGAATTGGAAATGTTGTTCATCTAAGAAAGCATACAATTTTTCAATAAAGTCCATTGAATATTTTTCGATGAATTCAGTTTCAATAAAATCTTCTTTCATTAAAAAGTTGATTTTTTCTTCAGCAGAGCTGAATTTACGTGTATTCGGTTCTACATTTTCTTTAAAGAAGGCTGCGAGTGCTTCTTTATCTTTATTTAAAGGGATTTGACCATCAACAGGACGGTTAATCTCGTTATTCAGTTTGAAATAGCTGACATCTCTAATTTCTTTTAGACTCAATTTCTTCCACTACTTTCTTAAAGGTCTCCACGTCTTCGTCTGTTCCGCTAAACTCAAAGGAGTATAGAAGCGGAACGTGGTAATCGCGGGCAATATCTTTGGCGGTATAGACAAATAATTCAGCAAAATTACGGTTGCCCCCACCAGCTACACCAACTAACAGTTCTTGGTTACTTTTATAATCAAGAAAGTCATTCACTACCTCTGTAATTTCTGCATCATAGGTAGGAATGACAAGAATAAAAGGCTCATTTATTTCAAAAAAAGGATTCGCTGGCTCAAGTTCATAAGCAGGCAAATCCAATTTTTTAATAAAGCGCCTTGTTTGACCGGTGACTGAAAAATAAACAAGTTTCATCTTAGCTAGCCAATTGTTTTAATTGGTCTGGACGGAAGCCAACAACGGTTGTTGCTTCAGATGTGATTACCGGTACGCTTTGGAACCCTTGTTCTTTTAACCAGTCGATAGCATCTGGTTGTGCGTCGATATTGATTTCTTCAAAAGCGATGTTATTTTCACTTAGGAAACGTTTCGCCATTTTACATTGGATACAGTTATTTTTTGAAAAGATTTTTACGTTCATTGAAAGTTCCTCCTCTTTTTTCTACATAGACTAGTATAAATCTATGTAGAAAAAAGTCAACACTTTAACACTATATATTGTGGTGCGTTTTTCTCATAATACTAGTTTTTGTGTTTTTGAAAGAAAAATGAAAACACGTGAATCCTCGTTTTTGGGAGAAAAAACACATTGGTCAGTGTTTGACAAACAAAAAAATTAAAATTTTGAAAGAGAACATTTAGTGAAAAAACACTAAATATTGTGTTGACATTTGAGTTAGGCACAAGAAGAAAAAATAAGCGGATTTGTTATTGAATGAGTGGAATTTTATAGTAGCTAGTAACATAAAAAACAAGAGCTGACTTTTTTCAAAAATGGTAACCTGAAAAAAGTGTCTCTATATAGAAGGAAAATAGAAGAAAACAGGAGATACATCCAGAAATTCATTGACTTTCCGTGTAAGCAAGCGTATTCTTTTAATTGAGAACGATTCTCATTTTCGTTTGAAACTTTTTCACATGGAGGAAAGTAAATGATTACGTTAGCGCAGGCAGAAGTTGGGAAAGTCTATACAGTCGAAAGCGTCCAAGCAGATGTTCAGACAAAGAAACATCTGAACAATTTAGGTGTCGTTGCAGGCCAAGCAGTTGTCCTTGTCAATTATCAGAATCAAAATGGTATTGTTTTATTACATAATAGTCGAATTGCGCTGACAGATACGATTTTACAAGCGATTCATGTGGAGGAGCGCTCGGCGAATGAGAAAGTTTGGGTCTCCTTAGATACCTTGAAAGTTGGAGAACGCGCTACAATAGTAGGGATCCACGGACAAGGAGCGGTGAAACGTCGGTTGATGGACATGGGCTTAACAAAAGGAACAGTAATTTTTATTCGCAAAGTAGCTCCTTTAGCTGATCCAATTGAAATCAATGTACGTGGCTACGAACTAACGTTACGAAAAAGTGAAGCGGAACTAATCTTGGTTGAAAAGGAGGAAAGCGAATGACTCAGCAAATTGCACTAGCCGGCAACCCTAATAGCGGTAAAACGACAACGTTCAATATGTTAACAGGAGCCAACCAATATGTTGGAAACTGGCCAGGGGTGACTGTGGAACGCAAAGAGGGGATGGCAAAGAAAGATAAGACACTCATTATTCAAGATTTGCCAGGGATTTACTCTCTTTCTCCTTATACGCCTGAAGAAATTGTGGCACGAGATTATCTTTTGGAGGACCAACCTTCAGTGATTTTGAATATTCTCGATGTGACCAATTTGGAACGGAATCTTTATTTAACAACACAATTAATTGAAACTGGATTACCGGTTGTTTGTGCGTTAAATATGATGGATTTGTTGGAAAAAAACGGCCAAACATTGAATAGTGAAAAGTTAAGTTATGGCTTAGGCGTGCCTGTCGTTGAGATTAGTGCTTTGAAGAATCGTGGGTTGGATCATGCTTTAAAACAAAGTAAGCAGCGAGCGAATGCCATAGAGACAGAGGTTATTTATCCTTCTTATGATAATCGCTTAGAAGCAGCACTTGCTGAAATTGTTGATATTTTAGGGAATACTGTTCCTGAAACGCAACAGCGTTGGTATAGTTTAAAACTTTTTGAACGAGATGTTCGAACCAAAGAGCAATTATTATTGAGTTCTTTTCAAGAAAAAGAAATTGAAGAAGTCATACAAATTACCGAAAAAATCTTTCAAGATGAAAGTGAAGCCATTATCATTAATGAACGCTATGCCTTTATTGCTCGATTAATTGCTTTGTGTGCGACGAAAAAAACAGAAATGACATTTACTCACAGTGATAAGATTGACCGAGTGGTAACCAATCGGTGGTTGGCGTTGCCAATCTTTGCGTTTGTGATGTGGTTGGTCTATTACTTATCTATTCAAACGGTTGGTACAATGGGGACAGACTGGTTAAATGATGTCTTTTTTGGGGAATGGGTTCCTCAATTTGTGGGAAATTGGTTGGCGCAATGGCAAGTAGCGCCATGGATGCAAAGTTTAATTTTAGATGGGATCATTGCAGGTGTTGGGGCGGTGTTAGGATTTTTACCACAACTGGCCGTCCTGTTTTTATGTTTAGGTTTTTTAGAAGATTGTGGCTATATGGCCCGGATTGCCTTTGTCATGGATCGCTTGTTTCGGAAATTCGGCCTATCTGGTAAGTCGTTTATTCCAATGTTAATTGCGACAGGTTGTGGGGTCCCAGGCGTGATGGCTAGTCGAACGATTGAAAACGAACGCGATCGGCGAATGACTATTATGGTCACGACTTTTATGCCATGTTCGGCGAAGTTGCCAATTATCGCTCTGATTGCAGGTGCATTTTTTCCTAACCAAAGTTGGGTCTCGCCCTCTGCTTATTTCTTAGGGGTTGCTTCCATTGTGTTATCAGGAATTGCTTTAAAAAAGACCAAGCATTTTTCGGGAGATCCAGCACCATTCATTATGGAACTTCCCGCCTATCATTTGCCACAGCTTAGAAGTGTGGTTCGGCATGCCTATGAACGATGTCGCTCATTTGTAAAAAAAGCAGGTACGATTATTTTTGTTTCCAGTATTCTCATTTGGTTCATGTCACATTATTCTGTGACGTTTCAACCCGTTCCAGAAAGTCAAAGTATTCTAGCATTTCTAGGTAAAGGGTTGGCGGTGCTATTTATCCCATTAGGTTGGGGTAATTGGCAAGGGGCAGTTGCCACAATTACAGGATTGATAGCGAAAGAAAATATTATTGGTACCTTAGGCATTTTATTTGGCAATGTGAAAGATGTTTCTGAAAACGGGGTAGAAGTCTGGGGCGCACTGCAACACACCTTTACGCCAGTCGCGGCCTATTCGTTCTTAACTTTTAACTTATTATGTGCACCTTGTTTTGCTGCAATTGGCGCAATTCGTCGTGAAATGGGAGACCTTAAATGGACATTAGGAGCCATTGGTTATCAATGCGGTTTGGCTTATATGGTTAGTTTTGTGATTTATCAATTAGGCCATGTGTTAGTCGAAAAAGGCACACTAACTCTGGGGACTTTTTTAGCGATGGGTGTTGTTTTAGCTGGATTTTATTTCCTTATAAGAAAACCAAAGCCAGGCAAAGAAAGTGTCCAAGCAATCACTTCTTTAGAAAGAGGGTAATAACGGATGGCAACAATTATTTTATCCATTTTAATTTTTGGAACAGCAGGAATCATCACCTATCGACGAATCAAAAAAGGGGAAAGTTGTGAAGATTGTCAAACAGCTTGTCCTGTAAAAAAAGAACAATCTTCACAAGAATAACAACTGAAAAAAATTCCCTCTTGTATAAATAATAGCGGAGTGCTACAATATTGAGGTAGCTGAAAAGCCATTTTATACAACGGGGGCATAGCTCAGTTGGTTAGAGCATCTGACTCTTAATCAGAGGGTCTAGGGTTCGAATCCCTATGCCCCCATTGGGTGCCAAACCCACGAGAACGGTATTCTGTCGGCGTCTTAGGACGTTTCGAAGACGGAGTACGCGTTCTCTTTTTTTACATAAAATGTCGTGTGTCGTGAGAGATACACTAGTTAAATCGGTTAAAGAATGTTACGCTTAGAAGAGCGAGAAAGTACGTTATATAAAAAAAGTTAAAAATTTTTCAGGCTAAAAAAGCGAATTTAACAAAAAGCGCACTTTTTGGTTCCTATGAAACGAAAAAGTACGTACTATACAGCATGTACGGCACGGTATATGATGATATCAGAAAACGTTAAAGGAGCGAATCAAATGATTACATCACTAGCAGATACAGTAACATTAAACAACGGCACTAAAATTCCAGGAATGGGTCTCGGGGTATTCCAAATACCAGATGAAGAGACAGCAAAAGTGGTCGAAGAAGGGATTATCAATGGTTATCGTTTAATCGATACAGCGCAAATCTATGGTAATGAATCTGGCACAGGAGCGGGAATTAAAGCAGGCTTAGCGGCAACTGGTTTGAACCGTGAGGACTTATTTGTTACCTCGAAAGTTTGGAACGCGCATATTTCCTATGATGAAACAATTCAAGCTTTCAATGATAGTTTGGAACGTTTAGGTTTAGATTATTTAGATTTGTATTTAATTCATTGGCCAGGAAATAATTCTTACAAAGAATCATGGCAAGCTTTAGAAACTTTATACGCCGAAGGAAAAGTGAAAGCAATTGGTGTCAGCAACTTCCAAGTTCATCATTTAGAAGATTTACTTTCTTATGCAAAAGTTGTTCCGGTAATTAACCAAGTGGAACTACATCCAAAATTGGATCAAAAAGAAGTGCGTGATTTCTGTGAAAAACATGATATCAAAGTCCAAGCTTGGTCACCGTTGATGCAAGGTCAATTATTATCGAATGAAACCATTTTGGCGATTGCTGAGAACCATAATAAATCAGCAGCCCAAGTGATTTTACGTTGGGATATTCAACAAGATATCTTATTAGCCGTGAAATCTGTCCACAAAGAACGGATGATTAACAATGCAGCGGTCTTTGATTTTGAACTAAGTGCAGAAGAAATGGCACAAATTAACCAATTGAATGAATCGTTACGTGTGGGACCAGATCCAGACACGTTTGATTTCTAAAAATTAACTAGGAGGAGATATAATGAGTGAAGCAGTTAAAGGTTTTTCAGTAGTCAACCACGTGGGGATTACAGTCAGTAATTTGGATGAATCAGTGAAGTTTTATGAAGCATTAACAGGAACAAAAATCGCAAATCGTGATGAAATTGGTGGAAAACGGATGGCCCAAACACAAGGGTTAGATGATACATTAATCAAGTATGCCAATGTGCATCTAGAAAACATCAATATTGATTTATTAGAATATGTTAAACCAAAATCAGAAAAAGCTTCTTATTCCAACGAACAAATTAGTGCAATGCATATGTGTTTCGAAGTGGAAGATATTGATGCAGCTGTTGCACGTTTAAGAGCGATTGGCGTAGAACCTGATGGAGAGCCGATTACATTCCAAGAAGAAGATGGCTTGAAGAGCGGTTTTGGTACAGGGGTCGCTTACTTTACCGATCCAGATGGTACAAATTTAGAATTGATTGCTCCTAAAGGTCCATTTACACGAAATTAAGTTAAAGGACTTTCAAACAAACATCAAAAAGAACCCCTCATTCTAGTTACTGGTACTAGAATGAGGGGTTCTTTTTATTTTTTTAGACAGAAGCAGCTAAAGAAAAGATATTCCAAATCCGTAATTGATGGTATACTAAAACGTAACAAATAAAGGAGGAAGACAATTGATTCTTAGCGTCTTAACAGTTATTTATTTTATTAATGCAATTATTGCGGGAATTACCATTTTGTTAAAACCTCGAGATGTAGCAGCAATTTGGGCATGGCTACTCGTACTGATTGCTCTACCCGTTTTTGGTTTTTTCTTATATTTATTCTTTGGGCGCGGTTTAACCGACAAAAAGAAATTTTATTTGCAACAAAGTGATTTGCGGGAATTAGAGAATTTTCAGAATTTCCAAGAAGAAAGTTTTGAACTTTATAGTCAAAAGATGCCGACGGAGGAGCAACAACAGTTTACAGACTTTTTTTCCTCGTTGAATAGGATGCCTCTGACTAAGAAAAATGATGTTCAAATTTTTACGGATGGTACGGAAAAATTCAATGCGTTGATGGCGGACATAAAAAAAGCTCAGCACTCCATTCATATTGAATATTATGCCTTTGTAACGGATCATATCGGCACCAAAATTTTGAACTTATTAGAAGAAAAGGCGGCTGAAGGGGTTGAAGTGCGGTTGCTTTACGATGCCTTTGGCTCAAAGGGCACCAAGGTTCATCATTTGAATGAATTGAAAAAAAACGGCGGTTTTGTCCAAACATTTATTACTTCTCAAAAAGCACTTTTGAAGTTTCGTTTGAATTATCATGATCACCGGAAAATTGTTGTTATTGACGGAAAAGTAGGCTACATTGGCGGCTTTAATGTTGCCGATCAATATGCTGGAACGACTAAAAAGTTTGGCTATTGGCGGGATACACATTTACGGATTCAAGGGCCAGCAGCCTCATTACTGCAAATGCGTTTTTTAATGGATTGGAACGTCTCTTCCCCCGAGAAAAATCGTGTGGCGTATCAATTGGATTATTTCTTTAAACTTGAAGCATTGGTGCCAGAGGCAAATACATCCATTCAGATGATTGCCAGTGGTCCTAACAGTGACCGTGAACAAATTAAATTGGCCTTTATTAAATTGATTACTTCTGCCAAGAAAAGAGTCTGGATTCAAACGCCGTATTTAGTTCCTGATGATAGTGTCTTGGCTGCTTTAAAAGTTGCTGCGGCTTCAGGAGTAGATGTTAAAATTATGATTCCAGATAAGCCCGACCATCCGTTTATTTATCGAGCAACACAGTATTACGGCCGCTTATTGATGAAAGAAAATATTGAAATTTTAATTTATAACGGTGGTTTCTTACATGCGAAAACAATGATTATGGATGATGAAGTCTGCACAGTTGGTTCAGCCAATCAAGATATCCGAAGTTACAAATTAAACTTTGAAGCAAATGCTGTGTTATATGATAAAAAAATCATTGATCAATTAGAAGCAATTTTCTTAGAAGATCGAAAAAAATGTACAACAATGACTCCAGAAGTTGTTCGCGACATGTCAAAATGGTTGATTTTTAAACAACAAATTTCACGATTATTTTCACCAATTCTTTAAAACTGTTTTTCACAAAATGACGAACTTCTGATCCGAAGTTCGTCATTTTTCTTCGGGAATTTTATAAAAGTATAGAAAATCACAAAAAAAGTCAAAAAAATTTTAAAGAATATTTTTTGAATTTTTTTGTTATTTTTTTATCTGTAGTTGCTGTTAAAATAAATAAATATTATTTTGAATTCGTTATTTTATTTTTGTGAAAAAGGGACATCTTTTGTAAAAGTAAAAAAAAATAAGCAAAGAGTGTTGACAAAAAAAACGAAAAGGAATATGCTACATGTACAAGTTAAATACAAAGCAATGACAGAAAAGCAGTAGAGAAATAACCACTGTTACAGAAAGCTAGTGGCGCTGGAAACTAGTACACGTTATTTATCGAATTACATTCTTGAGCTTCTGCCTACAGGGCACGGGTAACAGCGTTATTTGTTAAGAGGTATATAGTATTTTAAATAAACTAAACTATGTATAAATTTGGGTGGTACCACGAGAAATTCGTCCCTAAGTCGTTTCGACGACTTAGGGATTTTTTGTATTCTTTTTTTGAATACGTGGCAGACCAAAGAAAATTTCGTGAACCCGTGTATACATAGAAATAAACACGGGATATCGTGTAAAAACAAGTGTGTTAATCGTTTGTTTCGTTAAATGAACGATTTCCTATAAAGAGATAATTATAAATATGGAGGGTGATAACATGAATATCATTGACGAGCTAGCATGGCGTGATGCAATCAATCAACAAACAAACGAAGAAGGACTAAGAGAACTTACAGAAAATACGAGCATTTCGCTATATTGCGGTGTCGATCCAACTGGAGATAGCATGCATATTGGACATTTAATTCCTTTTATGATGATGAAACGATTCCAATTAGCAGGTCATCACCCATACATTTTAATTGGTGGCGGAACTGGAACAATTGGTGACCCAAGTGGACGAACAACTGAACGTGTTTTACAAACGATGGAAGCTGTGCAACATAATGTGGACAGTCTTTCAAACCAAATGAAAAAATTATTTGGTAAAGATGCTGAGGTAACAATGGTGAACAACTACGATTGGTTATCAGAACTATCTTTATTAGATTTTTTAAGAGATTACGGGAAAAACTTTAATGTCAACACGATGTTGGCAAAAGACATTGTCGCTAGTCGTTTAGAAAGTGGCATTTCCTTTACAGAATTCACATACCAAATTCTTCAATCAATTGACTTTTACACATTGCATAAAAAACATAATATTCAATTGCAGATTGGTGGCGCTGATCAATGGGGCAATATCACTGCAGGATTAGATTTGATTCGTAAAAAAGAAGGACCAGAAGCCAAAGTATTCGGGTTAACCATTCCTTTAATGCTAAAAGCAGATGGTACAAAATTTGGGAAAACAGCGGGTGGCGCTATCTGGTTAGATCCTAAGAAAACCTCACCATTTGAATTCTACCAATTCTGGTTAAACCAAGATGATCGTGATGTCATCAAATACTTGAAATTCTTTACTTTCTTAGATAAAGAAGAAATCGATGCGTTAGCTGAAAAAGTTGAAAAAGAACCAGGTAAACGTGAAGCACAAAGACGCTTAGCTGAAGAAGTGACACGATTTGTTCACGATGATGCAGCATTAGAAGAAGCGCAAAAAATTTCAGAAGCTCTTTTCTCAGGCAACATTAAAGACTTAACGATTGAGGAAATCGAGCAAGGGTTAGAACATGTGCCAACTGTTGAAATTACCAAAGATGCTAAAAACATCGTAGATTGGTTAGTTGACACAGAAATCGAACCATCAAAACGTCAAGCTCGCGAAGATGTGAGCGGAGGAGCTATAAGTATTAACGGTGACCGAGTTACCGATTTAGATTTTGCAGTCGATCCAACACAACATTTCGATGGAAAATTCGTTGTTGTACGGAAAGGGAAGAAAAATTACTTTTTAGCAAAAGTAATGGATTAGAAATTGATAATAATTTCACGAAGAGAAGACGTGTGATTATTTGATCAAAGTTAAAATTCTATTTCTCCTTACAGGTAGTGGTGAAACCGTTAATACACCTAATAAGAGTGGGATTGTACACACAATCCCACTCTTATTTTTTTATATAATGGTTCTGACAAGACACCTTGTGAAAAAATTATAAAATTAAAGAGCTATGATAACCATTGTTATTTTTCTTCTTTACACTTTAGCCGTTTGGGTGTAAGTTGTGAATGCAAAATCTAATTCATTAAAATTTGTAAGGAGGAATTTTCGTATGAAAAACGAAAAATTAGCAAAAGGCGAAATGAACCTTAATGCACTATTCATTGGGGACAAAGCCGAAAACGGACAATTATATAAAGACTTGTTGATCGACTTAGTAGATGAACATTTAGGATGGCGTCAAAACTACATGCCACAAGACATGCCAGTTATCTCTTCTCAAGAACGTACATCTGAAAGCTACGAAAAAACTGTCAACCATATGAAAGATGTATTGAATGAAATCTCTTCTCGCATGCGTACACATTCAGTTCCATGGCATACAGCAGGTAGATATTGGGGACATATGAACTCAGAAACATTAATGCCTTCTCTATTAGCTTACAACTTTGCAATGCTATGGAACGGGAACAACGTTGCCTATGAATCTTCTCCAGCAACTTCTCAAATGGAAGAAGAAGTAGGACATGAATTTGCTCACTTAATGAGCTACAAAAATGGTTGGGGACACATCGTTGCTGATGGTTCTTTAGCTAACTTAGAAGGCTTATGGTATGCCCGTAACATTAAATCATTACCATTTGCTATGAAAGAAGTAAAACCAGAATTAGTTGCTGGCAAATCAGATTGGGAACTATTGAACATGCCAACAAAAGAAATTATGGACTTATTAGAATCAGCTGAAGATGAAATTGATGAAATCAAAGCTCATTCAGCTCGTTCAGGTAAACATTTACAAGCAATCGGTAAATGGTTAGTCCCACAAACTAAACACTATTCTTGGTTAAAAGCTGCTGATATTATCGGTATCGGTTTAGATCAAGTTATCCCAGTACCAGTTGACCATAACTACCGTATGGATATCAACGAATTAGAAAAAATCGTTCGTGGCTTAGCAGAAGAACAAATTCCAGTGCTAGGTGTTGTCGGTGTAGTTGGTTCTACTGAAGAAGGTGCCGTTGACTCAATCGATAAAATTATTGCTTTACGCGATGAATTAATGAAAGACGGTATTTACTATTATGTACACGTGGATGCTGCTTATGGTGGTTATGGACGTGCCATCTTCTTAGACGAAGACAACAACTTCATCCCTTACGAAGATTTACAAGATGTTCATGAAGAATACGGTGTCTTCAAAGAGAAAAAAGAACACATTTCAAGAGAAGTGTATGATGCATATAAAGCAATCGAATTAGCAGAATCAGTAACAATTGACCCTCATAAAATGGGTTATATCCCTTATTCAGCTGGTGGTATCGTTATCCAAGATATCCGTATGCGCGACGTTATTTCTTACTTCGCAACTTACGTATTTGAAAAAGGTGCCGATATTCCTGCGTTACTAGGTGCTTATATCCTTGAAGGTTCAAAAGCTGGTGCAACAGCTGCTTCTGTATGGGCTGCACATCACGTTTTACCTTTAAACGTTGCAGGTTATGGTAAATTAATTGGTGCTTCAATTGAAGGATCACATCATTTCTATAACTTCTTGAATGATTTAACATTCAAAGTTGGCGACAAAGAAATCGAAGTCCACACATTAACTCATCCAGACTTCAACATGGTTGACTATGTGTTTAAAGAAAAAGGCAACGATGATTTAGTAGCAATGAACAAATTAAACCATGATGTATATGACTATGCATCATACGTTAAAGGAAATATTTACAACAACGAATTCATTACTTCACATACTGACTTTGCTATTCCAGATTATGGCAACAGCCCATTAAAATTTGTAAACAGCTTAGGATTTAGTGACGAAGAATGGAACCGTGCAGGTAAAGTAACTGTGTTACGTGCTGCTGTAATGACTCCATACATGAACGATAAAGAAGAATTTGATGTTTACGCTCCTAAGATTCAAGCTGCTTTACAAGAAAAATTAGAACAAATTTACGACGTAAAATAATTGAATCTTAAACGGAAAAAAGAAATGGTAACCGAACGAGGGAACGTTCGTCTGGTTGATTTATCTATTGAATAAATCAACCAGACGGCTAACCTCTTAACCAATTCTTTGTCTGGGTAAGAGGCAGTCGAATGACTGTTTTACTCAGCGTATAACAGTCATTCATGCTCCTTATCCAAAATCTTATAAGGAGTGTACAAAATTGGATAAACAACAAGTTAAAAAAATTGAATTAGGTACTTTTATCGGTTTAACAATGGCATTGTGTGCAACTGTACGTAGTATCCCAACACTTGCTGCTGTTGGTTGGACATTAATTTCTTACACAATTTTCGCGGTCTTATTCTTTGCTGGTCCAATCGCATTGATATCTGGTGAATTATCTACGATGCTTCCTCAAGAAGGTGGCCCTCAACTTTGGGTTAAAACTGCCTTAGGTAGCAAATGGGGTTTTGTTGTCGCTTGGTTACTATGGGTGCAAATGTTCCCAGGAATGGTAATGGTTGCTTCTACATTAGGCCCTTTGCTAGGTAATACATTTGGTAATGTTCACTTAGGTGAAAATCATTGGTTCGTATTAGGTTGTATCTTAGTGATTTACTGGATTATTACAATCTTGAACTTGAAATTTGACATGGCGAAAGTTGGCGGAAATATTGGTGTTTGGCTAGGTGTTTACATCCCAGTATTAGTTATGTTTGTTTTAGGTCTTCTTTCAATGATTAAAGTAGGCTTAACACCTGGCGGCTATTTAGGTGCCTTCTCTTGGTCAAAAGTTTTACCAAACTTAGAAAATATGGACACATTTAAATATCTAGCAGGGATTGCGTTTATCTTTGTTGGGATTGAAATGTCTTCTGTTTATATTCCTCGTTTGAAAGATGCAACAAAAAATTATACAAAAGGCGTTTTCATTTCATTAATTGGTTTAGTTTTATTAAACGTTATTAATGCAATGTTTGTTGCTAATATTGTTCCAAATGGCAAAATGGAATTGTCTAACATTACACAACCAATTTTGCTTTATTGTGACGTTTTAGGTTTACCAACAATTATTGGTAATATCTTTAGTTTCATGGTCTTCTTAGGTGTGTTATTACAATTATCTGCTTGGGTTACTGGACCATCAAAAACAATTATTCAAGTTGCTCGTGATGGCTTATTGCCACCAAAATTTGGTTTCCATCGCGAAAATAAATATGGCGTTTCTCGTAACGTTGTGTTAACACAATCTGTGGTTATCTCATTATTCGCTTTACTTTATGGGGTAATGGATGATGTCAACGCTGTATTCTTAACTTTAACAAATGCAACAACAATTATTTATAGTATTGTGTATGTATTGATTGCGATTTCCCTAATTAAATTACGTAAATCTCAACCAGATACACTACGTCCTTACCGAATTGGTAAAAAAGGTAATGGCTTAGCTTATTTAGTGGCAGCAATGTTAATTTTTAGTGTTATCATTGTTATTTTCGCCACATTAGGTACAACAACCGTGACTGATGCAGTCTTAGTTGCATTAATCACTATTGTCATGTTTGTGATTCCGTTAATCATTAATCGCTTTAAAAAAGCAAGTTGGGCAACGGAAGTAAAAGAAGATTTAGGTGAATAAAAAGGCTAGCAATTATTTTGCTGAGTGCCTCTTCACCTGATGACTATAGTAAATTGTCGTTTGGAAACTGAAGCAAGTTCGATTATTGCTTCAGTTTTCGCTTTCCATAAAAGGAGGTTTTCATATGAAATCAACGAAACCCACTGTTTCGTTCGCTGAAAGTTTAGGCATTTTGATTGCCTTGTTAGCGATTCTCGGGTACTTAATTATTGGTCAAAAATTAACCCCTCACATACCGATTCTTTTTGTGTTCATGTTGTTGTTGCTTTATGGCAAATGGAAAGGATTTTCTTGGGATGAGATCCACGAAGGCATTGTGGAAGGGATTAAACCAGGGATCATTCCGATTATTATTTTCTTGTTGATAGGTGTCTTAGTTGCTACTTGGATCTTGTCTGGGACGATTCCAACAATTATGGTCTATGGTTTTAAAATTATCTCAGTGAAGTTCTTCTTACCAACCGTTTTTGTGGTCTGTGCACTAGTTGGTGTGACGGTAGGGAGCTCCTTTACGACTGTTTCAACTATGGGGATTGCCTTTCTAGGTATTGGACATATTCTTGGATTCGACAATGCGATGACAGCTGGCGCAGTTGTTTCAGGTGCCTTTTTAGGGAACAACATTTCACCGTTATCTGATACAACAAACTTAGCTGCTGGAATTGGTGGCGTGAACCTTTTTGAACATATACTAAACATGATGTACACTGTTATTCCGGCGTTTATTATTTCGATTGTCAGCTATATCTTCTTGGGACATCAATCTGGTTCGGCGGATTTACAATCGGTTGATGCAATGGTCCAAACGTTACATCAAGGATTCTGGATTTCACCGATTACATTGTTGCCAGTAGCGGTTTTATTCTTATTCGCTTGGAAAAAGGTACCGGCTATTCCAACGTTACTAGTCGGCTCTACAGTGGCGGTCATCTTAGCTTTTATAAATGATCATCACCTAAGTTTAGCGAAAGTTTCTACCATCTTAATGAGTGGTTATGTGGCAGATACAGGGGATCAAAGTATTGATACACTTTTATCTCGTGGTGGGATTGAAAGCATGTTAGGTTCTGCTGCGTTGATTATTTTGGCATTAGGTTTAGGCGGCTTGTTGATTAAGTTTAACATCGTGGCTACTTTAATTGATAAAATTAAAGGCTATGTGAATAATCCAGCCAAATTAATCGCTTTAACTGCCTTAAGTTCTGTGGGAATTAACTTACTAGTTGGCGAACAATATTTGTCAATTATTTTACCAGGGGAAACATTTAAATCCTCATTTACTCGTTTAGGTATTGATAAAAAATATTTAACTCGTACTTTGGCAGATGCTGGGGCGGCAGTCAACTCGCTAATTCCTTGGGGAGTTAGTGGTACCTTCATTATGGGAACGTTAAAAGTTGGTGCACTAGAATACTTACCGTATGCCTTTTTCCCATTGCTTTGCCCTATTATTACCGTCATTCTGGGGATATTCTTAAAAAAACAACAAGGGGAAAACAAAAAAGCACCAGGGACTAACGTTGAATTGTGAGTTTTTTCAGATAATTAAACAATTGGTTACGATTGAACCTCAGTGTCTCTGCTGATTGGTTCAATCGTTTTTTCGTCACAGATTTTTTACAATTCTTCATATAATCTTTGAAGCTCCTTAAAGGCAATTTAATTATTCTAAGTTATGATACAAAGGATCAATCAAATAGGTGGATGAACGTGGTGTTAAACTCATAGAGACTAACAGTAGTTTATTCTTGCTCAATGTTGAGGTGTAGGTTCGAATCCTACCGTCCACTTTCTGTTATTTAAACCAACTAGAACGAAACACAAACAAGTGACGGATACACATGATTAAGGTACAATAGGGGTAGGGAAAACAAGGAGGAATTCTTATGAAAAAGATAGGGCTTATTTCTAGTGCTTTTCTTTTAACCCTTGCTTTAGCAGCATGCGGCGGCGGAAAAAGTACAGAAAATACGGATAGTCGTTCCAGTGCTGCGGAAAGTACCACAGTCGAGAGTACAAAAGCATCTGCTACAAAAGAATCAAGTAGCAAAGCAGCAACGAAATCTAGTGATGCGAAACCGTCAGGAACAACGACAGCTGATTCGAAAGCAACAGCTTCTTCTACGAAGGAAGCGGCAAATAATGGCTCAGCAGAAAAACAATCACCCGCGAAAAATGCGAATCCAGATGACCAAGCCAAGCAAGTGCTTAACCAGCTAGCAAACATGTTTCCTGGTCAAGGCTTACCGCAGGCAATTTTAACGAGTCAAACGAATAACTTTTTAACTGCAGCGACAACTTCACAAGCGGATCAAAACAATTTCCGTGTTTTATATTATGCAGAAAAAGAAGCGATTCCGGTGAATGATGCACGTGTCAATCAGTTAACGCCAATTAGTTCTTTTGAGAAAAAAACATATGGCTCTGATGCCGAAGCAAAAAATGCAGTGAACCAAATCATTGACAATGGCGGTCAACCAGTAGATTTAGGTTACAATATTACTGGGTATAAACAAGGGGCGGCAGGTTCTAGTTACTTATCTTGGCAAGAAGGCAATTGGAGTTTAGTCGTACGGGCCTCAAATATCAATGGTGAATCGCCTGATGATTTAGCGAAAAATGTTGTCAACATTTTGGAACAAGAAACATTACCAGCACCGAATACCGTTGGTCAAATCACACTGAACGTGGCAGGAACCACTGACTATAATCGAAACTCAGTAGTTTGGCAAGCCGGTACAGTCATTTACTCTGTCCATCATTTTGACCCAATTCAAGCAGTAAAGATGGCAACATCGATTTAAATAATCAAAAGAAAGCGTGCAACAATGCCCATTGTCGCACGCTTTCTTTTATTATTTTTGTTCTGTATAACCTTGTGACTCCACCAATTCTTGGCTTTTCTTCATGCTGATTCCCTTAGAAGAATCTCCATCAATCTGGATACCATCCACTTTTTTGGCTTTATCATAATCAAGTTTTTCATAATTAATCGTCAATTTTTCGATGGCTTGTTTGTCCTCATAGGTCAGTTTGTAATCAAGCCCTTTGATGTCCTCATATTGTTTAGAAACGGGTTCCAACGCTGTTTTTGCCTCTTCTTTTGTAATCCCCAATTTGTCATAAGAAACAATGTTTTTAGCCGTTTGCGTTAAGACTTTATCTCCTTGGTACGTATAGGTTAAGGTGGAATCAATCCCATCTTGTGGCGAACCTACAAAGGTTTTTGTCTCTATTTTTGAACCGCAACTTGCAAGAAAAAATACCCCAATAAAAATTAAAAATACACGTAAAAACTTTTTCATTTCTAGATAACCTCCTTTAGCTGTTTATTCTTGACTGTAACATAACACGGCAAATAATTACTGTTAAGTAGAAAGCTTGTGAGAAGTCCAGCAAATAAAACTAAATAAAAAAACTTGCCTCTTCATTTTATGAGAAGAGGCAAGTTTTTTTATTTAGTAATATCACTTAAATCTGGTTGTGAGTGGGCCAACCGACTGGCAGCCGCAGCCGCAATTGCGCCCACGATATCATCCAAGAATGTGTGGACATGTTCGCCATCATGCGCATTTAACTCTTTTAAAATGCCTGGTTTTACCTTGTCGATATACCCATAGTTCGTAAAACCGATAGATCCATAAACATTTACAATGGAGAGCGCCATAATTTCATCAATGCCATAAAGCCCTTCATCTTCCGTTAAAATTTCTTGTAACGGTGAGAGTAGCTTGTTTTCTTCTGCCAGAATATCCAGTTGGACACCTGTAATAATCGCGTTGTGTACTTCACGCTTTGTTAACACTGCATCAATACTTTCTAAACAAGTATCTAATGTTAAATTATCAATATAATCTTTTTGTAAAAATAACACAAGTTCAGCTAAATCATTCATTGTTACGCCACGTTCTTGCAATAAACGACGTGCGCTATTTTCTAACGTATCTCCTTGGATTACCATTTTTTGTCCTCCTAATTTCTGCTTTAGTTGAAGTTCTTCTTTCATGGTACCAAAAAGAACGATAAAGGGGAATTAGAATCTATTTTGGTAGAGAATAATTTAGTTGAAGTGTTATTTTTAGTTAAAAATTACTAAGCGTTCGGTTGTAACGATGCCATCACTTGTTTTAATTGTGTCACTGATTTTTGGAAGAGTTCTTTTTCAGAAGCATTCAGATTCAATTCAATAATGTCAGTCACACCTTGATTGCCAACGACTGCAGGAATCCCTGTAAATACATCTTGTTGCCCATATTGCCCATCTAAGTAAGCTGAGACAGGTAAAATAGCTTGTTCATTATTTAAAATGGCTTTAACAATGCGTGCAGTACTCATACCAATCCCATAATAGGTCGCTTGTTTGCGATCGATAATTTCATAAGCTGTATTTTTCACTTTATCAGAAATGATTGGTAAATCATCACTAGTTAAGCGCTCTGTCGTATCCACAATTTCTAAAATAGGTTTTGTTCCAATCATGGTATGAGACCAGACAGCCACTTCAGAATCCCCGTGTTCGCCAATAATATAGCCGTGAACATTGCGTGGATCAATCGCTAAACGTTGAGACAGTTCTTTGCGGAAACGAGTTGTGTCCAAAGTTGTACCAGTTCCAATTACTCTTGAAACAGGTAAACCAGAAGCTTGCCAAGCCACATAAGTCAGTACATCGACAGGATTTGAGGCAATCACTAAAATTCCATCAAAACCAGATTTCATGATATTGTTAACAATTGTTTTCATAATTTCTGCATTGATTGAAACCAAATCTAGACGACTTTGCCCAGGTTTTTGATTAGCGCCAGCTGTAATCACGACGATATCGGCATCTTGGCAGTCTTGATAGTCGCCAGCCCAGACGTTTACATTTTCTTGACCCCAAGACACACCATCTAATAAGTCAATTGCTTCGCCTTCAGATTTGGCTTTGTCAATATCAACTAAGATTAATTCATTCGCAATCCCTTGGTTGATCATGGAATAGGCAATACTTGTGCCAACAAAACCAGTACCAATAATTGCGACTTTTTTGTTAAATACTTTCATCGTTCATCTCTTCTTTCTGTAATATTTCTTTCTTAGTGAATTATATCACGAACTTTTTGGGTGTGGTTATACCAATCTGTAATAGTCTTTATTAACAATTTAAATAAGGGAAGCGTGCTTTTTTTGTTATGATAAGAGTAGGAAAATAGAGGAGATAAGGAGGCAAAATGACAACGACAACAGTGTATTATGCAAGCAATAATGAAAAACAGCCGAACCGTTTTCAACTAGTTATCGGTAGCTGTAGCTATGAACTTCCAAAAATAGAAATCTACGAAATCCTGGAATGTGTCGCTTCAGCATATGGCTATCAAAAAGAACCATGCATTGAAGAACAAACAGAATGTTTTGTTAAAGGCAACCGTTGTATACATGTTTCCCAACAAGCGATGACGTTGACTTTTGTTGTGAATGATCTGCGTTTAGTAATGGAAAAACAATGCCGAAATCACGAAGAAGTCTTTCAAGAAGTCAATCATATTTTATTGAATATTTTTGAGGAGACCCCTTGTGTTTTTCTCGAAAAGTAGGAAAGAAGGATTAAGATGAAACAGGTGAAAATAACAACTACCTCAGATTTGATTAATGGCGGCTGCAATGCCTGTCCGAATGTGAAGTGTACGAATTATCTTGTTCATGTAGAAGATGAAACAATTGCGTTAGAAACACTAACCGTTGCAGATTTAGTAACTTTATTAGCACTCAAAGAAGGGTTTCGTCAAAAATTAGTTATGGAAATGTTCGAAGAATATACGGTGTTTGAAAGGGAAACTCATCAAGTTGTATTCAAGGAAGAGGAAACGAGAATTCTTTTTCAATCAAAAAAACAGACCATTCAAAGCACTCTTTTGTCTAAAGAGCCACAACAAGTGTTCCAAGAAACCCAGCAAATTTTACACCAACTATTTGAGTTAGAACCTTTTGAATTTGAATTGGTAGAGGAAACTGATGAATAAAAAACAGGAAAACGATTTAGCGAAAGCTAAGTCGTTCTCCTGTTTTTTAGGTTTGTCGTTCACGAATTTTTTCAACGATTCGGTTATAAACTTCAGAGAAGGAAGTATTGGCATGGTGATCGGTCTGGACAATGAAAATTTTTCGAGAAGCAAAGGACTGATCAATTGGTTGCCAAGGGATCTCATCGGAAATAGATAATCGAGAAACAATTGATTGCCCAATGTTATTTTTTAGCAATTGTAACAGGACTTCGTTGTTGTTTAATTCGATAATTGGTAAGTTGATGCTGTGTTCGTTGAGATAAAGCTCATTGAAAAAACGTAAGCCAGAGTTCTTTTCTCTTAAGAGCCAAAATTTTGAAGCGGCATCTCCTGCTAGAACTAGTTGATCTTCATAAACAATTTCTTTGTGTAGATTTTTGGTTTCAATGGGTTTTTCAATTAGTCCAATGTGGGCATGATTATTTTGAACCATATCCACGACTTCGTTTGAATTCATCAGTTGAATCGAAAAGTTGATGAGTGGAAAAGCGGTAACCAAACTCTCCATAATATCTGGCAATAAATAAATAGCAACTGTATTTGAAGAGGCTATAATGCAGTCTTCTTTAAAATTCTCTTTTTCTGCAGCTTGCGCAAAAGAAGTAGTTAAGCTTTCAATAATCGAGAGCATTTTTGGATATAAAAAATCAGCTTCTTTGGTAGGAATAACCGATTGTTTTCCATTACGATAGAACAGCTTGATCGAAAAGTGTTGCTCTAATTTCTTGATTTGCAAAGAAACAGTTGGCTGAGAAATATACAATTGTTTGGCCGCCGCACTAAAATTTTTGGTTTCATACACAGCAATAAATGTTTTGATCCATTCGAACATAAAATCGCCTCTTTCTATTTACTATCTTAATAGTTGGTATTGCAAATATTTATTTTACAAATATAAATATTTCATTTAGTATAATAACATACTTTTGATTAATATCAATAATAATAAATAAAGACGGAGTGTGACTACATAATGGTAGAAAGTGCGAAAAAATTCTTGCGGAAAGTCCCGATTCCCATTTGCGGACTAATTTTAGGGATGGTTTCTTTGGGGAATTTACTTTATTCCTTGGGATATGCAACAATTGGGACCATTTATTGTGTACTTGGCAGTCTCTTAATGATTTTAGTTATTTTAAAAATTATTTTTACAATGAAACATGCATTAAGCACCTTAGATGATCCAATTATTGCTTCGGTATCACCAACATTTACAATGGCTTTAATGGTTATCTGTGTTTTCTTAGATCGGATATTTACCAATGCTGCTTGGATTAACGTGTTGTGGATTGGCGCAGTGGTTTTACATTTTATTTTAATGATTTATTTTGTAGCGGTGCATATTTTTCCAACAAAAATCGAATTGGAACACATTTATCCAAGCTGGTTTATTACGTTTGTCGGCATTGGCGTTATTCCTAATACTTCTCAATTGTTTATCAATGAGTTGGGAAAAATTGTTTTTTGGGTAGCGTTGTTCTTTTATTTACTCTTGTTACCAATTTTAATCAAGAGAATTACGAAGTCGAAAGAAATGCCTGAATCGACCATTCCTTTATTGACGATTATGACAGCGCCAGGTTCGTTATGTTTAGCTGGCTATATTTCAATGGGTGGTCATTTGTATATGCCATTAGTTGTTTTCTTGCTAATTTTATCTCAATGTATTTATGGGATTGTAGTTGTGAATCTATATAAAATTATGCAAGTGACATTCTATCCAAGTTATGCTGCCTTTACATTCCCATTAGTGATTTCTGCGACAGCATTAGTCAAAGTTAAACCTTTATTTGCAGAAAAGGTAGGCCTAACGAGTCTGTTAAATATTTTGTCTACTTTTGAACTTTTATTAGCTGTGGCTATTGTAAGTTATGTGTTCATTCGATATTGCATTTTTTTATTCCAAAGAGAAAATAACACGAAAAAAGTGGAATTAAATTAAAAAAAAGAGAGGAAGCAAAGAGGTGAAGAAACTATTAATTACTGGAGGAGCTGGCTTTATTGGTTCTAATTTGGCTAATTTTTATAGTCAACAGTATCAAGTTTTTGTGATTGATGATTTGTCCATGGGGCGAGTGTCAAATTTGCAACAAACTGAGCAGTTGGTTTTTATTAAAGGAAGTGTGACGGATCAGCAATTATTGGACGAAGTACTTTCAAAGCATTCGTTTGAGTACATCTTTCATCTTGCGGCTGTGGCAAGCGTGGCAAGTTCTGTGGCACAGCCTCTAGAGACCCACGAGGTCAATTTTTTAAGTGTATTGAAAATACTGGAATCAATAAAAAAATATCAAAAAAAGCTCAAACGTTTTGTTTTTGCTTCGTCGGCAGCCGTTTACGGTGCAGAGCCAACGTTGCCTAAAAGAGAAACTTCGGTGATTTGCCCTTTGAGTCCCTATGCTATTGATAAGTTTGCTGCTGAACGTTATGTTCTCAATGAATACCATTTACATGGGGTACCTACAAGCGCAGTTCGCTTCTTTAACGTCTATGGTCCCAATCAAAATCCTGCTTCACCCTATTCTGGTGTCCTGTCCATTTTGATGGATTGTTATATCCAATTAGAGCAAGGGCAAGCGAGCCAATTTCAAATATTTGGAGATGGTCAGCAAACACGTGACTTTATCTACATTGAGGATGTCCTAACTGCATTAGATTTAGTAGCAACCAAAAGTGAAGCGTTGGGACACGTTTATAATGTGGGTACCGAAGTTGCCATTTCCCTTAATCAATTAATTGAAGAAATGAACCAATTAGTGGGACTTCCTTTGCCAGTTTCTTATCAAAAGGAACGAGATGGCGATATAAAATATTCTCTTTCAGATAGTTCTGCTTTGAAAGGCTTAGGTTTTTCGCCCGTTTATTCAATTCAAGAAGGACTTCAAAAATATCTTAAGTTTACCCATAATACCCAAAATAGATAAAAAAAGACGAGACTTATTTGTTAAGTCTCGCCTTTTTTTGTGCAAATGTTTCGCCCCAATGGCAAAGTGAAGAGAGGGCATCGTAAAGAGCATATCCTTCCGGAGTGAGCGTATATTCCACACGCGGGGGCAGTTCGTTAAAGGATTCTCGATGGACTAGGCCATCTTTTTCCATTTCTCTCAAGCGATCTGTCAGGACGCGCTGAGTGATTCCGTCGAGCGCACGCATCAATTCACCGTTGCGCTTGGTTCCTTGGAATAATTCATCCATTAATGATAATTTCCATTTGCCGTTAATGGTGGAAAGGGCTAAGTTGATACTGGTTTGTTTATCAGTTGTCATAGTTTCTCCTTGTGACACGTAATGGTTACTTTTTTCTTCCTAGGTGAATAAAAAGTGCGTACTTTTTTTCTCCATCATAGTGAGTAATAATAACTATGTCAAGTAAGGCAAGAGGAAGGAAGAAGAAATATGATGTATCAAGATGTTGTTCGCAGCCGCCGCTCAGTTCGGGATTTTATGCCAGATGTTGAGATTCCTAAAGAGGAATTAATGGCCATAATTGAGGAAGCGATGTTCGCGCCAAATAGTACCAATTTAAATTCATGGCGTTTTTTAATTGTCACAGAAAAAGAACAAAAAGAGGCCCTTTACGAAGTTTCGATGCAACAACCAGCAGTTAAAGGGGCAGCGGCGGTGATTATTTTATTAGGCGATTTGACTGCTTATACAGTGGCCAATGCAGATGAAATCAGTGCTAAAGCTGTCGCACAAGGAACGATGACGGAAGAAATTCGTCAAGGAATTAATGAAAATGTTTCTTGGTACTATGATGTTAGTGAAGAACAAAAAAGAGAGTGGCTAATGTTAGACCAAGGCTTAGTTGCAATGCAGCTGATGCTTTCCGCAAAAGATCGAGGCTATGATACTGTGGCGATGTCTGGGTTTGAAACGGAAGCTGTTCGCAAGTTATTTAATATTGAGGATCATTTAGTGAACGGACTGATTATTCCGATTGGCAAAGCTCAAACACCCGGCTTTGAAACAGTCCGACGAGATGTTTCAGAAGTAGTAACTTGGTTAGACTAAAAAGCTAAACAGTTCTGTAACTGCTGTTTATTAGATTTTGAGCGTGGAACAAACATCCAAAGTGATTGTTGTCCCACGTTCTTTTTTTGTTGATCATCCTCTTTTGAGAATGGCCAGAGAAGACGTTTAGTGAACCAATTTTGAAAGAAAGTGATACACTAGAAGAAAAAGAAGTGGGGCGACCTTATGCGTTATGTCATAATGCAGTCACGAGATATTCGTGAAAATTTAGCAACGGAAGATTATCTATTAAACACTCTCTCTTTTGAAGAGCCCTTAGTGTTGTTCTATATTCAGGAACCCTGTGTTATTTTAGGCCGAAATCAAAATGCTTATGAAGAAATTGACTTAGCTTATGCTAGAAAGAAGGGAATCGTTATTACTCGCCGTTTATCGGGCGGTGGTGCTGTTTATGATGATCTCGGGAATGTCAGCTTTAGTTTTGTTGTTCAGGAAGGACATCAAGCTTTTGGGGATTTTAAAGCGTTCACTAAACCAATTATTGAAGCATTACATAAAATGGGCGCAACGGGGGCCGAGATTAGCGGTCGCAATGATTTATTAATTGATGGGAAAAAATTTTCTGGCAATGCCATGTATACAAAAAAGGGAAAGATGTATACTCATGGTACCTTGATGTATGATGTTGATTTGGCAGAAGTTCAACGTGTCTTAACTGTTTCTAAGAAAAAAATTGAATCAAAAGGGACAAAATCTGTTCGGGGACGCGTAACCAATTTACGGCCGTACTTAGACGAAAAATATCAACAATTAACCATTGAGGAATTTCGCAATCGTTTACTGATGGAGCTCTTTGATGTCGAATCTCTAACTGAAATTGCGGAGAAAGAATATGTCCTAACCAAAGCAGATCAACAGGAAATTAGGAAATTGGTCGCTGAAGTGTATGGCAATGAAGCTTGGATTTTTGGTGAAGCGCCTAAATTTACGATCAAAAAAGAAGAAAAGTTTAAAGGCGGCATTGTGGATGCACGTTTGACTGTTGAAAAAGGTAAAATAATTGAGTTAACGATTTATGGTGATTACTTTGCCAAAAAAGAAACAGCGGAAATCGTTGCGGCTTTATTAGGTGTGGACTATCAGTATTCATCAATTTGGCAAGCATTAGCAGCGTTTAACTTTGAAGACTACTTTGTAAATATCACCAAAGAAGAATTTGTTCATTTATTGGTGGATTAATAAACGTGCTGGGACAAAAGTTAAAGAATCTTTTGTCCCAGCACGTTTATTTAATGATGGTTGGCTCTTGCTAGAAAAATTTCCCATGAACGTCCCAATTGCCAGTATCTTTGGCTTTTTTCAATGTTTGCATTCGACGGAAGCCAACAGGATGATCGGATAAGAAGTTACTCAATTTAAGCCAGATGGTATCATCATGTAAATCAATACTGTGAAAGTATTCTTCTAAATCCACACGACTGCCCATGTATTTTCCTGAAAATAAATAAATCATGCTTAAAGCACCTTCTTCGGCGTAGTATAAACCTGCGCGATCAGCGGTATATTCTTGCGTTCTTGTAAAACTTTTATCTAACGCAACTGGTTTCAAAATAATGGATAACATTAGCCGCCATAAATTAGTGTGTCCACATTTATGGTGTCCTAGCTCGTGTGCCAAAATAAAGCGAATCAGCGAAAAATCGCCTGTATTGTACGCGATATCCAACAAATCACTGTGAATGACAACATAGCGTCTGTGTAAAGAGCATTTTGCCGCAAAAGCGTTTAAGACACCATTCCCGTTGATTAAATAAAGACGTGGCATCCTTAATTTTTTAGTGCCAAAGCCCATTTCTTTTGCTAAATCAATATACAAGGAATAAATTTCTGGTAATTGATTTTCTGTAATTTCCACTCCGTTAGAAGCAGTGTCCATGTACATATAACGAATGGTAAAAAAAGCAATGACTGGCGCAATTGGTGCAATTAAAACAATTAATAACCAGTCAGGAATCGGCAAATCACTCAATATTAATAAGGCAACTAACCCCAATGCGAAAAACAATAAAACAAAACCAATGATAATCATTGGTACTTCAAAACGATAACGTAACTTAGCAACAGAAATTTCTTTCTTTTTTTCCTGCGGTTGACACATAAACATTCCTCCCCAAACATTTCCCAAACACTTTTTCAAATAAAATGACTTACCTGTTACTTCTAATATACCATTGGTTAATCGATAATGACAATGGTGGGAACTTGAATAAAGGTAATTATATCAAGTGATTAATGAAAGGGACTCGTTGTACGCAGGGAATTGGTCTATCTTGATTAAATAAAATTTTAATAATCTAACTGTTTTAGACGTAATAAAGTAGTTTCTGGAGTTAATTTTTTAATAACATACAAACGCAAAATCGCATGTTCAATTTTTTGTTCTTCTGGCGATAGCTCCGAATTTATATAGGATAACTTCTCGATTAAATAGGTTAAAAATGAGCCAGCGCCTTGGCTACCCACTAAAAAGCCCATTTCTTCCGTTTCGGTTAATTGTTGTTTTTTTAAGTGGTATATTTCTTGTGCAAGTGCCCCCGAGATAATGATTTCATCTGTTTGCTTGTTCAAATTTGTTAGTAAGTCGCTTTTTGTTGCTACTGTAACAGTTTCCATTGCACTCATCCTTTGCTTTTATATGATACATCTAGTATAACATGGTCTCACTTTTTTTTATTTTTCCTCTTGCTCTGGTACGCGTTTCATAAGGTAAGCTAGGTGTATCAAAATATTGGAGGGTATGAAAATGAATGTTATAGTGGAGATAAGCGATAGACTTGGTATGGATTACTATTTTGTCTCGGTGACTACGACGGCCAAAAGTCTGCAGTTAAATAGTCCCAAAAAATACTATAAGATTTGGCATCAAGAAATTCCGTACCATCAGATAACGGAGTGGCACTTGACACAGCAGGAGGATATTCAGGAAATTTCTTTTGCTTGGCAGGAGACCTTTTATCGTTTTGTTGATTACGGGACAGGGATTGTGCCTTATTTAACTCAATTTTGTAAAGTAATGAGGTGAAAGTATGACAACAATTCGAGAAATTGCGCGCCTTTCAGGATCTTCAGTTACGACTGTTTCGCGTGTGATTAATCATCATCCGTATGTTTCTGAAGAAAAACGACTGAAAATCCAAGCAATTATCGATGAGTTGGGCTATAAGCCCAATATATTAGCGAGAAATCTTAGCTTTGGGAAAAGTAATACATTAGGTGTCATGGTTCCTTATACGAATCAACCTTATTTTGATGCTATTTTAAGTGGAATTATCCACCAAGCATTTCAACAAGGGATGATGGTCAGTTTATTACCAACGGATTATGATAAAGAAGTTGAAAAAAGTTACTTGGAAAAAATGGCCACGGGTGCGTTTGATGGCATGATTGTTTTGTCAAAGGCAAATCCTTTAAGTGTGTTTGCTCCGTATAAAGAGCAAGTTGTTTTTTGTGAAAAAATAGAAGACCCTAGTTATGCTAGTATCTATATCGATCGTTTAACCGTTTATCGGCGGGTCTTCCAAGCATTGAAACAACAAGGATGTAGTGAAGTGGCAATTACGATTAACCGTGCACCAGAAAAAAGTACAAGCGCACGCTATTTAGTTGACGCATATCAGGAAATTTATGGAGCGATTCCTGAAAATCGGTTATTTAAGGACTGTTTAACCTATGAAGATGGGTGTGAAGTAGGACGTCACTGTGCGCAAGATCCAACGCTCCAAGCGGTTGTGACCAACGGTGATGAAATTGCCGCAGGGATTCAAGCCGTTATTGAAAGACCACTCTTTTTAGTGGGACAGGAACAAACTTTATTAAGTGAAATTTTAAATTTTTCAACAATCTGTCATCCATTAATGGAATTAGGGGAAAAAGCTACACACTTATTTCAAGAAAAACGGCCAAAAACGATTCAATTGACTTCTACATTTATTAATCGACAACCAGATTTTTCTTTTTCTTAGAAAAAAGCGGGTTGTTTTTTCTTTGGTAGAATAAGGTTTTTCGCTAAAAAATAAAAAAACTTACAAAAAGTAAGACAAAAAGCTTTACTTACTTTTAGTAAGGTAGTATAGTAAGCATGTAAACAAAATTAAATGAATTTACTGAGGAAATTCGAAAGGATGAACATATTATGTCAAAATTTACTGAAATGATGAAAAACCGTCGTTCAATCTATGCTTTAGGAGAAAACTTACCAATTTCAAAAGAAGAAGTAACTGCTTTAGTAAAAGAAGTTGTTAGAGAAAGTCCAACAGCTTTTAACTCTCAAACACAACGCGTTGTGTTCTTATTCGGCGATGCTCACAAAAAATTATGGGCAATGACTGAAGATGCCTTAAAACCATTAACTCCAGCAGAAGCATTTCCAAACACACAAGCTAAATTACAAGGTTTTGCAGCTGGTGCGGGCACAATTTTATTCTTTGAAGATACAGATATCGTGAAAAACTTACAAGATAGCTTTCCATTATATGCGGATAACTTCCCTGTTTGGTCTGAACAAGCAACTGGTTTAACACAAGCGAACGTTTGGACTGCCTTAGCGCAAGAAAATATCGGCGCAAACTTACAACACTACAACCCAGTCATTGACGAAGCGGTTGCTGCAGAATGGTCAATTCCTGCAAACTGGAATTTGCGTGCACAAATGGTCATTGGTTCCATTGAAGCGCCAGCTGGCGAAAAAGAATACATGGAAGATAGTGCTCGTTTTAAAGAATTCAACTAAATCATTGCTTTAGTAAAACGAAGAGGAAAGGAGTGAAAGCAAATGGTTCAAGCATTACCAAGTAATATTGGGATTCAACAAGTCACTTTGAAAGTGGCTGATTTAGATAAAATGGTAAACTTTTATACGAAAACAATTGGCTTAAAACTTTTAAAACAAGGAGAGGGACGTGCTTGGCTAGCGCCACAAGGCACCAACGATGCAATTCTTGTCTTAAAAGAACTAACAGCTGGGGAAGAAAATCAGGGTACCACTGGCTTGTACCATATTGCTTTCCTGCTACCAACCCGCAAAGATTTAGGCAATATGTTGCTGTGGCTTTTGCAGGAAAATGTGCAAATTGGCGCAGCAGATTATGGCTATAGTGAAGCCCTTTACTTAAGTGATCCAGAAAATAATGGCATCGAAATTTATTGGGATAAACCAGAAGAAGTCTGGGATATTCGTCCAAATGGTGAAATTATCGGTGTGACAGAAGAATTAGACGGTGATAGTTTAGCTGCAGAAGCTGACGGTCACTGGCTAGGAATTTCCGAAGGTTCTAAAATTGGGCACATTCATTTGAAAGTGGCCGATTTAGATACCACTGAAACGTTCAATAAAAATTTAGGGTTTGGCTTAAAGTCTAACTTTGGTCAACAAGCGAAGTTTTTTGCAGCGGGTCAGTACCATCATCATATTGGGACAAATACATGGAGCGGCAAACAGCTGCCAACGATTCAAGAAAATCAATTTGGCTTAGAAAATTACACCTTCCGTTTACCAACTGCGGCAGATTTAGAGATCGTCCAAGCCAATGCGGAAGAAGCAAAGTTACATTTTATTGCCAAAGATCATTTACTTGCGTTAGAAGATCCTAGCGGCATGATTATTCAATTTACCTATTAAAGCCACTCTCAAACTAGCCCTTCGTTAGAAAATGAAGGACTAGTTTTTTTGCATTATTTTGCATTCGTTTGCAAAATAATGCAAAAGGTGCTATCTTTACTTAGAAGAGGTGAGGAAGCATGTTGATTGAAGAACGTTTAGCCAAGATTCAAAAAATAGTGAATGAACAAAAAAGTATTTCCATGGAAGCGTTAGCGGAGCAAGTCTCCGTTTCAAAAGATACTATTCGGCGAGATTTAATTCGTTTAGAAAAGGAAGGACATTTAAAGAGAACGCACGGTGGCGCTATCTCAGTGCAGTCTGAAGCAACTATTTATGATTATGCTCAACGAATAATGAAGCACCCAGAGAAAAAACAAGCGATTGCCCAAAAAGTTTGGGCAAATATTCCCAAACAAGCGTCCATTTTTTTTGATTCATCAACCACGGTGGAAGCAGCTATTCGAGCGATGGAAAATAGTCCGATTCACGCGATCACGAACTCTCTCAGTCATGCGCTACTTCTAGCGCAAATGGATCAGACAAAAATTACAGTATTACCTGGGCAACTGCATAAACAACAACTCTTTTTGTTTGGGGCAGAAACAGTCGCTAAGGTTGGGGAATTTGCCCCTGACTATACATTATTAGGTGTGTTTGCGTTATCTGAACAAGGATTATTTATTCACACAGAAGAAGAAGGTCAAGTCAAACGGCGAATGATTCAACAAGGCAAACAAGTCATTGCCTTAGCCGACCAAACGAAATTAAACAAAACGGGTTTATTTAAAATTTGCGAATTAACAGAAATTGATTGTTTAGTGACAGATACACGACCTGATGAAAAATTCTGTGAGCAGTTAGCGCAAGCAGGCGTAACGTTGATTGTCGCAGATGAATAATGGAGGATAATAATGAAGCGAAAAATTAATTATACACATATTGCTGAACCTACTGTTTTTGAGAATGTTTTTCCAACGTATTTGACGAATGAAACGATGATGGCGCGTAAGCAGAAAGTATTACAACGAATGGAAACAGAAAAATTCGATCAATTGGTCTTCTATGCAGACAAAGAGCATGGCAGTAATTTTGAATACTTAACTGGCTTTATTCCGAGGTTTGAAGAAGGACTCCTCGTGTTAAATAAGGATGGTGCGGCGACACTTATTTTAGGTAATGAAAATTTAAAACTGTGCCAACATGCCCGCATCTCAGCCGATTTAATTCATTATCCAGCTTTTTCGCTACCTAATCAACCAATGGCTGGAGAACAAAAGTTGTCGCAGATTTTTGAAACGCTTCTCGATGAAACTGCTCAAAAAATAGGTATCGTTGGGTGGAAAATGTTTACGACACAACAGCAAGAACCTGCTACTATGTTTGATGTGCCACATTTTATTGTCGAAGCACTGAAAAAAGCGCTGCCGAAAGAAGCTCGTTTACTAAATGGGACCCACTTATTGATTGGAGCAAAGGGGGCCCGCACAACAAATAATGCCAACGAATTGGCGCACTATGAATATGGGGCGAATTTGGCTTCTCGCAGTATGTTAAAGGCCTTAAATGCAATTGAAGTAGGACAGCGTGAAACGGACATTGGAGCTTTGTTAAATGATGAAGGTCAAACGCCGACGGTAGTAACCATTGCGGCAACTGGACAACGTTTTGAATATGCAAACATGTATCCGACTGCCAAAGAAATTCAGTTAGGTGATGCCTTATCATTAACTACAGGTTACAAAGGCGGCTTGTCTAGCCGAACAGGTTTTGTTATTGAAAACGAGCAGCAATTGCCAGAAGCGCAACGTGATTATTTAGAACGCGTAGCAAAACCCTATTTTCAAGCTGTCGTTCACTGGCTTGAAACCATTCGAATCGGACTGTTAGGGCGAGAAATGTACCAAGCGATTGAAGAACAGTTACCAAAAGAAAGCTATCACTGGCATTTGAATCCTGGGCATTTAGTTTCGGATGATGAATGGATGTCGTCGCCTATTTATCCAGATTCAGCCATTCGCTTGGAAAGTGGCATGCTCTTTCAAGTGGATATTATTCCTTCTGTACCTGGTTATACAGGGGTGAGTGCAGAAGAATGTGTGGCTTTGGCTGATGAAACACTGCAAAAAGAGATTCAGCAAACTTATCCAGACATGTGGCAACGGATTACGACACGCAAAGCCTATTTAAAGGAGACATTGAAGATTGACTTACCAACGGAGGTTTTACCAATGTCTAATTTAGTTGGTTACTTACGGCCTTTTTATTTAGCTAAAGACAAAGCTTTGTGTGTAGAAAAACCAGCGCTTAAATGAATAGGCTCCTTTTTTTGAGTTTCTTTTGGGCCTTATTTATAATCAATATAGCGAAGGAAGAATACCAGAAGAGAGGCGTGATGGTAAATGCACTATCCTGAACATCTGAAAAAAGCAGTTTTAGCTAAAGCGAAAGACTTACCATTAGAAGGTTTTGTGGAAGGTCAAGGTCCGCAACAGCCAAAAGTGATGCTGATTGGGGAAGCCCCTGGAAAAGAAGAAATTAAAGAAAACGTACCATTTATAGGGCGTTCAGGTCAATTGTTGATGGAACAATTACAACAAGTTGGCTTAAGTCGTGAAACGGTGTATATCACCAGTGCGGTTAGGAGTCGGCCTTTTTCTGTAAAAACGAAGCAGATTGCAAAAACGGGAGAAAGAGTAACCAAGTTTCCTAATCGAACGCCCACCAAAGAAGAAATCAAAATTTTTGCGCCTTTGCTTGATTGGGAAATCGCTGTTTGCCAACCTGAACTAATTTTGACACTGGGGAATATTGGGTTGCAACGACTTTTAGGACCAAAGCCAACAATCACTGCAGTGCACGGAACGGTCATTCAGTCGCCCATTCAAACATTTGATGAGCAATCACAAAACTATCATTGGACGCAGAAAACCTATCAAATCATTCCACTCTTCCATCCAGCGGCTGTCTTTTATAATTATCGTTTAAAAGAAGTCGTGAAAGAAGATTGGCAAGTGGTTCAAAAACAACTGCAACTGCTTAAGAAAGTTTAAAATGAGAAAAATAGAAGGATGGTTGTTTTTTCGAAGAGAGAATGCTACCCTAGAAGTATCAATAAATAGACAGATTATTTAATCGCTGGGTTGAATAATTGAAGGATTCTGATTTTTGCGTAAGCCTTGAAGCAAAAAGAATGAGTCCTTTTTTTGTTAGAAGGAGATTTGGGTATGGAGCAAACACAGCAAAACCATTTTACTGCGTTGTTTTATAAAAATGTTCTGTTAGGAATTTTAAGTATGGCGGCGCAATCAATTTTTATTTTGGCGGACACATTTTTCATTGCAAATGGGATCGGCACCGAGGCGTTGGCGGGGCTTAACATTGTCTTACCACTCGTTAATATTATTAATGGATTAGGTTGGATGTTTGGCGTTGGCGGCGCTACGTTGTTTTCGACAACGGTTGCGCAAAAAGAAATCAAAAAAGCCAATCAGTATTTTAGTTTAACGATTGGGTTAGTTTTCGTTATAGGGAGTCTCTTTACTTTAGTGAGCTTGATTTTTTCCGATCAAATTATTCGGGGACTTCAGGGGACCGGTGTCTTGTTTGGTTTGGCAAAGGAATATTATATGATTTACCTTAGCTGTTCATTATTATTTATTTTAAACAATTGCCTGATTACTTTTTTAAGAAATGACCATAATCCTCGTTTGGCAACGATTGCTTTTGTCAGTGGGGGAATTGTCAATATTATTTTGGACTATGTCTTTATTTATCAATTTGGGTGGGGCATGGCAGGTGCGGCCATTGCAACGGTGATGTCACCTTTAACAAGCTTAATCCTGATTACGTTGCATAAGTGGTCGCCGCAACGAGTTTTACGTTTTGAAAAGTTTAAAGTGAAATTTCAGGATGTTCGAGAAATTATGTCGATTGGTTTTTCTTCCTTTTTAAATGAATTTTCTTCGGCCTTTGTCATGTTTTTATTTAATATTGTTTTGTTAAACTTAGTTGGTCATGTGGCGATTTCAGCTTATGCAATTGTTGCCAATCTCAATATTATTGTGATTGCCATTTTTACAGGGATTGGGCAAGGGGCGCAACCATTACTCAGCCGATACTATGGTTTAGGGGAAACGAAGGTGTTGCGTAAATTTGTTAAACTTAGCTTTATTACGTACTTGGTTGCCGGCTTCCTGTTTTTTTTAATCAGTCAAGTGTTTACGGGACAAATTATTGAGGTCTTTAATAGCGAAGGGAACGACCAGTTGGCGCAAATTGCTAGGACAGCCATCCGCTTATATGCGATTTCCTTCTTGTTTACAGGATTGAATTTTATGGGGATTTATTACTTTTCGGCAGTTCGTAAACCGAAAATGGCGCTAATGATTTCCTCTTTGCGTGGGTTCTTTTTAATTGTGCCAGTTTTATTTATTTTGGTGAAATTACTAGGATTAACCGGTGTTTGGTTAGCCATGCCTGTGGTTGAATTTGTTACGTTTGGACTAATGCTTGTGGGCTACCTTGCGTATCGAAACTATTTGAAAAAAAGAGAAACAGTAACCTGATGTTGGTTACTGCTTCTTTTTTGCTTAGTTTACATAGTTTTCAGTTAAAGTCATGAATTGTTCCACATCTTTTAGGACTTGATCAATGCCGGCTTGCCAGAAATCAGGTTTTGTTAAGTCAACATTTAAATGTTTTTTCGCTAATTCTTCGCTTGTCATCGAAGCAGTGTCTCTTAATAACGCAATGTATTGGTCTTCAAAAGAGCTGCCTTGTTGATTGGCATACGCATAGATACCCATGCTGAATAGATAGCCAAAAGTATATGGGAAATTATAGAAAGGCACATCATCAATAAAGAAGTGCAATTTGCTCGCCCAGAAATGAGGATGATAACTGCCAAGACTATCTTTGTAGCTTTCTTTTTGCGCCGCTAACATTAATTCAGTAATATCTTCTTCCGCTACTAAACCTTTTTGGCGCGCTTGATAAAAATTATTTTCAAAGATAAAACGTGCATGAATGTTCATAAACATGGCAATGGCATTTTGCATTTTTGTGTCTAAAAGGTTAATCTTTTCAACGTCTGATTTGGCCTCTTTTAAGGTAGCGTCAGCAACAATCAATTCTGCAAAGGTACTAGCTGTTTCTGCTACGTTCATGGCATACTCTCGATTCAATGAAGGTAAATCCCACATCACGCTACTATGGAAAGCGTGACCTAATTCATGGGCTAAAGTAGCTACTTCGTTGATTGAATTGCCAAAGGTCATGAAAATCCGCGACTCTTGTGTTTCAGGTAATTCTGTACAATAACCCCCAGGACGTTTGCCTGGACGATCTTCAGCTTCAATCCAACTTTTTTCAAAAGCCATTTGGGCAAAATCGGCCATTTTCGGACTGAATTTACGGAAATTTTCTAAAATAAAGGCAGCGGCTTGATCAAAGGAATACGTTTTTTCTTCTAAATCACCTAAAATAATTGGCGCATCTTGGTCTTGCCAATCCATTTTTTCTTTGCCGAATAATTGCGCTTTGCGCGTTAGAAAGTCGACGAATGGTTGTTTATTTTTTTGGATGGTTTCCCACATAACCGTTAATGTTTCTTGACTCATTCGATTATAGTTTAAGGGATTTTCTAAATAATCTGTAGTGCCATGCAATTTGTAATCAGATAAACGGAACCCATCTAAGTGATTTAGGGTGTCTGCTAAAATTGAAGCTTTGCTACTCCAAGCTTTCTCCCAGGCTGTAAACAAACGTTGACGAACCTCTTTGTCAGGATCTCCCATCATGCGGTTAAAGGCTTGGCCTGCAGATAGTTCTGTCACAGAGCCATCTTTTTCTTCAAAAGGAATCACGATGGAAGCAACAATCGTATCGTAATGTGTACTCCAAGCATTTAACCCATCTAGAGAAAGCGTATTGATGATATTTTCTTCTTGTTCGGAAAGCAGTTTTTTTCCATCACGGCGTAATTCATTTAAGCGAAAAGCCATTGTTTTAAACGGTTCTTCGGCTAACAGGGCTTGCCAATGTTCTGCTGAAATCTTGGTGATTTTTTTAGTAAAAATGGTTTCAGCTAATTGAATCGCTGGCAATAGATTGTATAAATCGCCTGATAAAATTTTGGCCTTGGTATCATTAGTATTAGCAGAAATTAAAGCAGTTAAAAAACTATTACATTGTGAAAAGCCATTTGAGATTTTCCCTTGTAACGTTAAGATTTCAGCAAATTGTTCTTTGCCTTGGGCACTTTCTGGTGTCCATTCTGTGATTAATTGATGGTACTCTTTTGTTTGTTCGGTTAATTGAGTCATTCGTTGGCTAAGTTCTTTGGACTCGCTCCCATTGGGGAAAATACTGTCTAAATCCCATGTAATAGAATAGGTCATATCCAATCCTTCTTTCATTTTTTTCTTTTCAGTATATCATAAGACCTAAGAGAAGTTGTTTCTTTTTCCCTCGAAACCGACTATAATAAAAAAGAATTTTCCGTGGCAGGCACGGGGCAACTTGAAACCAAGAAAAGAGGATTATATGAAAAATTATTTGAAAGATAGTAATTTATATTTAGTCATTGCGTTTGTAATTATGGCCATTTTATTTTTCAGTTCATCACAGACGTATGAACAGCAATCACAAGTTGGTCTTTTAGATAAACTTCTGAGCAGTCATCCTTTTGAAGAACAATTAAAAAATATTTCTTTTCAATATGCTGGTAGTGAAGTGAGCATTCAAGCTAGTGGTTATAGTAAATTTGTTGAATTTTTTATTCGTAAGGGAGCCCATTTTGGTACGTATTTTCTATTAGGTGGTAGTTGGTTTATTGGATTAGTGCCAAGAATCAAAGGTCTGTTTTTAACAGCTGTTGTTTCCTGGCTAGCTGCTACTGGCTATGCAGGTTTAGATGAATTTCATCAAATGATCACAGGCGGAAGGACCCCTCTTTTTCAAGATGTTATGTTGGATGCCATGGGTGCTTTGACAGCCATCGTTATTTGTTTGGTGGTTCATGGTTTGAAGAAAAATAAAAAAAGAAGACGCTAATTTAGAAGAGCTTCGTTTATTCGTCAGAACGGTGGGTAAGCGAGGGTCTTTTTTTGGTAGCGCTTGTTCCTAACTGAAAAGAAGAGTAGAATATAGGAGAATAGTAACGAAAAGTCAGGAGGAATCAAGGATGTCAGGACACAGCAAATGGAGCAACATTCAAGGGCGTAAAAATGCACAAGATGCCAAACGTGGGAAAATTTTCCAAAAAGTTTCAAGGGAAATCTATATGGCGGCAAAAGCAGGTGGCCCTGACCCCGCAATGAATCCTGCTTTACGTTTAGCAGTCGATAAAGCTAAGTCAGCCAATATGCCCAATGATAATATTGCGCGCGCCATAAAAAAAGCCAGTAGTGCTGGTGAAGGGGAACATTATGACGAGGTAACTTATGAAGGATACGGGCCAGGTGGCGTGGCAGTTTTAGTTCATGCACTAACAGATAACCGCAACCGAACGGCCACCAATGTTCGCGTCGCGTTTACTCGAAATGGTGGCTCTTTAGGTGAAACGGGTTCGGTGAATTATATGTTTGATCGTAAAGGCTATATTGTCATTAAGCGAGAAGATCATGCAATTGAGGAAGACGACATGCTAGAAGTCGTTTTGGAAGCAGGCGGCGAGGATTTAGAAACATCACCAGAAGTATTTGAAATTTACACAGCACCAGAAGATTTTACAGCGGTTCGCGATGCTTTAGAACAAGCAGGTTATTCATTAGCACAAGCTGAATTAACAATGGTTCCGCAAACCTTACTAACCTTGAACGATGAACAAAAAGCGCAATTAGAGCGCTTGGTTGACAAGTTAGAAGACGATGATGATGTGTCAGAAGTATTTACCTCTGCAGAAAATCTATAAAATAAAGGGATGCTTGGCGTCCTTTTATTCATAAAATGAAAGCGGATACAGAATGGAGGGCATTTTGAAAAAGAGAATTTGTTTACAAGCAATCAGGGAAGAAGCGGAAGCCTATTATCGTAACGGTGATTTTTATTGCTCGGAAGCGATTGTGGTGACCATTCGGCAACACTTCGATGCGGAGATTCCCATTGAAGCTGTGGCCATGGCTTCTGGGTTTCCTGTAGGTGTTGGAGGAGCGAAGTGTATTTGTGGTGCTCTTTCAGGCGGGGTTATGTGTCTGGGCTACTTTTTTGGTCGGACAGAAGCCAAAGGAGAACAAGTAAATAAAACGATGGCTTTAGCCAACGAATTGCATCAAAGTTTTCGACAAAAGCATCGAGTGGTTTGCTGCAGTATTTTGACAAGTAAAATGACGATGGGCTCACCTGAGCATATGGAACAATGCATTGGCTTTACTGGAGAAATTGCTGAAACAACCGCAAAAATTATTGCACGAGAACTTGCTTACGAATTAGTCTAGTAAAAATGAGAGAGGAGCAACCAGATTCAGGTGAATGAATCTGGTTGCTCCTCTCTCATTTAATGCGTAATCAATTAACCAAGTACTTTTTCATAAGCTTCCACTTGAGATAAGACACGTTGGAGCTGTAATTCATTTTCAATATAGTTGATTGAATTACCTAAATCTTCTTGGCGGTTTGTTTCTAAACGATCGACTTCTTTTTTTGCTTCGTTCAATAAGTGTAGAACTTCTTCCTTAGATAACATGTACTCACCTCCTTGCGCAGTTCATCTACTATTAGTGTACTCCTTTTTTTCAAAAAAGGGCAATAATAGGATATTAAAAAACAAAAATAGCGGTTAGAACCGCTATTTTTGTTTACTCATGGCGTTGTTGTGCTAAAATCGCTTCGATTCGTTCTCTTTGATCTGCCAAAAAGTGAGGCAAATAAAGGGGGATTTCATCAAAGTTTGAACTTTGATTTTCATAGGCTTCGGCATCTAGCAGGCCTTTTTGTGTGGCTACTTCAAATAACAAGTGGTTCGGTTCTCTAAAATACAATGATTTGAAAAATTCGCGGTCTTTAATTCCTGAGTTTGTAAAATTCTTTTCCTCTAACAGGCTATCAACTTGCGTTAATTCTTGCGTATCTTCCACCCCAAAGGCGACGTGATGAACGCCACCAATTCCTTCAATGGCAAGCGGATTGGTACGGTCATCAATGATGTGCACCTCTTGATAAAACTGTGGATGATGATTTTCCAGAACGGTTACTTCATGCGCAGTTTCAAAAAAAGGTACTGTTTCTTTTTCATGCCAATGTAAATAATCCACTAAAGGTTGTTTAGTAGCTGCGGCATATTGGACGCGTAATTGAATTGCATCAATGCCTAAAATTGCATGTTCTACTGGAATTTCGGAATGCTCAGCTGGAAAATAATCTTCCGCATTTTCAAATTCACGTAACGGAACAAGCGCCATTTGCGTATTATCGGGCGCTTCAAAACGCAAAATTGGGTGTTGGTTAAATGTTTCCACACCATAGTGGCAGATACCCGCTTGCTCAAGACGTTCTGCCCAAAAATCCAAAGAGGCGCGCGTTGGTACTTTTAAAATAGTTCGTTCAATTGTATTTGTCCCAAATGATTGATCTTGGCCATCATTCAATTCAAAAAAAGTTAATTCGGTACCTGTTCGTTGCTCATTATCTGAGAAAAATAAGTGATACATGGTGTGGTCATCTTGGTTGATCGTTTTCATTAGTAATTTTAATCCCAGTGTATTATGATAGAAGTCAAATGTAGGCTTTATCAATCGATTTAAAATAGAGATGTGATGAATTTGTGCATACATAGTAAAATTCCTTTCTTGGAGGTTTATTAAATGAAACAATTTTTTCAAAAAGGGTCGAAACCTAATCAATTAGTTGTCGCTTTCCATGGTACTGGTGGCAATGAATATCAATTATTAACGACCATCGCAACCCTTTATCCAGAAGCGAGTGTTCTAAGTTACTTAGGGACAGAAGGTGTAGGCGAACAGCGACGCTTTTTTGCGCCATTAGTTAATGGAGCCTTACCTCGTGCTAACTTTGATGAGCGAGTGACGGCGTTTCTAGAAGAAGTTTGGCAACCGCAAAAGTTATACGATGAAGTTATTTTTATAGGGTACTCTAACGGTGCCAATTTTATTTTAGGCCTGTTAGAAAAGAACCCGACTATTGCTAACACTGTTATTTTACTGCATCCAAGCAATTTAGGCTATCAATATGTATCTGGTGAGTTTGCGACAAAAGTGATTGTCACAACAGGGGCTCAGGATGAGTTGAGTATTCCGGGACAAGTTCTTTCTTTAGCTAATCAATTAAAGAAACATTTTCCAGTCGACTTTTTACTAGTGGATGGCGGTCATGGCTTATCAGAAGAAGAAGTAACGAAAATAAAAGAAGTTCTTTAAAAAACAAGCTGCAACCTTTGCTAATAAGTGGTTGCAGCTTGTTTTTTTCTTGTGTGTAACTAAAAATGAATGCCAGTAATTGATAATAGAGAGGACTACAAAATTAACATCTTATTATCTTGAAATAGCTAATTTTATTCTTTAGTCATTAGTATAACGTGACCAACCCCACCACTTAGGCATTAACTCTTTTAACCGAACTATTTCTCGTTTTTGATAATCAACTAAGATTTCTGTATCAGCATTTTTAGGAGAAAGCTGGAGCAATAATTCTCTACAAGCACCACAAGGCATACCAGAAATTCCATTAGGAACATCGTCCCGAAAAGTAATAATTCGTTTAATCACTGTCTGTCCACTATCGGCATACATATTCAAAGCGGCAACTCGTTCTGCACATAAATCTAGAACACCACAACAGCTTTCAAAACAAAAGCCGGTAAATAATTGTCCATCTTCTGCCTCTAGGGCACAGACGACATGGTGTGTGTAAATAAATGGTGTTACTTCTTGAGGATGGTATTCTTTCTTTGCGTATTCATACATTTTTTTCCAAATATCCATGAATAAATTCTCCTTTATTTTTAGTTAGAATTATTATAGCAAATGTTCACACACAAAGAATAAAAAATAGAAGCATAAGAATGGATCATACTGAGATAGTAAGTGATAATCCTTATGCTTCTAAAAAATTATTTGTCAATAATCATTTTCGCAAGGGCAAAGTCTCCTGCGTAAGGTTCATCTACGCCGTTTACTTTTTGATAAAGGTCGGCGCCTTTACCAGCTAAGACAATCGCATCATCAGCCGTTGTGCTTAAAGATAATGCGTGAGCAATTGCTTCGCCACGATCTAAAACGGTGTAAACAGGCATTTCTTTGGTAATATGGGCTTGAATTTCTTGGCAAATTTTTGCTGGATCTTCACTGGCTGGGTCATCGGTTGTTAGGACTGCAACATCAGCCAATTCAGAAAGAACCCTACCAAAGTCTTTGCGGCGAGAAATCGCTTTGTCTCCCGTACTACCGACAAGAACAATTAAGCGGCCGTCAGGATGTTCTTCACGAACAAAGGTTAAAAGATTCTTCAAACTGTCATAGTTATGAGCGTAATCAACATAGACGGTTGCACCGTTGGTATTCGTTAAAGATTCCATCCGGCCAGGGACGGTGGTTGCTGCGATCCCTTGTTGACACTCTTCTTTTGAAGCTCCCACAAGGACACTAGCAATCGCCGCACTTAACGCATTACCTTTGTTAAAATCACCACCTAAACGAAGGTGATAAGAGCCAGCCAATCCTAACGCATCTGCAGGACTTTCAACGATAAAACGTAAGGAATCCTCTGAAGAAACAGCGAATGAATAGTCAACTTCTGAAGCTGGCTGACTGCCATAGACAATGGCAGGGACTTTTTGCTGTTGTGCGGTTTCTTTAAGTAATGGAAAATAATCAGCTTCGTGATTCAACACAATGACTTTAGAATGTGTAATCAATTGACGTTTGCAATAAAAGTAATCGTCAAAGGTTGGATGTTCAATTGGACTGATATGGTCGGGGGTAATGTTTAAAAAAATGCCGACATCAAAAAACAGCTTGTAGACACGATTAGTTTTGTAGGCTTGGGAAGAAACTTCCATAATAAAATGAGTCATCCCGTTAGCAACAGCGGTTGCCATCATTCGATACAAGTCCAAAGATTCGGGTGTAGTCAATGCAGATTTAAAGAATGTTTTGCCATCTAATGTCGAATTCATGGTAGAAAGCAAGGCTGTTTTTTGTTGTGTAGCAACATCTAAAATATATTTGGTGAAATAAGCCGCTGTTGTTTTACCTTTGGTTCCAGTAAAGCCAATCAGTTTTAATTTATTTTGTGGATAATCATAAAAAGCCATGCTTAACACAGCCATTGCTTTTTTAATGTCAGTCACGATAATTCCTAGTTGCGCCGGAACCTCATAAGGCACCTCAGAAACATAAATTTCTAGGCCGTCTTTTACAGCATTTTCTAAATAGATTTCTTTAAAGTTTAATCCTTTACAAAAAAAGAGTGTTTCTGCTGTTACGTCTCTCGAATCGTAAGAAAGAGCCGTTACTTCTCGTTGACCTAACGTGTCGGAAAGGGTCAAGTGCCAGCCTTCTGGTGAAATAAATTCTTTTAATAAATCTTCTTTTTCTAAGCAATCGCGAATTGCGAATAATGAAATCGTCACTTTTTTTGCCTCCAAACGTTTCAACGAAATTTCAAAACTGATGTCATTATAGCATTATTTTTCTTTTAAAAAAACCATCTCGTTAGCGTGAGAAAATCCATGAGAAATGTTAAAATAGGATAATTCTTCGAGAAAGTCGTTGCATATCCCAAGATGAACAATTAAAATAAAGAAAGCATACTCAAAGAATATTGGAGGACAAAATGATCAATCAACCAAATTCAGTTGATCAACCAATCCTGACGAACCAAGAAAAAATGGTCAAAGGCTCAGCTTGGATGACAGCTAGTAATATTATCTCCCGCATGTTAGGGGCGATTTACATCATCCCCTGGTACGCTTGGATGGGCGAGCACGGAAACGAAGCGAACAGTTTGTTTTCAATGGGGTATACGATTTATGCCTTATTCCTAATGATCTCTACCGCCGGAATTCCAGGTGCGATTGCCAAGCAGACCTCGCATTATAATTCATTGAACGAATATAAAATTAGTCGACAGCTTTTTTATCGTGCCTTACAACTAATGGGTGGCTTAGGTGTGGTTTTTGCTATTGTGATGTATTTGGCATCTCCGGCATTAGCAGCTTTGTCTGGCGGAGGTCCTGAATTAGTTCCAACAATGCGTTCATTAAGTTTAGCCGTTTTAGTTTTCCCAAGCATGAGTGTCATTCGCGGTTATTTCCAAGGAAATCAAGAAATGATGCCCTTTGCTTTATCACAAATTGTTGAACAAGTAGCACGAGTTTTTTACATGTTATTAACCGCTTTTATTATCATGAAAGTCTTTGAAGGTAATTACGTTACAGCGGTGACTCAAGCCACTTTTGCGGCATTTATTGGGATGCTCGCAAGTTTTGCGGTTTTAGGTTATTACATGTACAAACAAAAACCATTATTTGATTATTTAGAAGAACACAGCGCCAATGAACATGAGATTGCCCCAAAAGAGTTATTGATTGAAACTTTTAAAGAGGCGATTCCTTTTATCGTAGTTGGCTCAGGTGTGACGGTCTTTAAACTTGTCGATCAGTTTACTTTCTCAAACTTTATGCGTTTGTTTACGGATTATTCAGATACCCAATTACGAGAGCTTTTCGGTATTTTTAATGCCAATCCGGACAAATTAACCATGATTGTCGTGGCTTTAGCGACTTCGATTTCGGCTACTGGATTACCGTTAATTACAGAAGCGGTCACCTTAAAAAATCACCGTGAGTTAGCGCGTTTGATTAGTAATAATTTACAACTTTTTGTGTTTGTAATGTTGCCAGCAACGTTCGGCATGATTGTTTTAGCGCAACCACTATACACTGTTTTTTACATGCCAGATGCTTTAGGCACTTCTTTATTAGTGCAAGCTTGTTACGCTAGTTTATTCTTGGGCTTGTATATGTTAGTGTCAAATATGTTGATGGGGATGTATGAAAATCGTGACGCAATGCGTTATTTAGGAATTGGTTTAGCAGTGAAATTAATCGTGCAATTCCCCGCAATCCGTTTATTTGAAGTTTACGGTCCGTTATTAGCAACGATGATTGGCTTTACGGTTTCTTGCGTATTGATTCTAAGAAGAATTCGTCAAGTGACACGTTTTAATTACAAATTAACCTTACGGCGAACATTGTTAATGTTCTGTATTACAGTCATCATGATGATTATCGCTTTGATTTTCCGTCAGTTCTTGTATCTATTTTTAGATCCAACTAGACGTTTCCAAGCCTTCATTATCGTTGTAATTGTGGCTGCTGCAGGAGGCGCTTTTTATGGCTATTCGGTCTTGAAGATTCGCTTAGCTGATCGTTTATTAGGGAAAAATGCCGCAAAATTACGTGCAAAATTCAATATTAAATAATAGCTGATTGAACTCCTTTCAGCAGATTCTCTTAAGAGACAAGGCTTGAGACATCGATCGATTCGATTTATGTCCCAAGCTATTTTTTTAAAGGAAAGAGGAATGACGATGCGTTTAGATAAATTTTTAGCCGATGTTGGTATCGGTAGTCGTAAAGAAATCAAACAATTGTTAAAGAAAAAAGTCGTTACGGTGAATGGTGACGTCGTAAAAGAAGCCAAAACACAAGTAAATGAAGAAACAGATCAAATTGCCTTGATGGGAGAAATTCTTACGTATCAGAAATTCTTTTATTACATGTTGCATAAACCACAAGGTGTCATTTCTGCGACAGAAGATCAGCGAGATGAAACGGTAATTGACTTGTTAACTAATCAGGATTACCGTGCCGACTTGTTCCCAGTTGGTCGCTTGGATAAAGATACTGAAGGCTTGCTTCTGTTAACAAATGATGGTCAGTTAGCGCATCAATTATTATCACCCAAAAAGCATGTGGATAAAGAATATTTAGCTGAAGTTGAGGGACTTGTGACAGCGGATGATTGTCAACTGTTTGCGCAAGGATTTGCCTTGAAAGATGGAGAAATGGTTAAACCAAGTCGTTTAGTCATTGAGACGATCAATGAGGAAGAAGGGACTTCCGTAGTCCGTTTAGTGATTCAAGAGGGGAAATTCCATCAAGTCAAACGGATGTTAGCCACTGTAGGCAAACCTGTGATGTATTTAAAACGATTACGAATGGGCGAACTATGGTTAGATGAAACGTTAGAACTAGGGGAATATCGGCCCTTAACAGAAGCCGAATTACAACAACTACAACCTAAACAATCATACCTCAATTAAAATAAACAAAAACCCAGCCCTTTCTGCGGAAAAGATAAAAAATTTCTCGAAAAATAGTGTCGGGTTTCTTTCTTTTTCTGCATAAAATGGTATGATTGACTATGTAGAACTTTATGAATAGGAGTGACAACAAATGACAATTGATTGGACAAAAGAAGTCGAAGCACGTAAAGACGACTTATTAGAAGATTTACAAAACTTATTACGGATCAACAGTGAACGTGATGATGCACAAGCAACACCTGAAGCGCCCTTTGGACCTGGGCCAGTTGCTGGCTTAAAACACATGTTAGCGTATGGTGAACGTGATGGCTTTACGGTGAAAAATGTCGACAATTACGCTGGACACATTGAATATGGTGAAGGCGACGAAACGTTAGGGATTTTTGGTCATATGGACGTTGTTCCTGCTGGTGATGGTTGGGAAACAGATCCTTATGAACCAGTCATTAAAGATGGCAAAATTTATGCACGTGGCGCGAGCGATGATAAAGGCCCAAGTATGGCTGCTTATTACGCAATGAAAATTATCAAAGAATTAGGCTTACCCGTGTCTAAAAAAATTCGTTTCGTAGTAGGAAGTGACGAAGAAAGCGGCTGGGGCGATATGGATTACTATTTCCAACATGAAGAAGCGCCAGACTTTGGTTTCTCACCAGATGCTGAGTTCCCAATTATCAATGGGGAAAAAGGAAATGTGACGATTCGTTTAACTTTCCGAGGCGGTAACGGCGCTGATTATAAATTAGAAAGCTTCAAATCTGGTTTACGTGAAAACATGGTTCCGGGAACAGCAGATGCTGTTGTAACGGCTGCTTCAGCAGACGAAGCGGCTTCACTAGCTGCTAGCTTTGAAACATTCATCAAACAAGAAGCAAAAATTTCAGGTAACGCAGAACTTTCAGATAAAACAGTGACTTTCCATGTAGTTGGTAAAGGTGCTCACGGTGCTAGCCCACAATCTGGAATTAACGCAGCGACTTTCTTGGCAACTTTCTTAAATGATTACAGCTTTGCAGAAGGCGCATACAGCTTTATTAATACCATTGCTGAATTTATCCATGAAGATTTTTATGGCGAAAAATTAGGTGTGGCTTTTGAAGACGAAAAAATGGGTAAATTGACAATGAACGCTGGGATTGTTAACTTTGATCCAGAAAATCCTGAAAATAGCTTAGTAACATTAAACTTCCGCTATCCAAAAGGAACTTCAGCAGAAGAATTACAAGCAAAAGTTCAAGCAACAGTCGGTGAAACGGTCACTGCAACACAAGGAGATCGCAACCAAGAACCGCATTATGTACCAGTTGATGATCCATTGGTGGCAACGTTACTACAAGTTTACGAAGACCATACAGGCGAAAAAGGCCAAGAACAAATCATTGGTGGCGGTACTTATGGCCGCTTATTAAAACGTGGTGTTGCCTATGGCGCAATGTTCCCTGGCTACACAGACACAATGCACCAAGCCAACGAATTTATGGAATTAGATGACTTATTCCGAGCAGCTGCTATTTATGCAGATGCGATTTATCGTTTAGCGAAGTAAAGTAAAAAAGCTGTTTTCGATTTTCGAAAACAGCTTTTTTTGCAATTTTTGCCTTTTAAAAACCCAAAATCAGAACCGTCAATTTACTGAAAATTTCTTGCAAATCAAAGGATCCCACGATACGATAAATAGGAGAAAAGGCAATGAGTGAAACACTTATTGTTAACTATTTAATCAAAGGACGTGTGAAGATGAACGTAGAAGAATTAGTTCAAAAAGCAAAAGATTTAATTGGAGAAGGCAACGTGGAACATGCGCAACAATTCATTGAAGAACATAAAGATGAATTAGGCGAACACTATCATAAAATTACAGCGATGTTAGCTGATACAACGACCGATGGTTTGTTTGATAAAATTAAAGGATTGTTTCAATAGTTGAAAAAAATCTGAGATAAAAGTGTTTAGCTCCAAAAACCAAGTAGGTACGATGATTTCATCTGTTCATGCTTCACAGTGAAACATTGCAACTTTCGCCGTTTAACAGTTTTTGAGCGTGGAGCAAAAATCCAAAGTGATTTTTGTCCCACGCTCTTCTTTTTTTATTTAACTTTTAACCATTGTTTTGGCAACACATACGCAATTGGATTAAAAAGATAATCCGCTCCCCGTTTCACCACAGGCATATTCGTAATAGCTAAAATGAAGAGGGCTAAGAAGAAAAGTGCCAGGATTCGGAAAGTAAACCATTCTTTAAAGAGTGTGTCTAATTGTAAACCACTTTCCAACAGAATAATTAAGGGCATATGCAAGAGATAAGGGTAAAGGGTATCTTTTCCTAGGGCGCTTAAAGGTAACTTTCGTTTCGGCAATAATGCAAACCAAGAAAGAGACACCAATGCTGCAGCAACGTAAAAGAACAGCTGAATGAAACTACTGTATTCAAAGGCCGGACTAATTTCAGCGTAGGAAGCCCAACCAGTTAAGAAGCCCCAAAATTTCGTTGCCAATGACCATTGACTATTTACAAATAAAAAGGAGCTTAAAATTACACCTATCGCTGCCCATTTGACTTTGCGATGATCTAAAAAGGTTTGCAGCTTTTGAATATCCATTAAGTAGCCACAATAGAAGAAAGGGAAGAAGCCCAGAGTCCGTCCTAAAGACAAGAAACCTTCCACAGGTAAATAGCCTGAGGCGCAGCCGATAACAACGATAATTGGCAACATGATTTTCGGCTGAACGCGCTGAAGAAAGATGGTAATTAAGTAGAAACTTGCTAAGGAAAGTAAGTACCAAGGAACGCCCGTTTCGTTCAGTAAATCAAAATTCATTTTATTTGCAAAGGCGAAATTAGCAAGCGTAATCAACAACTTCGCTAAGAGATAAAGCCAAACAAAGGAAAGTAAACGGAGATATTTTCGTTGTTTAATGGCATGTTTACTGAAGAGTCCAGAGACAAAAATAAAGGCTGGCATATGGAATGAATAGATCCAAAAGTTGATCGTTTCCATGAGTCGTGAAGGAGAAGCTTCACGATCTAAAATATGCCCAAAAATCACTAAGAAAATTAAAAAAAGTTTCACGTTGTCCCATTTATAAATTCGCTTGTCGTTTTCCATAACGATCACTCCTTTTAGTAGAAAACAGTTCACTTTTGTTTAAGGCAGAAGAGGACAATTTTTCCATTCATTGAGTAGATAATTGTAGATACGAACCGGCAGCCGTTAAATGAGCCCCACATACTTGCGCTTAAAACAAAAAATTAGGCAGGATGTTAGTCTTAAATTATACTGAAAGAGTGACGATCCTCCAAAGATTTTGTTTATTAAGAAGTGAAAGATGCGGTGAAAATAAATGATAAAATTTCAAAATGTTTCAAAAGTATATCAAGAAAATGCTGTTTTGTCCGATGTGAATTTAACAATCCAACAAGGCGAATTTTTTGTATTAGTAGGGCCGAGTGGTAGTGGAAAAACGACGACTTTGAAAATGATTAATCGGCTCATTGAGCCAACGACAGGTGAAGTGGCTCTCAATGAACAAGCGGTAACCAATTATCCTTTACGTGAATTACGACTAAAAATTGGCTATGTTCTTCAGCAAATTGCCTTATTTCCTAACTTAACCGTGGCGGAAAATATTGAGTTGATTCCTGAAATGAAAAAATGGCCCAAAGAGCAACGCAGAGAGCGAACCATTGAACTATTGAAAAAAGTTCAGCTGGATCCTGAGGAATATCTGCATCGTAAGCCAGCAGCGCTTTCAGGAGGCGAACAACAACGTATCGGAATTTTACGCGCCATTGCAGCTGAACCAGAAGTGATTTTAATGGATGAACCTTTTAGCGCGCTAGATCCAATTTCAAGACATCATCTTCAACGTTTGGTGAAAGAACTTCATCAGGAATTAGCGAGTACCATTGTTTTTGTAACCCATGATATGAATGAAGCTTTATTGTTAGGGGAGCGCATCTGTATTATGGACGCTGGTAAAATTATTCAAGTCGATACGCCAGAAGCCATTCAAAAACATCCGAAAAATAACTTTGTCGGTCAATTTTTCAAACAATCTTCGCCAGAACTAGCGAACTATTGTGGCGCTGACTTGACTGCATTTTTAGAAGCCGCAGATGAGACGATTGAGCCAGTGCCGACTGTTTTCATGGAAACCAATTTAAAAGAGATTGTCCAACTCATTAATGCGCAAGAGAAAGCAAATTTAGTAGAAAAACAACAAGTTTTAGGGTGTATCACCTCAAAAACGATTACTCGTTTTATGGAACAGCTGTTGGAAAGCGAGGGACAGTAGATGCAAGCACTGATTGAAACTTTTTTCGCTCGAAAAGAAGAATATCTGCAAGCGTTAATCGAGCATATGCAATTGTCCTTTATTTCGTTATTATTCGCTGCATTGATTGCCATTCCTTTAGCCATTTATTTAACGAGTCATCGCAAGTTAGCGGAAAGTCTGTTACAAGTGACTGGGATTTTCCAAACAATCCCTTCTTTAGCTTTGCTAGGCTTATTGATTCCGTTAATTGGTATTGGTCGACCACCGGCAATTGTTGCGCTAGTGATTTATGCCTTATTCCCAATTTTACAAAATACCTATACTGGTTTGACGGAAATTGATCCTTCGTTAGAAGAAGCCGCAGAAGCATTTGGTATGAGTAAAAAAGAAAAACTGTTCAAGTTTGAGTTGCAAATGGCATTACCATTTATTATTTCTGGGATTCGAACGGCTACCGTTTTAATTATTGGTACGGCCACGTTGGCAGCGTTAATTGGAGCAGGCGGTTTAGGGACCTTCATTTTATTAGGAATTGATCGAAATAATTTATCGTTGATTTTTATTGGAGCTCTTTCATCAGCTGCACTAGCAGTCTTATTTAATTATGGAATTCATTGGTTGGAAAAAGCGAATGGGCGGCGACTAATCATTGGCGGTACTATTTTAGGCCTTTTGTTAGGTAGTTCATTTTTCTGGAATCAACAAACTTCTTCAAAGGAAAAACAGCTGACAATTGCTGGCAAATTAGGAGCGGAACCAGATATTATTATTAATATGTATAAAGCCTTAATTGAAGAAAATAGCGACATTCAGGTGACGTTAAAGCCAAACTTTGGCAAGACTACTTTTTTATATAATGCCTTGAAATCAGATGAAATCGATCTTTATCCAGAATTTACAGGAACAGTGATCGAGACCTTTTTAAAAAATCCTCCTCAGCTAGACAATCAACCTCAAGTAGTCTATGAAGCGGCACGCGCTGGCTTGAAAAAACAAGAAAACCTTACTTTGCTGAAACCGATGCGCTATGAAAATACGTATGCCGTCGCAGTTAAGCGCTCATTTGCAAAAGAGCATCAATTAAAAACGATTAGTGATTTACAGAAAATTAGCAATCAGTTGAAAGCAGGTTTTACGTTAGAATTTATTGATCGGCAAGATGGTTATAAGGGATTACAAGAAAAATATCATTTAAATCTGAATGTTCAATCGATGGAACCGGCGCTACGCTATCAAGCGATTAATAATGGTGAGGTAAATGTGATTGATGCCTATTCAACGGATAGTGAATTGAAACAATACGATTTAGTAACGTTAGAAGATGATCAAGCACTATTTCCGCCTTATCAAGGAGCACCACTTATTAAAACAGCAACGTTGGAAAAATATCCAGAATTAGCAGAAATATTGAATAAATTGGCAGGGAAAATTAGCGAAGAAGAAATGAGTGAAATGAATTATCAAGTCAATGTGGAGGGGCAGGACCCTAGCATAGTGGCGAAAGACTATTTAAAAGAAAAGAATCTTCTTAAATAAGTATTTTTTACTGAAAAAGACTGGTATATAAACATTTATCCAGTCTTTTTCAGATAAATAAAGAGTTTAATGTGAAAAGTACCTGTATTTTTACTCATTTTTGGATATAATAAAAGAAATGAATGGAGAGGAGTGGTCTATATGAAAAAAGCAGAACGTCAACGTTTGATTAAACAATTAATTATGCAACAAGAAATTGAAACACAAGATGAATTAATCACTCGTTTGGAAGAACTTGGCGTCCGAGCCACTCAAGCGACTGTTTCAAGAGATATCCGTGAAATGAGTATTGTTAAAACACATGGTGCAGATGGTCGTGTCAAATATGCAATTTTTTCTCAAGCACAAGGCACAAGCAGTGAAGAGAAATTACGAGAATCAGTAAAAGATTCAGTTGTTCGAATGGAGCGAGTACAATTTATTGTCATCTTGCATACAGAGATGGGAAATGCCGATGTGGTGAGTAACTTTTTAGATGAAGTAGCTTATCCAGAAGTGGCTGGTACAGTGGCTGGTGCGGATACGATTATTGTGATTACACGTTCAGAAGAGGATGCGGAACACTTTATCGAACGCATCGAAAATATGATTTTTTAAAATTGAAAGCATCAATAGAAGGGAGTTTTTTTCTTGGTAGAATTGAAAGCGCTACAAAATGGTTCGGATATTCGGGGAATTACTTTGGATACGGAAGAGCAAACTGCAACATTAACCGCAACAGCAGTAGCCGAGATTGCGGTGGGCGTGGTTCGTTGGTTACAGGATAAAAAACAGCTGCCACGAAAGGCACAACAGCGCCTGACAATTGCAATCGGACATGATAGTCGTCTAACGGCGGAGCCGATTAAGCAAGCATTAGTAGATACGTTTCTTTCATTAGGTATTCAGGTGATTGACGTTGGTTTAGCTACGACGCCTGCTATGTTTATGGCTACTCAATTTCCAACGCTTCAATGTGATGCAGCGATTATGATTACAGCTAGCCATTTGCCTTACTATTTTAATGGCTTGAAGTTCTTCACAGCAGAAGGTGGAGCAGAAAAAGAAGATATTCGGTATATTTTATCTCATACTGATCCGCTGACAGCCAATGAAAATGGCACACTGATGAAGCAAGAGTTACTGCCAATTTATGCGGAGCATTTGGTGGAAAAAATCCGCCAAGGAATTCATTCGCTAGAAGAGAAACCTTTACAGGGCTTTCGAATTATCGTTGATGCGGGTAATGGGGCTGGGGGCTTCTTTGCGGAGCAGGTTCTTCAAGTTTTGGGCGCTGATACGACGGGATCACAGTTTTTAGAACCAGATGGGCATTTTCCTAATCATGTACCTAATCCAGATAATTCTGAAGCAATGAAAAGTATTCAAACGGCTGTTTTAGCTAATCAAGCAGATTTGGGCATTATTTTTGATACAGATGTAGATCGTTCGGCTGTGGTGGACCAATCAGGTGAGGTACTAAACCGAAATAATTTAATTGCTGTTTTAGCGGCAATCGTTTTAAAAGAAGCGCCTGGTAGTTATATTGTGACAAATTCGCCAACCTCAAGTCATTTAAAAACATTTATTGAAGAAAAAGGCGGCCAACAGATTCGTTATATTTCTGGTTACCGAAATGTCATTAATAAAATGATTGAATTGAATCATGGGGGCTTTCAGACACCGTTAGCCATTGAAACCAGTGGTCATGCAGCGTTTCAAGAAAACTACAATCTGGATGATGGTGCATATGTCGTGGCGAAAATTTTAATGTTGTTACCAGAATTGAAACAAAATAATCAAACGTTAGGTGATCTAATTGCTACATTGAAGCAACCGGCAGAAACCAACGAATTTCGCTTTAAAATTACTGCGGAGGATGTTACTTGTTATGGGCAACAAGTCTTGCGAGACTTTGAATTGTTTGTAGAAAATCAAGCAGACTTTGCTGTGGACCGTGAAAACCAAGAAGGTGTTCGAGGAAACGTGTCTGGTCAATATGGCAGTGGGTGGTTTTTGCTACGCTTAAGTCTGCATGAACCGTTGCTTGTTCTTCAGGTAGAGAATGACCAAAACGATAAAAATGCGTGTGTCATCGAAAAAATTGCCACTTTTTTACAAAAATACGAGGAAATAGATAGTCAGCAAATAGAAAAATAATCTAGGAAATTAAAGGTGTTCTTATGGAAAATGTCTTAAAAGGAAAACACATTGGCTTTTCTCATTTTAGAGAAGAATATATCGAACATATTGCAAAACAGCAATGGGATAATGAATTGCTTCGGCATTTGAGCTGGGATGCTTTACATCCGTGGGGGCTTGAAGAATGGAAAGATTTCACAATTAATAAAGGAGAAGATGATCGATTTCTATTTGCTATTTTAGAAAATACGACAGAGGAATTTATTGGTTGGGTTTCGTTGTCTGATGTACAGTTGAAAAATAGAGGGGCCAATTTAGGGATTGCTATTTTACAAAAAGAGCAACGTGGTCAAGGATATGGCTTTGAGGCGGTGTCTTTAATTTGTAAATTTGCTTTTTATGAATTGGGCTTGCACAAAATCAGATTAGCTGTCAATAGTAACAATCAAAAAGCGATTCATGTTTATGAAAAAGTAGGCTTCAAAAAAGAAGGAATTGATAGAGAAGCGTTATTTCAAGATGGCCAATGGCTGGATATCTACAATTACGGAATTTTACAAAAAGAGTGGCTACAAATGATTAAGGCTGAGAGTTAGCTCAGGAACTGTTTAACACCAAGACACTGAGCAAACGCAGATATACCGTTCTCAGCAGTGAATGTGCGGTAAAATAAAAAAACAGAAGAAATCGGCGGTTACCGTCCGATTTCTTCTGTTTTTTTTACCATAGGCCAGGCGCTGCAGTCACAACGATTTGTTTTTTTGTAAACGGATGGAGTAAATGAAGTTGTGAAGCATGGAGCATTAAACGAGCTGCCTGCGATTTTGGGTTGTATAACGGATCACCAATAATTGGATGCCCTTCGCTAGCTAAATGGACCCGAATTTGGTGCGTCCGACCTGTTTCTAAAACACAGGTAACTGCGGTTTGATTATTAGAAAGAGCTTGGACCACTTGGACATGTGTAATCGCTGAATCCCCTTTTTGAGGATCAATCCGTCGTTTCCGGCGATCATGCCGATCACGACCAATCGGCTGATTGATTGTCTGCTCTTTTTGGTTAAAGTGACCAGCTACAATCGCTTGATATTGGCGGTAAATTTGTTTTGTTTCTAATAAACGCCCTAAAATAGGTAAGACAAAAGGATTTTTAGCAAAGACAATCGCACCACTGGTTTCTTTATCTAATCGATGAACGACATAAGGGACCTGATTTTTCTCAGCTAAATAGGCAGCAACATGATTTAACAAGGTGTCTGTTTCCTGTGGCTGATTTGGATGGGTTTTAATGCCATAAGGTTTATTTACAATCATTAAATGTTCGTCTTCATATAAAACTGTCACACGCGTTGCTTCCCCCAAATGAATAGTGGGACGCACATAATCGGTTTCTTCAAACGTTAAGGTGACACAATCGCCAGCTTGGACTGGAAAATGAAAAGCAGCTGTTTCTCCGTTGATTTTGACATTTTTTCGCGTGCGTAAAAAATGGCGCACTTTTCGAGGGACTAGCCACTCATTTTCTAATAGTTCTTTTACAGTCATTGTTGAAAAATTTTCAGGTAATCTCATTGAATATTCCACCAAATCCCACCTTTCACTGATTCGCTATTTAGTGTAACAAAGCTACTCAAAAGGTCAAGTCAGAACGGAAAAAAAGCTGAAATTTGTTAGAAAGGCAGTTCCTTGAGAGATTCTTAAACAAATTTACATAAAAAACGAAGAAAAGCATGATAGAATAGAGGCTAAATAAAGACTCGTTTCTAAGCGTAAGCAATTATTTACCTCTAGTGAAGGCCATATTTCCTTTGCTACAGCGAAAAGACCATTGAAATTGTTTTTCAAGAATTTTTCATGCTTTAGACCTAGGTCGTACCCACAAGAATATGGTAGACTTAGCCAAGAAACGTAAACAGAGGGAGTACTATGGATAATCTTAAACAATTTTTTAGTAAAGTCGGTGTCGGATTACGTCATTTTTGGACGTGGATAAAGCCTTATTTAATACAATTCCATCAAGCCAGAAAGCGGATTTGGAAAAAGTATCAAATCAATAAAATTTTCTTGTTAATTGGTTTGGTAGTCGCTTTAGGTGCCAGTATTTATTTATTTTACTTAGCCAAGTCCGCAAACGTTGAGACCCTAAAATCGGGGCTAAGTGAATCAACACGCGTTTATGATGAATCAGGAAAAGAAGTCGGAAAATTATTCGGACAAAAAGGGACTTTTGTGGAACTGGATAATATTTCTCCTTATATTCAAGATGCGGTTATTTCAACTGAAGATCGCGGGTTTTATCAACATAAAGGGTATTCCATTAAAGGGATTGCTCGTGCGGTTGTTGGAAAATTGACCTTCGGGAAAATCGGTGGCGGTGGTGGCGGAAGTACAATTACGCAACAATTAGCCAAAAATGCTTACTTAACGCAAGAGCAAACGTTAGATAGGAAAGCCAGAGAATTATTTTTAGCGATTGAAATCGAAAAGAAATATTCGAAAAAAGATATCTTAGCAATGTATTTAAATAATTCTTATTTTGGTAATGGTGTCTGGGGCGTGCAAGATGCAGCTCGTAAATATTTTGGCGTGGATGCGTCCCAAGTTACAGTGGGGGAAGCCGCAACGCTAGCGGGCATGTTAAAAGGGCCAGGAATCTATAACCCAATTGATTACATTGACAATGCCACAGCGCGACGGAATACCGTTTTACAACTTATGGTCGACAATAAAAAACTGTCTCAAGAAGAAGCCAATCAAGAAGCGAGTGTTAACTTAGCGAGTCTATTAAATGACACCTATGTTGGCGACGAAAATAGTTACAAATATCCATATTATTTTGATGCGGTAATTGATGAAGCGGTCAATCGTTATAAATTTAAAGAAGAAGATATTTTAAATAAAGGCTACAAGATTTACACTTCTTTAAATCAGGGGTATCAAGATGCGATGGATGCAACTTATAAAAATGATGCACTATTTCCACCCAATGCAGAAGATGGTGCCATGGTTCAAAGTGGCTCTGTAGCCATTGATCCGAAAACCGGCGGCGTGCAAGCACTGGTGGGCGGTCGAGGGGAACACGTTTATCGAGGCTTTAACTTTGCAACGCAAACAAAACGTTCACCAGGCTCGTCCTTAAAACCAATTTCTGTCTATACACCAGCTTTAGAGGCTGGCTATAAACCAGACTCTGTTTTAGAAGATAAACCACAAGATTATTATCCAGCGCAAAACTATAGCCGCACGTACAGTGGAGAAGTTCCTATGTACCAAGCCTTAGGAGAAAGCTTAAATTTACCAGCGGTATGGTTATTACATCAAATTGGTTTAGATAAAGGCTATGAAAAAACAGAGAAATTTGGCATTCCATTATCAGAAAAAGATCGGTACTATGGTTTAGCCCTTGGGGGATTACAAACGGGTGTTTCGCCACTAACTATGGCGGGAGCTTATAGTGCCTTTGCCAATGAAGGCTATAAAACTGAAACGCATTTAATTACAAAAATCGTCGACTCAACTGGCGCAATTGTAGTTGATAATACTAAAGTCAAGAAAGAACAAGTCATTACCAAAGATGTTGCAGACGGGATTACAAGTATGCTGCTAGGGGTCTTTAGTTCTGGGAGCGGGGTCAACGCACAACCAGCAGGCTACGTAATGGCTGGTAAAACAGGTACGACAGAAACCAACTTCGATAGTAGTAAAACGAACGATCAGTGGGTGATTGGTTATACACCAGAAGTTGTCATTGCTACTTGGCTAGGCTTCCAAGAAACCAGTAAAACCCATTATCTGGAAGGTAGTAGCGCCACATATGCTTCTCAGGTGTTCAACAGTCAAGCCAGTGGCATCTTGCCACAAGTCAAACAAGCACAATTTCCTGTCGCGGATGCTTATGCCACAGGTGGGAAAGTTGTTGATAGCAACGATAGTTTAACTGGTGGTGCCAATTCTAATTGGCGGGATAACTTGAAAGATTTTGGAAACTCTGTTCAAGATGGCGCTAGCAATTTCGGAGATACATTGAATGAAGTTGGGGGACAAATTAAAGACGGCGCGAAAAAAGTCAAAGACAAGATTGAAGGAATTTTCGGAGGCTTATTAGGAAATTAGTTGGGAAAACCTAAGAGAAATGGTACAATAAAGATGAAACTATTGAGAAAAGAGGGATTCCATTGAGTAACATTTATGATACAGCCAATCAGATTGAACGTGAACTACGTGAGTTAGACGAATTTAAAGCATTACAAGCAGCGTATGAAGAAGTAAAAGCAGACGAAGCAGCTTACACATTGTTTAAAGAATTCCAAGGATTCCAACAAGGACTACAAGAAAAACAAATGCGCGGCGAAGAATTCACAGATGAAGATGCTGAAAAAGCACAAAGCATTGCAACGAAAGTGCAAGAAACAGCAGTTATCAACGAATTAATGCAAAAAGAACAAGCGTTTAGCTTAGTTGTCAATGATTTAAACCGAATTATCATGACTCCTGTGCGTGATATGTATAACGATTAATTTACGTAATTGAACTCTGACAAGTTGTCTATAAGACAATTTGTCAGAGTTTTTCTTTTACTGAAAATAAAAAAACGAACAAATTTTCGTATGTTTTTACTGACCAAGCTGGCAGAAAATGATATGATAAAGGGAGGAGAAAAGGAGGGGAAACGATGAAACTATTGCATACAGCTGATTTACACATGGATCGGTCTTTTGAAGGGTTAACTGGGATCCCGACAGCCTTAGCGAAGCGCTTAAGAGAAGCTAATCAACAATTGTTAATGAATATCGTAACAGTTGCCATTCGAGAAACGGTGGACTTGGTTATTTTTGCAGGAGATACGTTTCATCAAAGTCAGACCTCTATTTCAATGCAAGCCCAATTGATGGCTGCATTAGAACAGTTGAAACAAGCAGAAATCCCTGTGATTCTAACATTTGGGAATCATGATTACTATAAAAAAGACCGCTATTGGTTTTCTTTTCCAGACAATGTTTTTTTATTTGAAAAAGAAATGGTTGAGACACTGTATTTTGAAACGAAAGCGGGCGAACAAGTGGCTGTTTCAGGGTTTAGTTATGAGCATCCCTGGATTGATGAAAATAAAGCACTAGAATTTCCTATCAAACAAGCAGAATCTGACATTCATATTGGGATTTATCATGGAGACACCAGTCGGAAAGCGCAACAAAATTATGCTCCGTTTACATGGAAGGATTTAAAAGCCACTGGCTATAATTATTGGGCATTGGGCCACATTCATCAGCCGCAAATTGTTAGTGAACAACCGCTAATTGTTTATCCTGGAACACCTCAAGGGCACACGAAAAAAGAACAGTCTTTACAAGGGGTTGCAGTGGTCACACTTTCCCAAAATCAAGCGACTGTTCAATTTGAAAAAGTCGCAGAAATAGATTGGACGAATGAAGAAATATCTCTGGCGCAATGCCGTGACACCCAAAGCGTTTTGTCTTATCTTGAAACCAGTTTGCTGACGAAGTGGCATGCGCATCAGCAACAGCAATTGATGGTGTTGACACTGAAAGAAACGCAACATTTGGATGTGACCGTGGTGCAAGCCATTGTCAATGGTGAACTATTAAGCTACTTACAGCAGCAGCTTTTACAAAAAACGCAAGGTGATTTTTTTGTTTATCGCCTAATATTGCAAGCAGAGGAACCAACGAAAGAACCGATCTATTTAGCCGCTAGTCCCAACTTATTAACGGCATTAGAAAAAACATACTTAGATCCAGTTATTTTTGAAGATACCACCAAGGAATTGTTACGTTATCCAGAATTTGCTGGAATTTTTTCAATGGATGAGCAGTGGCGATTAGAGAGCTTGCGCCTAGCACATGAGCAAATTAATGAAGACTTTACTATTCAGGAGGACCCACTATGAAATTACTTGCAGTAGAGATTGTGGGCTTTGGAAAATGGCAACAACAGAAAATTACATTTGAATCTGGTAATCAATTGCTGTACGGCGCAAATGAAGTTGGCAAGTCCACATTGTATCAATTCATTCAAGCAATGCTGTTTGGTTTTCCCACAAAGGGCAAAAGAAAACGCGATTACGCACCTAAAAATGGTGGTTCGTATGGTGGTCGTTTGTGGTTGGCACATCCTGTGTTTGGGGAAGTTCAAGTCGAGCGTTTTAAAGAAAAAAATAAAGGGCAAGCAATCATTTATTATCAACAACAAATGGGGGATGAAAAAACCTTACAGCAAATGTTACATCCGCTAACGAAAAAGTTATTTCAAGAGGTTTTTACTTTCCAACAAGAACAATTAATTACGAGTGACAAGTTGACAGAAGAGGAACTGCAAACATCCTTGTTAGCCATTGGTGTTTCTGGTAGTCAACAACTTTTGACTTACCGAAATGCGTACTTTAAAGAAGCACAAAAAATCTTTAAAGGTAAAGGACAGCAGCCATTACTCAATCAGAAGTTGGCGGCTTATCAAGAACTAAAAGAGCAAATTCAAGAGAAAGAAGCGCAGCAACAAACTTTTCAACAATTAGAAGAAACGATTCGCGAAACAGAACAACAGCGAGTGACACTGCAACAGCAATTAAAAGAAACGCAACAGGACTTGTTACAGGTTGCGGAACAGCAACGTCACTTTCCCTTGTACGTAGAATGGCAGTCGCTACCTGAAGAAACAGAGAACGTTGTTTTAGTAAAAGAAGACCAAGTTCAATTAGAAGAAACCTTTCAAGAATATATGTACCTAGATAAAGAACGACAACGTTTGACCAAAGAGTTATCTCTTCAGTCAGAAGCGCTCGATGTTCCAGAAGGCTATGCTTTTTACCTAGAACAAGAAGCATTGATTCAACAATTGTTGAATCAACGCTATGATATGCAACAATTGATGACGGAATCGGAATGGATGACCCAAACCTTTGAGCAAAATCGTCAAGAAATGGTCCTTTTAGAGAACGAATGGTCATGGTCGCCTGAACGACCACCACAGCTTTTTTATGACAACGAAACCGTTCAAAAGTGGCGCCAACAACAAGTTGCGTATACGCAAGCTCTTCAAAAAGGACAAGAACAGAAAGCATTCTTGGCTTCTCAAATTGAAAATCTGGAAGACCAGTTAACGGATTTTGAAAAAGCGCATGCCGCATTTTTTGGTGAAGCGACGCGTGCCCAAAAAGCGCAGAAAACAAGTCAACCACTTTGGTTATTGCTAGGAAGTATCCTTGCATTACTCGGTTTCTTTTTGCCAAGCCCTTTAAAATGGGGCCTAGTTCTCGTGGGAGTTAGTCTTATCGCAAAAGAAGTGCTTAGCTACGCCACTAGAAAAGAAGCTTCCTCTGATGAAGTGAAAGAAGAATGGCAGACGAAACTTTCGCAACTAGATTATTTAAATGAACAGTTCCAACAAGCGTTGAATCAAGAACGTGAGGCACAACTGCAAGTGGAACAACTTGAACAAGCAGTAGCGGAGCAAGCCCAACTTCATCAATTAGGAAAAATGAATCAAATTGATACTTTAATGAATCAGCGGGAATTGATTACGCGCTATTTATTGCTTGCTCAAACAAATGAAGAACTCATGAGTCAATTGAAGGAAAATCAACAAAAACGCCAAGGATTTGAAGAACAAGTCTTTCCATTGATGACGCATTTACCCTTGCAAGGAAAGAGCCTTTCCGAAAAGTTACACTTTTTAGAAGGATTTGCTGAAGAAATGGAGAAAGTTCGCTTTGCTCAAGAGTATCAAGCAGATGGCTATCTCAAACAGCAGTTACGAGAGTTGAAAACTAAACAGCAAGAAGCGTTAACACGAATTCAGCCTTTACTAATTCGTTATCGGATTCTATCAATCGCTGATGTTCCAATGAGGATTCAACAGCTGACCACTCAGCAAGCTCAAGTTGGTCGTGGGCAAGAATTAGCGACACAATTAGGCAATCTGTTTCCAGAAGCGGTAACAGAGGCAACGTTAAAAGACCGTTCTTTACAACTGGCGCAGCAACAAGCACTGGTAGAAAGCCAGTTAAATAAAATACAAGAACAGTATCAAGCGCTGATTTATGAAAAACAACAATTAATGACGGATGGTACCTTAGATGAGTTGTATCAACGCCAAGCGATTTTAAAAGCGGAAATCAAAGAACTAGCTCAACGTTGGTCTGGGTATCAACTGGCGGGGCAACTGTTAATGGACCTATTAACAGAGCTTTCGGAACAACAATTGCCCAGCTTATTACAGTATGCATCAAGCTACTTTGCACTTTTAACAAGCCAGCGTTATCAATCAATCCAAGTAGCCGAAGGTCAACTAGTTGCGGTGACGAAAGAACAAGAAATGTTTTATTTACATGAATTATCAACTGGCACTAAAGATCAATTGATGATGGCTGTTCGTTTTGCCTTTTTAGCAGTCCAAGGCGAGCAACTGATTTGTCCAATTATCATTGATGATGGCTGGTTACACTATGATCATCAAAGAAAAGTCCAATTAGCTGAATTATTTACTAAGTTTGGTCAAAAACAGCAAGTCATTTGTTTTTCTTCTGACCAAGAAATGGTAAGCTATTATCAGGACTTACAACAAAGAGTAATTGCGTTAGAAGGAGGAAGCGTCAAGTGAAAAAATTACGTGAATTAACAGTAGAAGAACTTTTTGAATCATTTGTTCTAATTAAAAATGCCGATGTACGTGTAGCTAAAAATGGGAAAAAGTTTATTGCCTTTACCTTTCAAGACACATCTGGCACGATTGACGGAAAATATTGGGACGCCTCTGAGGATGAAATTACACGATTTACTGCGGGAAACGTTGTTTTACTGAATGGGAAACGAGAAGTTTATCAAAACAAACCCCAAGTAAAAATTTTACACATGCGTTTAGCGACAGCAGAGGAACCAAGCCAGCCAAGTTTATATATGGAACGAGCGCCTTTGAAAAAAGAAGAGATGGTCGAGGAAATCAATCAAGTGATTTTTGAAATTACCAATGCTCATTGGAATCGTATTGTGCGCTATCTCATGACGAAATACCAACAAGAATTTTATGAATTTCCTGCAGCCAAACGGAACCATCATGCTTTTGCGAATGGCTTAGCTTACCACACTGTCTCAATGTTGCGCCTAGGCAAAGCAATTGCTAAGGAATATCCTGAAATTAACACGTCACTATTATACGCGGGGATTATTTTACATGACTTAGGAAAAGTTTTAGAGTTATCTGGTGCTATTACGACAGAATATACGGTGGCAGGGAACTTAATTGGTCATTTAGTTTTGGTGGATGAGGAAATTACCAAGGCGTGTTTGGCTTTAAAAATTGATGATCGAGAAGAAGACGTTGTCGTTCTTCGGCACATGGTCTTAGCCCACCATGGATTATTGGAGTATGGCTCACCTGTGCGGCCAAGAATTATGGAAGCGGAAATCTTACATCAAATTGATACCATGGATGCGTCCATTCAAATGATGCTAGGGGCCATTCGTCAAACACAGCCTGGGGAGTATACGGAACGAATCTTTGGTCTAGATAACCGCAGTTTCTATGTTCCAAAAGATAAATAAAAAAAGGGAGTGGTCAATCGACCACTCTCTTTTTTATGCTTATTTAGAAGAAGATTCTGTTGTTTTGCTTGAAGAATCTGTTGCTTTTTCAGAGTCGCTTGTTTTGGTATCACTTGTTTTAGAATCACTTGATTTTGATTCTTTTTTCTCTGAAGAAGAGCTTGAAGATTCAGTTTGCATGTAGCCTGCTAAAGCGTTCTTGAAGGCATCATCTTTAATTTTCACATTGGCCGCTTTTAATTCGTCACTAATAACTTTTGATTGGAATGTTGGGTCGGCTAATTTTGTATCTTCAGCAATTTTCTTAATCTCTTTTTCATAAGGTTTCATGTCATTGCCTTTTGCTTTGTTTTTCGTCATTTTCACTACATAGTAAGTTGTTTGGTACGTTTGTGCGTTTGTTGCAGCAATTGGTTCTGATACTTCGCCATCTTTTAGTTTGAAGGCTGCTTCTTTAACTTCGGCAGGAACAGTTGTTGATTGTGAATCAAATTTGATTTTACCGCCGTCTTTTTTCGTTGCAGCATCGGTTGATTTGTCTTTAGCAATTTTTGCGAAATCGCCGCCGTCAGTGATTTCTTTCTTGACAGCTTTTGCATCATCTTCTGAAGCAACTTGGATAATTTGTGCTTCTACTTCTGGATGGAAGCTTGCCCAAGCTGTTTTTAAGTCTTCATCTGTAATTTTCAAATGATCTTTCAAACCTACTTGCATTGCTTCGGCTTGTTTTAATTGTTTCTTGAATGATTTTTCAGTCAAACCAGCTTGTGTTAGTGCATCAGAGAATTTTCCGCCTTGCGCTTCCACTTGTTTTTTAGCGTCATCAAATTTCTTTTGAATGGCTTTGTCAGTTACTTTGTCGCCATATTTTTCTTCAAAGACTTTATAAATAACCATTTGGCTAAACGCTTGTTGGCTCGTGCTTTGTTCTTTAATTTGGTTATAAAAATCATCAACAGTAATTGTTGAACCTTTCATTGTTGCGATATCTTTTGAACCGCTTGAACACGCTGCTAAACTAAAAACGGCCATTGCGCCCGCTGCAGCTAAGATTAGTTTTTTCTTCATTCTCTTATGCACTCCTGTTTTTTTTAGTTTTATTTCTGTTATAACTATACCATACCTCATTTTGAAAAAGAAAGAGTCTCAGGCATAGTTTCAAACAAAATTCGTATTTACGTCACACTTTTTATTTTTTTAATAACAAAAGAAATAATTAACATCAAAGACTTTACTTTTGCTTGTTAGTTTGTGTGTCAGGTAATTCAGCCGTGATTTTAGCAATTTGTTCTTTAATTTGAGCAATCCGAGGTTCCGCTTGGAATTTGAAATCAGTGATTTCTTGTTGCAGGTCTTTTGAAAATTCAGTTGCCAGTGGAACGTTTTCTTCGACAACTGCCAAATTTCGTTGCACCTGATCCCAGTCATTCGTGACTTGATTTTTCAGTGAACGATAGTCCTCTAGCTCATTGATTAAATGTTGTCGTGTTTCTTTCCCGCTTCTTGGAGCAGCCAATAAACCGCCAATGGTACCGGCAGCTGCGCCAAAAAAGAGGCCTTTAATAAATTTTTTCATTTAGTTCACCTGCTTTGCAATGGTCTCAGCAATTTCTTGCATCGCTTCGGCGGAATAGTCCTCTTGATGGTTGCCAAAATGAATAGAGAAATCATCTTCTTTTGAATAACGGGGAATCAAATGGACGTGGGAATGGAAAACGGATTGATAAGCCACTTCCTTATTGTTATTTAAAATGTTTAATCCTTCCATTTCTGGAAAAGCTTTTTCTAATGCTCGTGCTACTTTAGGAATACGAGCAAAGACGTCGCTTGCTAAAACGTCATTATATTCAAAAATATCAGCAACGTGTTGTTTTGGAATCATTAAGGTATGTCCTTTGGTCACTTGTGTGATGTCTAAAAACGCATAGACTTTCTCGTCTTCATAGACTTTATAACTTGGGATTTCGCCGTTGATAATTTTACAAAAAATACAATCATTCATGAAAAATTCCTCTTTTCTCTAGGTTCTTTCCTTTACTTTACCACAAGTTGATTTCTCTGTGGATGAAAAAGTACGTGAGTTCGCTAAAAAGTTCGTTTCATTTCGTGTATAATAAGAGAAAGAAAAAAATCCATTTAATTAAGGGAGTAATTTTTGAATTCTTGGTTCGCTTAGGGTTTAATAATGGTAGAGAGAAAAGGTTGGAGGCAAAAGAAATGAGCTTAACAATTGAACATTTAACAGGAGGTTACGGCCATATTCCTGTCTTAAAAGATATTAATTTTGACGTCAAGTCTGGTGAAATGGTTGGTTTAATCGGCTTGAATGGTGCGGGGAAAAGTACCACCATCAAAAATATTATTGGGTTACTTACGCCGCAAAAAGGCAAAATTATGATTGACGGGGAAACATTGCAACAAGCCCCTGAAGAATATCGTAAAAAAATCGGGTATATTCCGGAAACACCTTCTTTATATGAAGAATTAACATTGAAAGAGCATATCGAAGTAACGGCCTTGGCTTATGATATTCCATTAGAAGAAGCATTCAAACGAGCAGAACCATTACTAAAAACGTTCCGTTTAGACAATAAATTGGAATGGTTTCCTGCTAATTTTTCAAAAGGCATGAAACAAAAAGTCATGGTACTTTGTGCATTCTTAATTGAACCGAGTTTATATATTATTGATGAACCTTTTCTAGGCTTAGATCCTTTAGCAATTCATGCTTTATTAGAATTAATGGATACGATGCGTAAGCAAGGGGCAGCGATTTTAATGTCCACGCATATTTTAGCAACAGCTGAAAAATATTGTGATCGCTTTGTGGTGCTACACGAAGGGAAATTACGGGCAAACGGTACAATGGCTGAATTACGTGCAGAATTTAATTTACCAGAGTCTTCTTTAGATGATATTTATCTTGCCTTGACGAAGGAAGAAAAGGTGGGGTAACATGGGCGAATTTTTTAGTCAACGTTTGTCACGGCATTTCAAAAAAATGTCCAAGTACTTGCGCTATATTTTAAATGATCATTTTGTTTTAGTCTGTATGTTTTTATTAGGCGGATTAGGTCTGTACTATTCCCAGTTGTTAAAAGAATTACCTCGTGATTTTGTTTGGGGCAGGCCGTTAATTCTGTTGGGTTGGCTGCTACTCATTCAAGTTGGTAAGTTGGCCACTTTGACAGAAGAGCCAGACAAGGTGTTTTTATTACCAAAAGAAAAACAATTCGCTGCTTATCTGAAACGAGCGCTGCGCTACTCTTTACTTTTACCGATTGTGGTCAGCTTTCTAGGAAGTGGCCTATTAATGCCGTTGATTGTAGTCACAACGGGTTGGTCGTTTCAAACCTTCTTTTTATTTTTGGTTATGCTAGTTTGTATGATTTATACACATCTTAGTTTACAAAGCTATGGGCTCTATCATCTTTCGTCAACCACTTACCGTAGTTGGTGGTTCGTTTGGTTGATCAGTAGTCTCTTGATTATGACGGGAGCCATTTACTGGACGCCTTGGGTTGGTGTGATTGGTGGCATTATTCTGGCCGTTTGTTTATCGAGTATTTGGCAAAATAAGATGAAAAAGAGTTTCTTGGATTGGGAAAAAATGATCCAAAAAGAACAAAATAGAATGCATAGAATTTATAAATTCATTCAGCTGTTTACAGATATTCCTGAAGTGAGTAGTACAGTAAAACGTCGTAAATACTTAGATCCTCTCCTCGGAGTAGTCAAAAAAACATCTGAGAACACGTATGCTTACTTATTCATTCGGAGCTTTTTACGAGGTAGCGAATATAGCGGCTTATTGTTTCGTTTGATTTTGGTTGGTGGTGTGCTACTCTTCTTTTTACAAGAATTCTGGATTGCGTTGGTAGTTGCTTTATTGTTTGTCTATTTAATCGGGTTCCAGTTGATTCCCATGTACACGCAATTTGATTATATGGTGATGACACAGCTATATCCAATTTCAATAGAAAAAAAACAAGCAGCAATTCGCCGGTTAATTGGCGGCGCATTGTCTGTTGCAGCCATTATTTTTGGTGGGATTGTCTGCCTTCGTTTAGGCAATTTGCAAAATAGCTTGATCATTCTGGGTGCCTTAATTGTAGAAGTTGTGATTTTCACTAAAATGTATGTTCCAATGCGCTTGAATAAGTTATAAAGATGAGAAAACCCAGCAAAATTTACAAAAGAACCACATAGAAGCTTGACGAAGCAAGGTTTGGCGACTAAAATGGTAATTGCTGTAAAAATTGCAATAAAATTGTGTTGAGATAGGAGATAATTTCCATGGAATTTCAGTTGGATAAAGACTGGCGTCTGCAGCCGATAAAGGGCGCAACTGGTCAAACATACATGGGAATAAAAGAAACAGAGAAAGTGTTCATTAAACGAAACACTTCTCCACTTCTTGCAGCATTGTCTAAAGAAGGGTTAGCCCCGAAGATGATTTGGACAAAGCGGACAGCGAATGGCGACGTACTAACAGCCCAAGAATGGCTGGAAGGACGTTTATTACATGCGGACGAAATTGGCAAACGCAATGACGTGATTGACGTGTTATACCAATTGCATCATTCCAATTTGCTGAAAGACATGTTGAAAAAAATTGGTGGCGAAGTTTGTACCCCGCTAACAATGTTGAAAGAGTATAAGCGTCAACTACCTAAAGAATTAAAACGAAACAGTTATTTAAAAGAAGTAATCACTTATTTATATAATCATTTACCAGAATATCCAGAGACTAGTTATGTAGCTGTCCACGGCGATGTGAATCATCGGAATTGGTTAGTCTCGAATAATTATCTCTATTTAGTAGATTGGGATTCTGTGATGGTCGCGGACCCAGCGGTAGATTTAGGAATGATTTTGAGTCATTATGTGCCTCGTTCCGGTTGGAATCAATGGTTACTATCTTATGGTTTAATCCCAAATGAAAGTACAGTTCAACGAATTTATTGGTATGGTTTATTTAGCTTTTTACAAGAGATTGTTCGTCATCACCAAGAAGGCGAAAGAAGAGCAATGACTGCAGAAATTTTACAATTAAAACGAATGTTTAGTAGTTAAACTAATTCATTTAACATCCACACAGGCTGGCGAATTTCACCAGTCTGTTTTTAAAAGAAAGGAATTTTAAATATGCGTGTAAGAAATAGACCCGGAGCAGCAGAATATATGGCAAAATATCCACAATATGTGGTAGAAGGTCCTGAAAAATGGCAAGGGAAATGGCAAGAACGTTTTGGCAATAATCATCCCATCCACATTGAAATTGGTTCAGGTAAAGGTCGTTTTATTTATGAAATGGCTAAAGCACATCCTGAAATTAATTATATTGGTATCGATATGCAATTAAGTATTTTATCGATTGCATTAGATAAGCTAGTGGCCGACCCGTTACCTAATCTACAGTTATTGCGAGTAGACGGCGAAGCATTAACAGAATATTTTGCTGAAAATGAAGTAGATTTAATCTATTTAAATTTTTCAGATCCTTGGCCAAAGAAAAAACATGAAAAACGTCGTTTAACGTATAAAAACTTTTTAGCAACAGATGAAATTATTTTAAAACCAAATGGAGAAATTCATTTTAAAACGGATAATCAAGGGCTCTTCGAATACTCATTAAGTAGCTTTTCTAAATATGGCATGATTATTGAACGTGTATGGCTAGATTTGCATAATAGCGAGTTTGAAGGCAACATTATGACAGAATACGAAGAAAAATTTTCTAGTCGTGGTCAACGAATTTATCGAGTAGAAGCACGTTTTGTTGCAAAATAAAAACAAGCATTCCTTTATTTTAAGTGAAGGAATGCTTGTTTTTTATTATTTAAGAAAGCCTAAGTTGTCGTTCTTAAAGCATAGGCGTCCAATAAAATTCTGGCCAGAATGGATAGTGGTAACCGTGAACGCACTTCATAATCGGGGAAAAAGGAGCCTTCTGATTTGAAGCCTACGAACGGAATTTCAATGTATTTCATTAAACTAGAGTGTTTGCTTGCAGTTAAAAGGATAGTCCCAATTTCTGAGTCGTAACAGTTTTTACCAGCGACAACTAATTCTTGGGTTTCTCCGTTTAAAGAAACAAAAAGAGCCACATCTTTTTTTGATAACTTTTTACTAATATTTTTAATAATTTCTGGGTCCGTATGCAGTTCACAGTATTTGCCAGCCAATTGAAACTTAACCATCATTTCCTGAGCAATTAATTCTGAAAAACCTCTAGCAAAGATAATAATCCGTCGAGAAGCTTTGATTTTTTGGATTGCATCTTCGATATTACCAATTTCAATCATGTTAATCGTGCGAGTTACTTCTTCTTCATTCTTTAAAATGGCCGTCCGAATTCCTCGGTCTACTTTTTCTAATGCTGAAAAATTTATATTTTGGTTTTCTTTATCTTTCAAGTGATGCTTGAAGGATGTGAAACCTTCATAGCCTTTCTTTTTCATGGTTCTTACAATCGTCGCAGTTGATACGTTGGCTCGTTCGCTTAATTTTACAATGGAATAATCAGGGATTTCTAAAATATGTGTTTCGATAAAATGCCAGAGATATTGCTCTGACTCACTCAATTTTTGTTCCATAATGGCCAGCCCTTCTTTCTTTCGCTAAAAAACATTTATAAGCCTATTTTTAATGAAAAAAAATAAAAAAGCTAGAGAAATTATGAAATTGTAAATGTTTTCTATATTTTTGCGAAAGAATGAAAACCTTTACATGGTATTTTGAGACATAATAAAGAGGAGAAAGGAGGAACTACAGTGACTATTTATACATGTACATTAAATTTAGCCATTGATTTATTTATCGAAACAGAAGTGCTAGTTCCTTTTGTCGTGAATCGCACGAAGGAAGATGATATTCAAGCAAACGGGAAAGGAGTCAATGTTTCCCTAATTTTAAAGATGTTAGGGATTGATAATACCGCTTTGGGAGTCAAAGCTGGTTTCACTGGGAACTATGTCGAGGATTATTTAAAAGAAAAAGAGATAACCACTGATTTTATCGAAGTCGCTGGCACAACGAGAATCAATGTGTTTACAAAAGTTACCCAAGATCAAAAGGAATACAAATTAGTCAATAAGGGACCAAAATTATCTGAAGAACATGTACAACGTTTTTTGAAAAAAATTTCAGAGTTACGTAAAGGGGATTATTTGTGCGTATCAGGAAGTTTACCACAAGGGGTTTCGCCAAGTATTTTGATTGAAATTAGCCGAATTTGTTTTGAAAAACAGGTGTTCTTAATCTTAGACAGTAGTTATGAAGAAATTTTAGATTGTTTGCCTTATCAACCATTTTTATTGAAACCAAATGAAGAAGAACTTCAAGAGTGGTTTCATACAGAAGTGCAGACTAAGGATGATTACATTTTTTACGGACAAGAATTACTGAAGCGGGGAGCCAAAAATATTTTACTTTCTTTAGGTAGTGAAGGGGCTTTATTTATGAACAATGAAAAGGTTCTTTCAGGTAATTCACCAACTGGAATGGTTGTGAATACAGCTTGTTCAGGGGATGCAATGTTAGGTACCTTTTTAGCTGGTTGGCATCAAGGACTTTCATTGGAAAAAAATTTAAAAAGAAGTATTGCAGCAGGTAGTTCAACAGCATTTCGCAAAGGATTGACAGATTTTTCAGATGTTCAGGAGTTAGAGCAACAAATAAAGATTCAAGAGGAGGAATAAACAGATGGCTACGTATCAATTAATAGCTGCTACAGGTTGTCCGACGGGAATAGCGCACACGTATATGGCACAGGAGGCATTGGAACAAGCTGCAAAACGTAAAGGTATTACGATTAAGGTTGAAACACATGGTCAGATTGGCATAGAAAACGAGTTAACACCTGCAGAAATCCAAGGAGCGGAGGCAGTCATTATTGCCGCCGACAAAGACGTTCAAGCAGAACGTTTTGCTGGGAAACGAATCATTGATGTCCCTGTCAGTGTGGGGATTAAAGAAGCAGATCGCTTAATTGAAGAAGCACTCGCAGGCAAAGGATCGATTGCAGCCGAAAACCAAGCAGTGGACGAACTTGAACAGGAGACACAAATTTCTTCAGGAAATGTTGGACATAGTATTTATAAAAACTTAATGAATGGCGTCTCTCACATGTTGCCGTTTGTAGTAGCAGGCGGCGTTTTAATTGCTCTTTCTTTTGCTATTTGGGGCATTTATTCATTTGATCCAGAAAGTAGTCAGTATAATGCTACCGCTGCTATGTTAAAAAGTATTGGTGATGCCTCAATGGGCATGATGGTGCCAATCTTATCTGCGTATATCGCAGAGGGGATTGCGAAACGACCTGGTTTGGTTGTGGGCTTTGTCGGTGGTTTGATTGCTAACACGGGTGGTACTGGCTTTTTAGGAGGGATATTATCTGGTTTCCTTGCTGGGTATTTCATTCTTTTATTACAAAGAGTATTTAAAGGTTTGCCTAAATCATTAGATGGTTTAAAAGCAATTTTCCTTTATCCAGTCATTGGCGTTGCAGTTATTGGTATCACTATGTCTTTATTAGCAGATCCGATGAAAGCTGTTAACGAAGGAATGATGAGCTTTTTAGCTAGTTTCCAAAACTCCAGTCCGTTGGTTTTAGGAATTATTGTGGGTTGTATGTGTGCCTTTGATATGGGAGGTCCAGTTAATAAAGCGGCCTATGTTACTGGGACGGCACTCTTAGCTCAAGGCAATACTTCTTTTATGGCAGGAGTTTCTGCTGCCTGCATAGCGCCACCTTTAATTACAGGCTTTGCTACATTATTCTTTGGAAAATACTTTGACACAAATGAACGCAATGCGGGCCTAGTGAACTTTATTTTAGGCTCCACACATATTACAGAAGGCGCTATTCCGTTTGCGGCAAAAGATCCATTGAAGGTTTTACCAATTATGATGCTCGGATCTTCAATTGCGGCAGTCCTAACGTATATGTTTGGGGTACAAGTGCCAGCACCTCATGGAGGATTTCTTGTTTTACCAGTTGTTACTCACGCTGTTCAATGGGTTCTGGCAATTTTAGCTGGTTCATTGGTAGGCGGTTTATTGCTAGGTTTTGTACAAAAAAGTAGAATCGCCAAACAAGAGCAATCGTTATCAAAAAAATGAAATAACAGGAATTAGGAGTGGATGGAATGGCTTTTATTAAAGAAAATCATATTTTTTTAAATCAACAGTTACAAACGCAAGAGGATGTTTTTCACTTTTTAGCAAAAAAATCAACAGAATTGGAAGTTGCTCAGGACGCACAGGAAGTTTTCGATAAACTGAACGAGCGAGAACAAGAAGGAACAACGGGGATGATGAATGGATTTGCGATACCTCATGCAAAAGCAGCAACGATTCAACAAGCGGCCATTATCATCGTTACCTTGGACCAAGGTGTTGAGTGGCAGAGCCTTGACAACCAATTAACGGAGTTTGTGATTGCGCTGTTTATTCCAGATGCCGAAGCTGGCACGACACATTTGAAATTACTCTCTTCCGTTGCGCGCCTCCTATTAAGAGAAGAAGTTACTTCTGGACTGAAACAAGCAAGTTCGCCAGCTAAAATTGCTACGTTACTAAATAATCAATTAAGTGAGGGAACAGAATGAAAAAAATTAGTGAACAAAAACGTAAACATTTAGAAAATCTGGTAGATGATCAAGGGATTATTGGCGCACTAGCCATTGATCAACGTGGGGCCTTAAAACGCATGATGGGAAAATACAAAGAGGTGACTGCGCAAGAAATCAGTGACTTTAAAGTATTAGTATCTCGTTGCTTAACACCAGAGACTTCAGCAATTTTGTTGGATCCAGAATATGGCCTAGCTGCTGCTGAAAATCGAGCACAGACTTCAGGTTTGTTACTTGCGTATGAAAAAACGGGCTACGATGCTTCGACACCAGGACGGTTACCCGATAGTCTTGATGTTTGGTCGGTTAAGCGTTTAAAAGAAGCGGGCGCAGACGCGTGTAAATTTTTACTTTACTACGATGTTGACGAAAGTGAAGCAATCAATGAACAAAAGAAAGCTTATATAGAACGGATTGGTTCAGAGTGTTTAGCCGAAGAAATTCCATTCTTTTTAGAAATTGTCTCTTATGATGCAAACAATTCGGATAGTGCTTCAAAAGAATACGCTAAAGTAAAACCGCACAAAGTAATTGAAGCGATGAAAGAATTTTCAAAGGATCGCTATAATGTTGATGTTTTAAAAGTAGAAGTCCCTGTGAACATGAATTTTGTAGAAGGTTTTGGCACTGAAAGTCTTTATAGCCAAGATGAAGCGCAGGCCTTTTTCAACATGCAAAGTGAAGCAACACAACTTCCATTTATTTTCTTGAGTGCAGGGGTTAGTGCTGCGATGTTTCAGGAAACATTGAAATTTGCAAAAAAAGCAGGTTCCTCGTTTAATGGAGTCTTATGTGGTCGCGCAACTTGGGCAGACGGCGTGCTTCCATTTGTTCAACAAGGTGCTGAAGCAGCCGTTGCGTGGCTTGAAACAACTGGTAAAAAAAATGTTGACGAATTAAATCAGGTTTTAAGAGAGAGCGCAGTATCAGTCTTTGAAAAAATCCAGTAATTAAGCTGAAAATATTTACTGAATTTGAACTAATTGGTCATCTGAATTAAATTTTTTCAGAAATCGTCTTCTTTAAGTGAACTCAATGTACGCAAACTCAAAAGATATGATATAATTATTTCGATATCGATGTATGAACACCCAAAAAGTAACATTGCTTTACTTTATTTGGGGAAAGTTGGGGTATTATGGGAATTCCTAAAGAAGGCGAGTTTGTAACCATTCAGAGTTATAAACATGACGGACATTTACATCGAACGTGGCGTGATACGATGGTACTAAAAACGAGCGAGTATTCTTTAATTGGTGTGAACGATCACACGTTAGTAACGGAATCCGACGGACGTCGGTGGGTGACTCGTGAACCAGCCATTGTTTATTTTCACAAGAAATATTGGTTCAATATAATAGCAATGATTAGAGAAAAGGGGGTTTCGTATTACTGCAATCTGGCTTCGCCATATGTTTTAGATGACGAAGCGTTGAAGTATATTGATTATGATTTAGATATCAAGGTTTTTCCAGATGGTGAAAAACGTTTACTAGACGTTGATGAATATGAATTTCATAGCAAACTAATGGATTATCCAGAAGATATTGACTTCATTTTAAAAGAAAATGTCAAGACTTTAGTGGATTGGATTAATAACGAAAAAGGCCCCTTCTCGCCCGAATATGTAGATATCTGGTATCAACGTTATCAACAGCTATCAAAAAAATAGCCGATGTAAACAGCCCACAAAAGGAGCTTGGAGCATTAGCCAAAATGGCTAATGCTCCAAGCTCTAAATTTTCCGATTTAATTGGTGTTATAGTTCTTTATTCATTTCGTAGTGTTCAATGCCAGCATCCATAAAAGGTGCTCCTGTTTTTTGATAACCTAAACGTTCATAGAAGCCTACAGCGGTGACTTGTGCTCCTAGAGTAATCTTGTGGTAGCCTTGTTCTTTGGCAAAATTTTCCGCCGCTTCCATAATCACTCGTCCATAGTCGGCGCCACGGTAAGCTTTTTCAACGGCCATTCGTTGTAATTTCATAACGCCATTTTCTAGTGGAAGCAAGCGACAAGTTGCGACAGCTACATGATCCGTGTACAAAACAAAGTGAATACAATGTGCTTCATATTCATCGATTTCCATCTCTTCTGGTACCCCTTGTTCCGCTACGAATACGCGTTGACGAAGCCGGACAGCATCTAAATAAAGATCACTCATGGTATCTTTTGTTTGAGCTACATGCATAGAAAAACCCCCAAGTTCAGAATCTGTTTCTATTTTATTATACCACGAAAAAGTTCTAGCAATGAAGTATTCTCAATGACTGAGGGGGGAAGGTGTGATAAAATAAAACAGCAACAATTGAATAAAAATAAAGGAGGAGCCGCTGTGATTAATCGATTTAAAGAATCGAAATTATTTTTCTGGTCAGTTGAATTACTTGTCGTGGCCATGCTATTATTTATTGCTTCGAAAATTAATTTCTTATTTGCACCGATTGGGACATTCTTTTCAACGTTGTTTGCCCCAGTCTTAGTAGCAGGCTTTTTGTATTATTTACTAAATCCTGTGGTCAATCTACTAATGAAGACGAAAATGAAACGAATTTATGCCGTCTTACTGGTATTTTTATTACTAATCATCGCATTAGTTCTGATCTTATTAACAATTATCCCTAAGTTGGCAGATCAGCTAGCTAGTTTAGCATCAAGTATGCCGGATTTCTTTAAACAAGTGGAGACCTGGATTTATGAGATTGCGGAGTTACCTATTTTTAAACAAATTGATTTAACAAGCTATATTGAAAAAATGGATATTTCTTATGCAAATATTATCCAACAATTTTTAAGTAGTTTATCAAGTAGCTTAGGTTCAATCGTATCAACGGTGGCGTCAACCACCATTGTTTTGGTCACTGCGCCATTTATTTTATTTTATATGTTAAAAGATGGAGACAAGCTAGTACCAGCGATTCAACGTTTTTTACCTGAGAAAAGAAAAGATGATATTGTGGATCTTTTAGGACAATTGAACCAAACCTTATCCAGTTATATTAGTGGACAAGCGATTGAATGTTTATTTGTCGGTACATTTACGATTATTGGGTATTCATTGCTTGGCGTTCGTTATGCCTTTTTATTTGGTGTCATTGCCGGCTTTACGAATTTAATTCCCTATCTAGGCCCTTATCTAGGATTAGCGCCTGCTGTCTTAGTGACCATCTTTAATGAACCCGTTAAAGCAGCCTTATGTTGTTTAGTGGTGCTAGTGGTTCAACAATTGGACGGAAATATTATTTATCCAAACGTTATCGGAAAATCTCTAAAAATCCATCCATTAACGATTATTTTAATTTTATTGGTAGCAGGAAATTTAGCAGGTTTGCTAGGTATTTTCCTCGGCGTCCCATTTTACGCAATCTGCCGGACCATTATCTACTATGTTATTGATATGGTCAAAGCGGGTCGTAGTGAAAAAGTTACCAATGCCGTTCTTTTAGGGAATGAAACAAATACGAAAGAAAATAACGGTTAATGATTGAATCCGCTAATCTTTCGTGCTATGATTTTATGGATTAGGATAGAAAATAACCTGTCATAATACTGATTGTGTCTGTTTCTAAGCCTAACCATAAAAAGAGGAAGAACGTTAAAAGAGTACGAAAGTACAGCCTCGGAATTATCAACAATTAAGGAGAGAGAGAACATTATGAATAATGCTGACCCTGAGAGTCAGTCGCTAATTGCGCAACTTCTATTATTAGTCGTGTTGACGTTTATCAATGCCTTTTTGGCAGCGGCGGAAATTGCAGTCGTATCTGTTAACAAGAATCGTGTGGAACAAAAAGCGGAAGACGGCGACGCAAAAGCTCAAAAATTGCTTAAGGTATTGCAAGACCCCAATAACTTTTTATCCACAATCCAAGTAGGGATTACTTTGGTTAATATCCTATCTGGTGCTTCATTAGCAGAGACTTTATCTAGTCGTTTGGCCCCTGTATTAGGTGGCGGCGCCGCAGCTAAGAGTCTTGCCAGTATCATTATCTTAGCATTGTTAACGTACGTTTCTATTGTATTTGGTGAATTATACCCTAAACGAATTGCTATGAATAAATCAGAAGAAGTCGCTCAATTGACTTCTGGTGCAGTTCGCTTTTTAGGAGTTATCGCGCGTCCCTTCGTTTGGTTGCTATCGGCTTCGACCGATTTATTATCCAAAATCACACCAATGACTTTCGATGATGCTGATTCGAAGATGACACGAGATGAAATGCGCTATATGCTTGAAACAGAAGGTGTTTTGGAAAACGAAGAACTAGAAATGCTACAAGGTGTCTTTTCATTAGATACAAAAGTGGCACGAGAAGTAATGGTTCCTCGGACAGACGCATTCATGGTTGACATCCAAGATGATGTCCAAGAAAACATCAATTTAATTTTAGGAGAAAATTATTCTCGGATTCCTGTTTATAGTGAAGACAAAGATAAAATTGTTGGTATTTTACATACCAAAACGTTACTAAAAGCTGCACGTAATTTAGGCTTTGAAAACATTGAATTAGGCGCGATTATCCAAGAACCATTATTTGTCCCAGAAACCATTTTTATTGATGATTTACTTTATGAGTTAAAACGAACACAAAACCAAATGGCGATTTTACTAGATGAATATGGCGGTGTTGTCGGTTTAGCAACACTGGAAGATTTACTAGAAGAAATCGTTGGTGAAATTGACGATGAAACAGATGAAGTAGAAAATTTATATACACAAGTGGCTGACAATGAATATTTGGTTCAAGGACGCATGTTAATTGACGAATTTAATGAAGTATTTGAAACAGATTTACACATGAGCGATGTTGATACAATGGCAGGTTACTTAATTACAGCATTAGGAACCATTCCTGATGAAGGGGAAAAACCTTCTTTTGAAGTGGGCAATATTAAGTTAACTGCTGAAGAAATGGAAGGCACACGTTTGCTAGTCTTACGCGTTCATTTCTACGATGAAGAAACTGTCGATGAAGAACCAGAAGAAAATCGTCGTTTTTTCCGTAAAGAAATGGAAGATGACGAACCAAGACGTTAAAAATAACCTGTGACATCAGTCGTTTTGACTAATGTCGCAGGTTTTCCTTTTAAAAAACAGCCAACAGCAGCTCTTTATTCTCAAGGCTTGACATGATATACTAGCAAAGGTTAATCAAAAATTATGCTGAAGAAAATAAATAAATAAACATCACAAGTGATAAGGAGATTTTTATGACGATCAATCAAAAAGAAGCAGTCGATAGTCGCCGTACGTTTGCGATTATTTCCCATCCGGATGCTGGGAAAACAACGATTACTGAACAATTATTATTATTTGGGGGCGCCATCCGCCAAGCTGGAACAGTCAAAGGGAAAAAAACAGGGAACTTTGCCAAATCTGACTGGATGGAAATTGAAAAACAACGGGGAATTTCGGTAACGAGTTCTGTGATGCAATTTGACTATCAAGACAAACGGATTAATATCTTGGACACCCCAGGGCATGAGGATTTCTCAGAGGATACGTATCGGACATTGATGGCCGTGGATAGTGCTGTGATGGTTATTGACAGTGCCAAAGGGATTGAAGCACAAACGAAAAAACTTTTCCAAGTTGTTAAAAAACGTGGTATTCCAATTTTTACCTTTATTAACAAATTGGATCGTGATGGACGGGAACCATTGGAACTTTTAGAAGAATTGGAAGAACTATTGGATATTGAATCTTATCCAATGAACTGGCCAATTGGTATGGGAAAAGGCCTAGAAGGTCTATACGATATTTATAATGAACGTGTGGAATTATATCGTCCAGAAAATAATGGCGGGGAGCGTTTTATTCCTTTAAAAGATGGCGATATCCCAAGCGATTTACCATTGCACAATAACAGCGTTTATCAACAAGTGTTGGAAGATGTTGAGTTATTGGTAGAAGCAGGCGATGAATTTAGCGAGGAAAAAATCGCTCGTGGTGATCAAACGCCAGTCTTCTTCGGTTCTGCTTTGACAAACTTTGGGGTTCAAACATTTTTAGAAACCTTCTTACAATTTGCGCCTGCGCCACATGCGCATAAAACAGAAGAGGGTGGCGAAGTAAGTCCTTATGAAAAAGAATTTTCAGGCTTTGTCTTTAAAATTCAAGCGAATATGAACCCAGCCCATCGTGATCGAATTGCCTTTGTTCGAATTTGTTCAGGTGTTTTTGAAAGAGGCATGGACGTGACCTTAGGTAGAACAGGTAAAAAAGTCAAATTAAGCAACGTGACACAATTTATGGCGGATGCCCGCGAAAACGTCACAGAAGCTGTTGCAGGCGATATTATCGGCGTGTATGACACAGGAAATTACCAAATTGGCGATACTTTGTATGAAGGGAAAATGAATGTTCAATACGAAGAGTTGCCGTCATTTACCCCTGAATTATTCATGAAAGTGACTGCCAAAAACGTGATGAAACAAAAATCTTTCCATAAAGGAATTTACCAACTGGTTCAAGAAGGAGCCATTCAATTATATAAAACATATTTAACAGAAGAATATATCATTGGCGCCGTAGGTCAATTGCAGTTTGAAGTTTTCCAATACCGAATGTCCAATGAATACAATGCTGAAGTAGTAATGACGCCAATGGGTTCTAAAATTGCCCGCTGGATTAATCCAGAAGATTTAGATGAACGCATGAGCTCTAGCCGAAACATTTTGGCACGGGACCGTTTCGACCAACCATTGTTCTTATTTGAAAACCAATTTGCGGAACGCTGGTTTGCGGATAAGTATCCAGATGTTGAACTGAAAAGTTTGATGTAAAATTAATTTGTAATCAATTAGTAGCTGAATCTTTAGAAGATTGAAGCTCGCATCTTCAGCAAAAATCCATTAAGATGCGTTGGTTTGCAAGAAGTCCTTTTTTATCAAAATTTGATAAGAAGGGACTTTTTTCTATGAATTGGGAGGATATTATTTTAGAATTTTGTATGGATATTACAGTGAGAGGTTTTTCAAAAATAACAATCAAAAATTATAAATCAAAATTGAGAAACACAGCAAATTTTTTCAAATCAATAAATGTTGAACCGCTACAGCTTGAAAGTAATCTAAGCTATAAGCAAGCTATTTTCACTTTGCTAGCATTGGATTCATTGTCTAACGATTGTGTAGGAAATCAGGTATATCGAGATACTGTGCAGAATATTATTCATCAAACAATAGATAGTTCAGAAATGGAATTGACTATTGTTGAAAGTGTTTCAGAAATTGAAGGAAGTCTGTATTGAAGTTGATAAAATTTTGAAGAAATTGAAAACTAGTCTGCTTTAGACTAGTTTTTTTTATATCCCTAATTAAGTTGAAAGCTGTTATAATTAAAATGAATATTTAACGAAGGATGTGTAAAAAATTGTTAGAAAAATTAAGAAAAACTTTTTGGACATCATACTTAATTGTTATAAATCAAATAATTGATTGGTTTAAAGCAAAGTCGAATAAAATTGAAGAAAAAAATAATGCTGGAAAATTTATTCAAAGTAGTTTATCTCCAAAGATTTTAAAAGGTATAGAGTTAGAACGAATAATGCCATATATTAAGCGAATTCATGATGGTGTTAAAAATCCTGATGTAACTAATATTGCTTTAATGGGTAGTTACGGTTCAGGAAAGAGTACGATAATAAAGAATTTTGAAATCCTTTATCCTAATTATAAAGTTTTGAATTTATCATTGGGTTCCTATTCTAAACAAGAATTGGAAAACCAAAATACGAATGTAGAGGAAATTGATAATATTGATGATTTGAACGAAAAATTAGAAAATAGTTTGGTAAAACAAATGATTTATAGAGAAAAAAATTCTAAGTTGCCATATTCACGTTTCAAAAAAATCAATCATATTTCGAGTAGAAAAAAGTTTTTATTATACTTACTATTTTTTGCATCGTTGGTAAGCTTTTTCTATTTAAAAGATTATCTAAATTTCAAAGAAATAATATTAAGTAATGTCGAAGGAATCGCCAGTAAAACAGAGTCTATTGATTTAATTTTGTATTGTGTCCTATTAGCCAGCATTAGTATTTTATTGTTTCAAATCTTTCAGACAGTTTTGAAACAATTCAAACTTTCAAAACTAAACTTTGCTAATGTTTCAATTGAAGAGGACAAAAATAATTTTTCTTATTTTAATAAATATATAGATGAAATTTTATATTATTTTGAAACGAATAAGTTCGATGTGGTGGTTATAGAAGATGTTGACAGATTTAAAAGTATTCGAGTATTCGAGCATTTAAAGGAACTTAATCTACTTCTAAACAATTCAAAACAAATCAGTCGGGAAATTACATTTATATATGCTGTGAAAGAGGATATATTTTCAAATTCAAAAGAAGATATTGAGGAACATGAATCAGAAATTAGAACGAAATTTTTTGAACTGATTATTCCGATAATACCAGTCGTAGATACGTTTAATTCAAGAGAATATCTAATACCTATGATGAAGGAGAAATCAGTGGGTGGTTTAGATGCAAACTTTGAGAAATTTTTAAAAGATATTTCCTTATATATTTCAGATTTGAGATTGTTGACAAATATCGTTAATGAGTTTTTTACTTATTTAGATATACATGGAAATTTATCAGGAAGTATGAATAAAGAATCTTTATTTGCAATAATAGCGTTAAAAAATCTAGTTCCTTCTGTATTTACAGAGTTACAGAAGTCACAAGGCTTTATCTATGAAATAATTGTTCAAGGGAAATTTGATGAGGAATTAATTAAAGGAGTAAACGAAGAGCTAGAAATAATTGACAATGACTTTCAGGAAATCGAGAAACAAATAAATGTTGATAAGTTATCGGAAATAAAGAAGTTCTTATTTGACCAAGGAATCTCGATAAGTGATAGTATATTGCTTGATGGTAAATATAGAAATCTAGAGGGTTTAGATATGACAATTATTGATAGTATTTTACAAAACCGAGAAGAAAATATTAATTTCAATTTGTGGAATCGTGGAGCCTCCAATATTTCAAAATCTAGATTTAAACAGATAGTACAAGAACAAGATTCAATTTTAATAGTAAGAAGAGAGAAGAAACAGGAAAAGTATGATTTAAAGAGAAACGAGTTAAATGCTTTCATCAGGGCATCTTTGAAACAAAAAATAAAAAAGTATCCTGAGTTAGTAAAATTAATATATGCAGAAATGCCAAAAGAAAAATACGACAATAAAGATAAGGATTTTATTCTGTATATTTTATCTAATGGTTATTTAGCCGAAGACTACTCATCGTATTTATCCATTTTTTATGAAAAAAGCATGACTATTGATGATAAAAATCTATTAGTTAAATTGAAGTCTAATCAAAGCGTTGAATTTAAAGAAAAACTTGATAATCCAGAAGGATTTGTTAGTGAACTTTTACCACAAGATTTTGAAAAGCAGGGAATACTTAACATCAATATTTTAAAATACCTATTTTCTAATAGCTATAAAGACCCACTTAAGATTCGTGATGTAGTTTTAGAAAAATTCTTTATTCGAGAAGAAGACATATATTTAGAAAATTTAAAGGTAATTTTAGATGAAAATAAATTGAATATTGCTAATTTAGTTTTTGAATTATTAAGAAAATATACGAATGATTTTATAGAAAAATGCAACGCTTCAGAAAAGAACCGATTGATTGACTTGATTTTTTATGTTTGTTTAGGGGACATAACTCTATATTATGGTGAAGATGATAGAAAGAAACTGTTATTACAGGTATTGAGTGAGCATAAGGCGGTTTATAAAGGTAATGAAGAGTTTGAAGGTAATGAAGATGTAGCTGACTATAAATTCTTAATAAGTGAAAACATTTTAAATAGACCTAATTTCTTTATAGAAATTGAAGAGTTTGTAGAGTCTAATACCATTATGGAAGTCTTATCTGAACATAATGAAGAGGCAATTGAATCTGCAAAAATCTATTTTAATGATATAGAATTAGATAACTTGTCTGAAGAACAATACAATAAATTCATTAAATATGATTTGTATAGATATGATAAAGATATGTTTTCTAAAATTTTAAACTACAAAAATTCAGATGAATTAAAAGCGGTCTCTTACGCAAATATATTAAATTCTAAGATAGATGATTTAATCAGAAATACGAATATGAACTTATATCATTTTGTAGATGAAGTTCTATTTTCATTAGACGAATTACTCGAAACTGAGAAAAGTTTTTTAAGTCTATTAAATTCCCAAAAACTTAATAAACCAGATATTAAGACAAACCTAATAGATAAATCGAATATTACAGTAGAAAAAATAAACCAAGTAACGGATTCTTCGCTTTGGACAACATTACTAGAGAAGAGAAAATGTAGTATCACATGGGAAAATATAGAAGACTATTATGAAAATGTAGAAATTGATTTGTCTGTTATGAACTCAATATTCACTAATCAGGATGAAGTGATTTCTCTTAAAAAACAATATGATAAATCTGATTCAAAAGATAAATTAAAAGCATTGCTTAAAAGGATGGTTGATAATAAAGCGATAGGTATTACAGAGGATAATATTGAACTACTAGAGATTACGACATATGATGCAGGCAATCTTTCAAGTCAAAGCACTCATATTTTAGCTAGAAATAATTTAATTGATTTTAATATAGAAAATGTTAGTAAGTTTAAGGAAGATGGTGTTATTGTAGAGGTAGTACTTAATCATCCTAATGACTTTCTAGAAAATTATTCTGAGATTGACTTGTCAGAAGATGAAATGTTTTCTCTCATAAAGAATTGGAAACTGGAATCAGTTAAAGAGTTACTAGATACTATTGTTGATGAAGAATCAGATGAGTTTTTCGAAAATACTAAATTAGTAGAAATTCTGTTCGAAAGAGGAATTTCTTGTGATGATACACTATTTGTAAAATTGCTTGAGAATATAAATGTTGAATGCTTAAAAGAATATTTTATCTTTAAATTAAAAGAGAGGACATTAAGTAAATCAACAATTGAACAAACGCTTAATTTGTTCTTAGAGAATAATATTACTGATTTTTCAATAGAAGAATATGATTGTATTTTTAACAATTTGTCAAATACGGAACTATTCGTTGACTTACTCAATAATCTTTTCAAAAATAAAAAGTTGAATGAGATTTCTATAAAAAATGTAACATATTGGCTGGGAACACAAAACAAACCAATCTCTGAATTGTATATTGATGAAAATGGAAAAAATAAAGTAGTTGAAATAGAGAATACTCCTCAAAATATTGAGTTATTAAATAATTTACAGGACATTAACATGGTATCTACTTTTAACGAAAAAGGAGATTCTACCATAAAAGTGAATATGCGAAGAAAAGTACCTAAAGAGCTAAAAACAGAATTATTATGACACAATTCAGCATAATGACTGGGAGAAAGAATTTGAATAATAATAAAAATAAAGAAGTAGAGAAGTTCATTGATTCAGGCATGAATGCGGATTTATCTAAAAGAGTAAAAACTTTAGAGGAATTGAAAGAAGTATTCTTGAAAACAGATTGGAGTAGATAAGTTTGAATATCCAGAAAGCTTTAATAGAACTAACAATAGATGAATCGGTCACATGTAAACAACTTGCCGATTTTTATGATACTTTTCATACTGATAAAGAATTTCCAGATGCAGTGGATTTTTTAAGTAGAAGTATTCATGTAGATATGTCTCAAATAAAAGAAGAACTCCGAAATTCCGAAGATAAGGGAAGTTTAGGTGTTTTGGAATATATACAGAAACACTATCCTTCAGCAATGTTGTTCATGAATCTACTCCCTCAAGAAAAACGCAGATTTATCCATTAAAATAGTTTGGATTAGGCACAATTGATAGAATAGAAAAGTCACATTAAATAACATATAATTTTCAACTTTTGTTTTGTGATACTTGTCTAATCAATTTTCCTACTAAAATTATTGATTAAGAAGTAATAGGTATATTGAGAAAAACAAAGGTTGAACATTGCGTTGGTTTGTAGCAGAAATGGATTGCTTTCTAAGATTATTTATTGTATGATGAAGCCTGATAAAAAGGGACTTTTACTTATTTGAAAACCAATTTGCGGAACGCTGGTTTGCGGATAAATATCCAGATGTTGAACTGAAAAGTTTGATGTAAAATTAATTTGTAATCAATCAGTAGCTGAATCTTTAGAAGATTGAAGCTCGGCGCAATCATTCTCAAGATGATTGCGCTGAGCTTTTTCTTCTTATAAGGTATTAAAGCAGGCGTGATTGTTTTTTTTGAGATAGAATACTTACTATAACGAACCTATCAAGGAGTGGACAAGAACATGAATTTTTATGGCATCGAGTATTTAAAAAGCCAATCTAATTTAAATGATTACTTAAAGTATTTTTTTATTTTTGCTTTGTTAATCGGGCTAGTCATTGTGTTTAGTTTTTATGTGCGACATCAAATTCAAACGAAATATCGTGAATTAAGTATTATTATTTTTTTATCATTATTATTTGTTTTAGGGGTTCAATATTCCAATTATCAACTGAACCAAAATCAGCATTCACAATCTTCACAAATGGTACATTTTGTCGAACAAGTGGCACAGGAAAAAAAGGTTTCTCCAGAAAAAGTTTATGTCAATGGTACACAATTGGCTGACGGAACCATAGTTAAAATTGACGAAGTCTTTTATAAAATGAGTTTAAGTACGGATCAGCAGTCTTATACGTTACAAGAAACGTATTTATTAACACCAACGATTGAAATCATAAAGTAAAGTGAGGGAAAATTAATGCAGTTTTATAGTCCAATTATTATTAAATTTGCTTTAGGTATTATTTGTTTAATTGTCCAAATTAATTTGATGGGAAAAGGCAATTTGGCGCCCACATCGGCTATGGACCAAGTGCAAAACTATGTATTGGGGGGCATTATTGGTGGTGTTATTTATAATGATTCAATTACGGTGCTCCAATTTGTATTAGTGTTAATTTTGTGGACATTATTAGTCTTAATTTTAAAATTTGCAAAAGAACACAATCGCTATGTGAAGCAAATTGTGGATGGTAAACCCATTACTTTAATCAAGGATGGACAGGTTGTGGTGAAGGAATGTTTGAAAAATGGTATTTCTGCAAATGATCTAATGTTTAAATTACGAGCAAATGGTATTTATGAAGTCCAGCTTGTTAAACGGGCGGTTTTAGAACAAAATGGTCAATTAACAATCGTCGAATATGGCGATGAAAGTATTCGTTATCCGATTATTGTGGACGGTCAAGCCAACATGGATGTCCTAGAGTTAATCAAAAAAGATGAGCACTGGCTGTTAACGCAAATCCAAGGACAAGGCTTCCAAAGATTACAGGAAATCTATCTAGGTGAATATTTATCTGGACAGTTAAGTTTATCACCATATGAAGGAAAAACGATTTCTTAGCTATACTTTTCATCCTACTTATATTAAAATTAAATGGTAATTCAATGAGTTTTAAAAAGGAGGAAAAATGAAAACTAAAAAGATAGTTGTCGGGTTATTTTGTTCAATGATTATTTTAATGGGGTGCCAACCAGATCAACGAACTGAAAAAATGAAAGAAAGTACTGAAGCAGAAGCAGTCCAAGTAATGAGTGGTGCCTCGGCAGCCACTAATGCCACTTCTGTAAAGCAGGAGGAGCAGACAAACACGAATGATCAACCGAAGGAGAGTGCTGCCAAAGTGAGTTATGAGCGTAATGGACATACCTTTGAAGTTGATGCTGTTTCTGGCGCTACAGTAGAAGCTAATAATGGACAATCAGGAATTAGTCCAGAAGAAAAAGCTCAGAAGATGTATTGGTCAGGTCGTCCAGAAATCGGGGAAGTTCAAGGGGATTATTATCATCATGAAGTCGTGTTTGATGGCGGCTATACGGCTTTAATTGATGTCGTTGTTAAGGATCAACAAATTCAGTTAGTAGAATTTGATGAACGTGGACCTAAAAACTATTATTCTGAAGAATGGGCAGGAGTGACAAAACGTTTATCCGGCTATGCAAATTTTCAAGCGAACAACGCCCGAACTGATCAATCGTTAGTGACCGTTGTTAATACGATGACTTTTCTAGAAAATCAAATGGTTACCGAAAATCGTCTAGATGGCGCCTTCCAGACAGCCAAAGGGCAATCCAATAGCGCTAATAATGGCTATCTTCCTGCTGCTAGGGCTTTAGCCAAGGAAATCAAAGAACCTTCAAAAGAATATTATACAAGTCTAACAGAAGATTTTGGGGAGGGGCTTTCTGGACGTTTAACTGTTATTACGTTAAAAGATTCAGGGAAAATAACCGATCTTCGTTATGATGAATATTTTGCAGATACAGAAGAAGAGATTAAAGACGCAAAACTGAAGGCTTATTCTCGCCAATCAAAATATTTTTCTAAAGATTATGCTCAAAAATCGGGGGAAAATTTCAAAAAAGAAGTGGATGACTTAAGAAAAAAAGCAATCGAGGAAAACAAATTAGTCAGTCCGACAAATGAGGAAGCCTGGTCGGAAAATTATCAAAGGCTTGTAAAAAAAATAACGTCACAATAAATTAAAAAACTGCCGAAGTGGGGAAACTTCGGCAGTTTTTTTAGTTTTCCATGAGGGAAACTTTTAATGGAACAGACACTTCGGTCACATGGTTTAACTCAATGATAGAAATTTCATCTGGGTCATAAGCCTCTTTAGGTAATCGTTTTAACAGTTTTGCTAAAATTTCTTTTACTTCTGTCGGACGAATGCGACGATTTTTATTCATAATCAGAACTTCCACATGGTGAGCTGCTTCTGAATAGACAGCGGTCGTGTTTCCTGCTGAGTAGACTTTTACAAAGTAAGCATCCGTGTTTTCCAATTGTTTATTTACTAATTGTTTGTAGCTATTGGTCACATTCACTAATTTCATTTTATCACCTCATTATAGTTGTGTGCTGCAAAAGAGCGTTTCCAATTATGTACAGGAGTTCCAGATTGAATTTTTTCTATGAGGAACAAGTATACGAATATCTTTCTTCTATTATAGTTTTTTTTGATGAAAATAAAAAGTGAAAAGCATAAAAAAATCCGCACGCATTGTTATTAATGCGTGTGGATTTTTGATTATTCTGCTTGGTCAGATGTTGAAGTTTCTGTTTTAGTCACTTCTTGTGCGCCAGTTACGATAATTTTACCTTCGTTATCTAACGCTGCGACTAATTGATGATTTTCAGGATGATCTAGATAGTATTCAGCAATGCCGTCTTCAATTTGTTCTTGAATTGTTCGACGTAAAGGACGAGCGCCCATTGCAGGATCATAACCTAAATCAACGAGTTTTTCTTTGACTTCTGTTGGAACCTCAATGTGTAATTTTTGTTTAGCTAATAAGCCATTTACTTCTTCTAACATCAAGCTGACAATGTTCATCAGGTTTTCTTTGCTTAATGCTTTGAATTCGATAATACCATCGAAACGGTTAAGGAATTCGGGGGTGAAGAAGTTGTTCAATTGACCTAAAACAGATTTAGTCACACCTTCACGGGCAGCGCCAAAGCCAACGTTGGCTTCCACAGCTCCTGTTCCAGCATTACTTGTCATGATAATGATGGTGTCTTTAAAGCTGACTGTACGACCTTGTGCATCTGTTAAACGACCATCGTCGAGAATTTGTAAAAACATGTGTAAAACATCAGGATGCGCTTTTTCAATTTCATCCAATAAAATTAAACTATAAGGATTACGACGGACTTTTTCTGTGAGTTGTCCAGCTTCGTCATACCCAACATAGCCTGGAGGAGAACCAATCAGTTTAGAAACACTGTGTTTTTCCATATACTCACTCATATCAAAACGAACCATCGAATCTTCTGAACCGAATAGCTCAAAAGCTAATTGTTTTGCTAATTCTGTTTTACCAACGCCTGTTGGCCCTACAAATAAGAAGGAACCAATTGGGCGGTTTTGTTTGCCTAGGCCTACACGATTGCGACGAATCGCTTTAGCTACTTTATCGACGGCATCATCTTGTCCGACAACATGAGCTTTTAAGTCAACAGCTAAATTTTTCAATTGGGTTTGTTCTTTTTCTTTTAAGTCACCGACAGGAATGCCAGTTTTTTGTTCCACAATGGCTTCAATATCTTTTTCAGTGATGACGGGTGTTTCTTCATCGCTGATTTGTTTTTCTTTCATTGCTTGTAATTTATTGATTTGATCACGATAATAAGCCGCTTTTTCAAAATCTTCTTCTGCGGAAGCTTGTTGTTTTTGTTGTTCCGCTTCTGCTAATTTTTTATCAATTGTTTTTGGATCGACGAGTTGGATAGTTAGATTCATTTTTGAACCAGATTCATCTAACAAGTCAATCGCTTTATCTGGTAAAAAGCGATCTTGAATGTAACGGTTGGATAAGTTTGCTGCTGCGTTAATCGCTTCATCTGTATATTTGACATGATGATAATCTTCATAACGTTTTTGCAGACCATGTAAAATCGTTATGGTTTCGGCAACGGTTGGCTCATCTACTTGGACTGGTTGCATCCGACGTTCTAAGGCAGCGTCTTTTTCAATAATACGGTACTCATTTAAAGTTGTGGCACCGACTAATTGTAATTCACCACGTGCTAAGGCTGGTTTTAAAATATTGCCAGCATCCATATTGCCATCACCAGCAGCACCAGCACCCACAATTTCATGGACTTCATCAATAAATAAAATGACATTTTCAGCTTCAGTGATTTCTTCAATCAATTTTTGCATCCGTTCTTCAAATTGTCCGCGAATACCAGTTCCTTGAACAAGTGAAACCACATCTAAACGAATGACTTCTTTGTCCAATAATTTTTGGGGCACATCGCCATCGACAATTTTTTGGGCTAAACCTTCGACAACGGCTGTTTTACCAACACCTGGTTCACCGATTAAAACGGGGTTGTTTTTTGTACGGCGATTTAAGATTTCAATGACACGCTTAATTTCTTGGTCACGTCCTACCACAGGATCGATATCTCCTTGGCGTGCCGCTTCGGTGATGTTAATCCCATACTCGCCTAGTAAACCTTGACCAGCGCCAGCGCCTCCGCGAGGGGGTTGACCTCCATTACCACCATCACCAAATTGAGTGGGTGGTGTTTGTTGTTCATAAGGATTACCTTGTTGCATTTGGCGAGAAAGAGAACGATATAAATCGTCTAAACTCCCAAAGCCAAAAGGGTCTTGTCCCATATTTTGAGGGGAATTATTTGCTTGATTTTTTAATTTTTGATAGCAGCTTTGGCAATAGTCCAGTTGTTTTCTTTGACCATTCACATTTGCATATAAATGAATTGTTGCTTCATTTTGTTGACAATTTTGACAAATCATTGAATGAAACACATCCTTTCAAAATAACTGAGGCCAGAAAAATAGCTGTTTGCTCTATTATTTCTAGTAAACAGACCATTTTTCCTCAAACCAGCCAAGTACTAGATAGCAGGAATAAATTCTGTCTATAAAACCACTTGACCATTTTTGACCTTTGAGGTTATTATAGCATTTTTTGTAAGAGAATCAAGTAAAAGACCTTGTTTAAAAAAAGGCAAAGATTCGATTTTTTTACAGACAATTGCGCCATTTTCAAGTAAACTATAAGAGTTGATATTTAAGAGAAAGAGTGGTGAAATCAATGGCTGAAAATCCTTTTGTAGAAAAAATTGCTTCATTAAAAGCTGGAGAAATCTCTGAATTAATCGTGGAGCAAAATGAATTTTTCCAATTTCGTGATACTTGGATTTCTTTGCCTGACCGCGCGGAAATTGTTGGAGAAGCGGGGTTAAATGGACGAATCATTTATCGTTACCAAAAAGAGGAAGAATAGTCAGTGCAAAACATCACGAAATTTAAGCAAAAAGTGTTGTGTAAGATAGAAAAAAATGGTAATCTTAGAAACTGAAAGGGTCTTTTTTCGAGTAGACGTTTGATTTTAGCGTATCAAGAAAGGAAAACCCTAACATAAAAATTTTTTATTTACGAAGGAGACCGATTTATATGGAAAAGAAAGAATTTCACATTGTAGCAGAAACAGGAATTCACGCACGTCCAGCTACTTTATTAGTACAAACTGCAAGCAAATTTAACTCAGATATTAACTTAGAATACAAAGGTAAATCTGTTAACTTAAAATCAATCATGGGCGTTATGTCTTTAGGCGTTGGTCAAGGTTCTGACGTAACAATCACTGTTGATGGTGCTGACGAAGCTGAAGGAATGGCAGCAATCGTTGAAACATTACAAAAAGAAGGATTGGCTGAATAATGTCTGAGATGCTAAAAGGGATTGCCGCAAGTGATGGCGTTGCTGTTGCTAAAGCTTACCTGCTAGTTCAACCTGACTTGTCTTTCAACAAAACTTCCGTAGAAGATACTGATGCAGAAGCAACTCGCTTAGACGATGCTTTAGCAAAATCTACTGAAGAGTTGCAAGCAATTCGCGACAAAGCAGCTCAAAGCCTTGGTGAAGCAGAAGCGCAAGTTTTCGATGCTCATTTAATGGTTTTATCTGACCCAGAAATGGTTGGTCAAATCAAACAAAATATCCAAGACAACAAAGTCAATGCAGAAGCTGCCTTGAAAGAAGTTACGGATATGTATATTGGTATGTTTGAAGCAATGGACGATAATGCTTACATGCAAGAGCGTGCAGCAGATATTCGTGACGTTGCCAAACGTATCTTAGCACATTTATTAGGTGTGACTCTTCCAAATCCTTCAATGATTAACGAAGAAGTAATCGTGGTTGCCCATGACTTAACACCTAGTGATACTGCACAATTAGACCGTACGTATGTTAAAGCCTTTGTGACAGACATCGGCGGACGTACTTCTCACTCAGCAATCATGGCTCGTTCGTTAGAAATCCCTGCAATCGTTGGTACAAAAGAAATTACTGACAAAGTAAAAGCAGGCGATATTTTAGCAGTGAACGGAATCATTGGGGATGTTATTATTGACCCAACAGATGCTGAAAAATCTGAATTTGAAGCAGAAGCAAAAGCTTATGCAGATCAAAAAGCAGAATGGGATAAACTAAAAAATGCAGAAACAGTGACAGCTGACGGCAAACATGTTGAGTTAGCTGCAAACATTGGTACACCAAAAGATTTAGAAGGCGTACACAAAAACGGCGGCGAAGCTGTTGGTTTATATCGTACAGAATTCTTATACATGGATTCATCTGACTTTCCAACTGAAGAGGACCAATACCAAGCGTATAAAGCAGTTCTTGAAGGAATGGAAGGAAAACCAGTTGTGGTTCGTACAATGGATATTGGTGGGGACAAAGAGCTTCCTTACCTAACATTACCACACGAAATGAACCCATTCTTAGGTTACCGTGCATTACGTATTAGCTTATCAGAACTAGGTGACGGCATGTTCCGTACACAAATGCGTGCATTATTACGTGCGTCTGTTCATGGTAACTTACGTATCATGTTCCCAATGGTTGCTACTTTGAAAGAATTTAGAGCAGCGAAAGCAATCTTTGAAGACGAAAAACAAAAATTAGTCAACGAAGGTGTTGAAGTTTCAAACGATATCCAAGTAGGTATTATGATTGAAATTCCAGCAGCTGCCGTATTAGCTGATAAATTTGCCAAAGAAGTAGACTTCTTTAGTGTTGGAACCAACGACTTAATCCAATACACAATGGCGGCAGACCGTATGAACGAACGCGTTTCTTACTTATACCAACCATACAACCCATCAATCTTACGTTTAATTAAAAATGTAATTGATGCAGCACACGCTGAAGGTAAATGGGCTGGTATGTGTGGTGAAATGGCGGGCGATCAAACAGCTGTTCCATTACTATTGGGTATGGGCTTAGATGAGTTCTCAATGAGTGCTACATCTATCCTTAAAACACGTAGCTTGATGAAACGTCTAGACACAACTAAAATGGCTGAACTTGCTGACCGCGCATTAAAAGAATGCGACACGATGGAAGAAGTCGTTGCATTAGTTGAAGAATATACAAAATAATTAAGCGATTATGAAAGCACATCGACAATTGTCGATGTGCTTTTTTACTGTTGCGATTCACGTATTTTTTTCTTGAAATAATAAATCGTGCTTCCCAAAATGAATAGAAAAACTAGCGTGATGCTAAACACCAGTTTCCAAGGGAAATTGGTGTGCTTTTCAGGTGGGAGGTTGACGGCGGTAGCATTGTATTTTTTAGCTTCTTTTTCTTGGATGACTAAGTGTTTTTCCCACGAATAGTCTTGATAGCCATCGTTTGCTTTGATTTTTACAGTATAATTTCCAGGAACAAAAGGTTGTTCCTTTAAGTCAATCCGATAATTAAAATTTGTATTAGGGGCCATTGTTAACGACTCTTGGTGATTTTCGTAGCGAGGTTTAGCTTCTTTTTCATAATATAAAGAGGCATCGACTTGTAATTTTTTAATCATAGCCGCTTGTTTGTTTTGGAGATTCATTAATACGCGGTTACGACCGTTAGCTTGATCGGTTTTTACTTCATTTAAAGATAATTCTGGCTGAACAGGTTCATCTGTTTCACTAAGTAAGACGCCGACTACATAAGAAAAACGATTATTGATGGCCACACCGTTTTCTGAGTGAGCAGGTTGTTCATCTGACTTTTGTTCAAAGTAGAGTCCTCCTAAAACGTACCCATTAAATGGTTTTTCCGGTAAAGTAAGCTGACATTCAACAGTCTTGGTTGAGTGTTTAGGTAGGTGGATTTCTTTTGGTAATTGCGCAATCTCATTAAAAGTAAAAGGTGCAGATGGATCTTTTTTTGTTTCAGCATGAGAATAATCTGCCAAGCCATTATCATTAGTAATCGCTGCATTGGCTGAAGCTAGCACGGTAATGTCGTTGGCTGTTTGATTCGTTAGTTCGATTTGTAGCTTTTGTGTTTGGTTTGGAGCGACACGTAAATCAAAATAACTTGTTTCTTTGGTTCGTTGATTGTCGGGTAAAATGGCTTTTACAGAAAAAGTCATTTCGCTTGCTTCTACAGAATAAGAGCCAATAAAAAATAAAAAAATGATGACGCTAATAGCATGGAGCCATTTATAAAGCTGCTGATTCATAGTGTGCACTCCTTTTTGATAATTTTTTATAAGAAGGTATTGCATGAAGTTGTTTCATGCAATACCTTGTTTGTTTTCTTTTAAAGTGGTGTATCATCCAAAATCCAAGTAAGCGTTGTTTTATATTGTTTAGCTGCAACTTTTTTCGTTGTCGCAGGAACAGTTAATTGAATGCCTTGAGCAGCGGTCGCTCCGCTACCAAAAGCTAATGTCCAAGTGCCCATTCCTGTTGAAAGAGCGGCAGTCGCCACAGGAGAAGTAGCGGCACCAGTTGGATCCAAGGTTACTGGGACCGTTAATGGCGCCAAAGAAAGTAACTGTGTTGAATTGGGTGTTGCTGCTAAAAAGGTCAAGGAAGCATTATCCAAAACAGCGGGTGTTGAATCACTTGTAGCAAATTGCGCACTCTGTTTAACTGATAATTTCCAGCCAAGATTTAGACCACGTTTGTCAGTTACTTGAACATAGTTTGGCACGCTAATTAAATCGCCAGTACTATTTTGTACTTGGTCCAGTTGTGCCGAATAGATTGCTGTTCCGGCTTGAATTTGTTTTGATCCAAAATGGATATTTGAAACATAGTCAATACTAAGGGGTCCGGCTGTACCAGGTTGATGAGGATCAGCAGGATTAGGTGTCACAGGCTGAGAAGGGTTCGTCGGATTGACAGGTGGCGTGACAGTATTATCAAGAGCAAACGTAATATCAGCGTTGGATTGAATAGAAGCGACTTGGGCTGCTTCAACTTTTGGACTATTTAAAAGCATAAGAGGCGTAGCAACGAACAAAATGCTTGAAATGCGCACGATCTTTTTCATTTTTTATTCCTTCTCGTAATATATATTTTGAAACGACTTCCATCGTTTCAGTCACCCCTTAGGGCTATTCCTTATTAAATAACTTTTAAACCTTGGCTATTGAATTTTGTTCCTGGATAATAGACTTATGGAAACGGTCTATCGGAACACTGCTAATTTCCTTTGTAGCTATGACTACAGCAGAAAGCCTGCATCCCGACTTATTGATTATCATGCCTCAAACCCATTAGCTGTACCGTTCACTTCTTAAACTATTTCTAGTAGGAAATAGGGTGGCTTTTAAGAGGTAAACAATTGAGTACTATTAAGCGAGATTGCGGTTATTCAATAAGATTCAGGGATAAACTTCAATAGCTAAGTATTCCAAAAAATTTATGAAAGGAGGACCTTCCATGAAATTATTTATTGGTTTAGACGTTAGTTCTCAAAAATTAGATACTTGCTTTTTAACAGACTCCAAAGAGATCTTGTTTGAAGGTTCACTTAGCAACGATTTAATCGGAGCTAGCGAAATCAAACAAAGAATTCTCGACTACCAAGAAACCTTTGGTTTCTGCCGAATTGTCATAGGTATGGAATCGACTTCTGTTTATAGTTTTCACCCAGCAATGTTTTTCTACTTAGATGAAGATTTAAAGCTGTTACCTGTCGAAGTTACTGTAGAAAATCCTTATAGAATCAAACAGTATTCAAGAATGTTCGATCAGGATAAAACAGATAAAATTGATGCACAGATCATAGCTGATTATCTACGAGTAGATCTCCATACATTGTCTCCTATTAAAGAAGAAGTTTATGTTGGACTTCAACGACTAACAAGATCTCGTTATCAATTAGTGACACAAATGGTAGAAGCAAAACAACATTTTTTAGAAAATTTGACGTATAAATGTAATACTTTATCAAAAGAACTTGCGAATGAAGACAATAAAACTTCCATATTCGGAGCTTCAATTATGAATCTACTTACAGAAGGTATTACCTTAGATGAATTTTCGGAAATGCCTCTTGAATCAGCCGCTGAATTACTTCAAAAGCTAGGAAAAGGTCGATTCAAAAATCCAGAGCAACTTGTCAAAAGTATTCAAAAAGCTGTACGTAGTTCTTATCGTTTAGGTAAAGTAACCAAGAATTCCATTGACCTTGTATTAGGTATAATCGCCAACGAAATCAAATTTCTAAAAAAACAGATTAAAGAAATTGAAAAAAACATTACTGCTTTACTTGAAACAATTCCAGAAGCCCAATGCTTATTAAGTGTCCCAGGATTAGGAGCTGTTTATACTGCAGGCTTAATCGCTGAAATTGGTCAAATCGAGCGATTTGATGATCAATCCAAGTTAGCAAAGTATGCCGGGTTAACTTGGTCTAAAAATCAATCAGGAAACTCTCAATCTGAAAACACGCCACTAAATCGTTCTGGAAATCGCTATTTTCGTTACTACTTAATTGAAGCCACCAATCGAGTAAGAAGTACACTTCCAGAATTTAAAGAGTACTACCAAAAAAAGAAAAATGAAGTACCTAAACACAAACATAAACGAGCGCTCGTCTTAACCGGAAGAAAATTTGTGCGCTTGATCGATGCGCTACTACGCAACGGTCAATTCTATCAGCCGGCGAAGGTGGTGATAGAAAAATAACATAAAGTTATTTGCGAAAATCTTCGTGATTACCCCGAAAAAAATTTGATTTTAGTCGGGTCTAGTTCAGTGCGGTCTAATTTTTCAAAATCTAACTCATATTTTAAAATTTATATCTTGACTTATTACCATTAGGCTTTCTTGTTTATTTTTAACTTTTAAAAAAGCTAAATCCTAATTAGAGGGGTGTATCAGAAAGAATCCATTGTAATTCGGCAGTGTAAGATTCTTTGACCGTTAAGTTAAGGTCAGGAGCAACGCTTAAAAAAAGTCCATTTTGTTGGTTCCAAGGAATTTCTACATTGTTATCGTCCGTTGCGGTGTATTGATAAACTTCGGTTGCTAAAGAGGAGATAGGAAAATCACTGCCATTTTTTCGATAAATGAAAGCTTGCTGGATCGTTTTATTTGTAGAAGTTGAATGCATGGGCTGACTCTCTCTTACCAACAAATGCCATGGTGTTTTTGCAACACGACCATCGGCAATGAGGAAAGGAGCGCTGATGGTCGATGGTGAGTATATGGTTCGTTTGCTGGGAAAAGGTAAATTTTTAAAGGAAACTGTAGTTGGCATCTGCACAAAACGGAGGGTACCGTTTTTGATAGGTAAAGACTGTTCCTTAGTGATTGGCGTAATTGGCGTTCCGCCACCATCATTGCCAATAACCGTGCTAGAAAATAAAAGAAATTGGTTTATCCATTCTTCTGTAACCGTTGCTGTATATTGTAAGGTGAATTGTGTATTGGCTTCCGTAAAATTATCTGCTGGCAGCGAATTATGATAACTCCAATATGGCAAACCAGTGGAACTATCAGTTAAAAGTTGAAGCCCAGCTATTGGCGTACTTAAACCTGCTGCTGATTGTTTTGTTAATGTAGCAGCTGAAAGTTGAGCCAGTCCTTTAGGCACCGTTGCTCGTAATTGTTGATTCATCCACGTTGCTGGTTGATTGGTTAAACGTGTGGTTAACGTAAAACGAATGATTTGACCACTTACGACAGAGTTTGCAGCTTCCCAGAGCCCTTGTGCATTTTTCCGCTCAATGATTTGCGTGACCGTTAGTTGAGGCACAGGATAAGCAACTGTTTGAGAAACAGTAGAACTGGTTAGCAAAGGCAGGCCAGTGCGATTGCTGAGCCCTTGGACCCACAAGCTGACCGTTTCTCCTCCTTGGAAAGTGGGTAAATTAGCAAATTGAAAATGGCCATTGGAATCTAAGGACGTTGTGGAAATAGAACCACCATTTATTTGTACTTTAACTTGATAGGTTCCGTTAGATGCTTGAGAAGCTTTACCTGAAAGTTGAGTTGAGCCGGCATTGGCGACTACGTTTGTGACTGGTTGGATTGACCAATTGACACTTTGGTCAGCTGAGGGGCTGCTTTGAATATAGTCGGTTGACGTTTTTGAACGAGCAAAGACAATTGTAGAGAGCGTGTCGCCATATTCTAATGGTGAAGCTAAAGAGATCGAGAAATTTCCGGCTGCATCGACAGAAATCCCTTTCACCACAATGGGGGTAGTGGTGCCATCATGGCGGTTCAAGGTTAATTGAACAGAGTAGTTATAGTTTGGGTCTTGTACTTGTTGAATGGTCCCTGTTACAGTAGTGTCCAGATGATTTGGTTGAGTTAGTTTGGCTGGTGTGACTTGAGGAACGGGGTAATTACCTAAACTAAGTTGAGCTTTGCTAATTACGCCTGTTTTTGTATTGTTCCCAATAATAATATTAATTGCACCTAATCCAGTGCCGACATCTGTAAAGGTTCCTCGAATCGGATAGTCTTTGCCGTTAAGAGCAGGAGGGATTGAAATTCCTCGTTTATAAAGTGCGCCGACATCAAACGAAATGGCGGCAGACCATTTGCTTCCGGGAAGTAACACCAAGGTGCTACTTGGAAAAGTCAGATAAACAGAATGATAAGTGCTACTATAAGAGAGGCTGACGCCGTTAGTTGAACTGTGAATATCTTGAGTGGCTGTTCCTGGATAACTGACAGTCCCTGTTAAAAGAGTCAGAAAATCTTGTTGCTTTAGAGTGTCGTTATCTAACTGGCTTGAAATTTCTGTAGGAAGTTGAATAGCAATAATCGGTCGATCATTAATTGCTAAGCCGATAAGTGTCACACTGTATTCATACGAAAGTGTGATAATATCTTGGTTATACGTTCCCGTGCTTAAGGTACTTTTTAAGGTGCTATTACCAACAGAAACACTAGCTGGCGTAGGTGCCATAGGTTCATCGTTTTCAGAGGAAGCATGGGTTTGCTCGGTTTCTTGTTCCACAATATCGGTTGCTTGAGTTGTTTGTTGTTCTGTTGAAACTGAGGTAAATGTTTCACTAAAAGTAGAGGCGTGAGTTGTAGGGTTCAGTGTTTCAGAATGAGCTATCAAAGGTTGAGTCAGCGATAAAAAAAGCCATGATATGATGCAAGAAAAGATTCCCCAGACGAACTTATTCAAAACCATCCTCTCCTTTTTTTGATATTATATGTATAATGATGAAAATATATAATGCGTAAATATTGAGTACATACATTCTATAATGGGCCATTCATAAAGTAAAGCGATTACATCCGATGATGAACAAGATATTTTGTTCACAATCTTTTAGGATTTTAAGAAGGAAATTTCTCGAAATTCTATGCTTTTTTAATCCGAAAAAATTAAAAAACTGATAGTTTGCTAAAAATCGAGTCTTTCTTTCACTTCTTAGCACTTAAAATATTTACATTTTCCTAGGGATAGTGTACTATTTAAAGGTATGCATAAATAAAGTTTGATGTATAAAATTAAATGTTATTCGGAGGGAAACAAATGTCTGCGAAATGGGAAAAAAAAGGCACTAATGATGGTGTATTAACTTTTTCAATCGAACAAGCAGTAATCGAAAAAGGATTAACGCAAGCGTTCAATAAAGTGAAAAAAAACTTAAACGTACCTGGTTTCCGTAAAGGAAAAGTATCACGTACTGTTTTTAACCGTATGTATGGAGAAGAAGCGTTATACGAAGATGCGTTAAACGCTGTTTTACCAGAAGCATATGAAGCGGCTGTTTTAGAAGCAGGAATTGAACCAGTAGCACAACCAAAAATTGATGTTGAAAGCATGAATAAAGGGGAAGACTGGGTTATCACTGCTGAAGTAACTGTAAAACCTGAAGTAAAATTAGGCGAATACAAAAACTTAACAGTGTCTAAACAAGACCGTGAAGTAACAGATGAAGACGTGGAAGCACGTTTGAAACGCGAACAAGAATCTCAAGCTGAATTAGTAATCAAAGAAGATGCCGCTGCTGAAAATGGCGACACTGTAGTTATCGACTTTGAAGGCTTCTTAGGCGACGAAGCATTTGAAGGCGGCAAAGGCGAAAATTACTCATTAGAATTAGGTTCTAATTCATTTATTCCAGGCTTTGAAGACCAATTAGTTGGCAAAAAAGCTGGCGAAGAAGTAGAAGTAAACGTTACTTTCCCTGAAGATTACCAAGCAGAAGATTTAGCTGGTAAAGAAGCAGTTTTCAAAGTAACTGTTCATGAAGTAAAAGCAAAAGAATTACCAGAATTGGATGATGAATTTGCAAAAGACGTTGACGATTCAGTAGAATCATTAGACGAATTAAAAGAAAAATTCCGTAAAGAATTGACAGAAGCAAAAGAAGCAGCAGCTGAAGAAGCAAAAGACGAAGAAGCAATTCGTTTAGCTGTTGAAAATGCTGAAATCGTTGAATTACCACACGTAATGGTTCACGACGAAGTTCACCGTTCAATGGATGAATTCTTAAACAACATGCAACGCCAAGGAATTTCTCCTGAAATGTACTACCAATTAACTGGTTCTACAGAAGAAGATTTACACAAACAATTTGAAGGCGAAGCAGAAACACGCACAAAAACAAACTTAGTGATTGAAGCAGTTGCCAAAGCTGAAAACATCGAAGTAACACAAGAAGACATCGATGCTGAAGTGAAAGATTTAGCAGAACAATACAACATGCCTGAAGCGCAAGTACGTAAAGTATTAAACAACGACATGTTAGAACACGATATTCGTATGAAACGTGCTGTTGAAACAATTACTGAAACAGCTGTTGAAAAATAAACATTTTTAATAAGCTCTTCATTCGATAGAGTTTTCTAAAACTGTAGATGGAAGGTGTCTTTCATCTACAGTTTTTTTCATATAAAATAACTTTTGAAAGGGTGTGTCAAAATGGATAAAAATTATTCGAAAATTAAATATGGATTAGTGGTGTTTGGCATCTTATGCTTGACGTACAATCTCTGGGAATTTTTTACGGCTAAGTATTCAACAAAACAAGGTGTGACGTTTGTTATCGAATGTTTACTTGGAATTGGGCTGATCTTTTTACCGGATCTTGTCAATAAATTTTTAAAAATTATTATGCCACCGACTATCGTTTATTTTTACTGGTTTTTCTTGTTTATTTCAGTATTCCTAGGAACCTCGTTGCATATGATTTCAATCATTTCGTTCTGGGATAAAATTTTACACTTTGTTAGTCCGATGCTTTTAACTGCTGTGGGTTATGGTATTGCTGCTTTCCTATTGAAGAAAACGAAGTACGCCGATGTTTCCCCGTGGTTATTTTTATTATTTGGGTTTGCATTTGCAGGGCTTTGTGGCGTCTTCTGGGAATTCTGGGAATTTATCTGCGATTCATTAGGAAACATGAACTTACAACGCTATAATATGTCCAACGGCCAACCATTTATTGGGCGTGCTGCTTTGATGGATACGATGGGGGATTTATTTACCAATACCATTGGGGCCTTTGTGATGGGCGTGTACACGTATATCAGAAGCAAAGGAAATCCTGAGTATTTAGAAAATTATGCGATAAAGAGAAAATAATATAGGGAAGTAAAAAAACAAGTTCTTTTAAAAGAGCTTGTTTTTTTGTATTAAATTATTAAGAATATGCGAATTTGCATTTTTAACTAATAAAATAGTTTGGTAAAATTAGAATATAATGGTTATGTAATGATTTTTTTATGTGGATGCACCCCAGTGATATGTTCTAAATACTTATCAAAAGAACAAGTAACTAGAAAGATCAATACTTTGATGACTTATTATTCTTTAATACTATAAAATTGGAAGGGAGGAAGATTAGGGAAAATAACTGCCAAAGACAACGCAACGGGGAAGTGATAAAAAAACAAAATGGGTGTATTTAAGAAAGTGAAAAAAGCAGCGTCTTATGAAAAATTGTATCTTAAAAATAATCTATTTGATTACATATACTTTTAATTTTTCAATGAGATACTTTACGAAAAAAAGAAGTGGAGTGTAGGTTGTATATGAAAGAAACTGTGAAAAAAGCAAAACAAGAAATGAAAGATAGAAGTAGACCGTATCAGATGTATGGGTTTTATTTAGCAATTCCAATAATCCTTATGGTCATTTTTATTTTTGGATTTTTAGGAGTTGAAACCAATAAATCGTGGGGCTCGGTCTTATTTGTTACTACACTTATTGCGAACATGGGAGTGAGCAAGTTAGAAAAATTACCTAAAAGAAAATATGTTGCACCTGTACTAGTCTATGTAACGGAGGCAATAGCTGTATTCCTTTTACTTGTTTTCTTTGGTGCAATTATAGCTGGATGGGCAAATTTTGTGATAATTGAATTAATTTTGTATGTTGTATTAGTATTAAGGATTATTACAATCATTTTTTTCTTTATTACTGCTAATGATATAAGAAAAGTTTATCCAACCATGAAACAAGAGGCCAAAGATTCACGAGCAGAATATCTAAGAGTAAAGAAGTTAGCTCAAAAAAGAATATAGTATAGTTAGTAATTCTATAATAAAAAGCGATTCAACCATGGTTGAATCGCTTTTTTGCTGTTTTTTTTAAGCAGGTACTTCGACAGGTTTTTTCAAAAGTCCGTAGACAATTCCTGAAATAATCGCCCCAATTAAGATGAACAATAGATATAGTAATGGATTACTTAATAGGAATACGACAAAGATTCCTCCATGTGGTGCCAATAATTTGATACCAAACGCACCAACCAACGCACCAGTAAAGGCAGAACCTACCACGAAACTTGGAATCACACGTAATGGGTCAGCTGCTGCAAAAGGAATTGCCCCTTCAGTGACAAAAGAAAGGCCCATTACAATATTGGTTAAGCCGGCATCTTGTTGATCTTTTGTAAATTTATTTTTAAATAAACGAGTTGCTACGAAAATTGCTAATGGAGGAACCATTCCGCCAGCCATTACAGAAGCCATGACCACGCTGCCACCTTCTGCAACAGTACTTGCTAGCGTAGCTGTACCGAAAACATAAGCAGCTTTGTTAACTGGTCCACCTAAGTCGATGGCCATCATACCAGCTAATAAAGCACCAAGTAAAGCTGCATTTGTGCCATCTAAGCCAAGTAGGAAATGATTTAACGCATCATTAATTGCTTTCATTGGGATGTTAATGACTAACATTAATAAGCCCGTAATAATCAAACCAAAAACTGGATAGAATAAAATGGTTTTAATTCCATCTAATGATTTTGGCAAGCCTTTGAAGACTTTACGTAAAAGAACCACTACATAACCAGCTAAGAAACCACCGATTAGGGCCCCAAGGAACCCAGCGCCTCCAGCGTTTGCTAACGCACCAGCGGCGAAACCAGCAACTAAGCCTGGACGATCCCCAATACTAGAAGCAATAAAACCAGCTAAGACAGGTAACATAAAGCCAAATGCTGCGCCACCAATTTGGTTAAACCAGCTAGCTACGTCATTGTAATTCCCTAAATTGGCTAATTGATCTTGAGGAACTCCGATAAATTGATCAATCATAAAGGAAAGAGCAATGGCAATTCCGCCACCAATAACGAAAGGTAACATATGAGAAACACCATTCATTAAATCTTTATAGATACGAGAACCGATTGAACCTTCCGCTGAATCCTCTTGGTCGCTTGCAGCCGAGTCACTGCCATGGAAAGTAGGAGCTTCACCACTAATGGCTAAGTTAATTAGTTCTTCGGTTTTACGAATTCCATCACTGACGGGACGATTGACTAATTTTTTACCATCAAAACGATTCATTTCTACTTTTTTATCGGCTGCGACAATTACGCCATCAGCACGAGCAATATCTTCAGCAGTCAAACGATTTTTAATTCCTTCTGAACCGTTTGTTTCTACTTTAATGTCTACGCCCATTTCTTTTGCTTTTTTCTTCAGTGCATCTTCAGCCATGTAAGTGTGAGCAATTCCTGTAGGACAAGCAGTCACAGCAATAATATATTTACGATTGCTTTCTGGTGCTGGCGTTGTTTGTTCTTGTTCTGCTTTTTCTTCCGCTTCTTTTTGATCTTCTGCTGCTTGGAAAAGAGCTTGGACTGCTTCTGGAGTTTCCGCTTCTTTCAATTTGCCAACAAAGTCTGGATCGATAAGTAATCGAGAAAGGGCCGCAAGTGCTTGGAGATGTGTATCATTGGCGCCTTCTGGAGCAGCAATCATGAAGAATAGATAAGTAGGTTGTCCATCTAGTGCTTCATAATCAACCCCTTTTTTACTTTTAGCGAAAAGAACTGTCGGTTCTTTTACGGCACTATTTTTTGCGTGAGGCATAGCGATGCCGTCGCCTAAACCAGTCGATGTTTGTGCTTCGCGTTTTAAAATTCCTTCTTTGTAAGTGTCAATGTCAGAGATGCGGCCACCATCGTATAATTTTTGGACCATTTCATCAATCGCGCCTTTTTTATCAGTAGCTTGTAAATCCATAATCATGACATCTTTTATTAATAAATCATTAATGTTCACTCTATTTTCCTCCCTTAGTGGATTTATTCTGAAATTTTTTCAATTGTTACTTCGTGAATAAGTTCTTGGATAAAATCTTCTGAGGCTAAATCATCAGAAAATGCGGTCGCGCTACCGCAAGCGACACCCCATTTGAAAGCCTCTAAAGGATCTTGTGTTTTTGAAAAGTTGCCAATAAAACCAGCAATCATTGAGTCGCCAGCGCCGACAGAATTTTTCAGTGGACGTTTTAAAACGTTGGAACGATAAACACCTTCTGTTGTGAAAAGTAATGCACCATCACCAGCCATTGAGATAATTACGTGTTGCGCTCCTTCTTCTAGTAACCGATGTCCATAAGGTAAAATGTCTTCAACACTTGTAAAGGTTGTATGATATAATTCTGCCAACTCATGATTATTTGGCTTGACCAATAAAGGCTTTTGTGACAAAGCGTTCATTAAATCTTCACCTGTCGTATCAATAACAAATTCTGCGCCTTTTTCCTTCACAATTTGGATTAACTCTTCGTAAAATCCTTTGCGTAGAGAAGCAGGTGTACTTCCTGAAAGAACAACAATATCACCAGCCTGAACACGACTAACTGCTTGTTTTAGTTCTTGAATTTCTTCGTTTGTTAGAGCAGGTCCTAAGCCGTTAATTTCTGTTTCAGTATCTGATTTCAATTTAATGTTGATTCGTGTATCAGCAGACACGGGAGTGAAATTCGTTTGGATTTCTTCTTTTTTCAACCAATCGGCAATAAATGAGCCTGTAAAACCACCTAAAAAACCTAAGGCAGTGGATTCTGTCTCCATACGTTTTAAAATACGTGAAACGTTGATTCCTTTGCCGCCAGGTAATTTAAAATCATTCGTCATCCGATTTAAATCACCAATTTGTAGATGATCGACATGAACGATAAAGTCGATAGAAGGGTTTAAAGTCACTGTGTAAATCATTTGTTTGCCTCCATTAAAATAGTTTTTTGCTGGAATCCTTGAAGCGATTCAGCAGGGCAGTAGTCAGTTAGTAAAGTAACTGACTCTAATTCTTCCACTTTGGTAAACGTTACTTCATTAAATTTTGTATGATCCAGTAAAACATAGGCTGTTTCTGCTTGATGAATAGCCAAGGCTTTTAGCGCTGCTTCTTCGGGATCAGGCGTCGTTAAACCAAACTCTAAATGTGCGCCGTTAGTTCCTAAAAAAGCTTTGTTAAAACGAAAATGTTGTAGCTGTTCCATACTAGTGGCACCAATGATTGCTTTAGTGGAGAGCTTCAAAGTACCACCAAGCATAATAGTGGGAATTTCCATATCGCTAAGTTTTGCAGCGTGATGCACGGAATTCGTCACTACATGGATTTGTTTCCCAACTAAAAAAGGGATCATTTCTAACGTGGTTGAACCAGCATCTAAATAGATCATATCGCCATCTTGTACACAACTAGCGGCTAAAGAAGCAATCTTTTGCTTTTCGTGCGTGTTTTTGATTGATTTTTCCGTCATGTTTTGTTCAAAGCCTAAATTAAGAATACGCTTAGCGCCGCCGTGAATGCGTTCTAACAAATTGGCGTCTTCTAATTCTTGTAAATCGCGGCGGATTGTGGATTCTGAAGCATTGAACAAGCTAGCAAGTTCTTGCGATTTGACGACTGATTTTTGATCTAACAATTGTAAAATTTTTTGATGTCGTTCTTCCGTAAGCATTTTCATCCCTCATTTCATGGATATAATAGCACAAATGAAAACGCTAATCAATCTAAAACGGTCAAAAACATTCAAAAAAATTAAAAAACAGTCATAAGAAAAAAAGAAAGCTGCTGAACTCAGGTTCAGCAGCTTTCTTTAATTCACTAAATCATTCGGTAAAGTTTTTTGATAAATCTCTTTTTTGACTTGGTAAGCGAGTTTTTCATCGGTCAAAATAATGAGCACATCGCCAACATGCATAACAGTATCACCATGTGTTAAAATTTCCGATTCGCCACGCCGAATGGAAGTGAGCAACATTTGTTTAGGCCAGATAAAATCACGTACCATCGTATCATCTAAGGAACTTTCTGCAGTGATAGGTAATTCAATAATCGTTTTGTGGCCACGAATATTACTTACTTTAGAAGGAACCAAACGTTCTAATAAGCTTTCATAAATTGGCTTGCCGCCAAGACTATCGATGGTAATATAACTAACTAAAGCGACAACCCCTAAAGACATTAAATGAGAAAAATTGCCGACCATTTCTGTTACTAAAATAATTGCTGTTAACGGTGCTTTACCAATCGCAGTAAAATAACCAGCCATGGCAAAAATTAAAAAGTTTTTCACAAAAATTGGATCCATCCCTACGTATTGGACAAGTAGACTGCCATACAATGTTCCGATAATGGCACCTAAAGTTAGAATAGGCAAGAAAATACCACCAGGGAGATTCGAACCGTAAGAAACCATTGAAAAAACAAAACGTAAAACCAGTAAGCCGACTAAAGCCCAAATCGTGGCCGGTTGATTGCCTAAAGCTAAAACAATTTGATTCCCACCGCCAAGTAAATGTGGAAAGAAATAACCAATCGGTAAAATCAAAATAAAAGGAATAAAACCATAATAATTAGAAGAAAGGCCTTTGATTTTTCCATATACTTTTGGTAAGGACAACAATGTTTTTTGATATATCCAACCTAACAATCCTAGCAAAACGCCCAGCAGTACTAATGTCCAATAGTACTCTAAAGGCAAAGATTTAACGGGACCAATATAAAGAACTGGCTGCAATCCGAAGAAATGCAAAGAAACAAAGTTAGCGGAAATGGCCGCAGAAAAAGAGGTTAACCAAACTAAAGGTGAAAAGGAATGGTGAACCTCTTCTAGAACAAATAAAAGGCCTGCGATTGGTGCATTAAAAGCGGCGGCTAAACCAGCACTGGCACCACTACTGATTAAAATTTTTTCTTCAGACTTGGTGCTTTGCCGCCATTGACTATAGCCTTGTCCAACCACTGCACCTAGTTGAATTGAAGGACCTTCACGTCCCAAAAATAGCCCAGGACTAATCGCTAAGACCCCACCGATAAATTTTTTCCAAAGCACTGGAAACCAGTGAATTTCTAATTGACCTTGGAGTTGTCCTTCCACTTGGGGGATGCCACTGCCTTTAATTGCTGGTTCGCTCTTAATCAGTCGTCCTAATAAATAAGCAAGCACGAGAGAAAATAAGAACCAAGGAATCATCCAAAAGGGTTTTTCGTGAAACGTTTGATACAGATGCACGACTTGTTCGCCAATTTTTTCAATGCCTAAGCGAAATAAGCTGACAACAAAGCCGACCAAAATTCCGACGACGATGCCTTTAAGGATAAAGCCGATTCGGGTACCATCTAATTGTTTAATTTCATGTACATCATTATTCATTTCATTTTTAGCCTCCATCACTACTTACTAATGTACTGCGGTTTGACTTGATTTACAAGAAAATTTCATATAAAAAGAAAAAGATTTTTTGTTCTTTTCTAAAGAACTTCAAAGGGATTTTTGGTATACTGTATAAGATTGAAAAAAGAGAGAGGACGTTTAATATGACACAAAAACATGCCTTGGTTCAGGGAATGAATCCTCGACAAGAAGAAGCCGTTTTGCATACAGAAGGACCACTGTTAGTCATGGCTGGTGCTGGTAGTGGAAAAACGCGGGTTTTAACACATCGAATTGCCTATCTAATTGAGGAAAAAGAAGTAAATCCATGGAATATTTTGGCGATTACGTTTACCAATAAAGCTGCTAAAGAAATGAAAGAGCGTGTAAATAAATTACTGGAAACGGGTGGCGAAGATGTATGGGTCTCCACTTTTCACTCCATGTGTGTAAGAATTTTACGTCGTGATGTGGATCAGATTGGTTACAACCGTAATTTTACAATCATTGACCCATCGGAACAAAAAACATTAATGAAACGCATCTTAAACGACTTAAATATTGATTCAAAAAAATATGATCCTCGCTCAATTTTAGGTACGATTAGCAATGCTAAAAATGAATTACAAACGCCTGAAAAAGTTGCTGAAATGCAAGGTTCCTTATATGAAGAAATTGTCGCAAAATGCTATGAAGCCTATCAAAAAGAATTACGCAAAAACCAATGTATGGATTTTGATGATTTGATTATGAATACGATTCGTTTATTCAATGAACAACCAGATACGTTAGCTTTCTACCAAAATAAATTTCACTATATTCATGTGGATGAATACCAAGATACCAATCATGCACAATATACCTTAGTCAATTTATTGGCTGCACGTTTCAAAAATCTGTGTGTCGTAGGTGATGCCGACCAAAGTATCTATGGTTGGCGCGGGGCGGATATGCAAAATATCTTGGATTTTGAAAAAGATTATCCAGATGCCAGTGTAATTTTGCTAGAACAAAATTATCGATCCACCAAAAACATTTTGGCGGCTGCGAATGATGTCATCAAAAATAACCGTAACCGCCGCGAGAAAGAACTGTGGACAGAAAATATAGACGGTGAAAAAATTGTCTATTATCGTGGGGACACAGAACGGGATGAAACACAATTTATTGTGAGCCAAATCCAAAAAGAAATGCGGGAAAATGACCGAATTTATGGTGATTTTGCGGTATTATATCGGACCAATGCCCAATCCCGTGTAGTGGAAGAAATGCTCTTGAAATCTAATATTCCGTATACCATGGTGGGCGGACATAAATTCTACGACCGTAAAGAAATTAAAGATATTTTGGCTTATTTAAGTTTGATTGCCAATCCAGATGATTCGATTAGTTTTGAACGAATTGTCAATGAACCAAAACGAGGAATCGGTAAAAGTTCAATTGAAAAATTACGACTATTTGCGGATACGCATGGTTGGGCTTTGCTGGAAGCTGCCCAAAATGTTGATTTGGCAAATATTTCAGGAAAAGCGGGTAAAGAGCTTGGTAATTTTGGCATGATGATTCAAGACTTAACGAAAACAGTGCCCTATTTAACGATTACAGAATTGGTGAAAGAAACTTTACAACGTAGTGGTTATCGGGAAGCTTTGATGGCGCAAAATAATTTAGAGTCTCAAGCTCGCTTAGAAAACTTGGACGAATTTTTATCTGTGACACAAGAATTTGATAAACGTTTTGAAGCGCAAAACAACGACGATCCAAATGGCGAAGAAACAAAATTGGCGGATTTTTTAACAGATTTAGCCTTGGTTTCTGATTTAGATAATTTAGAAGAGAGCTCTTCGCAGGTAACCTTAATGACGTTGCATGCGGCCAAAGGGCTGGAATTTCCAGTGGTCTTTTTAATGGGCTTAGAAGAAGGGGTTTTCCCATTATCACGTGCCATGCTAGAAGAAAGTGAACTGGAAGAAGAACGGCGCTTGGCTTATGTTGGTATCACCCGAGCGGAAGAAGCCCTGTTTTTAACGAATGCTTATTCGAGAACATTATATGGTCGCACGCAATATAATCGACCAAGTCGCTTTTTAGAAGAAATTGAGGCGGAGCGTTTAATGAAACAAGGGGCGGCGGCCAATTTACAGAAAGCTCCAGCGCGCACCTTTGATCCTAAAGTATTTAAGCCCAGCGCAAGTAAACCAGCTTATACACAACCAGCTACAAAATCAGTTAGCAACAAAGTGGCAAGTGGTGGCGAAAAAGTTTCTTGGCAAGCAGGTGATAAGGTCCAACATAAAGCATGGGGCGTTGGTACAGTCGTTCGTGTAGGCGGTTCGGCCAAAGACTTAGAGTTGGACATTGCTTTCCCAGAAAAAGGCATAAAACGGTTGTTAGCGGCATTTGCACCAATTGAAAAAATTTAACATGCAAAATAGGTCAGTGATTTAATGAGAAATCATCATTAGATAAATTCTTTTTATTTTCTATCTTAGTGTAAATGTGTTAAAAAGACGATAAGAGCATTACACTTATGAGGAGGAGTTCTACGATGGAACAACAACCATTAACATTAACGGCGGCGACAACTCGTGCGCAAGAATTAAGAAAACAACTCAATCAATATTCCCATGAATATTATGTCAAAGATCAACCATCCGTAGAAGATTATGTTTACGATCGTTTGTATAAAGAGTTAGTCGATATTGAAACGGAGTTTCCTGATTTAATCACGCCAGATTCGCCGACACAACGTGTAGGTGGCAAAGTTTTATCTGGTTTTGAAAAAGCTCCGCATGACATTCCAATGTATAGTTTAAATGATGGGTTTAGCAAGGAAGACATTTTTGCTTTTGATGAACGTGTTCGTAAGGCGATTGGTAAACCCGTTGCTTACTGTTGCGAGTTAAAAATTGATGGGTTAGCAATTTCATTACGTTATGAAAACGGGGTGTTTGTACGCGGAGCAACACGAGGCGATGGAACGGTTGGTGAAAACATTACAGAGAACTTACGAACGGTTCGCTCTGTACCGATGCGTTTAACGGAGCCCATTTCAGTGGAAGTTCGTGGCGAGTGCTACATGCCTAAACAATCCTTTGTCGCATTGAATGAAGAACGTGAAGAAAATGGCCAAGATATTTTTGCCAATCCTCGGAATGCAGCGGCGGGCAGCTTGCGCCAACTAGATACAAAAATTGTGGCAAAACGGAACTTAAATACGTTTTTATACACAGTTGCTGATTTTGGGCCAATGAAAGCGAAGACGCAGTTTGAGGCATTAGAAGAGCTTTCTGCAATTGGTTTTAGAACCAATCCCGAACGGCAATTATGTCAGTCAATCGATGAAGTTTGGGCCTACATTGAAGAATACCATGAAAAGCGGAGCACTTTGCCATACGAAATCGATGGAATTGTGATTAAAGTGAACGAATTTGCGTTACAAGATGAATTAGGTTTCACTGTCAAAGCACCTCGCTGGGCGATTGCCTACAAATTTCCACCAGAAGAAGCAGAAACAGTAGTGGAAGATATTGAATGGACAATTGGGCGCACGGGGGTGGTCACTCCTACTGCGGTCATGGCTCCTGTACGAGTCGCGGGAACCACGGTTAGTCGGGCAAGTTTGCATAATGCAGATTTTATTCAAATGAAAGATATCCGTTTAAATGATCATGTTATTATTTACAAAGCCGGCGATATTATCCCAGAAGTAGCGCAAGTCCTAGTTGAAAAACGTGCAGCCGATAGTCAGCCTTATGAAATGCCGACACATTGTCCAATTTGTCATAGTGAGTTGGTGCATTTAGATGAGGAAGTGGCGTTACGTTGTATTAATCCAAAATGCCCTGCGCAAATTAAAGAAGGGCTGAATCACTTTGTCTCACGAAACGCAATGAACATTGATGGCTTGGGGCCAAGAGTGTTAGCACAAATGTATGACAAAGGATTAGTGAAAGACGTAGCGGATCTGTATTTCTTAACAGAAGAACAATTAATGACTTTGGATAAAATCAAAGAAAAATCAGCAAACAACATTTATACTGCCATTCAAGGGAGTAAAGAAAACTCTGTAGAGCGTTTGATTTTTGGCTTAGGGATTCGCCATGTGGGTGCGAAAGCGGCGAAAATTTTAGCGGAGCATTTTGGTGATTTATCAACCTTAAGTCGAGCAACTGCGGAAGAAATTGTGGCTTTGGATTCAATTGGCGAAACAATCGCAGACAGCGTTGTGACGTATTTTGAAAATGAGGAAGTTCATGAATTAATGGCTGAACTGGAAAAAGCCCAAGTGAACTTGACATATAAAGGTCTCCGGACAGAACAATTAGCAGAAGTGGAGTCACCTTTCAAAGACAAAACAGTTGTTTTAACAGGAAAATTAACGCAGTACACTCGCGAAGAAGCCAAAGAAAAAATTGAAAATCTTGGTGGAAAAGTTACAGGGAGTGTTTCGAAAAAAACTGACATTGTGGTTGCTGGCGAAGATGCAGGCAGTAAATTAACCAAAGCTGAAAGCTTAGGCGTGACCGTTTGGAATGAACAAGAAATGGTCGATGCGTTAGATGCAAGTCATTTTTAAGAAGAAAAATTAACGTTGTCAGATTTTATGTAGTAATTTGATGGTATGCTTATTTTAGTCATAAAAGTTATATGAACGAGGACTTTCTGAGTTGAGAAAGGAGGTTGATGCTTATGCGCAATTCTTCTTATCTTAATGAAAGGAGCAATGTTTTTGTCCGTTGAAGCAGCGTTGGGACTGATGATTGGTTTTGCAACACTTGTTGTGACCATTATCTTCGGTATCTTAGCGCTTGTCTTAGACAACAAAAATAACCGTTCATAAGCTTTGAGGAGCTGAACGGTTAAGCGTTTGAAATAAAACCAATAACTCAGTAAGCCGCTAGTTCTTATAACTAGTAGTGGCTACTAGAGAGGTATGTTCCTGCATATCTCTCTTTTCATTTTCATAATAACATGTTTCCGTCATTTTTGCGAGCGACAAATTATCAATGAAATTCAAGGTTTCATCTAAAATATCCGACCATTTTATGGTAGAATAGGAACAGAGTGAACAGCTGTGCTAAGCTGTTTAAAGAAATACAATCCAATTGATTAATCTGAAAATGAAAATTTCAGTAAATGATAGAAAGAAGGGTATCTATGGCAATTACAGAAGAACAAGTCAAACATGTCGCTAAATTATCAAAATTATCTTTCTCCGAAGAAGAATTAGCGGACTTTACCAATCAACTAGATAAAATTATTGATATGGTGGAATTACTAGAAGAAGTAGATACAACCGGGGTTCCTTTTACTTCAAATGTGAATGAATCAATCAATGTCATGCGTGAAGACGTAGCGACACCAGGAATGGACCGTAAAGAATTAATGCGGAATGTTCCGGAATCAGAGAATGGTTACATTAAAGTGCCTGCAATTATGGATAACGGGGAGGCAGGAGCCTAATGGAAAAATTATACGACAAATCGTTAACAGAGTTACATGATTTATTGGTCTCAAAAGAAATCACTGCAGTTGATTTAACCGAAGAAACATTAAATCGTATTCAAGATACAGAAGAACAACTAGGTTCTTTTATCACAGTTAGTGAAGAAAAAGCAATGGCATTAGCCAAAGCGATTGACTTAAAAGGCATCACTGAAAGTAATCCATTAGCTGGGATTCCAATTGGGATTAAAGACAACATTGTCACAAAAGATATTTTAACAACAGCTGGCTCAAAAATGTTACACAATTTTGACCCAATTTATGATGCGACCGTGATGGATAAAGTCTATCAAGCAGATATGATTCCAGTCGGAAAATTGAACATGGATGAATTTGCCATGGGCGGAAGTACGGAAACGTCTTACTTCAAGAAAACAAAAAATGCTTGGGATCAAACCAAAGTTCCTGGCGGTTCTTCTGGTGGTTCAGCTTCTGCTGTCGCAGCCGGACAAGTCCCAGTTTCTTTAGGGAGCGATACAGGTGGTAGTATCCGCCAACCAGCCGCATTCAATGGTATTGTGGGCTTGAAACCAACGTATGGACGTGTGTCTCGTTTTGGTTTGATTGCTTTTGCTTCAAGTTTAGACCAAATTGGTCCATTGACACGAAATGTTAAAGACAATGCCTTAGCTTTAAATGCAATTAGTGGTTATGACGAAAAAGACGGCACTTCTGCAGGCGTTTCTGTTCCTGATTTTACGGCAGATTTAACTGGCGACATCAAAGGCATGAAAATTGCTTTACCAAAAGAATACTTAGGTGAAGGGGTACAACCTGATGTTCGTGAAGCGGTATTAAAAGCAGCAGAAACATTTAAATCTTTAGGAGCAACGGTGGAAGAAGTTAGTTTGCCACATTCTAAGTACGGCGTAGCGGTTTATTATATTATTGCCTCTTCAGAAGCAAGTTCAAACTTACAACGCTTTGATGGCATTCGTTATGGTTACCGTTCCGAAAATGTCCAAAATCTAGAAGATGTCTATGTTAATTCACGTTCTGAAGGTTTCGGAACAGAAGTTAAACGTCGGATTATGTTAGGAACATTCTCTTTAAGTGCTGGTTATTATGATGCGCACTTTAAAAAGGCTGGTCAAGTCCGTACACTAATCAAACAAGATTTTGAGAATGTCTTTGCGGATTATGACTTAATCATTGGCCCATCCACACCAACAGTTGCCTTTGGTCTAGGGGAAAACATCAATGATCCAATCACAATGTATATGAATGATATTTTAACCATTCCTGTCAACTTAGCAGGACTACCAGGCATGTCCATTCCAGCAGGATTCTCAGAAGGCTTGCCAGTTGGTTTACAAATTATTGGAAAACATTTTGACGAACATACAATGTATAAAGCAGCCTATGCTTTTGAACAAGCGACAGATTTCCATACGAAAAAACCAGTCATTTTAGGGGGGAACGATTAATGAACTTTGAAACTGTCATTGGATTAGAAGTCCACGTAGAATTGAAAACCAACTCTAAAATTTTCTCCTCTGCGCCAGCGCATTTCGGAGCAGAACCAAACAGCAACACAAATGTGGTTGACTGGAGTTACCCAGGTGTTTTGCCTGTCATGAATAAAGGTGCCTTAGAATTTGGCATGAAAGCAGCTCTTGCTTTGAACTGTGAAATTTCAAAAGAAACTCATTTTGATCGTAAAAACTATTTTTACCCAGATAACCCGAAAGCATACCAAATTTCTCAATTTGATCAACCAATCGGACATGATGGTTGGATTGAAATTGAAGTCGAAGGCAAAAAGAAAAAAATTCGCATTGAACGTGTACATTTAGAAGAAGATGCTGGGAAAAATATTCACGGCACAGATGGCTATTCTTATGTAGACTTGAATCGTCAAGGCACGCCTTTAATTGAAATCGTTTCTGAAGCAGACATGCGTTCACCAGAAGAAGCGTATGCTTATTTAGAAGCGTTGCGTTCAATTATCCAATTTACAGAAGTTTCTGATGTGAAAATGGAAGAAGGTTCTATGCGTTGTGATGCCAATATTTCTTTACGTCCGTATGGTCAAGAAGAATTTGGTACTAAAGCGGAATTAAAGAACTTGAACTCTATGAACTTTGTAAAAAAAGGTTTAGCTTATGAAGAAAAACGCCAAGCCAAAGTCCTATTATCTGGTGGCGAAATTCAACAAGAAACACGCCGCTTTGATGAAGCAACTAGTACAACGTTGCTTATGCGTGTTAAAGAAGGCTCAAGTGACTACCGTTACTTCCCAGAGCCAGATGTTCCTCGTTTTTCAATTGATGATGAATGGATTGAAAAAGTTCGCGCTAGTTTGCCAGAAATGCCAGCCTCACGTCGTGCCCGTTATATCAGTGAATTAGGGTTACCTGAATACGACGCAATGGTCTTGACTTTAACGAAAGAAATGTCAGATTTCTTTGAAGCAACTTTAGCAAACGGTGCAGATGCGAAACAAGCATCAAACTGGTTAATGGGCGAAGTTTCTGCTTACTTAAACAGTGAAAAAGTTGAATTAGCCGATACTAAACTGACACCAGAAAATCTAGCGGGTATGATTACTTTGATTAACGATGGCACAATCAGCTCGAAAATTGCGAAGAAAGTGTTCAAAGAGTTAATTGAAAATGGTGGAGATGCTAAAGAAGTTGTCGAAGCAAAAGGCCTTGTTCAATTATCTGATCCAGCGCAATTATTACCAATGATTAACGAAGTTTTAGACAACAACCAACAATCAATTGATGACTTTAAAAACGGAAAAGACCGTGCAGTTGGTTTCCTTGTTGGACAAATTATGAAAGCAACTCGTGGACAAGCAAACCCAGGTGTGGTTAACAAGTTATTGCAAGAAGAGCTTTCAAAACGATAAGAAAGTAGCAGGCAAACCATGAAAAAAGCTAGAGTGATTTATAATCCAACGTCAGGAAAAGAGTTAATCAAAAAGAACTTAGCCGATATTTTATCTATTTTAGAAGAATGTGGTTATGAAGCCAGTGCATTTGCGACCACACCAGAAGAAAATTCAGCACGCAATGAAGCACATCGTGCTGCGCGTGCAGGATTTGATTTACTAGTAGCAGCAGGTGGAGATGGGACCATTAATGAAGTCGTGAATGGGATTGCTCCGTTGAAGCGGCGCCCTAAAATGGCCATTATTCCTGCTGGAACGACGAATGACTATGCACGGGCCTTGAAGATTCCTCGTGATAATATCGTTAAGGCAGCAGAAGTGATTAAAAAAAATCAAACTGTCAAAATGGATATTGGTCAAGCCGGCAAAAATTACTTTATCAATATTGCGGCGGGTGGTCATTTAACGGAACTGACTTATGAAGTTCCGTCAGAGTTGAAAAGTATTTTTGGTTACTTAGCGTACTTAGCCAAAGGAGCCGAAATGTTGCCGCGAGTGAAGCCGATTAAAATGCGCATGACGTATGATGAAGGTGTGTACGAAGGCAACGCATCAATGTTTTTCCTAGGGCTGACTAACTCGGTGGGTGGTTTCGAGCAAATCGTACCAGACGCTAAATTAGATGATGGTAAGTTTTCATTAATCATTGTAAAAACAGCCAATATTTTTGAGATTCTTCATTTAGTTGCGTTAATGTTAAATGGTGGAAAGCATGTTGAAGATCATCGACTAATCTATACAAAGACCAGCTATTTACATGCAGAAACGTTAGAAAAGAACAATAAAATGATGATTAATTTAGATGGTGAATATGGAGGCGATGCTCCAATGACCTTTAAAAATATGCATCAACACATTGAAATTTTTGCAAATGGTGATGCACTGCCGTCCAATGCAATTATGGGTTCTGTCTTAACTGGTAGCGATGAGATTGTCGTAGAATCAGAAGACGAAGAGGAAGAAGCATATAACGAAGCCAGCAAAGAATTTGTCAAAGAAGTTGAACGACTAACAGACGAAGATATTGATGGCGATGGAAAGATTGCCGAAAAAGAAAAGCACTAGGTAGTCCGTGAATAGCTAATGAAAGATTTAGTTGATAAGATCTTTCATTGGCTATTTTTTGACTAAGGGAAAGGGTCTCATTCTTTTATTTGCCTAAAAAGCTCAAACGGAAGTGCTAAATCGCCATGAAAATTCGTTGTTGCTTTTCTTAGGTATTTTCATTAGAATGAGTGAAGTGTATAAAAAGAAGGAGCGACTTATGAAAAATTATCCAGTAAAGAAAAATGACGTCATTGAAGTAGAAATCGTTGACTTGACGCATGAAGGTTTAGGCGTGGCAAAAGTGGACCATTATCCATTGTTTATTGAAAATGCCTTACCAGGTGAAAAACTTGAAATCAAAGTCTTAAAAACAGGCAAAAGTTTTGGTTACGGGAAAGTATTGACTGTCCTAAAAAGCAGTGAACAGCGTGTTCCCGTGAAAGATGAAAACTTTACAAAAGTCGGAATCAGTCCGTTGCAACATTTAGCGTACGGCGCCCAACTATCATTTAAAACGCAACAAGTCGAAAATGTTATGCAACGTGTTGCTAAATTACCAGAAGTCCCTGTTTTACCAACAATTGGGATGAACGATCCGTGGCATTACCGGAACAAAGCACAAATTCCCGTGCGTAAAATTGACAACCAACTACAAACAGGTTTTTTCCGGAAAAATAGCCATGATTTAATTCCAATGGAACATTTTTATATTCAAGACCCAGAAATTGATGCAGCAATTGTTAAAATCCGTGACATTATGCGTAAATATAGCGTAAAACCTTATAACGAATCTGATAATACAGGGAACTTACGCCATATTGTCGTTCGTCGTGGCTACCATACTGGGGAGATGATGGTTGTTCTAATTACGAGAACACCGAAATTATTCCCAATTAGTAAAATTGTGCCAGATATTTTGGAAGCTATTCCGGAAGTAGTCAGCATTGTACAAAATGTAAATCCAAAACGAACCAATGTCATTTTTGGCGACGAAACCATCTTATTACATGGGTCTGAAAAAATTACAGATACTATTTTTGATTTGAAATTTGAAATTTCCGCGCGTTCATTTTATCAAGTAAATCCACAACAAACAGAAGTGATGTATCAAAAAGTTAAAGAGTATGCGGCTTTAACAGGCAATGAAATTGTGGTGGATGCCTATTGCGGGATTGGAACGATTGGCTTAACTTTAGCCCAAGATGCAAAGCAAGTTTACGGTATTGAAGTAATTGAAGAAGCGGTCAAAGATGCAGAAAATAATGCTAAATTAAACAACATTGAGAATGCCACTTTCACGGCTGGTTTAGCGGAAGAATTATTGCCAAAATTAGTTGAAAATGGCTTGCAACCAGATGTTGTGGTGGTGGATCCACCACGGAAAGGGTTAGACGGTCAATTAGTAAACACATTAATTGAAACGCAACCTGAACGAATTGTTTATGTCAGCTGTAATCCAGCCACACTCGCTCGCGACATTGCATTATTAACAGAAGGTGGCTATGAAGCAAAAGAAATTCAACCAGTGGATAATTTCCCACAAACGACCCACATTGAATCTGTCACGTTATTAACAAAGGCGGTGGATTAAATGAATGAAAAAGAAAAAATGTTAGAATTAATTAAAAAGAAACAAGGTGGTGGCCGTTCTAAAAAAATGGAAACTCCCAAAAATGATCGTAAAAACATGCGCAAAGGGCCTAAAATTTTTAATAAATAAGCGGTTATCAGTAAAAAGTTGAGGTCGGGACAGAAGCGTTTAACTCCGAGAAATAAGAAGGAATTTCCGAAAATTGTTCTGTAATTTTTGGAGAATTCCGGCTTATTTCCGAAGGAGTTGCTTTTGTTCCCGCCGTTTATCAGTTTTTGAGCGTGGAGCAAAAATCCAAAGTGATTTTTGTCCCACGCTCAACTTTTTTGTTAAAGCATTCCTAGCCAAACAAATAAGTTGTTATTTTGCTAGTAAATCTGTTATTTTAGACAAAAGACAAGGAGGGCTATTCAGTGGAATATGTAACAACATTAGAAGAATTAGAAGAAAAAATTACAGACAATCGTCTACAAGCCGTCTTTTTGACAGCAAAAAATTGTAGTGTTTGTACAGTTGATAAACCGATTGTCGAAAAAATTGCAACAAAATATGAATTTCCTACATACATTGCAGAAGCTGATAAAAGTCCAGAAATAATTGGACAATTAAATGCTTTTTCTGCACCGACCATTATCTTATACTATGAAGGAAAAGAAATTCATCGCCAAGCTAAAATTATTAACTTTCAAGAAATTGAAAAGAGAGTTCGACAAGTACAAGAAAATAGTTAATCAAAAAGGAAGCCACCGATCACGGAGAGGCTTCCTTTTTAATTATCTCGCTAAATGTTCAGTTTGTTGTTGAGAAAAAAGTTGATAACTGACAAAAACTTCTGCTCTTTTGTTTACTTCTAATTTAACGAAAATATTGTGGATATGTGTTTTTACTGTCCCGATTGATAGGAATAGTTCGTTGGCTATATCTTGATTTGTTTTGCACTCTAAAAGTAACGAAAGCACTTCTCGTTCTCGCTGCGTTAATTGATAGGCATCACAAAAAGGCGCCAAAAGTACGGGTTCATCTGATTGATTTTCTTCCAATTTAGCAGCGTCTTTTTCAAGAACCGACAGAGGAAAATCACGATTACAGAAGTAGATAATGGCGATGGAGAGAATGATTGTATAAATATCTTCAGAAACGTTTCGGTTGTTAATTTTAAAGACAATATCAGAATATTGGTCAATGTTAAAAATAACGAAGGTATCTTCCAAAAGAATCGCCACACCGAAACCAATGCTTAGCCAACCAATAAAACGAAGATATTTTTTCGCAAGGGCTGATAAAGGATCTATTCGTAGTTGATAGAGCGCATAGCATCCAAGGTAAATTAAAAATAGCTGATTGGGTAAATAGTACAACCAAACTTTTAAGGCGGAATTTTGTGAAAATGGAATAGCTAGCATCCATAAACCAATTAAAAATAACCAGACAAATTGATAATTTTTAAAAGGACGACCACTAATAGTATTGATAATAGCCAGATAGGCAAAATTACAACAAATAAAAATGATGGTCTTTAAAAAAGGTGCGGTCATAAAGGTCTGATTATATTCGGTTGCAAACGAATTAATGAACTCAGTCATATAAACAATCACATTGTCACAAATAAAAATAACCATTAAAAAGAGAAGCAATAAAAAAATCGGTTGTTTATTTTTCAAGTAAAGATTTAAGGTAAAGGTTGAAGTAAACGAATATAAAATAATCAACAAGATGTTATAAATAAAAACAAATGTCACGATTGGAAACCCCTTTCATCTTTTATTTTAAGTGAATGATTTTTCAAAATAATTATACCATTTTCAAATCTATGATTGGTCAGAAATTAGAGAGAAATCCGCCTAAACTTTTATAAACCCCTGGTGTACCAACGGTTTATAACCATAAATAAACTTTTTTTAATGAAAAATCACGCCAAAAAAGAAAGCGTTTTCTAACTTTTGGCGGATAGTAAACTCTTCGCTAAACTTGGTAAAGTCAATGTGTAAACAAAAACAACTTTTAGGAGGAACACATCATGAAAAGAGATTACGTTACAACAGAAACATATACGAAAGAGGAAATGCACTACTTAGTCGATTTATCATTAAAAATTAAAGAAGCGATTAAAAATGGGTATTATCCGCAACTGTTAAAAAACAAATCTTTAGGAATGATTTTCCAACAATCTTCAACTCGAACACGAGTATCTTTTGAAACTGCAATGGAACAATTAGGTGGACATGGCGAATATTTAGCACCTGGTCAAATTCAATTAGGGGGACATGAAACGATTGAAGATACCAGCCGCGTATTGTCACGTTTAGTAGATATTTTGATGGCTCGTGTGGAACGTCACCATAGTATTGTTGATTTAGCTAATTGTGCTACCATCCCAGTCATTAACGGTATGTCTGATTACAATCATCCAACCCAAGAATTAGGTGATTTGTGTACCATGGTTGAGCATTTACCAGAAGGCAAAAAATTAGAAGATTGTAAAGTTGTCTTTGTCGGAGATGCGACACAAGTTTGTTTTTCTTTAGGATTAATCACAACAAAAATGGGCATGAATTTTGTTCACTTCGGTCCAGAAGGCTTCCAATTAAATGAAGAGCATCAAGCGAAATTAGCAAAAAATTGTGAAGTTTCAGGCGGTAGCTTTTTGGTCACAGATGATGCAAGTTCTGTTGAAGGCGCTGATTTCTTGTACACGGATGTTTGGTATGGCTTGTACGAAGCGGAATTATCTGAAGAAGAACGTATGAAGGTTTTCTATCCAAAATATCAAGTGAATCAAGAAATGATGGATCGAGCAGGCGCCAATTGTAAATTCATGCACTGTTTACCAGCAACACGTGGGGAAGAAGTAACTGATGAAGTAATTGACGGTAAAAATTCTATTTGTTTCGATGAAGCAGAAAACCGTTTAACATCTATTCGTGGCTTATTAGTATATCTTATGAATGATTATGAAGCAAAAAATCCTTATGATTTAATCAAACAAGCAGAAGCAAAAAAAGAACTAGAAGTTTTCTTAGACACTCAAAGCATTTAACGGCCAACTGTCCACTGATTGAAAAAATGAATCAGTGGACAGTTTATAAAGAGAGGAAGAGTCTTCATGGAGGGGAAAAAGAAATTTAGTTTAACGAGTGCCATTTTATCAGTCATCTGTGTGGTTTTCGTTGCTGAAGCAGCGGCGCCTGTTGCTGCAATTGGTAATTCTCAGTTTTTTTGGTGGATTTTCTTATTAATTGCATTCCTATTGCCATATGGGTTAATTTCATCAGAATTAGGAACAACTTATATTGGTGAAGGGGGCATCTATGATTGGGTGACCAAAGCATATGGTCATCGTTGGGGTGCCAGAGTTTCTTGGTATTATTGGATTAATTATCCATTGTGGCTAGCTTCATTAGCCGTTATGACGCCAGAACTATTAACGACAATTACAGGTATTAAGTTTTCAACACCGATGATGATTATTGTTGAATTAATTTTTACTTGGATTGTGGTTTGGATTAGTTTTTATCCAGTCAGCGACAGTATCTGGATTCTAAATGGAGCTGCCGTAATCAAGATGGTTTTAGCTGTCTTAATTGGTGGGCTAGGATTGTATGTAGCCTTGACGAAAGGTGTTGCCAATGAATTTACCTTGAAATCAATGCTGCCAACGTTTGACTTAAGGAGTTTATCTTTTATTTCTGTAATCATTTTTAATTTGTTAGGGTTTGAAGTCATCTGTACGTTTGCAGATGATATGGAAAATCCTAAGAAGCAAATTCCACAAGCTATTGTAGCAGCGGGGTTAGTCATTGCGGCCATTTATATTTTTTCAGCCTTTGGAATTGGGGTAGCGATTCCCACCGATCAAATTAGTACCGGCAGTGGTATGATGGATAGCTTTAAACTATTGACAGGCTCGACAGAAGGTTGGTTCATTATGTTGATGGCTTTCCTATTCCTTCTTACGTTGTTCGGCAACATGATTTCTTGGTCATTAGGAGTCAATAATACAGCTTGTTATGCTGCTGAAAATGGTGACATGCCTAAATTTTTTGAAAAACGTAGTAAGAAAAATGACATGCCAATTGGGGCTGCTTTGATGAATGGCATTGTGGCATCGGTGGTCATTGTATTAGCACCAATTTTACCTAATCAAGATTTATTCTGGGCCTTTTTCTCCTTGAATGTCGTCCTATTCTTGTTATCGTATATCCCAGTTTTCCCAGCTTTTTATAAGCTTAGAAAAATTGATCCCGATACACCACGTCCGTTTAAAGTTAACGGAAAACCAGGATTTTTAAAAGTTTTAGTGGTTTTACCAATGATTATGATTATTATTTCACTGATTTTCACAGCAGTACCTTTAGACTTTAGTCCCGCAGCATTAAATGAAAAATTACCAATCACAATTGGGGCAATCATTTTTATTCTGTTTGGTGAAGTAATTATTTACGTGAAAAAAATTAAGAAGGGAACGAAAGAAAATGGCTAAACGAGTTGTAGGAAGTACCCCTAAACAAGATGGCTTTAGAATGCCAGGAGAATTTGAACCACAAGAGAAAGTTTGGATGATTTGGCCAGAAAGACCGGATAATTGGCGTGATGGTGGTAAACCTGTCCAAGAAGCTTTTACTAATGTGGCCAAAGCAATTAGTCAGTTTACACCGATGAATGTGGTGGTTTCTCAACAACAATTTCAAAATTGCCGTCGCCAATTGCCGCCAGAAATTACGGTTTACGAAATGTCAAACAATGATGCCTGGGTCCGTGATTGTGGACCATCATTTGTCATTAACGACCATGGAGAAATCCGTGGTGTGGATTGGACATTCAATGCTTGGGGGGGATTAGTAGATGGATTATATTTCCCTTGGGATCAAGACGATTTGGTTGCACAAAAAATTTGTGAAATTGAGCATGTAGATTCTTATCGTACAGATGATTTTGTTTTAGAAGGCGGTTCATTCCACGTAGATGGACAAGGAACAGTCTTGACTACAGAAATGTGCTTATTAAGTGAAGGTCGAAATCCACAACTTTCAAAAGAAGCAATCGAACAAAAATTATGCGACTATTTAAATGTTGAAAAAGTTCTTTGGCTAGGTGATGGAATTGACCCAGAAGAAACCAATGGTCACGTGGATGATGTAGCTTGTTTTATTGCACCTGGTGAAGTGGCTTGTATTTACACTGAAGATCAAAATAGCCCATTTTATGCAGCGGCACAAGATGCGTATCAACGTTTGCTTAAAATGACTGATGCTAAAGGACGCCAATTAAAAGTCCACAAATTATGCTGTCCTGTCAAAAATGTAACCATTAAAGGCTCCTTCAAAATTGATTTCGTGGAAGGAACCATGCCACGAGAAGATGGCGATATTTGTATCGCATCCTATATGAACTTTTTAATTACAAATGATGGCGTGATTGTGCCACAGTATGGTGATGAAAATGATCGTTTGGCTTTAGAGCAAGTTCAAACGATGTTCCCAGATAAAAAAATTGTCGGCGTTAATACGGTAGAAGTTGTTTATGGGGGCGGCAATATTCACTGTATCACACAACAAGAACCAAAGCGCTAGGAGGGAAACAGATGTCAAAAATAGTGATTGCATTAGGTGGAAATGCGTTAGGAAATTCTTCGAAAGAACAATTGGCAAAAGCACAAACCGCTGCAAAATCGATTGTTGATTTAATTGAACAAGGCCATCAAGTGGTGATTGCTCATGGCAACGGGCCACAAGTTGGCAAAATTCGCTTAGCTTTTGAGGAAACGAGTCAATCTCCAGAAGATGTCGTGCCGTTTCCTGAATGCACAGCAATGAGCCAAGGCTATATTGGCTATCATTTACAACAAGCAATTGATGAAGAACTAGTAGCCAGAAATTTAGGGGAACAACCAGTTGTTACGTTAATTACACAAGTCGTGGTGGATCCAAAAGACCCAGCGTTTACAAAACCAACAAAACCAATTGGTGGTTATTATGACGAAGAAACAGCCAAACAGTTGATGGCGGAAACTGGGAACGTCTATCAAGAAGATGCGGGTCGAGGCTGGCGACGGGTAGTTCCTTCACCAAAACCAATTGATATTTACGAAAAAGTTAGCTTGCGAACACTTGTTGATGCAGGACAAATCGTAATTGCTTGTGGTGGTGGCGGGGTTCCTATTGCCTATGATGGTCCAGTCTATCATGGTGTAGATGCAGTCATTGATAAAGACTTTGCGGCAGCAAAAATGGCTGAACTCATTGAAGCAGATGTTTTTGTGGTATTAACTGCAGTGGAACATGTTTTTGTTAACTTTGGTCAAGCAAATCAACAAGCTTTGACCGATGTTACGGTTACGGCAATGCAACAATATATAGAAGAAAATCAATTTGCGCCAGGTAGTATGTTACCTAAGGTGGAAGCGGCCATCAGTTTTGCAGAAAGTAAACCAAACCGCCAGGCGATTATCGGGCTTTTAGAATTAGCTTCGGAAGCAATCAAAGGAGAAAGTGGTACACGAATTACACAATAAATTCTCAGTATTTAACTTTCACAAAAGACTAAAACATACGCATTTAGCGGACTAACTTAATCGTTAGAGAGTAGGACATCGGTCGTTTTGACGGATGTCCTACTCTTTATTTTGTCTTTTTAACGAACAAAACTGTTAGTTGTCATGCAAAAATAAACATAGTAAGATAATCTTTAAATGGTATAGGAGGATAAAAATGTCTAAATTTTTAAAAGTAATCGGAATAATTGCTGTTTTGTTAGTCATAATAGGCGCTGCAGCGTATTGGTTTATACTCAAAAAGTTCACTCCTGAGGCAGAAACCCCAGCAATGTACAATCAAGAGAGAATCGTTAAAACGATTGAAGACCAATTAAAAGAAACAGATGTACAAAAAGCTCGTACCAAAGCACCGTTGATTATTGAAAAAAATATCACTGAATTACAGCAAGCGATTGCCAACGGAGCATTGACCTATGAAGAACTTACGGCGTTTTATTTGGACCGTATTTTACAGTTCGATCAAATAGATAATGGCATGAACAGCATCTCTGAAATCAATCCGCAAGCAATTAAGGAAGCAAAGGCATTTGACCAGCAAGCCTCTCAAACACCTAAGAAGCCTTTGTATGGTATTCCTGTGACTTTGAAAGAAAATATAAATACGACCAACATGATTTCGAGTGCAGGAGCTTATGCCTTACGCACGTTCAAGCCTAAGGAAGATGCAGAAGTAGTTAAGAAGTTAACAGAGGCGCAAGCTTTGATTTTAGGAAAAGTAAACTTATCTGAACTAGCGAATTATATGTCAATGAAAGCACCAAGTGGCTATAGTTCCAAACATGGACAAACACTTAATCCTTATGGGCCACTTAAAATAACACCTTCAGGTTCAAGTTCTGGGAGTGCGGCTAGTGTGACGATGAATATCGGCGCCTTCTCTTTAGGCACTGAGACGATGGGATCGATTGTTTCCCCCGCTTCTCATCAATCAGTGGTTGGTTTTAAACCGACCCACAGTTCAGTAAGTGGCGAAGGTGTTTTGCCATTGGCACCGTCATTAGATACAGTTGGCCCGATTGCCCGAAGTGTCGTTGACACTGCGCAAGGCTATAATGCGTTTAAGAAAGACACGGTTCCGAGCATTGATTCAACGAAATTTACTAAAAATAACTTACAAGGTCAACGCATTGGGTTGCTAGAAATGCCAAGTGCTGAAGAAGAATTTGCGACTGCTAAAAAGGCCCTCCAAAAAGCTGGAGCAGAAGTGATTCCGGTAACGCCAGACATGGAAGGGATTGATGGCGGGAAAGTTATTTCCAATGAATTTAAGTTTGCATTGGAAGAATTTGCGAAACGTTATGACTTACCATTTAAAACACTGGAGGAACTAATTGCGTATAATCAACAAGATAAAAAGGTTCGTGCCAAGTATGGGCAAGATTTATTAGAAGCAGATGTTAAAAAGAAACAACCAGATAAAGAAATCATTCAAACAACCATTAAAAAAGCACAGCAAACGTTTGATGCGTTGCTAAAAAAACAACAATTAGACGGATATGCCTTTATTGATTCTGAAGGTACGGGTTTAAGTGCCGTGGCAGGATATCCTGAATTGACGGTTCCTTTGGCGAAAAACAGTGAAGGACAACCTTATGGGCTGACTTTTACACAAACTGCCAATAAAGAGCAAACGTTATTTGAGCAAGCTTACAGCTTTGAACAAAGTACAAAAGGACGGATAGTACTTTCAGACAACGAGCTGTTGGCAAACAGTAAAAAAATAAGTAGAGATGAGCAGTAAAGGGAAACTAGGAATGGCGAAACATCCGTATCAAACCTAATAAAGATAATCGACCTACAAATGAAAGGAATTGTTTGTAGGTCGATTATTTAGGTGAGTCGTTTTTTTTTTGCTTTTTTAGGCGAATATTTTCATGTAATAAGTTAATAAGTGGCCAGATTCGAGAAATACGGCCATCAATTTTTAAGCATTTCAATAAAAAGAGTGAACGATGGCTGTGTTTGAAGCATAAATATGTGCGGTTGCTTCCGCTTTCGCAACATTAATTTGGAGCGCTACCGTCGTAAAGGGTTCTACCGCAGGAATTATTAGATGGAAACAAATCCATGAATACATAGAAGATTAAAGCAAGATGAAGAAAATATTGTAGCAATAAAGGATATCAGAATGCTTGTGGAATGACTATATGTAGTATCTTTTTGTTTTTTTAATCAATATATATAGTATTAAAATCTTCTTTTTATTCCGAAATCTGATTGACTTGTTTTTTAAAACGGAGTACTCTTATTGAGACGTCAACAGAGAAAAGTTTGGTTTTAGGAAGGTCGGAAATTTGTCGTGAATAAGAATTTTTTGGTGAATGATTTTAAAGGTTGGGAAACGAGAAGCTACTTGTTTTTAGCTTTGATGGTGGGGGTACAGTTGATTGCGTTCACTATCAATCCATCGAATTGGATTACGTTAGTAGGTGGTTTAGCCGGCATCATTTGTGTGAATTTAATTGCCCAAGGAAAAGTCAGCAATTACATTTTTGGGTTAATCAGTGCAGTGATTATTGGCTATTTTGGGTTAGTGACACGGGTATATGCCGAAGTTCTTTTACAAAGCTTCTATATTATTATGGACATTACAGGGCTTTATGCTTGGCTTCGGGCTAGCGAGGATGGCTCGGGTCAAGTAACCGACGTAAAAGTTTTAAAAGGTATTCAGTGGTTGTATGCCTTTTTCACGTGGCTGCTCATTGGCGTAGCTGCATATATTTTGTTAGGTTTTGTAAATGATGCGCAACAAACATTAGATGCAATCACGTTCAGTGTTTCAGCGACAGGGATGTTATTGATGATTAAACGTTATCAATCGCAATTCGTGTTTTGGCTACTAGGAAATATTTTTTCAATTTTGTTATGGTTCCGAGCAGGGACGCACGCTGGTGGTGATTATGCGATATTTGTTATGTATTGTATGTATACTTTTAACTCAATTTTTGGTATGTTTAATTGGTTGAAGATAAAAAATAAAATGGAAAAAAATAGGTAGGGAGTTCGATGGCAGTGATTGTTTTAGCAGGTACGATTGGCGCTGGTAAATCTAGTTTAACAGCTTTAATTGCAAACCGTTTAGGTTCAGAAGCCTTTTACGAATCAGTTGATGATAATGAGGTATTACCTTTATTTTATGCGGAACCAGAAAAGTACGCATTTTTATTACAAATTTATTTTTTAAATAAACGTTTTGATAGTATTAAACAAGCATTAACGCATGAAAATAATGTATTGGATCGCTCGATTTATGAAGATTCATTACTTTTTCATTTAAATGCAGATTTAGGTCGTGCCAACGAAACAGAGGTCAAAGTGTACGATGACTTATTACAAAACATGCTCCAAGAATTGCCTTATGCTGCGCATAAAAAAAGACCTGATTTGTTAGTTCACATTCGTATTTCATTTCCCAAAATGTTAGAACGCATCAAAAAACGTGGCCGTCCTTATGAACAAATTGAGACAGATCCAACGTTGTATGATTACTATCAAATGTTGAACGAGCGTTATGATCAATGGTACGAAGACTATGATGAAAGTCCTAAAATTCAAATTGATGGCGATAAATATGATTTTGTCGAAGATCCTGAAGCGTGTCAATATGTCTTGGCATTAATTGAGAAGAAAATTGAAGAATTAGAAAGATAAATAAAAAGAAGCAAGTCCGGACTTGCTTCTTTTTGACTTAAAATGTGGATAGATAGGCTAAAGTTGCTACTAAATAAAGGAGTGTAGTGCTAAATTATAGAATCGGATTTTAACCTTCCCCTAAGTTAAAATCGGATAATCTATCTATCGACAGTTTAAGTTTGTATAAAATAGCGGTAGCTATTATCAACGAAGTCATTCATCGGTTGACCTGACTTCTCTAGAAGTATACCATCGAAAATAACCGACAGTTGTTCAAAATTTGGACTTAGTAAGTGTAAATTTTGATTGAAAGTTTCTGTAAATCAATCATTTATTCAAAAAATAATGCTCGAAAGAAGGAAGATAAATGAGCCAAATTTGGTTTGAACGCATTCTACGTTGGCGCAAAAAAGCGCAACGATTTTTACAAGGACGTTATGCCCGGTTCGATGAATTGAATCGAACGCTGTTGCTAACAAGTGTCGTGCTGGCGCTTATCAATATTTTTACTGGCTATCTTTGGGTTCGGTTATTGATTTTAATCACAGTCGCCTACGTGTATTATCGCTTTTTTTCAAAACATATTCACCCGCGATTGAATGAAAATCAACGGTTTATTCTTCGAAAACAACGCCTAATGCAAAAGGTTCATGCTTTTCGCAAGCGACACCTGACTCAGAAAGGATATCGTTATTTTAAATGTCCAAAATGTCAGCAGTCATTACGTGCGCCGAAAGGACGAGGAACAATCAAAGTCACTTGTTCAAACTGCCAAAATCAATTTATCAAAAAAGTCTGATCTTCTGTGTTTTTTGGTCTAGGCAACTTTTGGACTTGTGGTATACTTGAGAAAAGAAACCATTGGATATTCTAAAAGGGGAATATCTTGTTAAAAAAGGAGAGAAAAAACAATGGAAATTAAACGCCAACAAGAAATTGTTGAAGCGTATCACTATGATATGCGAGTACCTGATTCAGAAGTAGAGACAGATTTACGTGTCAGTTTTTCACCAATTGAAGTAGAAGAAGAAAATTATCCAGAAAATAGCTCAGCACTTGTTGCTCGCTTAGAATTTCGAATTGTCTTTGACGAATTTGTTTTATCAGGGGCGATTAGCCAAATTAATCACATTATTGATCGTAAAATTGAAAAACAAGAAGATATTTCGCAAGAAGAAGTCGATGAACTTGTGCGTCCTTTATTTAGCATCGTCGAACGTTTATCTTATGAAGTAACTGAAATTGCTCTGGATCGTCCAGGTGTTCAATTGAATTTTCAACAATCAGAAGAAGCTTAAACTTTAAAAACAGCGTTTATAACGGATTCCGTTACAAACGCTGTTTTTATTCTTGTGAAGATTTAGCAACCAAAGCTTTTTTAAACTGTTCATAATTTTTTGTAGCGATATCCACATAAGCAATCGGCTGACCAACTTTGGTGATTTTTTCGGGAAGATAGGGAGCGAGCATTTCATTGTACAAAATGAACGCAGCTTCTGGTACTTCCTCTGAAAGAACATCATAACTGATAAAGTCAATTTCATAGGTTGGTTGAAAAAAGGCTTTGATGTTTTGCTGCTCTTTGTTTGAAAAGAGCCAAGGACCTCCATTTGCAGGGCTCCCAACATACAACATTGCTCCATCACGGTTGACAGAAAGGATCCAACAAATTTTTTGCATACGCTTACACCTCCTAGAACTAAGTATACCACGTCAGCTTAAAAGAAAGAGGACAAAAAACAAATTATTTTTACAGTGACTAGTAAAACAACGCTTGGTGATAGTTTTAAACTATCACAACGGTTATTTTCTATCAAAAAGTAAGCAAATTATCCCACTATTTGCTATAAAATAAGGTACAATAGAACTATCACTGGAAACAGTTTGCTGTTTTCAGGGTATTTACTGGAGAGTGAGTACCGGGAACCTTTACTTCCTTTGATGTACTTGTCATTAAAAACATAGGGAGGAACTAAAATGACAACATTCATCACTGTATTAGTGATCCTTGCATTTATTGCTGTGTTATTCGGTTTCTACCAAATGCAAAAGAAACATTTAAAATTCTCAACACGTGTCTTTTCAGCATTGGGCGTGGGGATTGTTTTAGGTGCAATTATTCAATTTGCTTTTGGTACAGAAAGTAAAATTACTACGCAATCAATGGAATGGATCGGGATTGTAGGTAATGGTTATGTAGCGTTTCTACAAATGCTCGTAATTCCGTTAGTATTTGTATCTATCGTAGGTGCATTTACAAAAATGAAAGAATCCAATAAATTAGGAAAAATTAGCTTTAATGTGTTAGCCACCTTACTAGGAACAACAGCAGTAGCTGCCTTGGTGGGGATTGGAACAACCTTAGCGTTTGGTCTTCAAGGGGCAAAATTCACGCAAGGTGCTGCAGAAACGTCAAGAATTGCCGAGTTAGCGACGCGTCAAGATGCGATTCAAGATTTGACGATTCCCCAACAAATCGTTTCATTTATTCCTAAAAATGTCTTTGCTGACTTTGCGGGAACACGACCAATGAGTACCATTGGGGTGGTAATCTTTGCTGCGTTTGTTGGTGTCGCTTATTTAGGCGTTCGTCGTAAAGCGCCAAAAGAAGCTGAATTTTTTGCAAATTTAATTGATAGTTTATATAAAATTACCATGCGAATTGTTACCTTAGTTTTACGCTTGACCCCTTATGGCGTGTTAGCGTTAATGATTAATGTTGTAGCAACAAGTGATTTTGTTGCGATTATTAATTTAGGTAAATTTGTGTTGGCATCGTATGTGGCCTTAATTATTGTTTTTGCCATTCACATGTTGATTTTAATTACTTTAAAAGTCAATCCAGTTACGTATCTAAAAAAAGTTTTTCCAGTCTTGAGCTTTGCTTTTACTTCTCGTTCAAGTGCAGGAGCTTTACCATTAAATATTGAAACACAAACCAAAGCACTAGGTGTCGATGATGCCACAGCAAACTTTGCTGGTAGTTTCGGTTTATCTATTGGACAAAATGGTTGTGCCGGCGTTTATCCAGCTATGTTAGCAACCATCGTTGCACCAACTGTTGGAATTGATGTCTTTAGTTTACAATTTATTTTAATGTTAGTAGCAGTTGTCACAATCAGTTCATTTGGCGTAGCCGGTGTCGGCGGCGGAGCAACCTTTGCTTCTCTAATCGTTTTAGGCGCAATGAACTTGCCGGTTGCAATTGTTGGTTTAGTAATTTCGGTTGAACCACTTATTGACATGGCGCGGACAGCTGTTAACGTTAACGATAGTATGGTTGCAGGCGTGTTAACAAGTGCTCGTATTCATGAATTAGATCGTGATGTCTTAAATGATCGCGACGTTGTCTTAGATGCAAATATCTAAATCAATAAAACGAAAAGTGTTTGAGCAATGTCTTGCTCAAACACTTTTATTTTGATTTTAAGCGAAAGTGCAGTAATTATTTAAAAGAACGTATATAATAAGTTGTTAACTAAATTCAAAAGGACGTGAAGGAATGTTTTCAAACCAAGTAAAGATTATGTTATATGTGAATAATGTTGAGGAATCTAGTCAATTTTGGCAAACGTTTGGCTTTGTTGAAAAGGAAAGAGAGGAAGTTGACGGCACATTGGTGGTAGAAATTGCGCCAAGTGAATCAGCAGAGACGATTATTGTTTTATATGATTTGGCCTTTATTCAAAAACATTCACCAGAAGTGGCGGGGAATACCCCTTCTCTAATGTTTGCTAGCGATGATATCATTGGTCTCTATAAAAAAATGCAAGAGGCTGGGGTTACTGTTGGTGAAATGGTTCAATTGCCAACAGGCTTAGTTTTTAATTTTGCAGATAACGATGATAATTACTTTGCTGTGATGGGGCAAGAAAGTAAATAAAAAACAGCTTGGCACCAGAATCTAGATTGATTCTGGTGCCAAGCTGTTTTTTATAAAAGTTGAAAGTTTTATAAATTTTACTAAAAACTGTAATTTTCATGAAAATATAGCGTATGATAATGCTGTTAATAGAATAGGCGGAGGTAAGCGGTATGCGTAAACGACATGCAAAGAAAAGACATGGAGGAGTGAATTGGCTTTTTATAGTATGTTTGTTGGTGGTGATTGGTGGTAGTGGTTATTTAATAAAAACGTTCTTTTTCACTAGAGATTCACAAGTTAGTCAAGAATCGAAAGTGGTCTTGGAAGAAGATCGCCGAAGTGATAATTATGCGAATTTAACGAAAGAAATAGTTGCACCAGATAGTGGCGAACCTGATCAAAAAATTCAAGAAACAAATTATATTGGTTCGGCTTTGATCATTAAAGATGATCAGGTTTTAGTAAATAAAGGATATGGCTTTGCCAATTTTGAAAAGCAACAAGCCAACACGCCAAACACAAGGTTTCAGATTGGCTCAATTCAAAAATCTTTTACCACAACCTTGATCTTAAAAGCGATTGAAGAAGGTAAACTTACATTAGATACAAAACTCGCTACGTTTTATCCGCAAGTACAAGGTGCTGAGGACATTACGATTAGCGATATGTTGAATATGACAAGCGGTTTAAAGTTATCAGCAATGCCTAATGATATCGTTACCGATGAAGAAATTATTCAATTTGTTAAACAAAATACCATTCAAGTCAATAAAGGAAAATACAATTATTCCCCAGTAAATTTTGTCCTTTTAGCAGGAATGTTAGAGAAAATGTATCAACGTACCTATCAAGAATTATTTAATAAATTTTATCACAAAACGGCTGGTTTAAAGAATTTTGGCTTCTATGAAACCTTATTGGAACAGCCCAATAATTCAACAAGTTATAAATGGACAGAAGATAATTCATATAACCAAGTGCTCTCGATTCCTGCAGCTAGTTTTGCCCATGAATTTGGGACTGGGAATGTGGATATGACGACAGGTGATTTGTATTGGTACTTACATCAATTAATGAGTGGACATTTAGTTTCCACCGCACTTTTGCAAAAATTATGGACGTCTTCTCAGCAAAGTTCTTATCATGGCGGCATCTATGTTCATGATAATTATTTACGCTTACACGGCGTTGAAGCGGGTCAACAAGCCCTGGTTTTATTTTCAAAAGATATGAAAACCGGGGTCATATTGCTAACTAATTGTGTGAATCCAGCGAAATACAAAGAATTAATTGGTTCGTTGTTCCATGATGTAACCAATTTAACTGTTAAATTTTAAAGCAGAAGCAACAACGATCACTCCCAAAGCCTTTTTAGGTTTCTTCTGAGAGACTTTATATTAAAATAAAGGGAAAAACAATCAAAGGGAGTGACGAAGATGAAGCGATCAAAAAATAAACAAGTTGTTATTGGTGAATCAACGAAAAAAAACATTTATCTTCAAGATATAGAACAGGAAACGCAAGCTTTTATTCTCCAAAACAATCCACAATTGACAGCTGAATCGATGATTACATTGGCGGAGTTACTTAATTATCGTTTGGATTACATGAAACAATTGGTCGCAAATGATTCTGAAAAAATCCAACAACTGAATGAATTGGTGGTTCAACATATCAAAGAAGATAAGCTGATTTCCAATAATATGAATGAAAAGATGGAAAAGAAATTAACCTTTGGCCAACGAGCAGCGGATACCATTGCTAAATTTGGCGGTAGCTGGGTGTTTATTGGCTTCTTTTGCTTCGTGTTGATTGCTTGGATCGTGATTAACTCTACCACTTTATTGGGACAACCATTTGACAAATATCCTTATATTTTGCTAAATCTCGCCTTATCTTGTTTAGCAGCTATCCAAGCACCGATTATTATGATGAGTCAAAACAGACAAGAAGCCCGTGATAGAGAACAAGCGAATAATGATTATAAAATTAACTTAAAAGCAGAAGTAGAAATTAATTTATTACATGAGAAAATGGATTATATTATCAATAATCAACTAGAAAATTTGGTAAAAATCCAAAATATTCAAATTGAACTTTTAGGTGAACTGCAAGAACAACTCGCCGCGACTTCTGAAAAGGAGTAGTATATAAAAGTAGCTCGTTGTTGCGTAATAATTATTACGCAACAACGAGCTACTTTTATATTGTGTGTAAATACACAAGCAAAATAATCGCTTTCCCTTTTTTATTCACCGTATAATGGGATAGAATGACTTTATACAAAAGGGGAAAACAAGATGAAATACCAAGTATTACTTTATTACAAATATACAACAATTGAAGATCCAGAAGCTTTTGCGAAAGAGCATCTAGCTTTTTGCAAATCATTAAATTTAAAAGGCCGTATTTTAGTAGCGACAGAAGGGATTAACGGAACGTTATCTGGTACTGTCGAAGAAACAGAAAAGTACATGGAAGCAATGCAAGCAGATGAGCACTTTAAGGATACATTCTTTAAAATTGATCCAGCAGAAGAAATGGCGTTCCGCAAAATATTTGTTCGCCCACGTTCTGAATTAGTGGCGTTGAACTTAGAAGAAGACGTTGATCCATTAGAAACGACGGGCAAATATTTGGAACCTGCAGAATTTAAAGAAGCCTTATTAGACGAAGAGACTGTTGTAATCGATGCTCGTAACGATTATGAATATGATTTAGGTCATTTCCGTGGTGCCGTGCGCCCAGATATCCGTAGCTTCCGTGAATTACCACAATGGATTCGCGAGAATAAAGAACAATTTATGGATAAAAAAATTGTTACCTATTGTACTGGCGGGATTCGCTGTGAAAAATTTTCTGGCTGGTTATTAAAAGAAGGATTTGAAGATGTTGCTCAATTGCATGGTGGTATCGCCAACTATGGAAAAAATCCAGAAACACGTGGCGAACTTTGGGACGGCAAAATGTATGTCTTTGATGACCGAATCAGTGTCGAAATTAATCATGTTGATAAAAAAGTTATTGGGAAAGACTGGTTTGATGGGACACCTTGCGAACGCTACATTAACTGTGCAAACCCAGAATGTAATCGTCAAATCTTAACTTCAGAAGAAAATGAACATAAACATTTAGGCGGCTGCTCATTAGAATGTAGCCAGCATCCTGCCAACCGTTATGTAAAAAAATATAATTTAACAGAAGCAGAAGTTGCTGAACGTTTAGCTTTGTTAGAAGCGGTTGAAGTATAAAAATAATAAAAAAATAAACAAAAAAACTTCGAAAATTATTTTTTGAAGTTTTTTTGTTTATTTTTTTGTCTTTAAAAGTGTTGATTTTAAAGCTTTCTTAGCTGAAACCATTTTATTTTTTAAAAGCGTCTGAAAAAAATAAAAAAATCTAATAAATATTTCTTTTATATAATGTTTATTGGCTGGGCCAGTCAATGTTGAAAATGGGGAAGGAGGAATTCAGATGAAAATCATAAAAAGGTTTAGTTTGGTATGTTTAGGGCTATTGATCATTGGGTTGCAAACAAAAAGCGTTATGGCTGAAGAAAATAATTATGAATCAAATGGTCAAGCGAGCTTCTATGGTACCTACGTTTATGAGAATGAAAAAGAGTCAAATGACGTAGCGTATACCCAACAATCAGAAGAACAGGGAAGAAACAATTTAGCTGCTTCTGGACAAGCAGTTTTACCTAAAACAGGCGAGTCTGAAAATCCACTGTATTCCTTGATAGGAGTTAGTTTGTTGGGGGTAGTCATTTATTTAATTAATAAAATGAAACGAGAGAAGGAGCTTATTTAATGAAAAAAACTGTTTTACTTACATCGGCAACCATACTTTTAGGCGTAGGGTTTCAAGCAATAAACGCATCAGCAGCAGAAACTTTTCCGAAAGAATACAATACGGAAGGCACAATTACTTTTGAAGCAGGCGATAACGAAATCACACCGCCAGTTGATCCAGAAAATCCCGATCCTACTGATCCAGTAGACCCAATTGATCCTCCAGGGCCAGGAACGGGTGGTGCCTTATCAATTGATTATGGGTCAAAATTTAAATTTGGTACACAAAAGATTTCTACGGCAGATCAAACGTATTATGCTGCGCCAGATGAAATGAAAGATGGTTCAAAAAAACCAACCTATGTACAAGTAACTGATAAAAGAGGAACGTTAGCAGGATGGAAACTAACGCTTTCCCAACCTGAACAATTTAAAACAGCTACTGGAGAGGAACTAGTCGGCGCTCAATTAACGTTTACAAAGGCAGAAGCTGCCTCAATGGTGGATGAAAAATATAAACCTACTGAAGTCAGTAGTACTATTTCCTTAACACCTGGTGTAAATAATAATCTAGCGATGAACGCTAAAAAAGAAACAGGTGTTGGGACTTGGGTTTATCGCTTTGGTTCAAATGAAGCAACAAATAAAGAAGCTGTCCAATTATTCGTTCCCGGAAAATCTGTAAAGCTTGCACAACAATATTCAACGAAGTTAGTTTGGGCATTAGAAGATACTCCCGTTAATAATTAAATAAAGGAGAAAAGCAATGAAAAAACAATTCACAGGAATCGTTCTATGCAGTACATTTGCAGTTGCTGGTTGGTCCTTACAAGCGAAGGCAGAGGAGCCAAAAGAGTATCGTTCGAATGGTTTAGTAGAATTTATTCCGAACGTAGATCCGACAGAGCCGGTTGATCCAGAAAATCCCGATCCAGAAAAGCCAGTCAAACCAATTGGTCCAACAGACCCAGAAGGTCCCAATCCTGGTACCCAAGGACCACTGTCTATTGATTATGCTTCAAGTTTTGACTTTGGGAAAAATCGTATTTCGAATAAAGACCAAGTATATTTTGCAAGAGCACAGCAATATCAAGAAAATCAAAAAGATACACCAAATTTTGTGCAAATTTCTGATAATAGAGGAACCAATAGTGGTTGGTCTTTAACGGTTACGCAAAAGGAGCAATTTAAAGCAACAAAGGCTACTTTAAATAGTCAGTTGACAGGTGCGCAAATTTCTTTAACTAACCCGACTGTTAATAGTAATGCGCAAAATGTTGTGAAACCAGAGGCAACAAATAAGATTGCCCTTGTTCCAGGGACCGCATCGCTAGTGGCAGCTGCGAAGCAAGGAACTGGTGCGGGAACTTGGGCTACTTATTGGGGCAAAGTAGAAGTGGTTGCAGAACGCGATGAAACCAATACGGTACACAATGTTAATGTTACAAAAGATGTCGCGCTATCAGTACCAGGGTCAACCCCTAAAGATGCCGTGAAATATCAAACAAAATTATTGTGGACGTTGACGGATGTACCAGGAATTTAAAAAGTAGAGGTGAAGAGAGATGCGAAACAAACAAAGCCTAGTCTTTTTGGCAAGTAGTTTATTCTTACTACTCCTTGCGCCTATTACTAGCGAAGCGATTAGTAATCCTTCGACAAATATCAACGAAGTCAATCGGGAAATAGTGGAGGAATCGGCCAATGATCAGGCAACTAGCGCTCCTTCTCACTCGGAAACATTAGAGCAAGAACCTTCCCTAGAAACGACAACAACAACCGATAATCATCCAGCAGAAACAGACCAATCAACGGCTACTTTAGAACCTAGCAAACAACAAAAGGATGACGATAACAGTGTAACGGAATCGGCGATAGTTGAACCACAGCCGCGCATGTTGGCTGCGCCATACGCTACTTCATTGCCTGATGATCCTAATATCATTCCAATCGACAAGGTATTTCAAGAGCCAATTGGAAATGCAACAAGTATTTTAGAAGGTGGGAAGTTATTACAACTAAACCCAGCTGTTAAATCACAAAAAGGAGCTATTTGGTCAAAAAAACCAATCAGTTTATTGTCGGATTTTACCTTTAAAAGTTATTTGTATTTAGGAAACGAGTATGCAAATGCTGGTGATGGTATGACCTTTACCTTAACGAATGATCCTAGAATGTCCACAACGCCTCAAGAAGTCATTGGTTCACCTGGGATGGGAATCGGTGCATACTCCACGAAAGCTGGTCAACCTTATGTTAGAAATGCCTTATCGATTGAGTTTGATACCTATAAAAATACTGGTAGTTCCAACCGAATGGACCGAGAAATTTCACAAGATAAGGGAAATGGGCATTTAGCTTTTGTCACTCCGAAAGCTAATAACAACAGCTATACAGGGGAGCATTCAGGCGTCACCGTTGCGCCAACCTATCTATCTAATGGAACCTGGCGCATGTTGACTGTTCATTGGAATGCCGCAGCCAAAGCATTAACATATGATTTAGAAGGTGTGGGCACGAATACGTATGTAGTTTCAGATTTAAATGCACAATTTGGCGCAACAACGGTTTATTGGGGCTTTACATCTTCCACAGGTGGCAAATACCAAGAGAATGCTTTAGCAATGACACAAATTCCTACCAACGTTACGTCACAAGCAGCCCTTAGCGTGAACGGTCAGGAGTTTAGCTCAGCTGTTGAAGCAGTGAAAAATGATCAGGTGATACTACGGAATACATTGAATATTGACAATGACTTTATCGAAGATCGTCAACCGCAAGTAAGCATTGACTTACCTGATGAATTAGCATATGAAGAAAATTCATTAACGATTGATGGTAAAAAGGTAGCAGCCAAAGATCTGACACAAACAGGGAATCACTTAACAGTTGCTTTAAATGACTACCTAGTTTTAAAGAAGGACATGATGATTGAATTAAAAACAACCCTTCAAGATAATACGCCCGAAAAAGTTTTAACTATGAACTTTGACTATTATGAAGAAGGAACCTTACTGCAAAAGTCAAATAATGTAACGATTACTATTCCTAAACCAACAGAAAAAACAGTAACCGTTTTTTATAAAGACGCGGAAGGTAAAGATATTGCTCCACCTAAAAGTGTAACAGGGAAAATTGGTGCACCCTATCAAGAAAAACCCCTAGATATTTCTGGCTATGTTTTTACAAAAGACTCAGGCAATGCGGAAGGAACAATGACAGAGGAAACAAAAGATATTTATTTTTACTATCGTTTAGGGGAACTATATTTTAAAGAGGCACCAAAACAGATTACTTTTGGTACGGAAAAGATACGTAATCAACCACTAATTAAACTTGGGCATCCCACCGAAGGACTCAAAGTCGTGGATGAACGTAACGCAAATAATTGGCGCTTGCAACTAAAGCAAACGCAACCGTTAACAAATGATTCAATTGTAATGCCAGATGTTTTTTCTTTCGTTTCAACTGCTGGAAGCTCTCAGATTACAAATGAGGCAATTACGCTTTTAGAAAGTAATCAGAAAGGTGAAACAGATTTAACAGCATTACTTGATGAATCAAAACAACAAGGAATTCAAATCAATGTTCCTGTAGCTTATCAAAGAGTTGGAACATTTAAAGCTCGTTTATCTTGGGCGTTAGAAGACGTACCAGGAAATTAAAGAAAAGAATGGAGAAAAGAAAATGAAAAAAGTAACAACAGTATGTTTATCCACATTTATTTTAGGGAGCTTAGGCATGACTTCTCAAGCCTTTGCAGAAGATGGCGGTAGTTATACATCTAATGGTATCGTAGAATTTACACCAAGTGAAGATCCAACTAATCCGGTTGACCCAACGGATCCAACTAATCCAGTTAATCCTATTGACCCAACAGATCCTGAAGGTCCTAATCCAGGAACAAACGGTCCGTTGTCAATTGATTATGCGTCAAGTCTAGACTTCGGTGTTCAAAAAATCACGTCGAAGGATCAGACTTATTTTGCTGCTACCCAAAAATACAAGACGGTAGGCGCAACCGATGAAGTCAAAGAAGGGCCTAACTATGTCCAAGTAACAGATAACCGTGGAACCGAAGCTGGCTGGTCATTAAAAGTGAAACAAGAAGGACAATTTAAATCAACTTCTGGTAAAGAATTGACTGGGGCAGCTATCACGTTTAAAAACGGAAATGTAGTGACTGCTTCAGATTCAGGTAAACCAACAGGCCCAGCCACAATCACGTTGAATTCAGATGGTAGTCAATCAGATGTAATGAGTGCAGCAAAAGGAAACGGTGCAGGAACTTATTTATTTGATTGGGGAACAGATGCAACTACAGCTGCTAAAAGTATTGAGTTAACTGTTCCAGGTTCTACAACCAAATACGCTGAAAAATACGCCACAAAATTAACATGGACGTTGACAGACGCTCCAGGAAATTAAACGAATTTTAAAAAGAAGAATAGCGGGGAACATGGTTACCTGCTATTCACTACATATAGAAAAGGAGTAAATAATTTGAACAGAAAAAAACAACGATTTCTTTTTTTTCCGATACTACTAATTCTTTTAGCGTTAGTACCTAGCAATGGTTTTGCCAGTGAATTTAATTTCGCGGTTACGCCTATTCCATCAGAAAAACAAGTAGATAAAGAAAAAACTTACTTTGATTTATTACTAGCACCAAATGAAGAAACTGAGTTGAAAGTGAACTTGCGCAATGATACAGATAAAGAAGTAAAGGTAGGTATTTCCATCAATAGTGCCATTACCAATTCAAATGTAATCGTGGAGTATGGTGAAAATAAGGGGAAAAAAGATCAAAGTTTAGCGTTTGATATAAAAGACTACGTTCAATACCCTAGCTCAGTTCGTTTAAAACCGAAAAGTGAACAAACGGTTTCTATTAACGTCAAAATGCCTAATACACCCTTTGATGGAGTGTTAGCTAGTGGTATCACTTTTAAAGAAGAAACGTCGGATGAAGGCAAACGCCAAGACGATAAGAGTCAGGGGTTATCCATTAAAAATGAATATTCGTATGTCGTTGCATTATTGATGCAACAAAATAAAAAAAAGGTTGAGCCGAATTTACTTTTGAAAAAAGTCTCACCAGGACAGATTAATGCTAGAAATGTGATTTTAGTCAATCTACAAAATGATCAAAAAACATATATTAACCAAGTTGCCTTTTCGGCAGAGATTACCAAAAAGGGGCATGAAGAAGTTTTATATAAAGAGGAAAAAGCAAACATGCAAATTGCACCAAATACCAATTTTTCTGTTCCCATTGCGCTAAAAGGGCAACCGCTTAAGCCAGGAGATTACCATTTGTCTATGACCGTTGTTGGGAATAAAGATGCTGCAGGCTCATTTAAAAAATCAATAAACAATGAATCGATATCTTTTAGAAATCAATGGCAATTTGAAAAAGACTTTACAATTAATGGTGAAGTTGCCAAAGAATTAAATGAAAAAGATGTGACCTTAAAAGAAAATCATTCAAATTTATATTTGCTGATTGGCTTACTACTATTATTGATAGTGATTTTAATCATTGCCTGGTTGATTTTGCGAAAAAAGAAACAGGAACAAAACGAAAGAGAAATATAAAGAGTAGTTAATTTTTGATTTGATTATCGGCAACGTTTTTGTTTGTTTTTACTTATCAAACATGCAGTTTATTCAACAAACCTAACTCAAAAAAAGAAATAATAAGAAGGAGTATTGTTAAATATCGTCTGATACCACTTTACTAGTTATATTTTTTGTTTTGTTATGTAGCTAAAGTATTTGGCAATATATGTGAGAAAAATGGATAAATACAAACATTTACTATTATGGAGTACGTTGTTACTCTCGTTTTTTCAAGTAACCAATGTGCAAGCAGCAGAAGAACGGAATCCAATTTATAATCCGACCAATCCAACAGAAGAAATTTATCCGATTGAGAATACTGGCACACCAGAAAAAATGGAAGAAACAAATGAAAGTACTATTACTAGCGAAACGCAAGCGGAAGAAAGTAGCGAAGACGTTAGTAAAAAAGAAGTGAAAACCAATAATCCAAAAACAAATGAAGAAAGGCCTTCTTCCAAGAAAAGTCAGCATCAAGTATTTTTCACGGATGAATTATTTGATGCTAGCCATATCACCATTGTACCAAATAGCACAGGCGGTGCTGGAACGGAGGGGCAAAACACTTTTTACTTGAATTTCATACGGGAATTAGTAGGAACGGCTATTTATGGGAGAAAGAACTGATAAATGATGAATTATGAAATTTTTTTAAATAAAGAAGATCAACGAAGTTATTCCTTGCTAAGGCATTTAGAAGAAAGTCCCACGCTATCAGGTACTTTTATTGCACTTCGCGAAGAATTATCAATGTCGAATTTTTTAGTCAAAAAAACATTAGAAAAATTAAAAGCAGATATTGACAATCTAAAGTTAAGCGACAGCTTAACTTTAGTCGTTTCTGATGTAGATGTTACACTTGAAATTGATGGAAACTATTCAAGTAAACTTTTGCTCACGAAATACTTAACAGAATCGCTCTCTTTTAAATTAGTGTTGTCTTACTTTAGAGGGAATTATAGTTTGACAAAGTTTGCTGAATGTAATCATGTCAGCACCTCTGTGGCGTATAGTACCTTACAGCGGCTAAAAAAAGCCTTAAAGGAGTATCAAATCTATTTTAGTAAACGGGAAATTGTCGGCAATCAAAAAGCAATTTCATTTTTTTTGTATAAATTGTTCACGCTTTCCAATCAACCAATTTCTGAACTATATTCGGTAAAAGTCTATAATGAAGCGAAACGTGTATTACAGTCTGTTGAGTTAAACTATACTTTCACCACCTATGAGCGACGCAATTTTTTCCATTATTTAGCTATTATGATTAACAACGAAGGACGTGCGGTGGAAGGGATCGATACACGCGCACTGAATACATTTTCAGAGGAACTAATAAAAAAATCACAAGTGGCATGGGCATTGTCCTCAAAATCATTAACGTATACGATTGTTTTTTTCTTGTATTTGCATGGCAAACTAGAGAAAAAATATGTCATTCACGAAGATCCTACGATTGAAAGCCTAACTCGTGTTTTCATTGGAAGTTTTGAAAAAGCATTTAATTGTTTAGAGGAGTCAACAAGGAATACTCTAGAAGAAGGGTTAGCAATTATTCATTTCAATGTTATTTACTTTCCGATTAATATGTTTGACGATTTTGAAATGGATTTACAGTTTTTTAAGCAAACATATCCGGAATTTTATTTTTATTTAATTGAATATATTCGTTGGTTAACAGCAAAACATAAAAAAATTGCGAAAGCCAATCACTGTTTGTTTTTTAACTATCTATTGTTGCTAATTAATCATGTTCCGGTTCATTTAATTGCAGAGCCAGCCAAGGTCCTAATTGATTTTTCTTATGGAAAAGAGTATAACCAATTCATCAAAAAAAATTTATCCGTCTATGTGAATTTAAATGTAGAAATTATTGACCCGTTATCAGATACCTTACCAGATGTGGTGATTACCAATTTAAATAACTTGTATCAAGAAGAACAGAGTAAAGTTATGGTTTGGCTGGATCCACCTCGTTCGATTGATTGGGTCAATTTAACGCAATCATTATTGACTATTCAAGAAGAAAAATATCAACAACAAAAAGAATCGACAAAGACAAGCGGTGATCCTATCGAATAGAATCATCGCTTGTCTTTGTGTTTAAGTCTTTACAAAACCACCCAAGTGTTTTATAATATGAATATACATTCATATGAATAGAAAAACATTAATGAGGAGGCGCATAACAATGTCAAAACAAACAGGTGCACACACACATGAAGAAAAAGGTAAAAACGTTCCAGTTATTCTCTTTTTTACAGGATTGGCTCTTTTCTTTATCGGTTTATTTTTAGGGAACATGCTCTTAATGAAAAATATTCTTTTCTCATTAGCTGCTATTTTAGCTGGTTATCATATTATTGGGGAAGGCTTTGGAGATACGTATCGGGATACGAAAAACAATCGAAAGTTTTCGCCTAATATTCATTTGTTAATGACCTTAGCTGCAGTTGGTTCAGCATTAATGGGAAGTTTTGAAGAATCAGCATTGTTGATTTTGATTTTTGCGGCGGCGCATTTCCTTGAAGATTATGCCCAAGGCAAAAGTCAACGTGAAATTACAAAACTATTAAATTTAAATCCAACAGAAGCTCGCCTGATAACAGACGACGGCTCAATTCAAACTGTGTCAGTTGAACAATTGAAGATTGGTGACCGCGTGCAAGTCCTCAATGGTGCGCAAATTCCGACAGATGGCGTCGTGATTGAAGGAAGTACCGCTGTGGATGAATCATCTATTAATGGGGAAAGTATTCCCAAAGAAAAAAATAGTGGGGACCCAGTTTTTGGTAGTACCATGAACGGTTCAGGCACAATTGTTGTTGAAGTAACGAAAGATAGTTCAGAAACAGTTTTTGCGAAAATCGTACAGCTCGTGAACCAATCACAAGAAAATCAATCGGAAATTGCAAGCAAAATTAAACGATTTGAACCAAAATATGTCACACTAGTTTTAGCAGTTTTTCCACTAATTGTTTTAGGTGGCGCATTACTTTTCCAATTGACTTGGGCTGAAAGTTTTTACAGAGGCTTGGTCTTCTTAATTGCTGCCTCCCCTTGTGCTTTAGCAGCGAGTGCCGTTCCGGCAACTTTATCAGGAATTTCCAATTTAGCGAAACAAGGCGTTTTGTTTAAAGGTGGCTCATTCTTATCAAATTTAGCTGAAGTGAAAGCACTCGCTTTTGATAAAACAGGCACACTAACAAAAGGCAAACCTGAGGTCACAGATTATCTTTTTGTTGATGGCTTAGAAGCTCGCCAAGACGAATTAGTAGCTGTTTTAACAAATATGGAGAAAAAATCCAATCATCCATTGGCGACGGCGATTGTTAATCGCTTTGAAGCAGAAACAACGGCTTTAAATTTAGAAGTAGAAAATATTGTCGGGGTGGGTTTAGTAACGACCATTGCAGACACAACTTTTAGAATTGGTAAACCATCTAGTTTCGAACAAGTGCCAACAATCATTGAGAAACAAACAACGAAATTAGCGAGTGAAGGCAAAACGGTAGTGTACTTTGCCGAAAATGAACAAGTGATTGGTTTGGTGGCATTGATGGATGTTCCTAATGAAGAAGCAATGAACGCCATTCACTATTTCAAGTCACAAAATATTGAAACAACAATGATTACAGGAGATGCAAAACTTACGGGTGAAGCAGTTGGTCGCTTAGTAGGCGTGGACCAAGTTTTTGCTAATGTTTTACCTGAGGAAAAATCAGCGATTGTTGATCAATTAAAACGCGAAGTAGGAATGACTGGGATGGTTGGTGATGGCATTAACGATGCGCCCGCTTTAGTGAATGCTGATATCGGAGTGGCGATGGGGGATGGTACAGACATTGCTATCGATGTTGCAGACGTGGTAGTGATGAAAAATGATCTTTCTAAATTAGGCTATGCTCACCGTGTCTCAAAACGCTTGAATAAAATTGTGCAGCAAAATATTATTTTTTCAATGTTAGTGGTAGCAACGTTAATTATCTTGAACTTTTTAGGTATTGCGAATATCGCATTTAGCGTACTTATTCATGAAGGAAGTACCTTAGTGGTCATTTTTAATGGCTTGCGTTTATTAGTTAATATAAAATAAGTCAAATAGTCATTTGCAAGAAAGGAGAGAAAGCGATGAATTCTTTAAAAATGATTGAACTTTCTCTCACCGACGTTGTCATTCGGATGGCTCTAGCCGTGGTTTTTGGAGCTTTGATTGGGTTAGAAAGAAGTATTAAAAGAAAAGGCTTCGGTATTAGTAGTAATGCCATTTTATGTTTGGCCTCCTGTACGATTTCCATTTTACAGATTCAATCGGTCGATATTTTAGTCGATGTGGTGAAACAAAATAGCCCCTTGGCGTCCATTATTTCTATGGATATTACACGATATGGCGCCCAAGTGATTAGTGGTGTAGGCTTTCTCGGTGCGGGGATTATCGTTTTTAGAGAAAGGAAAGTTTCTGGGTTAACGACAGCAGTAATGATGTGGAATGTTACTATTATTGGTTTAGTCATTGGGATGGGCTTTTTAACCATTGCATTTATCAATCTCGTGGCAACTTTGCTAGTATTAGCTCTGGCCCATTTTAAACGAAAAACTCCTTTAAAACGATTGCAGCTTATCGTAAAAATGAAGGAACCCATGATTAAAGAAAGCCGACTGCATGAACAACTTCAAGCTTCTTTAGAAAAAGGGGAGCGCTTAGTAGAATTGACTTTGGAATCCGAACAAGAGGCAGTGACAGCAAAGATTTCTTATGTAGGCAAAGAAGATTTCTGGCATTCCAACTTGCACCATCTCTTAAAAGAAAAAGGGCACGTTCAATCTGTCTCTGTCACGGAAACAATTTAACCATAAAATAAAGCACTTGGGCGCTAGCGCGCGCCAAGTGCTTTTGTTTAAATATTTAATACTTTATCTAAGAAATCTTTTGTTCGAGGGTTTTGAGGATTTTCAAAGACTTGCTCTGGCGAACCATCTTCTAGGAAGTTACCGCCATCAATGAACATTACTCGGTTAGCCACTTCTTTTGCAAAGCCCATTTCGTGAGTAACGATGACCATTGTCATTCCTTGTTTTGCTAAATCTTTCATTACACCAAGAACATCGCCAACCATTTCTGGATCAAGGGCTGATGTTGGCTCATCGAAAAGCATAATATCAGGATTCATCGCTAACGCACGTGCAATTGCGACACGTTGTTTTTGACCACCAGATAAAGAATCTGGATAGGCATCTTTTTTATCTGCCAACCCAACACGTTCTAAAAGTTCTAACGCTTTTTTCTCCGCTTCGTCTTTTGACAAGCGACCTAAATCGGTTGGTGCTAAAACAATATTTTCTAAAATAGATAAATGTGGAAACAAATTGAAATGTTGGAAAACCATGCCGATATGTTGACGGACTTGGTTGATGTCCGTATTTTTATCTGTCAAGTTCGCACCATCAATAATAATGTCTCCGCTAGAAGCTTCTTCTAATTGATTCAAGCAACGTAAAAAAGTACTTTTACCAGAACCAGAAGGACCGATGACGCAGACTACGTCGCCTTCGTTAATAGAAACATTAATGTCGTTTAAGACCGTGTTGTCACCATATTTTTTTACTAAATGTTCAACTAAGATTTTTTCAGTCATATTAGTTCACCTTCTTTTCAAGGTTTTTCGCTAATTTAGTTAAGCTAGTAATTAAAATTAAGTAGATTAACGCAATAACGAAGTAAACCATTGTACTTTGTAATGTCCGAGCAACAATAATTTTTCCTGTTTGTAGTAGTTCGATTAAGCCAATTGCTGAAAGGATAGTTGTATCTTTCAATGAAATAACAAATTGGTTAATGAATGAAGGAATCATAATGCGAATCGCTTGTGGTAAAATAATTTTTTGCATTGTCCGATTATAGGAAAGACCTAAACTTCTTGAAGCTTCCATTTGGCCAACTGGAACAGCTTTGATTCCGCCGCGCACAATTTCAGAAATATAGGCACTGGCATTTAAAGTTAATGTGATAATCCCAGCAATGAAGACCGGGATATTAAAGCCAAGCACACCAGGTAATCCGAAATAGATGAAGAACGCTAAGACCATTAAAGGAATTCCACGAATTAAATCAACATAAATGGTTGAAAGTACACGTAATGCTTTGATTGGTGAAACGCTGAATAATCCGAAAATAACGCCGACAATTAAAGCAAGTACGAAGGAAATCAACGTTAATAGAATCGTCATCCATAAACCGTGTAACAATTGTTTCCAGTTGTTTTGCATGAAGCCAACAAACGTAGATTCGTCAGCTGTTTCTTCTTTGGCTTCGTTGCCATCTTTTACGTAAGTGCCGATAATTTTATCGTATTCACCTGTACGTTTCATTTCTTTTAAGCCTTCGTTAAACATTTCAAGTAGTTCAGGATTTTGCCCTTTTTTGACAGCAAAACCGTAAGAACCACCTTTTTCACGAGGAATTGGTGTCGCTAGTGGTTGATTTTGCGCAACCCCATAGCCAATGACAGGATAATCATCCATCATGGCATCAACTTCGCCAATTTCTAATGCACTGTATAATGCATCAGTTGTGTCTAAATACTTAATTGAGTAATCATATTTCTTTTTATTTTTTTCTAAGAAATCAGCACTTTCAGTACCAATTTTTACGCCGACTTTTTTGCCTTTTAAATCATCATACGATTTAATTTTGTCATTGCCTTTTTTGACCGCAATTTGAATACCGCTATCAAAGTAAGGAACAGAGAAGTCGAAGGCTTTTTTACGATCATCCGTAATCGTCATGCCTGCAACCATCCCATCTGCTTGACCAGATTCAACAGCTTGGACAGCAGAACTAAAACCAATAAATTTAAATTCAACAGTAAAACCTTGCAATTCAGCTGCACGTTTGACTAAATCTACATCAATTCCGACATAATCGCCTTGGGCATTTTGAAACTCAAACGGAGCAAATGTAGAATCACTAGCAATCACATATTTCTCTTTTTTAGGAGTGATTTTTTTCATCTGTTCGCCAGCGTCTTGTGTGTTTGTTTCATCGCCTGTCGCTAAGTAGTTGTTTAAAATTTTATCATAAGTACCATTGTCTTTAAGATTTTTCAAACCAGCGTTGAACTTTTTGATTAATTCAGGGTTTTGACCTTTTTTCACTGCGAAACCATAAGAACTGCCTGTTTCTTTATCGCCAACTAATTGCAATTTTTGGCCATTTTTCACTGCGTAGCCCAATACAGGATAATCATCAACGATTGCATCTGCTTCACCGTTTTCTAAGGCTTTATAAAGACCCGTTGCATCGTCAAAATTTTTGATGGTATAGTCATATTTCTCTTTATTTTTTTCAAGGAAATTGGCACTTTCAGTTCCAACTTTAGCCGCAACCGTTTTGCCTTTTAAATCATCATATGATTTAATTTTGTCGTTTCCTTTTTTTACCGCTAATTGTAAACCGCTATCGAAGTATGGATCTGAAAAATCAAAGGATTTTTTTCGCTCATCCGTAATACTCATTCCAGCAATCATGCCATCAATTTGTTTAGATTGAATCGCTTGGACTGCACTATCGAAGCCTAATGGTTTTAAATCCACTTCAAAACCTTGATCTTTGGCAATCGCATCTAATAAATCAACGTCAATACCAATGTATTTTCCTTTTGAGTCTTGGAATTCAAAAGGGGCGAATGTTAAATCCGTTCCGATTGTATATTTCTTTCCTTCTGCATGTGCTGAAGTGCCACTAATGAATGTTAGCAGAGTTACCATCATCACAAAGAAAGAAAGTAAAAAGTGTTTCCTTTTCATAAAATACCTCCTAGTTTTGCATATTGAACAATTATATAGTAAGAAATAGGAAGCTGACAAGTATTTGAACGCTAAAAAGAGAAAAAAACTCTAATTTCCTTACATTGCATGTTATAAAATATAACATAGAAATTAAGAACAAAAGATTAAGATCAGTTGAAGTCCGAAACAGCAAAAGTGGCGAAAATATGTTCGGTATGTTAAACTAATAAGTGGACATTCTGCCAGAATGGGCCGATAATTTAAGAGAAATTAGACACTTTGAGGGGGAGTTATAAATGATCGAAAGAGAAACTTCCAATACCTTTCATTTGGCTTCTAAATATGAGCCTGCCGGAGATCAGCCAGCCGCTATTGCTGAACTAGTTGACGGTGTCAAAGGTGGAGAAAAAGCTCAAATTTTACTTGGAGCGACCGGAACAGGTAAAACATTTACAATCTCTAATGTGATTCAAGAAGTGAACAAACCAACATTAGTGATTGCACATAATAAAACACTAGCTGGACAATTATACGGGGAATTTAAAGAATTTTTCCCAGATAATGCGGTCGAGTATTTTGTCAGTTACTATGATTATTATCAACCAGAAGCATATGTACCCTCAAGTGATACATATATTGAAAAAGATTCCAGTATTAATGATGAAATTGATAAACTACGCCATTCAGCGACAAGTTCTTTATTGGAACGAAACGATGTCATCGTGGTAGCATCAGTTTCTTGTATTTTTGGTTTAGGGGATCCGCGGGAATACAGCCAACAAGTTGTTTCATTACGTGTGGGAATGGAAATGGATCGTAATGAGTTACTAAAAAGTTTAGTCGATATTCAATTCGAACGAAATGATATTGATTTTCAACGGGGGCGTTTTCGTGTCCGCGGTGATGTGGTTGAGATATTCCCAGCTTCACGGGATGAGCATGCGCTACGTGTTGAATTTTTCGGAGACGAAATTGATCGAATTCGTGAAGTAGATGCGTTAACTGGTGAAATTGTCGGCGAAACAGAGCATGTCGCTATTTTTCCGGCAACACACTTTGTGACGAACGAAGAACATATGGAACATGCCATATCGCAGATCCAAGAAGAATTAGAAGCACGTTTGAAAGTGCTTCGCAGTGAAAACAAATTATTGGAAGCCCAACGTTTGGAACAGCGAACCAACTATGATATTGAGATGATGAGAGAGATGGGCTATACGTCAGGGATTGAGAATTACTCTCGACATATGGATGGTCGCCAAGAAGGGGAGCCGCCATATACGCTGTTGGACTTTTTCCCAGATGACTTCTTACTTGTAATCGATGAGTCTCATGTAACAATGCCGCAAATTAGAGGAATGTATAATGGCGACCGAGCACGGAAACAAATGTTAGTGGACTATGGTTTCCGTTTACCAAGTGCACTTGATAACCGACCGCTTCGTTTAGAAGAATTTGAACAACATGTAAACCAAATTGTTTATGTATCGGCAACACCAGGCCCTTATGAAATGGAACAAACAGAGACGGTTGTTCAACAAATCATTCGACCAACAGGTTTACTAGATCCAGAAGTAGAAATCCGCCCAATTATGGGTCAAATTGATGACTTGGTGGGCGAAATTCATGAACGGATCGAAAAAGATCAGCGAGTGTTTGTCACAACCTTAACGAAGAAAATGGCCGAAGATTTAACCGACTATTTCAAAGAATTAGGCTTAAAAGTTAAATATTTGCATAGTGATATAAAAACACTGGAAAGAACGGAGATTATTCGCGATTTACGATTAGGCGAATTTGATATTCTAATTGGTATTAACTTATTACGTGAAGGAATCGATGTGCCAGAAGTTTCCTTAATTGCGATTCTAGATGCGGATAAAGAAGGCTTCTTACGTAGTGAACGCTCATTAGTGCAAACGATGGGACGGGCTGCCCGGAACGCTGAAGGAAAAGTCATTATGTATGCAGATAAAATCACCGATTCGATGCAACGAGCTATGGATGAAACGGCACGACGTCGGGCAATCCAAGAAGCATATAATGAAGAACATGGCATTGAACCAAAAACAATTATTAAAGAAATTCGTGATTTGATTTCTATTTCCAAAACAGCTGATAAAGATGAAACAGTGGTTCAATTGGATAAATCATATGAAGATTTATCAAGACAAGAAAAAGCTGATTTATTAATGAAACTTGAAAGAGAAATGAAAGATGCGGCCAAAGCATTAGACTTCGAAACTGCAGCCACATTACGAGATACCATTCTTGAATTGAAAGCTGCCAAATAAGTCAACCAACGGATTAAGTAAAAGATACGATGAACCATCGTATCTTTTACTAATCTTTTCTCTATAGAATGACTTGAAATGATTTGACGTAAGAGATTTAGTAAAAGGAGAACATATATGGCAAATGATAAAATTGTGATTCATGGTGCACGCGCCCATAACTTAAAAAATATTGATGTCACGATTCCTCGTGACAAAATGGTTGTTGTAACTGGACTATCTGGTTCTGGTAAAAGTTCATTAGCATTTGATACGCTTTACGCAGAAGGGCAACGACGTTATGTAGAGAGTCTCTCTGCTTATGCGCGACAATTTTTGGGGCAGATGGATAAACCAGATGTTGACAGCATCGATGGTTTAAGTCCAGCTATTTCAATTGATCAAAAGACGACAAGTAAAAACCCGCGCTCAACGGTGGGGACAGTCACGGAAATCAATGATTATTTACGATTGTTATTTGCTCGGGTAGGTCATCCAATTTGTCCTAACGATCATATTGAAATTACCAGTCAGTCTGTTGAACAGATGGTTGATAAAGTCTTAGAGCTACCAGAGCGAACAAAAATTCAAATTTTGGCGCCTGTTGTGGTCAAGAAAAAAGGCCAACATAAAAAAGTGTTTGAAATGATCCAACGTGAAGGATATGTCAGAATGCGGGTGGATGGTGAAACCTATGATGTTAGTGAGGCACCAGAACTTGAAAAAAATAAAAAACATGATATTGCGATTGTGATTGACCGTATCGTTGTGAAAGAAGGCATTCGCTCTCGCTTGTTTGATTCGTTTGAAGCGGCTTTGCGTTTAGCTGAAGGTTACGCAATTGTTGATGTGATTGGTCAAGAAGAAATGTTGTTTAGTGAACATTATGCTTGTCCTTATTGTGGGTTCACAGTCGGTGAATTGGAACCGCGCTTGTTTTCATTTAATGCACCATTTGGCGCTTGTCCCGATTGTGATGGTTTAGGTGTTAAATTAGAAGTGGACAAAGACTTAGTGATTCCAGATCCCACTAAAACCTTGAGAGAAGGAGCCATTGTTCCGTGGAACCCTATTAGTTCCCAATATTATCCACAAATGTTGGAACAAGCAGCCACCAGTTTTGGGATTGATATGGATACGCCGTTTGAAGAATTACCTGCAGACCAACAAGAAATTATTTTAAATGGTTCTGGCGAGAAAAACTTTCATTTTCATTATGAAAATGACTTTGGTGGTGTTCGTGATGTGGAAGTGCCATTTGAAGGGATTTTAAAAAATATTAAACGACGTTATCATGAAACAAATAGCGATTTTACACGAGATCAAATGCGGTTATACATGACAGAATTGACTTGTCGAAGCTGTCAAGGGTATCGTTTGAATCCGCAAGCTTTAGCTGTGAAAATCAATGGCACGCACATTGGTGAAGTCAGTGAATTAGCAATAAAAAATGCGGTCCAATTTTTTGAAGGTGTGTCTTTATCTGAACAAGAAACAACGATTGCTCGGCCAATTTTAAAAGAAGTCGAAGATCGGTTAACCTTCTTAAAAAATGTCGGGTTAGATTACTTAACCTTAAGTCGAGCTGCTGGTACACTTTCTGGCGGAGAAGCACAAAGAATTCGCTTAGCAACACAAATTGGATCAAACTTATCAGGCGTCCTTTACATTTTAGATGAACCATCAATTGGTTTGCATCAACGAGATAACGACCGCTTGATTGACTCATTGAAAAAAATGCGGGACTTAGGCAATACATTAATTGTGGTGGAACACGATGAAGATACAATGATGGCTTCGGATTACTTGATTGATGTGGGACCTGGCGCTGGACATCTGGGCGGTGAAATTGTAGCCGCTGGTACGCCGGAAGAGGTTGCTAAAAATCCGCATTCATTGACCGGACAATATCTTTCTGGGAAAAAAGTGATTCCTGTGCCAAAAGAACGTCGCAAAGGCAATGGCAAAGCGATCAAAGTCACTGGTGCCAGTGAAAATAATTTGAAAAATGTCAGTGTTGAATTTCCGCTAGGTGAATTTGTTGCTGTCACAGGTGTTTCAGGTTCAGGGAAAAGTACTTTAGTCAATCAAATTTTGAAAAAAGCGCTGGCCCAAAAATTAAATCGTAATTCCAATAAACCTGGGAAACACAAAAGTATCACTGGTTATGAAGCCATTGAAAAGATTGTTGACATTGACCAAAGTCCGATTGGCCGAACACCAAGAAGTAATCCAGCGACTTATACTAGTGTTTTTGATGACATTCGCGATTTGTTTGCCCAAACAAATGAAGCCAAGGTTCGTGGCTATAAAAAAGGCCGCTTTAGTTTTAACGTCAAAGGTGGCCGTTGTGAAGCTTGTCGCGGGGACGGTATCATCAAAATTGAAATGCACTTTTTACCTGATGTCTATGTGCCTTGCGAAGTTTGTCATGGCAAACGTTATAATTCTGAGACGTTAGAAGTTCATTATAAAGGCAAAAACATTTCTGATATTTTAGATATGACGGTGGAAGATGCCGTAGAATTTTTCAAACATATCCCTAAAATTCATCGTAAATTGCAAACAATTGTGGATGTAGGCTTAGGCTATGTGACATTGGGGCAGCCAGCAACTACTTTATCTGGTGGAGAAGCACAGCGGATGAAGCTAGCGAGTGAACTTCATAAAAATTCTAATGGGAAAAACTTTTATATTCTGGATGAGCCAACAACAGGCTTGCATACCGATGATATTGCGCGGTTGCTTCTAGTATTAGAGCGTTTAGTGGAAGCGGGCAATACCGTTTTAGTGATTGAACATAACTTGGATGTCATCAAATCTGCGGATCATGTGATTGATCTAGGGCCAGAAGGTGGCGACGGTGGTGGGACGATCGTGGCGACAGGAACACCAGAAGAAGTTGCTAAAGTCAAAGACAGTTACACAGGATATTATTTAAAACGTGTTCTGAAATAAACATTAATGATTAGATAAAGAACCTTGTTTTTATGGGAAACAAGGTTCTTTTATTATAAAATAACAAATATTTTTTAATTAAAATTAAAAATAAATGTTGACTTAATGTGTAATTAAAAGATATACTATGTTTGCTAACAAAATAACAATGAATACGAAGGGAAGTCTTAAATGAAAAACAAAAAAATAACAACAGGTTTATTAACAGCAGGAATGGTCTTAGCTATCGGAATCACACCTTTTGTACATAGTAACACAATGGAAGCAGCTACTTTAATTTCACAATCAGACCATGAAAAAGTAATGAGCTTTACCAAGAAAGACTTAAAAGAAGCAACGGGCATTCAATTGGAGCCGGCGACAGTACAAGCCGTTCATCAGGAATTAAAGCAACAAATCACCTGGGAAACATTAGGCTATTCCACAATTGATGCGCAAAATATTGCGACACGTTTTACACAAAATACATATCAGGCTCTGGGGATTTTAACAGATATCGCCAACCATTCAGAACTTCAATTGAAAGTCATTACCATTAATAATCCCTATCTAGCAACAGCTAAAATTGGTACCTTTAAGTGGGAAACTGTAACTCCTGAAGTTGGTGGGGACCATGAAACAGCAGACAATGAACTAACCACACCGACACCAACTGTTGCCAGTCTTCAAGAGATTGACGTAGAAATCGAATACGACGAAAATGAAATTGAGTTCACCTATGAAATAAAATCGAACGGAACAATTGAAGCAACGTATGAAGATGAATCTGCTGATTTAGAATTAGAAGGTAAGGCAGCACAAGACAAAATCATGACTCTTTTAGATGGATTGTCAATCAAAACAGCTACAAATGAACAAATTAAAGAACACATTACGAAAAAGTTAGCCGTGAATGAACAAGTAAAACAATTTGAGTTTGAAGCTAATTTTACTGATAAAACAGAAATTGAGTTTGTATTAAAATAACACAGAGTTATATAGTATAATTCAGCAATTAAAACAGCATTGACATTTTTGTCAATGCTGTTTTTCTATGAAAGAATAGAAATCTTTATAAGAATGATTGAAAAGCTTTCTTTGATACGCCCGGGGTGTTATAATATAGTGATGCAAGTGAAGGGAGTGTTGAATATGCCAGAAAATTTACAACTGGTTATTATTACAGGAATGAGTGGCGCTGGAAAAACAGTCGCTGTTCAAAGCTTTGAAGACATGGGCTATTTCTGTATCGACAATTTACCACCAAGCTTAATCCCAAAATTTTGGGAATTAATTAAAGAATCTGGAAAAGTTACCAAGATTGCGTTAGTGATTGATTTACGTTCACGGACCTTCTTTAGAGAAATTCAGGATATGTTAGTCGAACTTGAAAATACTAATTTTATTGATACAACGATTTTATTTTTAGATGCCACCGATGAAGAGTTGGTTTCTCGTTATAAAGAGACACGGCGTGCGCATCCAATGGCGATGGATGGTTTAGTGACAGAAGGTATTCGTAAAGAACGTGCAATGCTGGAAGAAATCAAGGCGGATGCTCAGTTGGTTATTGATACCACGGACTTGTCCCCTCGTCAATTGCGGGAACGTTTGAATAAAGAACTAGCAACGAGAGAGACACACGAATTTCGAGTGGAAATGGTGTCCTTCGGCTTTAAATATGGCTTGCCGATTGATGCAGATATCGTTATGGATGTTCGCTTTTTACCTAATCCCCATTATATTGATGAACTACGGCCGTTAACTGGAATGGATCAACCTGTTTATGATTATGTGATGGGCTTCCCAGAAACAGATGAATTTTATACAAAATTTATCGATTTACTGCGAACAGTCTTACCTGGATATAAAAAAGAAGGTAAAAGTAGCGTCACCATTGCAATTGGCTGTACTGGCGGACAACATCGCTCTGTTGCATTGACAGAACGTGTTGGCGCTGAATTAAAAGAGGAAGATTACCATGTAAATATTACCCACCGCGACCGCTTAAAAAGAAAAGAAACGGTTAATCGCTCTTAATGAAAACCTATCGAATTCGTAAACCGAAGATCGTGGTTGTTGGTGGTGGAACAGGCTTGCCAGTAATTTTAAAAAGTTTAAGAAATCAAAGTGTTGATATTACTGCCGTCGTAACGGTCGCTGATGACGGCGGTAGTAGTGGCGAGCTTCGTTCCTCTATTAATAACATGACACCTCCGGGAGATTTAAGAAATGTTTTAGTGGCATTGTCAGATATGCCACAATTATATGAAGATATTTTTCAATATCGTTTTGATAAATCAGATAGTCATTTTGCCAATCATGCAATCGGTAATTTAATCATTGCTGCTGTCTCAGAAATGAGAGGAAGTACGTATGAAGCGATTCAATTGCTTTCAAAAATGATGCATGTTGATGGACGGATTTATCCATCATCAGAACGGCCATTAACGTTACATGCCGTATTTAAAGATGGCTCAGTGGCGGTGGGAGAATCAAAAATTGCACTGGATCGCAAGACGATTGACCATGTGTTTGTAACAAATACACACGGAGAAGAACAGCCAAGAGCTGCGCGTAAAGTCGTCAAAGCAATTGAAGAAGCAGACATGGTCGTGTTAGGACCAGGGAGTCTTTTTACAAGTATTTTACCTAATTTAGTTATTACAGAAATTGGTGAAGCCATCAAACAAACAGCTGCGGAAGTAGTCTATATTTGTAACATCATGACCCAAAAAGGGGAAACGGAACATTTTACGGATGCAGATCATGTTCGTGTCTTAAACGAGCATCTACAAGCGCAGTTTGTTGATACAGTGCTGGTTAACACAGAAAAAGTACCAGAAAATTACATGGATCCTGAAATTTATGATGAATATTTAGTTCAAGTAAAGCATGATTTTCAAGGATTACGTGAAGAAGGATGCCGAGTCATTTCGACAGACTTTTTAGAATTAAGAGATGGCGGAGTTTTTCATGATGGGGAAAAAGTTGTTGAAGAACTTTTCCGTATCGTATTTGGAACGAAATATTAATTAATCAAAAGAATCAAGAGAGGAGGAGCTTAGATGTCTTTTGCCTCGGATGTCAAAAAAGAGTTAACTGGTTTAGAAGTCCATCGAGAACACGCGAAAGCAGAATTAGCAGCATTAATTCGGATGAACGGCTCACTTAGCTTAGTTAATCAACAGTTTGTCTTGAATGTACAAACGGAAAATGCTGCAATTGCTCGTCGAATGTATTCATTGCTGAAAGATCATTACCATGCACAAGCAGAATTATTAGTTCGTAAAAAAATGAAACTAAAGAAAAATAATGTTTACATTGTGCGTCTAAAACAAGATACACAAAAAATTCTAGCTGATTTGGATATTATGGATGGGGTCGTTTTTAATGGCAATGTGTCAAATGAAATCATGGGTAACGCACAAAAAATGCGTTCCTATTTACGCGGGGCCTTTATGGCTTCTGGCTCAGTTAATAATCCGGAAACAAGTCGCTATCATTTAGAAATTTTTTCAATTTATGAAGAACACAATAATGATATTTGTAAGATGTTGAATTACTATGACTTAAACGCTCGAACATTGGGACGCCGAAACGGGTATATTTGTTATTTAAAAGGTGCTGAAAAAATTGCCGACTTTTTAACGTTAATTGGTGCCACGAACTCTATGTTGAAATTTGAAGATGTCCGGATTGTCCGTGATATGCGGAATTCAGTAAATCGTTTAGTGAATTGCGAAACAGCGAATTTAAATAAAACCATTGATGCGGCTTCAAAACAAATTGAAAATATTCAATTTATTGAAAGTACAGTAGGGCTGACGTCATTACCGGAGAAACTTCAGGAAATCGCAGAATTACGGTTAGAGTATCCGGAAGTTAGTCTCAAAGAACTAGGGGAAATGATTCCTTCAGGAGCTATTTCTAAGTCAGGTATTAATCATCGTATTCGAAAAATTAATGAATTTGCAGAAAAATTACGAGAAAAAAGTGCGTAACTTTTCTGCTCTAGAAGTGAAGAATAACATTTCCGTTTGAAGTGCTATCCTTCACTTTTTCTTTAAGCGTGTAAAAAAAATTAAAGTGTGCAAAAAGTGTGTAGAGCTGAAATGTAGTGTTGACCTGTGGTTTAAAGAAACGACGTTGGCACGAATGTTGCATGTAATAAAATGCAAGCGATTACTTATTGCTGTTTTTAACTAAAAGATTAAAAACTATTGGAGGGGTCAAAATGGTTCAACGATTAATTAGTGCAAATGCATCAGAAATCAAACGGATGTCAAAAGAAGAGTTGTTTCAGAGTATTAAAGCGAGCGAAGGGCGCGTAATTTTATCGGAAAATGTGGTAGTTCATCCATCCGTAGCAGGTGATATCACTTGTGCGGAAATGTCAAAAGCATATGGCGCAGACATGATTTTATTGAATGTTTTCGATGTTAATCAACCGATTGTAGTAGCCGCTTATGAAGGGCAATATACTGCGGAAACATGTGTCCCTAATGATGAGGTTGTTCATCGTTTGAAAGAACTAGTCGGTTTACCGATTGGCATGAATGTCGAACCTGTTGATGAAAATTTAGACTTAGCTTCAACGAGAGTTTCGATTGAACCAGGTAGAAAAGCATCAGCAGCTACTTTCAAAAAAGCCAATGAACTGGGTTTGGATTTTATCTTATTGACAGGTAATCCAGGAACTGGCGTGACCAACGACTTGATTGCTGAGAACGTGGCCTTAGCCAAAAAACATTTTGATGGCATCATTATTGCCGGAAAAATGCACAGTTCAGGCGTAGATGAACCAGTGGTCAGTTTAAAATCAGCTGAACAATTTATTGAAGCGGGCGCTGATATTGTCTTAGTCCCAGCAGTCGGCACGGTTTGGGGCATTGATGATCAACAAGTCAAAGAAGTTGTGGATTTTGCACATTCAAAAGGAAAATTAGTTATGAGTGCCATTGGAACTTCACAAGAAAGTGCTCAACCTGAAGTTATCCAAACTATCGGCATTAGAAATAAAATTTTAGGCGTAGATATTCAACATATTGGCGATGCCAATATGGGCTTAGTTGGTATTGAAAATATTAAAGAGCTTTCTGATGCGATACGTGGGAAAAGACATACTGTTGCTAGAATGGCTCGTTCGATTAATCGTTAAAAAAGTGAACAGAGGCACGAATTCAGAAAATTTGAATTCGTGTCTTATGATTTTTTTATTGAAAAACGGTATACTAAAAGAGAAATAAAGGTTTGAAAGGATGAGGTTTTTTATGGATATTTCAGTAATTGATGCAACAAAAGTTAACACAGAAACAGGGCTTCATATTGGTGAGCGCAATGCCCCTGTCAAAATGATAGAATTTATCAATGTTCGCTGTCCTTATTGCAGAAAATGGTTTGAAGAGTCTGATGAACTGTTAGCACAATTTGTCAAAAGTGGTAAAGTTGAACGTATCATTAAGCTGTTTGATAAAGAAAAAGAAAGTTTACAACGCGGCAATGTGATGCATCACTACATTGACTATTCAGCGCCTGAACAAGCACTGTCAGCATTGCATAAAATGTTTGCTACGCAAGATGAATGGGGAAACTTAACCTTAGAAGAAGTAGCGACGTATGCTGAAAAAAATCTTGGCTTAAAAGAACAAAAAGATGCAACGCTTGTTTCCGCAGTGATTGCTGAAGCCAATGCGGCGCACATTCAATTTGTACCAACGATCATCATTGGTGAGCATATCTTTGACGAAAGTGTCACTGAAGAAGAATTACGAGGATACATTGAAAAATAAAAAAATGGAAACAGCGACTGTCGCTGTTTCCATTTTTTATTTTTAATTTAAGGCGCTACTATTTTCCATTACTTCATCGATTAAACCATATTCTTTTGCTTGTTCGGCAGTCATATAGTTATCACGATCGGTATCACGTTCAATCACTTCAATTGGTTGGCCAGTTCGTTCAGCTAAAATTGAATTTAAACGTTGACGAGTATCTAAAATGTGACGAGCAGCAATTTCAATTTCTGTTGCTTGCCCTTGAGCGCCACCAAGTGGTTGGTGAATCATGATTTCCGCATTTGGTAAAGCGAAACGTTTGCCTTTTTGACCAGCTGTTAATAAGAAGCTACCCATAGAAGCTGCCATTCCTAATACGATCGTTTGGACATCCGCTTTAACGAAATTCATGGTATCGAAAATCGCTAAACCTGCAGAAACGCTGCCACCAGGAGAGTTAATGTACAAGTAAATGTCTTTTTCTGAATCTTGGGCATCTAAGAATAATAACTGTGCAATCACTGAGTTTGCCACGTTATCATCGATAGGGCCGCTTAGCATAATGATGCGGTCTTTTAATAAACGAGAGTAAATGTCATAAGCACGTTCACCGCGAGATGATTGTTCAATAACTGTTGGAATTAAATTCATAAGTAAATCCTCCTATATAAAGAAACTTTTAAAGTCATTCTATCACAAAGCACTTTGAATGCCTATGAAAAGTATACCTCTTTGGTCAATAAAGGTCAACGAAGTCGCTTGAAAAATTTTGTGTCATTTTTTATCCGAAACTTTTGGATTATGTTATACTAAAATGGAAAATTAGAAAAGAGCGAGGGGAAAAATATGTTTGTTTTTATCGCCGGAATGGTCGGTGTAATCGTCGGTGCGCTAATAGTCACAGCAAGTGCCGCCTTACATTCATCTTACAAAGAGCGAAAAGAAGTACGTTATCGTGAATTAGAACATTTGGTTAAAGAAATTGAATCATTGAATTTATTAAATAAAAAAGTCAAAGAAATTTTACAAAAGCGTGAATTATATATAGACAGATCAATTGAATACTTATCGATGGATGATTGTTTCATTAGCATCGATGATTTTATTTATTTGGAATCATTTTCTGCTCAAAATAATTTTTACTTACCGACGTACTTAATTGAAGAATTTTTCAAAAAAATTGCGCATCGTAAAGTCATTTTGACGGCCAGCGAAGTTGCTGAAATGGGTGGTCACACCTATAAAGGCGGCCGTGTTATTTTAGAAAATTTTTCAGACGAGATTTTAGCAATTATTGAAGATAAAAAACGTAAAATGCAACGTTTGTCTAACGAACCACTTCATTATTTTAAAGCGATTAAATAAAAAAGAACCAGCGTACCCACTAATTTTTTGGGGTATCTGGTTCTTTTTCTTGTTGTTCCATATCGGTCATAGTGTCTTCAATTTCTTTATGTAAGAAATAAGAAATAACTGTACGGATGATTACCAAGGTTGCCAATTTTAAAATATCTTGAAAAGTTGGTTTGACAATGGATTCAATAATATCAGCAGCAATTAAAATTTCTAAACTTAACAGAATGTAGCTACCAAGGAAGTTTTTGATGAACGTATTCATTTTGGTTAAGGTAAAGCGGCTTTGATTTTGTCGTTCACTTTTAATGAAATCTTTTCCTGCTAAACAAACACCCCAAACTAAAACAATAATCGAAAAAACATTCAGTCCTAAAATACATAGCTCAAAAAGTGGGGTTAAAAGCGTCATTAACTGATGGGGCCACTCATTCATCGTATTCACTCCTACCAAAAAGCCTTTTCTTTAACTATAACGAAACGGCTGACTAACGTCAAATATTGTTGAAATAAACAGGCTAAACTATTCAGCTTATAGAACAAAACTAAGAAAATTATGAATAGCATCTAACAATTAAGTAAAAGGACTGTAAAGGTTCTTTTACTTTTTTTGTGTAAAAAAAGAGTCTTAAAAGGAATCAAGTAGCAAAAAGTAAGTGAAAACCAACTTTGTCAGTGGATAGTCTTTTCATTAATTTTTAAAAGACAAATTTTACGTTTTCAAGAGCCGAATACTGCCAAGTTTTAGCCTATAAAGGTGATAGAATCAGAAATTGAGTAAGAGATGTGTCACAAAAGCAAGGAGACACATCGACTTGATGAAAGATTTAAGGAGCTGTAGTTGAAGTAAAGAGAAGCAAGTGTCCCAAACACTAGCGAAAGAAAATAGGGAGGATTAAAATGTTTAAGAAAGCAACGAAATTATTATCGACAATGGTGATTGTCGCTGGAACAGTTGTGGGAAATTTCAGTCCCACATTGGCTTTAGCTGAAGGAGTGGTTAAAGCAGGAGATACAGAAGGAATGACCAATACGGTGAAAGTGAAAGACGACAGTCTAGCTGATTGTAAACGGATATTGGAAGGACAAGCTGCTTTCCCAGTTCAAGCGGGTGAAACGGAACCGGTTGATTTAGTGGTTGTTGAAGATGCCAGTGGTAGTTTTTCAGATAATTTTCCACATGTAAGACAAGCGATTGATGAAGTGGTTCAAGGATTATCTGATCAAGACCGCGTGATGCTGGCTTCGTATCGTGGCGGAAAACAATTTATATTTCCTGATGGAAAAGTAAAAATTAATTCAGCTGATTATGATATGAATGTGCGTGTTGATACTCAATTAACCCATGATAAAAGCCAATTTGTTTCTGGCTTTGGAGATGTTCGGACGTATGGTGGTACACCAACTGCCTCAGGATTGAAACTTGCTTTAGATACGTACAATCAAACACACGGAGATTTAACGAATCGAAAAACATATTTCTTATTAGTGACAGATGGGGTCGCTAATACACGTTTAGATGGTTACTTGCATAAAACCAACACCAATGATTCAATCAATGAATATCCAGATCCAAGACATCCTTTTCAAGTTTCGGTTGAGTATAGTAATGACTATCAAGGTGCAGCAGCAGAAGTTTTAGCGTTAAACCAAGAAATTACTAACCAAGGCTATGAAATGATTAATGCGTATTGGGAAAGTGTTGAATCTTTAAGTTCAGTAAATTCATATTTTGATAAATATAAAACAGAAGTGGGTCCTTTTGTAAAACAAGAGTTGCAACAAGGATCTAGCACACCAGAAGATTTTATTACAAGCCAATCTATTGATGATTTTACAACCCAATTAAAACAAATTGTCAAAGATCGTCTGGCGCAATCGACACCAGCAACAGCTTCATTAACAATTGCTGATCAATTTGACATTCAATCGGCGACCGCTACGGACGATGCTGGAAATGATGTGCCTGTTCAAATTAACGGACAAACCATTTCAGCAACTAGTACAGAAGGTTACGTAGGAAACATCACGATTCACTACGAAGTCAAAGAAAATACAGCGATTGATGCAGCAACCCTTGTAAGTAGTGGGACAATGAATCAAGGAACAATTGCTAAGGAATTTCCAGAAGCGACGATTCCTAAAAATGACAATGCGCATGCGTGTGACGTGACGCCAGAAGATCCAACGATTACAAAAGATATCGAAAATCAAGAGCACTTAGATTTAACCAATCGTGAAGATAGTTTCGATTGGCATGTCAAAACAGCCTTTGGTAACGAAACAAGTACTTGGCAACAAGCCAGCATGGTGGATGACATTAATAAAGTGTTAGACATCACAGACGTGAAAGTCACAGATGAAAATGGTAAAGATGTTACAGCCAATGGCACAGTAACACAAGAAAATAACAAAGTAACTTTTGAAATGAATAAACAAGCAGACAGCTACTCATACTTAGCTGGACATACGTACACAATGACTATTACCACTAAAATTAAAGACGGCGCAACCGATGCAGAATTAGCACCTTATATTGAACAAGGTGGCATTCCCAACCAAGCCGACTTAAACTTTGGCAACGAAGGTGACGTGTTACATTCCAATAAGCCAACAGTGACACCGCCTGCACCAACGCCAGAAGATCCAACGATTACAAAAGATATCGAAGGCCAAGAACATTTAGATTTAACCAACCGTGACCAAGAATTTAAATGGAACGTCAAAACAGCTTTCGGTAACGAAACAAGCACTTGGACCCAAGCCAGTATGGTAGATGACATTAATAAAGTGTTAGACATCACTGATGTGAAAGTCACTGATGAAAATGGTAAAGATGTTACAGCTAACGGCACAGTAACACAAGAAAATAACAAAGTAACTTTTGAAATGAACAAACAAGCAGACAGCTACTCATACTTAGCTGGACATACGTACACAATGACTATTACCACTAAAATTAAAGACGGCGCAACCGATGAAGAATTAGCGCCTTATATTGAACAAGGCGGGATTCCTAACCAAGCGGACTTAAACTTTGGCAACGAAGGTGACGTGTTACATTCCAACAAACCAACTGTAACACCGCCTGCACCAACACCAGAAGATCCAACGATTACAAAAGATATCGAAGGCCAAGAACATTTAGACTTAACTAATCGTGACCAAGAATTTAAATGGAATGTCAAAACAGCCTTTGGTAACGAAACAAGCACTTGGACCCAAGCTAGTTTAGTGGATAACGTCAACCAATTATTAGATATCCAAAAAGTCGTTATCACTGATGAAAATGGTAAAGATGTTACAGCTAACGGCACAGTAACACAAGAAAATAACAAAGTAACCTTTACTATGAACAAAAAAGATGACAGCTACTCTTACTTAGCTGGTCATACATACACAATGACTATTACCACTAAAATTAAAGACGGCGCAACCGATGAAGAATTAGCACCTTATATTGAACAAGGCGGCATTCCCAACCAAGCGGACTTAAACTTTGGCAACGAAGGGGACGTGTTGCATTCCAACAAGCCAACCGTAACACCGCCTGCACCAACGCCAGAAGATCCAAAAAAACCTGAACCTAAACAACCGCTAAAACCGAAAAAACCGTTGACGCCTACAAATCATCAAGCACCAACGAACCCAGTCAATTTTGGGAAATCAGCAAGTAAAGGAATTCATTTACCAATGACTAATACAACAGTAAATCCATTTTACATGATCGCAGGTTTAATTATCCTTATAGTGGCTATTAGCTTTGGTATAACAAAAAATAAAAAAAGAAAAAATTAGACAAACTAAAAAGGAAGAAAAAACATGAATAAAAAAATTTCGTTCAGTCTGTTAATTTTGTTACTTAGTTTGTTGGTAGGTTTTACATTTATTCCGCATAAAAAGGAATTAAGTTTCAATGAGTATCAAGAAAAAAAACACTCTGGCGAAACATTTTATGTTGTTTTAAAAAAGAAAAACTGTTCAGATTGTCAGGATTTCGAGAAACTATTACAAGCACCTAAACAGGTTTACTATGTAGAATTAACCAACAAAGAGACCATGAAGGAATGGTCAACATTTATCCGAGAAAATAAAGTTTTACATGTGCCATCTATGTTTAAAATAGATAACGGCCATCTCAAGAAAATTGATGGAGAAGGAGATGCGAATCAATTATTCGCAAACTATCAAAAAATAACGAAGTAAAAAGAATAAAAAGACAAGCCAAGTTTCCTAAATAAAGGAAACTTGGCTTGTCTTTTTTCTAGTAATAGTCGTTTATTAAATAACATGTGAAATATTTTACAAATCCATTTTGGTTTGATAAAATAAACGCGAACATATGAATTTGTTTTCATTTGTTTTGGAAGGAGGAACGAATGATTGAATTGATTTTACTTTTGTCGGTGATTCTTTTAGGTTTATTGATTGGAAATAAAAGAGTTGATATGTGGCTTTTTCTTAAGGCATTACTTTTGTTTTCTGTTATGCTAAGTGTGAGCATCTTAATTTCGGTAGCTATGTATTTATTATTAACAATAGGCGTTGCAAACGTAATAGGGCAGCGGTTAGAGTCGTTATTTCTTTTAGGGATAGTCGTTATCATCAGTACGAGTCTTTTGTTATATTTTTTATTGAATTTAACGACGAAAAAAATTGTTTTACCCATCGCTTTAATGAAAATAATTGAATATTATATTCAATGGGTATTGATTTATGTTACTATTTATCAAGTGATTTTTGATCAGTTTATTGTTTCTTCAGAAGTAAAAAATACGTTACAAGGGACTATTGATGAGCCAGTCGCAATCATTATTGTTATTTTGCCATCATTTATTTCAATTTGGATTGCCGTTGTTTTATTTAGGATTCGTATGGAAGAACTTTAATCAGATACTTTTAGAATGGAGGGGTTTGTATGTCTGCTTGGCAAACATTTAAAAATGGAACAAGGCAATTTTTTAAAGACATCTTGCAGTATTTATGGTTATTTTTTACTTTAAATGTCTTATTATTATTGGTGGGTGGGGCTTTTAGTTGGGCTACTTCCAACGCACTAAAAACTCAAGGTATTCCTTATCTTTCGTTTAATAACCTGAATTTATTGTTAGAAAAGCCGCTTGCTCTGGTGTTATTAATTCTCTTGTTGTTACTTTTTTTAGGTGCAGTTTTTTATCAGTTTACCTTTTTATTATTAGGGATTTTTCAAATACGGCAAGACCATCGCTTTCATTTTAAAGGAGTTACCAAGGCATCTTTTAAGGTTCTTAAAAAGCAAGGTGCCCGTTCGTGGTTATTCTTTTTCGGTTATTTTGTTGTCATTGTCCCTTTTGGTAACCTGATTTTCCAAAGTAATCTATTGACGAAATTTGTGATTCCAGATTTTATTGTTGAATTTTTGTCCCAACGAATTCCTTACTTGATTGGGTTACTGGCCTTTGGGTTATTAGTCTGGTATTTAGCTATTCGTTTCATTTACACGCTTCCATTAATGATTCTGGAGAGAAAAAAAGCAGGCGAGGCAGTTAAGGCTAGTTGGTCAATGACAAACAAACGATTATGGTTCATTATTCGTAATATTGCATTTGTGACGATCGCGGTATTTGTTTCAACGTATGTTATTTATGTGTTACTTTATCTTCTACAGTTGAAGTTAGATACCTTGAGCGATACCATTAGCTTGCTAGGTGGGATTTTAAATTTAACGGTTGTCCAATTTTTACAGTTTGTCTCTAATGCTTGGCTTTCAGTATTACTGATTAATTTCTTATATACACAATTAAATGTTCAAGCAGAAACGACGACAAAAGTTGCCTTTGACAAAGAAACAAAACGTAATAAATTAGTGACTATCGGAATGGGCCTAGGACTATTCACCATTTTTGGCGGCTATATAATTTTCAACGCTGTTTACTTAACAGGGCTATTAGAATCAAAACCTTTGATTATTTCGCATCGAGGGGTCACCAATAGTAATGGCGTACAAAATACCATTCCTGCTATGGAAAGAACCATTAAATTTAAACCAGATTATATTGAAATTGATGTTCAAGAAACCAAAGACCATCAATTTGTTGTGATGCATGATGCCAACCTTCAAGAACTCGCCGGCGTTGATGGCACGCCGCAAGAGTTTACGTTGGCTGAATTAACAGAAATGACCGTTAAAGAAAATGGCCAAGAAGCACCAATTGCCAGTTTTGATGATTATTTAGCGAAGGCAAACCAAGCCAAACAAAAATTACTAGTAGAAATTAAAACGTCTAAACAAGATAGTCAAGGTGCGCTTTCTAACTTTATTGAAAAATATGAACGTCCTTTGATAAAGAATAACCATCAGGTTCAATCTCTCGACTACAATGTGATCAAAGCGTTTAAAAAAGCCAAATCAAAAGTAAAAGTTAGTTTTATTTTGCCCTATAATTTCACTTTTCCAGAAACACAAGCTGATTTGTATACAATGGAAGCTACCACGTTGAACGATACCTTCATTTTAAAAGCTGACCAACAGAAAAAAGCAGTTTATGCTTGGACAGTTAATGACTCAGAGGTATTAAGTAAAATGCTCTTTATGGACGTTGCTGGAGTGATTACCGATGATTTGGAGTTAGTCAATGAAGAAGTCAATGACTTTGAAAAAAATCCATCGTACGCAGATCGTATTTTGCATTATATTTTTATGCTACCAAGTGTGGCTTCTCAATAAAAAATGAAGAAGAGGGTTAAACGAAATGAAAAAAGAATTTTCGCGAGTACTTCTTAAAAATCAATCAGATGAAATTCTTATTTTAAAAGATCGGCCAGACACTTGGAATTTCCCTGGTGGAAAACAAGAACTTGGTGAATCAGCGCTGGAATGTGCGATTCGTGAAATGAAAGAAGAATTAGCAGTGGAAATTACTGAACTTGAAGAAATTTTTACTGGACCACTCGTTTTTGATTCAATCGTTTGGCAAGGACATTTTTATTTTGCCAAACAAGCCCAAGGAAAAGTTACGCTGAACGAACCAAATAAAATTAAAGGCGTACAATTTATTAAGCGGTTTGAGGAAGTAAATTTTTCACCAGGATTAGCTCCGCTATTTGATTATTTGGCGCGTAGCGATTATTTAAAGTTAAACAAAACTAACTGGAAATAGAAAGAATAGGAGTGTTTTTTGCTAGGGCTTTGTCAAGCGCATCTTTGATTATTTTAGAAAGTCCAAGGAAAAGTCGTGGGCATTGTTTATTTCTAATAAATATGTTATAGTAATTAAGTAATCAATTTTGATAAGTAATTTGAGTTATATATTTAAAAACTATACTTCTCCTTTTGCCACTCAACATTTTTTGCAATAACTTGCATATTTTTATGCACTAGGAGGAAATATATATGAACAACGGTACAGTAAAATGGTTTAACGCAGACAAAGGTTTTGGATTTATTACAGGTGAAGATGGCAATGATGTATTTGCACATTTTTCAGCTATTCAATCAGATGGATTTAAAACTTTAGACGAAGGCCAAGCAGTAACTTTTGATACTGAAGAAGGTCCACGCGGCTTACAAGCAACGAACATCGTAAAAGCTTAATAATGAATGAAAACGGACCACGTGTTGGTCCGTTTTTTTGATAGCTGTTGTCTGATCTCGTCATTAATTACATAGCAAAACAAAGCAGATGCCATTTAAAGGAGGAGAATCTGAAGACGACCTTAACTGAGCTGTTACTTGTAAGTGGATTATTTTGGCTAGTAATCATAATTGGTGTGATTGCGGGTAGCATATTTCTAATTAAGTATTTTAGAGGTCGGAGCTGAACGGTTCTGTTCCCGCCAATTATCAGGTTTTAAGCCTGGGACAAAAATCCAAAGTGATTTTTGCCCCAGGTTCTTTATTTAATTAGGGTATTAAGTTTTTGGTAAAATAATTAACAAATTAAAAGCAATTTACTATATAATCAGAAAGGGATCTTTAAGAGAGAAGCAGGTGTTTACTTGTCGTAATACTTTGTTTAGCAGATAGAAAAAGGAAACGTTATGCGTTACAATAGGAACGGAGGAATTTTAGCCTTATTGGATTTTTAGCTGAAGCAGAACAAATGTTGTCGCGTTAAGTGCGATTGAGCTTGCCACAAGCAACATTTGAAAAAACTACGGATAGAAAAATCATTCCTAAACAAGAAAAAAACACTCTTTAGATGAATAAAGAGTGTCCAGAAACGTTGATAAATCAACATATTTAAATAACGCGCCCTGAGGGAATCGAACCCCCGTCTCAAGAACCGGAATCTTATTGATAGTTTTTGAGGAGAGAGGTAGTGTTGATATATAAATAATTGATACTTTTGATAGCTGTAATAAGTTTTATAAAATTTTATGGAATGTTTAAGGGTCGTCCCTAAAAGTCGTCCCTATTTTGGAAGAGAAGACTACATAATTAATAATGCTACTTAACTTGAATAATGTTTTTTTGGCAACTCGAAGGTACTACATGTTTCAGTTGTAGTTACAAGGAAAATATACAGAAATTATGATTTCAGGTAGTAGTTTCTGTTTAAATGTATTGAGAATACTAGTTTTTAATGTCTTTATTTGCATAGTAAATAAGTTCAAAAAGCAATGATTGTTAGCTCTTGTGTTAGCGGTTGTTGCTTTTTAAATACTTAAATATGTTTTGTTATTAAACAATATGCTTTCCTTATAGTAAGTATCAATTCATAAAACTAGGTATTCACAATTGTTATTAAAGAGGTAAAATCCGAAAATATGCGAATATGCATTGTATATTATAATTTTAATGTGATAAAATAAATATTTTAAAAATTATTTTTGTTAGAATTTTCATTGATATAAAAATAGAAAAATTAATGATAGTTGTTTTGTTATTAATTTTTTTGTTTTTGTTGTCTAATCAAAGATTTTTAGATTTTTCAGTATAAAAATACGTTTTTTAATTAGAATAAGATGAGTTTTTGCTTGAAAAATGATTGGATAGTGGTAAAATAATTTCATCAATATTGATAAAATTATAACGGAGGTGTATTAAAATGAATGTTGAAGAAGTTTTAGTGTCGCAAAAAACCCCAAATGCAATTAATGAAGAGACTGAATTATATGGGTTTGGGTATGGTTCTGTCGTTGAGAACATTACTGTCTCTAAAGGTGGCGGCGGTGGTGGCGGCGGTGGCGGTGGCTGCTGTTGTTGTTGCTGCTGTTGTTGTGGGGGTGCCACAGGATTAGAAGAATAGAAACTTCATAAGGTAAGTGGACGCACTTACCTCTTTACATAATCAATTAAAAAGGAGTGAAAAAATGTATAAAGTAAACCCTTTTATATGGCATGATCTTAGTGAAAAAGAAACATTCTTTCAAACAAAACTATCTTCGATAATTATTACTAATAAAAATTTAGTTAGAATGTTAAAAGATTTAGAAAAAAATGAAGTAATAAATTTTGAGGAATCTCTATTATCCAATTATTTTAGGAGCAACATGATTAATAATGTACTGGTCTTTTTAGAAGAAAATAAATTAATTAAAAAGCTAGATATAGAAAATAATAAGGTTAATGAGGTTTTGGTATATACCGATGATTCTGAATTTTCTGAATTATTCGATTACGTGTTTTCCGAAAAATTTACAATTAGTCATCAGACTAGTATTTCCCACTTAGAATCTAAAAATATGGATGGTAAATTGCTTATAGTATTTTTAAAGGCTTTCAATTTTAAAGAATATGAAAATATTGTAAATATAGCCAAGGAAAAGAATGTAGTCATTAAAATAATTTTTAGCTATAATCATCATATTTATTTTTCGAATTTCTATAAAAGGGAATGGTACAATCCATGTCCAATATGTTTTTTTTCTGAACTAGAAAGCCAATTAAGAGGAGAAATAACTTCTGATACAGCTAACTTTCAGACAATTATAGATTTACTTTATACAAAATCACAAAATTTTGCTATAGAATACCCGTTGCAAAAGGATGATTATTTTACGATAGTTTATACCATAATGAGGAATTTGGATAGCGATTTAATGAAATGTGACTTAGATGAAGTTTTATCTATTGATTTAAATAATCATTTAGTTTCAAAAGATATTGCTTATCATTGGGGGTATTGTGATTGCTATGAGTGATTATTATTGGAATGAATATAAGAATGTACTATTAGATGAAGCATATTTGATTGATACGTTAAAATATCAACAAAGGGTAGTGAATAAACAAGTAGAAGAAAATAATTTAGATGAATTGAGCGATGTTTTAGGTCTTTATAATGTGAAATACTCGGATATTAGGTTAGCGGTATATCCTTTTGATGAGTTACCTGTCTTTATAAAAACGTTAGTTAGTGATTTACAAAAAAATTATGCTTCCTTTATATATAAAGTTAGTATGCCAATACTAGCCATAACAAAAAAAATAGGGAATGTAAATACTGGTTGTTATTCTTTTGATTTTAAAAATAATTTTTTGATTCTATATGAAACTGATGTAACTAAGATTAGAGAAATAGTAAATGATAAACTGGTGTTAGCTTTTTTTTTAAACATAGAGGATGCAATTTGTTTATATAAAAAAAAGGCGTACACAAATGGTATAAAAGAAATTGGTTATGTTTCTAAAAGCAGTCAATTAGCGATTAGTAAAGAAAAAAACATAATAATAAACGAAATGCTAGTACCAGAGCAACAACTGACAAATGGATTATGTATAAACTTGAGAAAATGTTTGTTAATGGAAACTTTAATTTTAGAGGTGTTAACTAATGATATTCACGAATAAAAGTTCCTATGGTGTGAAAAGTGATATGTTTTTATCAAATATAAATATTGGATATGTGAATTTTTCACGTGTCAAGATTAAGCAAGGAATGACAGCAGGTAGTGCTTTCTCAGTTGACGAAAATAAACAGTTATCACTTATTAAAAGTTATAATGAATATTTAGAAAGACTTTTCTTAGGGATACCATTAAGTACAAATAAAACTATTTCTTCTGTAAATTTAGAAAAAAATATTGTAAGTAGCAGAAAATATTCAGAATTTGGATATGGAAATCATGAGTTCGGATTTAATGATACGACAGGAACTTCATCTGGAAAACTTTCAGAAGTAATAATCCCAAAGGCACTAACAGAATTGATTGAGAAAAATGAAGTATTTTGTTTTTGGTATGGTTTGAAAGGGGAAAAGTTAAAACAAGATAAAGAAATTCATGACTTAATTAATGATTATAATTTTATTTCAAATATGTTTAAAATTTATGTAGTTCGTGAACTTAGTAATTATTCAACAGTGATCGTGATGGGGTTTTTAGAAGGGAAATTACTAACCTCAGGTGTATGTTGTAGTATTACTATGGAACAATCTCTAATTTTGGCCTTGAAAGAAGCTAAGGGAATAGAGTGGCAAACTTTTAATAATCCCTTAGCAAAAGCAAATAAATTTTCTGATAAATTGCATAAACAAATTTTAAAAAAAGTAAAGTTTATGGATGAAACATACAAAGTTATTACAAAAGATTCTATACAAGCTACGAAATACATTGAAACTTCTGATTGGATTAACCATGTTGAGATATCCGTAATTGGAGATGACATAAATAGAGGAGTTAAAACAATAAAATGTATATCCAAACAGTTACTAAATTCTGTACCAATTAAGATAAACATTGAAAGACAAAAAGATAAAGAGATTATTAAGAGATATTTAATTGATTATTCTATTGATTGTCCTATCCAATGATAGAAAGGAGAATACTTTTGAAAGGTTTTTTAAGAAATAAGGTGAATTTTGTTTTAAATGAGGATTTATTTATGTCACATCACTATAACGTATATATAGAAAAATATTCTAAAAGACCTATCAAAGCCTATGAGGTTGATTTAAAGAATAAAAGGCAGCATATTCTTTCAACTTTAGGAGAGTATTTGGAGCGAGAAACACTCATCAACGAAAATTCACCAAAAGAGCATACGGTTATTGCTACGAATTTAATTGATGGAAGCATTAAACAAGTTAATCTTGATATGATTTTGTTTAAGAATAGTTTTGTTGATTCTTCTGGTATGGCCTCGCATAAAAAATCAAAGCCATTGATATGGATAGCGTATAAAGAATTCTTTGAAAGACAGAGCTATATTACTAACTTCTTGTTTCATACTAAGGCTCAGCAATTAAATATAGATAAGATAGAAGAAATAAAAAAAATAGACCGATATTTGACTAATTATTTAGACAATGTCAAATATTATAATATATCTTTAAGTAAGAACCTTTACGTAGTACTTGCCGTTGGATATGGTGAAAAATACAAAGCAGTGGGTTTGGGAACTAGTCAATCAGCAAGAAAAGCAGTAATAAAATCACAAAAAGAAATATTACAATATTTTGCTACATCGCATTCAAAATATAAAGAAGGAAAAGTTAGTCAAGGCTCTGGATTAGTAATTGACAATAAGGACATTTATCATGACTATTTTGATAGATTGAGCTCGAAAGAAGTTAAAGATTTATATGCATATCTTGAAGGTAGTGAATTTGTTATTCTGAATAATGAAGAGAAAACAGAAAAAGTAAGTCATACATTTACTATCAAAAATATAAGCAATTCTCTTAATATGTCTCCGTATATTACAATGTTTGAAAATAATCATGCTAAGAATGTGAAAGTAGTGAAGGTATTTGACCCCAAGTGGTTTCCCAACATGGCACCAAGAAATTTTTCGAAAGAAATAATATTAAATATAGAGAATATATTAAAATTAAAAAGAAAAAATTTTTCAGAACTGTTACCATTTCCGTAAGGAGGAGTGAAAATGTTTATCTCAGTTAAATCATATGCATTGTTTAATATTAAAATGTTACTGAAAGATAAAATCCCTTTATTGTGGTCAATAGCCTTACCTGTAATTACTTTTTTTATGAATTATAGAAGTGTAACAAATGAATGGGAATTGGCATATTGGTGGGTATATATTGTTGTTTGTTCCTATGTTTATGGAGTAGGAGTTTACGCATTACAATTAAAGGAATATGGAAGCTTAAAAACAATTTTTTCAATAAATAATTCACCTTGGGCATTTTTTTTAGGCAATCTATTGACGCAAATTATGTTTAGCTTTATCAGTGTAAACTTACTTAATTTAATTGTGGTTATTTTACTACCATTATCGTTTCTCCGTCTTTTTTTATATAGCTTTATTACTATTATAGCGTGTTTACCAGTTGCATTTTTTAGTTACAATTTAACTCTAATAAAAAAAGTGCATGCTAATACTATAAATTCAATATTTACAATGCTAATTTTTGGTTTATTTATATTGTTAAATACGAATATAGAGTTAAATAAATATAACCCTCTGTCAATTTTATCTAATGTTTTAATTGAACATAAAAATATGGATGTCTTCAAATATGTTACTTTTTCAATATTTTTAGTTTTTATTAGTATGTATTCTATAGTTAAATTTGAACCGATTTCAAATGAAAGAAGGTAAAGCTATGATCGAAATAAAGGATTTAAATATTCCTTATGTAGATAAAAAAATAAGTATGAATATTTTAAAAGAGTATAATTTATTTACTGGTGATAATGGTAACGGAAAAACCTTACTATTAGATTACATTTCAGGAGTAAAAAAGGCAAAAAGAACTGTAATTAAGGGGAATGAAAGTATCATATATATTAATCAAAACATATATTTTTCTGATCGTTTATCAGGAATGGACTTTCTGAAATTTAGTTATGGTTTGGACGGAAAAAAAAGTATTCAATCTTTTTATCAATTAAGCGATAAAATTCTTAAGCGTGAAGATATTGATAAGTTGCTTAAAAAACAATGGGGAATGCTTTCAGGAGGGGAAAAAAAGTTCCTTTATGCTCTTATTTTGATGTCTTTAGAAAGAGAATGGTATATTTTAGATGAACCGTTTGCTTTTGTAGATAAGAAAAGAAAAAAAATGTTATATAAGATTATAGATATTAAGATATCAGAAGATAAGGGTATTATTTTAACTACTCATGAAGAAGATGAAGTAGTATTAAAATCAGTTAGCAAGGTTTTTGAAATATAACTGTAAGAAGTAGTGTCATCATTTTAGAATATTTAATGTTGTACGATAAAAGAATGTATTATAATAAGCTTAGTCCTTAGTTTAAATTATAGTAAATATAAAATAATTATGTTTTTATATAGTAGCTTTTTTAAAAGTATTGATAATACTAGTTTGTAATGTTTTTTACACAGTAACTAAATTCAAAAAGCAATGATTGTTAGCTCTGCTGTTAGCAATAATTGCTTTTTGAATTTAATAAATGGTTTTGGTGACTATTTATTTAGAAAAATTGAATTAGATAAATTTATATATATTAGTAATTATAGTATCAATGGATAACATGTGTCTTTTTGGCAGGTTGGCTTTTTAATTGCACAATCCATTCAAATAAATGAGTGTTTTTAATAATTTAGAAAGTTGTTTGGAAGTTGAGATTTATTAGTTATCTCATCCTCTTGTTTAAGTACTTCACAATAGTACCAAAATCACATAATTTAATAAATAAAAGTAACTACTAAAACGTTTGTGTAAAGGTTTTGGGTAGTTACTTTTATTTATTAACAATTTTCATAAAGAAATGATAATACTCTCTGCAAATCTTTCGCTATACTATTTCTAGAAACTGGAAACATAATTTTTTTACTATTTTTAGAAAATAGAACTCGTTCACAGATAATTAAAGGAGTCCAAAATTTTGTATTAAAATTAATAGAGTCTAAAGAATAATAAAGATTTTCATCTATGTGTACTTTAGAATTATTTAGCCACTTTAATAGACTTTCTCTATAAAGAATATGTGAAAGTTCATCTTCGGCAACAATCATGATAAAAAATTCCTTATGAGTAGATGTTGACAACAAAGAATAAGTTAACGAACAAAATCTATCTATTGCTAAATCATTGAAAACAATAGGATAATAAAATTTTGACCAATTATACAAAATTGATTGCACTTCTTTTTTATATAGTAATTGTTTTGGAGACAAATAATAATGCTTTTCTACAAATTGTGTTTGAATATTTAACCAAGTTGAAAAGACTAAATTGCTCAACGCTTTATTAAAAATAATATTATTTTGCAAATTAATGTTAAATGTGTTTTCAAAATTATGTATAAGGGGTTGTAATTCAGTATGCTGATTTAACAGTGTATACATAATATATTCATAATCTTCTAATAAAAAGTTGTATTTTGATTGATTTAAAGAAATTACTCTTAGATAGATTGATAAGTAGCCAATTTCATATGACGAAAGACTAAAACTAGGTAGAACTCTAATTGATAATTTTTTTACTTCTTTATAAAAAAAAGCAGATTTTACTTTTGCTAACTCAATTTCAGTAGGAAATAATAGTTTATTCTTTTTTGATCTTGTAATCATCAGATAAACTACTATTAATAAGACAGTGCGTTTCATATTTTCTAAAGAACATTTAAAATGTTGTTCAAGTTCATATACAAATAAAGAAGATTCCTTGTATTTTTTTGTATTTAAAATATTACTAGGGATACCTATACGAACCCATACAGAAATAATAAAATTCCTCCAATTTAACTCATTTTTGTAGTTGAATCCTTCTTTTTCAATATATAAATCTATCTCTTTTAAATATTCTAAAACCCTTTTTTTTAATCTAAATGCTTGGGTAACAGAAATAAATTCTTCTTCAACAATGGTTAAATAGTTTGTTTTATTATGTATATATTTATCACATGTCTTTAAAAATTGAGACTGAGAATATATTTTCCTAGTAATCTCGTATCTGTCTATTTTTTTAGTGAAATTTATTGAAACAATTTTGTTTTTTAAAGAATAGGAGCAGGAATCTTTAGGTAAGTACTCCTGTATTTTTTTCATATCATTTTTCAAAGTATTAAAAGTAATATTCAGAATTCTACATAAATCTTCTACAGGGATAGATTTTGCTTCTATTAAATAATCTATCAATTTTACTTGTCTAAGAATATCTTTTTCTATATATTTTTCAATCATTTAATTACCTCAATTCCTAAATAATATTAGATTATAAAAATAGATATACATAGTTGCGACTTAGTTAAAATGATAACTGAGCAATTAAAATCTTACAATAATCCACAAATAAGTGATTACCTTTTTTTTAAAAATATCTATATTTTTGTGTAAAAAAATGTAAAAAATATTTGTATGGTTAGTGTAAACTAACTACGAAATTTATTTTGAAATGAGTGAAATTGATGAAACCTTGTTATTGGGAATTAAATCCAGAAGAACTTCTTAGAGAAAACCCATATTATTACCAAGAAAATAAAAGTGAAGACTTAAAAGATCTATCAGAATTAATAATATTTTACAAGAAATATTCAGATTTATGTGAGAACATACAAAAAAACATAAGCTTTTGTAATTTCAAAGAAAGTATAATTAGTATATTAGAGTACGAAGCTATTTTATCAGAAATAAGTTATTATCTTAGAAATATAGATTTTGAAACAATAGAAAATAAAAAACTAATTTCATTAATTAAAGAAGAATATTTAGTAGATTACTATCACAAACTAGAAAATAATGAAGAAGAATATTTTTTGACTTCTTTATTATATGATAAAGTTTTATCTCAAAGGAAAAAAAATTTGGCTAATTTTTTTGTTTTAATCATTTTTAAGAAAAGCAAAAGATAATTTGTGTTTTTTAAGCTATAGGAGGAAATTTTATGAAAAAATATATCAATTGTTAGTAGGATTTAGTTTATTGGGTATATTAATAGGTTGTGAAGTTAAAGAAACAAATTCACAATATACTAAGGAAACCACGAAAGCAAGTTCAACTAAAACTAATGAAAGTTCAAGTGAAAAACAAACATCTGATATTGAAAAAAATAATAATATAATTGCTAAAAAAATATCTAAAAATTGGTATGACAATCAAATACAAATAGACAATCAAGTACTTACTATGCCAATTAAATTGAAAGATTTGAATAATTTAGGCTTTGAATTGAAATATTCAGAACCATATGTATTGAACCCTAATGACTCAGTTATGGGGACACATTTGACAAATAAAAAAGGAAATACTATTTCTGGCACTTATTCAAACTTAACTGATAAAGCGATAGATATTAAAGAATCCAGTCTGACTTCAATTAATATAACAGATACAACTAACAAAGATTTAAATATCTTTTTTCCAGGAGAAGTGACATGGGGAAGTTCTATTGAAGAAATAAAAAAAATATATGGTGAACCAAAGGATGAATATGTTGGAGATAGTGGTTTTTCAATTCTAACGTACCAAGAGGATACAGATCATTATGCAAAGTTAACATTTTCAAATGGAAAACTAAAAGGTTATGAATTATATATATAACTTTAAATAGATAATTGTTTAATAGAATATTGTAGAGAAGGGGATAGTTCTATGAAAAAAAGTATTGTTTTAAATACAGTGGTATTAATTTCTAGTTATATTATTTTACCTACTGTAGCTATAGCAGAATCTAGTCAGCAAAACATGACTGATAGTAGTAATCAGAATCAAATAACAACAGCTAGTGATATTTCACAAGTTGATAATAAAGACATAGTTTCAAGTGAGAAAGATAATAATACTTTAGAAGAAAGTACAAAACAGGATTCGATGAAAGATACTACTGAATCAACAGAAGAAAGTAATGAGATTTCCGAAGGCGAAGAGAATAGTCCAGGTAAAAATAAAATAGATAATGGAGAAGCTAAAGTGTTTTCTACACCAAAGAAATCATCGATTAATGATATAAAAGATTGGGTTACTTTAGATACCAATTTTGGTAATAAAAAAGATGATACATCGCAGTTAATTATTAATCTGACAACTAAAGTATCCAATACCCCTATAAATTTTATTCCCAAAGGAACTAAAATAACATGTCATTTATCTAATGAATTAATAAGCTATCCAGCATTGGCTCTGGTTCCTGAATCAAATCCGTTTGTTAATTTAGAAAAAGATGAACAGTCTTCAACATTTTCTTTGATTTTTAAAACAGATTATAATATAGCTGCTGAAACAACTTTTGTGCTAAATACAATTGCAACTAATACTACTTCTAATGAAAAAAGTGGGGATTTAACTGCATCGATTGAAGACACTACAGGGCAATCAATTGCTATTCCTGTAACTAATCCGACTTTAGTGATTAATCCTATTCAGTATAAGATTCCTTTTGTTAATCCATACTGGGTATGGGATACTGGAGGAACATTTATTGGTCAAAATCAGAATCAAGTGGGTATCTATAAAAAAGGGAGTAAACAATTTAAATTTGTAACCACTATTAATCATTTTAGAAATAATATAGTAGGAACCTATGATGTAGAATTTCAAGCAGGATCTTTACAGAATCCAGATTGGTCGAGTTTGAAAATTAAATACGCGGATACAGGTAAAGATGTTCCTTCAAGTGAATATGCAATTGTTTCGCAAACAAGTAATACTTTGAAGTTACGTTTACCTAATTCTTTAACTTCTAATACAAAATTATTTATTTATTATGATACTACTCCTAAGACAGAAGATGTAGATACTATCTTTGAAAATACTTTTACTGTATATAGTAGTAAAACTGGAAAAGTTGAAGACTCTATGGGGGGCAGACAACTTCTTAGAACAAAGTTTCAAGGAAGAAGAGATTATGTATCATCAACGCCAGTTCTTGATGGTGATAATTTAGAATATTGGTATGGTGAGCCAGTAGATGTTCTTAGAGATTTTTGGGGTGGAGATGTCAATGATGGAGACTATGATTTTTCTAATCCAGAAGTAAGAAAAAGATTATTTGTTGAAGTAAGAACACAGGACGGACAAGTAGTTCCTTTAAATGAAGTAGAAAAAGGTATGCTTTCGCCAGGAACGTATGTAATGACGTATAGGATGACGAATATAATGGGATTTCAGAGTTTACCATTTACAAGAAATCTTGTAATAAAAGGAAGGCTAACATGGACCACACCAACATCAATATCATTTGGAACACACAAACTAGAAAAATTAGAACGGATATATCCAGTAGAAATAATTGAAGGTAGTCCACTAGAAGTAATTGATTCTCGTGGAAATGGTAGTAGCTGGACAGTAACAGCAAAATTAAAAGAAGAGTTTAAAAATAAAAGTAGTAAGATTGCTAAAAACATTCTGTTCTATAAAAATTTAAAGGGAGAAGAAGCTATTACTAACAGTTCTGCAGTTTTGATTGCTAAGAATACAATAGTAGATAATCAGTATAAGACGACGATTTCTAATCAATGGAATCAAGATAATGGCTTATATTTGAAGCCATCACCAGGAAATGTACAAAAAGGTGATTATACAGGAACAATTGAATGGACATTAAATGATGCGCCATAGAAAGGAAATAGAAGAGATGAAAAAAATCTATCAATGGTTATTAATGGGCGGCTTAATAGTTCTGACTTTTTGCTTAGGAATCACCACTTATGCAACGTCTAAAACGAGTCAGGCTGGAATCACTTTTACTGGAGATGGCTCAATTGAAGTCTCTGTAATTTTACAAAAAAAAGACAAAGAAACAAATAAAGTGCTTTCGGATGCAACGTTTGAACTACGAGATGAAACGGGGAAGTTAATAACCGTAAATCAGCCGATGACGACAGATGGAAAAGGAGAAATACACCTTACTCGATTGTTTCCAGGAAAATATACGTTTGTGGAAACCAAAAGCCCAAAGGGCTATCAATTAGATCAAACACCAATACCCTTTGAAGTAGGATTTGATAAAACGTCAGTAAAAGTAGTTGTGTATAATCAGAAAAATAAAAAGGTAGACGATATTAAGAATCCAACAACCAATTCAGAGAATAGTAGTAAAATACCAAATGCTGAAAATAAGAAGCCTGTAGGTCAAAAACAAGAATTAGGAAAACAAACTAAAGGGAAGTTGCCTAAAACAGGTACAAAAATTTCTTACACATGGGTATTTGTAGGGGTGTTTATTTTAGCTATAGTTGTTTATGGCACATATCGTAAATATAGAATGCGGTAATAATTATTGGTGTTAACAAAACATAGTTTTGTTGATATAAAATATCTTTAAGAAAGAAGGAGAAAATTTATGAAGTCAATGAAAGTAGCAGGCGCATTAACAGTAGCTATGATTGTAGGAGGGATTGGATTCTCTTCAATTTCTGCAGATGCAGTAGCGCCACAAAATAGTACAGGAAAAGTGACATTTACAGCGGGAGATTTAACTTTGGATAAAGTTCCAAGTTTTGATTTTGGTACGCAACAAATTACGACACAGGATCAAGATTATGATGCACAAGCACAAAGTGAAGTTCAAGTGACCGATTTGCGTGGTTCTTCAGCTGGATGGACACTAACAGTTACAGCAGGGAAGTTAAATGCTGGAATGAAAGAATTAGCAGGAGCTCAAGTAAGCTTAGCCAATGGTGCAGTAGTGAATTCAAGCAATGAAACAGTAACAGCTTCAAATACAACCTTGACACCAGAACAATCAGTGAAAGTGATGAATGCAGCTGCTGGAAACGGAAATGGTGTAACCACAAGCACTTGGCAAACAACAGGCGTGAAATTACATGTACCAGGAGCTTCAGCAAAATCGGCAGAACAATATACTGCGGATTTGACTTGGACATTGACAGATGCTCCAGCACCATAAACAGTAAGAGTAAATAAAGTGAAAATAGGGAAGCTTTATGCTTCCCTATTTTTGGAGTTTTGTGATACTCGGACAAATGTAAATGAACTGAGGTATTGAGAACAATGTATGGAATAAGAAGTCTATATGATGAGAAAACTATTCAAGATAAGAAAATAATTAAGGAAAAACGAGTAGAGTTATTACAATTAATGGCGTTAGATGATGACTGGCATAGAGATGAAGCCAGTGATTTATACAAGCAAATCATGAAGTGTAGTGAAGAATTAAGAATATTGACTTTAGATAGATGGAAAATCCGAAGAATTAGCAAAGACGAGTATAGGCGATTACGAAATTTAGGATTTACTCTTAATGAGATAGCGGAGTATTATGGTATTTCAGTTTCTTATTTAAACAAATGGCGCCAGAAAAACATGGTTACTGAATAAATGAAAAGATAAAAAATACGATTAGTTTTTATTTCATATCTTACAATGATTATAAGACTACCTATTGTATATTCTTTAAATTAACGACTCCCAATATTCGGTGGCTTTACAGATACCTGGTGGCAAATGATTATCTGTACTGCCCCGATAAGTTTAATTATTGGCATCATTGTATAGTTGAGGAAGATGAAATATTATAATAAGCTGCTAATGTATATAGAGAGAATAAGGAATAAAAAGATGAAAAAATATCCCTTTGTTGTAATTTTTTGTACAGAAGGAGTTTATGGATATTTTCCTGATATTAAAAGCATAAAGATAAAAGCTGATTTGGTTTCAACATGTTTAGTACTTGCAGAAAAAGAATTGGAAACTGAGATAAAAAAATATAAAAATTTGAATCTCCCATTACCTATAGCAAATCATATATCTTGTTACGTAGGTAATAAAAATTATGTAACTAACATAACAGTGTATCTATAAAATATTTTTATGGATATGGATGAGCTGTTGGTGGTAATACCAGATAGAAATAGTTAGAAAGGATGAGTTTTCATGAGACAGATATTGAACTACATAGGATTAGGAGTAGTTTTGTTAATTAGTATATTCGGTTTTACAATTACGGGAATAGCGACAGAAAATCAAGCAGATTTTTCAGTAAATGCAGAACAATCTGTTTATCAAGTGGATAAAACAAAGACTTATTTTGATTTGTCATTACCTGTGAATGAATCTGTGCCTCTGGTTATACATGTAACAAACAATTCTGAAAAAGTAATTGAAGTAGCAGGAGAATTGAGTCCAGCGACAACAAATATTAATGGTGTAGTAGAATATGGTAAGACAAAAAACCAACTTACTTCGAATGTTCCTTTTGATATTACGAAAGTTGCTTCTTTTGAAAAAGAAAAGCAGACAATTGCTCCTAAGCAGACTGTTGATTTTGTAGTAAATATTTCTGTTCCTACTAAAGATTTTGCGGGAATAGTGGCAGGAGGGATCACTCTTCGGGATGTTACAGAAGAAAAGACTCCAGTTGAAACAAAAGGAATGTTTAAAAATAAATTTGCCTATGCCATTGCATTACTTGTTCATGGAGAAAAAACGCCAGTAGAAAATACCATTACGTTAAAAGAAGTAATACCTACACAGGTAAATAGTAGAAATGTAGTTAGTGCAGCAATTGAAAATAAAACTGCAAACTATATCAATAAAGTATCAATTGAAGCAAGTGTTACGGATGCTAGCGAAAAAAAAGTGTTAAGTGAAAAGAAAGAAGATATGCAAATAGCGCCTAGTAGTATTTTTAAATTTCCGATTTATTATGAAAAACAAGTGATGAAGGCAGGAAAATATACACTGTTTATGACTGTAAAGTCAGAAAATAAAGAATGGCAATTAAAGAAATCTTTTAGAATTACAGAAGAAAAAGCAACAGAATTGAATAAAACAGATATTTCAGAGAAAGAAGAAAAAAAAGATATTAAATGGATTGTGATTGCTTTAGTAGGGGTTATTTTATTATTAATCATTGCTCTTATGTTTGTTTTGAGAAGGAAATAATTGTGAGAAGGAAAATTATTAGTATGAAATATTAAATGTTAGAAAGCAAGGTATTTACTTTAGTAGAGTTATTTTATAAGAATAGAAATCAAATTATCTAGAGCTTAGTCCGCTTATTTAACTGTTTTAAAGAAGTATATTTATACAAAATAATTTTCCGTTTTGTTATTTATTGTGAGGAAGATGAAATGAAAATTATTTAAACTTTATTTATTATTTTACTATAGATGTTTAAAACTAATTTTTATCTAAAGGAAGTGACATAATGAAAAAATCAGTACTATTATTTCTAACTATCTTTTGTTTGTTAGGTGGATTAGCTTGGTATATGATATATCCTCAGTATTATTATGTGAAAATAACAGGTAGTGGAATAGTTGATAAAAAGTATGAAAAACAGGAAACATATACGTATAATTTAAAAGGATATGATAAAACGGGAAATGAAAAAGATTTAACTTTTTCGACTCATCCAGATTTAAACCGTCCGTTCAAAAGAAATGCATATTTAAAAATTAGATACACTAATTTGAAGCGAGAAAATGGTTATGAAGAAGTTAAAAGAAGTGATATTCCTAAAGAAGCGTTAATTAGAATTGAATGTACTTAAAATACTATAGAATTAATTAAATTAGTTAACGTAAGAGTAATTATTTAGGATAGGAAAGGTAGACGAATTATGAGCCAATTTGCAAGTATAGATATTTTAGATGAGATGATTTTATTTTGGCTGAAATTGAATAGAAAGGTAAAATAACTTTCAAATAAACAATTAGAGACTTTTTTAGCTTTTACGTATTCTTCTGTAGAGACTTTAAAATGGTGGTTTCTTTTATTTTTATTTCAATCATAGTCATCCCAGGTATCGCTTTAAATATTAGGCGTAACCGTGATGTAGGATTAAACGGATGGGGAGCTTTTGTTTATATTTTATATTTTTATGACGCAATAAGTAAAGTATGGTTTTAGGTAGTAGTTTCCGTTGAAAAGTATTGAGAATACTGGTTTTTAATGTTTTTGTTTGTATAGTATATAAGTTCAAAAAGCAATGATTGTTAGCTCTGCTGCTAGCAGTTGTTGCTTTTTGAACTTAGTTAAATAGTGTAGTATATGAAAATTAAAGTGCTAGTGACAAATCTACTCTACTACTTTAAATACATTTGTTTTTTGTTTAGATTAACTCATTAAATGTACAATCGTTTCAAATTAATGAGAGTTTTCGTAATAAAGTTTTACCTCTTTTGGTAAGTTATTTGGAATTTTTGATTTAACAGCCACCTCATTCCCTTGCTTAAGGACTTCATCGTAGTACCAGCATTTAAATTTAATCATATCAAGAACTTTTTCCATCTGTCGCAATTCTTTTTCTACGCTTACTTTTTGTCGTTCAAATAGTTCTTTTCGAATTTTGAAAGTTTTTGACCCTAATTTTGTCCATTCCATAAATTGTTTAATATCTTTAATTTCTAATCCAGATTTCTTCAAGCATTCAATCACTCTTAAAGCTTCAATTTCGTTACTAGAAAATTTTCGAATACCGGAAACACGCGTTATTTCAGGAAATAATCCTTCTTTATCATAATAGCGGAGAGTTGAAACTGGAATGTTAAACATTTTTGATATTTCGCCGATTGAATATGCTGTCATAGCTCCTCCTGAAAAATTTTTATAATCAGACTTGACCTAAAGTTAAGTTTAGGTAGTAAGATTGTATTATTAAAAAAAATAAATGTCAACTATAGGAGGGAAAGCAAGGATGCTAGAAGATACTACAATGATTCAAAAATGGGATAAGGTATTCCAAAAAAGCGATAAGGTTAATCATCGTAAAGTGACTTTTACTAATCGATTTTGAATAGCTCTAGTTGCTGATTTATATGAACCAAAAAGACAAGCGGAAGAGTTTCCTGCAATTGCTGTGTACGGTCCGTTCGGGGCAGTTAAAGAACAATCATCAGGACTTTATGCTCAAACAATGGCAGAACGGGGCTTTTTGACGATAGCTTTTAATCCGTCATTTACTGGAGAAAGTGGAGGGATTCCACGTAATGTTGCTTCTGGCGATATTAACACTGAGGATTTCCAAGCGGCTGTTGATTTCTTGTCGGTCCAAAAAAATGTTGCTCAGGATAAAATTGGAATTATTGGTATTTGCGGTTGGGGCGGCATGGCACTAAATGCAGCTGCAATTGATACAAGAGTAAAAGCAACCGTTGTTTCGACTATGTATGATATGTCTCGTGTAACAGCTAATGGCTATTTTGATTCTATTGATGTAGATGGTCGATATGAAATGCGTCAACAACTCAATGCACAACGTATTGAAGATTTCAAAAATGGGGATTATGCTCGTTCGGGTGGTGTTCCAGATAGTTTGTCAGAAAGTGCGCCTTATTATATTAAAGATTATTTCGATTATTACAAAACAGACCGCGGCTATCATAAGCGATCGTTGAACTCAAATGAAGGTTGGAATATGACGTCTGCTCTTTCATTGTTAAATACTAAATTTCTGTCTTATAGTGATGAGATTTTTAGTGCGGTGTTAATTATTCATGGTGAAAAAGCTCATTTTCGATATTTCGCAGAAGACGCTTTTAAGAAGTTGCAAGGAGATAACAAGGAGTTGCTAATTATTCCTAAAGCAACACACACTGATCTCTACGACAAAATAGACATCATTCCATTTGATAAAATGACCGAATTTTTTTATCAAAATTTGGAAGTAAGATAGGAGGAATTTGTAAATGATTGAGAAACAAACTGCTGGAAGAGATGTTTTAGGTGAATTTGCACCCAAATTTGCTGAGCTGAATGATGATGTGTTGTTTGGTCAAGTATGGGCAAGAGAAGATAAACTTTCTTTGAAAATGCGTTCTATTGTGACAATAACGGCGCTCATTTCAAAGGGAGTTATCGATTCATCTTTGAACTATCATCTGGAAACTGCTCGGAAAAATGGTGTAACTAAGACAGAAATGGCTGAATTATTAACACATCTTTCATTTTATGCAGGATGGCCGAATGCTTGGGCAGCGTTTCGATTGGCGAAAGAAGTGTATGTGGAGGACCATAACAAAGAAGAACATGGGGGATTGTTTGGTCAAGGGGAATTAAACACAGCTTATTCAGAATACTTTATTGGTCAAAGTTATTTGAAACCATTGACTGATCCAAAAGAAACAGTGTTTATTGCCAATGTCACGTTTGAACCAGCTTGCCGTAATAATTGGCATATTCATCATGCGAAATCAGGAGGAGGCCAAATCTTGATATGCGTAGATGGTGAAGGTTGGTATCAAGAAGAAGGAAAAGAAGCACAAAGCCTGAAGCCAGGGGATACCATTACAATACCTGCCAATGTAAAGCATTGGCACGGTGCAAAGAAAGATCGGTGGTTTAGCCACTTGGCGATTGAAGTGCCTGGGGTAGAAACATCAAACGAATGGCTAGAGCCTGTTAAAAATGAATTTTATGATAGTCTAAAGGAGTGTTAATAATGAAAGTAAGTATTGAAGATGTTATTAATGGGTACAGAAGTGATGCTCCTGTTGATTTAGAGCGAGATGCGTATGCTGAGGAGCTTTATCAAGAAGCGATAAAAATTGGAATAGAAATGAATACCAAGTATCATTCAGAAGAGGAATTACGAGAAATTATGAGTTACTTGATTGGAAAAAAAGTAGATGAAACTTTTCGTATATTTCCACCTTTTTATACGGACTTTGGTAAAAACATTACACTTGGCAAAAATGTCTTTATAAACTCAGGGACACATTTCCAAGACCAAGGTGGAATTGTGATTGGTGATGGTGTATTTATAGGACATAATGTAGTACTTGCTACAATTAATCACGACCTATTTCCAAAGAATAAACGTAAAAATCATTATGCGCCAATTGTGTTAAAAAATAACGTATGGATTGGTTCAAATGCTACGATTACTTCAGGTGTAACGATTGGTGAGTGGTCAGTAGTTGCAGCAGGTGCGGTCGCACCCTACACTGTAGTAGGTGGCGTTCCCGCTCGTGTGCTAAAATCAATAGATAAGGAAGAGAATGGTAGATGATTGATAAAACAACAAATTCAAAAGCAGATGAGACTGATAATATGAAGAAACTTTATCTTATGCGACATGGTGAAACGCTATTTAATAAATTAGGGAAAATTCAAGGAGCAAGTGACTCACCTTTGACTGAAGTAGGAATAAAACAAGCAAGAATTGCAAAAGAGTACTTCCAAAATCATAATATTAAATTAGATGCTTATTATTCCTCTACACAAGAGCGTGCATCAGATACACTAGAAATAATTATAGGAAATAAAAAATATAAGCGTATAAGGGAACTAAAAGAATGGAATTTTGGTATATTTGAAGGAGAAAGAGAATATTTAAACCCTAAAAGACCTATTGGGGAAACTTCATATGGTGATTCTTTTGTGCCTTATGGCGGGGAGTCTTCAAAAGTGGTGCAGGAAAGAATAAACAAAGGACTTACTAAAATTATGGAACAAGAAAATAACCAGAACGTTTTGGCAGTTAGTCATGGGGGGGCTATGTATCTATTTATACAAAAATGGCTAGCGTATGAAAAAGTTTCAAAGATAAACTTTTCAAATTGTTGTATTTTAGAGTTTGGGTATAAAAATAATAGTTTTGTATTTCTACAAGCGATAAATCATGATTTTTCTAATTTAGTTTAAAAAAGTAAACAGATCGGAAGTTAAAAAAACTTTTGACCTGTTTACTTTTTATGTATGCTTTTTGAATTTTAAATATTTTTCTTTTTTTATAAATAACAGCATATTGGTTTTGATATATCTTCTAGAGCTCTGTAAAATGTTATCGTGTTAGTATAATTATTTGAAATATATCGTACCTAGCAGTACATTAGTTTTGTAACTAATATTAATTAGGAGGGTTTTCTGTGAAAAAAACTTTAATTTCTGTTCTAGGGGTTTTATCTATCGTTGTTTCTATGGCATTTTCTTCTTATTCTGTCAATGCAGCTTCTAATGATTGGTCTTGGCCACTAGGCAAACCATATGCGGGAAGATATGAAGAAGGACAACAATTTGGGAATACCGCATTTGATCGAGGAGGCACTTATTTCCATGATGGGTTTGACTTCGGCTCTGCTATCTATGGAAATGGTAGTGTGTATGCTGTGCATGATGGTAAAATTTTATATGCTGGTTGGGATCCTGTAGGTGGAGGTTCATTAGGCGCATTTATTGTATTACAAGCAGGAGATACAAATGTGATCTATCAAGAATTTAGCCGAAATGTTGGGGACATTAAAGTTAGCACGGGACAAACTGTTAAAAAAGGACAGCTTATAGGGAACTTTACTTCTAGTCATTTACATTTAGGAATGACAAAGAAAGAATGGCGCGCTGCTCATTCTTCTTGGAATAAAGATGATGGCACTTGGTTTAACCCAATTCCTATACTTCAAGGAGGGTCTACGCCTACACCTCCAAATCCAGGACCAACAAATTTCACAACAAATGTACATTATGGTTTACACGTCCTTGGGGGATCTTGGTTGGGGGAAGTAACAAACTTTAACAATACTAATGATGGTTTTGCAGGTTATCCTAATCGGCAACATGATATGCTTTATATTAAGGTAGATAAAGGGGAATTGAAGTATCGTGTTCATACAGCTCAAAGTGGCTGGTTAGCTTGGGTAAATAAAGGAAATAAAAATGATACAGTGAATGGTGTAGCAGGTATTCAAGGACAAGCAATTGATGGTGTTCAGTTAAACTATATAACTTCTAAGGGAGAAAAATTATCACAAGCATACTATCGCTCACAAACTACGAAACGATCAGGATGGTTAAAAGTAAGTGCAGATAATGGTTCTATTCCGGGATTAGATAGTTATGCAGGAATTTTTGGAGAACCGTTAGATCGCTTGCAAATTGGTATTTCACAGTCTAATCCATTTTAAATTTAAAAAATAACAGCACGATTACGCATTTAATAAATTTTAAAGAGGTGAATGAGTATAAATAAAGATATAGTCAATATACTGAAAAAAACATTTATTTTGCCTGTTGTTGGAGTATTCTTTATGCTGAGTACCAATGCTTTTGCTTCTGAAGATTATAATTTACTTGGAGTAAAAAATTATGATCAGTATGCATTAGGAGCACCTAGTGGGTGTGAGGGAGCTTCACTATTACAAGGATTACAGTATAAAGGGAAAATTCCAGATTGGGACTTAATCAAGTTTTTGAAGACAATCCCTATCTCTTCTAGTGGAAATCCTTATGATGGATTTGTAGGTAGTCCTTTTGTTGAAAACTCATGGACTTATTCCGCTATCTATCCTATTCCTTTAGTAAAATGGGGGCAAGCATATGGTGATGTAAAAGATATGTCAGGTCATTCTTTAGATGAATTACTAAATGAAGTGAAAAATAATAATCCAATTGTTGCTTGGGTAACGATAAAATTTCAACCGGCACGATGGGGAATATGGAATTTTGGTAGAGCAGTAAATAATAATCATGCAGTAACTTTAGATGGTTATGATTCAAAAAAAGAAAAACTTCACGTATCGGATCCGATTTCTGGTAAATATTGGATCGATAAGAATACATTTGAAAGTGTATATAATGAAAGAAACTTTGCGGTTGCGATTTATTAAGATCTATTACTTATCAAATTATAGAAATAAAAGAAATTTTTTTATCGAATGTATTTGAAAGTGTACAGAAGAACTGTTTTTTGTACACTTTTTTTAGTTTATTTTAAGGAATAATAAATATATTCTATTTATTATCAACAACCCAGTAAATAAATAACCATAAATCAAGTAAAAAAATCATAACTTCAATATCTGTTTCTCCTGATGGTTAAAATAGTTAAAGATTTTAACGCCATGAATTCGTTAAATATGAGTGTGCTAGTAGTTTATATTTATAAAAAATAAACTATGGAATTTTATAAAATTTTTAAAATAGTGAATTGAACAATAAAAATAGTTTTAAATATTACAATAATTTTAAGCTGATTTCTAGATTTTCTATTTTAAAACCATATTGAGCATTATGGTTGTCATAGATAAAAAATAGATGGTAAAATATTTCCACCTAAAATCGAATAAGAGATTTTGGGAATATAGTATATGGTGAAAGTCGTTTTTGTAAGATGCTGAGTATATTAAAAAATTATAGAAATTTTTAAGTTAACAAAAATAAAACTTTCGCTAGATTATTTATAGAAAAGAGGAAAAATAATGACAGAATTAAGTAAAAAGCCCGTACGTGATTATGCAGAACATAATGCTTATTTCCCATCAGAGTACTCATTGAGTGTTTATACAAGTCCAGTTACACCTTTTGATGGCTATAAGTTTAATAAGGCTTATTCTGGAGGAGAATTAAAGATTTTAATGATTGGATCAGATGAGCGCTATGTCCAAGTGCAAAACGGGAAATTGTTTTCTACAGGTAATCATCCTGTAGAGACTTTGCTACCTATGATGCACATGGCTGCAGCGGGGTTCGACATTGATGTTGCTACTCTTTCTGGTAACTCCATCAAGTTAGAAATGTGGGCTATGCCAGAAGAAGACGAGGCTGTGATGGACTTTTACCATGATTACCTTCCTAAGTTTGAGAACCCTTTGAAGCTAAGTGAAATTTTACCTCAAGTAATGGCCGATAATTCTCCTTATGTGGCAGTTTTCTTCCCTGGTGGTCATGGAGCATTGCTAAATCTTCCTGAAAGTGAAGAAGTCAAAGACATTCTCAATTGGGCTATGACCAATGATAAGAAAGTAGTGACTCTTTGTCATGGACCTGCTGCATTGCTAGCTGCAACTCTTAATGACGGAGATTTTCTTTTTGATGGTTACGAAATGACTGTCTTTCCAGATAGTTTGGATGAAGGTGCTAATCAAGAAATTGGATATATGCCAGGACTATTGAAATGGCGTTTACAAGAAACACTGGAAGAAAATGGAGTAAAAGTTCTCAATGAAGATATTACAGGACAAGTTCATAAAGATCGTAATCTATTAACAGGAGATAGTCCACTTGCTGCTAATAATTTGGGGATTCTTGCTGCTAATGAGTTGTTAGAAATGGTGGATCAATAAAAAAAATTTCATTACTAATAAAAAAATATTAGTGTTGTACAAAAACATGAAATTAATAGGATTTTTAATGGGTTTAACAGTTTGTTTTTAGAAGTGAATAGTTAGAATAGATAAATATTAATTTATATTCAAAGTTAATCAAACCTTTCTTGAAATAGGGAGGTTTGATTAATTTAAAATATGAATAAATTCATATAGACGTAGATACGCCTTAGCTAAAAAAATCAATAATTTTTATTTTATAAATATTAGGGAGAAATTTTTATATAAAAGATATGGTAAATAAATGGGTCTCTCAGAACAATAATGCTGGAAAAATAACATTTACACAAAAAGAATAACATTTTTATAATTCTTAAATTAAAGAAGTTCCTAATTATTATATATTAGACATCGATATAAATTATAAGTTAAAAATAGTGTTTGACAAATAGCTAATTTCTAGACAGAAGTATATTGAAAGATGTATGTGTTAAATTAGCATAGTTTTACATTTCTCTATTTAGTGATTGAATTTTAGAAGATTTGTGAGATTTAATACAATATAAATACCCTCCCTTATATTAAAATCTGAAGGTAAAAGTAAATAGTTGGGATTCTTAATTAGCGATATCAATTATATATATCTTAAAGTTCGATAAAGAAATTTACGTATAAGTGTAGATGGAGAAAATTAAACTTTAATAAGAAGGTGTATTATGTGTATAAATATAAAAAAATTAAATTAAATATAGAGTTATTGACTGTTATAGTTATCAATTTATTAAGTTTGCAATTAAGTGCTTTTTTATTTGGAAAAAATAATGAACTAACAATTAAAGGTGCACTAACTTATACGTTACCATTAATTATTATTTTTTTTAGTATTCGTATTTTGAGTGTAAAAATTGGTTATAAAAATTTAAAAAATACTCTAAAATCTTTTTTTAGGGATGGACGCTACTTAATTTTGATAATGGTAATTTTTTTTCTAATAAATTTAGGTTCTATTTCTAGTGATAAATTAGATGGTTTTCAAATTAGAAATGTTTTCTTTTTTCTTTTAACATGCTTTTTTACAGGTGTTTTTGAAGAATTACTATTTAGAGGAATTGTTTTAACACGTCTATCTAGTATTTATTCTCCTAGAGTAAGTGTAACAATATCGTCTATTTTTTTTTGTATAGTACATCTATTAAATTTGATAGATCAACCATGGTTAATTAAAGGAACGCTAACTCAAGTTTTTTATACGTTTTGTTTAGGTATGATTTTAGGAACAATTTATTCTAAGAGAAACAATATTTTTACAATTATATTATTACACGCTAGCTTCAATTTTTTTGGCTCATTTTCTCAAGTTTTTACATGCAATATTTCTTTGGTCAAACAAGATAGTTCTATGATTGAAATCCTTATACCTATAATATTGATAGTACCTTCTACAATACTTTCATTAAAGAAGATGCATTAACATAGTATTTGAGTACCTATTCTAATTTTACAAAAAAATGATTTAATAAAATGATTTTTATATAAATAAATTTATCTGAGAATTACATCTATCTATATAATTAAAAAAGCGAGTTCACAATTGTATGTTTAGTGAAGAAGATAAGCTTGAGATTATTCTAGGCATAATTTATATACACAATAAATAGGAATAAAAGTTCATACTTTTTTTTGTACTAATTATTATGGAATTAAAATTGGAGATGATGATATGTTTAAACTATATCTTAACTATTGGAAAAGAATTTTTGATTATAAAGGAACATCAGATGTGATTGAAATTTTTATTGCGTTAGCAGGTGATTTTTTAGTAATCATTTTTTTGAATATTCTAGGTATTGTCATTCCAATTAGCTGGGAAAATAGTTTAGTGAATTTTTTATATATTGTTAAATTAGCAATGATAGTTCCAGCAATATCATTGTTAGTACGAGTTCTAAATAAATATTAAATTAAGGATAAAAAATATACAAAATATTATTATACAGTGTTCAAATTCATTATACGTTTAACATTTTTAAGTAAAATTAAAAAGTTGCTATAGAAAAATTTTTATAGAATATTAATAGAGACACATCTTTTAATTTATTGATCTCTTTTGCTGAATAATTGTAAAGATTTCTTTATAGATTGTTTTTAATAACTCTTTATAATTATAGAAAATCAAAATATTTGTATAAATAAATAACATCCTATAAAATTTTATTGTAAATAAAAATTAGGAGGATATATAAAATGAAAAAAAGCAATACAAGATTCAGAACTTATTTTACAGACGATGAAGCGGGGACAAACATTTCTTGGGGATCAGTTTTTGCTGGAGTAATTACATTTCTATCTATTTTTATGACTCTTGGACTTATTGGATCAGCGATTGGGTTCGGTACTTTAAAACCGACATCAAGTAACCCTTTAGATGGAGTTGGGACTGGACTCATTATTTGGTCGATTATTACTATTGTGTTATCTCTGATGGCTGCAGGATTTGTATCTGGTGTAGCGGCTAAAAGAATTGGTTTATTGCACGGTTTCTTAACATGGGCAACAAGTATGATTGTAGTAATGCTTTTAGTGAGTTATACAGCTGTTAGTACATTTTCAGCAATCGGTTCCCTTTTAGGAAATGTTGCTTCTGGTGTAGGGGATAGTGTTGGGGCAGTTGCTTCTACTACTGGCGATGCGATCTCAAAAGGTTTTGATAAAGTAACTGATGAAATTGGCACGGTCAATACACAAGAACTACAAAATAATGTAAATAAATATTTAAAAGATACGGATGTTCCAGAACTTCAACCAGATTATTTAAAAGATCAAATGAGTGAAGCGACTGATAAAATCAAAGATGCTGGTAAAGAAATTATAAAAAATCCTGAAAATGCAGATAAGGTTTTTGATTCTACAGCGGATTCTTTACAAGACCAAGCGAAAAAAATTGGCGATTCCGTAGATAAAAACGCGATTGCGAATGCTGTAGCGAAAAATAGCGACTTATCTCAAGAAGAAGCTCAACAAGCAACAGATAATATTTACAATGAATTAAAAACAGCTAGTGATGAAGCGCAAAAACAAATTGACACTGCACGTACTAATTTAGATAAAGCTAAAGATGATTTGAAAGAATCAATCGATGAAGCAAGACAAGCGGCAGAGGATGCATCAAACACGACAGCTAAAGCATCTATTTGGGGATTTGTTGCAATGGTCGTTGGCTTAATTATTACTTCCCTATTTGGATTATTAGGAGCTAACTTAGTAAAAAATCCTGAAAGAGAGCATAAAATGTAAGAACATTAAAGTAATTTAAATGTTAATAATCAATGTAATGAATATTTTGAACTGTTTATAAAAAAAGTCTGAGAACATTATTGTTAATGCTTTTCAGACTTTTTTTTGCATGCAATTGTTATTATTTAATCGAATTTTATAATTTTTAAATCTTTAAAAAACGCTTCTGTACCGATATCAACGAACAATCCTATACTACCAGAAGCAGCCTCCCCAAGTTTCATGTTCTCTACAACCAAAGAAGGAGTTTCATTATTGTTTATATAAAATTCACCTCTAGATTCTTGAATTATGGCTTTTAAAGTAATCCATTCGTTAAGCTTAATATCAGCTGAACCTTCATAATCCGCTATATTAAGATTTCTAAAATATTCAAAGGTATAGTTGGGGTATGAAAAATATTGTACTGCTCTATTCTTTCTTATAGGATCTTCGCTATGACCATTGGTAGGGCGTATATAAAAAGATTCAAATTTAGAATCATCATCATTTATCCTGAATGCAATACCGATAAAACCTCGAGCAAAGTTTGGAGCATTCGACAATAACCTACTTAACATTTTTACTTCAATTATACCATTATGAAAAGAAAAATTAGTTACTTTAGCGTAGGTATTTTCATCAAATTCCATTATTTTATTTGATTTTACAACTCTTAAAACAATATCTTTTTTTAAAGTAGTAAGTTTGGCATTTACATTTACTTGCTCAAAATCAAACATTTCTATATCCATGTTTTCACGCTCCCTAATTTTCTATAATATAAGGATAGCTTATTTTTTTTAGAATGAGAAGTAGGTACAAAAATGTAACTATATGTTAACTTGTGTTTTGTAAAATTCTCCCCACTCTCTCATAGATTCAATTACAGGTAATAATGTATTTCCTAGTTTAGTTAATTTATATTCGACATGGGGTGGATTTTTTTTAAAATCAATACGTTCAACAAGGCCATCTTCAATCATTGACTTTAAACTAGCTGTCAAAACTTTTTGTGAAATTCCACTCAATGATCTTTTTAACTCACTATTTCTTTTGGAACCAGTCATTAAATCCCGGATAATCAAGACCTTCCATTTACTATTAACTAGTTTAACTGTTGTTTCTACATCACAAATAGGTAATTGTGGATTTTTTTTCATAATTTTGTTCTCCGAATAGAATTTTTAATTTATCTATAGTATAAATTAAATTTATAGATAATTTCAACGGAAATATCTAATAAAATTTTATTAATAGACTTTCTATTTTAGCTAATATTGTGTGAAAAATTATAGATATATATTTTAAAACATAATCAGTTGCCTTGAAGTTAACTTCAAGGTTTATAATGATGAAAAATAGATAGTAGGGAGTTAGATAGATGAAAAAGACACTTTATTTAATGAGACATGGTCAAACATTGTTCAATCAACAAAAAAAAATTCAAGGATGGTGCGATTCTCCTTTAACAAAACAAGGAATTGAACAAGCTAAGATAGCTAAAGAATTTTTTGAAAAAAACGGTATTGTATTTGATGGTGCACACACTTCTACTCTTGAACGAGCTTCAGATACATTAGAATTAATTACAGAAATAAACTATGAAAGGCATAAAGGCTTAAAAGAATGGAATTTTGGCAGATTAGAAGCGGAGCATGAATATTTAAATCCACCATTACCTTATAGAGATTTTTTTGTACAATATGGTGGTGAAGAAGAAATAGAGTTTAGAAAAAGAGTAACAAAATGCTTAGTAAATATTATGCAGAAAGAACAAGGTAAAACTATTTTAGTAGTCTCACATGGAGCAGCTTGTAGGCAATTTATAAGAGAGTGGGCGCATTTAAGTGATATTACACCGCAAGCTCCTATTGGTAACTGTAGTATTATGAAATTTTGTTTTGAGAATGATCAGTTTTACTTAGAAGAGATTATTAATCATGATTTTTCACATTTAGAGTAAGGAGGTAAAGACAATAATGAATATAAAACAGGCAGCAGAAATGTTTAATTTAACAGTAGATACGTTAAGATATTATGAACGAGTGGGAATAATACCTCCTGTATCAAGAAACAGTAGTGGATATAGAGACTATAAAACTAAAGATTTAAATTGGGTTTATTTAGTAAAAAATCTTCGTAATGCAGGCTTATCTATAGAATCTTTGATTGAATTTTCAACTTTAGCACAACTTAGAGATAAACAAAATGTAGAAGATGCGCAGAAGCATATTTTAAAAGAACAGTTAGTAGAATTAGATAAAAAGCTAGAGGAAATGCAACAAACAAGAGAATTACTTGTGTACAAGATAGAAACATATGAGGATCATATTGCAAAATTTAAAGCTGGTGAATTGGATCCTGATAAAGTCGAAAAACTATGGGAACGAAAAAAATAAATTTTTTTCTTTTTATGTATTTAACTCTAAGATTTAGGATAGAACATGTAAAGAAATTAGAGGAGGAAAACAATATGCAAACAATTACTTTGAATAATGGTGTAGAAATGCCTCAATTGGGATTTGGTGTGTATCAAATTCCATTAGAAGAAACAGCTGAAGCAGTCTATCAAGCCATTAAAGCAGGATACCGTTTGATCGATACAGCTTCTATTTACGGAAATGAAAAAGAAACAGGTGAGGGAATCAAACGTGCCATCAATGAAGATCTGGTCACTAGAGATGAACTTTTTATTACCTCTAAATTGTTTATTCTTCAAGCATCAGAGGGCAAAGCTAAGGAAACGATTGAACATTCTCTTAAAGTAATGGGATTGGATTATCTTGATCTTTATCTTATTCATCAACCATATGGAGATATTTATGGTGCATGGCGGTCAATGGTTGCTACTCAAAAAGCAGGGAAATTGCGTGCAATAGGAATTTCAAATTTCAAGTCAGCTAAAATGATTGAGTTTGTTGGATTGAATGAAGTAAAACCTCAAATTAATCAAATTGAAGTGAATCCATGGAATCAGCGAATTGAAGATCAGGAATGGCACGAAAAATATGAAGTACAAATAGAAGCTTGGGCACCATTTGCAGAAGGCCGCCATGAACTATTCAAAAATCCAGTATTAGAAGAAATCGGTGAGCAATATGGCAAGTCAATTGGTCAAGTTGTGCTTCGCTGGCTAATGCAAAGAGGGATTGTAGCTTTAGCAAAATCAGTCCATCCTGAACGAATGGCTGAAAACATTGATATTTTTGATTTTGAGCTTTCAAAAGGAGACATTGAAAAGATAGCGAATTTAGACATGAAAGAATCTGCTTTCTTTGATCATGACGCACCACAGCAAGTGGAATGGTTTATGAATAGAATGCTAGACACTGAAATTAATGTGGATTAAAGGAGTTAAAAAAGATAGGTCTGTATGGTTACTTTAAAGTAACTAATTGCTAGCTATAATAAAACCTTATAAAATTATTTTAGAAAGGAAGTGATTGTTATGAACAAATATAAAAATATAATTATTGGTTTTGGAAAGGGAGGGAAAACACTAGCAAAAGAAATTGCTATGCGTGGTGAAGAGGTATTGATGATTGAAGAATCTGAACTAATGTATGGAGGGACATGTATTAATGTAGGATGTATACCATCAAAATCTTTAATAATTAATGGAGAAAAACATGTAGATATGTCAACGGCGCATTCAATAAAAAATAGTTTGACAAGTAAGTTGAGAGAAAAAAATTACAATAACCTTTTTGAAGAAGAGAATATAACTATTTTAAATGGAAAAGCTAAATTTTTATCAGATAAAATCATACAAATCACTAAGACAGATAATACGAAAATCCAAGTTGAAGGTGAACGTATTTTTATTAATACGGGCTCAAAAACTATCAAATTACCTATAGATGGGGTAAATAAAAGTAAAAATGTTTTAGATTCTACAACTGCTATGGAACAAGTAATAGCACCAGAAAAAATAGTTATTATAGGTGCTGGTTATATTGGGTTAGAATTTGCATCAATGTTTAATTCTTATGGAAGCAAAGTTAGTATTTTAGATGCTAGCTCTGAATTTTTACCTAGAGAAGATGAAGATATCTCAACATTAATATATAAAGATTTTTTAGATAAGGGAATTGATATTCAGTTAGGCGTATCTATAAACCATATCATAGATAAGGATAATTATACTGAAGTAATATATACTCAAGCTGGTAAAATAAAAAAAGTAGAAGTGTCTAAATTGCTTGTAGCTACAGGTAGAAAACCTAATACAGATGCCTTAGGATTAGAAAACACAAATATAAAAACGGATAGTCATGGGGCTATTGTTGTAGATGAATTTTTAAAAACATCTGTGGAAAATATTTGGGCAATAGGCGATGTAAAAGGGGGCCTACAATTTACCTATATTTCTTTAGATGATTATAGAATAATAGTGGATTATCTTTATGGTGACAAAAAGAGAAATACTATGAATAGAGGTAATATACCGTACAGTGTATTTATAACACCACCTTTTTCAAGTGTTGGAATAAAAGAAAAGGAGCTAGAAAAAAGCAAAGTAAACTATAAAGTTTTTAGTTTACCTGTAAAAGCTATACCTAAAGCCCATATTATTGATCAGACAGTAGGAATTTTTAAAGTAATAATAGATGCAGAAACTGAAAAGATTTTGGGAGCTTCTTTATATGGTGCAGAATCTCATGAATTAATAAATCTTATTTCGTTGGCAATGGATTTTAATATGGACTATAAAGTATTACGTGATAGAGTGTATACCCATCCTACTATGTCGGAATCTTTAAATGATTTACTAAAATAAAAAATTGAAGTTCATTTCATAGCCATAGAAATGAACTTCAATTTTTTAGATTTGTACAATCTAATTCTCTTTGACCCCATAGTTTCATTTGTAAAACAATAGTTGCTAAATCTTTTCCCTTTTCAGACAAATAATAAGTGGACGAAGTAGTATTATTGAAAACTTCTTTTTCATTCTTAACAATCTCATTGTCTTCCAAAAGTTTTAGTTGTTGTTTGATCATTTTTGGAGAACTATTCGGAAGCATTCGGCAAATTTCTCCAAAGCGCATAGATCCTCCGTTTAGGGATTCTATTATTTGGGGGATCCACTTTTTTCCAAGTATATTAGATAAAGCCTCTACAGGGCATTTTTTTTCTACGTTTTTATCCATTATGTAACACTCCTTTTATGAATTATTAAAATAAAAACTAATTGAAAATAAATCTGTAGATGTCAGTTTCTTTATGAAAGTAATAATTGTTAAAAAGTGTATTAGCGTGTGTAAAAGTACAGTTATTTACATACATAAGATGTTCGATGAGTCTATTTCTTAATGCAGATTTGCTCATAAAAAAGTATTGTGCAATTTCTTCGAATGAATAAAATTTTTTAAATGCGTAAAACAAGGCTTGGTCATTTGCCATTAACATGCTAGCACCGACATTAGCACGATATTCTTTTGGAAAATCTTCCATCAAGTAACCATTTTTTAAAAGAATATCAGAAAAAGTATGAGTTGCATTATTAATTTTAGGTATATCTATGTAGTAATGCATAACCTCATGCATTTTAGTGAAATTTTTTCGTTCTAACATTAATTCTTTGTTTGTTGTTATAATGACTTCATCGTCTACTTTAGAGATTGAACCAAGCATCCGTCTTTTAAGTTGTTTTTGAAACGTGTATTCAACAAATTCAACATCTTCAACTTCTTTTACATATTTTTCAATATCAAAGCATTTAACTTGTTCAATATTTTTGGAAGAGTAGTAAGATACTTCTTTTATTAATTCGTTCGAAAAATTAAATGCTTCAAAATAGAGTTCTTTACTAATAAAATCCACCAACAACAGTCCAATCAATCTTTTTTGTTACGTTCCTTTTTTTCTTTTGCTTTTTTTATAAGAAAATCTTGAAAGTCGATTAATTCCTCTTCTAATTCTTCTATATCTTCTATGTCCATATCAGAAGTATTTAAACGAAAATGAGAAATGATATTTTTTCCAATTTTTTCCTTGTCGTTTAGATGTATTCTTTCCTCTGTTCTACCTAGTAAAAAATCGGTAGATACATCATATAAGGAAGCAATTTTTGATAGCATTTCCGAATCTGGTTCACGTGTTCCATATTCCCAGTTTGCATAGGTTCCTAAGTTATTTAAGCCTAGTTGTTTTGCAACATATGTTTTTGTCCATTCTTTTTCTTCTCTTAAAAGCTGTAGTCTTTTTGCTAATGGTTGCACTGGTTTTACCTCCTCTTATAAGTACATTATAAACTTTTTGTGTACAAAATTGAGAAAGTTAAACAAAAAGTGTTGACAATTTATTTTAAAAGGTATATTCTTAACACAAGTTAAACAAAATGTTTAACTTTTCAGTTGGATAAACAAAAAAGCGTTCACGAGAAGAAAATGAATCTCCATTTCGTAAACGCCGTAAAATAAAACTTAGACACTTTTATTGTACGGTATTTGACGAGATAAAACAAGGGTGAAGTTTTCATTAAATGTTGTAAGTCTTGTTGAGGTGGTGCGTACCAGCCGTTGAATGGGACGCAAGGTGGCAGTAGTATCTTTAACTAGAGCCATATTGATGACAGATTAATGCAGAGCTGTCAGATTATTTTCAATAACCATGTCGTGAGACACGTTGGAAATAGTTGCTGAACTAGATTGAATAAAAAAATCTATGCAAGCTCAATAAAAGGAGGAGAGCTGTACACCGTATATTACAGTACTATCTAATGTGCCGTGATGTGATGGAATGTAAGAGTCACTAGCCATTGAAGATGATTCTATGTATTGTGATGAACGTAAGAATCTAAAATTGAAATACAATTAAAGTTGTTATTTTTAAGCGTGGAAAAGATTTTTTCTAAAAGAATATTCAATATTAACTTTAGTAAGCACAACTGTATTATTTTAGTTGTACTTTTTTATTTTAAATGAAAGAACAGAATTTGTTATTAAGTGAATAAGGAGGATAAAAATGAAAGAAGAGCTATTACTTTTTGTTGAGAAGTTTGTTGAACGTATGAAACGACAGAAAAAAACTTTTTCTATTTCGGATATAGAAAAGAGCTATAACTTAGAACGTAAGAAGTTAGGTAAGAGTGCGGTTAAGTTAACAAACATGGAACGCTTAACAATTGAAAGTCGATTATTAAAAAATCAGATTTTACAACGAACATATAAAATGACAGGTTATCATAAACCTTGTCAAGTTGTGTTTTTTAGTTAATAAGAAGAATTGCATAAAGAGAGAAAGGCAGTCAATGGTTGACTGTTTATTTTTGTATAAGAATTAGTGAAAGAAGGAAATTATTTTGGCAAATAGAATTCAAGAAATTGCATTAAGTGATAAAAATTTAGGAAGTAAAATTAAAGCTGTTTATAAAACAGAACGTGATATTTATGTAAATGGATCACCTGTTCGTGGTCGTGTGTTCACCGCTTCAAGCGAAAAGCAACGTGATTTTGAGATTTTTGTTCCTCATTTACGAAATTCACAAATGTTGAATGGCCGTGAAGAAGTAAAATTAATTGATCCAGTAGCACGAATCAATGTAAAACGGAATAACATTGGAAATAGTCGCTCAATTGACATGGTAGTTTATGCAAAACGTTTAGAAGTAGTTGGAGGTAATAAATAATGGGATTATCATTTGAAAATAACACGATTGAAAATTTTGATGTAGTAGGAACATTTGGTACGATGAATTTCTTAGAAGTAGTTGCAATTAATGAACGTGATGGTGAAGGAAATGTGACTGACGATGTTCGTGAACAACGAGTAACGGTTTATTCTAGCAAATTAAATGACCAAGTAGAAATTGCGATTGATCCAGGCTATGACGTTAGTGATATCAATTATGATGATGAAATCGAGTTGACTGGAAATGTAACAGCTCGTGGATGGCTTAATGCTTACAAAGGTTTTAATGACAATGTACAAACAGAACAAGCGTTTAAAGTCCGTGCAGTGGGTATAAAAAAAGTAGGAGCTGTTAAACCAGCTCAACCTACACTACAAAAAGAAAATAAGAATCAAGCAAATGAGCAAAAATAAATATTAGATTGAGGTAGATTAAATGAGCAAAAGAGAAGAATTAAAAAAAATAGGTGATGAATTGTATGAAGTTTTGGCACAAAAAAACGTTACCTTTGAACAAGCAAAAGTAACGCTAGATTATCTTTCAATTAAAATAGATTATGAAATGAAACGAACAATGGTATCTCTTAAGACGTTGTAAAATAGAGAATACTTTTTTCAGGGATGTAGTATTGAATATTAGAACTGATAAACTCTAAAATTTTATCATCAATAATTGATTGGAATTTTTCAATTTTGAGTTTTTGATTGTTGGTAAGAATAATTGTTACGGATTGCATGTCTATTTCACATGCTTTTTCAATTGTTTTTAGCATTATTATAGGACACCTCCTTTTGTTAATATTTTACCACTGAACCAGAAATTTCTGAAAAAATTAATTGGATGTGGGAATTGAAACGAAAGTAAATATCATATTCAGACGAATCGGTAGCACCGTTTAACAGCTAAAAAGGGCATTCTAACGAGTGCCCTTTTTACTATTAATTTGTGTTAACAAGATTTGTTAATAGACATTAATAATAAAGAAAAGGAGAGGTTAAATGAAACAAGGGAAACGCCTAGTTAGGAAAGAAAAAGAGTTGTTGAAAAGTTGCCGATTGAATCCAAAAAATTGGTTAGTAGAAAGACGGTTGAAGAGTAGTGTGATTTTTCTTCATAAAGAAAGTGGTAATTTGAAGGAAATTTATTATTGAAAGGGGTGGTGGAGAAGTAGTGTTAGACTTGGCGGAAAGAATGGGTGTAAAACAAGAAAAATATAGGAGGTTTTTAGAGAGAAAAATTAGAGTCTATCGTATGTGGCAAAGTTTTAGTTATTATAGTACATTGTATTTAAAACTTTATAACGAAACTAGTGAGTATCTTATCCGGTTTTTATTGTTAGATGATTTTTTTTTTGAATGTGATGAAGCTATTTTAAACTTGTTAGATAATTTTTTAGAACAATTAGTTAAAGCATATAATAATAAACTGCATGAAGATTTTGATAAGGGTGTTTTCTTTGAGGAATACACAAGTAAAGTGAATTGATTGTGAAATTTGAATGCTTTATAATGGCTTTAGAATAGACGTTAGAAGAGGTGAGAAAAATGGTGATGACAATGAATGAAATTAAAGAGCGTGTGAAACCTGTAGCAGAAAAACACAATGTACCAGTCGTTTATGTCTTTGGTTCTTATGCACGTAATGAAGCGAAAGAAACCAGTGATATTGATTTTGCTGTAGATATTACAGGACAATCAGAAGAAGCCTATTGGAATTTATATGGAGATTTCTTTGAAGAATTAAAAGAAGCTGTAGCGCATGATATTGATTTAGTGGAGCTAGAAACTCTTGTTGATACACAAGATAAACCTGAAAGAAGAGAATTGTTAGCTACCATTTTAAAGGAAGGTGTAAAGGTATTTGAGAGATAGTACAGCAAAGGATTTACGTTTGTTAAGAGGAACGCTGATCTACATTGAAGATATAGAACAGACACTCAATCGTTTTGGAAGGGATTATGAAACCTTCTATCATGATAGAGTGTTTTTTAATACAATCAGTATGTGTTTAATGCAAATTGGTGAATATACTGTTGGGAACAGTGGCTTTTCAGAAGAATTTAAAGAGAAAAATAGTGGTAAAGTTGATTGGAAAAGACTTAGGAATATGAGGAATATGTTTGCACATTCGTATAGCACAATGAATGAACGTCAGATTTTTCGAATGGCTACAGAATATATTCCAGTGTATAAAGAATTTTGTAGACAAGAATTAGCACGGTTAAAAAAAGAAGGTAGGTAAATGGTAAAAAAATTATTTAGATATAGAGGTAGAAGAATTCGTTATTCTTCAAGAAATTTGTTGGCACTCTATAGAGTGTTATTTTTTATGCCAGTTTTTGCTTGTTTAGGCTATTTTGTGGGCTATAAATGGATGTATCCTTTATATCTTTCAAATCCAACTGATTGGAAAATATATATTGTACCAGCGTTAATAATTATAGGTGTCTCGATAGGCTCAATCGTGCTAATTACATTGCTTGTTAAGGCTTCAATTATCAATTCGGGCTATTTTTCTAAAGTAGAACAACGTCAAGTGTTAGCTCGTATGATTATCGACAATGGCTATTATACGAAGAAGCGAGTTAAAGGTAGTGATGGTAAAACAAAAGAAAAAATAAAGTTCCCAAAAATTTATTATAAGTCTGCAAAAAATAGTATTTTCGTTTCATTTGAAACAGCAGGTAATAAATTTCAGGAAAAATTTGAAACCATTGGTGGCTTTTTGGAAACAGCGTTTCATGCGGACAATTTAAATAAAATTGATGAAAAAGGCTTTATTACCTATGAACTAGCTTCTGATGTTTACAATAAGCGTATTTGGATAAAGGATATGCAAGCTGATAAAGGAAAGGTTCAATTAATGAAAGGGTTGTATTGGTACTTTGATAAAGACCCACATTTATTATTAGGTGGTGGAACTGGCGGAGGTAAAACTTTTACCATTTTATCTCTAATTTATGCACTTTGCCGTGTGGGTGAAATGGAAATTTGTGATCCAAAAAATTCTGACTTGATGGCACTAGGTAAGTTACCAATGTTTGCAGGAAAAGTGCATACAGGAAAAATAGATATTGTTAATTGCTTGAAAAATGCAGTTGAATTAATGAATGCACGTTTTGAAATGATGAATAATAGCCCTGATTACAAAATGGGTAAAAATTATGCGTACTATGGTTTAAAGCCTAAGTTTATTGTGATTGATGAATTTGCAGCATTTAAAGCAGAATTAGCGAATGACTATGCGATTGATGGCGATGTAGATGAATATTTAACCCAACTTATTTTAAAAGCTCGTCAAGCAGGGATTTTCTTTATCGTTGCAATGCAACGTCCAGATGGTGAATTTATCAAAACGGCTTTACGTGATAATTTTATGTTTCGAATGTCAGTTGGCCGTCTTTCAGAAACAGGTATTTTGATGATTTTTGGTGATGAAAATAAAAATAAAAACTTTAAATATGTTGAAAAAGTTGACGGTCAAAAAGTCTATGGTCGTGGTTATGTTGCACAAGGAGGTTCAGTAGCAAGAGAATTTTATAGCCCGCAAGTACCACAAGATTTTGACTTCATTCAGGAATTTATCAAGATTTCTAAAGAACTAGGATATGAAGAAATTTCAAAAGAAGTTCAAGAAGAAGTATCTCAAAAAATATCAAAACATGTGGATAAAGAAGCCCTTGCTGAAATTGATGAAGAGTTAGAAGCAGGGCAAGCAAAGTTAGCTAAGTTAAGTGAAAAATTTGGATAATAAGAAAGGAGCTTTTTATTGGATTCTAATGAAATAATAAAACACGTTAGAGAACGAGTATATGTTGAAGTCAAGAAACGATATAAAAAGCCTGATTTAGATACACGTATTCGTGACATTCTCTATGAACAATCAGAAAGCTATGCAAAATTAGTTCGATTTTCTAATGGAAAGCGAATAAAAAAATTAACTGATCCTGTTGAGTTTGAAAAATTTATAGAAAATAAGGGAACTAAAATTGTTGAAGAAGTAATCTTTGCTTTGAATAAAAAGGAGGAAAAAGAAAGTGAAATTTAAATCGCAAGGACAAATGCTAAGTTATGTAAAAGAGAAGGAACAAAAAATAATTAAAGAAATTGACCGAAGAGCAGAAAAAGAAGGAGTTTTAGATAATAATAGATTGCTTGATTATAAGTCTTTAGTGACTTCTATTTTAGATGCAGAAGCTTTTTATGATGAAGATAGACCAGTTGAGGAAAAGAAATTCTCAACATCACAAGAAGTTGATAAGTATTTAGAAACAATATTTAAGGAGCATATGGATTCTGCTTGGAAAGAAATGTTTGGTAAGTAGGTGTTAAGTATGTTTTCGTTTGAGGAAGTGATTTTACAACTTGAAAATAAAATTGCACTAAAAACATTAAAAAACTGGGCGAATAAAATAGAGAGATTAACAGATAAAAAATTTGAAAGGAAATATGCGAAAAATTCTAAAGGTTATACCTATTCGTTTAAAGTTTTCAGTTCTAATGATGTTGAATCCTTTTTTAAATTAATTGATCTAAGAAGTAAAAATATTCCTTTGGATATAGCTATTTCGGATGTTTTTATGTCAGAAGAAGAGAAAAAGAAGAAGGAAACTATTTCAATAACAAAAGCAGAGTTTCGAGAAAATCAAGCAACAGTGAAAGAGCTAATCGATTTAGTAAAGGACGTACTATCAGATAATGCAGAGATAAAAAAACGCTTGAAAGTTTTAGAAATGAAGTAAGGAATGGTAGGAGAGTAGACTAGAAGTTGCTAGGGATTGTTGCGTGCTTTGTAGATAGAATAGGGGTGGCGCCCCAAGGCGCCCGCCCCTATTCTATCGTTAACAAAAGTAGCAACGTATATCCCAAATACTTCTAGTCGTGAGGTGGGCTTGACCCACTTCGAAATTTTCTACCCCCGTTTTATAACATGGGGGTAGAATTTAACATACCATATAAAAAAGTTGCTTAAACACTATGTCTCGCAAGGGATTGAGCGATTATGTTTTTGGAAACTTTTTAGTAGATATTTGGAAACTTTTTTTGGAAGTAGGGTTAAATAGTGAGGGGCGTTGATTTAAAGAGATATAGAAAAGAATTAAAATTGAAACAAATAGAAATGTGTCAATTGTTGTCTATCACTAAAGGTTTTTATTCTAATTTAGAATCTGGAAAACGACCGATTACACAAGAGATGGAGAAAAAAATAGTGGAAGTATTGCATATTGATGGTGGTCATGCTTCGGTAGAAGCAAAAATTGACTTTCTAAGAATACGATTTAAAACATTAGATGTTCGGACAGTTATTGAGAAGTTGTTGCACATGGATATGAACTGGTTTACTCATGAATCGAGAGGGTTTTATCATTACACAGAAACATTTTCATATAGCTCTATTCGGATTTTTCGGAATCCGGAAAATGTGAATATGGGTATCATGTTAGACTTATCAGGTGAAGGTTGTCGCCAATTAGAAGAAATTTTTGAGGAAGATAACAACAGATCGTGGACAGAATTTTTTCGTTCTCTTTATGATGATGATATTTTCGGTCAAGGTATTTTGGTAGATACAAAAATTACACGAATTGATATTGCTCTTGATGAATTGATTGTGAAAGGTCAAGAAAATTTTGATTTGTATATTTTGAAAGAAAAAATGGAACAAGGGCTTGTGGATACTACATTTAAGAATTTTGATTTTAGTGGGGGCTTTGCTTATGAAAATAAAAAAATGGTAAATAAAGGTTTGTCTCTTTATTTTGGCAGTCGTCAATCGCCATTATATTTTAACTTTTACCAAAAAGATTATGAGTTAGCACGAAAAGAAAGTGTAAGTGTTGAGGAAGCAAGAGAAAAATATGAAATTAAAAATCGATACGAAATTCGCCTTTCTGATGAAAAGGCGTTTTTATTTGTCGAATATTTTCTATCGAGTGGTGAATCGTTGGATTGGTTAGTGAAAGAAATTATTAATCAATCTTTGACAGTTTTTGACATTGAAGAGGGTGCGAAAGTTTATTGCAAAGCTTGGTATGATGTCGTAGACAAATTGGAAGGTTTAAAATTGTCTGTTCAAGGTGAAAAGCCTTCTATTGAAAAAACACTTCGGTGGTTATCAAATTATTTAGCCCCTTCACTAAAGATGATTAAAGAGATTGATAATTTGTTAGGAACAAATGAGTTGATGGAACGAATTGATTTAGCAGAACTAAAAGAGAAACACGAGGAAATTATTGAAATGGTATGCGTGGATGCGAAAGATTTATTGTTTACTACTAATCAAAATAGTAGTGTTCGGTCTTATATGGAACAAGAATTTGATTTAGAGGAAGCATATCCATTTTAAAGATTAAGGGGGATATGGATACAATTGATTCGTTATTTTAAATAGATATGAGTTTAGTTGAAAGGAATTTATGAATTATGAGTAGAGAAGTTATTGAACGAAACACGAAAGTAGCAATTGCTATTACTGAAAAAATGAAAAAAGGTAGAAATGATTTAAAAAAAGCCAAAGAAAAAATCATTCAATTAGATAAACAAGGAGAGTTGACGATTCCTTTTTTAAAGACTACTTTTGAAAAGCTTTCAGAATCAAATGAAGAGCTTTTAAAAGAAATTTCAAGATATGATTATACTTATGTGGTTCATGAAGCAGAAATGACGGTTAAAGAGAAAGCAATTTGGGAAGAATTTTTCAATATAAAAAAATTTTATGATAAAGAGCTTTCAGAATTTGCCAGTTTTAAAGAGAAGTATAAATATTTTGAGCCTAAAAATAGTGAAGAATTAAAAAAACAAGCTCGATTGCTGTTAGAAAAGAAAGGGTATATTGTTGATAGTCCATTTGAAGGAGATTTTGAAAGATGGATTGGCGTTTATGCTAGACCTAAAGATAAACCAACTTATTTAGATCCAACTGATGGAGAAGAAGCTGGATTACAAGAATTGTACAGTGTAGATGGATTTAAGCAAGACTTTGCGGAATGGTTTGAGGGAGAAATTGTGGAAGGTAAATTAATTAACATGGTGTAAAGTAGAAGAAATATTGTGATAAAACACACAATTTTTTTTGGGAAAACAAGTATAATCAAGTAAGCCAATATTGTAAAAAAATGGAGGAACGAAAATGGAGAAAAAAACTAAAATGTCAGGGAAAAAGAAAATGTTGGTTGTTGTAGCTACGCTTGTAGTTGTTGGTGGTGGCGCTGGATTAGTTATTCATAATCAGAAAGTTCAAGCGGAAAAAATTGAATTACAGGAAATAGAATCCTACAAAAAGTTACAGGATCAAGCAGATAATGCAATAAAAAAAGCTTATGATACACGTAGCGCTAAAGAGATTAAATTAGCAAAAAAAGTAATTGATCAATTAAAAAATGAAGATAAAAAAGAGCCGATGAACAAGATTTTAAAGCTAGAATCGTTTTTAGCATTAATTAAAAAGACGGATCAATTGCTTTCAATTGCTGAAAAGTCTAAGAAGGACAGTGATGTAAAAGTAGCACAGGAAAGTATTGATTCTGAAAAAGATGTTTATTTAGTAAAAGATAAAAAATCACACCAAATTCGTCTTGATAAATTAAAAAAATCAATTGAGGAACAAAAGAAAAATGAAACTGAAAAGAAGAAAAAATCAGCAGAAGATAAGGCAAAACAGGAGAAAGAACCTTCAACTACTGAAAGCAATGTAGCGGAGGCAACTCCTGAAAAAACAAATAAAGAAAAACCGAAAGCTACACCAACTGTTACATCGGACAATCAAGAAGCTGGTGTGGAATCAGCACAAGAACCAAATAGTCAACCTAGTTCTAATAACGAAGCCGCTGGTTCAATAACACCTGATTATAATCCAAATACAGGTGGTGGATCAACTGGGGGAAATACTATTCAACCAACACCTACCCCAGAACCAACGCCTAATCCGACACCAGCTCCGAGTCCAACGCCAGAACCAACTCCTACACCAGAACCTACCCCAGATCCAACGCCTGATCCAACACCAAGTCAACAATGGGTTGGTTGGTGGAACGATAGTAAGCAATTGCATAGTGTAGGAACATTCAACTCACAATCTGAAGCATTAGCTGCAGCTGAATCATTATATGATGCAAATGGAATGGTAGGAACTTACGGAGCTTCACAATTATAAATGAATACTTTTGTTAGCAGACAACTCATGTATTAATCTGAGTTGTTTTTTTTATTACAGATATATAAAGAAGGTGAGTAATTGACCATGATACGAGCACCTTCTTTTTGTATATATTTTTGATGTTTCAAAATAAATATAAAGAAGAAGGAGAAAGAAATGAAATTTTCAAGAAAAATTAAAAATTTAGCGATGATTGGAGTTATTGGTCTGCAGACTTTGTTTACTGCCGTTCCAGTTAATGCAGTCACCGCTTCAGATGTTTCATTTGATCATAATAACGAGCGTGAGATGTCTGTTACATGGAAAGGAGAAACGAGAGATATATGGACTGCGCCGATTTATTTAGATCAAGGTACTGGAAAAGAATTAGTGTTTTGCGTGGATCCATTTAGTCATGTTTTAGAAGGGACAGGGTATTCAAGTAATCCTTTTGCTTTGAACCGAAAAGCAAATTTGATAAGCTCTCTGTGGAATCTAGCTGGTACTGATTTAGATACAATGTTTGTAGCGCAAGAAATGCTTTATAACGAAGTGGGAGCTGTTGTTCATTCAAACGGTGATTTAACAGAAGAGCAAAGAATGACAATAAAGAAAAAAATTAATGATGTTATTGCAAATTATGAAAAACAACCTTCTTTTCATAATAGTAAGGTAAAACTAACTCTAGGCGAATCTACTGTATTAACAGATACGAATGGTTCGAATTTATCTCAATTTGATGTGGTAGCACAAAATACTGCTAATGTAGATTTCAGACAATCAGGAAATAAGTTAACCATTACACCTAAAAGTACGGCAAATTCTTCAGGTACATTAATCTTGAAAAAAAGTTTACGTGAAGGAACTCCTTTTATATGGAAAAAATCAGGGTCTCAAGAACTGATAAGTTCTGGTGTTTCAGACCCAAGTAAATACAAAATAGATTTTGAGATTGTAACAACAGGTGAAATGAAAATCGTTAAATTGGATAAAGAAACAGGAAAACCAGTTCCAAATACAAAATTTGAAGTAGAATATAACGGGAAAAAGCAAACGGTCACAACTGATACCAAAGGGGAAGCAATCGTAAAAAATATTCCTCATAATGCCAAAGTTAAAGCAACGGAAATTTTTGTACCTGCTCCATATGTCCTAGATAAAAACAATACCAAAGAAGTCGTAGTAAAAGCTGGAAAAACAGCTTCAGTAGAATTTAAAAATGAAGTAGCGACTGGGAAAACGACCTTAATAAAAGAAGATAAAACGACTAATTCTGATAAACCATTAAATCCTACATATCCAATGGTAGGAGCTAAGTATGGTTTATTTAAGGAAAATGGCACCTTGTTAAAAGAATTTACTTTAGATGAGAAACTAACTGCTTCAATGGACAAGTTAGACTTAGGAACGTATTACTGGCAAGAAACGGAAGCGCCAGCAGGATATACATTAGATCCAGAAAAACACGTGGTAGAATTAACATATAAAGATCAAAACACGCCTGTTGTAATTAAAGATTCAGAGAGTATAGACGATGTTATTCGTATGAATTTAGATGGTCAGAAAGTTATTCAAAACGAGACAAATGAAATTTTCAAAAACGGTGTAGAATTTACAGCTACTAATGAACGAACACAAGAAAAAACGGTTGTCACAACGGCCAATGTTGATGGAAAAAATGGATACTTTAAATTCGGAAATCTGCCGATTGATGATTATATCATTACTGAAACAAAAGGTGTTGAAGGCTACAAAAGTATTGATCCTATTGAAGTGAAGCATTCTTATGATAAAGAATCAGATACTTTCACCTTTACAGTGACTGACCAAAAAAGTGGAAATGTATTAAATACAGAACAATTTACACAAAAAGACTTATCTAAAGGCGAAAATGTTGATCTTGGCACGTATACATTAAAGGACAAAGCGACACCTATAGATACACCTTGGGTTGATATTGTTTCTATAGCGCATACTGGAGATGGAAAAACACGTTCGTTTATTTGGGGTAAAGAGGTTAAACTTTACGATGATGTAAAGATTTCTCATACAAATATTCCACTAGGAACAAAACGTGCTTTTGAGGATATATTAGTTGCCGTAACACCAGATAATCAAGAAAAAGATGTTTGGTCTTCTGGAAAAATTGATTATAAAGTAGCCAATGAAAATATGACACAACGAGTAGAAACGAATTATGATTACAAAAAAGATCCAGAGGGGACACGATATTTCTTCAAAGTAATTGGTTACAGTAAAGTTTCTGATACAGAGTATAAACAAGATACCGAGCATAATTTTGATGGCAATCAAAAAAATCAGGAAATTATTCCTGCTCTTCCAGATAAACCTGAAATTAATATCTCCAGTCAAGCACACATAGGAGATAATAGAACTCAAACTTTTATTTGGGGAGAAAAAGTAAAGTTATACGATAATGTAAAAATTTCTCATAAAAATGTCGATGTTGATACAGAACGAGCATTTGAAACCATTCTAGTCGCTGTCACGCCTGATGGAAAGGAAAAGGACGCTTGGACTTCTGGAAAAGTTGATTATAAAGTAACGAAAAAGGATACAGTCCAGACGGTACAAGCTGATTATGACTATAAAAAAGACCTAAAAGGTACTCGCTACTATTTTAAAGAGATTGGTTATAACAAAACAAAAAATAATAAATATGAAAAAGATTCAGAGCATAACATCGGTGGAAAGGAAAAAACACAAGATATTACGCCTACTGTTAAAGAGGTACCTAAGAAAGAACCTAAAACGCCAAGTAATCCGAAACAAGCTGAACATGGACTATTGCCGTATACAGGAGAAGAAGCGAACATATGGCTAATTGGTGTAGGGGTTGTTTTATTAGGTAGTGTCTATGCGCTTGTTCAATACAAAAAACGAAAAAAACATATGAATAAATGATAGAAAACAAATAGTAGGTAAGAATGAATCAATTTCTTACCTACTATTTTATTATTCATTGAACGAATTATAGTGAATACTAAACTTCATATAACGGAGGAGTAGAAAAATACGAAAGAGGTGTTATTGACTAATAAATATGGTGAAGGAATTGTCGAAAGAAGAATTTGTCAATCAGTACATGTTTGATTTTAAGTCATTAATTTTTAAATCCAATAATCCTGAAAAAATAACAGCTAAACAAGAAAAACTCTTGGAATGTGAAAAGAAAATCGCTGTATTATTTTATGAAACGTATAGACGAATGAAGGGGTATCCGCCTGATGAAAAAGAACTGGGGAGGATTGTTCAAAGAAATTTTCTTGACCGTTTAAAGTTATTTCGAGTGGAATATGATGTGATTAGTGAAGAAAAATTTTGTGGTCTACACGTACAAATGGTCAAACAGCAAATGCCATTAGAAAAGTATCAAGCAGATGATTTATCTTATATTTTAGGACGAGAAAAGAAGGTGGCTGCTAATTATTTTCTCACACATGATGATTTTCCAACAGGATACGAAGAATTGATGATAAGTCGTTCTAAAAAAGCAGTTACACATGGATTGGAAGAGTTAAGGGAAGAATTTATGGAAAGATACCATAAATATTACAGAAAAATGGAAAGGAGTTGTATTTTATGAATCAAAATATTATGCCAATTTTTAGAGAGCATAGTAAATTTTACCAAAAGTATTCAAATGTACCAGTTCCTGAAATGCTTCGATTGCATGGATTCATAGTTGATGAAATGCCAATTGATGAAGCAGATATTGTTTATATGGAAGAATATAAAAATTCTTTATTTAAAATGGGGATTATTATTGATGAAGCGCCTTTTAAAAAGGAATTTGTTGCGCAATACGTTTTTCATGGCGGTATAACTAGTTTGATTGCAGAAGGTCAATACTTGAGAAAGCCTAACGGGGATAAAATGTACAATTCGTATTATTTTTATTTGTATAAAGAAGGCTTTCAAACACATAAGGGGTATGTTAGAGAGAGAGTTTATGTTGAAAAGGCGATTAAATCTACTTTTTTAAAAACGTTTGAAAGTTGTTTGGGCTTATTAAGAGTAGGAGGGGAATATGAATTTAAAGAAAATTAAAAAGAAAGAGAAGAAAGAAAAAACACCAAAGGTTAAAACTTTTTCTCAAAAGAAAGCGAATCGGGTTGTGTTAATTGGCGCTAGTGTTTTACTGGTGATGTCAGGAGTTGGTGCGCTTCGAGCCAATGTGATGGCAAGTAATGTAGATAATTTGTATTCAAAAGTGGATACATTAAGTGAACAATCAAAAAAGAATAAAGTTGATAGAGAGGAGCTTGATTATTCAGCCCTCTCTTTTTATGTCGAAAATTTTGCGAAAGAGTATTTGAATTATAACTCGAAAGCTAGTGATGAAGCGAAAAAGGCTCGTATTGATCGATTATCTAAATATTTATCATTAGATGTAAAAAATGTTGATGAAACAGAAAATCTACAAGGGAATGTCTTACGTACGTTTAAAAATACGTCTTTATCACGTATAGAGAAAATGGAAGATTGTTATTTGGTTTATCTAAATGTGAATTATGAATTGGAGAAAGATAAAAAGACTGAAAATGTGACACAGAATATGGTTTTACCAATTCAAGTAAAAGACAATTTGTTTTCAATTGTAGGACGTCCTTATTTTGTAGCAAGTAGTTTACCACAAGGGAAAACAGTACCTCTAAAACAGACAGAAAATTCAATAGATGTTGATGGGAAAGAAAAACAATCTGTAGAGAAATTTTTAAAGATGTTTTTTACAAAATATTCAGTTGGAAACAAACAAGAATTAATGTTGTTAATGAAAAAACCAGCAACGACAGCTGGTCAAGACTCATTTGTTTCAATAGATTCAGGTGATATGAAATTTTTTGATACAAAGCAGAAAGGTGTAACAGGAGTTCAAGTATCGGTTACTTTTTCAGATAACACAACAAAATTAACGCATACTGAGGATTTTTCGCTTTGGTTATCTAAAACGGAGAATTCTTATTTTATTAATACGATGAAACATTACTTTACAGAGAAAGAAGGAAATGACTAATGAATACAGGCAATTTGAGTAGTTTTTTAAGTACAGGTTTTATTACAATTTTAGCGTCTGGTGCGATTATCTTGATTTTAAAACATTGGAAAGGTGCCGAATGGGCAAAAATTGGTTCAGTAATTGTCATTGCTTTAATCTTACAGGATTTTGCGACGAATCAAGGAAAAAATATTTTTGCAGTTGTTAAATGGTTCCTAAGTTTAGTTGGAATTAAGATGTAGGTGAGTATATGAAATATTACGATTATTCGAGGGGCTTAAAAGCCCCTTATTCAATGCAAGTTATTAAGTCGCCTAAAGGTCAAGTGGTGTGGGTATTTGCACAACCTGTTAGTCTATCCTATCTCCTAATTCTATTCTTAGGGATTGTGTTAACTGGTTTGTTTTGGAAAGAAGTACCATTACCACAAATTTTAGGAATTAACTTGAATTTGTTAATCATGTTGTTGATGCCGAATAAAGTTGCTCGTTGGTATTCCGAAAAAGAATTCGAAGGAAAAACAGGCTTTGTTTTTTTAAAAGATGGTTTTGTCTATGTGAAAAATTATGTGTTAGATAGTAGATCAATTGTAGCTTTTGAACGAGTAAAAGAAATAGAAGAGTTTTCATTTAAACGTTAGTACAAAAAGAGAATTATATCTATGAATATAAAAAAATAAGGAGTGCATAGCATTAACTCCTTATTTTTTATGTCTAAATTATGAAGTTTTATATTTTAAATAAAGCATGACTGTACAGACTATTATTCCGATGACTAAAAGTAGCACAGTAACAATACTTTCATTTTTATTTATTTTTTTTTCAGGTCTATAGCTAGGATTAATTTGTTTGGCGTTAAAATCAGTAATTCCAAAGTCTAAAGTAGGAAGTAAAAACAGTAATAAAATAATATATATAATTCCCGCTATAAGGAAAATAGGAGCGTTAGTGAAAAGTGAAATAATGGTACCTATGATTATAGGAATTAAAATATATAAAAAGAATTTGATAACATTTTCTTTTCTCATTTTAATTACCAAATTCAGCTTCTATGGCACTAGCTTCTGAATTAAAAATAAAAGGTGTTACCATTGCGAAAATAGTTAAAGCTAAAAAAACTTTTTTCTTCATACACTTTCCTTCTTTCCAATTATTATTTAAAAGCTATATTAAATATAGCTTTATTTTATAATAACTGAATGAAAAAAAGTTGTCCAATAATATATAGAAATTTCTGAAAAATCATTTTTAATGTTAATTACTAAAATAAAATCAACAAGAAAGGAAAAAATATGCAATTAGAATATCCATTAACGAATCATATGAAAGGAAATATTGTTTTAACACAAGAAAAAACAGCGATAGCATACTATCGTGTTCGTTCTGAAACGGTAATGTTGACTGATGTTGAAAAGAAATTAAAAACGAAAAGAAAAGTTGCTCGTGCGTTAAATCGTTTAAAAGCAAATGATGGATTTGAAATTAACCTTTTGCCAGTTAATGCCGACATTCGAGGGAAAATGGGTGCTATGCGCTCTTTAATAGATTCTAATAATTATGAAGTAGGCGTAGATAAATTAATGAAAACGGCAATGGTTTTAGAACAAGAAATGGGTATGGTTTACGAATATACGTGGATTATTGGTGTGCCTTTAATCAAGAAAGATCTCGCTGTTGATTTAAAAGAAACCGTTACTAACTCAATTAGCAACGTATCGGAAAAGTTTGTCAAAGGCTTAGGTTTTGATGTAGAACTGTCGGAGTGTTGGGAAAAAGATTATCGAGAGCAAGAATTAGAAGTCTACCAAAATTTATCTGAATTGTTAATTGAACGATTAACAGAAGATGAATTGTACTATTATCAAGCGTATCAATTTTTAAAAAATATTCCACATGAGCGACAAGATGTTCTTTCTAGTCAAAACTTAGATAATTTAATGGCAACAAAAATTAAACCATTGTTCGGTGGAGGGCTTCATTTAAATTGTGATTATGGCGAAAGCTATATATCCTACCTTCCAATAGGAGATGTAGGTGTTTTTCTTGATGGTAATCATTTTTTAGAGGTCGTTCAAAAAATGCCTTTCCCAGTTGAAGTGAAGATTCAAGCGACTTTTGCAGAAAGTAAAGGGCAATTGGCACTGTCTGGGCGTTCGTCACGTGCAAGAACCCGCACTAAGAATATCATGCAGGAAGCACACTTAGCTGGTTCTAAACAAAAACGAAAGATTGTTGAAGGTCAATTATCACTAGACGATTTAGACCAAAAAATTGATGATGGTGTGGATATTATTGACTGGAAAGCAGTGGTTGTTGTTAGTGGTAGTACAAAAAAACAAATGCGTGCAAGAAAAAAATATTTAATCAATCGTTTTGATAGTTTAGATATTCCACTTATTAAAGCAACGTTTGATAATCCTTATTTATTTCAATCCACTTTGTTTGGTAATTTTATCCGCATGCAGACTTCTCGTTGGCAACACACGTCAACAATTGAATCGTTTGCCGAGTTGAATTTCTTTACTTCACTTCATGCAGGTACGAAGTTAGGCTTTTACCTTGGACGTATTGATACAACTTTAGAAGAAAAAGAAGATAGAAAATCTATTATTTCCAGTTCAAAAAATTTAATTTTTATGAATATGTTACTAGCGAATAAACAAAATGTTGATGGGAAGAAAACAAATAATCCCCACTGGGCTTTAACTGGCGATACTGGGAACGGAAAATCGGTTACAGCTAAAACATTGTTTATGCAAATGGCACTTTTAAAAGACAGAGTGTTATACATTGATCCGAAAAAAGAAATGCGAAAGCAATTTATGTATACAATCAATGCCCCTGAATATCAAAAGAAATATCCTTTAGATGTTGATTTTGTGAAGTCCTTTAATTTCGTCACTTTAGATGTTCGTGATACGAAAAACCATGGCGTCCTTGACCCGATTATTCTATTTAATGAAACAGAAGCCACGTCTACCGCTAAAGCGATGATAACGAATGTTTATGATGGTACATGGAACTTAAAACAGAAAACAGCAAGTAATGAAGCTATTACAAAAGTAATTTCTGAACGAAAAGCAGGAAAGAAAGTTGGATTCTGGCATGTTATTGAATTGTTAGCTGAGAGTGAAATCTCGGATGTTAAAGACATGGGGAGATTTTTATTGTCAACAATCAAAGGGTCTGTTTTAGAATTGGCGTTTTCTCATGGAGAAGTGGAAGGTTTGTCATTCGATAGAAAAGTAACCATTTTGGAAATCGAGGACTTAGATTTACCAACTGATAAAAATGAAAAGTTAGATGAAAATAAACGGTCGTCAGTTACACTGATGTTTGCTTTAGGAACGTTTTGTTCGAAGTTTGGTTCAAGAAATCCAAAAGAAGAAACAGTGACGTTCTTTGATGAATCTTGGATTTTTCAATCTTCTCCTGAAGGTAAAGCAATTTTGAAATCTATGAAACGTATTGGCCGTTCGTTTAATAATTTCTTAGTATTGATTACACAATCAACAAACGATTTAGATGATAGTGAAGATGGTACTGGTTTTGGTACAGTGATTTGCTTTGATGAAGTACAAAATCGAGAAGGTGTTTTGAAATATCTCAATTTACCAGTGAACGAAATTAACATGAAATGGGTCTCAAATATGGTTCAAGGTCAGTGCTTAATGAGGGATATGTTTGGTCAAACCAATCGAATTGTTGTTCATGTTATTTTTGAAGAATGGTTGGAACTATTCAAAACCGTTGATGATACAGAAGCTTCTAAAATGGAGAACCGCTTTGTTGCATAGGAAGGAAGTGAGAATATGCAGTATCTAATTGACAGTTATAGTGCGTATACGGTTGATGGTGGTTTGTTGGATAAAGGATGGCAAGTAGTAAATTGGTTCTTTGTAGATATACCATTCTTTATCTTACGAATGTTTGCTTCTTTCTTCCTTTTTTGTGAGAATGTCTTAAATCAATCTAGTTTCTTTGAAGGAAAACAAGAAACGGTATTGAATATGTCAAAAGATGTTCTAAGTGGCTTTGGTGGCAAGGGGTTTAGAGATGGTTCTTTACTTGCATTAGCGATTCTTATTAGTGCGTATTATCTGCTGTATCACTTTTTCTCTAGTCGAAGAAACTTTTCAAAGGTATTTCTTCATTATATAGGTGTAGTTGCATTATTCTTGTTTTGGTTTGGAAATATTGCATATACTAATCCAGAAACCCATGTGCAAGAAGAATCTAGTGGTTCTACATTTTTAATTAAATCAATGAATGAATTTGCTAAAGGAGTACAAAGTACATTTACGGCAAGTGCCAATTTAGGAACAGAAGGCTCTAAAGATGGAGAAGTATATCAAAGTCCAATTTTTGATGCGACAGTAAAACAAACATTTAATTTTGTAAATAGTGGTTCGCTTGATGGAAAGATGGAGAATGGTAAGAAGTTAGATGAAAGTAAACTACTAGAAAAACCTAAATTATCTAAGGGAGAGAAAAAAGACTTTGAGAAGGATAGAAAAACATATATTAATGACCATGAAAAATATAATCCATATTTTGCACAGGACGGAGCAAAAACAATGGAAAAAGCTTTTGGTGTTGGTGTGGGTTTAGTAAATTTAGCAGTTTTGGCAGTGCCTGTCACATACATTAATATAATGATCAATGTCATTCAAATCATTGTTGATTTACTCATTCTTGTTTTTCCAATTATTGCGTTAGTGTCTTTCTTCCCTCGTTGTCAAATGATGATGTTTAAATTTTTTAAAGCATTAATTGGTATTTTGTTTTTCCCAGTTGTGTTCGGTATCTTTTTGTCTGTGTTATTTTGGATCAATAAGATAATTGACCAAGCGTTTTTAGGATTGATGGATAAAGTAAGCGGTAGTTTATTAATTGTGATGTCTGGTGGTGTTTTTCTTTTAGGCACATTAATTGTTACGGCACTGGTTAAAATCATTTTGTATCGGAAAATTTGGAAAAGCAGATATAAAATTTTATCATTCTTTTCTGATGGTCAAGTTCAAGAGCCTTCTTTTGAAGCGAAAATGAATGAAAAAACAAAAGAAACGGTTGAACGTACAGGTGAAGTTGGCGTTGGTGCAGTAAAGGCAGGTGTCGGTGCTTCGACTGGGAATTTAGCGTTGGTTGCTGATGGCGCTAGTCATTTAATGCCAAAACATGATAAAGCATTAAACTTAGCAAAAGATCATTTCGTTGATGACAATGGGCAATTTGCTGGGGTGAAAGCAGGATTGAATTCATTATTGAATCGTCCTACTCAAGAAGAACAACAACCATTAAAAGATGATTTATTGCCTGAAGAAGAAATTGTGGAAGTAGAAGAGCCAACCAATGTTGATAATGAGGAAGTAGAAGAAATAGAAGATAAAGCTTTAACTGATGAAGGGGATAATTTTGAAGATTCAACAGATGATGAAATGGATAATTCTTTAGAAGAAATTGATGTTCCTATCTTAAATGAAAACGTATCTGATTCTGATACTTCTTTAGCTGATGAAAATAACATTGAATTAGAGCCAACTATTGAAAATGAACTTGATAATGTAGAGGCAACTATAGAATCGAGTGAAAATGATAGAGAAGAGCCAATTCAAGAACTTGATGAGCAAGAAATAGCGGACAATTTAAATGTTAGGGTCGATAATTTCGATGAGTTGGCATTTGCTCGTGAAGAACGTGCCTTTTTTGATGGTGGAGAGGATAGCGAGTTAATCATAAATAATAATGATTCATTAAATAACGTTTATTCATTTTACCAAACAGAAGAAAACTTCAATAATTTAGAACAAACAGAGGAACAGTTTTTTGGTAGTGTGAACACGGAAGAATATAATTTTGATGTTGTAGAGGGCTGATGAAATGATTATCAGCCTTCTTTTTTGTTGAAAGGAGATACCATGAAGATTTTAGGTAAGGTTTTAATTGTTAGTTGTTTTATTTTCATACTTCCTTTTTTATTATTTTTAGCTGTGTTCTCTTCAAGTGAAAATGGGGATTCTTCCCAGTTTCAGCCAGCTACTCCACAAGAAAAAGTTGCGTTAGAAGTTTTAAATTTTGTTACCTCAAATGGAGGGACAATGCAATTTGCAGCTGCTTGGATTGGTAACATGGAACATGAGAGTGGTTTAAACCCTGCTAGAATCCAAAGTGATTTGACTTTTAATTCTGCTATTGCTTACAACCCTAGTTTAGGCGGTTATGGTATTGGATTAGGCCAATGGGATTCTGCACGCCGAGTTAATTTATTAAATTTTGCAAAAGGCCAAAAAAAAGAATGGAAATCAGTTGCCTTGCAAATGGATTTTGCGTGGAATCATGATGGTTCTGATAGTGACCTACTTAAAAGAATGTCTAAATTAAAAGATGTAAATACACTTGCGGTAGATATTTTGAAGCTGTGGGAACGAGCTGGAACAAAAGATGACCCTGCAGAGCAAGTAAAAAGAAAGGCTAGTGCTAATAATTGGTATAAACGTCTTTCTACAGGTTCCATGGGCGGAGGTTCAGCCAATGTTGGTGGCGGAAAAATTGATGTTTTGGAAAAAGTAATGGGACAAACTGTTAATGGTGGACAGTGCTATGGATTGTCTGCTTTTTTTGTTGAAAAACAAGGAGGTTTTCAAATGATGGGTACAGGACATATGTTTGCGAGTGAGATTGGTAATGATTATAATTGGCCGTCAATAGGTTGGAAAGTGATAAAGAATCCAAATTACTCGGATATTAAAGCAGGAGATGTCATTAATTTTGGTCAAGGTGGTGTGGCTACTAGTATTTATGGACATACTGGTACGACACGTTTCCCTATAAATGTATAAACATGAAATGGGAGAATTTATCCTTCTGGATAAATGATAACTAATAGTTCGATAGTTGGAATGAAAGCCGTCATGTTGGCTGAAACAACTAGTCTGATACTCCTACATGCGTGAAATTTTAACAGAAATTCCAGGTATGAAGTTAGGTGAAGTCGGCTGAACAATGCCTAAGTGAAATGTACAGTTCATAAGGCAGAGGATAGGTCGGGACGCTATAAACTATCTATGGTGAGAATGTTTCCAGCGAGAAACTGACGAACTTGCGAATGTACGGATCTATAGTCCGACGTTTATCGAAAGAAAACGGCTTACGTTATGTAAGGAATATTACCGAAGAGTAAGAGTCTGTGTTATGAAATTCGGGATAGTTAACAATGAAACTATAAATATTCAGGTCCACAGTAAGCACCTAAGGGTAGATATGCAAAGCTAGAACTATTGGAACGTGGAAAGCGAGAAACACTTATGCCAAACGACTGTTATCGGAGTGTTGAATATAAGATTTTACAAATCGAAATTTCTTAATTCTCGTGAGAGTAGGGGCACAGTACTGATGAAGCGTGTAATGAACGTGGAGGGATAGCCCCAAGACTTGTTCTTTGAAAAATGAATACTGCTAAATGAAACTCACAGGGTCTGGTAAGAGGATGGGACTATTTAGAATAGGAGAAGTAACCATCGGTGAGTACTGAATTAAGATATTATGAGTATTACAATATGCAAGAAACTTTTGATTGGTTATATCAAAGAAGTTTAGAGAATCGAACAAAGGGAATCAATTTGTTCGATATTATTATATCAGAACGAAATATATTGTTAGCCTACAGAATAATTAAATCAAACACGGGCTCAAAAACAGCTGGTGTAGATAATCAAACAATCTCAGATTATAAAATGAAGAATAAGGCTCAGTTTATTCGAGAAATTCGAGAGAGTTTAGTTGATTACAAGCCAGAAATGGTTAGAAGGGTTGAAATTCCCAAACCCAATGGAAAAACAAGGCCTTTAGGAATACCCACAATGAGAGATAGGTTGATTCAACAAATGTTTAAACAAGTGCTTGAACCTATTTGTGAAGCACAATTTTACAAACACTCTTATGGATTTCGACAAAACCGCTCGACAGAACATGCAATTGCTAGGTGTAACTTTGTTGCCTACGCTTGTAAATGTCATTATGTGGTTGATGTAGATATAGAAGGATTCTTTGACAATGTTAGTCATTCAAAAATGATTAAACAACTGTATACCATTGGTGTAAAGGACAGACGTGTACTGGCGATTATCTCTAAAATGCTAAAAGCTCCCATTAAAGGAATTGGCTCTCTAGATAAAGGAACACCACAAGGTGCGATTTTATCTCCCTTATTATCTAATGTAGTATTAAATGATTTAGATTGGTGGATTGCTAATCAATGGGAAACGTTTCAAAGCAGATACCCTTATAAAGATAATGCGTATATGTATAGTGCTCTAAAGAAAACCAAATTAAAAGAAATGCATATCGTTAGATATGCGGACGACTTCAAGATTTTTACAAATACTCCAAAATCAGCAATCAAAATATTTCATGCTGTTAAAGGATATTTGAGAAATCAACTTTCACTAGATATTTCAAAAGAAAAATCAAAAATAACGAATTTGAGGAAACGATACTCAGAATTTCTAGGCTTTGAGATAAAAGTTGAAAAGCAAAGAAAAGGGAAATATGTTTCTATCTCCAGAGTATCTAGAAAAGCCAAAAAGAAAATAAAGAAAGACGTCCGTCAAAGAGTAAAACGAATTCAACGTTATCCGACATTTGAAAATATCAAAAACTACAATTTATTTGTCAAAGGAATTCAAAATTATTATCAAAAAGCAACTAGAGTAAATCTAGACTTTTCAGATATATATTACTCTTGTTTGCCAGCCCTATTCAATCGTTTAAAATTTATTGGGAAATATGAAATACCTAGAAGTCCACCTTTGGTGTACAAGAAAATTTACAGTTTGAACCATCGAACTTTTCGAGTAAATGGAGAGTACCTTTATCCAATTGAATGTATTAAATGGGATAAAGCATGGCCATTTAGATCAACAGTAAATAATTACACCGAACAAGGAAGACTAGAGCGTATCAAAATGTTAAAACCAAAAATAGGCTCAGAATTGATAAAAATGGGTCAAAAGTATTCAGAAAATCAATCTATTGAATTTCTGGATAATAAACTCTCTCGTTACTCTATGCAAAATGGTAAGTGTGCTGTTACAGGAGAATTTCTAACCTCTGAGATAGCACACGGACACCATATAGTACCTAAGAAGCAAGGAGGAACTGATGATTATCAAAATATAGTCATAGTTCACGAGTGGATTCATAAATTAATCCATGCCAAAACAAAGCAAACGATTGAAGAATATTTCAATGTGCTTCAGTTAAATGAAAAGCAATTGAAGAAACTCAACAAATATCGAAAAGAATGTAATTTAGCAGAAATTCATTTGAAGTAAAGAAGAAGTTGGAACGCCGTATGCGGTGAAAGTTGCATGTACGGTGTGGAGCAGGGGAAAAGCCGGAGAGCGAACTATTATCATTAGCTAAGGTAATAGACAATCAAAGGCTTACCTATTGCTATGTGTAGTGGCAAGTGTTGAAGGTAAAAACAAGTTTACTACTTATGAGCAAAACGCTGAACAAGGTCAAATTGTTGCTAAATATTCTCGAACTTGGGGATTAGATTTCCCGCATGTGACTAGCATAGTAAGAAAATAGGAGGAAATGTGAATGTTTTTGAGTAAGAAAAGTAGTTTAACTAATCGTCAGATAAAAGAAATCTGTTCGAAATTTAAATGTAGAAAAAATGAATTTGCAGTACAAAAGTATCAAGATGGTTTTTTAGTAGCTGTGAGCAATAAAGAATATCGTGTCAAATTTTCTGAAGGAGTTTTTTCAAAGATTGTGTATGTTAAAGAGGTACAGCGTATTCAAAAGAAAGTAGGTAAAAAATGAAAAAGTTAAGTTTAGTAGTTTTATTGTTAGGCGTTGGATTAATTTTTTCTGCTTGTGGAGGAAATACTAAAGTTCATGAAACGGTAGCTTCGTCAACGATTGAATCTGTTACCATGAAGGCAGTTGATGATATAACTTCTACGAAAAGAAGTGAAGTAATTGAAAAAAGTAGTACGAAGTCTACACAGAGTAAGGAAAAATTAGAGGAAGAGCAGGGGGCTACCAATGAGCAGTTAGTGGAGGATTTTGGAAATGCTTATGCTAATTTTTCTAGTATCAATAATCGCAACGAAAAATTAAAGAAATTAATGACTGCTGAATGTGTAAAGAAAAATGGTATTGATGTGAAAACTGGTGCGAAATTGGAAAGTAAAGGTGAAGTAAGTTCAATATATCAAAATGATAAAAAGGAATATGCAGTCTTACTTGATTGTGAGCAAAACGGAACGAAAACAAAAGTACTTTTATTGGTAAAAGTGAAAGGAAATAAGGTAGCAGAAATGACCTATAATTCTGTAAAACAAGAGTATTAACCTTGATATATATGGATTTGTACTTTAGTTAATGGTACAATATATGTATAAGTAAGGAGATGGGAAAATGAAAAAGGTAATTTCAATTTTGTTGATGGTTGTTGCAGTTTTCACATTAGCTGCATGTAATAGTTCTAAATTAGATAAAACTGGTGAAGATTTTAAAGATGAAATAATTAAAGAAGAATCTTATAAAGATTTGAATAAGGAAGAAAACTTTAGTTTTTTAATTTATAAAGATAACGATACTAAACGGTACTTAGCTGATGTTTGGGTACCTGCAGATAATAAAAGTAGTATCTTAGAACGATTTTATTTTTATGATGAAGATAAGCGGTTAGATAGTACTGAAAGCAAAGTAACCTTTGATGATATGAAAGCTAGTGGTAACTATGAAGTAATTTATAAATCAGGAAAGTTTAATTGATTAAGTATTTTCAAATTTAGTAATGGTACTCTAAATATTAAAGTTTTAACAAGTCAAAGGAGATAGCATGATAGCATTTTTTATTTTATTCAATGGATTCATTTATGTGTTCGATTCTTTTTTTAGTATATTTTTTAATTCTGAAATTTTTCGTGATCTAAGTTATTTCTATATTAAATTTAGTGATGATCTTTATAAATTAACATATGACGGTCTTATAGCAACTTCGGCGGCTATATTAGCATTGCTCGTGCCTATTTCATTTTTTTAATAGAAAATGTAGGTAATAAAGATTCGGGTTCAATTGAATGGGATAAAACTATTATATTTAAATATGTGATTGGTATAAAAACGTTAGTTGCACTGTCGTTCATAACTTTTACTCTAATTTTTTGGGATTTTTTATTAATAAGACCACTTTTGTTTTTTATATATGTATCTGGAGTTACAATGATGTTTTATTTCTTTAGAAGATGCTACAAATGGATTATGATTAGAGACTCAAAGGGAATGAATTATAGGAATAAACTTAGAATTAAAATGCTTGATGGATTAAGAGAAGATAGGGATTTAGATATATGGATTACAGTTTTAGGAAGTAATTTTAGTATTGTAGATTTAGATGAAAAAGAAATATTGGGTATATATGTTAGGTATTATAAAGATAGAAACAGTTATGAGACAAAAAGTAAACTTCTTTTGGAACTTACAAAAAATAAAACTATAATGTTTAATAATAGTGATATATTCCATAGATTTGTTTTTGAAGTGGTAGAAGACTGTTCCTCAAATAGAAATTCAATCTCTAATTTGTATGCTTTTAGAGTTGGCGAATTTTTTGAAAGTTATCTTAAATCTTTAGAGACTGATGAAGGGAAATGTTATAACTTCGCGACAAATTTTGAAGAATTTACAAATAATAATGATGTTGGAGCCTTAAAATATTTTTTTATGGATAGGTTGGAGGGAAGGATATTATTTCATTTTTTATATGATCATTTAGATCGCCCTGCTGAATGGGTAAATAAAATAATTAGTAGTTTTAACGATAGTGAGAAAAAAAGTTTATTGGAATCTATTTTTTTATTGTGGATTAGAGATATGTATAGTAAAAAAAAGAAAGAAATTGATGTTTTTAGATTGAGTAATTTAACAGAAAAAATATTTAATGAATTAAACATGGTTATTTTTCTTGGTTTATTGAATTTTTTACTTTACTTGCAAACTGATGCAAATAGATATGGAGCTAATGATAGAGAAGAAGCAATTAAGGAATATGTTAACAGTAAAAAAAGATTTTACGGAGTTGATAGTGGATTTGTTTTTTGGGGAGATCAAGATGTTAAAGAATTGAATAATACCAGAGATGCAAATACTTTTAAATATTTCGTAGAATCAAGTCATCCAGAATTTGATCCTTTTCATAGACCAAAATTTTTACAAGATATTATTGATATATTAAATTCAATGGACGATGATAAAACACATGTTTTAGAAGGACAGCTTACTAAACTAAAAGAAGCTATAAATGAGTAGTTATTTTATGATGTCTAAAAAACGACTAAACAAGTTTGAAATATTTATATTTATTGTATTATTTGTATAGAATCAATTGGTTTTACTATATTTGTAATTCTTTTAAAGCTTTTTATTTACTCGTAATAAATATGCGATTGTTTTGAATTGTAAGCAAAACGGAATGAATATCAAAGTGTTATTGTTAGTTGGAGTAGAAAATAGAAAAGTTTCAGAAATGACTTATAACACGATAAAACAAGAGTATTAAGTTTGTTTTATAATGAGAATAAAAAGAATGTTTAAGAGTGATGTTTCCTATCATTACTCTTTTTTTGTTTGTAAATATATAGAGTAAGAAAGGAAAAAAATAAATGAGCGAAATGACAATGCAAGTTTTATTATCAGAAGATCAACAAGAATTAATTAAAAAATCTTTACATGAATTGCTATTAAACGAAATTAACCATCTTAAAGATGGCTTAGTTTCAAATGAAAAATACTTAAAGAAAAAGCAAATATGTGTGTATTTAAATTTATCCAACAATACTGTTGATAGATTGATTGAAGCTGGAATGCCTAGAATTAATATTCAAGGCATTATTTTGTATCCGAAAGAAGAAATTGATGAATGGTTAAAAAAGTATCAATCAAACAGAAAATAATTAACAAATAAAAAGCAATTTAATATATAATCAGAAGGTAGTCTTCTCTTTCTGATAGAAAGGAGAAGTTGAATTGTCAATAACAAAAATGGCAAGTGGTAATTTTAAAGTAGACGTTTATTATCCAAAAGATGTCAGAGAATTTTTAGGACTAACGACAGCTAGATTTAAAAAAACTTATTCTTCGTATGAAGAAGCGTTTCTTGTAGAAAAAGAACTTTTAGAGAAAATAAAACAAGTACAAAAGCAACAGAATGGTAATATCTTTGATAGAAAACAAGGAATTACATTTGAAAATTTTTTTAAGAATATTTATTGGTCAATGTATATTTCTGGGTCGTTAGGAAGTAGAAAAGCGCCGAAAAAAGCAACAATAGATAATGCAGAACGTATATTTAGATTGCATATTTTACCTTTGTTTGGTTCATTTACATTATTTGAATTGAATAGTAATAAAGAACTTTTGGTAAGAGAACTAAATAAAAAATCAAGGGAATATGCGAATATTAAAGCGTTAAAAAGTTATGTTAACAATGTTTTTGATGTGGCAGATTTTTTGGATTATATTGACAACAACAATGTTGCTAAAATTATTCGATATATTGGGGAACCAAAGAAAGATAGTTTGAAAGAAAAACGTGAATTATTAGGGGAATCTTTAAGCGCTAAAGAATTGGTAGTTTGGATTCAAGCTTTTCAAACTGATTTTGAAAAAGGTATTTTATCTTTGCAAGATTATGTGTTGTTTATGTTAACTCTTCATTTAGCAGATAGAAAAAGTGAAAGCTATGCGTTACAATGGAAGCATGTTGATTTTAATTTCGGTGGAAGTATTCTATTGATTCAAAGCAAGGATGCAAAGGGAAATATAACTTCAACTAAAGGAAACAAAAAAACTAGATTTCACATTCCAGAATTTCTATTAAAATTATTGATGATTTGGAAAGAAAAACAAAAAGAAGAGCTATTAAAAATAGGAATTGTACAAACGGATGAGCAGTTTGTGTTTACCTATAAAACGAGAAAAACGAATAAATTAAATGTTCCTGTGCATATTGATTATTTGAATCATAGAATTAATGCTGTGGAAAAGAGACACCCATATTTAGTTCATGCTACACCTCATATGTTTAGACATACATTTAGTACGTTGGCTTATGAAGGTGGAGCTACTATGGAACAAATTTCTCAGATGCTGACGCATTCAGATACAAATATAACAAAGATATATATTAATACTGAAAGCGTGGTAGACCTTTCAACACATGAAAAGTTTGAAAAAAGGCTATTGATGGAAAACTCGTCCCTAGAGTTCGTCCCCAAACGAGAAAAAAGACACTCATTAGGCCAGTAAAGAGTGTCCAGAAACGTTGATAAATCAACATATTTAAATAACGCGCCCTGAGGGAATCGAACCCCCGTCTCAAGAACCGGAATCTTACGTGATATCCACTACACTAAGGGCGCGGCACGAATACTAGTTTAGCTGATATTGACAAAAATTACAAGAGGGAGGACGAAAATAATGAAATTTGAGCAACGAATGTCCCAACAACAAAAACAAGTCCAGAAGTTGGCCATGACTCAACAGCTTCAACAATCCATTCAAATTTTACAATTTAATACGGAAGAACTCGCTGCCTTTGTTGAAGCGAAAGCACTAGAGAATCCATTGATTGATTTACAAGTAGACACGCAGTACACCACAGATTTTCCGATAACTAGTCATTCTTACACCAATCAAGACGAAGAAAATAATTATATGAATCAAATTCCAGACTATCATTTATCATTATTTGAGTCTTTAATTGATCAAATTCATTTGAATTACCGCGATACATACTTGCGAACATTGGTATTGTTTTTAGTAGAATATATAGACGTGAATGGTTATTTAACGATTTCGTTAGAAGAAGCGGCAGTGAAAACCGAAGCAAGCGCCATTCAAATGCTAGATGCATTAACTTTGTTACAACAGCTAGATCCAGCAGGTGTGGGGGCACGCAATTTACAAGAATGTTTGATGCTACAAACAGAACGAGACGATACCGCGCCTAATTTAGCGTATATTTTATTGGAGGAAGAGTTTGATGCCTTAGTGAGTCGTAAATGGGGCCCGTTAGCTAAAAAATTCGGGATTGAATTAGCAGAAATTCAATTGATTTTTGATTATATACAAACGTTATCGCCAGCGCCAGGGAATATTTTTGATGCGACCGAGGAATTGTATATTCGACCAGATTTAACTGTCCGAATCAAGGAAGATCGAATAGTGGTGATTTCCAACAAAGCTGGTCGACCGACATTAAATTTTCAAGAAAATTATTTCAAACGAATGCAAGAGACTGACGACAAAGAAGTCCAAGAATATATTAAGGATAAGAAAAACGAATTTGAATGGTTAGAGCGCGCAGTGAATCAGCGGGGGGATACAATTTTACGTGTAGGGCAAGAAATTGTGCGCCGTCAAGAAGCCTTCTTTTTAGAAGCAGATCGGCCATTAAAACCAATGACTTTAAAAGAAATTGCGGATGCTTTGTCTATTCATGAATCGACAGTTAGTCGTGCGGTCAATGGAAAATATCTAGAAACCACGTTTGGCGTCTTTGAATTGCGCTCATTCTTCTCCACAAGTATTCTTTCATCAGAAGAAGATGGCGAGGATGTCTCAACAACGATGGTTAAAAAGCAACTACAAAAATTAATTGATCAAGAAGTAAAAAGTAAACCGTTATCTGATCAAAAATTAGTCGAGCGATTAAAAGATTCAGGCATGGAAATATCCCGGCGAACGGTGGCAAAATATCGTGAAGCCCTAGGGATTCCATCTTCATCTAAACGAAAACGATATGAGTAAACAACCAAAGCTTATGAGTAATTTTCATAAGCTTTGGTTGTTTTTTTGTGATTTAAAAAATGTTGGTTTTTTGAATTGTAAAAAAAGCCTAAAGGAGGCAAAGTTTGCTTGCCATTTCCTAGGAAAAAACGTATATTAAAGTTACTTGCTTCTTTAAATAAAGGAAAAGAATAATTTTATAGAAAAGTTGGAAAGCACAAATGAATCAGACAGCAAATAGCAAGAAAAAACGCTATATTACAGGTTTTGATGGCATTCGGACGATCGCTGTAATTGGCGTGATTTTGTATCACCTTTTTCCCCAAGTCATGCGAGGTGGCTACTTAGGTGTTCCGATTTTCTTTGTTGTTTCAGGTTATCTTATTAACGACTTGTTGCGGCAAGAATGGGCAGAAAATCAGACCATTGATTTAAAAGGATTTTATGTGCGAAGGATGAAACGGCTGTATCCAGCATTAATTGTGATGCTTTTAAGTGCAGTTAGTTATATTACACTCTTTCAGCAGGATTTATTAAACAATATTCGCAGCGTTGTCGCTAGTAGTGTTTTTTATTACAACAACTGGTGGCAAATTTTTAAAGGGTTTTCTTATTTTGATGGATTTGCGACACAATCGCCATTTGTACATATTTGGTCATTGGCAGTTGAAGCGCAAAATTATTTAATTTGGCCATTACTTTTTATTCTTCTGGAACGCTTTGTTCGTAAGCGCGGTCGAATTTTCAGCTTAGTTTTAATCGGCGCCTTAATTTCGGTGACGCTGATGGCCGTTTTATATGTTCCTGGCGCAGATCCTACACGTGTCTATTATGGAACAGACACACGTGTTTTTTCTATTTTACTAGGTAGTGCATTGGCGTATGTTTGGCCAAGCACACGTTTGAAAGAAGAAATTCCAGAAGCCTCTAAAAAAATCTTAAATGGTGCTGGTTTAAGTGCCTTAGTTCTTTTAGTATTAGCCTTTTTAACATTATCAGATCATACAAATTTTGTTTATTACGGCGGCATGTTTTTAATTAGTTTGGCAGCCACTGTCTTAGTGGCCGTCACTGCACATCCAGGGGCAGATATGAATCGTTGGTTAACGAATCCAGTCTTTACGTGGATAGGTAAACGGAGTTATGGCATTTACTTGTATCAATTCCCAATCATGATTTTTTATGAGGCCAAAATTAAGACCTTATCGGACCATGTTTTTCTACATTCATTGGTTGAAATAGCATTAATTTTAGTCGTGAGCGAATTGTCATATCGTTTTATCGAACATCCACTGACACGATTGTCTTATAAGGATGTCTGGACTCAATTCACTGAGTTTTTACGGAAACCGTGGGACCTTCGTGAAAAAGGGACAATGGCCTTTATGACAGTGATTAGCGTGATTGCAGTATTCGGTTTAATTGTGGCTCCAGCAAACGCTAAAAGTGCGCAACAAGAGCAACTAGAAAAAAATATTGCGAAAAATCAGCAAAAAATTGAAGAACGTAAAAAAGAAGTCCAAGAAAGTGGCACGAAAAATAGTAGCACGTCCACAGAAAGTAGTACAAAACCGAGTGAAAGCCAAGACGTTCTACCCACACAACTCACACCAGAGCAAGTAAAAAAAGCGCAGAATTTAGAAATCACAACTATTGGTGATTCTGTTATTCTAGATGGTGCTAGCGGGTTACAAGATATTTTCCCTAAAATGATTATCGATGGGGAAGTGGGCCGTCAATTGTATAGTAGCATTTCACTAATTGGTGAACTAGACAAAAAGAAAATGCTCAAAGATACTGTTTTAGTGAGTTTAGGTACAAATGGTCCTTTTACAGAGGCACAATTTGATGAATTTATGAAAGCGTTAGGTAATCGAAAAGTTTATTGGATTAATGTTCGCGTTCCAACTAGAAGATGGCAAAATCAAGTGAATAGTTTACTTAGTCAAATGGACAAAAAATACGATAACTTAACGGTCATTGACTGGTTTAATTATAGTAACGCCCATGATGATTGGTTTTATGATGACCGAGTTCATCCAAATGTGGCAGGTGGCGAGCAATACACACACTTTATCGCGGAGAAAATTTTACAGTAGCAAGAAACTTCCAGCTCAGATGAAAGGGGCTGGAAGTTTTTTGTTATAGGAAAAGCAAATATAGGTAATTTAATGATTTTCTTGAAAACCTAAGCTTTTTTTTTAGATATCTGGTATACTGTTTTTGTTACAAGTTCCCGAAAGGATTTAGCAAGTAATTGTCGTTACTTACTAAAGATGCCTTGTAACCGAAACTATTTAGGGGGAATAACATTATGACAGAAAGACATTTATTTACATCAGAATCCGTTTCAGAAGGACATCCAGATAAGGTAGCTGACCAAGTCAGTGATGCAATTTTAGATGCGATTTTGGAGAAAGATCCGATGGCCCGCGTGGCATGTGAAACATCCGTAACAACTGGTTTAGTCCTAGTATTTGGAGAAATTTCTACAACAGCTTATGTAGATATCCAAAAAATTGTTCGTCAAACTGTGAAAGATATTGGTTATACACGAGCAAAATATGGATTTGATGGAGAGACTGTCGCAGTTCTTGTAGCAATCGATGAGCAATCACCTGATATCGCTCAAGGGGTTGACGCAGCCTTAGAAGTGCGTGATCAAGATGAAAAAGACGATATTGGCGCTGGCGACCAAGGCTTAATGTTTGGTTTTGCCGTTGACGAAACACCAGAATTAATGCCATTACCGATCGCGTTAAGTCATCGTTTGGTTCGCCGTTTAGCAGAATTGCGGAAGGGAAAAGTCTTACCTTACTTACGTCCTGATGCAAAATCTCAAGTAACAGTGGAATATGATGATCAAGGTCAACCACAACGTGTGGATACGATTGTCATCAGTACACAACATGATGATGAAACAACCTTAGAACAAATCGAAAAAGACATTAAAGAACAAGTAATCAATGAGGTGATTCCTCATGAACTTTTAGATGATGAAACAAAATACTTTATCAACCCAACTGGTCGCTTTGTAATCGGTGGCCCTCAAGGAGATGCCGGCTTAACTGGTCGTAAAATTATCGTTGATACTTATGGCGGTTATGCTCGTCATGGCGGCGGTGCTTTTTCTGGAAAAGATGCAACCAAAGTTGACCGCTCTGCTAGTTATGCTGCGCGTTATATCGCGAAAAACATTGTTGCTGCTGGTTTGGCGAAAAAAGTAGAAGTCCAATTAGCTTATGCAATTGGTGTGGCGCAACCAGTGTCTATTTCTATTAATACGTTTGGTACGAGTGATCTTCCAGAAAGTAAATTAATCGAAGCAGTTCGTAAAAACTTTGATTTACGTCCAGCAGGTATTATTGAAATGCTAGATTTACGTCGCCCAATTTATAAACAAACTGCGGCTTATGGTCATTTTGGTCGAACAGATATTGATTTACCTTGGGAACAAACAGATAAAGTTGAAGCGTTAAAAGCTAGTTTAGCTGAATAATTAAATAAAAAAAACAAGAAGTCAGCCAAGTATTGGCTGACTTCTTGTTTTTTTTGCAATAATTTTTTTATGAAAAAGCATTTTTTTAAGACATTTTGTTCTTTTTTGTATAGAATAGCTATGGAGCAATTTAGAAAATTGACAATTGAATAGAAAAGGATGTGAACAAATGGCAAAAGAAACAAATGTTAAGTTAGTCACGGTGAGTGTTTTTGTGGCAACATTTATGACAGCCATTGAAGGGACCATTGTGTCTACTGCGATGCCAACGATTGTCGGCTCGTTACATGGCATGGAAATTATGAACTGGGTATTTTCAATTTATTTATTAACGAATGCGATGTTAACACCGATTTATGGGAAACTTGCGGATAAAATTGGTCGTAAACCTGTCTTCATGATTGGCATTATTATTTTTATTTTGGGCTCCTCGTTGTGTGGCTTTGCCCAAGATATGTTGACTTTAATTATTGCCCGCGCAATTCAAGGTGTGGGGGCAGGCGCAATTTTACCAGTTGCGTTAACGATTATTGCCGACATGTATACATTGGACAAGCGAGCGAAAATTTTAGGTTTAAACAGTGCCGCCTGGGGAATTGCTAGTATTTTTGGTCCGTTAGCAGGTGGTTTTATTGTAGATACAGTCGGTTGGCATTGGATTTTCTTCATTAATGTTCCTATTGGACTTGTTTTATTGGGCTTGATTAGTATTTTCTTAGTTGAACCAAAGCGGGAACGGACCAAGATGCCAATGGATATTTTGGGCAGCGTTACTTTGATGGCCGTTCTGCTAACGTTATTGCTAGGTTTTCAAATGATTAGCGATAATGGTTTTACATTAGTAACATTTGGTTGTTTGAGTTTGAGTGTGCTTTTTTTTGTAGCGTTTGTGATGATAGAAAAACGCGCGCAAGACCCAGTGATTGATTTGCATTTATTTAATCAACCAACGTTTGTTTTAGTAAATCTTATTGCAGCGCTTATTAGCGGTTTCTTAATGGGGATTGATGTCTACATTCCGATGTGGATGCAAGGTGTCTTAGGAAAAAGTGCAGGAATTGGTGGCTTAGTTTTAGCGCCTATGTCGTTACTTTGGATGGCTGGATCATTTATAGCAAGTAGCTTTATGGAAAAATATGCTATGAAAAAAGTCTTAACGATTGGGTTATCGATTCTATTAGTCGGGGCCATCTTTTTAGTGGTAATGCCAATGGCCGTTCCGTTTTGGCTTTTCTTTGTAGTGTCTTCTGTCTTAGGAGTTGGTTTTGGGATTACTATCACAACGACTACGGTGACAGCACAAAGTACAGTGGAGCCTGAAAAAATGGGGGTTGCAACATCGTTTAATACGTTGGTGCGTACAATTGGGCAGACTGTGATGGTGTCAATTTTTGGTGTGATTTTAAATGCAGGAATGTTTGCGAAATTGGAAGCGAGCGCGTTAAACGTCGATGCAGATGTCATGAATCAATTAGTGAATCCACATACTGCAAATTTAATTCCAGCTGCGTTGTTAAAACCATTACGCGGTATCCTCTATGCAGGTCTGCATAATGTTTACTTAGTGGGTGCGGGCTTAGTTGTTGTTGCTCTTTTGTTAAATATTTTCGCAAAAGCGCAACGAGCGAAGGTTTAGTGGTACACTAATAGAAAGAGTATTGGAGGGAAAAGTAGATGGCCTTTTTACAAGCAAATATTTATTCAAATGTATTGGAAATGGAAGTGAATGTGAACGTAATTTTACCACAAGAAACGGTAAAAAAAGTGGGCACAAGTACCCAAGCAGCATTAACAGATATTCCCGTGTTGTATTTATTACATGGGATGGGAGGGAATCACAGTGTCTGGGCTCGCAGAACCTCTATTGAGCGGTATGTCACTGATTTGGGGATTGCTGTCATTATGCCGTCCACGGATTTAGCTTGGTATACGGACACACAATACGATATGAACTATTGGACGTTTATCTCAGAAGAATTACCGAAAATTTGTCATCAACTCTTTCCACAGTTAAGTACAAAACGAGAAAAAACCTTTGCCGCTGGTTTGTCAATGGGTGGTTATGGCGCCTTGAAATTAGGATTAGCGAAACCAGAATCTTTTGCAGCCGTTGCTTCTTTGTCTGGGGCAGTCAGTTTATCATCCACTAGTTTTGGGGAATTATTAAAAGTCCGTAAGCGAAGCTATTGGGAAGGTATTTTTGGCCCGTTAGATCAAATTGAAGGTTCTATTCACGATCCGCTGTATTTACTACAACAATTAGTAGAAAGCCAAACAGAAATGCCCCAATTTTACCTTTGTTGTGGGGAGCAAGATATGTTACTTTCTGCTAATCAACAGATGGCTCAAGCGTTGGAACAGGCACAGGCAAGTTACACTTTTGAAACTGGACCAGGAGAACATGACTGGGTGTTCTGGGATGAATGGATTCAAAAAGCCTTGGCTTGGCTACCAATACCAAAATAGAGAAAGTAGTTTTCAAGATTTATTTTAAAAGTTAACCCTTGGTCCGTCAGTCGAAATGACTGACGGACCAAGGGCTTTTTTTATTTAGATGAAGATGTGTTGTCTGCTTGCAACCCATCTAAGTAGGTTTTAACGGCTTGAATAAAGGCGGATTTTTGGTGGATGGAGTGTCGAAATTGAATGCTTTCCTCCATGTACGTTAACTCATTGTCGGAGACATATTGTTTCATGTGCAGCACTTGTTCTTTTAAATAGTCATCTCCGTTCAACACTTGCGAAACGAGCTGTTTTTCCTCCGTTGCGTCCATAATCATCCCAAATAAAAGATGTTGTAAAGACGTTACTGCTAAATGAGTCATTTCTGGTGAAAAACCTGCTTCTCTTAAAATGCCCATCATTTGATTCAAATGGCGTAATCGTTGGGGATAGGCAGGGACGGTTTGGATTTCGATGGCTACGGCACAGGGAAATTGTTGATAGAGATCATAATAGTTTTCCATGAAGGCCAGTAAGTCAGAATACCATTCACCACATAATGCAGGTTCTTGAAAGTGCTCTTCAATCGCTTCAGCCATACTTTGAAGTAAGGCTTGCTTATTTTTAAAATACCAATAAATTGCGGGCGCCTGTACACCAAGCTGTTTGGCGACTTTACGCATAGAAAGTTGTTCTAAAGTAGGACTTTTTTCTAACAAAGAAAATGCGGCTGCAATAATCGTGTCTTTTGATAATTTCGGTTCCATGATTTTAGCTCCTATTAAACGTTATCTTCGTAAGTTTATCAAAAAGAAGGTACACTTTATGATAGGAAAAACTTGTGAAAAATTAACTTGTTCGCTTGTATTTTACCACTAAAAATGGTAAATTATGAATCGGCCTTATTTTACAGTGTTAAATTGGTGAAGTCAATGAGCAAATTGATTTTTTTGTAATGGGGAAGAATTCGCAGACCAACACTGAAGAAGCAGGGAACTATTTTAAGAAAGTAGGGATAAGATGGACCTTATTATTCAACACGCCAAAAAATACAAAGGCTCGGTAGTTATTGCCTTGTTGGCGGTGATCGTAATGGTTGTCTCAGCACTTTGGCAACCAAAATTGTTACAACAAGTGTTGGAAGCAATTATGAATGACGATAGCGACAAAATGAAAAACTTAGGGATTCAATTAATTGCCATTGCAGGATTAGGACTCGTTGCAGGGGTTATTAATACAATTTTTTCTGCCAAAGTTGCCCAAGGTGTCAGTGCTGACATTCGTGAAGCAACTTTCCGCAAAATCCAAACTTTTTCATTTGGCAATATCGAAAAATTTTCAGCAGGTAACTTAGTTGTTCGTTTAACAAATGACGTTACTCAAATTCAAAATGTCATTATGATTGCGTTGCAGACACTTTTTAGAATTCCTTTTTTATTTATCGGGAGTTTTATTTTAGCGATGCTAACCTTGCCACAACTATGGTGGGTGATTGTTGCACTTGTCATCGCAGTTATTTTGATTTCTATGCTGTCCTTTTCGCAAATGGGCAAGCATTTCATGATTATTCAAAACTTGATTGATAAGATTAATGGTATCGCAAAAGAAAATTTGTTAGGCATTCGTGTCGTCAAATCATTTGTTCAAGAAAAAAATCAATTGTCACGTTTTACAAAAGTGAGTGAAGAATTAACCACCCATAACTTAATCGTAGGTAGCTTATTTGCTGTGATGATTCCAGCGTTTATGTTGGTGGCGAACTTAGCCGTTGTAGGCTCGATTTTCTTTGTGAGTAACTTAGTCAAGGACGATCCAACTTTAATCGGTGGTGTCGCTTCCTTTATGAACTATTTAATGCAAATCATGATGGCGATTATTATCGGCGGAATGATGATGATGATGACTTCTCGTGCCGCTGTTTCCATTAAGCGGATTAAAGAAGTGATGGAAACAGAACCAGATGTTACCTACAAAAAAGTCCCAGAACAAGAGTTAATTGGTAGTGTTGAGTTTGATCACGTATCTTTCCGTTATCCTGGGGATGAAGAAGATACCTTGAAAGACATCACTTTCTCTATTCAGCCAGGTGAAATGATTGGGATTGTGGGCGCAACTGGCGCTGGTAAATCTACATTGGCACAATTAATTCCACGTTTGTTTGATCCGACAGAAGGAAAGATTGAAGTTGGTGGTGTCGATTTACGAGAAGTGAACGAACACAGTTTACGAAAAACAGTTTCCTTTGTGTTGCAAAAAGCAATCCTGTTCTCTGGAACGATTGCGCAAAATCTACGCCATGGTAAACGTGACGCTTCTGAAGCGGACATGGAACGGGCTTCAGGCATCGCCCAAGCCAAGGAATTTATTGGAAAATTAGCAGAAGGTTATGATGCACCCGTCGAAGAACGGAGTAATAACTTTTCTGGTGGACAAAAACAACGGTTATCAATTACAAGAGGTGTGATTGGTGAGCCTAAAATTTTGATTTTAGATGATAGTACCAGCGCGTTGGATGCTCGTTCGGAGCGGTTAGTCCGAGAAGCGTTGGATAAAGAGTTAAAAGAGACTACCACGATCGTTATTGCCCAAAAAATTTCTTCTGTTGTCCATGCAGATCGTATTTTAGTATTGGATAATGGACGTTTAGTCGGGGAAGGCACGCATGAAGAATTAGCAGCTACGAACCCCGTGTATCAAGAAATTTACGAAACTCAAAAAGGAAAGGAGGAAGCTTAATGACTGATTTAATAAAAGCTAGTAAATTTTTCTATCATTATTTAAAACGTTACAAAGTTTCTTTCCTCTTTATTTTCTTAGCAATTTTCGCAGCGACTTATTTACAAGTCAAAGCGCCGCAATTCGTTGGGGAAGCTATTCAGGAATTAGCGAAATATGCGGTTAATGTGATGCAAGGAAAAGACGATAAAAGTGCGTTCGTTTCTGTCATTTGGAAACTGCTCATTTTTTATGTCTTAACTAGTGCCGCTAGTTTCATTTATAGTATTCTCTTTACACAAGTCGTGGGAAAATCGACAAACCGCATGCGGATTGGTTTGTTTAATAAATTAGAAAAATTGACGATTCGTTTCTTTGATTCTCATCAAGATGGTGAAATTTTAAGTCGTTTTACTAGTGACTTAGACAACATCCAAAACAGTTTAAACCAAGCGTTGCTACAAGTATTAACCAATATTGCCTTATTGGTTGGTGTCTTAATCATGATGTTCCGTCAAAATGTGGAACTGGCATGGGCCACAATTGCTTCTACGCCGATTGCGATTTTAATTGCGGTCTTTGTGATTAGCAAGGCGCGTAAATATGTCGATTTACAACAAGATGAAGTGGGTAAATTAAATGGCTATATGGATGAAAAAATTAGTGGGCAACGTGTGATTATCACTAATGGCTTACAAGAAGAAACCATTGACGGCTTTTTAGAGCAAAATGAAAAAGTCCGTGCAGCTACGTATAAAGGTCAAGTGTATTCAGGATTACTTTTCCCAATGATGCAAGGAATGTCATTAGTCAATACGGCAATTGTTATTTTCTTTGGTGGTTGGTTAGCAATCAATGGCTCTGTTGATCGTGCCGCTGCGTTAGGTTTAGTCGTTATGTTTGTCCAATATTCTCAACAATATTATCAACCATTGATGCAAATTTCTTCAGGTTATAGCATGATTCAATTAGCTGTTACAGGCGCTCGTCGTTTAAATGAGATGTTTGATGAACCAGATGAAATTCGTCCCGAAAATGGCGAAAAATTAGAAGAGATTAACAAAGCTGTGGCTTTAAATCATGTTGTTTTTGGCTATAATCCAGAAACGCCTGTGTTGAAAGATGTTTCTATTCATGTGGATAAAGGTGAAATGGTCGCTTTAGTCGGACCGACAGGCTCAGGAAAAACAACGATTATGAATTTAATGAATCGCTTTTATGATGTGAATGAAGGCGCCGTGACGTTTGATGGTGTGGACATTCGTGAAATGGATTTAGATAGCTTGCGTTCACATGTAGGCATTGTTTTGCAAGAGTCCGTTCTATTTTCAGGAACAATTCGTGAGAATATTGCTTTTGGTAAGCCAGAGGCCACGGATGAAGAAATTGTTCAAGCAGCGAAACAAGCGAATATCCATGAATTTATTGTAAATCTTGAGCAAGGCTACGATACTGAGATTACGGAAGAGAATAACCTTTTCAGTACGGGACAAAAGCAATTAGTAAGTATTGCACGAACGATTATTACCAATCCAGAATTATTAATTTTGGATGAAGCAACAAGTAATGTTGATACAGTAACAGAAGCTAAAATCCAAAAAGCGATGGACGAAGCAATTAAAGGGCGCACCAGTTTTGTGATTGCCCATCGTTTGAAAACGATTCTAAATGCGGATCGGATTATTGTTTTACGAGACGGTGAAGTCATTGAAGAAGGCAACCACCATGAACTAGTTGAACAAGATGGATTCTATGCGGAACTTTATAAAAATCAATTTGTTTTTGAATAAGTTGAAAGAGGTCGGGACAGAAGTGTTTAACTCCGAGAAATAAGAAGGAATTTCCGAAAATTGTTCTATAATTTTTGGAGAATTTTGACTTATTTCCGAAGGAGTTGCTTCTGTTCCCGCCGTTTATCAATTTTTAAGCCTGGAACAAAAATTCAAAGTGATTTTTGTCCCAGGCTCTTTTTGCTATGCTAAATAGAAAAAGGAGAAATATCAATGGAAAAATGAGGAATGTACGGCAATTACGGCGCACGTTTTTGGTGCTAAATCCTTTGTTTGTACTGAGTGTATTCAGAGAGAATCGATGGATAAAATCGGCACTACTTTTTTGGTTGTTGGCTAATAGTTTTTTATCTGGAATGCAGTGGTTGATTTATCTTGGGGGCGAAAAAGGCTGGTTGACACATTTGCAGCGGTGGTATTATTGCGCGATTCTTCTCCAAATAGCAGGCACATTGATTGTATATTTTTCGTTTTTTGTATAAAGGTCTCTCGTTTCTTGCCGGAGAATATGCTAAAATAAAAAGCAGCAGGGGGCGAGAAAACCATGGAAAAGCCAAATAAACGCAAAGCTGATTTAGAACGTACACGGCAAATTATTTTGTCTGTCGCTTCTGAATTATTCATGACAAAGGGGTTCAAAAATACCTCCACTCGTGAAATTGCTTTAAAAGCGAACATTACCCAACCGAATCTCTATCACCATTTTAAAAATAAAAAAGAACTGTATTTAGCTGTGATTGAAGAATTAACGTCCCGTGTTCAGGAAGAATTAGTCCCAATTGTTTCTGGAAATGCATCAGTAGAAGAAAAACTTTATCAATTAATCAAAGTTTTGTTAGATGAACATCCGACCAATCTTTTCTTAATGTTGAACGACATGTTTCAAGAAATGGGCCCTGATTACAATCGTACGCTGTATCAAATTTTCAAAAAAACCTATATCAATAATATTGCGGCTATTTTTGAAAGTGAACCTGAAACCAATTGCTTACAAGAGGGCATCAGTGTAGATGATGCAACTCGGTTTATTTTATATAACGTTAGTGCATTATTAAGTATTGAAAAAACGTACCAGCGAAAAACAGTGGATGACGATGTCAAAAAATTTATTCAATTTATGCTACATGGCGTTTTGAAAAGTCACAAATAAAAAATAGAGAAGCCCTGTTGAAAAACAGACTTCTCTATTTTTTTGTAAAATTCACTTATCAATCGATAAATAATTATTGATTTATCGATTGATAAGTGATATAGTTTATTTCGAAAAGAAGAAAGAGGTGAACCATTCATGTTTTTAGGATTTAATGAAATGAAGTATTCAAAAGGACGGTACGTCCTTGTAGTCTTAGTAATGGTCTTGATTGCTTGGTTAATTTTTATTTTGTCAGGTTTAGCGAACGGTTTAGCTCAAGGAAATCGTTTAGCGGTAGATCAATGGCAAGCGAATCAAGTGGTTTTATCAAAAGAGGCCAATAGTAATTTAAATGTATCAGTGTTAGATGAAAACGTGAAAGAAACGATTTCAGGAGGCAAAATTGCACCGATTGGTCAACAGTCGTTAGCTATCCGCCCAGCAGATGACAAAAAGGCTGAATTAACGAATGTTAGCTTATTTGGGATTGAAAAAGAAAGTTTTTTAATGCCAAAAGTGATTGAAGGAAACGCATTTACTGATAAAAATCAAGTGATTGCTTCAGAAACATTGAAAAATCAAGGATTTAAAATTGGCGACAAATTAACTGCAGGGAAATATGATGAGCAATTAGAAATTGCCGGCTTTATTTCTAAAAGTAGCTATAACATTGTGCCGGTTATTTACACTTCTCTGGATACTTGGCGGTCAATTAAATATGGTGACAATCCAGCAATGGCCAAAATGGTTAATGGTTTCATTGTTCGCAGCAAGGACAACGCGGAAGTTAAAACGACTAATAAAGACAGCCAAGTTCTTTCAATTTCAGATTTTATTGAAAAACTGCCAGGATACAGCGCTCAAAACTTGACCTTGGATGGCATGATTTATTTCTTGATTGTGATTGCAGCGTTCATTATCGGTATTTTTATCTTTGTGATGACTTTACAGAAAACAGCAATGTTCGGTGTCTTAAAAGTTCAAGGGGTGCCGACTAGTTTCTTAGCAAAGGCAGTCATGCTACAAACCGCTTTATTGGCTGTTCTAGGAGTGGCGATTGGTCTTGCTTTAACGGGAATTACCGTGCTCTTTTTACCAGAAGCGATGCCTTATGCAACTAATGGACCACGCATGATTTTGTTTAGTGTACTATTGATTTTATCTGCATTAATTGGCGGGGCATTTTCAATTCGAACGATTGCTAAAATTGATCCGTTAATCGCGATTGGAGGTTAGAGACATGGCAAATGTTTTAGAAATGAAAAATATTTATAAAAAATATGGTGAAAAACATACAGAAGTGATCGCGTTAAAAGAATTATCTTTTGCGGTTCAGCCAGGTGAATTTGTCGCAGTAATTGGTCCTTCTGGTTCTGGTAAAAGTACCTTTTTAACGATTGCAGCTGGCTTACAGGCACCGACAAGTGGTGAAGTCATTGTTGGCGGGCAATCACTAAATAAGTTAACGAAAAAGCAACGTTTGGCGCAACGTTTTCAAAAAATCGGCTTTATTTTACAAAGCTCTAATTTGGTGCCATTTTTAACAGTGGAAGATCAATTTCACTTAATTGAAAAAGTTGATAAGTCACGTAAAAATAGTGAATTAAAAGAGCAATTGTTAGAGACGTTGGGGTTAAAAGAATTACGAAATAGTTATCCTCGTGATCTCTCTGGTGGGGAAAGACAACGGGTAGCCATTGCGTGTGCATTGTATCATGAGCCAGACGTAATTTTGGCAGATGAACCTACGGCTAGTTTAGATACAGAAAAGGCGTTTGATGTTGTCCAATTACTAGCGAAAGAGGCTAAAGAGAAAGATAAAGGAATTATCATGGTGACACATGATGAGCGTTTGTTGAAATACTGTGATCGAGTGGTTCGTATTCGTGATGGTGAATTGACAGAGTAACAAAACAAATAAAAGAGAACATGGTCGGATTGCTAGAGACAATCCGATCATGTTCTCTTATTTCTTTTCAATACAGAAAAGAACAGGTGGCTGATTTTTTTGATTGATAAACTCATAACGTAAGACACTGTATACATCTTGTGGTAAGGCTTGCGTGTAATTCGTGACCAAATCAAGTTCCTCTGAACCACCTTCGTGGCCATAATAAACGACTAAAATAATGCGACTTCCTTTTACCAAATGAGGCAGTAACCCATCTAACGCCTGTTTAGTCGTAGCGGGTTTTGTAATAATTTCCTTATTACTTTTAGGTAAATAGCCTAAGTTAAAAATAGCGGCAGTGATTTCTGTTTCTTCATCTAGGACAGCATGAAGATGTTCATGTCCTAATGGAAATAACGTAGTTTGTGGGAGTAAATTAAGTTCTGTTAACTTTTGTTCTGTATTGATCAACGCTTCTTTTTGGATATCAAAGGCGAAAACTTCACCAGAAGGGCCAACCAGCTCTGCTAAGAATGCTGTATCATGACCATTTCCCATTGTTGCATCAATGACGAAGTCGCCAGGTTCCACCACTTCTTTTAAAAGTTGGTGACTAAAATGTAGGGCTGTTTGTAGCATTAATTGAAAACTTCCTTTCCTGAAATGACAGTATATTTTCCTTGATAACTGTTGCGGCGTTTCATTTCCGCATCAATCGCATTGAGAACTTCCCATTTTTTCAAGCTCCACATCGGTCCGATAATTGTTTCAAAGGGAGCATCGCCTGTCAAGCGATGAATAACAATTTCGGGTGGAATCATTTCTAACTGATCACAAATCACTGAAACATAGGCTTCTTTGCTCATCAATTGTAAGCGTCCTTCATTATAATCCCGCATCATTTTGGTATTTGTCATTAAATGAAGTAAGTGCAGTTTAATCCCTTGGATATCTGAATCCTGAATAGTTCGCCGCACATTTTCGCGCATCATGGCAGGTGTTTCCCCAGGTAGCCCGTTAATTAAATGTGTACAGACCCGAATCCCGTGTTTCCGTAATTTAGCCACACCATCTAGATATGTTTGATAATCATGAGCACGATTAATGGCAGCGCTAGTTTCCTCAAACGTGGTTTGCAAACCCAACTCTACCCATAAATAAAAGCGTTCATTTAATTCGGCTAAATAGTTCACTACCTCATCAGGCAAACAATCAGGACGGGTACCAATGGATAAACCAACGACACCTTTTTCATTGACTACTTGTTCAAACCGATGACGAATAACGTCAACGGGCGCATGTGTATTGGTGAAATTTTGGAAGTAAACAATGTATTGATCGACAGTTGGCCATTTTTGATGCATCAATTGGATTTCTTTTTGAAATTGAAGCGGCAGGGGATCGCTAGGTGCAACAATCATGTCGCCTGAGCCAGAAACACTACAGAACGTACAACCACCTTTGGCAACCGTCCCATCACGATTGGGGCAATCAAAGCCACCATCAATTGGCACTTTAAAAATCTTTTCACCAAACTGTTGACGAAGTGCATAGTTCCAAGTGTGATAGCGTTTATTTGGATCATCTGAATAAGGAAAAATTTGCATAATCAAGACTTCTTTCTAGCGTTGTTTGCTTTGAAATCGCCAAACAAAGCGTTTTTCTAAATAAATAGGGTAACTTAATAACAACCAAGCTAAACCAAGACAAAAACCACCTAAGATATCGCTAGGGAAATGGACACCTAAATAGATTCGACTAACCCCAATCATGAAAATCCCAATACCTAGTAAAATTTGCACACAAAGGCGGACCGTTTTATTTTTAATGAAAATTGGCAGAATCAATAAAATAGTGCCGTAGAACAAGGTACTTCCTACAGCATGTCCGCTAGGAAAACTATACGTATGTTCAGTTACTAAATGCTCCAAAGTAGGACGTTGGCGCATAAAGAATAATTTTAATAAAGAATTACCTACGCCAGCAATTAAGGCAGTATTAATAAAGAGCCATAATGCTTCAGCATAATATTTCCAAACAATAAACAGAGCAATGACAACGATTGCTAAGATGATAATCGTCAATGAATTGGCAAATTTGGTGTACCAAATAAAAAAGTTATTTAGCTGTGGAAAAGGACGACGAACAAAGGAAGTAATCGTTTGATCAAAGCCTTTGAGCCAGGTTGGATAAAAACGAACAACGTAGCCTAAAAACATAAATACTAAAAGAAAACAACTACCTGCAAATTGATAATAAAGTTTGTTTTTCATAAAAAATCCTTTCAAAATTTAATCGCAACAATCCGTATTATACCATCAAAAGGGTAAAAAATTAAAAGATAATTTCATTGCCTGATTTGGAGGGGATACAGATATTAAAAAAGTTCTGGCAGCACAATCTCTCATTGTGGTGCCAGAACTTTTTTAAATGGCCATGTTTATTGATTATCATCATCAGGAGTATCAACGGTAATATCGCCGAATTCGCTAGAAAGGTTAAACTCTGTATCCGCACGACCATTCTTATAAGATGTTCGCTCTTTGTTTAAAAGTTGAACATCGCCTAATTTTGATTCCCCTTTGATTGAAATGTTACGCAAAATTTCTCCAGAATTTACATAAATATCTCCATGGACAAGAGCGACAGTTAATTTTTTAGGCACAGCAGGCATGTCTAAAGAAAAATCACCATTTTCACTTGAAAAGTTAGCTTCTCCTTTGAAATCATAGACGCTAATATCGCCATCTGTCGTTGTTGCTTGGATGTTTCCACGAGCATTTTGCACTCGAATATCACCAGAAATAGTAGTATTTTTGATTTCATCGAAATAGGCTGAATCCAACGTTATATCGCCGTCAGTGGTTTCAACTGTTGCTTTTTTAGCGGAAGTATCCGCTGAAAGGTAGATACCATCTGAAGAGTTAAGCGTCATTTTTTTGGCTTTAACACCCGATAGACTAACATAAGAATTTGGTAGATTAGTTGTTAATTCGTCTACGTTAAAAGCATTCAATGAAACTTGTGAATGGGTTGAGCCATCAATTACTAACTTTTTCACATTATTAGGAATCTGGACACTCACGTTCGGTGTGAAGTCACTAAAAATACCAATATTAAAGAATGACAATTCGGGTTGGTTTTGTGTGCGAGTGGTATTGATGGTTGCTGTTATTTTATTTTTTTCTTCTTTGACATCTAAGGTGCCTTCAGCTTTTGAATAAAAGGCATTATTCGGTGATCGTAATCCCATTTTGTTACTATCAGTTTTATAAATGGTATAAGGGCCTTTGCCTTTTAAGGATAAGTGAAGTTCTTCGCCTGCTTGTTTATTTTTTAGTGTATAACTTTCTTTTAGCGGTGTGACTGATTTTTCCGCTTGCTTGTAATAATAGACGGCGCCAGATCCACCAATTAGCATCGCTAAGACAGCAATGGATAAGAGAATCCCTGTTGTTTTTTTCATTAGATATCACCTCGTAAAACAGCAATGTTCCATTGGAAATAACGCTTAAAGACATGTGCTGAAAATTTTAAAATTGGTAGAAACAGTAACCAACCAATGATTGATGCACCAAATAAAAAGAGACTCATAGATAATTGGAAAAAGGAAGCGGCATTTGCTTGGGTAATAACACTATAAATACCATAAATTGGTGAAAATAAAGTTGCAGCTCCGGCAATACCACAACCGACGTACATTAAGGCAATCCCTAAAATAACCCAAAACATGAAGAAAAAATTTAAACAGAAAATACCAAGCACTTGGAAAAATCGGGTTAGTGGCCGATGCTGTGGTCGTTGATAGTATGGAGAATCATTATCATAGTAAAATTCAGATTCTTCTTCATAGGGATGATCATAAGCAGGTGTAGACGCTGGAATTTCTTGCCAGCCATTATTTTCAATTTTTCGTTCCGTCAATTCGATGCCTTGTTCTTTTAAAATTTCTTCTGCGATAACCCGTGGTTTCCCCAATGATTTTGCCACTTGTTCTTCTGTTTCGCCTTCCGCAACACGAGCATCAAATAACGCCTTGTATTTCGCAAGAATAATAGCTTGATCTTTTGGATTTAATGCTTTTAAATAAATTTTCAGCTCAATAATAAAATGTTCTTTATTCATTCCGCTCCCTCTTTCTACACGATTCATTTCTCATCTTAAACTATAATTTCTTTTTGAGCGAATAACAAGAGGAATTAAAAAAATCAGACTAAGGTAAAGAAGCGTCTACAACTAAAGTCGCAGTTTTTTTCCGAGTAGTAACAAGAGAGGAAATCCATGTTAAAAAACATTACTTCTTTACAATCTAGTTACAGTAATATGAAATTTTGTTGAAGTGTTTTTAATTCGCCAGAAAAAAAGGTATACTTGTTATAATAACAAAACTAAAAAATTACATTTACATATAAGTTAAAAAAGGAAAGTTGGGGACGTATCAATGAAGAAAGAATCAATGTCACGTATCGAAAGAAGGAAAGCACAACAAAGAAAGAAAACGCCAGTACAATGGAAGAAGAGCACTACTTTATTCAGCTCGGCGTTAATTGTTTCATCTGTAGGAACGCCCGTTGCGTTACTACCAGTGACTGCTGAGGCAACAGAAGAGCAGCCAACAAATGCGGAAGTTGCCCAAGCACCTACTACGGAAACTGGCTTAGTAGAGACACCAACAACAGAAACTACGCCAGGAACTACGGAACAACCGACAACGGATTCGTCAACAACGACTGAATCGACAACTGAATCATCAAAAGAAACACCAACAACACCAAGTACCGAGCAACCAACAGCTGATTCAACTACACCTGTGGAATCAGGAACGACTGATTCTTCAGTAGCAGAAATTACGCCAGTAGCTCCTTCAGCAACCGAGTCTGAAGCAGCGCCTGCGGTTACACCCGATGATGAAGTAAAAGTACCAGAAGCTAGAGTAGCTTCTGCGCAAACTTTTTCAGCGTTATCACCGACGCAAAGTCCTTCAGAATTTATTGCCGAGTTAGCTCGTTGTGCACAACCTATTGCGCAAGCCAATGATTTATATGCATCAGTGATGATGGCTCAAGCAATCGTTGAAAGTGGTTGGGGAGCAAGTACGCTATCTAAGGCACCAAACTATAACTTATTTGGGATTAAAGGCAGCTACAATGGACAATCTGTCTATATGGATACATGGGAATATTTAAACGGTAAATGGTTAGTGAAAAAAGAACCTTTCCGTAAATATCCTTCTTACATGGAATCATTCCAAGATAATGCGCACGTGCTAAAAACAACTTCTTTCCAAGCGGGCGTTTACTATTATGCTGGGGCTTGGAAAAGCAATACAAGCTCGTATCGCGATGCAACTGCTTGGTTAACAGGTCGTTATGCGACAGATCCTAGCTACAATGCTAAATTAAATAATGTCATTACCGCATATAACTTAACTCAATATGATACACCATCTTCTGGTGGAAATACTGGGGGCGGAACAGTTAATCCAGGAACAGGCGGCTCGAACAATCAATCAGGAACGAACACGTACTATACTGTAAAATCAGGAGATACCTTGAATAAAATTGCCGCGCAATATGGTGTGAGCGTTGCTAATTTACGCTCATGGAATGGCATCTCTGGCGATTTAATTTTCGTTGGTCAAAAGCTCATCGTGAAAAAAGGTGCTTCAGGTAACACTGGTGGCTCAGGCAACGGTGGTTCTAACAATAATCAATCAGGAACGAACACGTACTATACTGTAAAATCAGGGGATACCTTGAATAAAATTGCCGCGCAATATGGCGTGAGCGTTGCTAATTTACGCTCATGGAATGGCATCTCTGGCGATTTAATTTTCGTTGGTCAAAAGCTCATCGTGAAAAAAGGTGCTTCAGGTAACACTGGTGGCTCAGGCAGCGGTGGTTCTAACAATAATCAATCAGGAACGAATACGTATTACACAATTAAATCAGGCGATACCTTGAACAAAATTGCCGCGCAATATGGTGTGAGCGTTGCTAATTTACGTTCATGGAACGGCATCTCTGGCGATTTAATCTTCGCTGGTCAAAAAATTATTGTGAAAAAAGGTACTTCAGGTAACACCGGCGGCTCAAGCAATGGTGGTTCTAACAATAATCAATCAGGAACGAATACGTATTACACAATTAAATCAGGCGATACCTTGAACAAAATTGCCGCCCAATATGGCGTGAGTGTTGCTAATTTACGCTCATGGAATGGCATTTCTGGCGATTTAATCTTCGCTGGTCAAAAAATTATTGTGAAAAAAGGTACTTCAGGTAACACCGGTGGCTCAAGCAACGGTAGTTCTAACAATAATCAATCAGGAACGAATACGTACTACACGATTAAATCAGGCGATACCTTGAACAAAATTTCTGCACAATTCGGTGTTAGTGTGGCTAACTTACAAGCCTGGAATAACATCAGCGGTAGTTTGATTTTTGCTGGTCAAAAGATTATCGTGAAAAAAGGCGCCAACTCAGGTTCAACGAATACGAACAAGCCTACGAATAATGGTGGCGGTGCGACAACATCCTACACGATTAAATCAGGTGATACGCTGAATAAAATTTCTGCACAGTTTGGCGTGAGTGTTGCTAATCTACGTTCATGGAACGGGATCAAAGGCGATTTAATTTTTGCTGGTCAAACAATCATCGTGAAAAAAGGCGCTTCTGCAGGTGGCAATGCTTCTTCAACAAATAGTGCATCAGGCAAACGCCATACAGTTAAAAGCGGTGATTCACTTTGGGGCTTATCAATGCAATACGGAATCAGCATCCAAAAAATCAAACAATTAAATGGCTTAAGCGGGGATACAATTTATATTGGTCAAACTTTAAAAGTTGGTTAATTTAAGATTGAAAAAAATAGCTATCTTTGGTAACATGAGTCTTATAATAGAAAAAAACAATGAGAAGGAATAGTAGAAAGAACCATGTGATAGAGAGCGTATGGCTGGTGGAAATACGTACAGAAGCTTTTGAACTCGCCTTTAAGTTACTTTTTTGAACAAACCAAGTAGGAAAAGTCGGTGACGATCGTTAAGACGTTTGAGGTTAAGGTGACGGTGACTGACCGTTTCTTTGACGAATTTAGGTGGTACCACGTTGCATTTGTATGTTCACGTCCTATAGGAATTTTTCCTATAGGACTTTTTTTTATCACTAAGTGGCTAGTTTAAGTCAGAATAGTGACAATGGCTGCAGGTGGCAAATTTTAAGAATGAAAAATTTTATATTACTAGGAGGAATAACATGAGCTACAATCACAAAGAGATTGAGAAAAAATGGCAAAAATATTGGGCTAAGAACAATTGTTTCAATACATTGGACGACCCAAATAAAGAAAAATTTTATGCACTAGATATGTTTCCCTATCCATCTGGACAAGGCTTACACGTAGGTCACCCGGAAGGCTATACAGCAACCGATATTCTTTCACGTATGAAACGTGCGCAAGGCTATAATGTTTTGCATCCAATGGGCTGGGATGCGTTTGGTTTGCCAGCAGAGCAATATGCGTTAGACACAGGAAATGACCCAGCTGAATTTACTAAGAAAAATATCGAAACATTCCGTCGCCAAATTAATTCACTAGGATTCAGCTATGATTGGAATCGCGAAATTAATACCACTGATCCTGAATATTACAAATGGACACAATGGATATTTACAAAATTATATGAAAAAGGGTTAGCTTATGAAGCAGAAGTTGCGGTTAACTGGGTACCTGAACTAGGAACTGTTATTTCAAATGAAGAAGTCATTGATGGAAAAAGTGAACGTGGCGGTTATGATGTGGTTCGCCGACCAATGCGTCAATGGATGCTGAAAATTACTGCTTATGCAGATCGCTTATTAGAAGATTTAGAGCTTGTTGATTGGCCAGAAAGTATTAAAGATATGCAACGAAATTGGATTGGACGTTCTGAAGGAGCCAATGTGACCTTTAAAGTCGCTGGTACAGAAGAAAGTTTCACGGTGTTTACAACCCGTCCTGATACCTTGTTCGGTGCAACCTATACTGTTCTAGCTCCTGAACTAGAACTAGTGAAAAAAATTACGACACCTGAACAAACAGCAGCTGTAGAAGCATATATTGAAGAAACCTCAAAAAAATCTGATCTAAATAGAACGGATTTAGCAAAAGAAAAAACAGGTATTTTCACAGGTGCGTATGCTATAAACCCGGTCAATGGCCAAGAAATTCCAATTTGGATTGGCGATTATGTTTTAGCAAGCTATGGCACAGGCGCAATCATGGCGGTCCCAGCGCATGATGAACGGGATTACGAATTTGCGAAAACATTTGGCATTGATATCCTACCAGTAATCGCAGGTGGCGACATTACAACAGAAGCCTATACAGGGGATGGACCGCATATCAATTCTGATTTCTTAAATGGATTAAACAAAGCAGAAGCCATCGCTAAAATGAATGAGTGGCTAGAAGAAAATCACGTAGGGAAAAAAGAAGTATCTTATCGTTTACGTGACTGGTTATTCTCTCGTCAACGCTACTGGGGTGAACCAATTCCTGTGATCCATTGGGAAGATGGAACAACCACAACGGTTCCTGAATCTGAGTTACCTCTACGTTTACCAGTAACATCGGATATTCGCCCAAGTGGAACTGGGGAATCGCCATTAGCAAACATTGATGAATGGGTCAATGTCGTCGACCCTGAAACTGGTATGAAGGGAAAACGTGAAACGAATACTATGCCACAATGGGCTGGAAGCTCTTGGTATTACTTACGATTCATTGATCCTCATAATAAAAATGAAATTGCTGATTTTGAAAAATTAAAACGTTGGTTACCAGTTGATATCTATATTGGTGGTGCCGAACATGCGGTGTTGCATTTACTTTATGCTCGTTTTTGGCATAAATTCTTATATGATATTGGTGTGGTTCCTACCAAAGAACCTTTCCAAAAATTATACAACCAAGGTATGATTTTAGGAGAAAACAACGAAAAAATGTCTAAATCACGTGGCAATGTTGTAAATCCCGATGATGTGGTGGCTAAATATGGTGCGGATACGTTACGTCTTTATGAAATGTTCATGGGCCCATTAGATGCTTCCATTGCTTGGAATGAAAATGGCTTAGAAGGAAGTCGTAAATTCTTAGATCGCGTTTGGCGTCTGATTGTTGATGAAGAAGGCAAAATGCGTGACCGAATTACCACAATTAATGATGGCCGTTTAACGAAAGTTTATCATCAAACGGTTAAAAAAGTGACAGAAGATATGGCAAACTTGCACTTTAATACAGCGATTTCTCAATTAATGGTTTTTGTGAATGAAGCCAATAAAGTGGATGCCTTACCTTATGAATATGTGGAAGGATTTGTCCAATTACTTGCGCCAATCGCGCCACATATTGGTGAAGAACTATGGCAAATTTTAGGTAACGAGGAAAGTTTAACTTATGTCCCTTGGCCAACCTATGATGAAGCAGCCTTAGTAGAAGATGAAGTGGAAGTAGTTTTCCAAGTGAACGGAAAATTACGTGGCAAACAAAATGTCGCTCGTGGGTTAAGCAAAGAAGAATTAGAACAAATTGCAATGAACCATGAAGCTGTTAAAGAATTTATTGAAGGAAAAACAGTGCGCAAAGTGATTGCTGTTCCAGATAAATTAGTAAATATTGTTGCAAATTAAGTTATATGTTTTTATTAAAAAAAGAGCCGGACGTATCAAAACGTCAGGCTCTTTTTAAGGTTGTTTTGTTTTACCTTTTTGATTCATATGTTCTTTACATGTGATTGTTATAACCGAAAGCAAGGCGATGAAGAGAAAAAAGTAACCAAGCGGCGTACAGAAAAAGGCGGGTTCTTTTAAAAGTCCATCGCTAGATAATGTTGATCCAACTAAAATAGAGATCATAAATAATAAAAGACTAATCAAGCCAAGAAATAAGCTAATACGATATTTTTTCAACTTCAGTTCCTCCTTTAATGAACTATCACTAAGATAAATCAAAAAGGTTAACTTTTTTTTAGGCAACTGTTAAAACTTAGATAAGAAATCTATTTTCTAAGTTTGTCGTTGTTGGTAATTGGTTAAGATCATACGTGAAAAGGGACCGACAATCAGCAATTGATAAGGAAGGGCAACAATAAAGTTCAGGCCCCAAGCTTGGAAATACGCACTTAGTGACAATGTCTGGCCTTCCATTAATAAGCCAAATAAAGACATACAAGTCACCATGCCGATAATCATGAGACTCGAAATGGTCAGAATAAGTAATAGCCGTTTTTCTTTATTAAAGGGTAAAGAAAAAGCGATTTTCTTAGCTAAGACACCAACGATGAAAACGTCTAAAATAAAAGCAACGATAAATCCAGGAAGCAAACCTTTTGATAAGGCGTACAATGAAAATTCTCCATGCAATAATAAATTATAGGTGCTCATTCCGAAAACCATCAGAAAGCACATTAACGTAGTAAAAAGCATTCCTTCTTTTTTATTAGTAGGCATTTTTTTCTCCTTTCATTTATTGAGAGTAATGATTGTTCTAGGCAGAAAAGGACAAATTCTCTCGACTTTTACTAGTGTAGCAAAAATAAAAGTTCTTCATAAGTTAGAATTTGCTAAGAATTTGATTCAAATAAAAAGGTGTACTAAGTCAGCAGTACACCTTTTTATTCGTTATTTAGTTTATTTTTGTGTTATTTGTAACATCCTCTCCAAACCATTTTTGAGAAATTTTACTAAGGGTGCCATCTTTTCGTAACGTTTCAAAGGCAGTATTGATTTTTTGGACTAATTGATTGTCTGATTTGCGGACGCCCACAGCAAAATCTTCATTGTCATAGCCGACATGAGAAATAGTATAGTTTTTTAAATTATCTTCGTGGGAAAGATAGTAGTTGGCGTAGACGCGATCAATTAGGAGCCCATCAATTCGGCCAGATTTTAAATCTAAGAAAGCTTCATTAAAGCCGTCATATAAAATAGGCGTTTGGTCTTTAACAAATTTTTTCAAAACGTCAGGCTGACTTTCGAAGCCATCATAGCCAGAAGAGCCATTTTGAACCCCTAAAATTTTACCTTGCATGTCGCTCGCTGTTGCAATGTTTTTTTCTTTTAAAGAAACAAGTACTTGGTCGTTCGTCATGTAAGGTTGTGTGAATTGAACTTTTTCGGCCCGCTCGCTCGTTTTAGTGTAGCCATTCCAAATAAGATCAATGGTTTGATTTTGTAATTCTGTTTCTTTCATAGACCAATCAATCGGTTGGAAGTCAACGGAAATGCCATAAAGTTTAAAAACCGCTTTGGCTAAGTCGACATCAAAGCCGACAATTTTGCCTGCTTTATCTTGAAAACCCATGGGCACAAAGGAGTCATCTAAGCCAATAATAATCCGTTTTTCTTCGTTAATCCGTGTCCATTGATCTTCGTTGCTTTTTCTTTTACCACAACCTGTAAATAGGAGTAAACTGCAACAGATAACCAGCAAGGCTAAAGAATATTTCTTTTTCATCATAAACTCCTTTCTATTGGACGGGGGCAACCGTCAAAAGGTTGTCTGCAATTTTTTCAGCGAAAGCCATATCGTGGGTCACGACAATCTGTGTCATGCCTTGTTTCCGTAAATCTAAAATAACTTCTTCCACTTGTTGGCGTAAAGCTGGATCTAGCGCGCTCGTTGGTTCATCGTACCCAAGAACTTTTGGCTTCATTGCTAAGGCACGAGCAAGTGCAACTCGTTGTTTTTGTCCACCAGAAAGTTGGTACGGATAGAGTTTTTCTTTACCAGCCAAGCCCAATTTTTCCAGTAATTCTAAAGCTTCTTGCTGACTTTTTGCTTTTTCTTCTTTTAGTACTAATGTAGGTGCTAAGGTAATGTTTTCTAAAACTGATAAGTGAGGGAAAAGTTGGAAATCCTGGAAAACGACCCCAACCACTTGATCGGCATTGTCCATTTCAGCAGGATTGAAAGGAACACCATCCAACAAAAGCTCACCAGAATCAATGGTTTCTAAACCAGCCAAACAACGAAGTAAAGTGGTTTTTCCGCCGCCTGAAGGACCAACAATCGTTAAAATTTTACCCTCTGGAATTTCTAAATTTAAGTGATCAATAATGGTCCGGTTGTCAAAATGTTTGGTTAAATTTTTAATAGTTAACATGGTAGAGTCCTCCTATTTATAATATTGATAGAATTTTTCAATTTTCTTAGAAGCAACAGTCAAAATTGCCGTAAAGAGTAAATAAATCACTCCCACTAAAGCTAATGGTACTAATGTAACATCGCGGCTCATCGCAATTTTACCAGCACGTAAAAGATCGCCTAAGCCAAGTACATAAATAAGAGAAGTATCCTTGACCAAATTGATAATTTCATTTCCTACGGAAGGCAGCACGATTTTAACAACTTGTGGCAAAATAATCCGCGTGACTGTTTGAAAACGTGTTAAACGTAAAACCTTAGCAGCTTCATATTGACCTTGGGGAATTGCTTGAATCCCCCCGCGGAAAATTTCAGCAAAGTACGCAGCATAATTTAAAATAAATGCGAATAAGGCCGCATCATAACGTTCAAAGACAATACCAATTAATGGTAAGCCGTAAAAAACAAAAATTAATTGTAACAATAGCGGAGTGCCGCGCATTAACCAAATGTAGAGGTTAATTAAGTAACGTAAAGGTTTAAACGAACTTTGTAAAATAAAGGCAATGATAATCCCCAGTGGAATCGAGCCAAGGAGCGTAAAGAAAAAGACTTTCAGTGTCATGCCAGCTCCGCTAACTAAAGCAGGTAAAATTTCTAAAATATAATCCATCATTTTTTCCTCCAACAATTTTTATTAAAAAACAAAAAAGCCTCTTGGCTGTGAGCCAAGAGGACGAATCGCATTCGTGGTGCCACCTCAATTTACTTATCTTTCACAAGATAAGCCTTATGTAGTTGCGTTGACAACTACTCTCTGTTAACGATAGAGTCACCGGTTTTTCTTACTAAAGGATTCAGAAAAACATCTTTTAGGTGTGAGTAAAGAAGAATCCATCTTTTTCTTTCAGCCAATGAAAAAGTCTCTGTAAAGGAAGAGCTAAATTACTATGTCCTAAGCTTTGATTGTAAGTATGAAATTGTTCGAACGGAACAGAAAACCTGTTGCTTTTCTAGCGTATCCCATTGAGCATATAGAAAAGGGGACAACAGACAGGAGCGGTTAAGGCATTCTCTCAGTTTGAAAAGCGCATCTAAAAAACAAAAAAGTCCTTTGGCTGACTAGCCAAAGGACGAATAATCAATTATCGTGGTTCCACCTTAGTTTATTCGTGTTTCGCAACACGAACCTTATGAAGTTCATAACTTCGCCTGTTAACGAGTGGTCCCGGACTTTCCTACTAAGGGTTCAAAAAGTCAACTCCCAGATGTGGTTCGCTGTTTCTTTACGTCTTTTTCCACCAACCAAAGACTCTCTTCACTAAAGGAAACAGTTACTCTTCTGTTCTCTGTTTTTCAATACTGTACCACCAGAAAAAATATCTGTCAACTCTTATTCTTAAAAAAATATTTTTCTTTCAAAAAGTAAGTGCTGAAAAAGGACAAATGTATGGAAAATCATGTAAAATGTAGGTAAGTTGTTTGAACAGAAGGAGGAGTTTTGGTATGAAACAGAAAAAGTGGTTAATCGGACTTGTTGCACTGGGCTTGGTTTTAGCAGCATGTGGAAGTGGCGGTTCGAAAACAACCTCGAACGAACCAATTACACAGAAAATTAACGTCGCATCTGGTGGTGAACTCTCGACATTAGACAGCGCTCATTATACAGATGTCTATAGTTCCGATATGATTGGTCAAGTAGTTGAAGGCTTGTATCGACAAGATAAAAACGGAGATCCTGAGCTAGCTATGGCGAAAGCAGAGCCACAAGTTAGTGAAGACGGGTTAGTCTATACATTCAAGTTACGAGAAGCAAAATGGACAAACGGGGATCCAGTTAAAGCAGGGGATTTTGTAGTTGCGTTTAGAAACGTGGTCGATCCAGCGTATGGTTCAAGTAGCAGTAATCAAATGGATATTTTTAAAAATGGGCGTGCGGTGCGGGAAGGACAAGCCACGATGGAAGAATTTGGTGTCAAAGCAATCGATGACCAGACACTAGAACTAACATTAGAAAATCCAATTCCTTATTTAGCCCAAGTCTTAGTTGGAACACCTTTTATGCCTAAAAATGAAGCCTTTGCCAAAGAAAAAGGTACTGCCTATGGGACTTCTGCAGATAATTTTGTTGGCAATGGACCATTTGTAATTTCAGGTTGGGATGGCAATTCCGAAACTTGGAAATTGAAGAAGAATGATCATTATTGGGATAAAGAACACGTAAAATTGAATGAAATTGATGTTCAAGTAGTGAAAGAAATTGGCACAGGAGCCAATCTTTTTGATAATGGCGATTTAGATTACACTGTTTTAGCAGATACTTATGCACTTCAGTATAAAGAGTCAAAACAAGCGCATTTTGTGCCTAAAGCCATGGTGGGTTATTTAAGTCCCAATCATCGCCGTGAAATTACCGGCAACGAACATGTTCGAAAAGCTTTTTTACAAGCGATTGATAAAGAAACTTTTGCAAAAGAAATTTTAGGAGATGGCTCGACAGCTTTAAATGGTTTTGTACCAGCTAATTTTGCAAAAAATCCAGATACAGGTGAAGATTTCCGCAAAGAAAATGGTGATTTATTGCCATATAATATTAAAGAAGCCCAAGCTAACTGGAACAAAGCGAAAGAAGAGTTGGGCAAAGATAAAATTGAATTGGAACTAATCTCAGCGGACTCAGCGATTGCCAAGAAAACCATTGAATTTGTTCAAGGGCAATTGCAACAAAATTTACCAGGTTTAACAATCAAATTAAAATCATTGCCTTTGCAAAATCGTTTGGATTTACAAACAGCAGGTAATTACGATTTAGCCTTTGGAACATGGACACCTGACTATGCTGATCCCATTAATTTTTTAGAATTTTATGACTCAAAAAGTGGCTTAAATACTTCTGGTTATAACGATTCAGCGTATGATGCGGGTCTCCAAAAAGTTAGAAAAGATTACGCTAATGAACCTGAAAAACGCTGGAATGAATTACTAAGTTTAGAAAAAACATTAATTGAAAAAGATGCTGGTGTTTTACCACTATTCCAAGGAGCCATTGGTTACTTGAAATCAGATCGCCTACAAGGTTTGCAAGTATTTTCTTTTGGTCGCACAGTATCCTATCGTTTAGCTTATGTAGAAGAATAAATTGACTTCTGAAAAGTCCTATCTTTTGAAAAAGTCTGCTTTCTGTTTTATCCTTAAAGTAGGAAAATTAACTAAAAAAATCAACTATGAAAGGTAGGTTTTTCAAATGTTTAGCTTTCTATGGGCATTAATTGTCGGAGGAATTATTGGCGCAATTGCTGGCGCAATTTTAGGAAAAGACGTGCCAGGTGGCATTATTGGAAATATTATCGTGGGCTTTTTAGGAAGTTGGGTAGCATCACTCTTGTTGCCTTCTTTAGGACCAGTCATCGGAGGTTTTCCAATTATCTCAGCGTTGCTAGGAGCGATTATCTGTATCGCTATTTACTCTTTTATTGTAAACCGCAAGGCGTAAAATTGTATCAAAATGATATCTTGAAAAGCATCATAAAACTTGTGAAGGTTGATCAAACCATTACTTTTGATGTCTTTTCTCTCATATTTTAAGTCTATGACAAAAATCTCTTTGGATTTTTGTCATAGACTTTTTTTTAAAATATTTATTATGAGAATTTCCTGCGTTAGACTGCTTATTTTTCATTTATTATTCATTTTTGATAAAGGAAGTTTTGTTGGATAAAGTGAATAGCTCAAGGCTCAACAAAAATAAAGAAAAAATTAATATGTTAAGTTCAAGGTGAGTGAAATTCTGCTCTCATAATACGCCGTTTTATTCATTAAACGATAGTTGAAAAAAATAAGTGCCCTTGTTATTCTTTGAATTAAACTAATGGGGGCGAAAAGCATGGAATCGTTAAAAAGTAATCTTTTTTTGACCAGAGAAGCATATTTGGAAGCTTTTGAAACAATCATGACACCTTTAAAAACGGCTATTTTAACATCAGAAAAACCTGGCGTGAATTTTGGGTCCAGTGGTGCTGTCTATGATCAGCAACATGCTGAAATGGAAGCGCTCATTCGACCATTATGGGGAATTGGACCGTATTGGGTTGCTTGTAAAGATGATGTTTTAAGAGATGCTTATGTGGAAAAATTAATCGCAGGAACTGATCCGTCATCCCCAGATTATTGGGGCGATATTGTTGATTATGATCAATATATTGTGGAAGCAGCAGCATTATCTTTAACTTTATTGCTTCATAAGACATATTTTTGGTCCTGTTTTTCTGAGAAACAGCAAGAAAATATCATGGTTTGGTTAAATAAAGCACTTGGGTGTAAAATTCCTAAAAATAATTGGACGTTTTTCAAAGTGCTCATTCGTTTGGCACTCGAGGGATGTGGACAAGTGATTAACCAAGCGGAACTAGAGGAAGAATTGGCGTTGATTGAACGCATGTATTTAGGTGATGGTTGGTATATGGATGGTAAAACTACGCAAAGAGATTATTATATTTCGTTTGCTTTTCATTATTATAGTTTGATTTATGTCAAATTTATGCGAGAAAGAGATCCTATTCGTGCGAAACGTTTTACAGAACGAGCCGTTATGTTTGCTCAGGACTATCTGTACTATTTTGATGAGGAGGGCGAAGCGTTACCTTACGGACGTAGTCAAACGTATCGGTTTGCTCAAGGAGCATTTTTCGCAGCTTTGATATTTGCAGAAGTAGAGGCTTTACCTTGGGGACAAATAAAAACGCTGTTAGCAAAACATTTACACTGTTGGATGCAACAGGCTATTTTCACTTATGATGGTCGGTTGTCCATTGGCTATCATTACGAAAATTTAGTAATGGCAGAAGGTTATAACGCACCAGGCTCTCCGTATTGGGCCTTTAAAACATTTTTGTTGCTCGCTGTGGATCAAGACCATCCGTTTTGGCGTGCTGAACCGTTGGCGATAAAACGAGAAGAAAAGCGTTTGATAGAAAAGGGAAACATGTTATTAATCCATCCTAAAATGAAAACACATGTCCTCGGCTATCCTGCAGGACTATGGCTTGAAAATCAAGCGCATGCCGCGGCTAAATATAGTAAATTTGTCTATTCTAGCCGCTTTGGTTTTAGCGTTCCCAAAGCTGGCGCGTGTTATGAGGAGGGAGCTTTTGATAACGTATTGGCTGTTTCTCGTGATGGTGAATATTTTCGTGTTAAAGGGAAAGTTCATGATTTTTATTTAACAGAGGAGCAAGTTTATTATAAATGGCTACCTTTTCAAGAAGTAGAAATTGAAACAACCATTTATCCTTTTGGGGAATGGCATGTTAGAGTACATGAAATAGTGACATCGGTTCCATTAAAAGTGCGCGAAGGAGGATTCAGTCTACCGTTACTTGGAAAATTTTCAGAAAAAGAACTTGGTAAAGAGTGGGCTAGAGTCGATTCAGGAGAATTGTGTTCGCAAATAATTGCAATTGAAGGGTATGACCACGCAGGTATTCTTCAACCTGAACCCAATACATCGTTGTTTTTCCCAAGAACAAGTTTACCTTATTTGCAAAAAGAGCTACCAATAGGAACGCATCGCCTGATTTGTTTGGTAGGTGGTGTGACAAGGGAGGAATAAAAAATGATAAAAATCGAATTGAAAAATAAAGACAATCAGATTATTACTGGCCGAATCGATCACGAGAAGCCAGAAGCGCCATTCGTGGCGGAGGGAGACACGTTAGCGGTATTAGCAATTAAACAGTACCTTTATCAAGTTGGCGATAAAATTGTAGTGACTTATACTGGGGCTATCCCTTATTTGATGGTTCAATTAGATGAAACTTTGGCTCCTTCATTGATTTATCTAAAAGAAAAAGTTTGGGAATATCAAATTCCATTAGAAGAATCTGCTCGAAAAGCTTTTGTTGATACGGCCTTTCATTCAGCAAGGCACCAAATAATGGTTCGACAAGCGCACACGTTTGAAAAAGACAATTATCAAAATCTTTCTATGAATACACATGACCAAAAAGAATATTCAGGAGCCTATCCTCATGCGTATGCAAACGTTGAAACGAGAGACGATGCTGTTTTCTTTGCGAAAAATGCTATTGATTCTAAGTTTGGTAACCTTTCTCATGGCTCGTATCCATTTGCTTCTTGGGGAATTAACCAACAAAAGGAGGCACAGTTAACGATTGACTTTGGCAGGCCTGTAGAAACGGACTGGATCCGCTTGTTATTTCGGGCGGATTACCCACATGATAGCTATTGGGAGGAAGTCACTTTAGCCTTTTCAGATGGAGAGGAACGAGTAGTTGCCACAACGAATACCGCCTGTTTTCAAGAAATAAAGTTCCCAATGAAAACAACACAAACTTTGACATTAAAATGCTTACGAAAAGCGCTGGACTCTTCTCCGTTTCCAGCGTTGACCCAAATTGAAGTATTCGGTCGGAATAAATAACAAGAGGTCGGGACAGAACCGTTTAGCTCCGAGAAATAAGAAGAAATTTCCGAAAATTGATCTTTGATTTTTGGAGACCAAGTAGGTATTGTTCATCATCGAATCACTACGTTCTTCGTGATTCTCAACAATTTCGGCTTATTTCCGAAGGACCTTCAACTCTTAGAGCTTTAGCTCTTAGAAGTTGTTGAGATCGGAGCAACGCGTAGTATTGGTTCTTTTCCCGCCGTTTATCAGTTTTTGAGCGTGGAGCAAAAATCCAAAGTGATTTTTGTCCCACGCTCTTGTTTTTAAGATAAATAATCAAGAAAGGTCGCTTTTTATTTTCTTTTACGTTATAATACAATAAGTTAATATGTTAACAAGTTAAGGAGTGATGGAGATGTGTAGTCAAGAAAATAAACAAAGACTGATCTCTCTAGGAGAAAATGTCACAGATGAATGGATTCAAACGCAATTAAATGAATGCGTTTCAAAAATTGCTAAAAATATGCAGCGTTTCGGAACACAGTTTCCTTCAGCTTGTGCTACGAATGGTCGATATCGTCTCAAAGCTAACGATGATTGGACCAATGGCTTTTGGACAGGCATGCTTTGGCTGGCATATGAGTGGTCTCACCAAGAAAAATTTCGTTTACTGGCAATGGAAAATATTGACAGCTTTCAACAACGATTAGAGGAGCATTTTGTTTTGGACCACCATGACATTGGTTTTTTATATAGTCTATCGGCGGGTGCTGGGTATAAAATTACCGGTGATGAGCGCTGTAAACAAGAAGTGCTAGCTGCCGCTGAAGTATTGTCAGCACGATTCCAAGAAAATGGCTCCTTCATCCAAGCGTGGGGCCATTATGGTGATCCCAAAGAATATCGATTAATTATCGACTCATTAATGAATTTACCGCTTTTATTTGAAGCAACTAAATTATCTGGAAATAGGGTTTATGAGGAAATCGCCTCACGTCACTATCATACGTTAATGAAAACGGTGATTAAATCCGATGCGACAACTTATCATACCTATTATTTTGATCCAGAAACAGGCAAACCAAAACATGGAGCTACGCATCAAGGACATAGTGATACTTCCATTTGGGCACGAGGCCAAAGTTGGGCAATTTTAGGGATTCCCCTAAACGAAACATTTCTCCATTCCCAACCATTTCCAGAAATGTATCCACAAATAGTGGAGGTTTTTCTAGCTCATTTGCCAGCAGATTTAATTCCCTATTGGGATTTTGATTTTAATGACCAAATGCCATCTGACAAAGATAGCTCGGCACTGGCAATTGCGGCATGTGGTTTATTGGAAGCAGACAAACTACAGGCTTTTCCTCAAGCGAAAGAGCTTGCCAAAGGAATGATTTATCAATTAGGAGAATATTATCGTACGCAAAATGATTCCGAAAATGAAGGACTGCTACTCCATGGTGTTTACGCACATGCAGAAGGAAAAGGGATTGATGAACCCAACTTATGGGGCGATTATTTTTACATGGAAGCCTTAATGCGTTTAGCAAAACCATCATGGCAAAGATACTGGTAAAGGGGAAAAATGATGCAAACGTTTGAGATTAAAGAAGACTTTTTATTAAATGGACAACCAATAAAAATTATTAGCGGGGCGATTCATTACTTTCGAATGACACCTAGACAATGGGAAGATAGCCTCTATAATCTGAAAGCTTTAGGGGCTAATACAGTAGAAACCTACATTCCTTGGAATATTCATGAACCAGAAGAAGGCGTATACGATTTTGAAGGAATGAAAAACATTGAAGCATTTGTCCGCGTGGCAGAAAAACTGAATTTACTAGTTATTCTGCGTCCTTCGGCTTATATTTGTGCAGAATGGGAGTTTGGTGGCTTACCAGCATGGCTTTTGAAAGAAAAAGGCGTGCGATTACGTTCGACAGATCCTATTTTTATGACTAAAGTTCGTAACTATTTTCAAGTATTATTGCCTAAACTAGCACCACTGCAGATAACACAAGGTGGACCAGTGATCATGATGCAGGTTGAAAATGAATATGGGTCCTATGGCATGGAGAAAGCGTACTTGCGACAAACCAAGCAGATAATGGAAGAACTGGGGATTGAGGTTCCTCTTTTTACATCTGATGGCGCTTGGGAAGAGGTTCTGTATGCGGGGACGTTAATTGAAGAGGATGTTTTTGTGACAGGAAATTTTGGTAGTCATTCGAAAGAAAATGCTGCCGTTTTGAAAAAATTTATGACTCGTCATGGTAAAAAATGGCCGTTGATGTGCATGGAATACTGGGATGGGTGGTTCAATCGTTGGGGTGAACCAGTGATTCAGCGAGAAGGTACCGACTTGGCGAAGGAAGTAAAAGATATGCTGGCAGTGGGTTCTTTAAATCTCTATATGTTTCATGGAGGAACAAATTTCGGCTTTTATAATGGGTGTTCGGCGCGAGGTGCAAAAGATTTACCTCAAGTCACTAGCTATGATTATGATGCTTTATTAACAGAAGCAGGAGAACCAACAGAAAAATATTATGCCGTTCAAAAAGCAATTAAAGAAGCATGTCCAGAAGTTTGGCAAGCACAACCACGCACGAAAAAACTGGGGAATTTAGGAAGCTTTCCAGTAACTGCTAGCGTATCCTTATTCGCAGTAAAAGATCAAATGATGACACCGAAGACCACCGCGTATCCATTAAGTATGGAAGAAGCTGGCTCAGGCTATGGCTACTTGCTTTATTCGTTTGATTTAAAAAATTATCATCATGAAAATAAACTAAAAGTGGTCGAGGCCAGTGATCGTTTACACATTTATGTAGATGGAGATTTAGCTGCTACCCAATATCAAGAGACAGTGGGAGAAGAGCTACTCGTTTCAGGACAAACTGAAAAAGACACACTTGCGTTAGATATCTTAGTGGAAAATTTAGGTCGCGTTAATTATGGCTTTAAATTAAATAATCCGACACAAAGTAAAGGAATTCGAGGTGGAGTGATGCAAGACATTCATTTTCATCAAGGCTATCAACACTATCCCTTAACTTTTTCACAAGAGCAATTAGCCAAGATTGATTACACAGCTGGAAAAAATCCATTGCAGCCTTCATTTTATCAAGTAACATTTGAATTAGAACAGCTAGCAGACACGTATATTGACTGTCGAGGCTACGGCAAAGGATTCGTTGTGGTCAATGGTCATCATCTAGGTCGTTATTGGGAAATAGGCCCCATTCATTCGCTGTATTGTCCCAAAGAATTTTTACAGCAAGGACAAAATGAAGTAGTAATTTTTGAAACAGAGGGAATTGAAATTGAGTACTTGAAATTTACGAATCAAGTAATCATAGATTAAAAAAATAGAAGTAGAAGCTGAAATTTATTCGGCTTCTACTTCTATTTTGGTTTTGAAATATTTCCAATGTTTATAACTAATAATATATTCAGCAACACTACCATCTGCGAGATAGGAATGTTTAACTTGTTTAACAGCGGGTTCACGAAAACTTAATTGAAGTAAATTCAATAACTCAGCATCTTCGGGAAAGACAATTTCATTTGTTTCTACAGAAGCCAACGAGAAGAGGTCTACTGAAAAATCTTTACGGACTCGTTCATACACACTTGCATAAGCTGTGAGGTCCTTTGAGAGCGGCTCTTTAACAAGCTTTTTGGGAAGATGTGTGATATGTACGAGAAAGGGTGTATCTTCAGAATAGCGTACACGCTTGATTCTATAATAAGAAGCGTTAGCTGGTAAGCCTAATTCCTTTAAAATTTCGGCTTGATTTTCTTCTTCAATTGAAAGGACTTTAACTTTTTCAGAGTCTAAAGAATGCAACTCGATATCAGAAAATTTTACATTTTGAGAAACTTTTGATTTCGAAACAAAGGTCCCTTTTCCTTGGATACGATACAAGTAACCTGCACTGGTTAGCTCATTCAGTGCTTTGACAGCTGTGATAGAACTAACAGCATATTTTCGTTTAATATCGGCTTCAGAATAAAATTTATCACCAGGAATAAAGGTATGATTTTTTATTTCACGTAAAAGGTCTTGTTTAATTTGTTCATATTTAGGTAACATGCGATTGCCTCCATTCTAGTAATCGAATGAATTAAGCATAACATGTTAACTAGCCTTTAGCAAACACTTTGAAAAAGAGGAAAGACAATTTTTATTTAAAGAATTCAAAAAAATAAATTCAATATATTAAGATATTAGGTTTACGGATAACTTAGTATGTGTTATAGTAAGTTCGTAGAGAACATAACATGTTAAGTAGGATCGCCTACATCTAGGGAGGGAAATTCGTGGAAAACATTGTACTAATTAGTCATGGTAGCATGGCTGAAGGCGTCAAAGTTAGCTTAGAAATGATCGTTGGTCGGCAAGAACACGTGCATACAGTCTCATTACGACCAGATAGCGACAATCTTCAATTTGAGAAAGAGCTAAATGAAAAAATGAAAGCCCTTAACGGTACGACACTGATTATTGCTGATTTACTAGGAGGAACGCCATGTAACGTGGCAACTAAGAATTATTTGAACGTTGACGGAGTGGAAATTATTGCAGGGATGACGCTCTCTGTTGTGATTGAAGCAGTGGTTAATCAACAGGCTTCGATTAAAGAATTAGTTTGTTTAGCACAAGAAAATATTGTTGATGTAAAGGCTGGAATGAATCAAGCAGAACAAGAGATTTCAGAAGCCAGCAAAGAAAAAGAATTAAGTAACTATAGTCAATATGCTGGAAAAGAAAATATTGTAAACACACGGATCGATGAACGGTTAATTCATGGACAAGTAGCGGGAATTTGGTCGACAAGTCTTAGTACACAGCGAATAATTGTAGCCAATGATGAGGCGGCTACAGATCCTTTACAAAAATCATCTTTGAGAATGGCAGCGCCTTCTTCGATGCGTTTATCTGTTCTTGGAGTAGAGGCTGCCGCTAAAAATATTCAATCAGGAAAATATGGTAAACAGCGTTTATTTTTATTATTTAAAAATCCGAAAGATGTGCTCCGCTTTATCGAAGCGCAAGGACCTATCAAAACTGTAAATGTTGGGAATATGAGTTACAAAGAAGGAGCACGCGAAGTAACAAAAAGTATTCAAGTTTTACCAGAAGAAGAACAAATTTTTGAAACAATCGCTTCAAAAGGCGTCACTGTGACAGCCCAATTAGTTCCAAACGATCCAGTCGTTGATTTTATGAAAAAATTACGCGGCTAAAACTGTCAGACTAAGAAAGAATATTTTTAAATTTAGGAGGAAATTTCAATGCATTTAGCAGCGTATCAAATTATTTTAATTACTATTTATGCGTTTATTGCTATTAATGACTCACTTATTTCAAATACGTTGACGCAACCAGCTATTGCTGGAATGATTTCTGGAATGATTATGGGAGATTTAAAAACTGGTTTAATGGTTGGCGGCACTCTTCAATTAATGCGTTTAGGAATTGCTGCTTTTGGTGGAGCATCGGTACCTGATTATTTCACAGGGGCTGTTTTAGGAACCGCTTTCGCTGTAATCTCTGGAAAAGGAGCGGAGTATGGTATTGGTTTAGCTGTTCCTGTTTCTCTGTTGATGTTGCAACTAGATGTAGTGGCCCGTTTTTGTAATGTCTTTTTACTTCATAGTGTCGATAAAGCGATTGATAAGATGCAAGTAAAACGGATTCCACGCTTAGTTTTATCTGGTTCTGTTCTGTGGGGACTGTCTCGTGCCATTCCGATTTTATTAATGTTATTAGCGGGGGATGCTGTAGTAACAACGATTACCGATAACATGCCAGAATGGCTAATGACGGGCTTAAAGACAGCTGGAGGAGTATTACCTGTTGTCGGTGTAGGGATTTTATTACGTTACTTGCCAACGAAGCAATATATCCCCTATTTACTATTAGGCTTTTTCTTAGCGGCTTATTTAAAAGTTCCAATGTTAGGTGTTTCGATAGTTGGGATGGTAGCAGCGATGCTTGTATTTAAACGTGATGGGGCAAAAAGCACGACACAAGCAACAACAGGAAATGGTGATTTTGAAGGAGGGTATGACGGCGATGAGTAAGCATAAACTGACAAAAAAAGAATTAAATGCAATTAGCTGGCGTTATATTTTAGGAAGCCAATTAAACTGGAACTATGAACGTATGATGAGTTCAGGATATTTATACGGCATCTTACCTGTTTTAAAAAAATTCTATGGTCATGATGAAGCACAATTTCAAGATATGATGCGCACACACAATCAATTTTTTAACACCAATGCTATTTTTGGGAATTTAATTATGGGGATTGATGTTGCGATTGAAGAGCAAGATGGCTATAAAGCGAAAGAAACAATTATTGCGCTAAAAACAGCTCTGATGGGTTCTTTGGCAGGCGTTGGAGACTCTTTATTCCACGTTATTTGGGGGACGATTTTCGGCTCTGTTGCAGGGACACTGGCTCAAAATGGTTCGGTGGTTGGCTGTGTTATTTGGATTATTGCAAATATTGCACTATTGTTTGGTCGGGCCGCGCTCTTACCACTTGGTTATAAGCAAGGGGTCAAACTAGTGACGACCTTAAAAGACAAGTTATCTGCCTTTACGAATGCAGCAACTGTTCTTGGTGTGACTGTGATTGGTGCCTTAATTCCTTCAGTTATCAAGGCGACAGTTCCTTTTGTTTATAAAAAGAACGGGGTCGAATTAGTTATTCAAGATACGTTAGATGCAATTTTACCTTCCTTAGTTCCAATCTTACTTGTTCTTTTAACTTATTGGATGTTAGGTCAAAAGAAATTAAATTCCACACGAGTGATTTGGATTATTTTAATTTTATCGATTGTTTTGAGTGCCTTTGGTATTTTGGCGTAAAAAGTATATTAAGTGATTTTCAGAGAGTCGGAGAGTGTAGAAAGTATTTTTCTTCACTCTTTTTCTCTAATTCGGATGTAAGCGTTTTACGATAATTTTTTAGGAGGAGAAAGAATGAAAAACAGGAAAATATGGGTAATGCTGGTCGGACTGTTTACTGCTTTGACGAGTGGATTTATGGGAACCACCCTTACTTTTGCAGAAGAAAACGAAGCAAGCCAAACGATTGAGCAACCCTCTTACATTTCAGATTTCCCCAATCAAGTTGGGCATTGGCAAGATTTGGTGGGAACAGCAGAAAAAAAGAATGATTCTACTGGTTTATGGATCGCAAACACGAAGCAAGGGACAAACCTCGAATCTGTCTCTATCAATCTTGATGCACGCGAACAATCTTCAGGAGATCTTGAACTAACCTTTTTATATGAAGGACAAAGTAACTTCGGATTGGTTTTTCGCGGAGATAAACAAAAGACGAGTCAATGGCAATCTTTTGCTTATAATCGTGACGGCCGCTGGCAATTAGGACAACCAGGCGGTAAATGGCTAACTAATATTCCGGGACCAACATTACTAAGTGGCCAACAATATAAACTGCTGGTTCGCTATGACGGGAAAAAAATTCAAACATTCCTGAATGATCAATTATTTTATGAAAATGAAGAGGTTCATTATCCTGATGGTACGTCCATTAATGATGACTGGACGGGCGCTATAGGAATTAGACTATTTGGTAATCTATCAAAGCTGAATATCATTTCTATGAAAAGTGGCTCCGTTGGTAGCATTCCTGTTATCGATTCATCTGCAGAATACCGAGAATTAAAAGAAAAATGGCGAAATCAGCTTGTTTCAAAAGAATATGATTCAACTAACCAAGCGCTTGTAGACTACGTCCAAAAAATCTCCAATGAAGCAACAGAACTCGATCAAACGATGAATAAAGAGCCGAACCGCAGCTATTTATGGCCACTAGAGCCTGGCAATACGCCATCGGCTGATTTAACGACTCAATTTACCAAATTGCAAAAATTAGCGTTAGCCTATGGAACGAAGGGGAGTACGCTTTACCAAGATGACAAATTGGCAGCAACCATTATTGATGGCTTAGATTTTATGGTAACGCAAAAAGGGTATGATGGGAAAAAGTACCACGGAAATTGGTGGGACTGGCAAATTGGTGTGCCACAGAAGTTTCTTAATATTCTAATGATTTTAGAGGATAAAGTTTCTCCAGAAAAGCAACAAATCTATACAAATGCGCTGAGCAGTTATGTCCCAGATCCGTTTAAACAGTTGTATACAAAACCACAAGGAACGTTTGTGGATTTAGCTTTTATCCCAAATTTTGTGACATCAGGAGCGAACCGCACGGACTTAGCTTTAACTGTTTTGGGGTTAGGAATTTTACAAAAGGATAGCGGGAAAATTAACCAAGCATCCAGTAGTATCGTCGATGTATTTAAATTAGTCACAAAAGGTGATGGTTTTTACCAAGATGGTTCTTTTATCCAGCACAATAACATTCCTTATACAGGTTCGTATGGCAATGTTTTGGTGAAAGGGGTTGGACAAATTTTGGCCATTACAGCAGATTCATCTTTTCAAATGGATGCAACTCTTGTGACAGAATTTGTTGAAAATGTTGATCGTGCCTTTCTTCCTTTGATTTATAAAGGTGAAATGCTACCAACTGTGAATGGCCGTTCCATCTCAAGAGCCCCAGCAGTTGGAAAAACAGGCTATGGCTCAACTACCATGTATAATTTATTAATTGTGGCTAAATTTGCTCCTAATAATTATCAAAAGAAATTTCAAGAAGCCGTTAAATATTGGATGAAGGAGAACCCAGATTATTATTTGACAAATGCTCGTGATTTTAATGATTTACAGATGACTATGCAACTTTTAACTAATCCAGAAATTACGGGAGGGCAACTTCCTTTTACAGGCACGAAACTTTATGCTTCGATGGATCGATTTGTCCAACGCACACCTAGTTATATGTTTGGGCTAGGCTTGTATTCAAAGCGCACTGCATCTTTTGAAGCAGGGAATAAAGAAAATAAACGTGGCTGGCACACTGGTGACGGAATGATGTACGTATATAATGATGACGAGGTTCAATTTAATTCCAGCTATTGGCCAACTGTAGATCCCTATCGACTACCAGGAACAACTGTAGATACCATTTCTTTGGCAGATGAAGTTTCAGCATTTACAACAATCACATCGAAAGAGCAATGGGTTGGTGGAGTAACGTCAGAAAATCAGGCAGTAGTAGGGATGGCTCTTAATAAAGACGGGACCAAAAATAATGGGAAACTTTTACCTATGAACCTACAAGCTAAAAAATCTTGGTTTGTATTAAGTGGGCAAATTATCGCATTAGGCGCAGGAATTAAAGGGGATACAGAAGCTTCGATTGAGACAGTTGTTGATAATCGTTTGTTAAATGATGCCTATCAGTATCAAGTGCTATCAAATATTGGGGAGATTCATGAGAAAAATGAAACGAGTAAAAAACAATGGTTATTACTAAAGTCGGATCATTCCAATGCTAATATGGGTTATTATTTTCCAGAAGAAACAACGGTAAATGTTAAAAGTGAAACTAGAAAAGGAACCTATAAAGCAATTAATGAAGCATTTCCAAGTGATAAAGAATATGTAGGTGATTATCGAACATTTACGATTCAACATGGTCAACACCCAACGAACGAGCATTATGCTTATGTAGTTTTACCAGGAATCGATGAAACTGATTTAAAAACATATGCTGCCAAAAAAACAGTAGAAGTTCTCTCAAATACAGAAGAAATTCAAGCAGTTAAGCAAGAAGAAGAAGGCTATCTTGGGGTTAACATTTGGTCAGAAACTGGCGGTACAATAGCAGGGATTACCTCAAATAAAGCTATTTCTTTAATGAGAAAGACACAACAACACCAAAAAACGTATACTTTCTCTGATCCCACACAAACAACTAAGACACTGACTTTAAAAATACCAAAAGATTACAGCAGAGTAATTAGTCAAAGTGACGGAATCACTTATGATGATGCAACAGAAACCTTTACTATTAATTTTGAAAATGCTGCAGGAAGTAGTAAACAAATTATTGTAGAATAACTAAAAGAAATTAAAGTAGCCTCAAATTCCAGTTTTAATCGGAATTTGAGGCTACTTTGTTGAAATTATTTAAGATTCTAACATTTCTGCAGGTAATAAAATCGTTTCACGATGGCCATCATCAAAAGCAAAAATTCGCGACGGATATGCCGTAGAATAACTAAATGGTAAGTCGATGGCCATTTCTACTGAACTATTTTCTTGAGAAAAATGGACAGTCACTTTGCCATTATTGTTCAACAAATCAAAGTGAAGTAAGTCGTTTAAAGGGATAACCCCTTTTAGATTTAAGTCAATAATCAACCAAATACTATCAATTAAGCCACTAGGTAAGCTGGAAACAACACCTAATGAAGCATAGCGGCTACGGTCACTATCAAAACGTTCAAACATATGGATGACCTCCTTTTTGTTTACTTACTTTTAGTATACTGCAAATTTAAAAAAAAGAAATTGTTTCGTTTGAAAATGTTGCGTAGATTAGCAAAAATTTAATATTCCTCTGTAGCTTCCTAGCTTTGCAGGTGTCATCATTTATGTGAAGAAATCAAGACATGCAGTAAAAAGAAAATGGGACGTACGTTGTTTCAACGTACATCCCATTTCTAAAACTTAAGAGAATCAGCTGAACAAAAGTGTACTCTTTATTCGGCTAATTCTGGTTCAGTCGTTTCAGCAGCTGTTCCTTCTTCTTCTTCAGGAGCAGTTTGTGCTTCAACAATAGCAACTAGTTGTTCTTCTGGATCAGTTAAAATTTCATAGTCTTTGTGTTCAGGTAAATCAGCGATTGTAAGAGCATCACCAATTTCTAAGTTTGTAATATCTACTTCAATTGATTCTGGCAATTTATCTGGTGTGGCTGCCACTAAAACAGTGTACAAGTTTTGAGCTAAGGTACCCCCAGCTTTCACACCTGCAGATTCACCAATTAATTGAACTTCTGCTTCGACTTCTGTTGTTTCTTTCATATTTACAGATAAGAATTCAACATGAAGCATTTGACCAGTAAAGGTATCTAATTGTGCTTTCGACATTAATGTGTTGATGTTTTTGCCATCAACTGTCATTTTAATAACGGTGTTAGCACCATGTTCGCGTAAAATTTTTGATAAGTCTTTTTCTTCAAAATAGATTGGTGTACTTTCAATTTGGTAACCGTAAACAATGGCAGGTACTTTCCCTTCGTGACGTAGCTGATTTCTTAGTGAACGTGGACGGATAGCTCTTTCTTTAACTTCTAATTGTACTGACATAACCTAATTCCTCCTTGAAATAATGAGTGATTTGGTTAAACTCAGAAACAAAACATAATGGAAAAAAGAAACTTTTTTTTCAGTTGTTCTTGTCTAGAAAAATGCTAACAATAATCAAAAAATCCCCACAAATATTGCCAGGCAACACTCATGGGAATGGTTCATTGTTATCGTTGTTCTCTCCCAGGTCATTACGCTGTTTTTGAGAAACCTTTATTTACTTTACTTATTAACCGTAACACTTATATTTTTATACGTCAAGGAATTACCTTTTTCCACTTTTCATCTTTAACGGATTCCACTATACTAATACCAGAATGGAGCGGAACAATGCGATTAGATAAATTACTAGAAGAACTTCAGTTTGGATCACGCAAAACGGTGAAACGATTAATCAAAGGCAAGCAGGTCACTGTGGATGGCATCGTGACTTTAAATGAAAGCCAAAATGTCGATGCGCAATTACAAATGATTAAAGTAAAAGGACAATTAATTTCGCATAAGACCCATGTGTACTACATGTTGAATAAGCCAAAAGGTGTGGTTAGTGCTGTCTCAGATGCATCTAAAAAAACAGTCATTGATTTGATTGCACCACAAGACAGACGCCCTGGTCTTTATCCAGTGGGCAGACTCGATGGCGATACGGAAGGGTTACTTCTATTAACAGATAATGGACAATTAGGGTATCAATTAATTCGGCCAAATAAAGAAGTAGCGAAATGTTATGAAGTGAAAGTCAATGGTTTGGTCTCTGCAGAAGATTGTGCTAAATTTAAAGATGGGATTGTTTTGCAAGGAGGCATTCAATGTAAGCCAGCAAAAATAACTGTTCTTGCAGCGACTGAAACGGAGAGTCATGTTTTCCTGACTATTCAAGAAGGAAAATTTCACCAAGTGAAAAAAATGTTTTTATCTGTGGGGAAAAAAGTGACTGCTTTAAAACGTCAAACTATGGGGCCGTTGCGGCTAGATCCGCAATTACCTTTAGGTGCTTATCGTTCATTAACAAGAGAAGAGTTACAATTGCTATTGCCTTATTTTTTTATTGAAAAACAACAAACAAGCAAAGCGTTACCGAGTAATTTGAAAAGAGAAGAGGAACGGAAATGAAAACATTGCTTTTTGATGTTGATGATACATTGTTAGATTTTAAATTGGCTGAAAAGAAGGCGCTCCATGCCTTATTTGAAGAAGAAAATGTACCATTTACATCTGAAGTCGAGTCAACATACCACCGAATTAATCAAGGATTATGGCGTTCATTTGAAGAAGGAAAAATAACAAAAGATGTTCTCCTTGATACACGGTTTGGTCTATTATTTGACGCGTTTAATCGAGAAGTTGATAGCGTTAAAATGGGAGAAAACTACCGAGAATATTTAAGTCAAGGACATGACTTGCTTGGCAATAGTCAACGTATCTTGGAAAAATTAGCACCCCATTATGATTTATATATTGTGACAAATGGAGTGGCAAAAACACAGTATCGTCGATTGGAAGATTCGAAATTAATGCCTTATTTTAAAGATATTTTTGTTTCAGAAGAAGTGGGTTATCAAAAACCAATGAAAGAGTATTTTGATTTTGTTTTTGAACGGATTCCTAATTTTAGTCGAGAAAAAACAATGATTATTGGCGATTCTTTGCATTCAGATATTCAAGGAGGCCAACAAGCGAAAATTCAGACTGTTTGGCTCAATCCGACCTCCGCTCCAGCAACACCAACCATTCAACCCAATTATACGATTCAACAGCTAGATGAGTTGTTACCAATTCTTGGGCATTAAAAAGAGCGTGGGACAAAAATCACTTTGGATTTTTGCTCCACGCTCAAAAACTGATAAACGGCGGGAACAGAACCAACTCCTTCGGAAATAAGCCGAAATTCTCCAAAAATTAAAGAGCAATTTTCGGAAATTTCTTCTTATTTCTCGGAGCTAAACGGTTCTGTCCCGACCTCTTTTTAACTTAAATGTAACCGTAAGCGAACCATATCCTTTAAAGGCAAGCCGTTTTCTATAATAGGCTCATCATAATGATGGATAAAAAAATCTGGTTCAATATGTGTCATTCGAAAACCGACTTTTTGGTAGAGATATAGCTGTTGAAAGCCTGTGCTCCCAGTCCCAATCTCCAAGGAATCATACTTTTCTTTTTTGGCAAAATCAATGGCAAAATGTAATAATTCTTGCCCGATGCCCCGCCCTCGGCTTTCTTCTGAGACAGCGATGTTTACGATTTCCAATGTCCGTGGGTGAGTCGGCAACAGGACTAAAATTCCTTGAAGTTCTTCAGTCTGATAGTCAAAGCAAATGCCGCGGGTAATGTAATCTGCCACCATTTTTTTTGAGGGATCTGCCTCATAAAGAAGAGCGTAATGCGCCGTTGTAAGTGCTTCTTTTTTGACTTTTTTAATCATAGGTAGGATTCTCCTTTTATTGATAAGTATACTGTAATTGAAAGAAGTGTGGGCAGATTTTTCATAAGAAGATAAAAATCACATGAAAAGTCTTGGAAAAGGTCTGGCATTCTTCAGAGTTTTCATTATAATAGTAAAAGACAATGAAGTTTTTGAAAAGAAAGAGGTTTATACATGAAAGATAGTCAGCCAATTATCATTGGTGTTACTGGCGGATCAGGAAGCGGAAAAACCAGTGTTAGCCGTGCGATTTTTAATAATTTTCCCGATCATTCAATTATGATGTTAGAACAGGATTCTTATTATAAAGATCAGAGCCATTTGAGTTTTGAAGAACGTTTAAATACCAATTATGATCATCCTTTTGCGTTTGATACAGATTTATTGATTCAACATGTTGAACAACTGTTAAACTATCAAGCCATTGAAAAGCCAGTTTATGACTATGTTGCGCATACAAGAAGTACAGAAACGGTGATCCAAGAACCGAAAGAAGTAATTATTCTTGAAGGGATTTTAATTTTAGAAGATCGCCGCTTAAGGGATTTAATGGATATTAAAGTGTATGTGGATACAGATGATGACATCCGTATTATTCGTCGAATCAAGCGTGATATGGAAGAACGTGGCCGTACGTTGGATTCTGTGATTGAACAATATTTGACAGTCGTCAAGCCCATGTATCACCAATTTATTGAACCTACGAAACGTTATGCAGATATCATTGTGCCAGAAGGTGGCGAAAACCACGTCGCTATTGATTTAATTAATACAAAAGTGGATAGTATTTTAACAAAAATGTAATAGTTAGCTTAAATAGCCGTCTCTATATCAGAGTCGACTGTTTAAGCTTTTTTTGACTTTTAAAGGGTTGTTTTATCAAATATTTTAAGGGTAGCTAAAAAGTTGAAAATATTGAAAGAAACAATATGCTATAATTTTTTAAAGGAAAAGGAGGGAAGGGAATCTGAATGATAAAAAGAGGTGAGGTTTTTTATGCGAATCTCTCACCAGTTGTTGGTTCTGAACAAGGTGGGATTCGACCTGTCCTGATTATTCAAAATAACAAAGGTAACTTATTTAGTCCAACGTTGATTGTTGCACCGATTACCCGTAACGTAAGCAAGCGGCTGCAACCAACGCAAGTCCTCATCGAAATTCCCCATAACGAGTGCAGGACGCCATCACTTATTTTGTTAGAACAAATTCGAACATTGGATAAAGAACGAATGCTACACAAGGTTTGTCAACTTTCTCGTGAAGAGATGGAGCAGGTCAATCAAGCTTTAAAAGTTAGCGTTGGTATCCGTTAATTTACATATAAAGAAATCGTTTTGGGGAAACGGTTTCTTTTTTTTTGAAATAGTTTCCAAATATTCGTTTTTCTCGTATAGTGAAAGAGGAGGCGATCACATGGATAAAATTCGTTATGGAATTATGAGTACTGCCCAAATTGTCCCAAGATTTGTAGCAGGGCTTCGAGAAAGCGCGCAAGCTGAGGTGCGCGGGATTGCATCAAGGCGTTTAGAGAATGCTCAAAAAATGGCTAAAGAATTAGCGATTCCGGTAGCTTATGGCAGTTATGAAGAGTTATGTAAGGATGAAACAATTGATATTATTTATATTCCCACCTACAATCAAGGACATTACTCAGCAGCTAAGCTTGCGTTATCACAAGGAAAACCCGTCCTACTGGAAAAACCATTTACATTAAATGCTGCTGAAGCAGAAGAACTCTTCGCAATCGCACAGGAGCAAGGGGTTTTTCTAATGGAAGCTCAGAAATCTGTCTTTTTACCAATTACCCAAAAAGTAAAGGCGACGATTCAAGAAGGGGGATTGGGAGAAATTTTATGGGTTCAGTCAGTTACTGCCTATCCCAATGTGGATCATATTCCCTGGTTTTACTCGAGAGAAGCGGGTGGTGGAGCGCTTCATGGCTCAGGAAGTTATCCATTACAATACTTACAATACGTATTAGGGAAAGAAATTCAAGCGGTTACGGGAACCGCAACATATCAGCAAGGGGCGACGGATAGTCAATGTAATTTAGCTTTGAAATTTGCTGAAGGGACACTGGGCAATATTTTTATTAATGTTGGTTTAAAGATACCTAGTGAAATGACCATCTGTGGGACAAAAGGGCAAATCGTTATTCCTAATTTCTGGAAAACAGATTGTGCTTATTATACAGATACTCAAGGCAACACTGTCAAATGGTCTGAACAATTCACTAGTGAATTTACGTATGAAATCAATCATGTGAATCAATGTTTACAAGACAAAAAGTTAACTAGCCCCGTAATGACGAAAGAATTAACGATAGCAACCGTCAAAATTGTTGAAGGTTTTTATCAAGAATGGTTTGATAGAGAATAATTACCACAACTTGCTATCCATACTATTCTGTGTTAAAGTGTGTTTTATGCGACGAGTTGACTCAATCAGATAGCTTCGGCTATTCCGTTTTGACGGCTAGTGATTGTCAAACACAACGACACCAGATAGTACGGCTATCAGTTACCGGATTTGTAACGTGTCGGACAGAATACTTTTGTGGAGAAGGTCTCTGTCTATTTATGCAAATAAATAGTGTGGTATCCCTTAACAGTTACTACTGTTAAGGGATTTTTTTGTATGAAAAGAGAAGTGTTGCACTTTTATAAGTGCAACTTTTTTGTGTTGTGGAACAGATAAAATAACGCTATAGTTTTAAGTGTAAAGGGAAAAGAAAAGAGGTGACAAGGCATGACCGTGTTGTTGTCCAAAAGAGCGATAAATATTTTATTGATGCTTTTGGATTTGGAAGGGAGTATTACCACGCAAGAATTAGCTGAGAACTTTACTGTCAGCGTTCGAACAATTAAGTATGATTTAGAAGATATTCGTGCTTGGTTTGAACAGCACGATGAGACACTTTATTCAAAACGAAATAAGGGAATCTGGCTAGATTTACCTGACTCTAAACGCTTACTGTTAAAAAATGAAATTATCGATGTCGATCGATTTGAAACCTATCCTGATCAAAAAAGACGAGTCAATGTATTGATTTTTCAGCTATTGTCAGTCAAAGGTTACTTAACGGCACAGCAGCTAGCAGATGAATTATTAGTGAGTCGAAACACAATTGTTAGTGATTTGGAACAGGTCGAACGGTTGCTGCAAGCATATGATTTAACCTTAATTCGCCAAGCACGGCAAGGATTTACAATTAGTGGTGAAGAAAGCAATGTACGCTTACTGATGGAATTTATCACTCAAAAAGAACTTACAGAATACGATATTTACCAAATTATGAACTATGTGACAAAGACAAAAGGGGCTGAAAAGATCCCTAAAATTAAATTTGGGTCAGGGACATTGTTTCAAGGTTGTTATCGTAGTGCATTGAAAAAAATGCGAAATTTAATTAATCCACTCGATCAAAATCAATTTGATTATGCCGAAATATTATCTATTACGTTGAGAGTGGCAATTGCCGCAGCACGTATGCAGATGGCACATACAATTGGGACTTACCGAGTGTTATCACAAAAAACACGCTTTGAACAACGGAACGAAGTACCACTTTTACTTTTACAAGAGGTGTTTGAACGGTATGACTTGCCTTTATTAGCGGATGAATATTTTTATATTTATAGTGATTTATTCGGAACCCATCAACGGCAAGATATGGTTCAATTAACAAAGCAAGTGATTGAAAGCGTTTCAAAAGAGCTGAATTATCCTTTTGTAAATGATCGCCAATTATTTACGAACTTGTTTGCACACCTGTCCTTACGTTTTACAAAGAAACATTTATTTATTAATGAATACAATCCGTTTTCTGAAGAAATCAAAGGAAAACACCCAGCGTTATTTTTAGCTATTCAAAGTGCTTGTAAACAATTAATTCAACGTTCTGTTTTGTTAGTCAACGATTCTTTCTGCGCATATATTGCGTTGCATTTTTTGGCAGCTCAGGAACGACAACAGCAGGAAGCTAAAGTTGTTAGGATTGTGTATGTTTGCTCGACGGGCTTAGGTGTGACCAGTTTAATTGAACAAAAAATTTTAGAGGAAGTACCAAACGTTGAACTCGCAGGATTTGCTTCTGTTTTAAATGCAACTGAAGTGATTCAAGCAGAAAAGCCTGATTTGGTATTGAGTATTTTCCCAATTGAAGAAATGACATACCCATTTATTAAAGTCAGTCCATTGTTGACGTACACAGACTTAAGTTTGATTCGGGAAGAGGTCGATAAAATTTTATTAGGGAAACGTCAAGGAAAAGGTACCGCTCGCTCCACGAAATCTGATGTAATTGAAAAAAATGAACGGATACAAAGCCAAGATTTGTTAGTAAAAGCGTATATTATTTATGAAGAGTTAAAACGAATGTTTCAAACAAAGTTACTGAGCGAATATCAAGAAGCCTTTTTACTGCACGTTTTATTAATGACACATCGGATTACGTTTAATAAACAATACGAAGAGATTCCTTGTAATAGAGAAGTATCTCATGAAAGGCAAGAAGAAATTCGGCAAATTGAATGTTTATTTGCTAAAAATGAGTTACCTGTCAATCATGCTGAAATTTCAGCATTACTTAATTATTTAGAACAACCAAAGGAGGAAGAGGATGGAACTAGCAATGGAAGCACAGGAGATCATTCGACAAAGTGCTGAACCAGAAAAGCTACAATCGATTATCAAACAAACCAGTGCGCGATTAGCAGAAGCACAAATTGAACCAACGGAATTACAGTGGACGATTTTGATTAACCATCTCAATGAGATGCTGAATCGTTCAAGAGAAGGAACGACATTATCTGGTGTTGATCGGACGTTGTTTACGGAACTAACACCAGAAACGTTGAAAATTGCACAAGAAACAACAGAAGCAATTGGTCAGTTATCAGAAGATGAATGGTATGTTTTAGCTGTTCATTTTGAAGTTGCTAAACAAAACAATTAATAGGAGGAAAAGTTATGATTACAGTAGTTATCGCAGATCGTTTAGGAAAAGGACAAAATGTTGCAAAAGGAGTGGAGCAAGCAGGTGGTCGCGCGGTTGTTGTTCCAGGAATGGGCGCTGATATGCGTTTAGGAGATGTGATGCAACAAGAAAAGGCAGATTTAGGCATTTCTTTCTGTGGCAGTGGTGGTGCAGGGGCGTTAACGGCTGCTACTAAATACGGGTATCCCGAAAGACATGGCATGCGATCAATCGAAGAAGGGGTAACAGCAATTAACGATGGGAAAACTGTTCTTGGATTTGGTTTTATGGATCAGGAAGAACTTGGTAAACGAGTAACTGAAGCATTTATTAAGAAACACGGAGCATAGAAAGTAGTAACTTAGAAAGGAGCGGTAATTATGGATGCCACAAAACGGTCAACACAAACCGTGATTGTTTCTGGAAAAGGTAATAAGAAGAATGAAGCTTTTGCAAGTGCGTTGAATGATGTTTCAAAAAAAGTATTAAAAGAAACAACAGAGGTCCTCATCCGGATTGAACCGAAAGAAGTAACTATTCGTCAGGCAAAAGAACAAGTTTATACAGAAAAATTTCTGTTCTTCTTCTTTCCTAGAAAGAGAGTGATTTATCATGTCGAACTAGCTGTAGAAGTGGAAATCCAAGCCATTGCAGTCGAAGAAGTTGATTTTTTAACGGAAACAATTAAAGAACCGAACGCAGTAGTAGTTCCGTTTCTTTCAAAAAGAGGCGTATAAAGGGAGGAAGAAGGAATGGAATTTGTAATCATTTTGCTGAAGTCATTGCTTATTGGTGGTTTACTAGGTTTTGCAGCTGGCGCAGGCGCTGCTCGGATGTTTCATGCACCACAAACGCAAGGGTTAGGGGCATTTAGAACATTAGGAGAAATGAACGCGGCACAAGGAGATCCAGCATCACACTTTTCTTTTGGTTTAGGTTTTTTCTTTAATGCTTGGGCTTCGGCCGTCGGAGCAGGTGCCTTTACACAAGATGTGACCCACCGGATTGTGCCTAACTGGGCTGCAGCAATTTTATTGGTAAAGGATAAAGATGTCACTAAAACGATGCATAATCCCAAAAAAATGGGGATTGTCGGGGCCTTTGTAGGAATGGCGACTGTGGCTTTCTTAAATAGTACAGCTGCAGCAATTCCAGAATCGCTACAAGTAACAGCAGTTGCGGTGTTGGTACCTGCAGCAACGATTTTAATCAATACTGTGATGCCCGTTTTATTCTGGCTAGCGGCTTTAGATGCAGGAAAACGGACGGGTTTTTGGGGAACGTTATTTGGCGGATTATCTCAATTAGTCATGGGCAATGCTGTCCCAGGAGTTGTATTAGGGATCTTAATCGGTAAAGGTGTCGATGATTTAGGGTGGACCCGAATGACACGCGGCATGCTTGGTGCCATTATCTTATTATTTATTTTAAGTGGCTTCTTCCGAGGGTTCGACTTAGAAATGATCGAAAGTTTCCGCTTGTCTATTCCTCAATGGTTAAATAATTTACACAATGTCTTCACCGTTAAATAGAAAAAAGGAGGTCTCATAGATGGAACAGCAAGAAAAAAATGAATGGGCACAACAAGAACAAGAAATTCAAGAAGGTTTAAAAGGCAAAAGTTTTTGGTATGCTGATTGGGGCTTTCCGATTTTAGTCGGGATTATGTCAGCGGCAATTTTTGCAGGAACACATATGTATGTAGTTTATGGTGTGGGCGCCTTTAATGAAGTTTCAATTGTTGCGATGCTAAAAGCTGGTTTAGATGGTGGTTCTTATGGCGCTGCCGCAGCATTTGGTGCAAGTTTCCTGTTTGCACGAATTTTAGAAGGTTCTTTAGTCGGGATTTTAGATTTAGGTGGCTCAATTTTAACGGGGATCGGGATTGGCGTACCTGCAATTTTCCTCAGCATGGGTATTAAAGCACCTGTAGAAAACTTTGGCTTAGCCCTTTTAACAGGTGCGCTACTAGGGTTAGCAGTTGGCGGCGTAATTGTGTTGATTCGGAAATTTACTATCAATCAAGGAAATTCCACTTTTGGTGCGGATGTGATGATGGGGGCTGGTAATGCCTCAGGACGTTTCTTAGGCCCGTTAATTATTTTGAGTGCGGCGGGTGCTTCGATTCCTATTGGGATTGGTGCTACATTAGGAGCTTTAGGTTTTTACATTTGGAAAAAGCCAATCGCTGGGGGCGCAATTTTAGGCGCAATGATTTTTGGTGCAATATTTCCGGTTTCTTTATAATAAGAAAAAGCCTTTTGATTTGCACTTTCTCTGTCACAAATAAGAATAAGCGTTTACATTATAATGTTACTATGTTATTATAAATGCGAAATAATTATTATTTTTATTAGTTGAACGGAGGAATTAACAAATGAATGGTTTTGTACAGTGGATGGAAGTTAAGTTAATGCCGATTGCGAATAAATTTGGTTCGCAACGCCATATGACAGCGATTAGAAAAGGATTAATTGCAACGATGCCTTTAACAATTGTGGGCTCATTCTTTACAATTTTTCAAAATATTCCAATTGAGGCATACACAAAATTGATTGAACCTTATCAAGCAATTTTAGATATTCCTTCCCGCTATACGATGGGATTACTTGCACTTTATGCAACATTTGGGATTGCTTCATCATTGGCCAAAAGTTATAAGCTTGACTCTTTGACGTGCGGAATTTTAGCATTAATGGCCTTTTTAGTAACAGCGGCACCACCAACACGTGTCTTTGAAGATGTTGACAACGTCATTACAGCAGGGCGCTATATTAATTTAGCAAATTTAGGTTCAGCTTCTTTATTTGGTGCGATTGTAACAGCGCTGTTATCTGTTGAAATTTATCGCTTCTTTATTGAAAAAGATATTATGATTAAGATGCCAGATGGCGTACCGCCTGAAGTGTCAAATTCATTTATTGCGTTAATTCCAGGAGCAGTTATTCTTTTATTATTCTGGGTTATTCGCCACGTAATTGGTTTTGATTTGAATGGTTTCTTGAGTACGTTATTAATGCCACTTAAAGGTATCCTTGCTGGTAACAGTTTATTTGGCGGCTTACTAACAGTCTTCTTAATCTGTTTCTTCTGGGTTTTAGGGATTCATGGTCCAGCGATTATGGGCCCAGTTATTCGTCCTTTCTGGGATATGTCGATTGCAGAAAACCTTGAAGCTTTTACCAATGGTGCAAACGTTCATCAGTTACCTAATATTTTTACAGAACAGTTTTTACAATGGTTTATCTGGATTGGTGGCGCTGGAACTACGCTTTCTTTAGTTGTTTTAATGATGTTTTCTAAATCAACGTATCTGAAAAGTCTTGGCCGTTTATCGTTCTTACCAGGCTTGTTTAATATTAATGAACCAGTTATTTTCGGAACGCCTATCGTAATGAATCCTATTTTAGGTATTCCGTTTATCGTGGCACCGTTAATTACCACAACGTTATCTTATTTCTTAACAGTCGCTAATATAATTCCGATGATGGCTGCACGCTTAGCGTTTGCAATTCCAGCACCAATTGCTGCTTGGATGAGTACCAATTGGAGTTTCTCGGCCGCAGTATTAGTGATTGTTAACTTCTTAATTACAATGGCTATCTACTATCCATTTTTCAAAGTTTATGAAAAACAGCAATTGGATAAAGAAGCAGAAGAATTAGCAGCTGAACAAGCAGCGAAAAATTAAAAAATGTTAGGGCGGGTGTTCTGATATGAATATCCTGCCCCTTCTAAGTCAGAGAAGAAAGTCAGGAGCGTATAAGATGATTATTTGGTTCATTTTCTTTTTTATCGTTAGTCAAATTATTATAGAAAAAGGGCAGTTGCCTACTGTTGTTTATCAATTTGGTTTGGTAAAGACGTTGGTTTTTACGGCATTTTGTATTACTCTTTCCATGATAATTGGCGGATTTCTAAATCAACCAGTATTGCTCGTTGGCTCTACAACAATCCTGTGTAGCTCGGTGATTGCTTGGAAATTTCGAAATAAATTTGAAAATAGCGGAGTGTGAGAACGAAGATGAAAAGAGCATTAGGTGTATCAGTTTATCCAGATCATAGTGATATCAATCAAGATAAAGCGTATTTAAAAAAAGCCAGCGAATGTGGGTTTACTCGAATTTTTATGAGTATGTTAGAAGTGACCGATGGCAAAGAAGCGGTTCAGAAAAAATTTAAAGAATTAATTAGTTATGCGAAAAATTTAGGATTTGAAACAATTTTAGATGTCGTTCCAAGTATCTTTGATGAATTGGAAATTTCATATGATGATTTGACTTTTTTCAGCGAATTAGGAGCTGATGGGATTCGATTGGATACAGGGTTTGATGGAAATAAAGAAGCCATGTTGACGTTTAATCCATTCGGCGTGGCTATTGAGTTGAATATGAGTAATGATGTCGCTTATCTTGATAATATTTTGACGTATGAAGCAAATCGACCTTTCTTATATGGTTGTCATAACTTTTATCCACAAGCGGGAACTGCATTGCCGTATGATTTCTTTGAAAAATGTAGCATCCGTTTTAAAAAGGAAGGTATTCGGACAGCTGCTTTTATTTCATCACAGGTAGGTGAAATTGGTCCTTGGGATGTGAATGATGGGCTACCTACTTTAGAAATGCATAGACAGTTGCCAGTCACTGTTCAAGCTAAACATTTATTTGCAACAAATTTAATTGATGATGTTGTTATTGGAAATGCTTATGCTTCCAACGAAGAATTAGAAGCATTGGGTCAGTTGAATCGTTATCAAACAGAATTGACCATTGTTTTTGAAGAAGCGACTTCTGAAATTGAAAAAGAAATCGTAACAAAAAATCAACATTTTCGCCGTGGAGATATCACTCAGCAGATGATTCGTTCCACAGAAGTGCGTAAAAAATATAAAAATGAAGCTAATCCCCCACATGATAATCAAGCAATGCTACAACCTGGAGATGTTGTTGTGGGAAATGATGCATTTGGAAAATACAAAAATGAATTACAAGTCGTTTTAGAACCACATCAAGACTCACGCAAAAATCGAGTAGGGCGTATTATAGAAGAAGAACTTGTATTATTAGAATTCATTAAGCCTTGGACAAAATTTAGATTTATAGAAAAGTAGGGAAGAATATGGACTACGATTTACTTATAAAAAATGGACAGACAGTAGATGGTATGCCTGTTGAAATTGCAATTAAAGAGAAAAAAATAGCTGCTGTTGCAGCAACTATTTCAGGTTCTGCAAAAGAAACTATCCACTTAGAACCAGGTACTTATGTATCCGCAGGCTGGATAGATGATCACGTTCATTGTTTTGAAAAAATGGCTCTTTATTATGATTATCCAGATGAAATTGGGGTCAAAAAGGGTGTTACGACAGTGATTGATGCTGGGACAACAGGTGCTGAAAACATTCATGAATTTTATGACTTAGCGCAACAAGCAAAAACAAATGTTTTTGGATTAGTCAATATTTCTAAATGGGGCATCGTTGCTCAGGACGAACTCGCAGATTTAAGTAAAGTACAAGCGAGTTTGGTCAAAAAAGCGATTCAAGAATTACCAGATTTTGTTGTAGGGATTAAAGCCCGTATGAGTAGGACCGTTATTGGCGATAACGGCATTACGCCTTTAGAATTGGCCAAACAGATTCAGCAAGAGAACCAAGAAATTCCCTTAATGGTTCACATTGGATCAGCACCGCCTCATTTAGATGAAATTTTAGCCTTGATGGAAAAAGGGGATGTCCTAACCCATTGTTTTAATGGGAAAGAAAATGGCATCTTAGACCAAGCAACGGATAAAATAAAAGACTTCGCTTGGCAAGCGTACAACAAAGGGGTCGTATTTGATATCGGGCATGGTACGGATAGTTTCAATTTTCACGTAGCTGAAACAGCGTTGCGCGAGGGAATGAAAGCTGCATCAATTAGCACAGATATTTACATTCGTAACCGAGAAAATGGTCCTGTTTATGATTTAGCCACAACGATGGAAAAACTCCGTGTGGTCGGCTATGATTGGCCAGAAATTATTGAAAAGGTAACCAAGGCTCCTGCTGAGAATTTCCATTTAACGCAAAAAGGCACGTTGGAAATAGGTAAAGATGCTGATTTAACGATTTTCACGATTCAAGCAGAAGAAAAAACATTGACTGATTCTAATGGATTGACACGAGTAGCCAAAGAGCAAATTCGCCCAATCAAAACAATTATTGGAGGACAAATCTATGACAATTAGTTACGAAAAATTCCACTTAAAAGAAGTCATTAATGCTTCTGGCAAAATGACCATTCTAGGTGTCTCCAAAGTTTCGGAGGCAGTCCTCGCGGCTCAACGATTCGGCGGCGAACATTTCTTTGAAATGAGTGAACTTAGTGTGCAAACAGGGGCCTTTTTAGCCAACTTGTTGAAGGTAGAAGATGCCCAAATCGTTTCCTCGGCTTCGGCGGGGATTGCCCAATCGGTGGCTGCCTTGATTGGAAAAGGCAGCTTGTACCACGCGTATCATCCCTATACAGAAAAGATCGAACAGCGAGAGATTGTTTTACCTAAAGGGCACAACGTGGACTACGGCACGCCTGTAGAAGTTATGATAGCGCAAGGTGGCGGCCAAGTGGTGGAAGCTGGCTACGCCAACATGTGCAGTCCAGAACACGTGGAAATGATGATTTCTGAAAAAACAGCGGCCATTCTATACATCAAAAGCCACCATACCGTGCAAAAAAGTATGCTGACGGTGGCCGAAGCGGCCAAAGTGGCGCAACGCCACAAGGTGCCGCTAATTGTTGACGCGGCAGCAGAAGAAGATCTTTTCAAATACACCGAAGCAGGCGCTGATTTGGTGATTTACAGCGGCGCCAAAGCCATTGAAGGGCCAAGTGCTGGTTTAGTGGTCGGGAAAAAAGAATACATTGACTGGGTGCGCCTGCAAGGCAAAGGCATTGGTCGAGCAATGAAAATTGGCAAAGACAATATCCTAGGCTTTACGCAAGCAGTGGAAGAATACTTGGCACATGGCAGTGAATCAGGGGCTTCGATGCAAGAGCGCTTAAAACCGTTTGTTGAAGCCATCAACAACCTGTCAGATTTAACCGCTAAAATCGTCCAAGATGGCGCCGGACGAGACATTTATCGCGCCAGTGTCAAAGTGGACGGCAGAAAAACCGCTAAGGAAGTCATCCAAGCGTTAAAAGCAGAAAGTCCAGCCATTTATACGCGAGAATATCAAGCAAACAATGGCATCATTGAGTTTGACATTCGTTCTGTCAATCAAGAAGAAATGAACAAAATCGTGCAACGATTACAAGAAATTATGGACACAAAGGAGAAATAAGCCATGTCATTAAAACCTAATTATTTAGAAGAACGCATTTGTTTAAACGTTTTAGCCAATTCAGTAGAAAATGCCCAAGCCTGTTATGAAGCAGCAGAAGGGCATGTTGTGTTAGGCGTCCTTTCAAAAAACTATGAAACCGATGAAGCAGCCATTGACGATATGAAAAAATACCAAGCAGCAACCAACAACGCTTTATCTGTCGGTTTAGGAGCTGGTGATCCAAATCAAAGTCAAATGGTGGCTCGCTTATCAGAAGTTTTACAACCGCAACACGTGAACCAAGTCTTCACAGGTGTCGGCGCTTCGCGGGCCTTACTTCGTCAAGACGAAACAGTGATTAATGGCTTGGTTTCACCCACAGGCAAAGTTGGCTATGTCAACATTGCGACAGGTCCGTTAAGCTCTGGTGCGCCAGCGGCGGAAGTGCCTATCGAAACCGCCATCAAATTGTTGAAAGACATGGGGGGCAGTTCCATTAAATATTTCCCGATGAAAGGCTTGGCTCACAAAGAAGAATACCAAGCAGTAGCAGCAGCTTGTGCCAAGTATGACTTTTATTTAGAGCCAACAGGGGGCATTGATTTAGAAAACTTTGAAGAAATTGTTCAAATTGCGGTGGATGCCGGCGTTAAAAAAATCATTCCTCATGTTTACAGCTCAATTATCGATCAAGAAACAGGGGACACTAGAACAGAAGACGTGAAAACGTTACTAACCATGATGAAAAACACATTGAATAAGTAGGTGGCAAAGATGAAAATTGCTGCGTTTGGTGAAGTCATGCTTCGTTTCACTCCGCCAGAGTATCTAATGTTAGAACAAACAGAGCAGTTAAGAATGAACTTTGTAGGGACTGGCGTAAATCTCTTAGCAAATTTGGCTCATTTTCAACTAGAAACAGCATTGATTACGAAATTACCTGCCAATCGTCTTGGTGAAGCTGGCAAAGCAGCGCTAAGGAAGTTAGGAATTTCAGATCAATGGGTAGGAGAAAAGGGCGATCATATTGGTAGTTTTTTTGCAGAAATGGGTTATGGAATCCGACCCACACAAGTAACTTATCAAAATCGCCATCAGAGTGCTTTTGGCATCAGCGAGGCGAAGGACTACGATTTTGAGGCCTTTTTAGCGGAAGTAGATATGGTGCATATTTGTGGTATTTCGTTAAGTTTAACTGAAAAAACTCGTGATGCTGCTTTGATACTTGCTCAAAAGGCGCATGCCTGTCAAAAGAAAGTTTGTTTTGACTTTAATTATCGACCTAGTTTGAATACAGCAAATAGCGCACTCTTTATGCGTCAACAGTACGAACGCATTTTACCTTATTGTGATATTGTTTTTGGCAGTCGACGTGATTTGGTCGAGCTATTGGGTTTCATTCCGCGAGAAGATTTAGAAGGTGAGGCACAAGAAACTGAACTGATTCAGCGTTTCATGTCTCAATACAATTTGGAATGGTTTGCTGGGACAACGAGAAGTCATTCCCAAAATCAAAACTACTTAAGTGGGTATTTATATACCCAAAATGAGTACCAACAGAGTGAAAAAAGACCGCTTCTTAATCTTGATCGAATTGGTGCTGGTGATGCTTATGCGGCGGGGATTTTATATGGCTATAGCCAAAATTGGTCGTTAGAAAAGGCAGTTACCTTTGCCACAGTCAATGGGGTCCTTGCACATACGATTCAAGGAGATATTCCTTTGACAACGGTCAAACAAGTGAATCACGTTCTTGAGCATCCGAATATTGATTTAATTCGTTAAAGAAGAAAACCAGAAGAAAAGTCGTGTGTGGCTTTTCTTCTGGTCTTTTTTTCATTATAATTAAAAGAAACAGATTGCAAAGGAGGCAGCAGGATGAGTGTTGCACATCTTTTAACAGTTTTAGAAAATGATGAATTTATTGAACGGATTCAAAAACGACCAGAAGCGTTCATTGGAACGACTGGCTTAGTCGGCTTAGAGAATTTACTTGTTCAGACAATTAACGGTTTATTAGAGTTTTTCATTGAAAAGAATCAAGGGAAAATTGCTATACAGTTATCGCGTCAACAAATCTCTTTTCAGGTATCTTCCACACGACCGCTTGTTTTTGAACAAAAGCAAGTCGATTTAGAACCACCTTTTCTGTATTTATCTGTTTTACAAGCCTTCTCAAAACAAGTAGGAATCAGTATCGATCAAGAAAAACAGCGGACTATTTTTATTTATCATCAAGGGCAATTGAAAAAACGATTATTATTACCTATTGAAGAAACCCAGGAACGAATTGAAGTCTTATTTTGGCCAGATACGCAAATTTTTGGTACAGAATCACTTTCTTATATGCGTGTTTTACAGCAATGTCAACAGATTGCCATGTTGAATCCAGGCTTAAAGATTCTCTTAACACAAGAAGAGGAACAAAAAAATCTTTGTTATTACCCTAAAGGTTTAAGTAATTATTTATTTGAAAAAGATAACCCATTAACTAGAAAAGCCGCACCGATTATTCAAGCCAAGCAAACAGAATTGGCCCTTGTTCAATTTATTTTGAGTAAAAATCATGCACCGCAAGTGCAAAAAACATTTGTTAATGGGCATTATCCTAGTCTTGGTGGAACCCACTATGAGGGTTTTCTTGATGGCGTAGTGGCCGCCTTTAATCAATTTTTAGAGGAGCAACATTACTCATTATCTGTGACAGCAGATAGTTTTTTAGCAGAATTTGATTTTGTTTTAGCCATTACGATACCAAAGCCCCGCTACACGGATGCAACGAAAACCATTTTAAGAAATACAGAGTTATATGAAGTGGTTAAAGAAGTCGTTTTTGACGAATTACAACACTACTTTCAACGTCATCCCAAATGGTTAGAGCAAGGAAGAATCGAGGGAAATGAATGAAAATTTTTGTCGATGGCGATGGTTCACCTGTGAAAGAGACGGTTATTGAAGTCGCTGTAGAGAAAGCTTTGGATGTGGTGATTGTTACTAGTGTAGATCATTATTCCTTAAAAGATTATCCAGAAAATGTCTCTTTTGTGTATGTTGATAAAGGAGCGGATGCTGCTGATTTTAAAATTGTGCAGTTAATAAAAAAAGGGGATCTTTTAATTACACAAGATTATGGCTTAGCTTCCTTGGTTTTGCCAAAAGGAGTGTCAGTTTTACATCAACTAGGTTATCAATATACGAAAGAAAATATTGATGGCTTGTTAGAACAACGCTATTTTAGTGGCCAAATTCGGCGAAAAGGTGGCCGAACGAAAGGACCTAAACCTTTTACAGACCAAGATAGAATAACGTTTAAACAAGCCCTTATTGAGCTGGTGGAACGGAGTCTTTAGCAAGGAAAAGGCAAGCAAAGAATTTTGCCTTCACTAAATTTGCTTCTATTATGAAACTGGGTTTTATGCTAAAATAAGTAAGGATAATTTGAAAAATAATTTTTTCTAAAAGACAGGAAAGAAACTAGGAGGACAAGCATTTGAAGATTATTTTGTTGTATGGCGGCAGAAGTGAAGAGCACGATGTGTCTGTTTTGTCTGCATATTCCGTTTTAAATGCAATCTATTATAAATATTATCAAGTACAGTTAGTCTTTATTAGTAAAGATGGTCAATGGGTAAAAGGCCCTCTCTTATCTGAACGACCACAAAATAAAGAAGTTTTACATTTAACTTGGGCACAAACACCTGAAGAAACAGGCGAATTTTCAGGAAAACGAATCAGTCCTTCGGAAATTTATGAAGAAGAAGCGATTGTTTTCCCTGTTTTACATGGGCCAAATGGCGAAGATGGAACAATTCAAGGATTCATGGAAACCATTAATATGCCTTATGTGGGCGCAGGTGTCTTAGCTAGTGCTAACGCAATGGACAAAATCATGACGAAATATCTTTTACAAACTGTTGGCATTCCACAAGTACCATTCGTGCCAGTTTTAAGAAGTGACTGGAAAGGAAATCCAAAAGAAGTCTTTGAAAAATGTGAAGGTTCTTTAATCTATCCGGTCTTTGTTAAACCTGCCAATATGGGTTCTAGTGTCGGAATTAGCAAAGCGGAAAATCGTGAAGAATTGCAAGAAGCATTGGAAGAAGCTTTCCGTTATGATGCCCGAGCAATTGTTGAACAAGGGATTGAAGCACGTGAAATTGAAGTAGCCATTTTAGGAAATGAAGATGTCCGTACGACTTTACCTGGTGAAGTGGTGAAAGATGTCGCTTTCTATGATTATGATGCAAAATACATCAATAACACGATTGAAATGCAAATCCCAGCGCATGTTCCAGAAGAAGTAGCCCATCAAGCGCAAGAATATGCTAAAAAAGCGTATATTATGTTAGATGGAAGTGGCTTAAGTCGCTGTGATTTCTTCTTAACAAGCAAAAACGAATTATTCCTGAATGAATTGAACACCATGCCTGGTTTTACTGACTTTAGTATGTACCCTTTACTATGGGAAAATATGGGCTTGAAATACAGTGATTTAATTGAGGAATTGATTCAGTTAGCTTTGAATCGTTTTAAACAACGCCAAGAATTTTATAATAACTAAGAAGAAAAAATCACACAAGACTGGGACATGACAAGACTTTGGCATGTCCCAGTCCCTGTGTCAGAGGAGCAAAACATAATGAAATTAACCTTCTGGGAAGTAGCGCAAGCGGTTGAAGCCAGTAATGATTGGCAACAATGGCCTGATTTTCCTTTAACAGGCATTGAATTTGATAGTCGTAAAATTGTGAAAGGAAATCTCTTTGTTCCTTTACAAGGTGAAAATGATGGTCATCGTTTTATTGAGAGTGCCATGGCTAATGGCTGTCAGGCCGCTTTTTGGGGACAGGATTTAGTCGATGCACCGCAACAATTGCCTGTTTTGCATGTTACTGATCCACTGGTGGCTATGCAAAAATTAGCTACCTATTATTTAAATAAAATGCAACCGAATGTCATCGCTGTGACTGGCAGTAATGGAAAAACCACCACTAAAGATTTAATTGCTGCTGTGTTATCTGAAAAGTTTGTGACTTACAAAACGCAAGGCAATTACAATAATCAAATTGGCTTACCCTATACTATTTTACACATGCCTGATGAAACAGAAAAACTGATTTTAGAAATGGGTATGGATCACGCTCAGGAAATTTCTTTCCTTTCCAATCTGGCTCAGCCAGAAGTTGCCGCCATCACAATGATTGGCGAAGCCCATGTGGAAAATTTAGGCTCACGAGCAGGCATTGCACAAGCAAAAATGGAAATCGTAGATGGTTTAGCCAAAGACGGTAGTTTATTTGTGCCAAGCGATGAACCTTTGCTAGAACCATTGGTGGAAAAAGTCACGCAACAAGTGATTACTTTTGGTTTTAGCCAGGAAAGTCAACTTCAAGGAATCGTCACAAATGAAGCCAAAGAGCAAACCTCATTCAAAATCAGTGATACACAAATGACGTTTACGATTCCAGTGCCAGGAACCTATAATGTCACCAATGCATTAATCGCAATTGGCATTGGTCGGTATTTCCAATTAACGGATAGTGAGATTCAAAAAGGGTTGGCTACAGCGGAACTAACAAAGAATCGGACAGAATGGCTGAAAGCAGCGAATGGTGCCGAAATTTTAAGTGACGTGTACAATGCCAATCCGACAGCTATGGGTCTTGTTCTGGACAGTTTTAGCAAAATGTCCAAAGTAGGAAAACGAATTGCTGTTTTAGGAGACATGCTGGAATTAGGTCCTGATTCTGCTGCCATGCATCAAGCAATGGCGCAGCATTTAGCCCCAGATGCGATTGAAGAAGTCTTTTTATATGGTTCTGAAATGGCTTATTTAGCTGATAAATTGCAAGAAACCTATGCACCAGCTAACATTCATTCTTTTAAAAAAGAAGAAAAAAATGAGTTGATTGAAGCTGTCAAAAAAGTTTTACAGCCAGAAGACATGGTGGTTTTAAAGGGAAGTAACGGGATGGGACTTCGTGAAGTCATCGATGCACTTTTGGAAAAGTAAATAAGTTTCATAAAACTTGCTGAAAATGGGATTCTATGATAGAATGACCTATTGCCGGAAGATGACGAGAAAAATTGAATCGTAGTAAATAAAATAGATCTATTTCTATGTTTAATAATAAATGTGAAGCTGAACGACCACGTTTGGCTTTTCTAATGCCATAAGGTGAATTTTTCGGTGAAATCAGGAAAGAAGAAATAGTTGGCACACTATAATGGATTTCTTTTTAACAACTGAAAGTGAAGACACCTGAAACTAGGAAGAAATCGTTCTTTCCGAAACAAAATCTAGGAGGATATCATTTGAAATTTAAAGAACTTGGTTTAGCGCCAGAATTATTATCAGCGGTAGAACGCGCAGGCTTCGAGGAAGCAACCCCTATTCAATCAGAAACAATTCCGTTAGCGTTAGCAGGAAAAGACGTAATCGGACAAGCACAAACAGGAACAGGGAAAACCGCTGCTTTTGGCTTACCAATGCTTAACAAAATTGACGCAGACAACCGCGTTATTCAAGGATTAGTCATTGCACCAACCCGTGAGTTGGCTATCCAAACACAAGAAGAGTTATTCCGTTTAGGCCGCGATAAAAAGATTCGCGTCCAAGCCGTTTACGGTGGGGCTGATATCGGTCGCCAAATCCGTGGACTAAAAGATCGTCCACATATCGTTGTAGGTACACCAGGACGTTTACTAGACCATATTAACCGTCGTACCTTGAAATTAGAAACTGTTGAAACATTAGTTTTAGACGAAGCAGATGAAATGTTAAACATGGGCTTCTTGGAAGACATTGAAAAAATCATCTCACAAGTGCCAGAACAACGTCAAACACTTCTATTTTCAGCAACTATGCCGCCAGCAATCAAGAATATTGGCGTGAAATTCATGAAACAACCAGAACATGTGAAGATTAAAGCCAAAGAAATGACGGCTGATTTAATTGATCAATATTATGTACGTTCAAAAGACTTTGAAAAATTTGACATTATGACACGTTTACTAGACGTGCAAACCCCAGAATTGACCATTGTCTTTGGTCGGACAAAACGCCGTGTTGATGAACTTGCCCGCGGGTTAGAAGCGCGTGGTTACAAAGCAGAAGGCATCCATGGCGACCTATCACAACAAAAACGGATGAGCGTTTTACGTTCATTCAAAAATGGTAACTTAGATATCTTAGTGGCAACAGATGTAGCAGCACGTGGGTTAGATATTTCAGGTGTCACCCATGTCTATAACTACGATATTCCACAAGATCCAGAAAGTTATGTTCACCGTATTGGTCGGACAGGTCGTGCTGGTAAAGGCGGTATGTCTGTGACGTTTGTAACACCAAACGAAATGGGTTACTTACATGTCATCGAAAACCTAACGAAAAAACGGATGACACCATTACGTCCACCAACCGAAAAAGAAGCATTTAAAGGACAATTAAGTGCAGCTGTTGAAACCATCGAAAGTGATCTAGAAGAAAATGGTTTAGACAAATATCTAGAATCTGCTGAAGCGTTATTAGAAAAATATTCAGCGACAGACTTAGCTGCGTTATTATTAAAAACAGTAGCGAAAGATCCAGCAGATGCGGTTCCTGTAAAAATTACCCCAGAACGTCCATTGCCTTCAAATAAAAAAGGCTTTAACAAAAATGGCCGTGGTGGTGGCGGTGGGAACAACCGTAATCGCAACCGTGGTGGCAATGGTAAAGGTGGCAGCTATCGTGGCAACAAAAACCATAAAGATGGCGACCGTAATTACAAAAATAGCGACCGCAAAAATAAAGATCAACGTGGCGGCAAACGTCATAACGATAAAAAACGTGGTTTCGTCATTCGCGAAAACGCTAAATAATCAAAAGAGCGAGTGTTCCGTCTATGAACGGAACACTCGCTCTTTTTTGGTAGATAATCGTTAAATAGAAAAACTTAAAAAAAGTAAAAAAGGCATCAAAATGATATAGAAAAAGAAAAACGCCAAAATTATCCAAGTTTTCAACGAGGAAGTTAGATTGAAGAGTTTCAGTTTTTGTTGTAGCAAATGAATGGTTATAATCCAAACCAGTTGCAAGAAAAAAAATAGGCTGGGATTTTTAAAGAAGATTGGAAATATGTAGAGCAACAAAGTAAAAATAAACAGGGCGCAACGAAGTAACTTTTTTTGCCGAGAAGTTAAAGTCATACGTTTTTCTCCTTTTTCTTTTTATTCTCCCATAAGTAGCCAAAATTTGCTATAAAATATTAAAACATCCGCTTAGTTTCCTGATTTTTTTCCGATACTTCTTAGTTGTTGTCTTACTTTTATAAAAATTCAGAAAAATTTTATAAAAATGTAAATAGGAAGAAAACGTATGGTACTTCAATTTGTGTGAGATCTTGTAAAACATTCTTTATTTTTTTAGCGAATCAGTGGAAAAATTTTGAAATTTTGTTAAAATGAAAGGTAATTCGGAGTAACTATATTAAATAGGAAGTAAGGCGGAAAATGATAAAGGGAATTGGTATTGACGCAGTAGAATTAAGTCGGATAAAACCGATTGTTGAAAAACAAGGATCATTTATTCAACGGGTTTTAACACCTAACGAATTGACCCTTTTTGAAAAGTTATCTACAAAACGTCAAATAGAATTTTTAGCTGGTCGTTTTGCTTGTAAAGAAGCGTTCTCTAAAGCATGGGGCACAGGGATTGGTAAAGTTGGTTTACAAGATATTGAGGTGCTGACTGAAAAAACAGGTGCACCATACGTAGCAAACTCGCCCCATAATGGTAAAGTGTTTGTCTCGATTACGCACACAGATACTATGGCGATTGCACAAATTGTTTTAGAAAGCGAATAATAGAAGCAACGAAGAAAGAAGGATGTACAATGGTCGTTGGATGGCATCGTCCTACACGGTTACATATCGATACGCAAGCAATTACTGAAAATGTCCAAAAGGAATGTCAACGTTTGCCAGAAGGAACCGCTTTATTTGCGGTTGTAAAAGCGAACGGCTATGGGCATGGCGCCGTAGAATCCGCTAAAGCGGCGAAAAAAGGTGGCGCGACAGGTTTTTGTGTCGCCTTATTGGATGAAGCAATTGAATTGAGAGAAGCAGGTGTTCAGGACCCCATTTTAATTTTGAGTGTGGTAGACTTAGCTTATGTGCCTTTGTTGATTCAATATGATTTATCTGTAACGGTAGCTACACAAGAATGGTTAGAAGCTGCTCTTCAACAACTAACGCCTGAGAGTAACACGCCATTACGTGTTCACTTAAAAGTCGATACTGGCATGGGACGGATTGGCTTTTTAACCCCAGAAGAGACTAAGCAAGCAGTGCGGTTTGTTCAATCCCACAAAGAATTTTTATGGGAAGGGATTTTCACTCATTTTTCAACAGCTGATGAAATCGATACAAGCTATTTTGAAAAACAAGCAGGGCGTTTTAAGGCTGTTCTAGCAGTTTTAGAAGAGTTACCTCGGTATGTCCATGTTAGCAATAGTGCGACAGCGTTATGGCATCCTGATGTGTCAGGAAACATGATTCGCTATGGTGTAGCCATGTATGGTTTGAACCCTTCAGGTAATAAGCTGGCCCCAAGCTATGCGTTAAAGCCGGCCTTGCGGTTGACCAGTGAACTCATCCATGTAAAACGCTTAGCGGCTGGCGAAGGAATTGGCTATGGCGAAACCTACGTGACTGAATCCGAAGAGTGGATTGGGACAGTGCCAATCGGCTATGCAGATGGCTGGTTGCGTCATCTCCAAGGATTTACAGTGCTCGTGAATGGTAAGCGTTGCGAAATCGTCGGACGAGTGTGTATGGATCAATGTATGATTCGTTTAGCAGAAGAAGTTCCTGTCGGCTCAGTCGTTACATTAGTTGGAAAAGATGGCAATGAAGAAAATACGTTACAAATGGTAGCCGAAAAATTAGAAACCATTCATTATGAAGTTGCATGTACTTTCTCACAAAGAATCCCCAGAGAATATAACTAGATAGGAGGTTCCACTATGGTCAAACGCGGAGATATTTATTTTGCAGACCTTTCCCCAGTAGTGGGCTCGGAACAAGGTGGCGTCAGACCTGTCCTTGTTGTCCAAAATAACTTAGGTAATCATTTTAGCCCAACGATTATCGTTGCGGCGATCACAGCCAAAATGGCAAAGCCAAAATTGCCAACACATATCGGGATTAATTCTGATGAAACGGGCATTGAAAAAGATTCAGTGATTCTTTTAGAGCAGATTCGAACAATCGATAAGGGTCGCTTGAAAGAAAAAGTTTGTCATTTGAGACTTGATATTATGGAAGAAGTTGATCGTGCCTTAGGCATCAGTGTTGGACTTAGTAGCGATTCAGCCCCAGCAAAAGCAAATTCAGCTACATAAAGAACGATAGCTACTATGAAATCAACAAAGACTAATTGGATTTTTTTAAAAGCGACTGATCTAGTTCGGTTCGTTAAACATAGTTTGAGTAAAAGCGAGAGAGATAGCCAAGTGGCATCTCTCTTGTTTTTTTGTTTTGTATTTAAAAAATTAAAATATAAATATAAAATTCAAATTTTTATCATCTTATTTTAAATAAAGTTGTTGGCAAGGCTCAAACGGAATGTTACAATCAATACTATATAGAGTTTTTAAAGAGCGTAACAGGTGATTTTACAAGTTTTGATTGTCGAGTGATGACATAAAGGAGATTATATTTGTATGATGATTGTTGTACTTTTAATGAGTAGTTGCTTATTTTTATTTGTAAGCTATCAATTGTATTTGCGATTACTTGTCGAAAAACTGGATTCAGAGGACCGGACATTAAAGAGGAAAATAAATTTCTATAAGTATCAGAAAAATAGCCGTTTAATGATTTATTTATTGTTTAGTGTTTGTCTACTTAGCGTATTATTGTTAGGAATTGTTTATACATATTATCAATTAAATCAACGAAATATCCGCATGGAACAGCGGATCGAGCGTTTGGCACAAGGCCAAGCTGCTCAAGGTGACAAAATAAAAAAACAAGCGATTAAAAAAACAGCCTTAAATCAGTTTCCCTGGAAGCAAGCTGTTTCGGCAGAATCGGCCGCTGTCTTGACGAATTATGAATTACAATTAGCGCGTGAATGGCGTCCTTACCTCGGAGAGACGAGTATCACAATGATTAGAAGTGAAAAAACACAAACCTTGACACTGTCTGTTTTTTCAGTTGGCTTAAGTTACCATGAATTTCAAACAGGTCAAGACAATATTGTAGCACTGATTGCAGCGTTGAATTCAGTTAAAGAAATTACCATGATTGATTTTAATTTTACTTATCGAGATCAAGAGCAAACCCTTGTCAAATCCATTGATACGTATGCTCGTGAGACGTTGGAAACAAATTTGGAGCCTGTCGTGATTAGTTAAAAGGACGAGAGAAAGGACATATAGATGACAAAAAGACGTTTAATCAAAAAAATTAAAGATATTTCGGATGATACGCTTGAAAAAGAAGTCTTTTTTCAGCCAGGATTCGAACCAGAAAAAATAATTAGCGGAATCAAACCAGAACAACAGGAAAAAGAAATGGCGACGTTAAGAGAAAGGCTCACCTACTATCAGAAAAAAGAAACAGCCTTTAAAAAACTTCAAGAAGAAAATGAGCAATTAAAGAACCAACAAGAAACGGAAAAACAAGCATTAGAAGAAAAAAACCAGTCATTACTTGAAATACTAAATCAAAAAGAACATGAAATTTTTGAATTGGAAGAGCAACTGGAAACGAACAGTGAAACCACGACAGAGGCTACCACTCTTCAAACAAATCTGCAAAACGCAGAAAAACAATTAACCACTGTACATAATCAAATGGAACGTTTAGAAAGTGAATTAACGCAGCAAGTGGCAGAATTAGAAAAAGAATCGGCTGAACAGCAACAACATATCCAGACATTACACAACCAGTTAGCAGAAGAAAAAGGAAAGTTGGAGAAAAAAGGGGATATTACAGGAATGGAAAAGCAAGTAGAAACGTTAACGACAGAATTAGAAGAAAGCACAACGACTCAACAAGCATTGCAGGAACAAATTGAAAAACTAACTGTACAATTACAAAAAGTAGAAGCCGAAAAACAAGCCTTACAAGAGGCTGTCCAACAAGAAGTGATTGTGAAACAACGCATGGAGGAGTTAAAGAATGAGCTTCAAAATAGTTTACAGCAAAAAAATGAAGCAGAAGTAAAATTAGGGCGACTGCAAGGTGTCAATGACAAACATCTTGCTGAAAAGCAAGTTTACGAAGGGGAATTAGCTGCTCTAAGAAAAGAAGTAGAGGCCAAAGAAGACAATTTAGAACAAGTTCAAAAAGAATTGAAGACACTACAAGCCGTTTCAAAAAATATTGAACCGAGTAGTGAGCAGTTAACAGAACTGCTACGCGCAAAACAGCAAATTAACGATTTATTAATGAAAAATCAGCAATTACAAGAAGAGGCTTTAAAATCGCAACAAGAAATTGGCGAAGTGATGGTTTCTGCCAAAAAAGAAGCCAATCGGATTGTTAATGAAGCGAAAGTAGAAGCAAAACACCTAATCAATTCTGCAGAATTAGAAATGTTAAATATTGGTAATCGAGCGAAAAGTATTTCGAATGAAGTCGAAGCGTCAAAAGTAGAAGTACTTGAGATTTATCGCGAATTAGAGGAACGCTTAACTAAACTGACACGTCTTGAACAAGATAACTATTAATAAAATGGTCAGTAAAAAGTTAACGGGAGCAAGGAAACTACATTGTCTTGGGGTCCTTTTTTTAGCTGTTACACTAAGTGGCTCTGCAGAACGATTACAGGCTGCTGTTGTCTCAAAGAAAGAGCAGCCGCTAAGGCAACCGCTTATCAGGAAAAACATAGTAACAGAGAAGAGCGAATATCTTGTAGAAGCAAATCAAAGTATCTGGGAGCTGGCACAAGATGCGCAGAAACCACTGAATCAGTTTATGAAGGAGAACCAGTTACGTAGTAGTTATATAAAAAAAGGAACGCAATTAGTCAAATAGAAAAAAGGAGTAAAGAAAGGAAAAGTTTATTTAAGGAGCTTTTCCTTTTAAGAAAACGATGGAAGAATGGATAAAGCCAGTTATGCGAACAATTCGCCACATTAAGCGCGCCTTCTTGAAGCAAAAGTTGCCTGCGACATATCAGCTAAAAAAGCAAAAGGCTAACACAGCAATGGAATATTTGCTTGAGCAAACAGATAACCATCGATTAATAAGAGGCCCACAAAGAAAAATGACCGCTGAAGAGATTAAAAAAAAGCGGCAAGCCTACCAAAAGAAACAACGCATCCAAGTCGTTAAATTTTTTATGCCAGCTATTCTTTTCGCCATTTTTGTGTTCTTTTTTGTGTTAAAGACATCTAGCTACCCAATTGCTGGGCAATCCATGAAGCCGACACTTAACGCAGGGGAACGAGTCTTAGTACAACGGACGAAGCAAGTAACAAGGTACGATGTGATTGCATTTAAAGCACCGCTAGCTAGCAAAGGTACGTACGTCAAGCGAATTATCGGGGTTCCTGGTGATCGAATTTGGGTAAATGAGGGAAAACTTTATCTTTCAGAAGAACCTATAGCAAGCGATAATGAGGCACTGCCTGAGAATGCCAGTCGTTTTGACTTATCAGAAGAAGCGGCAGCCCAACTTCGCCTGTTTCAGAAGATTCCAGCTGGTCATTACTTTGTCTTAGGGGACAATCGTACGCATTCAAGTGATAGTCGTACGTTCGGCTTTGTCGAGATACAAGCGATTGAAGGAATCGTGGTGTTTAAAATGGCGCCGTTTAAGGAAATAGGGAAAGTAAAATAAAAAGCTTAAGTCAGCCATTTAAGAGTAGGGCACTTAAGCTTTTCTTTTTAGAGATTATTTGCCCAATAACAATTGAATGATTTTTTCAATTGATTGTAGGTCGTAACGATTACTAATATCCGAAAAAATATAGTAATGGTCATACTGGGCAACGAGCTGTTCATTATTGGTATTCATTAAAAGCAAATCATAATGGTTTTCTACGTTGTAAGGCTCAATTTTCAGCGGATATTTTCCAGCGATACTCTGTTGTATTTTTTGTGCTACCAACTCGCTATAGGCACTGCTCAGTGAGTGATAAACGCCAATGGTGATTTTTTTTTCATTCAATTCAGCAATGTGATTCAAAATAAGCGTATAATTAATTTCAGTAAATTGATTTTGGTACTTAGAAGTAGTGGCTTCTGTGGCAAAGTTCGTTGTAGCAATTTCCACTAATTCGTAAACTTCACTTTCACTAAAAGGATGACGTAAGACTTTCAAAAGTGACTGAATCGTCCAATAATCAAAGGGTAAAATAAATCCTGAAAAATAGTAGAGTTGCGCATGTAATTGGAAAAGTAAATTTTCAATATAAAGTAGCCGAATAGGCAGCACGTAATGGGATAAATAACCACGTGCTTTAAGGTACGTTAAAATGACCCGGTTCATTTCGTTAAGATACGTTTTTTCAATTCGTTGTTGTTTTGCTAAACGAAAGGCGAAAGCAGCATTCGCAGAATAATTATGCATGGAACAAAAAAAGTCATAAAACATATAGGCTTCATTGATTGTATATGGACGGTCGATTCTTTTCATATATGTATGTATAGATAATTTAATTTCTTCAAATAAAGGTCGATCGAGTTGGACATCATGTGGACTAATCGTTGGCAGGGGTTCTAAAACCATGCGACGAAAAGAAATTTTCATCCAAAGTTTAATTTGGAGAATTTCTGTATGGTCAAAGGTAATTCTGGGGATTTCTTGTAATATCTCGATTAATCCTAGGTATTGATTGGCCAGTTCTTTTTCTAAATCTGTTTTTTCTTCAAAGATAAACCAGAAAAAATTAAAAAAGAAAAAGCGAATTTGTTTTTCTTCGCCGATAAGTTTTCCTCGTTTGATACATAAATTAAACTCATTGAGTAAGTCATTTAATTCAACAATTTTTCGATAATAGGTAGCAGAGCTGATGGCATAATTCTGTTGAAAATACCCGCCATTTATTTTATTTTTATGAAAGAGTTGCTGAACCATGTGAAACTTAATAGATTTATTCAAGAACAACATGATCATTGCTTTCATGGAAAAGGTTGGCGCTTTATTTAGATAAAGGGTATCACCTAGTACAGTCATGGTGAGGCTTTCTTGGAGTTGCTCTTCTTTCAAAAATTGTTCTAAAAAAGAAAGATATTCATTCAATGTTGGTAAACTAATATTGAAAAAATCTACTAATTCATTTCGTGTCGCTTGGCCTTTATTATTATATAGGAACAATAGAATATCATTCATATAATCATACGGTTTTTCTAAAAAATCTCGTTTTAACATCGTTGCTCACCTCTCTTTTAAGAATACTGCATCTATGATAAAATGGCAATAAACAACTGATAAAAAGATTGTTTTTTGAAGTGTTTTTTATTATCATTGAGAAAAAGAAATAAAAAGAAAAAACAAAGTATTTAAATGACAACAAAATAATTAAAATGAAGGAGCGACAGAATATGAACAGCGTAGTGAATTTTAGAGATATCGGAGGATTTCCAACGCAACAAGGCACATCCGTCAAGACAGGGCATTTTTTTCGGAGTGGGGAACTCGTTAATGTTGCACAAGAGGATCAACAGATGCTAGTAGAGGATTATCAAATTAAACGGATTTATGATTTTAGAAGTGCAGCAGAAACGCAAGAACGACCAGATGATTCAATTCAAGGAACCAACTATTTACATATAGATATTTTGGCCGATATTCAGGCACAGACCGCTTCATTAGAAGGAATGCTTAAAACGGTTGGTTCACCCGATGCAGCAATGGACATGGCTTATAAAGAGATGGTTCTTTCCAATTCGGGCCGCAAAGGTTACCAAACATTTTTTGAAAACTTTTTAAGTTATCCACAGGAAGCTATTTTATTTCATTGTTTCGCAGGAAAAGATCGAACAGGAATCGGCGCAGCCTTGATATTAAGTGCTTTAGGTGTGGAACATTCTTATATTTTAGAAGATTATTTAAAGACGAACGAGCAAAGAAAAGCTGCTAACGAGCAAATTATTGCACAGTACCAAGCAAATGGAACACCTCCAGCAGAAATTCAACAATTAGAAACGCTGCTTTATGTGAAAAAAGAGTACTTAGCGACCGCTTTACAGGCGATTGAAAAAGAATTTGGTTCGGTAGAGGGCTATTTAAAAGAGGGACTCGGCTTACCTTTATCCGCCAAAAAAGACATGCTAAGTCTGTATACAAAATCATAGATCCTAAAAAAAGGACTATCCTTTCTAAAAAAGAAGTTTTATAATAGAAAAGAATCTGTTTGTAAGGAGGGATAGGGAATGAAAGAAGGACAAGAACAATTCTTAACGTTCATACTAGATCGAACAAAAGAAGATAAAAAAGAAAAAATGCAAGCGCTACTTGCAGAAATGTTTGAACGCCAACAAACAGGCAAATTAGATAAAATGTACTTGATGACAAAAGCACCAAAACTTTTGGCTTATTTAAAACCAGAAGCCATTGATGAAGTTAAACAAGTCGTTTCGGAATTTTCTAAAAATATGAAATAAACAAACTTAGCTTGAACTTACGACATTTTAAAAATGTGTCGTAACATTCAAGCTTTTGTTTGTTATTCTCTTGTATTTTATGCTAAAGTTATTCAGGCACAAAAAAAAGCAGGTGATTTTATGAAACATATAAAAAATACATGGGAACTATTTATTTTAGATTGGAAAAGAATTTTTAAAAACCCAGTAGCAACATTTTTGATTGTTGCCTTAATGATTATTCCATCATTATATGCATGGTTTAACATTAAAGCACTATGGGATCCGTATTCAAATACAGGAGAGTTACCAATAGCGGTCTATAGTGATGACCAAACAGCAACTTTTCAAGATAAATCGGTCAATATTGGTGATGAAGTCTTGAAAAACTTGAAGAAAAACAAGCAATTAGGTTGGCGTTTTGTTGATTCGAAAAAGGAATTAGACAAAGGGGTCCAATCAGGAAAATATTTTGCCGGGATTTATTTACCTAAAGATTTTTCCAAGGATTTGCTAAGTTTTACTTCTGGTGATATCAATAAACCTAAAATTGAATACTCAATTAACGAAAAAATTAATGCAATTGCGCCGAAAATTACGTCAAAAGGCGCTTCTTCCATTCAGTCACAAATTTCGGAAGAATTCATTAAAACGGCAAGTAGTACGTTAATCAAAACATTCAATGATATTGGCTATGATATTGATAAAAACATGGTCAGCATTCAAAAAGTTAAGAGCATGATTTTAGATACAGATGCCAACATTGGAACCATTGATACGTATGCAAAACAAGTCACAGACTTACATGGTAAGATGCCAGAGCTAAAAGAAAAATTAGCGAAAGCCAACGATGCGATGAAATATTTACCTGAAGTTGATGCTTTAGGAGAGAAGATTGTTGAGCTAAATGGCAAAATGCCAAGCATCAAAGAACAAGCTAGTGTTATTTTGACGTTACAAGAAAAAATTCCAGAAATTCAAAACGCTGGCCGACAAATTGCTATGATTGATGAAGACTTTGCCTCTGTGGAACAAACAATGAGCGAAGGAATCCAAGAAGCAAAACAAGGATTAGAAATCATTCAACAAGTCCAAACGGCGTTACCAGATATTCGTAAACTAGGTGATCAAGCCAATGATTTAGGGAATGTCACATTAGATGGCGCCAATAAATTGCAAGAGGCGTTACCCAGCATTACGAATAGCGTTGAAGTGACTTTGAAATCTATCCAGCAAGTTGCTACAACAACAACTTCTGTAGTCGCGACTATTCGTCAAGCGTTAGATGATGGACAGTTAACGCCAGAAGAAAAACAACATATTAATGAAGTAGTACAAGATTTCACAACTAATATCCAACGGCAACAGCAAGCAATTAGTAATCTTATAGAATTTATGCAAAAGATTCAAGAAAATGCCGGTAATCATGACTTAGATGAGACTATTCGTCAACTTACTAATTTAAGTACTTTATTAGGAGATTTTAGTAATCGATTAAATGAACTAAATAACTATGTACAGAATAATGATTTACAAAGTGCAAAGAAATTGCTAGACGAAATTGATGCAGCAGCGAAAAATATTGCTGGGATAGCTGGAGCAATTAAAGCAGATGAAATTAGTAACACTGTTAATACAGTCACAAGTAAATTAATTGCTACCATCCAAAACGCTCAAGGTCAACTAAACAAAGCGCAACAAATTGACTTTGAAGGGTTATTGAGCTCAACAAGTCAAACGGTCACTAATGCGATTTCTTTATTAGAAAAATATCAAGCTGAAATGCCAGCAATTAAACAAGAAATTCATGATGCGAATACGATGTTGAATGGCAATATGGAAACCATTGTCAATGGCATTAATCGTGGTGCTGATTTGTATAAAAACGATTTACCAGTCATTCAAGACAAAGTCAGCAAAGCGGCAGCCTTTATGCAAAATGACTATCCAGGTATCCGAAAAGATTTAACGAATACCTTGAAAACAGTCAATGAGAAAATGCCAGATGTTGAAGCGGCCTTAGACAAAGCCAACGAACTAATTATTAATGATTGGCCAAATATCAAAACAGGATTACACAAAGCAGCGAATGCAATCCGTAAAGGTGAAAAAGAAGTTGATTTAGGTGAAATTCTTAAATTACTAAAATTAGATGCCAATAAAGAAAGTGACTTCTTTACGCAACCAGTTGAAGTCAAAGAACATGCTGTTTATCCGATTGCTAATAATGGTTCGGCAAGTACCCCATTCTATACAGCTTTGTGTTTATGGGTTGGTGCTGTATTATTCTCAAGTGTTGCGACAACGGATGTTTATCTTGAAGGAAAAGATAAAAAACGCTTCTCTAAACGGGAACAATTTTCAGCGCGGATGTTTACCTTCATTGTCATGGGGGTTGGTCAAGCACTGATTGTAACCTTAGGTAATTACTTTGCGTTAGGCGTAGATGTTCGTAATCCAGCGTATAGTGTCTGGTTTGCGGTATTGATTGCCATTACGTTTATGATAATGGTTTATGTGCTCGTTGCTCTCTTTGGCAATGTAGGGAAAGGAATTGCGATAATAATCTTGGTACTATCCATCTCTGGTGGGGGTGGGAACTACCCAATTCAAGTCTCAGGTAAATTCTTCCAAATGATTAATCCGTTCTTGCCGTTTACGCATGCCGTGAACTTGCTAAGGGAATCAGCAGGAGGCATTTACTGGCCAAATGCTTGGTTTGCCATTTGGATTATGGTGGGGATTTCAGTCGTCTTTAGTATTGGCGGTGCAATTCTTTATCCACATCTGGAACACAGATCGAAAAAATTTGCGGCTTTAGCACAAAAGAGCCATTTATTCCATTAAAAAACAAAAAGCTGAAAACGTCTCTAGCGTTTTCGGCTTTTTGTTTTTCTTTATTTTCAAGGCAACCCTAACAAAGAAGTTTTGGGGGCTCTTGCTTTTGACTTTTTGGCAATGCTAAATAATAAAATCTCCCTCAGAAAGTGAGGTTTTTTGTGTACAAATGTATAAAAAGGTTTTATAGTATTTTTTTAAGAAATAAAAAGTGGGTAGGGGTTGTAAAATGATTCAAGCATTGCTTCAACGATATGAGAAAAAAATTGAACGTCGTAAATTGGAAAAACGAACAGCATTCGGTGCTTTTGCCGGGCGGATTGGGCTTGTTTCTAATTTATTTTTATTCGTTAGTAAATTTATGATTGGCTTGCTTTCAGGTAGTGTTTCAATCATGGCAGATGCCATTAATAGCTTGTCCGATACTATTTCTTCAGTTTTAACATTAGTCGGTTTTTATATTGCTGGTAAGCCAGCGGATAAAGAACATCCCTATGGCCATGAACGTTTTGAATATATTAGTGGAATGCTTGTATCATTAGTGATTACGTTTATTGGGTTTGAGTTTCTAACGACCTCCGTTGATCGCATCCTGCATCCAGAATCAATCAAGGTGACACCCATTTTATTTGCTGTTTTAGCTTTATCAATTGGGATTAAAATTTGGCAAGGGCTGTTTTACAAAAAAGTATCAGCAAAAATTGATTCTCAAGCATTAGTTGCTTCTGCTAAGGATAGCTTTAATGATGTTTATACTACATTAGCTGTTTTGGTTTCTGCATTTATTGAAGGCGTCACTGGTTTGCGAATTGATGGATATATTGGTTTTTTAATTGCTGCATATATTATTTATAGTGGCTTGCAGTTAATTCGCGAATTTATTAATGAGTTGATGGGCATGCGTCCGAGCCAAACAGAAATTGATGAAATGAAGAATGTCTTATCAAAAATGGAAACAATTGTAGGGTATCACGATTTACTGATTCATAATTATGGTCCTAGCCAAACGTTTGCGTCTGTTCACATTGAAATTGATGATCGCTGGGATTTAAATAAAGCCCATCAGACAATCGATGCGATTGAAGCGAAGTTTAAAGAAGAATTGGATGTTAACCTTGTTTGTCATATTGATCCAGTGAATTTGTATGACCCAACACAACAATTTGTTCATCAAACAATCAAAAAGATTATTCGTTCTTTTGACGCGTCTTTAAAAGTCCATGATATCCGCTTAGTTACCCATGGCGAAGAGCCGAAGATTTTGTTCGACTTGGTTTTGCCTACAGAATCAAAATTATCTGAATTTGAACTGGGTGTGGAAATTCAGCGGCAAGTTTATGAAAAAATTGGTCGTTATAAAGTGGAAATTACCTTCGATCATACGTACTTGTTACAATAAAAGGGAATAATTAACTAAGTTTTCAAGCGAGAGCCAAAAGGTCAAATAGACTTTTAGCTCTCGCTTTTTTGTATAGAGAATGCAAATCCTTTTGTTATCTGGATTCTCTTGATAAGATAAAGGAAGCGGGGGACTTTAAATGAGTGTCTGATTAAAAAAAGATGGTGATTTTTTTATCTTTTTCAGTAACAAAAATCAATTGACTTTTCATTGTGAGAAGCGTAGCATATGGATTTGTTTGATAAAAAATAATGAAAAAAGTGAGCGGGTCACTCTAGAGAAAAGGAGTAGAAAAAAATGGCGGATTTAAAACGACTGTTCATTGGGAAACCATTGAAATCAGCCGAAAATGATGAACATAAATTAAGCAGATTTGCAGCGCTTGCGTTGTTATCTTCTGATGCACTTTCATCCATTGCGTATGGTACAGAACAAATAGTGGTGGTTCTGGTTACTTTGTCGGCGGCTGCGATTTGGTATTCATTGCCAATTGCTGCATTTGTTATTATTTTACTTATTTCTTTAACATTGTCGTACCGACAAATTATTCATGCGTATCCGCATGGCGGCGGCGCATACGTTGTTAGTAGTGAAAACCTCGGCAGAAATGCCGGTTTATTGGCTGGTGGTTCGTTGTTAGTCGATTATATGCTAACAGTAGCCGTTTCAGTTTCAGCGGGCGCAGAGGCGATTATATCGGCGATTCCAGCGTTATATGGTCATCAAGTAGCAATTTCTATTGGGATTGTGATATTGATTACCTTAATGAACTTGAGAGGCCTGCGAGAATCTGCTTCGTTCTTAATGTTGCCAGTGTATAGTTTTATCGCAATTATTACCTTACTGATTGTTGTTGGGCTATTTAAAATTGTGACTGGCGCACAGCCATTGAATGCGACAGCTTTACCAGGAGCCGTGGTTCCAGGAATTTCTATTGCCTTAGTTTTACGGGCGTTTTCATCTGGTTCTTCTTCCTTAACAGGGGTTGAAGCAATCAGTAATGCAGTGCCATTCTTTAAGAAACCACGAGCAAAAAATGCTGCTGGGACGTTAGCGTTAATGGCAACGATTTTAGGGTTCTTCTTCGTGGGGATTACATTTATTAACTATTGGTATGGGATTGTGCCAAAAGAAGAAGTGACAGTTCTTTCACAAATTGGGAAAGCGGTCTTTGGTCAAAATATTTTATATTATTTATTACAGTTTGCGACAGCCTTAATTTTAGCGGTTGCCGCTAACACAGGATTCTCAGCCTTTCCAGTTTTGGCTTATAACTTAGCCAAAGATAAGTTTATGCCGCATATGTATATGGATCGTGGCGACCGTTTAGGCTATTCAAATGGTATTTTAACTTTAGCTGCTGGTTCCATTGTTTTATTATTGATTTTCCAAGGTTCCACAGAACGTTTAATCCCATTGTATTCAATTGGTGTGTTTATTCCGTTTGCTTTGTCTCAATCGGGGATGGTTGTAAAATGGCGAAAAGAAACTAAAAATTGGTTGCCAAAATCAATTGCTAACATTGTCGGCGCCTTTATCTCTTTCGCGATTATCGCCATTTTGTTTATTTATCGATTAGGGGACATCTGGCCGTTCTTTATTATTATGCCAGTGTTGATTTATGCATTTTATCGGGTCAATACTCACTATAAAAATGTGGCGGAACAGCTACGTTTAGAAGACGGGGCACAGTTACATGAGTTTGACGGGAATACAGTTATTGTTTTAGTAGGGAACGTAACCAAGGCAAATGTCGGCGCCTTGAACTATGCGCGTTCCATTGGTGATTATGTTGTTGCCATGCATGTCTCAATGGATGAAAACGTTGAGAAGGAAAAAGAAATCCAGGAAGAGTTTAAAAAACACTTCCCGGACGTTCGTCTATCAATTGTCCATTCTTCGTATCGCTCACTGCAAAACCCTATCTTACGTTATGTTGATTTGGTTAGTAAAAATGCCACGAAGCATAACTACAGTACAACGGTTTTAGTACCACAATTTGTACCAAATAAACGTTGGCAAAATATTTTGCATAACCAAACAAGTTTACGTTTGCGGATTCGTTTAGCGTGGCGGGAAAATATTATTGTGGCTACCTATAGTTATCACTTGAAAAAATAAATAAAAAAATCTGCCATCTTTTGATGGCAGATTTTTTTATTGACGTAATTGTTTTTGATAAATTCTAGCGCAAGACTGCTCTTCAGTGGTTACCATTGTCAAAAATTCCCAGTCATATCTTTCATAAAAAGTAGTATGGTCTGTGAGCAAATAAAGCTTTTTAAATCCAGAATTAGCAAGAAAATCACCAACTGTTGTTAAAAGAATTCCTGCTAAGCCTTGGTGACGAAATGTTGGTTCGACATACAATGCACAAAGGTTTGGCGTAAGGTCTGCACGATTGTGGAAGTCATTATCAATTACGCCCACGCCTGCAACGATGTCCTGCTGTTTATTCAAGCAGACCCACCAATGTGGTACGTGGTTTTCGCTAGTTAGCATTTCCTGCATACTTGCTTGATACGCTTCAGCGGGGATTTGCCACTTTTGGCTAAACCATTGAGCAGCTGACGGAATTAAGTGTGGTTGTTGGTTTAAATCGATAATAGTATAGTTAGACATTATTAATCTCCTAGATAAAAGAACAGATCCCATTGAAAAGAAACAATGTTGGATCTGCTCTGCATTTTTTATTAATTGGAATGTTTGCTAGCTGGGTCTAAACGCCGTTCAATAATCCCTAGAACCCAATCTGTGATAATCGCCATAAAGGCCGTTGGTAAGGCACCGACTAAAATGATAGAAGCACCATCTGTGGCATTGGTTCCACGAATAATAATATCCCCTAAACCACCAGCACCAACGAAAGCACCAATCGCAGTAATCCCGATTGCGACGACTAACGCATTTCGAATACCTGCCATGATTACTGAAACAGATAAAGGTAACTCGACCATATAAAGAAGTTGTACTTTTGTCATACCCATTCCTTTACCAACATCTAAAATATTGCGATCCACTTGAATCATGCCAGTGTACGTATTCTTGATAATTGGTAGGAGAGAATAAAGGAAGACTGTTACAACCACCGTGTTGACACCTAAGCCCATCCCCAACATTAAAATCGAAAGCATTGCCAAAGCTGGTACTGTTTGGATAATGTTCGCTAAACGGATAATCCAGTTGGCTAAGCTACGTTTACGTGAAATCATAATCCCGATAGGAATCCCGACAATTGCAGCAAAGATTACGCCATAAATCGAAATTAAAAAGTGACGTAAAAATTGTTGAAAGACGTAGCCGCCATTTTGTTGGAAATAGTAGATAAATTGTTGGAATAAATTCATATTATTCATCTGTTACTCCCCCTCAAAATAGTTATTTTCTTTTAAGAAACGTTCGGCTACGACTGCAGGTTCAATTAAATCATTATCTGCTTGATAGTTCAATTCTTGCATTTTTTTGGTAGAAATTTTACCATCTAAGCGATTTAAGACATCTTTAATTTCCGGCGTTTCTTTTAATAATTTGTCACTAACCACAGGAGCGGCATCATAAGGCGGGAAGAAGCGCTTGTCATCTTTTAACATGACTAAATCGTAACTACCAATCCGGCCATCTGTTGAGTAACCTAAGATGACGTCCATTTTTCCAGCGTTGACTGCATCGTACACCAAGCCAATTTGCATTGGTAAAATAGATTTAAATTGGAAGTTGTATTCCTTTTTAAAGCCTTCATAACCGTCGCCTTCACGTGTGATCCACGCAGTATCGACACCAGCAACTAATTTGTCTGCGACTTTCCCTAAATCACTGACTGTTTTTAAATTGTATTTCTCAGCCGTTTCTTTTGTAACTAAGAATACATAAGTATTTTCAAATCCATATGAAGGGAACCAAGTTTGTTGATAACGTTTTTCAAATTCTGATTGAACTAGATTGAATGCTTTTTTAGGGTCTTTTTCCGCTGGCAAACCAAGCGTAGTAGTCACGTCAGTACCAGTATAACGAGCAGCAGAAATTGAGGCATCTCCGTTTATCATTGCTTGGTGATTGATGGTAGTAGTGGCTAAGTTGTTAATCACATTTGTTTTTTTATCTGTGTAATGCTCAACCATATCCGCTACAATGCTCCCTAAAATCTGCGCTTCTGAAGTAATCCCACCTGTAATGGCAACAGTGTTATCATCAGAAGTTGAAGCGAGACCAGGTAAAGAACAACCTGCCAATAAAAGTAAACTGCTTAAGAAGAGTAAGCTTAACTTGAGTTTCTTTTTCATCATTATTCGCCCTCCCTTAAAGCTTTTGGCGTTAAACGATTTTCTAATAATCCAAGAAGAACATCTGCTAAAAGTGCTAAAATAGTTACTGGAATAGTCCCGCCAAAGATTAATTCTGGCTGATAGTTATTTAATCCACTGAAAATCATATCACCAAGACCACCTGCACCAATATAAGAAGCCAGTGTAGCCCAAGCAATGACATAGACAGCAGCTAAACGAATGCCGGCCATAATTGTTGGCATGGCAATGGGTAATTCAACACTAAAAATAGACTGTAAATTGGTCATGCCCATGCCTTTAGCAACATCTCGGTAATTTTCATCGACATTTTTCATTCCGATATACGTGTTTCTTAAAATAGGTAGAAGGGAATAGATGAATAGCGCGATAATAGCGGGTGTTTTGCCGACACCAAAAATTGGAATCATCAAAGCTAATAAAGCCAACGAAGGAACCGTTTGTAAGGCACTTGTTAAACCAATGACAATATTGGCTACTTTGGGCAAACGTGTTAACCAAACGCCAACGGGTACAGCGATAGCGACCCCTAATAAAAGTGCAAAGAATGAAATATAAATATGTTCAATACTTTTTGAAATCATTTCTGATCCATATTCTTGAAAGAAGCTACTCATTGCTTACGCCTCCTCTTTATCAGTTTCGGACTCGCTTTGTTTTGCTTCTACAGCTTCACTAATCGTTGTTTCATCGCCCCAGATAACATCATAAACAATGTCAACAAGGGAAGCACGTGTTAAGATGCCCACCACTCGTTTTTGTTCATCAACGACTGGCACATATTTTAAGCCACGTTTTAAGATTCTTTGTAAAGCATCACGTAAAAGAGCGGTTTTTTGAACAAAGAAGACATCTTTATTCAAGATATCACCAACGCTAGAAGCTTTGCCACGTTGCTGGTCTAATGTTTCAACATCGATAAAGCCTTTAAGCACATGGGAATTATCAACAACTAATAAGGTATCAACCCGTTTTTCACGCATCAATTTAATCGCTTCTTGTAAAGATTTTTCCGGCGTGATAGTAATAGCTGAATTTAACATGACTTCATCAACAGTGGTGAAATCAGGTTTGGCTTGTAATAAGCGATCTTCTCCGATGAGTTCTTCTACAAATTCATTGGCTGGATGACGTAAAATATTATCTGGTGTGTCAAATTGAATTACTTTGCCTTCGCTCATAATGGCAATTTTATTTGCTAATTTCAACGCTTCATCCATATCATGGGTAACAAAGACAATCGTTTTTCCTAAACGTTCTTGCAAATCTTTCACTAAATCTTGTAATGAATCACGGGTGATAGGATCTAAAGCACCAAAAGGTTCATCCATTAGAATAATATCTTGATTGGCAGCTAAAGCCCGCACAACGCCGATTCTTTGTTGTTGTCCCCCAGAAAGTTCATTGGGATAGCGGTCCAACATTTCTCGTGGTAACTCAACCAAATCAATCATTTTTTCGGCTATCTTATTGCGTTCTTCCACAGGTACTTTTAATAATTTAGGCACTAAAACGATATTTTCACGAATGGTCATGTGAGGCATCAAGCCGATATTTTGAATGACATAGCCAATTTGGCGACGTAGCTCTACAGGATTGATTTTTTGAATATCTTGGCCATCAATTAAAATTTTTCCTTTTGAAGGGTCGGTCATGCGGTTAAGCATCCGCATTGATGTTGTTTTTCCACTACCACTTGTTCCGATGAAGCAGATAAATTCACCTTTATCGAAAGACAAATTAATGTCATCAACGGCGACTTTTCCGCCTTTATAAAATTTTGATACATGCTGAAATTCTATCAACTTACTCACCTCAACTAAATATTTTGAAAATGTATCTTATTACTAGTATGCTATAAAAATGCGATTTCGACAAATGTAATCTATTTTTAATGGGAAAAAGAAGGCGGTAAATTTTTTTTAATTCGTTCTAAAAAAAAGAAAAGATAACTATTGTTTAGTAAAAGTTATCTGAACGAAACAAGATGTTAAAAAGAGTATTCTGAGAAGGAAGAAAAGCCGCTATAACAAAGAAAAGTGTCCTTTGTAGCAAGTTGACGGGAGCTGAGTTTTTCATTAGAATGGAAAGAGAACAAGGGAATAAAATAAAAAAAGGCGCTTCATGATTTAGCGGCAACTAAATCACGAAGCCTTGAATAGTCACCTGTGCAAGTGGACCATCAAGTTGCCCGTTCAATCAATGGAAACCATTGATCACTTTTATTTTACTGAATTTTTGAAAAAATTACCAGTTTTTTTAAGAAGTAAGAAGTGGAAGAACGAAGGATGCTTTTTATGGAATGTGCAATGACGTTCAGAAAAATCTGAAGGTCATTTTTTATTCTCTTGTTCAAACATTCAAACATAGGGGAAGAGAGACGGACGTAATTTTGTCACCGATTATTACGTCCGTCTTCCGTTGTTTTCTAAAGCGTTGGTTACATGTCTTTGTAGAGGTTGGCTTCAATTGCAGTCCGTTTTGGTTCTAAAAAAGGCGGTAAAGCCAATGTTTCCCCTAAATGTTCCAGAGGCTCATCCAATGTAAAGCCAGGAGTCAAAGTAGCAAATTCAACCCGATTCCCGCCTGGTTCACGAATGTATAAACTTTTAAAATATCCACGACTTACATACATTTCAATTTCCCAGCCTTGTGCTAAAGCGCGCGTGTGTAGTTCTTGTAATGCTTCATCATCAGCCACAGAAAAAGCAATATGATCCATACTGCCACGCCCCATTCGGCTTGTTTTATCCGACGTTGTTTGATGAACAGAAAAGCTTTCCGTCTCACTTAAAATAATCGTATTGCCAACTGCTTGCCAACCAAGAAATGTTTCAAAAAAGGCCAAGGTTTTTTCAGAATCTGGCACATGAAATTCAGTAGAGGCCAAACCGATAATTTGAACCGCTGCTGGAATGTCGTTAGAAACAACGAGTGTTTCTTTTAATGGATTTTCAGGAACTTCTGTCAGGATAATATGCGTATCATCTGGATCACTGAAATGTAGGCTCTTTTCTTTTTTGTTAAATGGAATTTTGTTTTCTGTTAAACGTTGTTCCCAAAAGGAAAGGCTGTTTTGGGGAATTTTTAAGCCAATCGTGGCTAAATAATTTTTTTCTTCATAGCGGTTGCCTAATAAGGGCACGATAAAAAAAGTTACTAAGCTTCCCGGCGTGCCTTGATAATCGCCATAAAAATAATGAGGCATGCGATTGTTGTCTTGATTGACGGTATTTTTGACAAAACGTAAGCCTAACAATTTTGTATAGAATGATTGGTTTTCTTGACCATGACGCGCTAATAGTGAAACATGATGAAATTGAGCATGCATTTTGAGTTCCTCCTCTAAATAACTATGTATACTTACTTAAAGTAAGTATAGTGCTTCTGACATTTTTTGACAACTATTTAGTTTGATTCAGAAGGCTGACATAGCCAGAAACAAGAAAAAGTGTTAGAATAACCAAGATAAAAACTAGTAGAAAGAGTGACGGAAATGCTAAGTACAGAAGATTTTGATTTTGATTTACCAGAAGAATTAATTGCTCAAACCCCACTAAAAGATCGCGCTAGTTCACGATTATTAGTTGTAAATAAAGAAACAGGGGACATGAAGGATAAACATTTCCATGATATTCTTGATGAATTACAGCCTGGGGATGCATTAGTCATGAATAATACACGGGTACTGCCGGCCCGTTTATATGGAGAAAAACCTGAAACAGGCGGTCATTTGGAAGTTTTACTTTTAACAAATACAGAAGGCGATACATGGGAAACCTTGATTAAACCCGCGAAACGTGCAAAAGTCGGCACGGAAATTCAATTTGGCGATGGTCGCCTAAAAGCGGTGGTTAAAGAAGAGTTGGAACATGGTGGTCGAATCATTGAATTTAAATATGATGGTATTTTCTTAGAAATTTTAGAATCGTTAGGAGAAATGCCATTGCCGCCATATATCAAAGAACGTCTAGATGACCCAGATCGTTATCAAACGGTTTATGCTGAAGAAAATGGTTCAGCTGCAGCACCAACAGCGGGTTTGCATTTTACAAAAGAACTATTAGAAGAGATCAAAGCAAAAGGTGTTCATCTCGTTTATTTAACTTTACATGTCGGTTTAGGAACATTCCGTCCCGTGAGCGTTGATAATATAGAAGAACATCATATGCATAGCGAATTCTATCGTTTAACTGAAGAAGCGGCTAAGCAATTAAATGAAGTACGCCAAGCAGGCGGTCGGATTGTTGCGGTTGGAACAACTTCTATTCGTACGTTGGAAACAATTGGCACAAAATTTAATGGTGAAATCCAGGCTGACAGTGGCTGGACCGATATTTTTATCACACCAGGGTATCAATTTAAAGTCGTAGAGGCTTTTTCAACGAACTTCCATTTACCAAAATCTACGTTAGTGATGCTTGTGAGTGCCTTTGCAGGAAAAGACTTAACATTGGCTGCTTACCAACATGCAATTGAGGAAAAATATCGTTTCTTTAGTTTTGGCGATGCAATGTTTATTAAATAAGCGACACTTTGTGAGCAGAATACTTGGGATTGAAACAAAAATATATTATGATAAACACGTGATTTTTGGAATCACAGTAAAGGTGTGCTTTATTTTTTCTTCCCCTGTAAATAATAAAGTTAGAAACCAAAACGCTACTAGAGTAAAAATGCTTAGTAGACAATCTTAGAATAAAAAGAACGACGCAACCAAGGTTGCGCCGTTCTTTTTTTATGTAAGAAAAGATTAATTATTGAAACAACAATACGAAGAAGTGCTTTCTTCGTATTGCCGGTACTAAGTTGTACCTCGGCAACTCCAAGTACAATCAGAAAAATTGTCTTGTTAAGTACAGCTTATACTGTTTAGGCTTCTTGTTCTACATCGTCATTCAGTGTTTCTTTGAAGGTGAACACATCATCAATGGTTACGCCAAAGACGTTCGCGATGTCATGCGCAAGAAGTAATGAAGGATTGTACTTGTTTCGTTCCAGTTGAATAATTGTTTGTCGAGAGACACCGACTCGATTGGCCAAATCTTGCTGGGTCATACGAGCCATAGCACGATAAACATGAATTGAACTTTCAAACGAAGATTTTTTCTTTTTTCGCATAGCATTCCCTCCTTTAAAAGAAGATAAAATAGAATGTGCACCTTGAATATAACACATATGATTATTTGATACAAATATATTTTATTGCCTGAAAGAAAAAACCGAGCTTAAATTTAAGCTCGGCCTTGTTAACGGGAAGACATCAATTGGTTGAATAAGTGTTTACATTTCGCGATACATGTAAAGCAAAAGGTGAACGTGATGTGGTGAAACTAAAACCTTGTTTTCATACAGTTTCGACGCTTGGATGGTGGATAACTTGCGTTAGGTGATAACAGATAGGGTAAATGCTTTATAGAAACTCCATCCTTCTATAACCTTTCCCTATTTTCCGATACGAGTTATCACTAACAATTACTCTACACGTATTGTTTACAGGTGAATCTTGCAATTCTAACAACTTTGAGTTTACCGATTTTTATCTACTGAGAAAATCTTCAACCAATTGATTTGCATGTCCTCCTTACACTTAAATAATAGCACCTTTTGGAAGCGCTTGCAAGTTATAACGCTTATTAATAAGATTAAATATAATATTTTTCTGGTTATTTTATAACATGTAAAATAAATAATCGTGCGAACCAAATAACATTGTATTTTTTGTTGTTTTTGTGTTGAATATATAGAAATAAACTATTTTTTTATCAGACAAAATGAAAAAAATGTCCATTGCTTTTTGGCTGAATTCGTTTCTTTTTTCATAAAATTCCCATAATCAAATAGAAACATTGCTGTAGCAACAACGAAAATACCAGTTTTTTCTGGACATATGAGAGAACGCTAAGCCAAAGATGAAAAAAGTTGCGTGTTCAAAAAAAATCATGTTATATTTAATAGAGACACTATTATATAGGAAGAAAAAATTAGAGGGGGAATAGGATGGAAGCTTACAAGCAAACTGTCGATACTGTCACAAAAGAAGTTTCAGTCAATACTGAAACTGGTTTAACACAACAAGAGGCCCAACAACGGCTGAAAGAAAATGGCCGCAATCAATTTGAAGAGGCTAAGAAGGATTCTGTGTTAAAGAAATTTATTCACAGTTTATCTGATTTTACAACGATTATTTTATTAGTTGCTGCGGCAATTTCGTTTTATACAGCAATCGTAACAGAACATGGCGAATATTTTGAAGGAATCTTAATTATTGCAATTGTGATTATCAATGCTGTTTTGGCCATTGTTCAAGAAGGAAATGCTGAAAAATCTCTGGCGGCTTTACAAGACATGAACAAGCAAAGTAGTGCAGTCTTACGAGATGGCAAGGTAATCGAAGTCGATGCTGAAGAACTAGTAGTAGGAGATGTTCTAGTTCTTGAAGCTGGTTCAATGATTACAGCCGATGCACGACTTATTCAAGCTTCTCAAATGCGCGTAGAAGAGTCAGCACTAACAGGTGAAAGTGAACCTGTTGAAAAAGATCCTACATACGTGGGGCATGACGATGATGGCTTAGGAGATCAAATAAATATGATTTTCAAAGGCTGTACCGTTGTGAATGGCCGCGGACGAGCAGTAGTAACTGCAACAGGAATGAATACGGAAATGGGTAAAATTGCTGGGTTACTGAATAACAGCGATCAGCAAAAAACACCATTACAAAAACGCTTGAATCAATTAGGCAAACGTATTAGTTTGTTAGCCTTAGGGGCTGCGGCAATTGTTTTCATTATTGGTGAACTGCAAGGAGAACCGCTTCTTGAAATGTTTATGACAGCCGTTTCCTTAGCGGTGGCAGCTGTACCAGAAACACTAACCGTGATTGTAACGTTAACCTTAGCATATGGTGTTCAAAAAATGGCTAAGAAACATGCGATTATTCGTCGATTGCCAGCAGTAGAAACGCTAGGAACTGCGAATGTTATCTGTTCTGATAAGACAGGAACACTGACACAAAATAAAATGCGCGTCCGCCGAGTATGGCATCGTGGTGATGAAGTAACGGATACGGAAGATGCCATGACCGATGAAGCCATGGAAGTATTGAAAATGGCTGCTTTATGTACAGATGTCATTGTGGAAAAAGAAGGCGATGAACTAACTGTTACAGGGAATCCGACAGAAGCGGCAATTGTTCGTGCTGTCGAAGAAAATTATCATACTAAAGAAGAACTTGAAGAAAAATATCCTCGTATTGGTGAAATTCCCTTTGATTCAGAACGAAAAATGATGACTACGGTCCATCAATGGGGGAAAAAGTACATCTCAATTACTAAAGGAGCCTTTGATGTGTTACTACCACGTTTTGGTTTCGGAGATGTCGATCAAGCGGCTATTGTTAATGATCGTTTCGGAAAACGAGCGTTACGAGTTATTGCTGTCGGTTATGCCGTATATGATGAACCACCCAAGGAAATTACATCAGAGGCTTTAGAAAAAAATCTTCGCTTGTTAGGCTTAATTGGCATGATTGATCCACCACGTCCAGAAAGTAAGGGCGCCATTGCTCGTGCGAAAAAAGCTGGAATTAAAACAGTCATGATTACTGGTGATCACGTGGTAACAGCCAGTGCAATTGCTAAAGAATTAGGAATTTTAAAAGATAAAAGTGAAGCCTTATCTGGTTCAGAACTGAAAAAAATGAGTGATGAAGAATTAGATAAACGTGTTAAAGATTTATCCGTTTATGCACGTGTAACCCCTGAAGATAAAATTCGAATTGTTCAATCATGGCAACGTTCTGGCGCTGTTGTAGCAATGACCGGAGATGGCGTGAATGATGCGCCAGCCTTGAAAGCTAGTGATGTCGGTTGCGCAATGGGGATTACTGGAACAGATGTGGCCCAAGGCGCTTCAGATATGATTTTGACGGACGATAACTTTGCAACTATTGTTGATGCGGTTGCACAAGGACGTGCCGTGTACCGAAATATTCGTAAAGCCATTAACTTCTTGTTAAGCTGTAATATTTCTGAGATTTTTATTGTTTTAATTGCCATGTTACTTGGTTGGGGTGCGCCATTTACTGCAGTTCAACTGTTGTTTGTTAACGTGGTCGCAGATGGGTTACCTGGTTTTGCATTAGGAAAAGAACCAGCGGAAAAAGGAATTATGGATGAGGCACCAATCCCTAAAAACGAAGGGATTTTTGCACGAGGCTTATGGCAAAAGATTGGGATTAATGCAGCAGTGTTCACAGTCATTACTTTGTTTGTTTTTTACCTAGGTGCTTTTGTACCAGGTGTTTCAGCCTATGTTTCAAACAGCTATGAAGTTGGACAAACAGTGGCATTTTTAATCTTAGCTTATTCCTCTATCTTACATGTCTTTAATGTTCGTAGTGCGAACTCTGTTTTCCGTGTAAAATTATCAAGCAACAAGTCGCTCTTTGAAATGGTCGTTTTAGCATTACTAATTACCACAACCATTGCTTTATTACCATTCACACAAGAACTATTTGGATTAGTGCATATTAGTTTAAATCATTGGATGTTAGCAATTTTCCTATCCTTTGTGCCAATTTTCGTCAATGAAATGATTAAGTTCCATTTCTCTGAAGTTGAAGAGGAAGAAGAAGTGATTTAAATTTAACAGGAATAAAAGAAGCTACTTTTGTTCAGAAAATTATCTTAATAGTTAGCAAGTGGGGCAGCAGTCGTTTCGACTGCTGCCCCACTTATTTTTGATTTTCCTTTTTTCAAAATAGGTGGGTTTCTTATCTAAGATGAACATTCTCTAATAAAAAGACTTGCTAAACGATTTAAAACGTATTATAGTGAGTAGCATCGTTAGTCAAAAAGCGCTTTTTGACTAATGAAAAAGATATATAAAACGTTATATAATAAAGAGTTTTAAAAGTTTTTATGGAGCTGTTGGTTAAACTAAACGAAGTCATTTCTTTTGTAGGAGGAAAGTATTGTGTTACACAAAGCAGAGGGGTTTGATCGTCGGAAATTTACGATGGCAGGGATCTTAGTTGCCATGGGCGTTGTCTATGGAGATATTGGAACGAGCCCTTTATATGTAATGAAAGCCATTGTAGGAGATAATGGTGGCTTGGCACGGGTTTCTGAATCGTTTATTTTAGGTTCGGTCTCGTTAATTTTTTGGACATTGACTATCTTAACCACGATTAAATATGTTGTTATTGCTTTAAATGCTGATAACCATGGAGAAGGTGGGATTTTCTCTCTTTATACATTGGTTCGTAAAAAAAGTAAGTATTTGATTATTCCCGCAATGATTGGCGGCGCCGCTTTACTGGCTGATGGCGTTTTGACCCCGGCTGTGACAGTGACGACAGCGATTGAAGGCTTACGGGGGATTCCAGCATTTTTTGAACGTTTTGGCAATGACCAAACGATTATAGTGGTTATTACGTTGACGATTATTTTAATTCTTTTTTCTGTTCAACGATTTGGAACAGAATTGGTCGGGAAAGCTTTTGGGCCGATTATGTTCTTGTGGTTTACTTTTTTAGGCATCATTGGTTTAATGAATTTTAGCCAAGATTGGACGGTTATTCGTGCATTAAATCCATATTATGCTTTGCAATTACTAGTCAGTCCAGAAAATAAATTAGGTCTATTTATTTTAGGGAATATTTTCTTGGCTACAACTGGTGCTGAAGCTTTATATTCTGATTTAGGGCATGTAGGAAAAATGAATATCCGCATTAGCTGGCCGTATATTAAGATTTGTTTGATTCTTAATTATTTAGGGCAAGCTGCGTGGTTGTTAACGGTCAAAGAAAACCCTGAAATGCAGGCATTAGCTGAAATTAACCCATTTTTCCAAATGATTCCACGAGGTATTCTCGTATTTGGCGTTGTTTTTGCAACAATCGCCGCAGTGATTGCTTCGCAAGCGTTAATATCAGGTTCGTATACTTTAGTTTCTGAAGCGATTAAATTGAAGTTATTACCAAGACTTAAAATTATTTATCCTGGGAGCAATATCGGTCAAATGTATATTCCAGCGGTAAATTTAATTTTGTGGTTAGCTTGTTCAGCAATCGTGCTGGCTTTTAGAACATCGACACACATGGAAGCTGCGTATGGTCTATCGATTACGATTACGATGTTAATGACAACCATTTTATTATTGTTTTATCTTTTGGATAAAATTCCAGCTTGGTCTGCGTATCTAATTTCCTTGTTCTTTGCTGCCATTGAAGTTGTCTTTTTCTTTTCAAGTGCTGCGAAGTTTTTCCATGGTGGATATGTTGCTGTGGGAATGGCAGTCTTCTTGTTATGCATCATGATTATTTGGGAACGCGGCAACGAGATTAAAGAAGCAACGGCGGAACAAGTGTCGTTGGAAAAATATGTACCACAACTTAAAGCTTTGAAAGAAGATACATCTGTACCAATGTATCAAACCAACGTGGTCTTTTTAACCTCCGATCGAGTGGATGGCGAAATTAATCGTAATATTATTTATTCGATTTTGGACAAACAACCAAAACGAGCGAATGTTTATTGGTTTGTTAATGTTCAGGTAACAGATGAACCCTTTACTCAAGAATATTCTGTTGATATGTTAGGGACTGATTTTATTGTGCAAGTTCAGCTATATTTAGGCTTCCATATTTCTCAAGAAGTGAATGTATATTTAAGACAAATTGTTCATGACTTGATGAAAACAGGCCGCTTGCCAAAACAGCCACAACGTTATTCATTAACGCCAGGAAGAGAAGTTGGCGATTTCCAATTTGTATTAATTCAAGAAGAATTATCTAACGTTTCTGAACTGAAAAAATGGGATCGACAAATTATGCAGGCAAAATTAGCTATCAAAAACTTAACTACCTCTCCTGAAAGTTGGTTTGGCTTGGAATACAGTGAAGTCAAATATGAATCCGTTCCTTTAATCATTGGTCCACAACGGAAAACGCACTTAGTTGAACGAAAGAATCGTTCATAAATAGAAGAAATTTAACTAAAAGATTGAGCCTAAGTCCTTGAGATACATGGCTCAATCTTTTTTGTAGAATCAGAGTAAATACTGTAATTCCACAAAGAATTCATTTAAAAGTGTTTGGTCTTTAAAGGAATTCATTCGCTTAAAGATGGCCAGTAAGACTTCTTTTTGTGGTTCAGTTAATTGATCTACTTTTAACAAAGGAAGAAAAGCGATAATCAGAGAATAATCCAATTCTGGATTTTGAGAATGTGTAAATAATTCATGGAGTTCTGACAAAATAAACGGATGATAATAAGATTGGTCAGACTGTTCTTCTGCAGTTGTTGGTTCATAAATAGAAATACTCTCTTGGGAATGAGAGGGGGCTTCTACTGTTAAAGGAAAAGCATAAAAGGACTGCTGTAACTTTTGCGCTTGAATCATAATTTTTAATGAATCGTGATAGGATAGATGTTCTTCAGATAAACGTACCATCAACTGAGTAAAAAAAGGTGGTTTTAGTAGTTGTTTATTTTGAAAATTTTCTTTTAATAGCTGGCGCACAAATCGATCAAAATCACCATAAAGTAGCCAATCTACTGTTGTGTCACAGGCTTTAGCGATTTTTTTTAAGTATCGTTTATTGGGTAAATTCAAACCTAATTCCCAGTTACTAATTGTACTTCCACTAGATAAACCAATTTTATTGGCTAAATAACGTAAAGTGTACTTCTTCTTTTTTCGAGCTTCACGCATGCGTGCCCCGACTTGCTTTGTAGTAATTTTCATTGAAACACTCCTTTTGTAATAAATATGAGGATAAGGTGTTCTTAAAATATACATACGCAAAATTCAGCTCTTTTTTTTTCTAAACTAAAAAAAGTAATTATTTCTAACAATTTTCATCTTGTGCTATGCTTAAGATGAAAATACTTAAGAAGAGAAGGGATCATATGTCAGCAAAACATAATCATGAACAACATCAGGAAAAACAGCCAACAATGTCCCACGATAAAATGAATCACATGAATCATGACATGGCGCATGAACAAATGGCTATGTCACACCAACATGAAGGAATGAAGGGAATGGACCATTCAATGCATATGGGGAATTTTAAACAAAAATTCTGGCTGTCATTGATTTTAGCTATTCCGATTATTGTTCTTTCACCAATGATGGGTTTTCAATTACCTTTTCAATTTACTTTTCCAGGTTCTGATTGGTTGGTCTTAATTTTAGCAACTGTGCTATTTTTTTATGGTGGACAACCATTTTTAAGTGGCGCTAAAATGGAATTACAGCAAAAGAGTCCAGCAATGATGACGTTAATTGCGATGGGGATTTCGGTATCATATTTTTACAGCTTATATGCGTTTTACATGAATCATTTTACGAATCAGGCCCACGTGATGGACTTTTTCTGGGAATTAGCCACTCTGATTGTTATTATGCTTTTAGGTCATTGGATTGAAATGAATGCTATTTCTAATGCTGGTGATGCCTTGAAAAAAATGGCTGAACTGTTGCCTGACACAGTCAAGCGAATGACTGAACATGGGGAAGAAGAAATTCCTTTGCAAGATGTCCAAGAAGGCGATCGCTTGATTGTTCGTTCGGGAGATAAAATTCCGACAGATGGTAAAATTTTGAAAGGAAGTACAACAGTCGACGAATCGATGGTTACAGGGGAATCAAAAACAGTAGAAAAAAACATTGGTGACTCCGTGATTGGTGGAGCTGTCAATGGCAACGGAATGATTGAAATTTCGGTAACTGGCACGGGTGAAAATAGTTACCTGTCAAAAGTTATGGAGATGGTTAAACAAGCGCAATCGGAAAAATCAAAACTAGAATCCATTTCAGACCGTGTAGCCAAGTGGTTATTCTATATTGCCTTATTCGTAGGTGTGTTAGCATTTATCGGTTGGTTACTCGTAACGAAAGATTTGTCTCTAGCATTTGAACGAATGGTTACAGTTTTTATTATTGCCTGTCCCCATGCGTTAGGCTTAGCAATTCCTTTAGTGATTGCTAGAAGTACCTCCATTGCTGCTAAAAATGGCTTACTTTTAAAAAATCGGAATGCATTAGAACAAGCCAATAAGGTTGAATATGTGTTGCTGGATAAAACTGGAACTTTAACAGAAGGACAATTTACAGTTACTGGCTTAGAATTAATGAGTAAGCAGTTTACTAGAGAAGAAGCACTTAAATATATTGGGGCATTGGAAAAAAATGCAAATCATCCGTTGGCAATTGGAATCATGAACTATTTAAATAAACAAGCCGTTCAACCTTATGAAGCCCATAATCTGCAAGCTTTATCAGGCGTAGGACTGGTTGCTACTGTTCAAAACCAAGAAGTCAAAATAGTCAATGAAAAAGAAGTTGCACGGTTACAGTTAACCTTCGATGAAACAATTAAAACAAACTATCAAGAGCAAGGAAATACCTTGAGCTATTTAATCATCGCTGGTCAATTAGTCGCACTGCTTGCTTTAGGAGATAAAGTCAAACCAGAAGCTAAAACATTTATTGCAGAGTTACAAGCGCAAGGAATTACGCCAGTCATGTTAACAGGGGATAATCAAACAGCTGCCAGTGCAGTTGCTAATTATTTAGGAATGAAGGAATACTACGCAGAGCTCTTACCAGAAGATAAAGAAAAAATTGTGCAACAGTATCTTACTGAGGGGCATCAGGTCATGATGGTAGGAGACGGTATTAACGATGCACCAAGTTTAGCCCGTGCTTCAATCGGCATTGCGATAGGCGCTGGTACAGATGTAGCGATTGATTCGGCAGATGTTGTACTGACGGATAGTGATCCTAAAGATATTTTAAGGTTCTTAGATTTAGCCAAACAAACACGACGTAAAATGATCCAAAATCTTTGGTGGGGAGCTGGGTACAATATTGTCGCCATTCCTTTAGCGGCTGGGGTTCTTGCACCAATTGGGATTGTTTTAAATCCAGCTGTAGGTGCTGTCTTGATGTCATTAAGTACAATTATTGTAGCAGCAAATGCTATGACACTGCATATTTCAAAAAAATAATTCGATATAATTGTAGAGAGCGGAAAGTAATCAATACTTTTTGTTCTCTATTTTTTTCTTCTTAAAAAAATTTTTGCCTTATTTGACGTATTCTTATAACAAGGGAGTGAAAGGGGACGATATATGGATTTCAAGGAATTATTGTCTTTTGAACATAAAAATATGTTGGAATTGTTGGATTTACTGCAACAAGAGCAGACATTTTCTGTTTTGATGGCTGCAGAAAAACTAAAGGTGAGCGACAAAACCATCCATTGTTACATTCAACGTTTTGAAAAAAAGCAGGAAACGTTTAAGATAGAAGGGCTTTGTAAGATTTATACAACGACCAAAGGAATTGTAAAATATCGTGAATTATGCGTTTGTGGCTTGGCTCGATTTAGACAAAAATTTTGTTATTTTATTCCCGAATTTTATATTTTACGTTGTCTAATTGAAGAGCGAATCAATTATGCGCAATTGACCCAGGTATTGGGATTACAGGAATCAACTCTTCGGAAGAAACTTTCTAATATTCGACGTTGGCTAGTTAATTTTGATATTATTGTACGTCAAAAACATTACGATTTAACTGGCAATGAATGGCAAATTCGACAGTTAATCCTTTGTTTTTATTTGTTTTTTCAAGAAAGCTGTCTGGAAGAAAACAGAGAAATGACTCGGAAAATCATTACCTTTTTTGAGTTGGATTTAAATGTAGCACAACAGAATCATCTTAGTTGGCTAATTTATATTTGGGAGAAACGATATAGAGGCGGGCATGAAATTTCAGTGCCAAATGCTAATTTATTTCAACAAACAAGTGCTTTTTTTTATTTATTTCGTGTGGAAGTGTTGAGCACTTCTTTTATGTCTCTTAAAGAACAAAAAGCGTTATTTGTGATTCTTGAAGCACATTTTGGTGGTTGTTTTGGCAAGAGAGCGCGAAAGTATTTTATTCATGAGCAAATGAAAATAGAAAGTTTATGCTTAAAAACAGCTATTTTTATTATGAAAGAAATTAGGAGAAATTTTACACAACATCATTTTAATTATCAAGAAATTCATTTATGTCGATTTTTAAGTACGCATATGAATAGTTTATTAGACGGACAAGCATGGTTGCCAGCTCATAAACAGGAACAAACACTTGCTGCTCGTTATCAACAAACCTGGCACAGATTACAAAAACTTATTAGGCTTTTAAAACGCCTATATCCAGTCTTTACTTCAGTAAAAGAACGGGAATTGACGAGTTGCTATTTTTATCACATCCTAGATTTATTTGACCCGATTTTATATGAAAAAAAATATATTATTTGCCTATTGACGGACTTTCCTCCAGAAAAGGAACAAGCGTTGGGACAATCTATAAAAAGCTATTTCAGTGAAAAAAAGAATATTACAATTATTTATGGAAAACCAACGTATCAACTTCACCAAGCACATCTAGTAATCGTCAATCATTTGTTTCAGATGAACGTAGCGCTTTCTTCTGAGACAGTTGTTTATTTGCCAGAGGAATTATCTTCTGCTTTTTTTGAAAAAGTCGAAGCGAATCTACCGTAAGAAGTCCAATTTTGTCTAAATAGTGTTAAAATGAAGAAGTAAGAGGAATGGATGAGGAGGATATTAAAATGAAACAACTGCAATTTGGTACAAGTGACGAAACAGTTTCTTCGGTTATCTTAGGATGTATGCGCTTAAATGGTGCTGAAAATCCTCAACAGGTAATTGAAACTGCTTATGATCATGGCATTACATTTTTTGATCACGCCGACATTTATGGTGGCGGCGACTGCGAAACCATTTTTGGTAAGGCCTTAAAAGAAAGTACCATTCGTCGTGAAGATATTTTTATACAAACAAAATGTGGGATTCGTCAAGGCTTTTTTGACTTTTCAAAAGCTCATATTTTAGAAGCGGTCGAAGGTAGTTTACAGCGTTTAGGTGTAGATTCAGTCGATGCATTATTATTGCATCGTCCAGATACTTTAGTGGAACCAGAAGAAGTAGCTGAGGCTTTTCATTTATTAGAAAAACAAGGGAAAGTTCGCTATTTTGGTGTAAGTAACCAAACGCCAGGACAAATTGAACTTTTAAAAACAGCTGTTAAACAACCATTATTAGCCAATCAATTACAATTTGGCATCAAGCATACTGGCATGGTGGATCAAGGCTTACAAACAAATATGGAAATATCAGGAAGCATTGATTATGATCATGGTATTTTAGATTATTCACGGTTGAAACAAATGACTATTCAAGCATGGTCACCGTACCAATATGGTTATTTTGAAGGTGTCTTTATTGGAAATGAAAAATTCCCTGTGTTAAATCAAAAATTAAGCGAATTGGCTGAAAAATATCAAACAACGCCAACTGGCTTAGCCAGCAGCTGGATTCTGCGCCACCCTGCTAATATGCAAGTCATCGCAGGAAGTATGAATCTTGGTAGAATTGAAGAAATTGCTAAAGCAGCAGACATTGTGATTAGTCGCGAAGATTGGTACGATATTTATCGTGCAGCGGGAAATGTTTTGCCGTAAAAAAGATTCTCATACTTGTGAAGATCCAGCGTGTATTGCTGATTGATTTTGGTATTTGATATAGTTGTCACTAAGGAACTATGTCAAATACCTTTTTCTTTCATTCTGCAATCGCCGTCTACTGCAAATTCTGTAGTTTTTTGTTAAAATAGAAAGGAAACTAGTTTGCTAAAGATGAGGGGAAAAAAATGACCAAAAAAAAATTATTACTCGTTGATGGAAACAGTGTAGCCTTTCGTGCATTTTTTGCGCTACATAACTCATTAGAACGATTCAAAAATAAGAACGGCTTGCATACAAATGCTATTTATGCATTTAACAATATGTTTGAAAATGTAATGCAAAAAGAAATGCCTACTCATGTTTTAGTCGCTTTTGATGCAGGGAAAACCACATTCAGAACAGAATTTTATTCAGAATATAAAGCCGGACGTTCAAAAACACCGGGGGAATTTAAAGAACAAATGCCGTATATTCGTGAACTTTTAGAAGGTTTAGGCGTAAAATATTATGAACTACCTAACTATGAAGCAGATGATATTATTGGTACATTAGCCAACAAAGTTGATAAAGATGAATTTGATGTTGTCGTGTTATCAGGGGACCGAGATTTGACACAATTAGCGACGGACACTGTCAAAGTAGATATCACTGTTAAAGGAGTTAGCGATATTGAATCATATACGCCTGAGCATATTGCTGAAAAATATGATGGGTTAACGCCTAAGCAAATTATTGATATGAAAGGGTTGGCTGGCGACACGTCGGATAACATTCCAGGTGTAACGAAAATCGGTGAGAAAACCGCGATTAAGCTGTTAAAACAATATGGCTCAGTTGAAGGGGTTTATGAGAATATCGATGAAATGAAAAAAAGCAAAATGAAAGAAAACTTGATTAATGATAAAGAGCAAGCCTTTCTTTCTAAACGTTTAGCGACAATTGAAGTCAATGCACCAGTCGAAGTCAATGTGGAAGACTTGGCATATGAAGGGAAGAACTTAGAAAAATTGGTTCCTTTTTATAAAGAAATGGACTTTAAACAATTTTTAGCTAAGTTGGACATTACAGAAGAACCTGTTGAAATGGAAGATATTTTATTTGAAGTAGTTGAAGATCAGTTAACCAATGAAATGTTTACAGACGATATGGCTCTTTATGTTGAGATGATGGCAGATAACTATCATACGTCACCGATTGTCGGCCTTGCTTGGGGCAATAACAAGAAGATTTATACCACGAATAATTTAGCTGTTTTTGAAAGTCAGCCATTTATCGACTGGTTGATGGATGAGACACGTAAAAAAAATGTCTATGATGCAAAACGGACGTACGTTGCACTAAATCGCTATGTAGGAAAAATGACAGGAATTGCCTTTGATGTTTTATTGGCTGCTTATTTACTTGATACCAATGACAATAACGCTGATATTGAAGGCGTAGCACAACATTACGGATATGATGCGATTCAATCTGATGAAGCGATTTATGGAAAAGGGGCCAAAAAAGGCTTGCCAGAGGACGAAGAAGTTTTCTTTGGTCATTTAGCACGTAAGATTAAAGCAATTCAATTTTTAACAAGCAAATTAGATAGCGAATTAACAGAAAAGAATCAAGCTGATTTATTCTATAAAATGGAATTACCACTTTCTCGTATTTTAGGCGATATGGAAATAACTGGTATCCGTGTTGATGCCACGCGCTTAAAAGAAATGCAAGTAGAATTTTCAGAACGTCTGAAAGAAATCGAAGAAAAAATCTATGCAGAAGCTGGCGAAGAATTTAATTTGAATTCACCTAAACAATTAGGCGTTATTTTATTTGAAAAAATGGGCTTACCTGTGATCAAAAAGACGAAAACCGGCTATTCAACAGCGGTAGATGTTTTAGAACAACTAAAAGAACAAGCACCAATTGTGGCAGATATTTTAACTTATCGTCAAATTGCCAAAATTCAATCGACCTATGTTGAAGGACTCTTAAAAGTAATTCAGCCAGATAATAAAATTCATACTCGGTATGTACAAACACTGACACAAACAGGACGATTAAGCTCAGTAGATCCCAATTTACAAAACATTCCTATCCGTTTAGAAGAAGGCCGAAAAATTAGAGAAGCCTTCGTACCAAGAGAGGATAATTGGTTGATTTTCTCTTCTGATTACTCTCAAATTGAGTTACGTGTGCTCGCGCATATTTCTAATGATGAGCATTTAAAAGAAGCGTTTGTGGAAGGACAAGATATCCATGCCAGCACTGCAATGCGAGTTTTCGGTGTTGAAAAAGCAGAAGATGTCACACCTAACATGCGTCGTCAAGCTAAAGCAGTGAATTTTGGAATTGTCTATGGTATCAGTGATTATGGCTTGTCCCAAAACTTAGGCATTACTAGGAAGCAAGCACAACAATATATTGACACCTATTTTGAAAAATATCCAGGCGTGAAGCAGTATATGGAAGAGATAGTCCGCGATGCCAAAGACAAAGGCTATGTGGAAACATTGTATCATCGCCGTCGTTATTTAAGTGATATTAATTCAAGAAACTTTAATCTACGTTCGTTCGCTGAACGTACAGCGATTAATACACCGATTCAGGGAAGTGCCGCAGATATTTTAAAAATTGCGATGATTGAAATGGCGCGTCGTTTAAAAGAAGAAAAATTACAAGCGACAATGTTATTACAAGTGCACGATGAATTAGTTTTTGAAGTACCAGAATCAGAATTAGAACAATTAAATCAACTCGTCAAAGAAGTGATGGAGCACGCAGTTTCCTTACATGTGCCACTTATCACCGATAGCAGTTGGGGAAAAACATGGTATGAAGCAAAATAATAGCTTACCCATTAAGAACGATGAATAAAATAAGGATAAGTAGGATCTGGACGTTGATATCTAAGCGTTCAGACCTCTTTATATAAAGGAGCAAAAATAATGCCAGAATTACCAGAAGTAGAAACAGTGCGAAAAGGACTTGAAAAACTTGTTGTAGGAAAAACCATTCAAGAAGTCATTGTTTTTTGGCCAAGAATTATTGAATCACCAGAAGTTGATGTATTTCAAGGTCAATTAGCTGGTCAAACGATTGAAGGGATTGAGCGAAGAGGAAAATTTCTGATTTTTAAATTGTCTGATAATGATATGATTTCTCACTTACGGATGGAAGGAAAATATGAGTTTCATCAGGCTGATGATGAAATTGCCAAACATACCCATGTAATGTTTACTTTTACAGATGGCACGCAATTACGTTATTTAGATGTACGGAAATTTGGCCGTATGACATTGGTTCCTAAGAATCAAGGTCATCAATATAAAGGGATTTTAGCTTTGGGCCCAGAGCCAACACCAGACGTTTTTCAATTAGCTGCTTTTCAACAAGGATTGAAAAAGCATCATAAGGCAATTAAGCCATTACTGTTAGATCAAAAGCTAGTGACGGGCTTGGGGAATATTTATGTAGATGAAGCACTTTGGCAAGCGCAAATCCATCCAGAACAACCAGCAGATTCCTTAAAACCTGCGGAAGTTGCTACGTTGTATCAAGCAATCATTGACGTCTTGGCACGCGCTGTTGAAGCAGGTGGAACCACCATCCGCACCTATCTAAACGCGTTAGGAGAAGCAGGGACTTTTCAAGTAGCGTTGAATGTCTATGGGCAAACAGGCTTACCTTGCAATCGTTGTGGTACGCCAATTGTTAAAACAAAAGTGGCACAACGTGGTACGCATTATTGTCCACAATGCCAACAATTGAAAGGTCGTCGATTGAAATGACAAAAGTTTTAGGCATTACAGGAGGGATTGCGACAGGTAAAAGTACGGTTGTTGCTCTTTTTAAAAAAGCGGGTTATCCAATTGTTGACGGCGACATTATCGCCCGAGAAATTGTTGCAAAAGGGCAACCAGCCTTAGCCGCAATCGTTGAAACTTTCGGACCAGAAATAGTATTAACAACTGGTGAATTGGATCGGAAAAAGTTAGGACAATTAATTTTCGCTAGTCCTCAAAAAAGAGAGCTGTTAAATGAAACGCTGAAACCTTTTTTAAGAAAAGAAATTTTACGTCAAATTGAAGAAGCTAAAAAGAAAGCCGCCCTGGTTATTGTTGATATTCCTCTGCTTTATGAAGCTCATTATGAGGCGATCATGGATCAAGTTGCTGTGGTATATGTACCAGAAAAGATTCAAAAAGAGCGTCTGATGGCCCGAAACCAATTAACAGAAGAAGAAGCGCAACAACGAATTGCTAGCCAATGGCCGATTGAAATGAAAAAAGAACGAGCAGATATCGTGTTTGATAACCAAGGAACTAGAGAAGAAACGGAACAGCAAGTGAAGAAGTGGCTAGAGAAACAAACTGGAAAGAAGTGAATATTTTTTAAATGGCGTAAAATGTTTTGAAAATTTCAGAAAAAACAGTGAAAGTCTTTGTTTTTATTAAAGAATGGCAAAGATTCAACTAAGAACCAGTTCTAAAGACCTAGTAATAGCGCAATTTCATGTTATAATATAGGCAACAAAAATTATACAGAATAGAAGAGGTGAACGTTATGCGTTGTCCAAGATGTCATCATAATAATTCCCGTGTTATTGATAGCCGTCAAGCAGATGATGGACGTGCAATTCGCCGTCGTCGTGAATGTGAAAATTGCAGTTATCGGTTCACTACATTTGAAAGAATTGAAGCGGCGCCATTACTTGTAATCAAGAAAAATGGGGATCGTGAAGAATTTAATCGTGATAAAATTTTGCGTGGGCTCATTCGCTCTGCGGAAAAAAGACCTGTTGCTATGGAACAAATGGTTCAAATTGTCGATAATGTTGAAAATCGAGTGCGTAGTTTAGGGGAAAATGAAGTCTCTACAACGCTTATCGGTGAATATGTGATGGAAGATTTAGTCAATCTAGATGAAATTGCCTACATCCGCTTTGCGAGTGTTTATCGACAATTCAAAGATATGAGCGTGTTTTTGAAAGAGTTACAGGACATTGTCGACAAAGCAAAATCTTCTTCTCCTGACTCAGAAAATTAAAAAGGAGGTCTTTCTTTGAAAGGAAATCGGCAAAGAATCCAACCAAAAAATATTTTTCAAGCGGTTATTGATTCACCGCTTTCTGATCAAGAGAAAGAGGTTTTAACCTTTTTATATCAACCAATTGTCGGCGCCAATGCGTTTAGTTTATATTGGCTTTTGTTATCTGAAACAACAGATTCAGAGGAGAATGGCTCGCTGTTTCATGCAGATTTAATTAGTTTGCTGGACTTGAGTTGTCAACAATTAGAAGAAGCTTGCTACAAATTAGAAGGCATTGGGTTGCTAGAAACGTATAAAAAAACAGATCGGGAATTAGGAGATTGTTATTTATATTATTTAAAAGCACCTGAAACAGCCGCTCGTTTTTTTAAAGATGAAGTGTTAGCTTTAGTGTTATTTAATCGGGTTGGACAACGGAAATTTGATCAATTAGTGCAAAAGTTCCAACCGCATCCTACCAAAACAGAGGGCTATCAAAATGTTTCCGCTAGCTTTCAAGAGGTTTATGCCTTTAAAGAAGAACAAATTGTTTCCGAAGCGAACCGATTGACAACGATTCAAGAAACTTTTTCTCAACAAGAAAAAGCGAAGAAAATTTCTGTATCAACAGATTCTTTTGATTGGCACTATTTTGTGGAAGGTTTGCACCGCTTAGGTTTACAATTGCCTGAAGATGAGGCTAGTTTTCAAGAAGAAGTCTATGTTTTTCATCAATTATATGGCATCAATGAGTTAGATATGGTAGACTTTGCTTCGAAATCATTTGACTATTATACAAGTCGAATTTTGCCTAAGGAATTAGTGCGAACGATTCATCAAGCGTTTGATCCTGATAAAAAACCACAACCAACAAACATAGTGACAAACAAGCAAGTACAATTGACGGTGGAAGAGCAACAAACGTATCGATATAACGCATTAAAAATGAATGGTTTTTCTGAACTGGATATTCAAATGATTATGGATAGTGAAAAGAATCCGCCTATTCAATATTTAGAAGCTTTAAAAAATAGTCGAGGCGGCTATACGACACCACAAGAACGTTCATTAGTGAAATATTTGGTTGCTAAATCAGGCTTACCGACTAGTGTGATTAATATTTTGATTAACTATGTTTACAATATTCAACAACAACCGACTTTAAAAGCGGAGTATGTGAATCGAATTGCGAATGAATGGGGACAAAGTGGCATTCATTCACCAGAAAAAGCAATTGAACATGTCAGAGAATTGGCTAAACAAAGCCAAAACAAACAAAAACAGCGACAACAAAATTATTCAGGGAAACGCCAAACTGTTCGACAAGAGCGATTGCCAGAATGGGCCGATCAGCCAAACGATGAAACAAAACTTTCCCCAGAAGAACAAGCCGAGTTAGATCGACAAATTCAAGAATTTTTAAACCAAGGAGGTGACCAATGATGGAAGACGTAGGAAAAGAAATGTCAAAAATTATCCAGAAGCGTGACATCAATGAACGATATGAAGAGCTAGTTAACGAAGTATTGAAAGATCAAGATGTTCAAGCCTTTATACAAGCAAACCGAGAGCGTTTAACCGATGAAGATATTCGTAAAAGTTATGCTAAGCTGTATGAATTTGTTCAAGAAAAAAAGAAATTTCAATTAAACGATCCGGCAATGATTGCCCCCGGCTATGAGCCAAGATTAATGTTGAATTTTCATTACATTGATGTAACATATGTCCCAACGGCTGATTTAATCGCCCGTCAGAAGGAAGAAGAAATTCGTAATCGAGTAAGGGCAATGGACATGCCAAAAGATGTCCGAGAAGCAAATTTACGAGATTTCGATCCATCTTCTCAAGGTCGAGCCAAAGCGTTAGCAGAAGCAATGCAATTTTTAAGAGAATATCCTGCGACACCAAAAGAATTTCATAAAGGGCTCTATTTACAAGGCCCCTTCGGTGTAGGAAAATCTTTCTTATTAGGTGCGATGGCTAATGCTTTAGCAGAACGTGGATTTACTACGACAATTGTTCATTTTCCAACATTTACAGTAGAAATGAAGCAAGCCATTGGTCGCGATCAAGTTGGTGAAAAGCTCGATGCAGTAAAAAAATCCCCTATATTAATGATTGATGACATTGGTGCGGAATCCATGACTAGTTGGATTCGTGACGACGTTTTAAGCGTAATCTTGCAATACCGAATGCAAGAACAATTAGTTACTTTTTTCTCTTCCAATCTAGATTTAAAAGCTTTAGAAGAGCATTTAACCGTGACGCAACGAGGAGAACAAGAGCCGCTAAAAGCCAGACGAATTATGGAACGTGTGCGTTATCTGTCAAAAGAGATTACGATGACAGGAAATGATCGACGAAACGGTTAAAGCAATCCTTTTATTTTTATGGATTGCTTTTTTTCTTGCGCTTGAAGAGGTAGCGTAAGTTTCGCAAAAACAAGTACTTTTGTGTACACTGACAATAAAGAAGTGAGGAAAAGAGGCGTAACAATGAAGAGAAAACTTTGGATTTTTATTGGGGTATTCGTGGTGCTTCTGGGAGGATATTTTCTTTTGTTTAGAGAAAAATCCTATAAAGTAGAGGTGGAAAAAGTGAATCCAAAAATTCAACGCTTAATGTCGACAGACAAACAACATTTTTTAACAAAACATGAATTTCACACAAAAGAAACCGCTGAACGCAAAGATTTGTTGAAGTTTTTTATTGAAACCCGGCTCAAAACAGACGGCGGCTTTTTAACCAATTATTTACCAGATGCTGAACGCAAAGATGTCGCCACAGGACATGAGTTGCTAAGTGAGTCTTCGGGTCTATATTTGCGTAATTTAGCTTTTGATACGCAGGGACGTTTTGATAATTTTTACAAGCAGACGAAAGACACCTTTTACGACGGCGTCCAATTTAGTTACCGAATTGACGAGCAAGGCAATAAATACAATGTCAATGCCTCGATTGATGATTTACGGATCATTCGTTCATTAATTGAAGCAGGGGGGCATTTTAAAACAGATCAGTATGATCAAGAAATTAAAAAATTAGGCAAGAGTTTTATGGAAACCTCTATGAAAGATAATATTCTAATTGATTTTTACGATAGTAAATCAAAACAACAGTCTTCAGAAACTTCTTTGTTTTATATTGACTTAATTACGCTGGGTTATCTATACAAAGAATTTGGGATTTCAGCAGACTACTTGCAGTATCATTACCAATTAATAGACGATGGCTATATTTCTGATGATTTACCTCTTTATCAAACGAAGTTTAATCATCAAACAAATAAATACGAAAACAACGGAACACTTAATATTATTGAATCTTTATTAACGATTGTCCATTTAAGTGAAGTGGGTATGGCGAAGCAGACTAGTATTGATTTTGTGCGAAAACAAGTTCAGCAAGGAACGCTTTTTAACTCGTATGATTTAAATGGATCGCCCGTGGATAAAAATCAATCTGCAGCTAGTTATGCGATAGCGGCTTTAATTGGTGTTGCCGAAAATGACAAAGAGTTGTATCGTGCGGCAATTACAGTACTTAATAATTTTCAAATTATGGATTCAAGCAGTCCGATTTATGGAGGATTTGGTGATAAAGTTACGAAACAAGTCTATTCCTATAATAACTTAATGGCTCTTTTGGCCTATGATTTCTAGATGAGGTGAAAGCATGGAAAAGATCAAAAAACACATGAACTCGGCTTTTAAATGGTTGAGTCGTTATATTTCTCCAAGTCTTTTGGCCGTTTTAGGGATTGGGTTAGTGACAAGCATTTTGTTATTTGTTTATCCGATTAATGGCTTGGGAGATAATGGCGAGTATTTTCGTGTGTTAAATTCAAATAGTCTTTATCGTGTCAATGGTGATAGCTACGACAATGTGGCCTATTTTGTTAAAGACTTTTCAATTATGCGTTATTTTAATGAAACAACGACGCACTTTGTTTCCACTCAACAATTTTTCATCACCATTGCCATTTGGCTTAATAAACTTTTTTATAGTCAAACACTTTTCGATATTCGTTTCTTAGGTTTCGTTTATCTTAGTTGTTTTTTAGTGTCAATTTATATTCTGGTACGAGGCTTAACCGAAGGCGTATCTTTGAAAAAAAGTTATCTTATCTCCTTGTTGGTTATTTTCATCTTGGGGGATACCTCCTATACGATTTATTTTAATTCCTTTTATACAGAAGCGACGAGTTTTTTACTTTCTGTGAGTGTCTTAGCATTTTCAGTCTATTTTTATCGGGTGACGAAACCACGAACTTGGCTCAGAAGAATAGTTTTAGTTATCTTGGCACAAGCAGTAGTACTTTTAATAGGGACAACACGCCAAGAATATTTGCTGATTATTGGCGTAATTATTGCTGGATTAGGATTTTTTGTCTACTTGTCACAACGTTACCAACGATTGTCAATGACGGCCTTTTTAATTGCGTTGATTGGTTTTACAACGTTAGCAGCTTTTATCGTTCCTAACGATATCTATGAACGTGATGTCTACCACAGTATGACGCGCGGTGTAATGAAGGATAGTAAGGTTCCGGATAAACGGATGTCAGAGGGCGGAATCAACCCGCAATATGGGTTGCAAAAGGGACGTTCCTACTTTGAAGAATACAGTCCTGTATCACCAACTTCTGAACAAATGAAAAAAGATTTTTTTGATAAAACGAGTTTTGGATGGGTGTTATTGAATTATTTAAATTATCCATCTGAATTATGGCAAGGACTGAATTCAGCGGTCCCAAATGTTTACTTAGTAAAGCCGAATAATGTGGGGAATTTTGAGAAAACGACGGGGCGTGCACCGCTGGAACAATCTAAATTTTTTATGGTGTATAACCGTATTAAAGCCAGTTTTTTTCCTAAAAACTTTGCTTTCTATCTGTTATTAGGCGTGATTCTGTTTGGTTTATATGGCGTTGGTTTATACAGAGGACTCAAGAGAAACGAACCCAGATTAGTTTTTCGCTTCTTTTTAATGACAGGAATTTATCTAAATTTATTAGTTGTTTTCATTTCAACAATTATTATTGATGGGGATAGTGACTTAGTACGTCATTTGTTTTTAGTCTCAGTATTTTTAGATTTTCTCTTGTTACAAATTGTTTCTGATGTTATTGGTAAACGAATGTGGCAAGATACAGCACCACAAGTCATTGGGGAGGTAGAGGGAATTGAAAAATAAACAATATCTTATTGGCTGGGTGTGTTTCTTACTCTTTTTCGTTTTTTGTGGCTTTGCCAAACCGACGCTGGCTGCACCAAGTAAACATGTCTTACTTGTCTATGACAGCTTGAATATTGCTGGGAAAAAAGAAAATGATGTGGATGCTTTACAACGAGTGTTGACGAGTTTTGGAGTAGAAGTTCAGAGTGTGGCGGTATCAGATTATGTGCCTGGCGAATTGCTAAATGATGGCTATGACAGTTTGATTTCTATGGTGAATTGGCCTGAACAAGCCGGCGTTATTGCCTCTGATTTTCTAGCAGATCGAGTTCATTTTAAAGGTAAACAATTACACATTGGTCGAAACATGCGTGACGATGAAAAACAATATTTTAGCGGTACATGGAAAGAATTAAGTCATCGTCAATATCGGTTAGAAGATGAAAAAAACCGCTTTTCTCAAGTATTGCCTTTTCAAGATCAATCAGTTGTGCTGGAAAATACGCAAGGTCAGACAGTTGGTCGATTAAAAACACAAGAATTAGCACCAGAAGAATATCCATTTGGTGTAATTGAGAATGGGCATGCTTTTCTCCCAATGTTTGAACGCAAAGGCGCTGTTTTTTTAGAAAGCTTGGACGTAATTAGTCAATGGCTGGAAAGTGAAAAAATGTCACGGCCGTTTTTGACGATTTCTGATTTTAACCCGTTAAGAGATATGTCCGTCGCAACCTATTTGCAAGAAGAATTAGTTAAAACCACGTATCCTTATATTTTATCCAGTACGAGCGTTTCACAAAACAATACGATTTTACCTTATAAACTATTTACGAATGCGTTACGTGCGTTTGCTTCGACGGGGGTTATTTTCTTAGAAACACCGGTCGTTAACAATGTTGATTTAAATGACCAACGTGCTTTGAAACAATTGATGGAGCAGCAGATTAGTTTATTGGTCGACAGACATGTCTATCCAGTAGGCATTTCTGCTCCAGGATACTGGAATCAAGACCTTCAATACCAAGAGGATGGTCTAGCAATTAGTGATACAGTGATTCTAAGAGAAAATCCGCCGATTGAACGCGTTTTTTATCGAAACCAAACGGGAGAATCAATCACTTATAAGAATGCTTTGTTTGATTTACCCTATGATTATTTATCGGGGATTGAATGGACGGATAAAGATAATCCGAATGACTATCGATTTCCAATGCCGACCACCATTAGTTTTTCATTTCCAAATTCTAAAAAAGAAGTGGATCATCTAATTCAAGAAGTCAAGGAAGCACCAATAGTGTTTAGTGTTTCAGAAGCGGATCAACATTTCACTGTTCAAACACAAACGCAGAAAATCGAATTTCGGAATAATCGGTTCTTCTTAAACAATCAAATTGTCAATGGTTTGGCTGATACAGGGGGCTCAACAGTTGAAAAACAACGATTTACAGGGTTATTTTCATTCTTTTTCAGTATCACAAACAATATTTTGATTGGCGTTGTGACACTGACTTTAATCATCCTGATTATTTTGTTTATGATTGGACGAAAGAATTATCGGTCGAAATATATTAATAAGGAGGAAGACAAATGACCATTGCTGACATTGTAATGTTAACAGCAACTATCATTATTTGGAGTCTACTAATTGTAAATATTCTCTTAGTTATTTTTGGCTATGTTTATTATTTAAAAACAGATCCTGTCGCACCACCACCTGTAGAGGACGAAGACGCGCCGTTTGTTTCAATTATGGTGCCGGCCCATAATGAAGGAATTGTCATTGTGCGGACAGTTGAAGCGTTATTGAATTTTAATTATCCGCAAGATCGCTATGAAATTATTGTGATTAATGACAACTCAAGTGATAATAGTGCTGAGCTTTTAGCTAACGTCCAAAAAAAGGCGGTTAATCGAAATTTGCAGATTATTAATACAGACAATATAACAGGTGGGAAAGGTAAGTCTAATGCCTTAAACATTGGTTTCAAGCAAGCCAAGGGGGACGTGATTGCCATTTATGATGCGGACAATACACCTGAACCGAATGCACTCCGTTATTTAGTTGGAGAGTTAATCGCTAGTGAGGAATACGGCGCGGTTATTGGTAAATTTAGAACGAGAAATCGCAATGCAAGCTTGTTGACACGCTTTATTAATATCGAGACACTGGCCTTTCAATGGATGGCACAAGCCGGTCGTTTTCAATTATTTAAGTTATGCACGATTCCTGGCACAAATTTCATTGTTCGTCGTAGTATTATTGAAGCCATTGGCGGCTGGGATGACAAAGCGTTAGCCGAAGATACAGAAATCAGTTTCCGCATCTATATGATGGGCTATAAAATTAAGTTTCAACCAAAAGCAGTGACGTGGGAGCAAGAGCCACAAACTTTGTCAGTTTGGTTCCGACAACGGACGCGATGGGTCAAAGGCAATATTTATGTCATTGTTAAAAATGCTAAATTATTGTTTAATCCTAAAGCGAGTCGGATCCGTTTTGATATTTTATATTTCTTGTCCATTTATTTTCTCTTAATGACATCGCTCGTTTTGTCAGACATCATGTTAGTTTTATCAATGTCTGGTTACTTAACAACGACCCTGCAAGGATTTAGCAATTCCTTATGGTTGTTAGCGATTTTGTTATTTATTTTCAGTACTTTTGTCAGTATTACGACCGAAAAAGGCGAAATGACTTTAGAGAATATCTTAATTATTGCCTTGATGTATATTACATACAGTCAGATGTGGCTAGTAGTCGCCGCTTATGGCATGGTGATGTATATTAAAGAAAATGTTTTTCATAAACAAACACAAACAAAATGGTACAAAACTGAACGATTTAAATAAGGAGGAAACGTGCAATGAAACAAAAAACAGTCACTTTAATAGGGTTGTTCTTTCTGGCAATTCTGATTGGTGTCGCAAGTCCGACCGTATACGCCGAAAACAAAGAACAAGACAACCATACCTTTACACAACCTTTTCAAAATAAAACAATCTCTTTAACAGGTACTTCTGTCCGTAGCACCATGTATTTTACAAAAATTGATTATTGGGACGTAAAAAAAGCATCATTCAATATGACCTACCAAATCACACAATTAAAAAATAATCAGACCTCAGATTTAACTGTGGCAGTTAATGGTGTGAAGTTTTATTCTTGGCGTCCTGAAAATACGACTGGTATTCAACAAAAGACGATTGAAATCCCTTTGGAACTGATTAAAGAGACAAATACATTGACTGTTGAAGGCCAAATTATTAATCAGGCAGGAAACGACATGTATAATTTAATTGAAACTCCAGCAAATTGGTTAACGATGTATGAAGGATCTAACGTAAACTTCCAATACGATTTACAATTACCAGAGAATACGATTCATTCTTTTTATAATCATTTTGTGGGAGCAGACACGATTGCGAATAAACACAGTGTTATTTTGACACCAGAAAATGCATCGGAAAAAGAATTAGCTGCAGCGACCCATGCGTTAGCTGGTGCTGCTCGTTTGATTACTACCTCAGAAGAATTGTTGCCAATGGCTTCTTTGAACAAAGAACAGTCAGCACCCTATCAGTTGATTATTGCCAGCTATGATAAATTACCAGATCAGTATAAAAGTCAAATTGATAGCAAACGTGTGGAGGACCAGGCTGTCTTAAAATTTTTCAATCAACCAGATAAGCATGTTTTAGTAGCTACTTCTAAAGATGAGGACTTACTTGTTCGTGCGGGACGTTATTTAGCCAATTATGAATTAATGACCCAAACAGATAAAGAAGAGACAACAGTTGATGAGAATACCGATACGTTTAGTTCAACTTTAGAATTTGATGGAAATTATCCATTAACCTCAACGGGGGACAAACTAGAAGGGGCCTATCACCAAGAACAAACGTACTTTGTCAATTTACCAGTGGATCGAAACAATGCCAATGGCAGTCGCGTGCATTTACATTTTAAATACGCTGAAAACTTAGATTTTGATTCTTCTTTAGTGACGGTCTATGCCAATGATAAACCAATTGGCAGCAAGAAATTAACCGCTGCTCGTGCGAACGGTGATGAATTAAATCTCGAATTTCCAAAGAACTTAGAAATTGCTGATAGTTTTGTTTTAAAAGTTGCTTTTGATTTGAATGTTAAATCACCAGAAGTTTTACGAAATGGTCAGACTCCATGGGCCTTTATTGAAAATAATTCGAATGCGTTTATTCAAACAGAAGAACTGAATGACATATTATTTAACAACTATCCGAACATTTTTATCAGAAGCCGTTCTTTTGCTGATTTAGCGATTTTATTACCAGAAAAAATGGACGACAACTATTTTAAAGTGTTGACCAATTTATTTAACTTAATTGGTAATTATGCCGAAAGTAATGTCGGTGAGATTACGTATTATAAAAAAGCGCCTAAAAATGCGGCATTAGAAAATCATAACTTGATTATTTTTGGTACGCCTAAGGATAATCCGATGATTCGTAAGTTAAACGATCAGTTATATTTCCATTATGATAAGGACTTCACACGTTTTGTTTCAAACGAGAAACTAAGCATTGAAAAAGATTATGGCAAACAAATCGGTACGGCGCAGCTAATGTTTTCTCCATATAATGCGAAAGCCGCGGCGTTAATCTTAACGGGAGCTAAATCACAAGGTGTCTTTTTAGCCTCTACACAAGTGAATACAGAGAAGAATACTTCTATGTACAAAGGAGATGCCATTGTGGTCGATCCGAACTATCGTCGCTATGATTATCGTTTCAAAAAACGTGTAAGCAACGTTAGCAACGAATCATTAGGTAAACGAATTGTCAATAATCATAAATTAATGATTTATCTATTTGTCTTCTTAATTGGTATGACCATTATTGGATTAAGTGCGTTCTTCATCGTGAAGAAGAATTTGAAAGGTGGGGAATAGAGTGAATCAAAAACGAGTGACCTTGCTTTTGGATTTAACTTTGTTGGTAGGAATTGTTTTGGTTGTCGGCACAACCATCTTTATGGCCTTAGGAACGAATGATTTCTTTGTGGACTTAAGTTGTCTATTAATTTCAGTTATCTTAATTATTGTTACCTATTTTGTAGGAATTACAGCGGGGTTAACATTTTCGCTTATATTTATTTTTCTACAATTGACCTATGTTGTATATCAGTATGTCTATCATGATTTGTTTAGCTATGGCTCATTATTTTGGCTAATCATGCCGCCGCTCTACTGTTTAACAATCTATGCAGTGACTTATCAAATTCGTACGATTGAAGAAGAAAATATTCGCTTACGTAAAGAAACTTCACGGTTAAATGCGTTAGATGCAGTAACTAATTTAAGAACAGCAAAAATGTATGAAGAAGGATTCGATTTATTTTCTGACATTTCTACACGTTATGAAGCGCCGTTATATTTAGTCGTGATCCGAGTGGCCTATTGGGAAAGTATTCGTAACTTATTAAGTCCTGAACAAAAGAATGAATTGCTACAAATCGTGACAGCGGCGATTAAAGAGACAACGGATGATCGCTTCTTACCATACTTTATCGACGGCACACCGCCGACTTGGGCGTTATTAATTTTCCGCGATGGGGATGACGGATACACTACTAGAAAAGAATTCAAACAACAAGCTCAAGAGAAATTTGCCCATTCTGAAACCTTAAGGAATATTACTTTGACATTACAAGTTTCCTATACCAAATATGATCCTGCCGAATTTAACAACGCTTCAGAATTTTTAGGGGATGGAATTAATTCTCTTCAATATGATGTTTAAAAAGGAGGCAAACAAATGACTGAAAAAATTGCTGTTTTTACAGGGAAATTAGCAGAGGCTGGTGTGTTAAATGAGACGCAGCCATTGTCAATGCGATTACATTTAGAAAATATCCAAGCAGAAAGTGATCCAGAATCCATTGTGCCCTTATTTTCTCATGGGGTAATTTTAAACATACTTGTTGAACAGTTAGAGGAAAGTATCCCACTGTCTCACTTGAAAAAAGGAACCAAAGTCCGTTTCACAGTCGTGGGCTTGCCACCGATGACTATGTCGATTCCACCGCATGTTGGTGGGCAAGCGATTGAATTGATAGAAGAAATCTAAAAAGCTTCTGCATTAGCTATGATTATTAGCTAATGCAGAAGCTTTTTTATTCAAAGGTCATTCTTTCAATTCGATCGAACGCTTCCTTTAATAAATCTAAATTTTGTGTTGCGGCTAAGCGAATGTACTCATCGCCCGTTGTTTCACCAAATGCTTTTCCAGGAATCACTAATACCTGTGTCTCTTTTAAAAGCTTTTCCACAAAAGGGACGGAAGTTAGTCCAGTTTTTTGAATATTAATGAAGGCGTAAATACTTCCTTTGACTGGATGAAGCGAAAGGAAAGGGATCTTTGCTACTCGTTGGGCCACATACTCTAAACGTGTTTGGAACACTTCAACGATTGGGTCTACAAATTCGTCAAAATGTTGTAACGCATAGATTCCTGCTTGCTGTGACAACGTAGGCGCAGAATACGTAACGCCTTCATTAATTAATTTGGCTACTTCGTTAATATAGTCTGGGGCAATCATATAACCAATACGCCAACCAGTCATTGCAAAGGCTTTTGAAAAGCTACCAAAAGTGATAGTATTTTCTGGAGCAAACGTAGCCATGGGAGTAAACGTTTCTTGGAAACAAAAGGCTTCATAAACTTCATCTGAAAGAATGTATAAGTTGTGTTCAATCGCTACCTGTGCAATTTCTCTGAAAGTTTCTTCAGAGAAAACAGCGCCTGTCGGGTTATTCGGTGAATTAAGAATAATCGCTTTGGTTTTAGGCGTGATTTTTTCTTTCAAAAGAGCTACATCAATTTGGAAACCATCTTCTTCATAGGTTGGCAAAAAGACCGGAACGCCATCTGCTAAAAGAACTTGGTCTTTATAAGGAGAGAAGTAAGGTTCATGAATAATCACTTCATCTCCAGGATTTAGAATCACTTGTAAGGCAAGGTACATTCCATGCAGAGCGCCAACTGTGGCCCGGACTTGATTCGGTTGAAAAGATAATTGATAATGTGACTGATAAAACTGAATGACCGCCTCAATGAATGCCTCGCTACCATCAGAAGCGGTATATTTTGTATGCCCGTTTTTGGCATCGTTAGCTGCTTGTTCGATAATCCGCTCATCGGTAATTAAGTCAGGGTCGCCAATCGATAAATCGATTAAATTTGGGGTCTTTTTCGCCAATGTTGCAATATCCATGAGTAAATTTTCAGTAGGTTGTTGGTAACGTGTTGCGATATTCTTGCGATCCATACCAGGTGCTCCTTTTTATAAAACTTTTCTTAGAAAATCTTGTGTTCTTGGGTTTTGTGGCGCATCAAAAATTTCTTCAGGTGTGCCTTCTTCTTGAATAATTCCTGCATCCATAAAAATGACACGGTCCGCGACTTCTTTTGCGAAACCCATTTCGTGGGTAACCACTACCATTGTCATCCCTTCAATAGCTAAATTTTTCATAACGGATAGCACTTCGCCCACCATTTCAGGGTCTAAGGCAGAAGTTGGTTCATCGAACAGCATCACGTCAGGGCGCATGGCTAAAGCACGAGCAATCGCTACCCGTTGTTGTTGCCCACCAGAAAGTTGAGCGGGATAATTTTCTTTTTTATCTGATAAACCAACTTGTTCCAGTAAAGAAAGAGCATGTTCTGTGGCTTCAGCAGCGGCTTCTTTTTTTACTTTAACAGGACTAATCGTTAAGTTTTCCAAGACATTTTTATGCGGGAAAAGATTGAAATTTTGGAATACCATTCCCATTTTTTGACGAAGTTGATCAATGTTGGTATTTTTATCTAATAAATTTTTTCCTTCAAATTCAACGCTGCCACCAGTTGGTGTTTCTAATAAGTTCAAGCAACGTAAAAAAGTACTTTTACCACTGCCAGAAGGGCCAATAATTACGACAACTTCACCAGCTTCAATTTCTAAGTCAATTCCTTTAAGTACTTCATTTTTTCCGAATGTTTTCTGTAAGTTTTTAATGTTAATCACTAGTACTCATTCTCCTTTCAGCAACACCTAATAGACGTGAGATAGTAAAGGTTAGGACGAAATAAATCAACGATACAATTAAGTAAGGTAGGAAGGGTTTAAAACTTGCTCCTTGAACGTTGCCAGCTTGGAAAATTAGTTCTGAAACACCAATGACTGAAACAACGGAAGATTCTTTAATTACTGTAACAAATTCATTGCCTAACGCTGGTAAAATATTTTTAATAGCTTGTGGGAAAATGATGTATCGCATTGCTTGGTTTTGATTCATTCCCAAAGAACGAGCAGCTTCCAATTGTCCTTTATTAACCGCCTGAATACCAGCACGAATAATTTCTGCTACATATGCACCACTGTTTAAAGAAAGAGCAATACAACCAGCTGCTACTTTTGATAAGTCTAAACCAAGAACGCCTGTCCCGAAATAGACAATAAAAATTTGAACAAGCAAAGGAGTGCCACGAACATATTCAATATAAGCAATGGCAATGCCACGTAAAATTTTGGAATTGGCTAACTTCATTAAGGCAAGTAATGCCCCTAAAATGGCACCAAACAAAACACCAATGAAAGCTAGGAAAATGGTATAGCCCGCACCGTTAAGGTAGAACTTTCCATACTTTTGTAAAAAGCTTTGATCTTTTTGGAACATTAATTGATTGGCTTCTTTTTTATAACCGTCCATTAATTTTTGATCATTAATTTGTTTAATAGAGGCATTTACTTTCTCCGTCAAAACGGGCGCATCTTTAGGAAAAGCAACGGCAGTATCTTTTGAGCCTTTTTCAAAGGTAACATCAGCAAAAGATAAATCCTCATTTTGAGAAACATAGGCTTCGCCAACCGGTTCTTCCATAACGACTGCATCTAATTTATTATTTTTTAGATTCATAATTAAATCTGGAATTTTTTGAAGAGAAGTAGGGACAGCACCGGTTAATTCGGTTTTAATTAATTCTTCTTGTGTCGTTTGCTTTTGGGCACCTGCACGAATGCCTTCGAAATCTTTAGTGGAATGAAATTTATCTTTGTCTTCTTTCCGAACAATGACTCTTTGTTGAACGTTCATATATGGTTGAGAAAAAGCTACTTCTTTTAATCGTTCAGGCGTTGGCGACATGCCAGAGATGACCATGTCAATCTTGCCAGTTTTTAAGGCCCCTAACAGAGCATCGAAGCCTAGTTCTTCGATTTTTAATTTAACGCCTAAATCGTCGGCAATTTTTTGAGCAATAGAAATATCAAAACCAACAATTTTATCTTCACCATCTACTTTTGCATGAAATTCATAAGGGGCATAGTCTGCGGATAAGCCGACAACTAGTTCTCCCTTTTGGATGATTTTGTCATAGACTGGATCGGTTTCGGCTGCAAAAGTTTCTTTAATAGGTAATAATGAGAGCAACAAGAATAAAATTGGTAAAATCGTCTGTAGCCATTTTTTACATTTGGTCATTTGCGTAAACTCCTTTTTGTATTATTTTTATAAATATTCAAAAAAAGCGAATAAATGTATAAAAATTTATTGTGTTATGATGTGGTTTATCATATCATAGAATATGTAAAAGGAAAAGTAGTAGAGTTGAAAAAATACAACTTTTTCAAAAAAATTTTCAAAAGTCAAAAATGAAGGGGATTTTCAAGATGGAACAATCATTAATTGTGAGAGGGACACCACAAGAGTATCTTTGCGAAATTGGTTCGTGGGAATTATTAGAAGGACAACTATTATGCAGAAATATTCATCGTGTATTCATTTTACACGGGACTGAGTCATGGCAAGCGGCAAAACCGTATTTTCCGACGTTTCAAAAAGTAACAGCTGTTTTTGAAAACTATGGAGGTGTTTGTACAGATCAACGTGTGCAAGAGTTAGAAGCGCAAGTGCTGGACAATCATTTAGAGGCCATCGTCGCTGTTGGTGGAGGAAAAGTGGCCGACTTGGGCAAAGCCTTAGCACACAAAATGGCATTACCGGTAATTATTTTACCCACTTTAGCAGCTACTTGTGCGCCGTGCACGCCATTGAGTGTAATGTATCGAGAAGATGGAGCAATGGAACGGTATGACGTTTTTCCGCAAGCAAACGCTTTGGTGTTGGTAGAACCAAGAGTGTTATTGCATTCGCCTCGGTCCTTAATGGTGGCAGGTATTGGGGATACATTAGCTAAATGGTACGAAGCAGATGCGATTATTTCGCAGTTAGATGTCCAAGTGTTACCTATTCAAGTTTCTCATTTTGCCGCGGAAAAATGTCGCGATATTTTGTTAAATGAAAGTATCAATGCTTTAAAAGCGATGGAAGAGCAGCAATTAAATCAATCGTTTATTGATGTCATCGAAACGAATTTAATTATTGGTGGAATGGTGGGTGGCTTTGGCGATGATTATGGTCGGACAGCGGGTGCCCATTCCATTCATGATGCACTAACTTTGCTGCCAGCTAGCCATCAACAATTGCATGGAAACAAAGTGGCGTATGGTGTGTTTGTTCAATTAGCCATTGAAGAGAAATGGCAAGAAATCGATGAATTAATTCCTTTCTATCACCAACTAGGTTTGCCTATTTCTTTAAAAGAAATGGAGATGGACTTAACTGAAGCCGAGTATCAAGAAGTAGCAGAACGTGCTTGTATAGAAGGCGAAACGATTCATTATATGAAACAAAAAATTACCCCTGAAATTGTGAAAACAGCGATGCAAGATTTAGAAAAATATACAGCGACAAAATAAGTGCCAAACAGCAACTAGCTCATTTGAATTATTTGAACTAGTTGCTGTTTTTTAAGGATCCTTTTTTGAAAAAAGAAACCTTGAGAAATCCTTGCAAATTCAATAAAAAAAAAGTATGATGATGGGAGGACAAATTATAGTAGAAAGTAGGGAAATGAATGACGGAACCAGCCATTCGTTATCGTTTAATCAAAAAAGATAAACACACAGGTGCGCGTTTAGGTGAATTAATTACTCCTCACGGCACATTTCCAACACCAATGTTTATGCCGGTAGGTACACTTGCGACAGTTAAAACAATGTCACCAGAAGAATTAAAAGAAATGGGTGCCGGTGTTATTTTAAGTAATACTTACCATTTATGGTTACGCCCAGGTGAAGATTTAGTCGAAGAAGCAGGCGGTTTACACAAATTTATGAACTGGGATCAACCTATTTTAACTGATTCAGGTGGCTTCCAAGTCTTCTCATTAAGTGATATGCGGAAAATCGAAGAAGAAGGTGTGCATTTTAGAAATCATTTAAATGGTTCAAAAATGTTCCTTTCTCCAGAAAAAGCGATCAATATTCAAAATAAATTAGGATCAGATATTATGATGAGCTTTGATGAATGTCCACCATTTGATGAAAGCTATGAGTATGTCAAACGCTCGATTGAACGGACTTCTCGTTGGGCTGAGCGTGGCTTAAAAGCCCATGCGAATCCTGATAGACAGGGATTATTCGGTATTGTTCAAGGTGCGGGATTTGAAGATTTACGTCGTCAAAGTGCTAAAGATTTAGTGAGTATGGATTTTCCTGGCTATTCGATTGGTGGCTTATCTGTTGGTGAGTCTAAGGAAGAAATGAACCGAGTCTTAGACTTTACGACACCGTTAATTCCTGAAAATAAACCACGTTACTTAATGGGTGTGGGTGCCCCTGATTCATTAATTGATGGAGTGATTCGTGGGATTGACATGTTTGATTGTGTGCTACCAACACGTATTGCGCGCAATGGTACTTGTATGACTTCACAAGGTCGCTTGGTTGTTAAAAATGCCCAATATGCAAGAGATTTTCGTCCGCTTGATGAAAAATGTGATTGTTATGTTTGTCGTAATTATACGCGGGCCTATATTCGTCATTTGATTAAATGTGATGAAACATTCGGAATCCGTTTAACATCGTATCATAATTTATACTTCTTGTTAGACTTAATGAAAAATGTCCGTCAAGCAATTATGGACGACAATTTATTAGAATTCCGACAAGCGTTTTTTGAAGAATATGGCTTTAATAAAGCGAATGCAAAAAGTTTCTAAAAATTAGAGGAAAAAACTAGTTCTTCAAGCATTTTTTTGATACAGTTAGTAGTGTGAATAATGCAGAGTGAGGTGAAACAAATGGGTGGCGGATTTACAATGATTTTTACATTAGTCCTTTTAGGAGGAATGATGTTTTTCATGACACGTTCTCAAAAGAAACAACAACAAGAACGTCAAAAACAACTAAACGCAATGAAAACTGGCGATAGTGTTGTCACAATTGGTGGTTTACATGGTGTTTTAAGTGAAATCAACGAAAAAACAGTTTTAATCGATTGCGAAGGTATTGTCTTAGAATTTGACCGTGCAGCAATTCGAACTGTAACACCTGGAACTGCTGTTACAAATGATTCAGCAGTAACTAGTGTACCAGTCACAGAAGTTGAAGAGACAGTCACAGAAGAAGTAACTGAAGTTCCTGAAACATCAGATCCTTCAAAAGAAAAGAAAGACTAAACGGTTCAACTAATTCATTTAATGGTTAGAGAGAGCGGAACAGGCTTTTCAAAGGCGAAACTGTGACCAGTAGTCACACGAGAAAGCCAATAAGAAGAGATAATTCCTATTCCGCTCGTGTCGTTTATCTTAAAATGTAGGACTAGGAAGGTAGGTCATTTGGACTTACGTCCTAAGTCCTTTTTAACTATTAAGTTTACAAAAAAGGTTCCTTTTTATAGTGTTGGAAGATAGTTAAAAAGTGAGCAATCTTTCGCTTGGTTGGAAGGAGAAGAGCCCATGACAAAGGAAAAATTAAGTTGGTTACAACAAAAAATGCTCAATAAAAGTATTAAAAAGAAGTGCCAAAATTTTCGTGAACTAGGTTATTCTTCCATCAACGAAGAAGATTTATTGACTTATTTACTCACCTATCGTTGGAAAAAACAAACCCATTTATCTGTCAAAGACTGTCGTAAAGACATTCAGAAGGTTAAGCCAAATGAATTTTTTGACTATCAACAATTATTGGCACAGACATCAAAAAATCCTTTAAGGGACTGGCATGATATTGAAGACTTATTCTAGAAAAAAGAATAGGTCTTTTTTTTTGAGATAAAAAAAATTATAAATAGTTGTGAAAAATATCACAAAAACTATTTACAAGATTCGTTTTATGTTGTATGATGTGAATGTGAAATAGTTAACAAAGTTTTTTTAAAATGAAACTCTTAGGAGGATGAACATGGTTAAAACAGTAAAAAAAGAAAAGACAGAAACGGTTGATGTTTCATCAATGATTGATGAATTAGCAACAAAAGCGAATGTCGCTTTAAAAGCAATGGAAGATTTTACACAAGAACAAGTAGATCACATTGTCCATCAAATGGCGATGGCGGCGTTAGACCAACATATGCCTTTAGCAAAAATGGCTGTCGAAGAAACTGGCCGTGGAATCTATGAAGATAAAGCAATCAAAAATATGTATGCATCTGAATACATTTGGAATAATATTAAACATGATAAAACAGTGGGTGTAATTAACAAAGACGAACAAACCGGTTTAATGGAAATTGCTGAGCCAGTTGGCGTGGTATGTGGGGTCACACCAACAACAAACCCAACGTCAACAACTATTTTTAAATCACTAATTGCCTTAAAAACAAGAAATCCAATTGTTTTTGCTTTCCATCCTAGCGCACAAAAATGTTCGGCAGAAGCGGCACGTATTGTACGGGATGCGGCGATTGCAGCAGGTGCACCAGAAAATTGTATTCAATGGATTGAACAACCATCGATTGATGCAACATCTGCTTTGATGAATCATCCAGGGATTGCCATTGTTTTAGCAACTGGTGGCGCAGGCATGGTAAAATCTGCGTATTCAACAGGTAAACCAGCACTAGGCGTTGGTCCTGGGAACGTACCAGCTTATATTGAAAAAACGGCTAAAGTAAAACGTGCGGTTAATGATTTAATTGTTTCAAAATCATTTGATAATGGAATGATTTGTGCTTCTGAGCAAGCGGTCATTGTGGATAAAGAAATTTATGCTTCTGTCAAAGCTGAGTTTGAAGCACACAATGTTTACTTCGTGAAACCGAATGAATTACAAAAACTAGAAGATGCAGTGATGAATGAAGGCAAATACGCAGTAAATCCAGCGATTGTCGGTAACTCTGCAGAAAAAATTGCTGAATTAGCAGGAATTAGCGTACCAAAAGGCACAAAAATTTTAGTCGCTGAATTAGAAGGTGCAGGTCCAGAATATCCATTATCAAGAGAAAAATTATCGCCAGTTTTAGCAATGATGAAATCAAACAATGCAGAGCATGCTTTTGAACTATGTGAAGCGATGTTAAACTTAGGTGGTTTAGGACATACAGCAGTAATTCATACAGAAGATGAAGAGTTACAAGTTGCTTTTGGTTTACGTATGAAAGCTTGTCGTATTTTAGTGAATACTCCATCAGCAGAAGGCGGTATCGGTAACATTTATAACGAAATGATTCCATCCTTAACACTTGGTTGTGGTTCATACGGGAAAAACTCTGTTTCTAAAAACGTATCAGCCATTAACTTAATTAATATTAAAACGGTAGCGAAACGGAGAAATAATATGCAATGGTTTAAATTACCTCCAAAAATTTTCTTTGAAAAAAATTCTTTACAATATCTACAAAAAATGGAAAATGTTGAACGTGTCATGTTAGTTTGTGACCCAGGTATGGTTCAATTTGGCTATGCAGATATCGTACGTAAAGAGCTACAAAAACGTAAAAATGATGTGAAAATCGAAGTATTTTCTGATGTTGAACCAAACCCATCAACAAATACTGTTTATGCAGGTACCAAAATGATGGTTGATTTCCAACCAGATACAGTGATTGCCTTGGGTGGCGGTTCTGCAATGGATGCGGCGAAAGGAATGTGGATGTTCTATGAACACCCAGATACAGAGTTCTTTGGTGCAAAACAAAAATTCTTAGATATCCGCAAACGGACATATAAAATTGCCAAACCAGAAAAAACACAATTTGTTTGTATACCAACTACTTCAGGAACTGGTTCAGAAGTTACACCATTTGCCGTTATTACTGATAGTGAAACACACGTGAAATATCCGTTAGCAGACTATGCGTTAACACCAGATGTAGCGATTGTTGATCCACAGTTCGTAATGTCTGTGCCAGCTTCAGTCACTGCAGATACAGGTATGGATGTTTTAACACATGCTATTGAATCTTATGTTTCCGTGATGGCTTCAGATTACACACGTGGTTTAAGTTTACAAGCAATCAAGTTAGTTTTCGATCATTTAGAAAATTCAGTGAAACGTCCAGATATGGAATCTCGCGAAAAAATGCATAATGCATCAACCATGGCAGGGATGGCATTTGCCAATGCATTCTTAGGTATTTGTCACTCTATTGCTCATAAAATTGGTGGGGAATATGGCATTCCACATGGTCGTACAAATGCGATTTTATTACCACATATTATTCGTTACAATGCGAAAGATCCATCAAAACACGCAATGTTCCCTAAATATGATTACTTCCGCGCCGATACTGATTATGCAGACATTGCAAAATTCTTAGGCTTAAAAGGAAATACTACCGCAGAATTAGTAGAAGCTTTAGCAACAGCAGTAGCAGACTTAGGTAAATCAGTCGGAATTGACATGAACTTGAAAGCCCAAGGTGTCTCACAAGAAACATTAGACACAACGGTTGATCGTATGGCAGAACTTGCATATGAAGACCAATGTACAACTGCAAATCCGAAAGAACCATTAATTAGTGAACTAAAACAAATTATCTTAGATGCTTATGTAGGATAAAAGAACTCAAATAAAGAGACCAGAACATTAATGTTCTGGTCTCTTTAACGTTTTGCGAAAACAGTGCTGTCGATACCACGGTTATGACACCAATTAACTAAAACTGGATCGAGGATAAGTGCGGTACTCGTCAATTCTTCTGTCGTCTTTTTTCCTAAAAGAGTATAAAGCATTTTCACTTCTTCTTGCCATTGCTGTACAAGGGCTAAGGTATTTTCTAAACCATTTTTATTCATAAGGGAAGCTAAGATAGTCCCAGCAACTCCCATGCTTTTGGCACCTAAAGCGAGTCCTTTGACAATATCAAGAGAGTTACGCACACCGCCAGAGCCGAGAATAGTTAGTTTCTTTTGCCAATTTTGTGATTCCAGAAGAGAGATGACCGTTGATTGCCCCCAATCATCTAAGAAAGAAAGTTCTCGTTTCTTCCGCCGGGCATTTTCAATTTGTGTAAAACTCGTTCCGCCTTGGCCGCTCACATCCGCTGCTTGAACGCCGATAGAGGTGAGTTTTTCTAAGGTTTCTTGGCTCATGCCAAAGCCAACCTCTTTGACAATGACAGGCACTTCTACGGCCTGTACGATAGCTTCAATCTTGGTTAGCCAATTAGTGAAATCACGATCTCCTTCAGGCATGACCAATTCTTGGGGCACATTTACATGGATTTGTAAGGCATTCGCTTGAAATAAATCAAGCGCTCGCTTTGCTTCTTCCACACCCAAGCCTGCACCAATATTGGCAAAAATGAGTCCATCTGGGTTTTCTTTTCGCATAATTTGATACGTATCCGCTAAACTAGCATCTTTTAACGCTGCCGAGACAGATCCTGTCGCAACTAAGAGGCCAGTTTCTTTGGCAATAATGCCTAATTGCTGATTAATTTCTTTTGCACGCTGACTACCACCTGTCATTGCATTGACATAAAAAGGTTGGGGAAGCTGAAAAGAAAGAAACGAAGTGGAAATATCCACTTCGTTAACAGCGGATTCAGCAAACGATTGGTGAACAAAACGCACACGATCAAAGTCATTACTTTTTTCTTTGTGGAACGCTTTAGCTAATGATAGATGTTCATCTTTTCGATTCATGCTTCTCCTTACACTCCTTTTGACCATAGGTATAGACGTGAAGTGGCAGTGGGGTAATTCCGTCTTTTTCCCAAGCAGTCATTAATGGTAAAATCCCAGATTTTTGGCGGAAAATTACAATCCCACAATCGCCCCCGCCAGCGCCAGAAGATTTCGCAGCTCCTGTATAAGATTCAGCCAAATCACAAAGATTTTTCAAGGCTTCTGTTTCGATTACCACACCAGTCAGTGAAGATAATTCGGCGAGCAATTGGCGATTTTTAGTAATTTGTTTTTGAATAACAGAAATTTTTCCTGTGTTAAAGCCATTAATCATTGTTTCGACACAAAGCCGACTTTTCATTAAGAATTGCTCATAAGCCGCTTGTTTTTCTTCTTTTGATTGATGGACTCGATCAACTAAGTCTGAAGTGGACGCAGGGCTACCTGTCCAACCAATTAGTAAACGTAGTTGTTTCGGTACTTTTAACGGAAAAATCATTAATTCAGGCCAGTCCATTGCTAACAAATCAGTTAATGTTTCAGTGGCTACTTTTTGATTGACCCAATCATGATCGAAGGTTGAAAAGGCAATCCAGCCCCCGTAACAGCTGGCGGCGATATCTCCGCAAGAACCATTTCCTTGAACGGCTAAGTGAGCTAATGCTGATAATTTGAAAATTTCCTCATTTTCCAAACCTAAATCATAAAAAATATTCAAGGCTTTGACAGTTCCAACGGTTACCGCACCGCTTGAACCAAGACCGTATTTTCTTCCATTTGAACTATCTAATTCACTCGTCACTTTTAAATGATAAAATGACAATTCTTTGTTTTGCTCTTGCGCATATTTTTCAGTTAGATGAATCGCCGCTAAAACATAATGAAAAGGATTTTCGCGAATATCTAATACAAGCTCACCATTTCGGCGTGTCCAGCGAATAGGTAACGAGCTGTATTGTGCAGATTGAATACTGCCTTCATCTGTTGTTTCTTCGACAGTTACAGTTACGAATTGATCCACAGCAACGATAATGGCAGGGTGGCCAGGTTCAACAACGGCATATTCTCCTGCAATAAATAACTTTCCTGGCGTAGTAACTTCAATCATGCTTATTTATCCATTCCTTTCGTTTCAAACAATTCAATTCCGGGACCAGCAAAAGCTGGGACTAACTGCTCTTTTGAAAAATGTTCACTTAAAAATGTTTTTAATGCTTCTAAGTTTTTCTTTTCGACTAAGACCTTGACATTCGGACCTGCATCCATTGTAAAGTAGCAAGGAATTCCTTTGGCCCGTGCTTGGCGAACTAAAGCCATCGCTTGTAAGCTGCCTGGGGACCAGTAAGTAAATGGAGGGACAGCGCCTAAGGTTGTTCCATGCATCCTTAACCCATTGGCTTCAATGATTTCTCCTAAACGAGGGAAGTCTTTTGTTTTAATTGCTTCATGAACTTGGGATAAATCTTTTTCCACATTGTCCAACCAACCTTGATAAAAGCTAGAAGTTTCTACTGTTCGTTTCATTCCATCACGGCTGGAAACATCTTTTTCGCCATCGTTAATTAAGATAAAGAGCATGGCCAATTCGTTTTCCCAATTATTGGCTGGAATATTTTCAGCAAACGAAGTTTCATCAGAGTGGCCTTTGTTCCATTGAGCAAAACCACCAAAAATGCTGCGACAAGCAGAACCTGAACCACGTCGCGCTAAACGTGATAAGTCTTTTGCTGAAAGATTTAATCCTAAGGCTACGTTACAGGCCCCTGCTAAAGCAGCTAGACCACTCGCTGAAGAAGCCAAACCAGCTGCAGTAGGCACAAAATTTTGACTTTCCACTTTTGCAAACCAAGTACAATCGGCTTGTTGACGAACAAGGTTCAAAAATTCTTTGACTTTTTTTGTTTGTTTTTCGTTTTGCAAGGTACCATCTAAAATAAATACATCTTCTGAATAATGGGCATCAAATGTCACAGTTGTTTCTGTGTAAAAGGCATCTAATGTTAATGATAAACTACTATTCATTGGTAAAATGTATTCTTCATTGGCTTTTCCCCAATATTTAATCAGAGCAATATTTGTATGCGCTCGTGCTTTTCCTGAAAGCATTACTTTTTCACCTCTAATGATTGAATCCATGTAGCAACAGCTCCATTTTCTTCTAAAGTCTGTGCAATGGTTTGTGCGGTCTTTTTATTATCTGTTAAGGCAATCATACAGCCACCGCGACCGCCGCCGGTTAATTTTGCTCCTAGAGCGCCATGTTCTAGAGAGAGAGCCACTAGTCGATCCAGCATATCGTTGCTGACGGTTAATTGCTGGAGTTGCTCTTGCGCTAACGTCATTAGCTGACCTAATTTTTGTTTATCATCTTGTAAAATTGCCTGCTTCGCTTCTTTAGTAAAAGAACCTAATTGTTTCATTGTTTCAGCGATTGCTGTGGGATTATTTTGAGCTAGCTGTGCAATGTCTTTCACTGCTTCACGTGTTTGACCTTTAATTCCCGTATCAGCTACTACTAAGTAGGCATTAGATAAATTCATCGAGAAATGTGTGGGCGGAAATCCTCTAGTAAAAAATAAGGGATCAGCGCCGCTTGTTGCTGCGGCATCGATACCACTAGGATTGCCATGAGCAATTTTCTCACTTAAGGAAACAAGCTCAAACAATTCTTGATATGTATAAGCGTAATCAAAATAATCAAAAAGGCTTCGAACGATGGCCACAGCGGTTGCTGCGCTTGAGCCCATTCCTCGTTCAGCGGGAATCGTACTTGTTAAGGTCAAAGTGCCTTTAACTGTATCTTCCTTTAAAAAATGTAAGGTTTGCTGAACAACTTCCTTGATATTTGCTAGCTCTTGGGGCACGTCTTCAAGCAATCCTGTAAAATATGCACAATCAATCTGCATAGTTTTTGCCGGGGTAAAGACGGCTGTGATTTCTGTCGCTTGAAAAGGAAAGGCGATTGCTGGTTCGCCGTAAACAACGGCGTGTTCCCCCATTAAAATGATTTTTCCCGTCGCTTGACCGAGGCCTTGTTTTTTTATATTCATTCACTGACATTCCTTTTGAGTAGAATCGAGTATAGGACAAAAGACGTTCTTGGATTAGAAGAACGTTTGTCATAATCTCTTCATGATTTATAGGAAATGATTCCAAAAGTTTCTCTTGTTCCAAAAAAAGAGATTGCTTAACCTAAGATAGTTTACCTAAAAATAAGGCACAAGTAAAATGGTTCCGTTGGTTTTTCCAAAAAATTAATAACAATTTAATAAGAAAGAACCGACAGAACCAGTTATTCGGCTATTTTTTTAAAATTTTCTTAGGTAATCACCAAACCAAGGGCACTTGCCAAATAAATGGCTTGTTCAGGGGTGACTTTAAGACCTGATAAATAGTTTGGTGAGAAAGTCAAGCGTTCAAAGGTGTTTTGGGAAAAATCCAATCCTTTTAAAGAAGTATTTAGCCAATTACTTTCGGTTAAATCGCAAGCTTCTAGAAGGAGTTTCTTCCAGGTGACCTCGAAAAATTCACTTTCGACTAAACGAGTCTGATTAAAGTGAACAAGATTAAAATTTGCAAAACGAAAAGAAGCATAATCGGCTTTGCAATCCTCAAATAGACAATCTTTTAAATAGCTATCTGCAAAATTCGTTCCTGTCAAATTGCAACGAAGGAAAGTCACTCGATGAAAACTGCCAGACAGCCATTCGACGTTAGAAAAATCGCAAGCTTCAAAACGCACATTACTACAATCAAAAGAAGCAAACTGGCCATTTGCTAATGAAAGATGATCGAAAACAGCATCCCGAAAGACTAAGTTACGAACTTCTTGATTCGATAAATCAATCTGCTGATACAAATGATTTTCTAAGATTGCCTCATCTTCTAATTGACAGTTCGTTAATAGAGGAAGTTGTTCTGGCAGATTTGGTGGCAAGGGATAAGTTATTTTCATAAAACGCCTCTTTCTTCTTGTTGATTTTCAAAGGTTTCATCAATTGAGTAGGCCCGATTATAGAAACGTAGCGCAGTTGTGAAAACATAAGCGCCGGCAAAACCAAGTAAACTACCTAACACAATCCCGACTAATCGATAGTTTAAAAGATTACTAATGACTTGCTGTCGTGCAAGATTTGATAATAATAAGGACATCGGGGTAATAAAAAAGCTGGCAATCGCATAGTTTCTGTTAATGAATCCTTCAAAAGCTGCATATAGAATACTAATGATACCGATTGTTTGTAAAGGTGTAAAGGGAATCATTAATAAAATTGCAGAAAGCAACAAACCAAGACTCGTACCTAGAATCCGTTGCACATTTCGCTGCATCACAGAATGTAAATTTTCCCCTTGTAAAATGGCTGCGCAAGTAAACGTCATCCAATAGGCGTTGACTAAATGAAGCGATTGACTTAAATAAGCCGCTAAAAATAAAATGGCCGCATAATGCAAAGCATCTAATAAAGAAGCGGGATCGATATAAAGTCGTTCTTGAAGAGACATCCGTTTTTGAAAAACGTAGGGGCGCTTGTCGATGAAATGAAGCACAATGCCCATGATAATGCCGGTCACTACTCCTAAAAGAACAAAACTGGCCATGATGGGAATCTTATGTAAAGGAAAATTGTTGCTTGTTCCCATTGCGGTTGACATGATAACTAACAAAGCACCAGGCTTCTCAATGCCATACAATCTAAAAAGTAAGCGTGCAAGAAAAGCGACGATGGCAATTGTAATGGGAATCAACCAAGGTACATGGTGACTTAGCATTCCTAAGCTGTTGCCCAGAACAATAAAAAAGCCAACAATATTCAGTCTGCGCAATAATTGGGGCAAAGGAAGCGGCTGATAATAAATAAACGTATAAATGCCCATCGAGCCAAAGGTCCCAATGAGTAAATTATTGGAAAAATAACCAATTAATAATGGAATTGCCATACAAATTGCGACACCAACTAACCGAAATAATTCGTCATTTGCTTTATCAATAGCAAACAAATCCTTTAAAAACGTAGAATTTTTCATATTTTGACACTCCTTTACTTCCTAATTTACCATAATGTTTAGAAAACTGACAAAAGAATTGCAATAAAAGACAGGAAGAAAAAGAGTGGTTTCTGATAGGAAGAGAAGAAAAATTAAAAAAAGTTAACATTTTGACTTGCAATTTTAATATGAAAAATGTAAGATATATTCCATAGCAATAAATAATTATTAAATTCTGATTTTTCAGAAAATACAGATTGTATTATTTTAGGAGGCAACACTATGAAATTGAAAAAGTCATTAACATTCGGTGTGATTACATTATTTAGCGTAACAACTTTAGCGGCTTGTGGAGGCGGCGGAACGTCAGATAGCTCAAGCGCGTCTGGTGGCGGTAAGGCAAGTGGCGAACAAGTTTTACGTGTCACAGAACAACAAGAAATGCCAACAGCTGATTTATCACTAGCAACAGACAGAATTAGTTTTATTGCATTAAATAATGTATATGAAGGAATTTATCGTTTAGACAAAGATAACAAAGTCCAACCTGCAGGTGCAGCGGAAAAAGCAGAAGTTTCTGAAGATGGACTAACATACAAAATTAAATTAAATAAAGATGCAAAATGGTCAGACGGTAAACCAGTGACTGCTAATGACTATGTTTACGGATGGCAACGAACAGTTGATCCAGCGACAGCTTCTGAATATGCTTATCTGTATGCCTCTGTAAAAAATGGTGATGCCATTGCTAAAGGGGAAAAAGATAAATCAGAATTAGGAATTAAAGCAGTCAGTGATACAGAATTAGAAATCACCTTAGAAAAAGCAACACCATACTTTGATTACTTATTAGCTTTCCCATCATTCTTCCCGCAACGTCAAGATATTGTGGAAAAATATGGTAAAAATTATGCATCAAACAGCGAAAGTGCTGTCTACAATGGTCCATTCGTCTTAGACGGCTTTGATGGTCCTGGTACAGATACAAAATGGTCATTCAAGAAAAACGATCAATATTGGGATAAAGACACAGTGAAACTGGACTCAGTAGATGTGAATGTTGTGAAAGAATCACCAACCGCGTTGAACTTGTTCCAAGATGGACAAACAGACGATGTCGTTCTTTCTGGTGAATTAGCCCAACAAATGGCCAATGACCCAGCTTTTGTTAGTCAAAAAGAAGCATCAACACAATATATGGAACTAAATCAACGTGATGAAAAATCACCATTTAGAAATGCGAACTTACGTAAAGCAATTTCTTACTCAATCGACCGTAAAGCGTTAGTTGAATCAATCTTAGGGGATGGTTCTATCGAGCCAAACGGTTTAGTACCAGCAGATATGGCAAAAGACCCAAGTGGCGGCAAAGACTTTGCTAAAGAAGCAGGTAGTCAAATTGAATATGATACGAAAAAAGCTAAAGAATACTGGGAAAAAGCGAAAAAAGAATTGGGGATTTCAACCTTAACAATGGATATTCTTTCTTCAGATGCAGATTCTTCTAAGAAAACAGTTGAATTTGTTCAAGGGTCAATTCAAGATGCTTTAGATGGTGTGAAGGTAACGGTTAGTCCGGTTCCATTCTCCGTTCGTTTAGATCGTTCAAACAAAGGTGACTTTGATGCAGTAATCGGTGGTTGGAGTGCTGACTATGCTGATCCAAGTAGTTTCTTAGACTTATTTGCTTCAGATAACTCATATAACCGTGGACGTTATAACAATCCAGAGTTTGACAAGTTAGTGAAAGCTGCAAGTAGTGCAGATGCGACAAATCCTGAAAAACGTTGGGATGATATGTTAAATGCAGAGAAAACGATTATGGGAGACATGGGTGTGGTACCATTATTCCAAAAATCAGAAGCGCATTTACGTGCTGAAAAAGTCAAAGATGTCGCAGTTCATCCTGCTGGCGCAACGTATGACTACAAATGGGCATACATTTCAGAATAACCTGACAAAAGATCGATAGCAAACAAAAAAGGACCTTTGCCATGGAATAAAAGGCAACGGTCCTCTTGCTATCTTGTCTTAGACCAAGTAAAATAGTAGAAAGCCTAAAGACAGAATCAGTAAGATGCCCCCAGTTTTTAGCCAGAAAGAGCGATGTGCATCGCCAATGACTGAAAGCGGGATAAACTCTTTCGGTTCATTTTTCTTTTTAAAACGAAACGCGTTTTTCATTGAGCGCTGAAAGTTATCGAAAAAGCCAGAGGACATAATCCATAAAGCAATGCCGATAATTAAAAAGAAAAGCGAAACGATAAAGAAGGTATCTGATAATGAGGAGGTAGTGATAGGTTCTTTACTTATTAATAAGTAAAGAAAAATGCCGATACTGGAAATAACGGCTGTAATAATTGGCCATTTAAAAGTTTTCATGTGTTCACCCTATCTATTATTGTGGTCTATCTAGTCATTACTTTAACGAAAATAACTGAGGAAGTCAAAAAAATCTCGGAGGTGTCATTATTGAATAGTTTTGGAAAATATTTTCTTAAACGGATCTTTTTCATGATTATCACTTTGTGGTTAATCGCAACGATTACGTTTTTCTTAATGCAATTATTACCAGGTACGCCTTATACCAACCAAGAAAAACTTAGTCCAGAAACAATCGCTATGTTGAATAAACAATCTGGCTTAGATAAACCAGTGATTGTTCAATACGGAATTTACTTAAAGAACCTGGTAACAGGAGACTTTGGTATTTCATTCCAATTTAAAAACCAACCTGTTGCTAAGTTATTAGCTGGTCGAATTGGGCCATCCCTTCAACTGGGAGGACAAGCGATTATCTTTGGTACGTTAGTCGGTATTTTATTGGGGATTATCGCAGCGATGCGTCAAAATACTTGGGTAGATACGTTGGCAACATTGTTAGCCATTTTAGGTCGTTCTATTCCAAACTTTGTTTTCGCGGTATTATTACAATACATTTTTGCAATGAAATTAAGAATCTTACCAATTGCTATGTGGAATGGTTTTGCCTACACAATTTTACCAACTATTGCCTTGGCAATGAGTCCAATGGCCGATTCGGCTAGGTTTATTCGAACCGAGATGGTAGAGGTCTTGCATAGTGATTATGTCGAATTAGCCAAAGCAAAAGGCTTGAGTCGCTGGCAAGTTGCATTCCGCCACGGGTTAAGAAACAGTTTAATTCCATTGATTACCTTATTAGGACCTTTAGCCGTTGGTTTAATGACAGGTTCTTTAGTAGTAGAAAATATTTTTGCCATCCCTGGAATTGGGGAACAGTTTGTAAAATCAATTATGACAAACGACTATCCAACAATTATGGCAGTAACTATTTTGTATTCAACAATGTTAGTTGTTGTAATTCTGATTGTTGACTTACTTTATGGTTTAATTGATCCAAGAATTCGCGTATCAGGAGGTGCAAAAGGCTAATGGAAACAGTCAATAAAAATAATCTACCACAAGCGATTAAAGATATTCCGGCAGATGAGTTTCAGCCTCTAAACACTTCAACTCTAAAAGAAAGAGAGCGTATTGCCACACCGTCTTTAAGTTTCTTACAAGACTCATGGCGTCGTTTGAAAAAGAATAAAGCTGCAGTTATCTCAATGAGTTTCTTAGCAGTTATTATCTTTATCTCTATTATTACCATTTGGGTTTCACCACATAACCCAACGAAACAAAATGTTTCTTACATTAACTTACCACCACGAATTCCTGGCTTGGAAAGCGTGAATGGTTTAAATGGTAAAACAACAGTTGCTGGTCAATTAGTTGATAAATATGCACAAGCAAACGTTCCAGATAACGTAAACTTTTATCTAGGAACAGATGGTTTAGGTCGTGATGTCCTAAGTCGTTTATTTATGGGAACACGTATTTCCTTATTAATTGCGTTTATCGCGGCAATTCTAGATATTACGATTGGGGTAACGTATGGACTGATTTCCGGGTTAGTCGGCGGTCGTGTCGATACAGTAATGCAACGTATTTTAGAAGTTCTTTCTGGTATTCCTAACTTAGTTGTTATGATCTTGATGCTAACAGTCTTTGATCCAGGGATTGTTTCGATTGTTTTGGCTATGGTTATTACAAACTGGATATCAATGGCCAGGATTGTGCGAGCCCAGACCATGAAACTAAAAGATCAAGAGTTTGTCATGGCAGCAGAAACATTGGGCGAATCTCGTTGGAAAATTGCTATTAAACATATTTTACCGAATATCTCAAGTGTCATTATTGTCCAAATGATGTTCAGTATCCCATCGGCAATTTTCTTTGAAGCGTTCCTAAGTTTTATTGGGTTAGGCTTACGTCCACCAACCGCATCTTTAGGAACCTTGTTAAACGAAGGATACAAAACTTTCCGTTTCCTTCCATATTTAATGTGGATTCCAGCGGCAACACTTTCAGTTATCATGATTTGTTTCAACTTGTTAGCTGATGGTTTACGTGATGCATTTGATCCTAAGATGAAAGAGTAAGAGTGGTGAATGACTATGGAAAAAGTATTAGAAGTTAAAGACTTAAGAATCTCCTTTGATACATTTGCAGGTAAAGTCAACGCCATTCGTGGTGTGAGTTTTGATCTTTATAAAGGTGAAACGTTAGCCATCGTAGGTGAATCAGGGAGTGGTAAATCTGTTACAACCCGCAGTATTATGCGTTTGTTGAGCAGTAATGCCAATATTGATAACGGGGAAATTTTGTTTAAAGGACAAGATATTGTTCATAAAACAGAAAAACAAATGCAAGCCATTCGTGGTAAAGAAATCGCAATGATTTTCCAAGATCCGATGACTTCATTAGACCCAACGATGCCAATTGGCAAACAAGTGGCGGAATCATTAATCAAACATAATAAAGTCTCAAAAAAAGAAGGCTTAGCGCAAGCATTAGAATTACTAAAATTAGTCGGCATTCCTAATGCTGAAAAACGTTTGAAAAACTATCCACACCAATTTTCTGGTGGGCAACGTCAACGGATTGTCATTGCAATTGCTTTAATTTGTTATCCCGAAGTTCTAATTGCAGATGAACCAACTACAGCGTTGGATGTAACCATCCAAGCACAAATTTTAGAGTTATTAAAAGATTTACAAGAAAAAATTAGCACTTCGATTATTTTCATTACCCATGATTTAGGGGTAGTAGCGAACGTGGCTGACCGTGTCGCTGTCATGTACGGTGGACGTCTGGTTGAAGTGGGAACAGCAGAAGAAATTTTCTATAATCCACAACATCCATATACTTGGGGACTTTTAGGGTCAATGCCAACGATGGAAGGAACAGAAGACAAACTTTATGCGATTCCAGGTTCACCTCCAGATTTATTAGATCCACCAACTGGAGATGCCTTCTATCCACGGAATGAGTTTGCTTTAAAAATTGATACAGAAAAAGAACCACCTTATTTTGAAGTATCACCGACACACAAAGCAGCAACGTGGTTATTAGCACCACAAGCACCAAAAGTTACGCCTCCAGCAGAGATTGTTCGTCGTTGGGCAATTTATGCAGAGCGTCAAAAAAATCCAGGAGGTAGTAATTAATGGCAGAAGAGAAAAAAGTCCTATTAGAAGTCACTGGTTTGAAACAGTATTTCAATGTTGGTCGTAAAGACGAAGTAAAAGCCATTGATGACATTAGTTTTCATATTTATGAAGGCGAAACCTTTGGATTAGTTGGCGAATCAGGAAGTGGAAAATCAACAACTGGTCGCAGTGTCATTCGTTTATATGATCCAACTGCTGGTGAAATTCTTTTCGATGGAAAAGACATTAGCAAAATTAAATCAAAAGCGGACATGCAAGCATTCCGCCGCGATGTTCAAATGATCTTCCAAGATCCATATGCTTCATTGAATCCAAGAATGAAAGTCAATGATATTATTGCTGAAGGAATCGATGTCAATGGATTAGCTAAAACACCAAAAGAGCGGGAAGAAAAAGTCAATGAACTTTTAAAAACGGTGGGCTTAAATCCAAGTCACAGTACGCGTTATCCTCATGAGTTTTCTGGTGGGCAACGTCAACGGATCGGGATTGCCCGTGCTTTAGCGGTTAATCCACGTTTCATTATCTGTGATGAGCCGATTTCGGCTTTGGATGTGTCGATTCAAGCTCAAGTAGTAAACTTATTACAAGATTTACAAAAAGAACAAGGCTTAACTTACTTGTTTATCGCACATGACTTATCGATGGTAAAACATATCAGTGACCGAATTGGCGTAATGCACAGTGGGAAATTATTGGAAATGGGCACAAGTGATGATGTCTATAATTTCGGCGTTCATCCTTATACAGAAAGTTTGCTTTCTGCGATACCATTACCAGATCCAGACTATGAACGCACACGTAAACGGATCGTTTACCAGCCTGCAGCGGCAGATGGAAAAGATCGTGAGCTCCGTGAAATTCTCAATGGACACTATGTTTATTGTGCTGAAGACGAAGTTGCAATGTACCGTGAAAAAATTGAAGAGAAGAAAAGAAAAGCTGGTTTATAACCAGCTTCTTTTCTAACTATCTTGGTAGGGTGGTTATGAGATGAAGGCTCTGAAAGCTTATAAATACAGACTTTATCCAACCTCAAAACAAGAAGAGTTTATTCAAAAAACATTTTCTTGTGTTCGCTTGGTGTATAATTTAATGTTACAAGACCGGATTGATATCTACAAAGAGATGCGAAAAAATCCTCAACAAACGTTTAAAATGCCAACGCCAGCTAAATATAAGAAACAATACCCTGTCCTCAGAGAAGTTGATAGTTTAGCCTTGGCAAATGCACAAGTTTATTTGGATCGAGCCTTTAAAAATTTTTATCGGGAAAAAGGGATGGGCTTTCCAAAAAAGAAAAAGAAAGAAACGGTGCATTCCTACACTACGAACAATCAACATGGCACAGTCAAAATTTTGGATAATCGTTATTTGAAAGTACCTAAATTGAAATCTTTAATTAAAATGAAGGTACACCGCCAACCGCTGGGGGAGATAAAATCTGTAACTATTTCTATGAGTGCGAGTCACAATTATTATGTTTCCATTTTGTGTGAAGCGCCGATTGAAACGAAAACAAAGCAACAAAAAATGGTGGGAATTTGTAGCAGTAGGGAAAAATTTGCGCTGCTTTCGAATGGTGAAAGCTTCGAAAAAAGCTATTGTTCAAAGCATTTAAAGCAAAAACTACGTCAAGAAGAACGAAAATTAAACAAGCGTAAAATGATTGCTTTAGAAAAAGGTGTCGATCTTTCGCAAGCAAAAAATTATCAAAAACAAAAAATAAAAGTCGCAAAAATTCGCGAAAAAATAGCCAACCAACGAATGGATATTTTAAACAAAATTACAACGGAATTGGTTTCAAGTTACGATGTTATTTGTATTGAAAAAGCCCATCACAGTAATGAACGGCCGCCAAAACATGATCGTTCTGAACTGGCTTGGTCTTTATTTTTAGCTAAACTGTTGTATAAAGCACAATGGTATGGCAAAGAACTCATTTGTATTGAGTCAGAGGAGATCGAAACAGAGTTGTCTTTTTCTGAAAGTACAGAAAATTCAGAGTATCTTAGAAGCCAAAAAATCTTAGAACGTGGCTTGTCTAAACGAGAAACCTTATAAATAGAAGAACTGTAGGGACTACAGGGATCGCCTAGGGGATAGAAAATGTACACCATGTGTTGAACCATTTGTTTCTAGGAAGTCACATTGGGACAGTCCACTAATTATTAATAATCAAAATACGAGTTCAAACGAATCTAGTGCTAGATTCGTTTTTTTTTTGAGGAAATATATTGACAACTAGGATAAACTAAGGTAAACTAGTGAAGTTGAGAAATGAAAGCAGAAGCACCCGCTTCTCGCCTTAGTTGAGTATATCGCTGGGCTAGATAAAGTATTCCTTATTTTTTTAAGTAAGGCAGACTGTTGGCGGGTTCTGGATAGGAACCTGTTTTTTTATTGCATTTAGCAAACAAAGCAGACTTCCGTTAGGATTTTCTCTTAAAAATTTTGGAGGTGAATGACCATAGCAAAGGATATGATGGTTAACGACGGCATTCGTGCACGCGAGTTACGTTTGATCGGACAAGATGGTGAACAATTAGGTGTAAAAACCAAAGCAGAAGCATTACAAATCGCTGAATCTGCAAACTTGGATTTAGTACTTGTAGCGCCAGGAGCGAAACCACCAGTTGCGCGAATTATGGATTATGGAAAATTCCGTTTCGAACAACAAAAGAAAGAGCGTGAAGCTCGCAAGAAACAAAAAGTGATCAACGTCAAAGAAGTTCGTTTAAGTCCAACAATTGACGTAAATGACTTCAATACAAAACTTCGTAATGCGCGTAAGTTCTTAGAAAAAGGAGACAAAGTGAAAGCTTCTATCCGTTTCAAAGGCCGTGCCATTACCCATAAAGAGATTGGTCAGAAAGTTCTTGATCGCTTAGCTGAAGAAACTGCGGACATCGCCACAGTGGAACAAAAAGCGAAAATGGACGGACGCAGCATGTTTCTAACGCTGGCACCGAAAAACGACAAGTAAACGAAGAGACCGAGCATTCGGACTTTTGGTAATTTCTACAAGAAGGATATTCGACAGTTGTGACTGTTAGAGTCTTTCACTTGAAGCAAAGATTTTGAGGAGGAAAATTAGTCATGCCAAAACAAAAAACACACCGCGGATTAGCAAAACGTGTAAAACGTACTGGTGGAGGCGGCTTAAAACGTGGCCGTGCCTTTACATCTCACCGTTTCCACGGTAAAACTAAAAAACAACGCCGTCAATTGCGTAAAGCAAGCATGGTTGCAAAAGGCGATTACAAACGTATCCGCCAACAATTAGCAAGAATGAAATAAAACAACTCGGTGACTTTTAGATTACCGTCAAGAGAAACAAGATATTAGGAGGAATTCAACATGGCACGTGTTAAAGGTGGAACAGTAACCCGTAAACGTCGTAAAAAAGTCCTTAAGTTAGCGAAAGGCTACTACGGATCAAAACATACTTTATTTAAATCAGCAAAAGAACAAGTAATGAACTCTTATTACTATGCATTCAGAGACCGTCGTCAAAAGAAACGTGACTTCCGTAAATTATGGATTGCACGTATCAACGCGGCAGCTCGCATGAATGGCTTAAGCTATTCTAAATTAATGCACGGTTTGAAATTGGCAGAGATTGATATCAACCGCAAAATGTTAGCTGACTTAGCCGTTAACGATGCAGCAGCATTTACAGCGTTAGCTGAACAAGCAAAAGACGCTTTAAGCAAATAAGCTTAAATAATCTTTCACACCCTACTCATTGAGTAGGGTGTTTTTTTAATAACTCCGTTGGTAACTTTCATCTATAAATGAAAAAACTTGTGAGAGCGGAATTTCTTCAGAAAGACTTAACCAATGCTCTTTATTCATATGATAGGCAGGAAAATAGCCAGGTTGGTTCTTTAATAAGGCAATCAATTCAGGCGCAAGTTTAACGGTTAAAATAGTGAGCTGCTTATTCTCGGTAGCGCCGAGCAGTTGTGCATCCAGTGGCATAATTAAAGCAAACCATTTTGCATTTCTAGGATGACGAAAGACGAGATAGTCTGGGTGTTTTTCAAAAGGGAAATCGGGCGTTATCTGATAACGTTCTTGGATATAGGCGCTAATAGTTTCTTGAAAAGTCATAGGTTTCTTCCTTTCGTTAAGGCTAGGCATATCTATTTACATCATAGCAAAAATTACATAAAATTACTTCGTTCAAAGGAATGGGAGGAGGGAGCAGATGACATTAATTTCAACAATTTTAGTAACCTTGGTGGCTGTAGAATTTTTCTACATTATGTATTTAGAAACGATTGTACCAACATCTGAGACAACAAGCCGTGTTTTTAAAATGGATAAGCAAGAGTTACAAAGAAAATCAGTGACTACATTGTTTAAAAATCAAGGAATCTATAATGGACTAATCGGTGCAGGACTTATTTATAGTGTCTATTTTGCGCAAGCAACGATGGAGATGACAAAATTTTTATTGATTTATATTATTTTAGTGGCGGCGTACGGTAGCTTAACTAGTGATAAAAAAATCATTTTAACACAAGGCGGTTTAGCTATCGTGGCTTTGATTAGTTTACTCGTTTAGCCATCAGAGTTAATAGAGAGAGACAGTCAAATCGACAGAAAAAACACGGTTGATTTGACTATTTTTTATGGAATTGAGAGAGACAAAATGTGGTATACTTTGTTTATTAGATAGGGAGGAATTAAAAATGCTGAACCAAAAAGAAGTAAAAAAAACCGATTATCCTCAATTAATTTCTCTATGGCGTTCTTCAGTAGAAGCTACCCATTTGTTTTTGAGTCAGGCAGATATTGATAAAATCGAAGTGGTTTTACCTGATTATTTTCAACAAGTTCAATTAAGTATGTGGTTAAATGAAGAACAGAAATGCGTGGGCTTTAGTGGAACAAATCAACAAACGTTGGAAATGTTATTTATTGACCCAGTCTATTTTCGTAAAGGCTATGGTGGAGAAATTATCAAAAAGTTAATAGAGCAAGAATCAATTGTCTTTGTTGATGCTAATAAACAAAATGAAGGGGCAGTGAAGTTCTATCAATCTCAAGGGTTTCAAGTAATTGGTGAATCAAAGGAAGATCCTCAAGGAAATCCGTTTCCTATTTTACATATGAAACGGATATAGAAAAGAGGGAAGAAATCATGCGGGTAATCGTTACTGAATACCAACCAGCCTGGGTGGAACAGTTTGAAGAAGAAGCCCAAGCGTTGAAACAGATTCTAAAGGAAAATTGTCTTAAAGTTGAACATATCGGTAGCACATCTGTGCCTAATTTAGCAGCCAAACCAATTATTGATTTTTTGGTCATTGTTGAAGAAATTGAAAAAGTAGACCTGTTACAAGGGGAATTTGAAAGAATCGGTTATGAATATATGGGGGAATTTGGGCTATCAGGACGTCGTTATTTACGAAAAGGCCCGATAAAAAGAACACATCATGTGCATATTTATCAGTTTGACAATACGCAAGAAATTTTGCGCCATCTTGCTTTTCGAAATTATTTACGAGAAAATCCGGCAATTGCTACAACCTATGGTACATTAAAAAAGCAATTGGCCCAAGCACACCCCGATAGCATTGATAAATATATGGATGGCAAAGATGCGTTCATTAAGAAAATAGAAAAAGAAGCGTTGAAGAAATATTGGGAAAAATAAAAAAAGTTGCTAAAGCTAGCAACTTTTTTTTGGTTCTTTTTTGAAAAAATGATAAAGAAGACCACTTAAAAGAACACCTAGAATAATTCCAATCGCTAAATTATGCGTATAGACGATCACACCCACTGTCACGAGTAAAATAACAATTTCAGTAACTTCAAAAGTTCGGAAAAGCTGCAAACTTTCCCAATCAAAGGTGTCGACTGCCACTGTCATCATGATCCCAATCAATGCAGCTGTAGGAATGGCTACCATCACGGATTTAAAAACAAAAATGAATAGAAGGAGGGTAATACCTGAAATCAAAGTAGAAAGCCGTTTTCGTCCTCCAGATTTAACATTAATGACCGCTTGGCCAATCATCGCACAGCCAGCTTGGCCACCAAAAAAGCCGGTAATTATATTAGTGAGTCCTTGCGCCTTAACTTCTCGTTGGCTATCACTTTGGCTCGCTGTCATTTTGTCCACAATGGGGATCGTCAATAAAGATTCAATTAACCCGACCATTGCTAAGGCAACAGAGCTAGGTAAAATAATCCACAACGTTTCTAAGTTGATGGGTACATTAGGCCAACGGATCGCTGGATGAAACTGACTCATTTCACCAAGATCACCTACCGTTTGCAAATGACCTTTTAAAAAATAGGACAGGATAGTCATGAATAAAATAACAATTAAAGCAGGAGGCACAATTGTAATAAACTTAGGTAATAGATAAATAAGTAAGATACTACAGATAATCATACCGTAGGACCACAGTGTTTGATGGGGCAATTGTTGTACTTGCGCCATGAAAATTAAAATGGCTAACGCATTGACGAATCCGTACATCACTGTCTTGGGAATAAAGCGCATTAATTTATGGATACCTAAATAACCTAAAATAAATTGTAGAAAGCCTGTTAAAATAGTCGCAGCAAGCATGTATGACAAACCATGTGCTTGAATTAAGCCTGCAAGGACTAAGGCCATTGAGCCAGCAGACGCCGAAACCATTGCCGGACGGCCGCCCGTAAAAGTAATCACAAGTAAAGTAACAGCTGAAGCAAACACTGCAGAAAGCGGGTGAACACCAGCAATAATCGCAAACCCGATTACTTCTGGTAAAATGGCGACAGAAGAAACGAGACCCGCAAATAGATCATTTCGTTCATTGCCTAACCATTCGCTTTTTTTAATACTAAATAACATCGAAAAACTCCTTTAAGTTAATAAAACCTTATTCATAATAGCATGAATAAGCTGAAATAAAAAAGTTTGACGTGTTAACGTCAAACTTTTTTATTAGAACTGTAACAGTGCCAACAACAAAATGGCTAGGACGACTTGAACAGTTCCTACTGATAAACCATAGATTAAGAAACGTTTGCCTTCTTGGAAAAACTTTTTAAAATCGAGTCGTAACCCGATTGCTGCCAAGGCAGTAATTTCAAACCAAGAACTAAAGAAATGAGCAGTCTCACTGATCACGACGGGGAAATGAATCAAACTATTAAAGACACAGGCAATGAAAAAGCCAACTACATACCAAGGTAGGGCGCTGCTTTTTTTGGTGACTTTTACCAACTCAGCTTCTGATTCTGCCGTCTTACTTTGCTTGAAACGTCCAAATAAATAGACAACTGCTACGAGTAGGACAATCCGCATAATTTTAAAGAGCATCGCAAGTTGAACTGCGTTCTCATTGACCATATTGGCACTGGCGACAACCTGACCAACTGATTGTAAAGTCCCTCCGATTAGTGCGCTACGAGCCAACAAATTGGTACCATAGATAATCCCACTTAAAATGGGTAAGGTCAACATTAAAACGGTTCCTAATAAGTTTACTAAAGTAATGATTTGGCCTTTTTCTTCCTCATCTGCTTGAATTGCTGGAGCAATCGAAGCAATAGCAGAAGACCCACAAACGGCATTACCACCAGCCATCAATAAAGACATATTATCAGAAAAAGCCAGTTTTTTACCGATCAAATAGGCAAAAATAATGGTCAGCGACATTTGAATGAGAATAAATGCGACACCTTGTAAGCCAATTTGGGCAATCGTTTGAAAGGTCACGGTGGTTCCCAATAAAACAACAGAAAATTCTAGTAATTTACTTTCGGCTACTTTGGTTCCGCGATTTAAATTGGCACCGCGAACAAAGGTATTTCCCAAAAAGATTCCTAGTAAAATAGCTATCGTTGCGGCGCCTAAGCTAGGTAACCAGATGGCAAGAAACTTGCTAAGGCAGGCGACAAGGAAAGCTGTTAGCAAGCCGGGAAGAATTTGGAATAAAGATTGGATATAATCATTTTCTGAATTTCTCATTGAAAAAATCTCTCTTTCTTGTTCATTACTTCCAGTATAACGAAATTTTTTACATTTGAGAAATAAATAGTTAAAATAATATTTATAATAGAAAGTTATCGAAAGGATGCCTATGTTTAAATTATTAAAGACTTTTCAAATTGTGTATGAGCAAATGAACTTTTCCAAAGCAGCTACCTGCCTATATATCTCACAACCAGCCGTTTCTAATCAAATCAAACAATTAGAAGAAGAATTAGGCTGTTCATTGTTTTTAAGAAATGGTCGACAAGATGTAGTCCCTACTAGGCAAGCAGAAGTCTTGTATAATCGTTTGCTAAATTTAGCTGATGATTGGCAAGAAACATTAACAGCTCTTCATCAGGCGAGATTACCTAAAGAAACTTGCCGAATTGCTGCGTCTAATACTTTTGCAGTTTATTATTTGCCGCAACTGATGCAGCATTTACAGACACAGTATGCAACAATCAATTTTGTTTTAGAAATGAACAATTCAGAAGAAGTAGTGGAAAAAGTTGAAAAACATCAAGTTGATTTTGGCTTTATCGAAAAACCATTAATTACGAAAGGCGCCTCTCGTGAAGAAATTATTCAGGATCAATTGGTTTTAGCTGGGGACCCTGCCAATCAGAATTGGTTGGTACGTGAAAAGGATTCTGGGGTCTTTCATTATACCCAACAGTATTTAGAAGAAAGTAATCAAAGCCCAACACTCATGACGGTTAAAAATAATGAAATGATTGTTAAAATGTTGGAATTGGGCATGGGGCAATCGTTGCTTTCAAGAAAGGCGATTACTGAAAAAATTCCGTTCCAAACGTTAGGTGAAAAGTATTGGCGTTCCTTTTATTTTTTGACACGGGGACATTTAAAATCCTCCTTGCTTCAAGAAGTAAAACAAGCAATTTATCGATTCTATCAGACGGAAATGAATAAATACTAAAACGTTCTCTTTGTTTATTTATCAATCTTTGACTACACTAAAGAAAACGAAGGAGGGAACCACAATGCCTAAATTTTCACCTTGTTTATGGTTTGACACACAAGCGGAAGAAGCTGCTAACTTCTATACAACAATCTTTGAAAAAGGTGCGATTCTAAGTAAAACGAACTACGTTAATGAGGAGCACCAACCTCAAGGAACATCATTAATGACCATTGAATTTACCTTGGCGAACCAAACAATCATTGGTTTAAATGGCGGACCAGAATTTTCCTTTACACCAGCTAGTTCATTTTTTGTTGAATGTAAAACGTTATCACAAACAGAAACGTTGTGGAAAAATTTAACAACAGATGGACAGATATTGATGCCTTTTGGGGAATATCCTTTTAGTCCTTTATATGGTTGGGTATTGGACAAATTTGGTGTCTCTTGGCAAGTGTCTTTTTCAGGAAAAGAACAAACAATTGTACCAACCTTTATGTTTGCTAATGAAAAATATGGCGAAGCAGCCAAAGCTCTATCAGAATGGTTGGCGATTTTCGGTCCAGGCGAAATAATTGAAAAAGTTGAATATGAAGATGGGAACATTGCGCAAGCACTTTTCACATTACAGGAGCAACCGTTTCGAGTAATGGATGCACGAGATAAACATGATTTTGATTTTACCATGGCCTTCTCCATTTATATTGATTGTGAAAATCAATATATTCGTATTTGAAACATTGATAAATAAGGATTTTCGAGGTGTTTAGTTGTGATTGAATACCACGATGAATACCATTTTATGAATTCATAAAATTTGAGAATAAATTAGCAACTTCTTTTTCAGCATTTTTTGTAACATGAGTATAGATATTTAATGTAGTATTTATGTCAGCGTGACCTAAGCGCTCTTGGACTTGTTTAATGGTTGCGCCAGCTTCGAATAAAAGAGAGGCGTGGGTATGTCTAAAACCATGTGCGGTAATGTTAAATTGTGGATATTTTTTTAGTTTTTCTTTTATTACACTATGTCTAAGTATGTCATTTTGCTTATTGGAAAATATTAATTGTTCTTTATCATCTTTTACCCGAATACCTCTTGATAATAAAAGTTTCTTTTGTTCAAATTTCCATTTTTTTAAAAAAGATACTGTTTGTTCATCCAAAGATAATGTTCTTTCAGAAAAAGTATTTTTAGTAGTAGTTATATATTTACTTTTTGAAAGATATGATATGCCTTTGTTTATTTGCAAAGAATAATGAGTAAAATCAATATCATTCCAAGTAAGTGCTAGTAATTCTCCTTTTCTAAGACCTGTATAAGCTAATAAACGAAACAATACAAAAACATCAAGTGTTTCATTTTCCTTTATGATTTTAAGAAATTCTTGTAATTGATCTTTGTCTAAGAAATTTTGGTCCTCTTTAGTTTTTATTTCTCTTTGACGTTTAGGCATAATAATTCGTTTCATTGGATTCATAGAGAGTAAATTTTGAGTAATTGCGAATTCAAATATTTTTGATGTGTACATTTTCATAGAATCAAAGCGTGTATATTTTTTACTCCATTCATTGACTACTTTCTGGCAATAAGAAGGACTGATTTTAGTTAATTTTAGCTCACCGAAAGCAGGTAGAATTTGTTTTTCAAAATAGTATTTAACTCTTTGTGCGGAAGATGGTTTAACAGTGTTTACATATTGAGCATACCAGAGTTCGTAAACATCCTTAAATAAGCTATAATCTTGTTTTACAAATTTTCCACGGTCAATTTCTATCTGTAATTGAGCAAGAGCAAGTTTCGCTTCTTTTTGAGTTTTAAATCCACGCCTAGTTGTACGTTTGGATTTTCCCGTTAATGGATCAATGCCTAAATATGCATTGAACATATAGGCAGTTGAACCATCTTTCTTTGTATATTTTTTTATTGTAGCCATATTAATCGACTCCCATAATTTCTTCTGGATGTTCTAGCAGATATAATGCAAGCTGTTTCCCAATATGAAACATAGAAAGATTAGGAGGCATAGATAAATCTACAAGAATTTCTTTTTTTCCATCATCATGGATGATATACATTGCTGGAGATCCTAAAGGAACTATATGATTAATTTCGAATCCATAAATTTTTGCTAGAAGTAAAGGATTGTTTGTTTTATGATAACTTATTATGTGTTCAGCTAGTTCTTTTCCAGTCCATTTTTTCATTCAAAAAACTCCATTTCGTTTATTCCATCAGAAAACATTTCTAAAAACTCATATTCATTCATGAAATCTATCCAAATTTGTGTACCTTTATATTTGGGAACGCCTTTTTTAGCTTTAATTTGTTCGTAAGCATTATCTATAAGTTGGTCTAACATTTGATTAACAACACGCTGAATTTGGACTTCATTCCATCGTTTGTCTTTTTTCTATTTTTATTTTTCTCTTCTTGGTATTCTGTGGCTTTTTCAATAAATAAATCAAGTGGTTGTTTAGCGTGAGTTTCTAAATACTCTCTAAATTCGTAATATAGCATAATAGTTTCCTTTCTTTCTCGAATGTATGTTCTTATTTCTGTAAAAGAAAAGCCCGAAGGCTAATCTTTATTAATTATTTAACTTATTCATCAATTCGTTTCCTGAAATTAGTAAATAAATAAGTGATGCACCAGAATTTTCTTCACCATCCCATTCGTAAATTGCTTTTACCCTACCATAATTTGCATCGTTACAGGTTACTATCCATCTATTTTTATTATTAATATAATTTACAGCAACGTTCCATGTGTCTTTTCCTCGATATTTAAGCTTATACCCACGATCTTCACAATCTTGTTTAGTAAATGCTATGAGAGTTTCTTTTTGAGTTTCTGTAATTGATGTTATTTTTTTCTTTTGATTATCATCGGTTGAACTACTATAGTCTTTCTCTGGATTGGTTGAAATAGATTCTTTTTCTTTAATAGTTGAAGAAGCTTCTTGTATGTCATTGGAACTACTTGATGAAGTAGAATCTGATGAAATTGTAGTGGTAGAATCTGTACTAAAATTGTCAAGAGCCGTAGTTGTATCAGTTGTTGCTATCAATTCACTTGACATAGTAGCTACTTCAGCTGCCGCTTTTGAAAATTCTAAATTTAAATCTTTTTTTGATTGAGCATTTGAACTTTCGGTAGAAGTAGTGTTACAACCCGAAAGTAAAGCTAATAGAGAAATTCCTAAGAATGTAAATGTATATTTTTTCATACCAATAATTCCTCGTTTCTTAAAAATATTTATATAAAAATCATATACAAAACTGATTTTTATTTTTACAAATATATTCCCATTTCTAATGGTAATCCATAGTAATTTAAAATATCTAATTTAGTAGGACAATATAATTCGTTTAAATGTGAACCATCTATTAAAAGGTGTGTTGCTCCGCAATTTGCTTGAGCTTCTATTTTAGAAGTAGAAGAGAAACTGTCTGCAGTCATTTGTGCTGTATTGTCATTTGGATGGAAAATAGCATGAGACAGTTCATGGCCACAAACAAAAAGCATTTTTTGATAAGGTAATTTTGCATTTAAATGGATAAATTTACATCGATGATTTTTGGTGTAAAAACCATATACTTCATCACCAAAATAGCCATATAGAATAGTAATGCCTCTCTTTTCAGCTATTTTGAATGGATCATTGGTCCCATATTGTTTTTTTAGTTTCTCAATTTTATACGGCACTTCTGATAAAAGCATATGACAATTCCTCCTGTTTGTTACTGTTGATTACCACGATATTTTTTAGGAGTGAACTTCTTCTTGGCAAGAGCTTTTCCGATACGTAAAGATTCTTCAATAGAAGAAAGAATTGCAGCACGTGCTTCGGGAGAAAGTTCTTCTGTATCTTTAGAGAAAGCAATTGCTTCAGAATTTTTCATATTTTCGATAATTAATTCTAATTCTCTTTGGATGTCTTTTTCATCTTTTTCTGTCAAATCGTAATATCGGCGTTTATCTGTACGACCTAAAAGATAATCTGCGCTGACATCAAAAAAATCAGCTACTTTTTGCAATCTTTCGCTAGAAGGAGATTGTTTTGACCACTTACTTATACTTCCCTGTGCAAAATTTAATTTTCTTTCTAACTCGGCAATGGTCATTTTTTTCTCATTTGCCAATAACTTAACTCTATCTAATAGCATGATATCAAACCTTTCGGCTTTAAAACAAAGGAATTGACAATTGTGCAAATAAATCATTGACAAGTTGACAATAGTCAATTATACTATGTTTTGTAAGCAAGTAATTTATGGCATACAAAAAGCGAAACAAAAACTGAATTGTCTCCCCAGACATAAGTAAAGCTCACTTTTTGTGTGCTATATTTCTTATGCTTACATTATGGACTATTGTCAATTTCTTGTCAATATGTTTGATAAAAATAATTGAATATTATCAATCAAGTAGTAGGAGGAGGTGGCTACTAATGACTTTAAAACAACAAGTACAAATTGCCCTTATTGAAAAGAAATGGAGCCAACGAGAATTGGCACGTCGAATGAAAATTTCAATGGCTTATCTACAAGATATTTTAAATGAACATCGTAAACCAATTGAGAGACTAAAACAAATTGAAGAAATTTTGGGGATTAATTTAGAAATAGAAAAGTAACAAATCAACCAGCTTAGGAGGTGAGAGGGATGAAAGACTTAGAAAGAATAGCTGTGGCTTTAGAAAGTATAGCAAAAAGCCTTAGTACTTCGGCAGAAGATACTAAGACAACGAATTGTTATAAAGAATCAGTATTCGTTCAAATACTCATATTCATTCTCGGTATAGTTGTTGGATATATGTTATTCCAGCTAGGAACAGACTTGTAGAAATGGTTAATAGTTTAAATGAAAGGAACAGTGAGATGAAACTACCAAAAAAAACAGATTATAATTCTAAACCATATCCTAGCATTGAAGAAGCAACTAAACGGTCTAATTTTGTGGATTTGGTTATTAGTATAGTAGCATTAACGATTGCTTTGTTTATTTTTTTAAGTAGGATAAAACACTGATAATTATTGCAATTACTGAAAGCATTCTAGTAATCAAACTACTCTGAAAAGTAAATAGTGCTTTTTTACCTTCAATGGTAATTGCGTAATAATTTCCATAATTCATTGCCGGAAATCCAGCAACTTCTCCCCATGTTCCATCAGGTAGTTGCTCAACTAACCCCTCACTAAGTAATAAATCTAAATGTTTATACTTTTCAGAGATTTTAACTTTTTGGAATATATTAGCAATCAATAGTTTCAAATAAATAGATGAATTCAAAAGTTTCACCTCGCTTTCAAGTAAATTTTATCAAGAGGTGGCAAGCAAAACAACTAGGAGGTGTAACCATGAGTGTTAAAGAGGAATTAGCAAATGTAATAGAAAAAATGGTAGAAGAACAAGTGTCAGAGCAAATGAGAATCATTGAAGAGAAATACTTTGCTAAGTCAAAACAAACACGATTTACTCAAGCGGAACTTGCTGAAAAATGGGGTTATTCAAAAGGCTATGTTAATCGCTTATTGAAAAAATATGGCATTGAGCCTATCGGTAAACGTGGAAAAGAGTATGAGTATGAGGGAAGTCAAGCTGAGAAAGTAAAGAGTGTCTACGATGACGAAGTACTTTATCAAGAACAACTTAACTGGAAAGTTAGAGCAATGTAAAAAAGGATAAGCCTAACTTATCCTCAGTTAAAAGTAGTATCAACAATGATTGCTTTTGGATTCATATCATTCTTAATGGATTCAATGATTTCTAAAACAGAAGATTTGTAGTAGTAAGTTTTGCTTGATGCGATTATTTCATTTTCTTCAGTTTTAATCAAAAAATAGTATTTTTTATCAGAAGCTCGTTTAATCACAAAAAACACATTGACCCCTCACTTTAAAAAAATTTTTATCAAGAACAATGAAAGGATAGAAGCTACTGTTTAATTTTTTAATCAATTCAGAGTTTTGGAAAGGATTAATTTGACGGTTCTAATCATCAATAGAGCCTACCTTTTCAATAGTAAAACCACCACCAATATGCGTGACTGATTTATCGAATTGTATATTTTTAATAGTTTCACTTAAAAGATTTCTGAATTTTTCTTTAGTTTCATTATTTGATAAATCATAAGTTGGGGTATTGTATCCTGAAACATCAAATGGAAGGTTAGATGTAGTTTTATCTCTAATCTGAATTACCTCTTTACAAAGAGCACGGGCATATCCCAGCTCGTAGTAAACATTAGGGTTATTTCCTGATAAATCTACAATAAGCAAGTCAGCATTTTTAATACAAGAATGAATTCTTTCTATATTTTGCTGATTATGTGGGTCCAAATCGGCACGCATAATTTCGAATTCAATTGTATTATGCAAAAAACAATATTGAATTTGCTCTAGTAATTCGTCAGATTGTTTACGAATGTCAGAATTTTCCTCTCCAATTGGAGTTACAAAAAAACATTTTTTCATAAGATCACCTCATTAATTATTTTATTAGGAAATTACTGATAATTAATTATAGCAAAGAATTATAAAAGCAAACAATAGTATAGGAGGTTAACCATGAAAGCAATACGTGAAGCTCGACTGATAGGAACATTTTTAGTGATGATTGCGCTAGGAGTATTGCTGAAAAATCACTTTTCAATGCCAATACTAGCAACACTAAGTGCACCTTTCTTTATCCATTGGTTTTTTAACTGGGATGAAGCGAAGTATCAATACTCTGAAAAAGGAGGCGATAAAAAATGTATGTAGCTATGGGTGAAGCTAGTAGAGAAACATACGTGATTGGAGAAACACAAGCGGAAGTCTTTAGAAAATTGCTTGAAGAATATCTATATGTTTCATTTGATGAAGGTGTTTACCCAGAAAGATTAAGTATAGTACAAAAAGAGCCCCAATCGTTTGCAGACGATTAAGGGCAAATAAAAATATTATGTTAAGGAGAGTATACCAAAATGAACGACAAAATTCAAAAATTGATTAAGAAACTAGCAAAAGAATGCCAGAAAGAGGATATAGGTTTATCTTTGGCTGCTATCGATTTAGAAGGAGAGATGGCAATATCTCAAGTTGGAAAAGGCACGATAGTAGCCATTGCTGCACATAGCCAATATACACTAACAAAAGAAAAACTGGAACAATCAGATTGTGATTGTCCAAAAAATCGTTTATTAAAAGAGATGTACGGTATTGAAACAGAAACTACGACTAAAAATACACATACTTTTGTCACAGATGATCCAAACGATTTGATGGATATATTATCGAAGATTTTTCGAGGTGAGTTTAAATGACTAGAAAAGAAAAGTTAAACCAAGCAAAAAGATTAGCTGATTTATGGTACAAACAACAAAAAAGTCAACTATACATTGCGCAACAAAAAGAGCGCAGAGGGATTGCATGATGAAAAAAGCGACTACGCCGCCAAGCAAATAGTCGCATACAAAATTATACTAGAAAAATTGTAACACAGAAAAGAGGTTTTGTGAATGAATCGTAGAGAAGCAAATGCACTAGACAGATATTTAACAGAGCCGACTGAAAAAACACATAAGGAAACCTATGAAGATGATCCAGTGGATACTACTGATTATTTTGGAAATGAAATTGCTGATGAAGACGGTGTGTTTGAGATAACTTTTGCAATGAAATGTCTTTATACAGGACAACCAGTACTCACTTGTAAAAAAATTGCTACACAAGATACAATCGTTGATTTGATAGAAGAATTAGGCGAAGAAAACGTGTATTTAATTGAATATGTGAGTTCAGGAAAAAGATATAAGGAGGGATTATTGAATGACTGAAGCAACCAAAACAGATTTTTCTAAGTTGAATGTTTATCAAAAATTAGCGTATGTGAGACAAAAAGCACCATATATTCAAAAAAGTAAACGTGGCCAGCAGTACAGCTATGTGGGGTCAAGCGATGTACTATCCGCATTAAATACAGTCATAAATCAAGTTGGATTAATTTTGAAGCCAGAAATTGTTGCTCATCAAGTTCGGGAATCACAAGATGAGGTATGGAAAGCGGATAAAGTAAAGAAAGAGCCTGTAGCCAAAAAACGTACAACGTATTTTACAGAGCTAGAGTTAATGATGACATGGATTAATATTCATAATCCTTCTGAGATTGTTGCTTGTTCATGGTATAGCCAAGGAGTAGATATTGAAGGAGAAAAGGGTGTAGGAAAAGCACTAACGTATGCGGAAAAATATTTTTTATTGAAATTTTTTAATATCGCAACAGATGATGACGATCCTGATAAATACCAAAAAGAACAGCTAAAAAATACTACAATTACTGAACGGCAAATTGATATGTTGAACGCATCAATTAGTAGAGTAGCCGAGCTGGCAGGGCAAGAATTTGAAGCTGTGAAATCGTTAGCTATAAATGATTCTGATTTGAATCCTAAAAAAGCATTTGAAGAATATAGTGCTTATGATTATGGTGTTATTTCTAAATTGCTTGCGAAGTGGATAAATTTTTATGAATCTAGGCAGAAGGTTCAAGAAGATAATAAGTGATTGAATGATTGGAAAAATCATAAAACACAAAGGAAATAAATTGGCGATTGAGTTTGAGGATGAGATCAACTCGAATTTTCTCAAACTCCTAGCTAACAACGATGACAATTTAGTAAAAGTTGAACTATTAGATAATCGACAAATGTCTCAAAAACAGAATGCACTTTCTCATGTTTTAATAGCTGATATAGCTCGTTGGAGTTATGACGAACCCAAATGGATAGAGGAAGTTTTAAAATATTACTACGAAGCCAAAAGCGGTGTGTATTTTGAACACAGTAAGGCTACACGACATGAAGCAACAGAATGGATTAGTTTTTTAATCGAATTTATTTTGAAAAATGATGTGCCACTAGAAAAGAAATACCAATACTTGCTAGAAAATAACAAATGGTTTTATTACTGCCTTAAATATCGTAAGTGTTGTATTTGTGGGAAACATGCCGATGTTTGTCATATCGAGGTAGTCGGTATGGGGCGAAATCGTCAAAAGATTAATCACGAAACATTTACTTTTTACGCTGGTTGTCGACAACATCATCAAGAAGAACATCAGATAGGTACTAAGAACTTTTTAAACAAGTATCAAATTAAACCAGTAAAACTAAACGTTGAAGAACGTAAGAAGTTGAACATAGGAGGATAGAACGGTGGCTGAAAGAAGAATGTTTGCAAAGACCATCATTGATAGCGATGCATTTTTAGACATGCCGCTGTCAACTCAATCTCTTTACTTTCATTTATCAATGCGAGCGGATGATGATGGATTTATTAATAATCCTAAGAAAATCCAACGAATGGTTGGATGTGGAGATGATGATCTAAAGCTATTAATGGCCAAAAGATTCATTTTAGTTTTTGATAGCGGAGTTATTGTTATCAAGCATTGGAAAATTCATAACTATATTCGAAATGATCGATACAAACCAACTCTATATCAAGAAGAAAAGGCTGAATTAGCTGAGAAAAATAGTAAGGCATATACCTTTAAAACCGAGGTTATAGAGAGTGAAAACCATCTTGGTATACCAGATGACAACCGTATGGGATACCAAATGGATACACAGGTTAGGTTAGGTAAGGATAGGTTAGTTAAGGATAAAAAAAAGAATAGTGTTGAGCCAAGCTCAACTATGCCTGAACTATTCGAAAAAGTTTGGAAAACTTATCCAAAGAAAACCAACAAGAAAAAAGCTAGAGAACAATTTTTAAAGAAGTTCAAGACGGAAGAAGATTTAGAGCCGTTTAAAAAAGGATATAAGGACTATCTTGCGTATATTAAATTAAACGATTGGTATCACCCGCAAGAATTGTTTCGTTGGATACGTGATGATCGTTACAACGATGAATATAATCTGTCTCAAACAAATAAACAGCCTGCGTATTCTAAGGAGCCAGTGAGACAAGAGCAGTTACCAAATTGGACTGGAATGCAAGAAGATGTGCCTTTATCAGCTGAAGAATTAGCTGAATTAGAACGACAAAAACAAGAATTGTTAGGAGAGTGACAATATGATAAACCAAGTTGTGTTAGTTGGACGTTTAACGAAAGATATAGATTTACGCTACACCGCAAGTGGTTCTGCAGTTGGAAGCTTTACTCTTGCTGTGAACCGTAACTTTACAAACCAAAATGGCGAACGAGAAGCGGATTTTATCAACTGTGTAATTTGGCGTAAGCCTGCTGAAACAATGGCTAATTATGCTCGTAAAGGAACATTATTAGGAGTTGTTGGCAGAATTCAAACTCGTAATTATGACAACCAACAAGGCCAACGTGTCTATGTGACTGAAGTTGTTTGCGAAAGTTTCCAATTATTAGAGTCAAAAAGCACCAACGAGAATAGAAATAGCATTCAGACTTCACAGAATAGCGGTACAAGCGTTCAAAACAATTTCGAGAGTAATTATGCCACGAATCAAAACAAAGGCTTAAATCAGCAAAATAACAGCCAACAAATGTCGTTTGGTGGAGATGTGGATCCGTTCGCAGGTGCAGGTAATTCAATCGACATTAGCGATGATGATCTGCCTTTTTGAGTGCTTTGTCAAGCCTCATTCTCTCTAACAGGTGAAAGTCCTGTCCTAACAATTAACCAGTTCGGTTAGGTAGCTATGGTGCACGTATACGGAGTAATCTAAATGCGGAAGCGGCACCGACTAACGTTGTCTCCAGTAGGCTTAACCTTGAAGAGGTTTTGTCTTGATTCAGTCAGTGGGAGCGAGCGAAACTACAGTCCGTAACGAGAGTGAACTTCTGCTAAGTGTCGTTAAAGTCAACACAATTGATATAGCTGAAAGCATTGTGTATTGGAACTGTCGAGCCTTTAGAACGGGGGCGAAGACTGGAACCATCAGAAGTCTAAACTGGTGAATACTTCTGGTGGAGTTCTCGGCATATAGAAGATGGAATGTAGTGAAAGAAGAGTGAGGAACAAAGGATACCCTCCCTTGTCCCAACTATCCCAGTTGGGTAAGATTAGATATAAGGAAAGCACCGAAATTCTAATTGATGCAAGGATAGGGAGTCGGAGAGGTTCATAGTACCGATAATCACAAGAGACAACAAAACTCTGTGTAGGAAAGGAGCCTTACCTCTGCTATTCTTGCCGATGGGAGAGGAACTGAATGATTGCCGAAAAGGCTATACACATTCTACCAAAGGTTCAAGTATTTCAACGGAAGATATATCTATCGGCCAAAGCAGACAAGAAGCGAAAGTTTGGAAATTTATACGATAAAGTCTATCGAAAAGATGTTCTTAGCTCTGCATGGAATAGTGTTCGAAGAAACAAGGGTGCCGCAGGAATTGATGACCAGACGTTAAAGGACATTGAAAACTACGGTGTAACGAATTTTCTGGATGAACTACATGGAGAACTGAAAGAGAAGAAATATCACTCTATAGCTGTAAAACGAGTGTATATCCCTAAAGCCAACGGGAAGAAAAGACCACTAGGAATACCAACAGTTAAGGATAGAGTTGTTCAAACAGCTGTTAAATTAGTAATTGAACCTATATTCGAAGCTGATTTTCAAGAATTTTCCTATGGATTTAGACCTAAAAAGAATGCAAATCAAGCAATCAGAGAAATCTATAAGTACCTAAATTTTGGTTGCGAATGGATAATTGATGCTGACTTGCAAGGATATTTTGACACAATTCCACATGACAAACTGATACTATTAGTGAAAGAAAGAATAACTGATAAATTCATTATTAAGTTGCTACAACTTTGGCTAAAAGCCGGAATCATGGAGAATGATAAAGTTAGAAATAACCTATTAGGAACACCTCAAGGTGGAGTTATTTCTCCCTTGTTGGCAAATATATATCTTAATGCGTTAGACAGATTCTGGAGTAATAATCAGTTTGGAACAGATAGGAAGCATGATGCGCATATGGTACGTTATGCAGATGATTATGTTATTATCTGCCACCATGAACCAGAAAAGTATGATTCATACGCCCGTAGGCGTTTAAATCAGCTAGGTCTAGTCATTAATGAAGATAAAACAAGAGTGGTTAATGCTTCAGAAGGTTTTGATTTTCTGGGATATATAATAAGAAAACTAAAATCTAAAAAGACAGGGAAGTATAAAACGTACTATTATCCTTCCAATAAATCGATGAAAACCATTAAAGGGAAAGTAAAAGAGGTTATCCGACATGGACAACACGATAATTTACCTGATGTGGTTGAACGATTGAATCCAATCTTGAGAGGCTGGGGAAATTACTTCAAATCAGGTAATTCCAAAGAACGTTTTAAACAAATAGACTCGTACGTTATATATAATCTAACAATAATGCTTAGAAAGAAACACCAAAAGGCTGGAAAAGGGTGGAGGGAACACCCGCCATCATGGTATTACGACAATCATGGATTAGTCTCACTACGTAAAATGTGTACGGAGATTGAAAATGAGAGTAAACGCTATAAAAGATAGACCTGTTTGGTGATTATGCAATAATGCCGAGGAAAGAAGGCAGTGGGAAAGCCGTGTAAGGGAGAACCTTACGCACGGTTTGACGAGGGATTTCTGAGGAGATAACTTCAAATCAGCGATCTACTCTACAGGAGGTTAAAAAATGAACAGTGTAATTTTTGAAGATATAGCACGTATTCAAGCTGAAAAAAAGCAAAAGCGAAAAGAAATGCTCAAGCTAATGAATGAAATCCAGATTGGTATAGACATCCCAAAAGCATGGTCTATCGTCAAATTAAAATGCTTGGTAAGGATATTGGTGAGCAAACAATGGATAAATCTAAACCAATCAATTCAATTGATAAAGACAAGTTCACCATTCAAGAATATTTGTATTTGCAGTGGGTTGGTTATTCAGTGAATGCAATCATAGAAGCGTTAGGAATGCCTAGAAACAAATTCTGGGAATATAAAGCTGAACATTTAAATTAGATTTATGAAATGAAAGTGAGTGTTCATTTTGCTAGAGATTTATTACACGCCAACATCCGCTATTATTGCGGATGCACTGGCTAAAACATATGAAGTCGTTTCTTTAGAAACAGCTAGAAATATTGCCAAGAAATTTAAGGCTAGTTTAAAGCAGAAAACGGACCTTTATGTGATTGAGGGAATTTTGATTGATGCTGGTTATAAAAAAGAGCCAGTGAGTTTGTAAGAAAGCGAGTTAAGAAGATGATTCCAAAAATAGAAGTATGGATGCATGATATGTCCGTTGGCTATCCTGTGTGGTTTGAAGTAGATTCAATTGATTATCTAGAAAATTCGTTTGTTATAGTAGATGAATTTGGAAATCCGCATGAGTTTTCTGGTGAAGGTCGTTTATTTAGAGTGAAAACTGAGGAGGAAAAACACATGAAATTTTACGAAATTAAGGAACCTTATTTTGCATTAATCGCTGCTAAAGATGAAAAACAATGTTTAAAACTTTACAAGGACATTGTTTGCGACGTAGAAGACGAAAAAGAATTTTTCGATGATATGAAAACAATTGATAAATACGAAGCGTTCAAAATGCTTGCTAAAAGTCATACTGAAGAGGGTGACAAGACTGGCGCAGAAGAAGCTTTCAATCAGTTAGAAAATCTTGAAGAAAACGGCGAAGTATTATTGATTGACGGCGGCTTGATTTAGGAGGAATCAAAATGAAACTATATCGATATGAAAGTTCAAAAAATACTGGACATTGGACAGAAAGCATAATTCAAGCAAATAAAGAATTCGAAGAGGAAAAAGACTATCTAATGTCAAATGAGCCAGAGGAAGATGAAACAGTTAAATTAGTTTCAATTGAGATACCATATGACTTGATAGATGAACTAGAAGATGAATCTAAAGAAGTGAAACAGGCTATATTAATACATGATCCAGATCGTTCAGACGAAAATCCAAGAGAAGATGGCTATGACTTTGATTATTATGCTGCTTGGTCTGATGATATAGCGAAACGTAAGGTGGTATCGGAATGAGTATGAGCATTCAACCAGGAGTCAAAGTAAAGTATATCGGTAAAGGAGTTCCGCAATACACAAACCAATTTTTGGTAGTAAAAGCAGTATTAGTGAATGGGCTGATTCTTGAATTTCCTGAAGAAGATAAAAGAGAGGTTGTACTGGAAGATTGTGGAATTTGGAAGGAAGAATCGTTAATCTGTGGATTTGATGAAGTGGAGGAACAATGATGAATAAACAAGAATTGATTGAAGAATTAGAATGCTTAGAAGTTCCTACATGTAGCCTCGATTATTTGACAGGCGCTAACTTTGCTACCGAAAGAGCAATTAATTTAGCAAAACAACTAGACGAACCGAAAAAAATCGTGATTCCACAGTTGATTGCTAAGTTTATTCGAGAACATGAAGACCCCATTTTTGAAATCTGCACGTGGGCTGATTATTACGGCAGTGAAGGGAGAACATGTGAGGATTCTGAATTATCCGCGGTAATTCATTGGTATGGTAAAAATAGTAATGAATTTTATCGAGCTGTAGTACACGGCTACGAAGTCGAGAAGGAACCATTATATCATGTTTTATTACCAGACAAAGGGGCGACTAACACAGGATATACTTTTTTAAATTTAGCGGGAACAATTGATTTTACGATATGTAAGGAAAAGGTGGATATGTTAACAGAAAATCAAATCAAAGCAATTGATGAGCGCTATTGGGCTTTTGCTGTGAAGGTGGAGGGATAATAAATGGAAAAATCAAAAAGTTTGATCATATGGCTACCGACTGGTGAAACAATGAAGTTTGAAGATGTTAGGCATGTTGAAACAGTTACAACTGATTTAGAATGGGATGTTTTAAAATTTAATTATCCAGGTGTTTCAACTGGAGTAAGACGAAATGTAGTATTTGAAATGAGTAAATTAATGGGATGGGCATTGGAAGAATAATAAATGATCAAATTTAAAGAATTCAATACTCAACCTTACGATGTTCACATTACTAGATTTTTTGAAGATTTAAACAGAAACAACCCAGATGATGTTTTTGAATATGTTGACTTGAAATGCGTTGATAGAAACTTAGTGATATTAGTTTACCGTCAAACTAATAGAAGCATACGTCAGCTCAGAAATGTACTTAAGGGAGGATAAGCAATGCTAAGTTATCCAGAAGTTTATATTTTAGGGCGACAAGTCGATGGCGTTTATGTTGAATACCTGCGCGGATCAGAGCAAGCCGATTTATTTTTCGATTATGCGATAGCTTGTGATGAAAGAAATCATATGAATAAAACCAATACAAAAGATGGCGAATGGAAAATTTTAAAATACGGGAGGCCAATTACATTGGAGTTTTAACTTATTGCAACTTTTTTACAATAACTAGCTGATTTTTTGCAAACAAAAAGCCAGCCGACCACTGGCTGACTAATGTGGTAGTTAGCACTTTTCCCAAGTAAAGTGCTAATAGTGCCAACAAATAAGGTTGACATTGCGTCTCTGGTGGAGACAGGAACTATCGATAACTGTTTTCCGCCAGTTATCATAGAAAAGGAGAAATTTATTTCAGAAATAAAATCCCCAAGAAAGTTAATATGATTATATCATGAGTAAATGTATTTGAAAATACTATCTCATAGTACGTATTGTAAAAAGTTTATTTAGTAGAAAATAAAAAAAGCCAGATTGCTCCGGCTGTGAGTAATATTTTCGACATAGTTATTATACCACAAAAGGAGCGATTCCACTTGATTCAATTGCTAAAAGAAGTAGATTTTCGACAAACAAAAGCGAATGCCAGAAATGTGTTGAAGAATTTTAGACGTTTAGAGCGAATAGCTGGTCGCTCTTTGATAGATTTAAAATCACCAATTATTACAGATATGCCTAAAAGCCAAAGTCATGGGAACAAAGCAGAAGATGCGCTAGTACAATTAGCAGATGCAGAAGCAGAAAGAGACGCAATTTTATCTGGGCTTATGGCATTAAGCCTTATTAGTCGTCAAGTGCTATACTATAGTTTTTGCGATGTAGAAAAACATACCAATTGGGAAATAGGGCAGTTAATACGTGGATATGGTGAAAAAAATGTTGAGAAGTTAAAATCTAATGCTTTGATCGAATTTGCTGAGGCCTATAAACACGGAAGTTTAGTTATTTATAAATAGAAAATTTTGTAGGGTTTTTGTAGGGAAATTGTAGGGATTTTATTCGGAAATCCATGTTATTATGGTAGTGTCGAAAGATAAGGAAACGAGGTAAGGCATGCATTACCTATCTTAGCTCCGTTTCACTTATCTTTTGAGGCTACCTATAAAAATAAAGAATAAGGATGTGGAAAGTCCAGTTCTTTCTGTCTCGTTTAGTCTAGGTAGCAAATATTGCAATAAACTTGGCATTAAGCTTACACGTAGACGTACGCCGAAAGCACTTGTCAAGATAGCGCTATGTAGTTTGCAATGATCACTCACAAATCAGATGTTCTCAAACTAAAGAAATGGGGTGCAATTCCTCTCTCTTTTTTCTACAGGTTTGTGAGTGATTACTATTAAAAATTGAAAAATCAATAGATTTAAACCTAGTGAAGAGCATTTGAACAATGTGCTAGGGTAGTATGGGATAAGTCGATAACTAAAATGAATTGGGATACTGATTGATTTTAGTGGTAGATTTTACAGCAATGTAAAAAGGACTAATAGTAAAAGCTATTAATCGCAAAGTACTACGTGGAATTTGTGCAGGTGTAAGGTACGAAACTTTCGGGCGTGATAATAGACGCTCCAGTGGAGAATAATCTAAGTTAGGTGGAAGTGTGAGAAGCTTGGCAGACCTTAGAAACCTCAAACCAAGCGCTTTGCAGAGAAACTGAGAAATCAGTGTTTAACGAAAGAAGTCGGTACGAGTAGCTTAATGCAGCAATTTATTTACAGATGACAAATAATAAAGATGGGACTCTTATGTAAATGCTGAATGTTCAAGTGAAAGTTATTAGCCAGTAGAGCTAGATCATACAGAAAAAGCAAAGAGAAGCTATTGGGTAGCGCCTGATAGTTCAGCCTCTTTGGGTATGTGACTGAATAACACTGTAAACAAAGGAAGCAGGAAGAAAAGCCTAAATCTGTTGATTTTTGAGTTTTTAATTATCGCTGTGGCGGAAGTAGAGAGACGCAAAGGTGAAGATAGAAAGCGTAAGGCGCACTATTGGGACCTTGTACAAAACTAGAGAGGGTTAGTGCATGAGTGGTGCAATCCCACTCCAGCGATATTGAGTTTGTGGTAGGCAATCTCAAAAATGGCATAGTATAAAAATCCTTTCGGTTGGCGTGTAGCATCTGGGATGCAACGAGCATATAGCGAGATAAGAGGCAGGTTCGATTCCTGCCACGCCAATAGGCAGCTTTGCTACTTAAATAAAAGAATCGTCAATAGATATTTCTGTTGCATTCACGATGAGGCACTAGCTTAAAAGTGCCTCTTTTTGTTTGGAGGTATTGTTATGTTTAAGTTATTTGAAATCATTAAGCAAGAAGATGCAAAAAAACTAAATCGTTTGAAAAAAGAATTAAAGCAGACTACTCAACGTAAATGAGTGGTCTTTTTTAGTACATAAAAAAGCCACTAGACTATGGGATCTAGTGGCTAGGTAGCTATTAGATATATGAGGGTATTTCGTGTGAAAGAAATTTAACTATCATACACTACCTGTACAGAAAGTATAACAGATTAATAAAAAAAGTCATAGTCATTATAAATAATAACCACTGGATTTCATAATCCAGTGGCTGGGTAGCATGGGTTAATTTATCTTATCGTGCAACATTGAGGTTATACTAGAATATTTAAAGTAGATTAATAAATTATTTTAAGGAGCTGCTACCCAGAACTATTATATCAGAGCCTAAAATAATCTTGCAATAAAAAAGAGAGTATATATTAAAAAGCCACTAGACTATGGGACCTAGTGGCTGGGTAGCAAACATTCTAAAATGGAGTATTACACAAAATTTGAGGATTATTAGAATACTTATCTTAATCGATAAACTATTATATAGGGTGTCGCTACCCAAGATTATTGTAGCAAAAAGTAACTTGTTGAATCAAGTACATAAAAACAATTAGGAGAGAGAACATGAAAAACTATTGGTATGTATCGTTAACACATAAATATCCACAGCCGAACCGTACAACTGATTCAGTACGTGTTGTAATGTCTGTGCAGATAAAGAAGAATGTTTCAATTGTTGAAATGACAAGAGAAGCCACGCCGAAGGAAATTGATGCGTGCAAGCTAGTTTATTGTGGTTATGGTAGTTGGAAAGATAAGCATATACAAGAGAATATAGAAATGTATGTGAAGTGATAAATTATTAGACAGAAAGGCGGTGAATAACATGCGAATGACCGAGAAACAGAAACGATTTTGTGACTTTTACATCGAGACAGGAAATGCCAAAGAGGCTGCTATCAGAGCGGGATATAGCGAAAAGACTGCAAAGCAGATAGGACAGGAAAACTTGACTAAACCTGACCTCAGAGCTTATATAGACGAATGTCTCGCAGAACTGAAAAACGAACGAACAGCCGATGCCCAAGAGGTGCTAGAGTACCTAACAGCTGTTATGCGTGGCGAGTACAAAGAAGCAACACTAATTGGTGTAGGCGAAGGCGCACAAGCCGTTGTAGACATCGATGTGGGCGCAAAAGACCGTTTAAAAGCAGCCGAGCTTCTTGGTAAACGTCATGCGCTGTTCACTGATAAAGTCGATTTACAAACGGGCGATATTGTGATTAAGGTTGGTGAGTGGGATGCAGACGAAGAAACGTAATATCGTTTTAGAGTTTAACTTCCCGTCAAGAGTTTTTAACAAATCGTTTTATGATCGATTGGTGGATTATTCTAAATTCACCGAGGTTTATTGGGGCGGCGCTTCATCTGGCAAAAGTCACGGTGTCGTTCAAAAGGTTGTTTTTAAAGCATGTCAAAGATGGAAGAAACCAAGAAAGATTTTATTTACAAGAAAAGTAGGGCGTAGCTTAAAAGACTCTATTTTCGAGGATGTGAAAGCGTGTCTTTCTGATTGGGGACTGCTAGACAAGTGTAAAGTAAATAACACTGATTTTAGAATCACGTTACCAAACGGCGCAGAGTTTCTTTTCAAGGGAATGGATGACCCAGAGAAAATAAAATCCATCAAAGGGCTGTCTGACGTCGTGATGGAAGAAGCAACAGAATTTACACTAGAAGATTATACACAGCTTACTTTGCGTTTACGTGAACGTAAGCATGTGAAACGTCAAATCTTTTTAATGTTTAACCCAGTTTCTAAACTGAACTGGGTATATAAATCTTTCTTTGATGAGGAAGCAGAAGTCGATCAACGAAGAACGGGTATTTATCACAGCACCTATAAAGACAATCGGTTTCTTGATAGTGAAAATAAAAAGGTGATTGAGGATTTAGCCAAACGAAACCCAGCGTATTATCGCATATATGCTTTAGGAGAATTTGTTACGCTAGATAAACTTGTATTTCCAAACTATCAGAGAAAACGATTAGACAAGCACGACGAACTGTTAAGACAGATTGATTCAGATTTTGGCTTAGACTTTGGGTATGTAAACGACCCTTCCGCTTTTGTGCATGCAAAGGTAGACGAGAAGAACAAACGTATTTATGTTCTTGAAGAATACGTCAAAAAAGGCTTGCTGAATGATGAAATCTCAACGGTTATTAAAGATTTAGGCTATGCAAAAGAAGTTATCACTGCGGATTCAGCTGAAAAGAAATCTATTGCAGAAATCAAGAAGAACGGAATTACTAGAATACGTGCAGCCAAGAAAGGTCCTGATTCAATACGACAGGGGCTTTCTTTTTTATTGCAATACGAGCTAATCGTAGACGATCGTTGCGTAAAACTGATTGAGGAATTAGAAAACTACACGTGGGCTAAAGACAAGAAAACAGGGGAGTACACCAATGAACCTATTGATAGCTATAATCACGTGATAGATGCTTTACGATACGCAGTTGAACATCGTAGTAAAAAAGCACGTGGAATTAAATTACAAAGTGTGAAGGGGGTTATTTGATGACAGACAGAGTAAGTAGACCGAACACGGAAGGTAAAATACGAGAATTTGTTGACCTTTTAGGAAATCGTGTCTTTTATTGTGATAAAAACGCAAAGATTGACGAGCGCTTGGTGGATAAATACATCAATAAGCATCGGAAACTAATTGGCTTTTACGAAGAATTAGAAAAGCTCTACAACGGTCAACACGATATTTATTATCAAAAAGGCAAAGGGATTGGAAAGCCCGACCATCGTATCGCGGTTAACTTTGCCCGTTATGTTGTAGATAGTTCTGCAGCTTTCTTTAACGGTAAACCAACAAAAATTACTCATCCAGACGAAGAGCTAAAGGAATTTGTTCAAGATTTCCGTAAACGAAACGATGAAGAAGACAACGACGCGGAGCTTTCTAAGTTAACTGCTATTTATGGGCATGCTTATAAGCTTTTATACCAAAACGAAGAAGCGGAAACGTGCGTGACTTATTTAAAACCTACACAAGGATTTATTGTTTACGCAGATGATTTATTAAAAGCGCCTATGTTTGCCGTGCTTTACAACAAAATGACAAACGACGAGCTAACAGCAACTGTTTATCCACAAAACAGCACAGAAACGTTTATTTTTACACAAGACAAGACTTCTAAACGGTTAGAGAGTAAACAAGGACCGACCGTTTTTCAGAAAGCCTTGTCTTATTTGCTAGGTGGAAAAGAGGCAATCGCTAATCCGTACGGTGAAGTGCCTATGATTGAGTTTATGGAAAACGACGAACGACAAGGACGTATCGAATCTGTGTGGTCGCTGATTAATAATTACAACGAAGCTCTATCAGAAAAAGCGAATGATGTGAGTTATTTTGCGGATGCCTACTTAAAAATGATAGGGGTAGATTTAGCTGACGAAAACGTCGCTGCCTATTTACGTGATAACCGAGTGATTAACAGTGCCGAGCCTTTAAATGAAGGTGAATCGGTAGATATTAATTTTTTGGATAAACCTAGTTCAGATACAACACAAGAAAATCTATTAGACCGATTAGAGCGGTTAATTTATCAAATGTCTATGACTTATAATGCAAACGATGAAAGTTTTAGCAATAACGCTTCTGGAATTTCGCTAGAATTTAAAATGCAAAATCCTAGGAATTTAGCACAAGCGAAAGCTAGGAAGTTTAAAAAAGCATATGCGCAAATGTACAAAATGATTTTTTCATTACCTACGAATGTACCTGCTAATAAAGCGAAAGAATGGTTTAATTTAGAATACACTTTTGACTTTAATATTCCGCGCAATATTAAAGACGAAGCGGAAACCGCACAAAAACTTGAGGGAATTGTTTCAAGAGAAACACAACTAGGCGTATTATCGATTGTTCCTGACGTAACTCAAGAAATGGAACGTATAAAGGACGAAGAAACAGACGAACGTTTAGATCCTCAAGTTGATTTCAGTAAATTTGCTCAAACTACGGAAGAAGTGACCGAAGAACATGAGTAATTATTGGGCGGAACGAGAAGCAAAACACATCGAAGAAATGCTAAAGCGACATGTGAATTATGAACAAGAAATTCACAGACGATATTTAAAGCTGTGGAAAACAATAGAGGCAGAAATTCAACAGTTTTACGTCGCTTATGCAGGGAAAGAGAAGATTAGTATTGATGAAGCGAAACGACGTGTAAGTAAACACGATGTAGAAATTTTCGCGGAAAAAGCGAAACGTTATGTACAAACAAGAGACTTTTCAAAAGAAGCTAACGAGCAATTAAGGCTATACAATTTAACGATGAAGGTTAATCGTTTAGAGCTTTTAAAATCGAAAATAGGTTTGTATTTAACAGACAATACGAATCAGCTACAGACTTATTTTACAGCGATATTAACAGAGGAAGCCGTAGCGGAGTTTGTACGACAAGCGGGGATATTAGGCGGGTCCGTTCTTTCCGAAGAAACTTATCGAATGTTTGCTAAAGCGATTATCGAGGGTTCGTTTCATAACGCGACATTTTCGCAACGTTTGTGGGTGAATCAAGATGTTTTGAAAGCAAGCATCGATCGCTTGTTAACAGTGGGATTATCAGCAGGCAAACATCCAGATGTTCTAGCTAGGGAATTACGTAAATTAGTTGTGATTGATAGCTTGCGAGGAAAGGAAACGGCTGATTATGTCGCACGTCGGCTAATGATTAGTGAATCCGCAAGAATACAAAGCGAAGTACAAAAGCAAAGCTACGAAAAATACGGGTATGAAGAATACAACCTGATTGTAGAACCAAGCGCTTGTCCTATTTGTGTAGGAATAGCAAGTGCAAATCCACATAAGGTTTCTGAAATGAGCCCAGGAATCAACGCAAGCCCCATTCACAACTGGTGTAGGTGTAGCACTGCACCTGCTTATAAAGACAAAAAGTTCTAGCAAAAGTTAGGCTTTTTTTTATTTGCCTTCTTACTGCTTACAGGCGTTAAAGAGAAAGCTGTTTCGATTGATAGGCGTAACCTATTAATTTCGATTAGCCACGTAATGGCTGGAGGTTTTAACATGAACGAAGAAAAACACTTATTATTACCGATGGATTTACAATTTTTTGCAGATGAACCAAATTCTGATGAGCCAAACTTTGGAAATTCAAACGAATCGGGGGATTCATCGACAAAGGATTCTCAAAATCCAAAAAATGAAAATCCAGACGGAAAAGAAACTGGAAAGACTTTTACCCGTGATGATGTTGCCAAGATGGTCGCAGCAGAAACTAAAAAAGCTGTGGCGCAAGCAAAATCCGATTGGGAAAAGCAAAAATCTTACGAGCAAATGACTGCGGAAGAACGTGTTAAGGCGAAAGAACAAGAAGCTACAGAAAAAGAAGCTTTAGCGGAAAAACGAGAAAAGGAAGCACAAGCTCGTCTCGATCGTTTAACGCGTGCCGAATCTGTTCGTAACGATTTATCCGAGAATGGTCTTTCCGACTACGTAAGTGCTGCACAAGCCGATTTATTGCTTGTGAAAGATACGGACGAGGATACAAAGAAAGCTGTAGATGAATTAAAACAAATTATTTCAAAAGCTAGAGATGGTATCCAAAAAGAATTGCTGAAAGGTCAAACTGTAAACGTTGCTACAGCAACAAAAGAGACCGATTGGCGCAGCAATTTGACTAAAAATTTAGAAAAGAAATAGGAGATGAAAAATTATGCCAGTTATTTTAGATAGCAAAGATTTAAAAGCAATTGACAAAGAATTTGCCGCAGGCTCGCAAGTTTGGGATTTATTGAAAGGTGGAGCTGCTGCAGTAACAAAAGCAGATTTTGTAGGCGCAAAAGAAGTCCGCATCAACAAAATGAAAGGTTTTACTGCTAGTGATTATAAACGTAACGAAGACAATAAACGTTCTAAAATTGATGTGGCAAAAGAAACGGTCAAACTAGAGAAAGAACGTTGGTTTGGTTATGACTTAGACACATTAGATCAATCAGAAAATGCTTCCTATGAAGTTCAAGCGATTGTGGAAGAACACACTCGTTTAGTTGCGATTCCTGAAAAAGATCGCGTTGCGGTACAACGCTTATTGGAAGCGGCATTTGCGGAAGCAGCGGATGATGATAGCGAAGGAAAATACGTTGGAAAAACGGTAAAAGAAACCATTACTACAGAAAATGCTTTGGCTTCATATGATGCGGCAGAAGCGTATATGACAGATGCAGAAATTGTCGGTCCGTTTATTATGTTTGCATCCACTGACTACTATTCAGCATTAAAAAATGCAAAAGGTGTTTCAAAAACATTTACTACGAACGAGCAACAAATTTCAGGTATTAACCGTAAAGTTGCGCAGTTAGACGGTTCCGATACTATTATTCAAAAAGTAGCTAAATCTCGCTTACAAGTTGATTCTACGAAGAAAATTAATTATATTCTTGTGCCTTTGATGGTTTGTTCGCCAGTTGAAAAATACAACTCTATTGATCTAATTCCAGCTTCACAAGACCGTGACGGCTACAGAGACACTATTAAAGGGTTGAACTACTACGATGCTATTGTAACTGAAAAAGCTCGCCCTGCCATTTACGTTTCTTACGATTCAAAGTAAGCGCCCCGACCGTTAAAAAGGTAACACCAACGGCAGATGGGGCAGTTATTGAAGCAGAGTAGGTGAGAAAATGTTTCGTTCAGAATATCGTGTATTGCTGGATATTTCAGATGATACCTACAAAAAAGATGAGGAAAAAATTATCAAAATCTGGGACATTACTGAAAAGCAACTGCTAGTAAAGCTAAAAACAGATGAGATACCAGAAAAATTGGACTATATTGTTCCATCAATTGTAGTGAAACGTTACAACCGTTTAGGTTTTGAAGGCATGGAACAGCATTCTCAATCAGAAGAAACAATTTCTTATAATTTGGACGACTTCGGGGAATTTCAAGATGAGATTAACGATTATCTTGAAGAACAAGGCTTGATTCGTAAAAGGAAGGTGTCCTTTTTATGAGAATCTGCATTAATTACTACAACAAAAAGCACGAGCTGATTTCGGAAAAACTGATAGGCAGTGTAACCGAAGTCGGAACGGAAAAACAAATGACCATTTTCCCTAACATAAAGGAGCAGATGGTCATTTTTCGTTTTAGAGACCGCTTATCCATTCGTTCAGGTTTTCTTGAATACTACGACGAAGAAGAACAAAAAAATCGAAAATTTACCGTTGTTAAAAATTTGCGTGTTAGTAAAGGAACTTCGGTTTATGGAAGTGAATATCGATGACTTACCGAGTAGATATTTCAGGATTGGATGATTTAATCGAAGCGATTGAAGAAGCGAAAAAGCTAGACGATGTAAAAGAGGTCGTCAAAAATGATACTGCTTATATGGCAAATCAAATTGCAGAAGAAACACCAGTCAGAAGTGGATACTTAAAACGAAGTGAGACACCTTCTATTAAAGATGATGGAATGACTGGTGAAGTCGAAGCGATGGCTGACTATTCAGCATATGTAGAATATGGAACGCGTTATATGTACGGACGTTTCTATATGAAAAAAGGGCATACAGCAGCAGCTAAAAGATTTCTTGATAATATGGAGGCGTTAGTAAAATGACCTTTAAAGACCCGTATTCAGAGCTTTACGAAGCCTTATTTGGCACTTTGGAACAAGCAGGCTATGAAATCTATGCGCATTTGCCAGATGATGAGGCTTCTTATCCGTTTGTTTTCTTAGGTGAACAATGGTCTAAGGATAGACAAACAAAAACAAGAACGTTAGGTTCAACCAATATTATGATTCATGTTTATGATCATGACGACAAACGTCGAGAATTAAATCAAGTATTAGCCGATGTACGAAAAATCGTTCATGAATTGCATCAAACTGAGAACTTTAATTGGTTAGTAACGGAAAGTAGTACAGAAGTGATTTACGAAAATACAACTAATTTTGGTACGAGCCTTGCACACGGTGTACTTGACATCACGTTAGAATTTGAATAAAGAAAGCCTAATGGTAATAAGTCAAGATATAAATTTTAAAATATGAGTTAGATTTTGAAAAATTAGACCGCACTGAACTAGACCCGACTAAAATCAAATTTTTTTCGGGGTAATCACGAAGATTTTCGCAAATAACTTTATGTTATTTTTCTATCACCACCTTCGCCGGCTGATAGAATTGACCGTTGCGTAGTAGCGCATCGATCAAGCGCACAAATTTTCTTCCGGTTAAGACGAGCGCTCGTTTATGTTTGTGTTTAGGTACTTCATTTTTCTTTTTTTGGTAGTACTCTTTAAATTCTGGAAGTGTACTTCTTACTCGATTGGTGGCTTCAATTAAGTAGTAACGAAAATAGCGATTTCCAGAACGATTTAGTGGCGTGTTTTCAGATTGAGAGTTTCCTGATTGATTTTTAGACCAAGTTAACCCGGCATACTTTGCTAACTTGGATTGATCATCAAATCGCTCGATTTGACCAATTTCAGCGATTAAGCCTGCAGTATAAACAGCTCCTAATCCTGGGACACTTAATAAGCATTGGGCTTCTGGAATTGTTTCAAGTAAAGCAGTAATGTTTTTTTCAATTTCTTTAATCTGTTTTTTTAGAAATTTGATTTCGTTGGCGATTATACCTAATACAAGGTCAATGGAATTCTTGGTTACTTTACCTAAACGATAAGAACTACGTACAGCTTTTTGAATACTTTTGACAAGTTGCTCTGGATTTTTGAATCGACCTTTTCCTAGCTTTTGAAGTAATTCAGCGGCTGATTCAAGAGGCATTTCCGAAAATTCATCTAAGGTAATACCTTCTGTAAGTAGATTCATAATTGAAGCTCCGAATATGGAAGTTTTATTGTCTTCATTCGCAAGTTCTTTTGATAAAGTATTACATTTATACGTCAAATTTTCTAAAAAATGTTGTTTTGCTTCTACCATTTGTGTCACTAATTGATAACGAGATCTTGTTAGTCGTTGAAGTCCAACATAAACTTCTTCTTTAATAGGAGACAATGTATGGAGATCTACTCGTAGATAATCAGCTATGATCTGTGCATCAATTTTATCTGTTTTATCCTGATCGAACATTCTTGAATACTGTTTGATTCTATAAGGATTTTCTACAGTAACTTCGACAGGTAACAGCTTTAAATCTTCATCTAAGTAGAAAAACATTGCTGGGTGAAAACTATAAACAGAAGTCGATTCCATACCTATGACAATTCGGCAGAAACCAAAGGTTTCTTGGTAGTCGAGAATTCTTTGTTTGATTTCGCTAGCTCCGATTAAATCGTTGCTAAGTGAACCTTCAAACAAGATCTCTTTGGAGTCTGTTAAAAAGCAAGTATCTAATTTTTGAGAACTAACGTCTAAACCAATAAATAATTTCATGGAAGGTCCTCCTTTCATAAATTTTTTGGAATACTTAGCTATTGAAGTTTATCCCTGAATCTTATTGAATAACCGCAATCTCGCTTAATAGTACTCAATTGTTTACCTCTTAAAAGCCACCCTATTTCCTACTAGAAATAGTTTAAGAAGTGAACGGTACAGCTAATGGGTTTGAGGCATGATAATCAATAAGTCGGGATGCAGGCTTTCTGCTGTAGTCATAGCTACAAAGGAAATTAGCAGTGTTCCGATAGACCGTTTCCATAAGTCTATTATCCAGGAACAAAATTCAATAGCCAAGGTTTAAAAGTTATTTAATAAGGAATAGCCCTAAGGGGTGACTGAAACGATGGAAGTCGTTTCAAAATATATATTACGAGAAGGAAACTAGAAATGGAGAAAGCAATCCAAGGTAAAAAAATCAAGTTAATGTTTCGATTAACACGTGAACGTGCGACAACAGCAGCGAAGTTATTAGCTTTAGAAATTTCACACGAATATAAGTCAGAAACAAAAACAGATACGCAATCAACAAAAGATGGGAATGTCCCAACTTCTGGAATGCCGTCAGCTTCCATCGAAATGGAATTTTTACGGACAGGCACAGAAACTTACAACATGTTGAAATATGCGTACCGTAACGGGCTAGAAATTGATGTATGGCGCATTAATTTTGATAAAAAAGACCCAAAAACAGGAAAATACGAAGCAGAATTTGGCACAGGTTTATTGGATTCATTCGGAGATTCTGCTGAATCTGACTCTAATTCAAGCATTAAACCAACCCTAGTTTTAAATGGTGACCTAGTGGAAGGATGGGCAACGGTTGACACCGAAAACGAAGAACTTGCACGTGCTTTCTTCTACGACACAGTGGCTGGTGCGGAACCAGAAGAACCTGTAGAAAAATACACACCAAAAACAATTGAAGTGCCTAAAGTTGAAAGTGTAACGCCAACAGCAGATGGCGCCGTTGTAAAAGTGAAGGAGGAAGAATAATCATGGCAATTACTTATCGTATTTATAAAGGTAGTGAAAAAGTGGTTGAAGGAGCAAGTCCATTAACTATTACAGGACTTGATGCAGGAGCAAAAGTAGCAGCAGGAACGTACCATATTGTACGTGTGCAAGATGAAAAAGAATCTGAAAAAGTAGCTATTCCAGCTTTTACTGTATTGGCGGGGCGCTCTTTGGAAAATAAACCAACAGAAGCAAATACGATTCCTGAAATCAAAGAATGGTTAACTGCTCACAGTATTGATTTTACAGGAAAAACAACGAAAACAGATTTATTAGCATTAGTACCATAATTAAAAATCAGGAAGTAGGCGGCAATGTGAAGGCATTGTCGCTTTTTTAGGAGGAATTTTACATGTCAACAAACGTAAAACCTGTCGCAACAATTAACGGAAAAAAATATCCTTTGGTTTTCGGTTTTAAATTTTTAAACGAAATTAACGCATTAAAACCTGACGTTGAAGAAGTGGACGGCTTCGTTCAATTGGTTGGCGGATTACAAGATGGCGACGCTTTTGCCTTTCAAAAATTAATACACGCAGCATTAATTACTTATGATGACTTAACAACGAAAGAAATTGACGACTACTTAGAAACGTCAGATGAGGCTTTAACGTTGTTTGAAAATTTTATCTCTTTCTTGGAGCAAGCACCGTTAACGGCTCTTCGGACGAAAAAAGCGCTAGAAGCAATCAAAAAAATCATGGCTTACATGGAACAGATACAAGCCAATCAACAAGAAACGACAGCCTAGATTATGACGAAATAGTTGTCACTTGTTTTCAACATTTCCCCAATATCACTTTAAAAGAAATTGAGCGTATGACTCCTTATGAATTTAATTTACGGATAAAAGCTGTAAATTTACGTGCAATTAACGAAGAAAGGAAACTATACGTTAACGCGTTAGCTACACGTATTTTTACAACACCAGATGAAAAGGGGCAACGCTATATTTTTAACGAAGTGAAAGATGTCTACGACTTTGAAAAGCTTGAACGCGATGTGCGAGGGGAAATCTCGCAACGAGAAGCGGAAAAGCTAAGCGAGCTAGAAGAAAACGCTCGTCGATTAGAACAAGCAAGAAAAATTGTTGAGGAAAGGAGGAAACAACGTGGCACAAAGTAAAACGGTTAAGGCGGTACTTACAGCAATAGATAAAGGCTTTACTCAGACAATGGGCAGTGCTACCTCTTCGCTAAAAAAACTTAGCTCAAATGCTTCTGATATTCCCAGTAATTTGAATACAGTTAGTGGCGCGATGAAAAGTTTCGGAGATAAAACTGCAAGTATCGGCCAAAGCATTGAAAAAGTCGGCGGTTCGATGACTAAAGGTATCACACTCCCAATTGCGGGTGCCGTTGGCGCAGTAACAACCGCAGCGGTAAAATGGGAAAGTGCTTTTACTGGAGTTAAAAAGACCAACGATGAGATGGTCGATTCTAACGGTAAAGTCATTTATTCTTATGATGATTTAGAAAAAGGCCTTAGAGATTTAGCAAAAGAATTACCCACTAGTCATGAAGAAATTGCAAAAGTAGCAGAAGCAGCTGGACAGTTAGGAATAAAAACTGATAAAGTTGTCGGATTTACTAAAACAATGATCGATATGGGCGAATCAACAAATATGTCTGCAGATACAGCGGCTACATCCCTAGCTCGTTTTGCTAACATTACGCAAATGTCACAAGATAAATTTAGCAATCTTGGTTCAGCGATAGTTGACTTAGGTAATAATTTAGCGACTACCGAATCAGAGATTACAGAGATGGGCTTACGTTTAGCAGGTGCAGGAAAACAAATTGGCATGACCGAAGGAGACATTGTAGGTTTTGCGGCGGCGTTATCATCTGTTGGTATAGAAGCCGAAGCGGGCGGATCGGCATTCTCTAGATTAATGGTACAAATGCAATTAGCAACTGAAACAGGCGTTGAAGCTTTTGCACCGCTGAAACAAGCAGTAGCGGAGCAAGGCGTGTCTTGGGAATCTTTTGTGCATGCTGTAAACTGGGGTGGAAAAGAACTGACGGCAGTTTCTAAGCAAATGGGAATACCTACCTCAGAATTAAAGAAAATGTATAAAGAAGCCAGCAAAGCTTCGGGCAGTTTAGAAGATTTCGCGAACGTAACAGGTCGAACTAGTGAAGAATTTGCACAACTATTCAAAAGCAATCCATCTCAAGCATTAATTGAATTTATTCAGGGCTTAAAAGACTCAGAAAAACACGGAATATCAGCTATTAAAGTGTTAGATGATATGGGAATTACAGAAGTTCGATTACGTGATAGTTTATTACGTGCAGCTAATGCAAGTGATGTCTTTGAAGGTGCTGTAAAACGAGGTAACGAAGCGTTTAACGAAAATACAGCTCTAGCAGAAGAAGCAGGTAAACGTTACGGGACTACAGAATCACAGTTAAATATTTTACGTGGTCAATTAAACGATGTAGCAATTACGTTTGGCGGTCCATTAGTAGCCGCATTAAATAGCGCGATAAGTGCTGCTAAGCCTATGATTGAAGCTTTAGCAAATATGGCTGAAGCTTTTGCATCAGCTGATCCAAAAACGCAAGAGTTCATTTTGAAAATGGTTGCGTTAGCTGCTTCTGCTGGTCCCGTGTTAAAAGTTTTTGGGAAAATGACAAGTGTTTTTGGCAAAACAATTTCAACAATGTTTGAAACCGCAGGAAATATCGATAGCAAGTGGCAGCAATTTATTACTAAGCCCATCGTTAATGGTTCTAGCAGTGCATTACAAGCTGTAAAAGGGTTTGTTTCTAAATATAAATCAAATCTAGCAGGGCTTGAAAGCGCAGGAGTTAATGTAAATGTATTAACAAGATTTACCACGTTAGGAGAGACTATTTCAGGCCTTTTTCCTACGCTAGATACATTTAGAGCAAATCTACGAGCAAGTCAAAGACAGCTGAATATGCTAGGGGAAGGGAATAAAGTTACTAACTTTTTTCGTTCTTTTTCTGCTTCTTTACAATTATCTAACAGTAAGTTAGCGAAATTTGCCTCTGTTGTTATTAATCCTGTAGGGTCGCTAAGGAATTTATCTTCTGCAGCTGGCAAATCGGGAACGGTTTTATCAGGACTTGGCGTAGCCGCCTCAAAAGCAGGTGGGGGTTTTAGAACATTTGCAGCAACAGGGATACGATCTATAGCTAGCTTAACAGGAGCTATGTTGAGTAATCCCATAACGGCAATTTTAGTAGCAATAACCGCTACGATAGTTGGTGTAGTGCAAGCTTGGAAATCCAATTTTATGAACATTCAAGGTTACGTGAAAACTGCTTTTAGCGGAATAGTAAAATCGTTTAAAAGTGTACTTCCTAGCTCCGCGAGTGTTACTAAAACAATAAAAGGATTAGGAAATATATTTAAGTGGTTAGGTACTGGTACGATTGTCGGTGTCACTTTTGCAATAGCAGGTTTTGTAGATGGCTTACGCGCTATCGTTACTGTAGGAAAAACAGCGGTAAACGCTATAATGGCAATTGCAAACGGCGTAAAAGGACTTTGGAAACGGCTAAAAGGTGATTCTAAAGGCGCAGACAAAGCTTTTAAAGATGTGAAAAAAAGCATGTCTGATATAGGCAAGGATTGGGACACAATGTTTTCTGATTCTGCTATTAAAAACGCTATTAAGAGCACAGAAGAGTTAGGGAAAAAATCGAAAGACACTACGAAAGCCATGTCCATGAATATGGAAGAGGTATCAAATAGTGTTGAAGATTACTCCTCAAAACTTGATGAAGCTAAACAGGCAATGACTGAACTTTTCTCACAGCAAAATGGTAGTACGGCTGGCGTAGAAACATATTTCAAGAATACACTTGATTTAGTTACGAATTTAAAGGAACAGCAGAAAAAGGCTGTTGAAACCTATAACAAGCAAATTGAAGCAGCAGAAGGAAAATCCGAAGCTGAAAAGCAAAAGATTTTCGCTAATGCCTCAACCGAGTATATGAAGGCTGTTCAATCGTCCAATAATGATTTGTTAAAAGTTTATACGGATTATTCTAATCAGTTGAAAAATAACAAAACGATAGAGGGGCAAGAGTTAACTGAACAGCAACGAGCGACTTTACAGAATCAAACAAATATTATTCGCGATAATTTAGTAGAGCAACAGAAACAATTTGTTGAAGCAGGTGTAAATAAGCTAAATAACAATCAAATGTTAAGCGAGCAAGAAAAAGAGCAAACCTTAACAAGCTTACGAACACTTGGGGAACTTCAAGCGCAACAAGTGCAAGAAAATAACGCCCAAATTCAGCAATTAGAAACACAAAAGAACCAAGCAAAAACAGAATCTGAAAAAGCCGCTTTCCAAAATCAAATCACCCAATTACAAACACAAAACAGCCAGATACGCCAAAGTGAATTAGAGCAAGGAGCGCAACTTCTAGCGATTATTTCACAAAACGGTGCAAATAAAATTGCGGTGACGGCTGATAATTTAGCACAGCTTAAAGGTGTGACAGACCAACAGCTTTTAGGCATTTATCAATCTTATGTAAATAACGGTGCTAGCATTGATCAACAGATGGCTTTATTAGCTGGCATATTACGCCAACGGGGGATTGAAGGCTCTAACGGTTTGGTTCAAGGGTTACAAAGCAACGACCCTAAATTATGGGCGAATATGTCAAAAGCTGACATTGTGAATACCTTGCAATCATTACCGCCTGATTTGTTTAAAAACGGTCAAGATGGTAAAAACAAATTAATCGACGGGTTGAACTCAGGAAAAGTTGAAATCAATAATGTCGGTCAAGAGTTAATGAATCAGATGAACTCAGGCGTAAAAAATAAGAAAGCAGAAGCGGAAAAAACTTCTGGTGATGTAGCTTCATCTGGTGCAAAGGGCGCAAAAAGTAAAGGTAAAGAATACAATAGCGGCGGTAATTCTAATGCTGGAGAGTATAACACAGGGCTAGCGAAACAGAAAAGCAACGCAAAACAAAAAGGTACCGAATTAGGTTCAGCGCCAGTTGAAGGAATAAAAACAAAAGCTTCTGCTATGCAAAGCGCAGGAGAACAGCTTGGACGTAGTTTTGTTCAAGGATTATCTTCTCAGGTTGGTTCGGCTAATAATGCAGGTAGAGATTTAGGAAATGCTGTTAAAAGTGGTGCTAGCTCGGTAAGTATGGTATCAGTCGGTTCGAATCTAGCTAGTGGTGTTGCTTCTGGTATTCGGGCAAGCCAAGGCGAAGCAGTGGCTGCTATGCAAAATTTAGTAGCCGCAGTTAATGCAGAAGCACAGAAAAAAGCAAAAATTAAATCACCATCACGCCTATTGAAATATGATGTTGGTGTTTTCCTTGCACAAGGTGTAGCTGCAGGTATTCGAGAAGATACGTCAGTTGCCGTACAAAGTGCAAAAGATATGATTTCAAGTATCCATCAATCCATTACGGGTAGCCGTTTGATGAAACGTTCAAATGCAATTGAGGTAAAACATTCTATAGATAATACACCAATGGGAAAAATGGTAGAAATCTTAGAAGAAATACGACATTTAACTGTTGTTATGGATACTGGTCAAGTAGTAGGAGCGCTAGGTAGCCCAATGAATCTTAATTTAGCAGAACAACAAAAGCAAGATGGGAGGTATCGTAGTTGATTGAAATTGTAGAATATATGGCCAAAGGTCGTTTTAATAGCAAAGAACACGGTTTCTACATTATTGAACACGATGCTCCTTCCGCAGAAGAAGTGGAAATTATTGAACAAATTCCTTTCATGCAAGGGCAGTACGATTTTTCCATGCTTACAGGAGAACGAATTTTTAGTAATCGGACTGTTACAGTTACCTTTTGGCGACCTAATACGCCATACGAAGAACGAAAGGCATTAGAGGCGAAAGTAAAAGAAGAATTGATGATGGATGGAATTGATTACATTGATGATTCTTGGTTACGTTCAGGGCTTCGCTGGTATGGAAAATGCAAAAGTGTGAAAGCAGAAGATGACGCGTCAAGTAATTCATTAACGTTAACAGTAGAATTTGACGTGTATCCTTTTGCTTTAAGGGAAAATATTTCTTATTCCGATGTCTTTGACGAGGACTTTTTCACAGATGATAGCGCCGATAATTGGACAGGCTACTATATCCATGGGCAAAGGGAAATTTTCCTTATTAATATGGGAGCGAATGCCTCTAGCCCAACAGTAAAGGCAACATCTGCTATGCGATTAACTACTGATGACGGAACAACAATAAAAGTTCCGAAAGGCGAATCGCAAGATTATTTCTTTAAATTAAAAAGAGGGACCAACCACTTAACTATTTATGGCGAAGGTCATATCTCTTTCTTTATGTCTAGTGAGGTGATGGTCTAATGTATCGAGTATTATTGTTTGATAATCCGAACAGAAAGAATCCAAAGATTGTTCATGAGCCATATAGCTATGGTGAGAAAATCAAAGATAGTGAAGTATATTTATCGCTTAACGGATTAGGAATTTCTACTTTTGAATTTACCTTTAATATTAACAATAAATACTATCAAAAGATTGAGCCGATTATTCACTTTATCCAGATTGTGGATGTTACAAGAAATAAAGAAATTTTTTATGGTAGAGTTGCTAAAATCACGAATAAAATGGAAGCATCAGGAAGCTTTTCTCAAACTCTCTTAGCGGAGGATGAGAAAGCTTTTTTATATGATTCTGTTCAAACCTATATGAAACCAACACGGATGACTGTATCTGCTTATTTACAAAAAATACTCGATGCACACAATAAACAGGTTGAAGCGCATAAGCAGTTTCGGCTTGGTAGAGTGAATGTTGTAGATAATGGGGACTTGCTAAGAGGATTAGGCTATCAAAGTACAGCGGATACCATTAAAGAAAAATTGTTGGATAGGCTGGGCGGTACGTTAACACTTCGACGCGTTGGGAATATAAATTATTTAGATTATCTATCTAATTATGGTGTGAACAGTGAAACTCCTTTACAGTTAACCAAAAATCTAAAAAGTGCTACTCGAGATATTGATATTTCTGAATTGTTTACAAGGATTGTGCCCGTCGGTCAAGATATTGAAGATACGTCAAATACTGATATTGAAGTGGGAACAGATTTTTCACGACCTAAATACACCATCGAAAAAGTAAATGGCGGTAAGAATTACCTTGATGATGAAGCGTTAATCAAAAAATTTGGATTAAACACGGGCATTGTAGAATTTTCAAATGTCAAAGACCCATCAATTTTAAAACGTCGAGGGTTGCAATGGCTAAAAGACCAAAGCTTGATGTTGGTAACTTGGACAGTTGAAGCCATTGAGTTAGGGCTATTGGATAAACGGTATGAATTAATCACTTTAGGAAACAGTTATAAAGTAGATAATCAATTTATTTATGCTGTAGAACGATTACAAGTGATTGAGAAAAAATTTAGTATTTTAGAACCGCAAAAGGTTACTTTGACTATTGGTTCGAAAAAGAAAAAACTGACCGATTATCAAAACGAAATAAAAGCTATTCAATCCAATTTAGTAAACGTAAAAAAATTTGCTGCAGCAGGTGTTCAGAACATATCAGATCTAATAAAAAAACAAGAAGAATTTGACAATGATTTATCTGTTCAAAGTAGTAAAGTTAGTTCTTTGGAAGACTTAACCAGTGAATTATCAACAACCGTGACAGAATCGACGGAAGCCTTTAAACAATTAGCAAGTGATTTAACAAATACAGTTGAATCCGTAGGCACTGTTCAAACTGATATGAAAAAAGTATTGGATGATTTAATCAAGCGCGTAGAGAAACTAGAAAATAAGTGAGGTGGTAAAATTGGCGCAAGAATTTAAGGATACTCGACCAACAAATGAACCAAATACAACAGTTGATTATCAAGACCCGACCGATGTCGATGAGGTGCAAGATGAAATAAAAAACGGTGTGATTGATCCTATTTCTCGAACATTCGCTTTGTGGATTCGAACAAAGATGTATCGACGACATGTTCGAGAATCTTTAGCTCGTATGATGGAGTATACCAGTGTTTTATTTAATAAAATAAAGGCTATTTCTGAAAATACAGAAAAACGTCAATCTAAAGTGGAACAACGTCAAACCAATTTAGAGGAACGCTTTAAAGATGTCATCGCAAATGCTACAACAGATAGCGAAGTTATCGATGCTCGAAGTAGTGAAAACTACGGGGATTTTAAAACGTTAGACGAGAGGTTAGAGTATATAGAAAAAATTTTATCTTCCTCTATTCCTGAAGGATTTGATATAACTATTGAACACGGATTGGGAACAAACCCGCTAATTGTGGTTAGATCATGGATATATGGGATAGGCGTAGCTCCATTAGGAACTGAACCAGAAGGTCTTTTTGGTGGTACTGCCTCTACATCCGTTCCTTGTAGCGTAACACATATTAATTCAAATAAGTGTGTAGTTACGATACCTAAGGATTATAAAACTTCGTACACCCCAAATAAAATTAACGATAATAAGTATCTTATTATTGATGAAGAAAATAACCGGTCAATCGTTTTTGATTTATCGATATAGGAGGAGATTTTTTATGTCATTTCAAGAAATTTATCGCGGTATGGAAAATGGCGCTGAAGCTATTAATCAAAATTTCAAAAAAGCGATTGATAGCACAGGTAATCAAACCATATTAGGAACAAAAAATTTTCAAGAAGGATTATTGTACAAAGGATTAACGGTACAAGCAGGTATGATTGAACGAGCGATTACATTAGCTGATAGAAGTGATACAACAAATGTTACAGATGTAAACGGAAAATTAATTCGGATTGGAAATATAGTTTTTCTAACTTTTAACTTTAAATGTGACACTTGGCCTAGTGGAACAGAGACACGTTGGATCATTAATATTCCAAAAGGATATAAACGTGATCAAGGCTATCCAGCGCAAACCGCTTTGTCTTTAGTTCGGAATGCGAATCAACCAGCGGATGCCCGTGCATTTATTGATCAAAATAGTGTAATACAAGTGAAATCTGGTAATGGAAGTTCTTATGTTTCAGGAATGTGGATAACACCAGATGCGTGGCCAGTATAATAATTAGGAGGAATTGAAATGAAAACTATTTTTAAAGTATTGTATCCGCTAGGATATGAAGAGCATCAAGTAGAAGATGATTTCCCAACCGTTTTGCCTTTTGTGGAAATTAAACCATTGCAAGGATTAAAAAATCCTCAATCTCAGTTCTTTAACTTTGAAGAAAATAAATGGGAAGAAGCGGTAACACAAGATTATTCTAAAAAATTAGCTTTATTAGAAAATCTTTCTTTGGGGTTGCAGGCATCAAATAGTGAACTGGAACAAGCAAATGAGAAATTAACGAAGAAAGCAGATAATTTTGCGCAAATTAGTGCAAAATCAATGCTTGCGATTAATCAATTAACCAATCAGGTAAAAGAAATTAACGAAAAATTAGCAGAAGGAGTGGAATAAAATGTTTACATTTGATGACATTAAAATGATGTATGACTGGGGCTGTTTTACAGATGAACAAGTAATGGAGTTTGTCCCACTTTGCATTACAGAAAAAGAAGCGAAAGAAATTGTCGGAAAGTAGGTAAGTAGTTTTGGCGTTATTTGATTTTTTGGAGCGTTTTGTAGCAGATCCAGAGCATAAAGCAGTATATGTTTTAATGTTGATTTGTATTGCAATGACTATCGACTTTATTAGCGGCACTATCGCAGCCAAGATAAATCCAGAAATTGAGTTTAAAAGTAAAATAGGAATCAACGGAATATTAAGGAAAGTAGCAAGTATTGTCTTGCTACTTTTTTTCATTCCCTTAGCACCGTTAGTACCTGGTGGCGCTGGTGTGGGGCTGTTATATGTTCTGTATGTGGGCTATCTGATGATGGAAATTAAATCGATATTTGAGAACTATCAGAAGATGGGAGTAGTTACGGAACTATTTGAAGATTTCATAAAAAATTTAAAAAATAAAAAATAGGAAGGTGTCTTTATGAAGAAAACTGTTAAATTATTAGTAGCTGTCGGAATGGGATTAAGTTTGATGTTACCAGTTGGCGCAAATGCTTACCAAATTGAACAAGACCCAATCAATTTTGGCGGCTATTTTCCCGGTTATGCAACTAACGAATTGATTGTATTGCATGAGTCAGGAAATGGAAACAATGTCGGTCCAAATAGTTTAGACAATGAAACAGCTTATATGAAACGGAATTGGCAAAATGCGTATGTTTCATATTTTGTTGGTTCTGGCGGTCGAGTGAAACAATTAGCACCAGCAGGACAAATTCAATGGGGCGCAGGACCAACAGCGAATGCAAAAGCCTATGCTCAAATCGAATTAGCACGAACGAATAACAAAGAAACGTTCAAGAAAGACTATGCAGCCTATGTTAATTTGATTCGTGATTTAGCAACTCAAATCGGTGCAACATTTGATTTAGACGATGGTACAGGATACGGAATCGTAACGCACGATTGGGTTACCAAAACTTGGTGGGGTGATCACACTGACCCATATGGATATTTAGCAAGTTGGGGAATTAGCAAAGCACAATTAGCACAAGATTTACAAACTGGACTTCCAGAAGATGGTCACGATGTTATTGTAAACCCTGGCAAACCAAACAAGCCTAAATATAAAGTAGGGCAGAATGTTCGTTTTACAACAATCTACAAAACTCCAGATGCGCCAATCGAGCAACATATCAATGCAGATACTTTATGGACACAAGTTGGTACAATCACGCAGAAATTAGATGGTCGTAAAAACTTATATCGGATTGAAAATAGCGGTAAATTATTAGGTTATGCGAACGATGGCGATATTGCGGAATTGTGGGAAAATAGCAAACCGAAACCAGCTAAAGTTTTTACTATCGGTGTAAATGAAGGGATTGTGTTACGTACTGGCTCACCTAGTGTGTATGCGCCAGTATATGGTATTTGGCCAAAAGGCGCACAATTCCGATATGATTCTGTTCACGTGGCCGACGGCTATGTTTGGTTAGGGGGAACAGATTCAAACGGAACAAGAATTTACATTCCTGTTGGTCCAAATGATGGTGATCCAAATAATACATGGGGTACAGGATATTAAGAAATAAGCAAATCCCTACTCCTCATTGTGAGAGGTAGGGATTTTTTTGTTTATTTGCCACAAACTTGCCACAAAAAATAGTGAAAATATGAAAAAATATGCTAAATGAAAAACTTTGGGAATCTCGGAAACCTTGATAAATCAATGTTTTTATATCATGAAATACATGCTATAATGGAGTTCAAGGTTCATCAACCATCCCTTGTAAAAAAACTCGGAGAAAGAAGGAAAAAGTATGCAAAATTCGTTTCAAGCCAATCGAAAGCTAAGAACAGTCTTAGCCAATGGTATCATTATGGGCTTATATATTGTCCTCTCTTTATTGGTTCGGCCAGTTTCTTCTGGTATGATTCAATTTAGAATTTCAGAAAGTTTGAATCACCTAGTCGTTTTCAATCGCAAATTGATGTGGGGTGTTTTAGGCGGCGTTATCTTTTTTAACTTATTTTTTGGTTTCGGTGTAATGGATGCTCTGTTTGGTGGAGCGCAAACATTATTTGCGTTGAGCTTAACAGCTTTTTTACAAAAAAAGGTACCAAGTATTCCTGTTAGAATGTGTCTAAATAGTCTATTTTTTACTGTAAGTATGTTTTTTATTGCCTTTATGCTAGTACCAAGTGGCGGTCAAGCATTTTGGACAACTTATGGTTGGTTAGCATTAAGTGAAGCGATTATTATGACGATTTCAGCACCAATCATGTATTTTATCAACAAGTCATTAAAATTTGAAACACGTATTTAATTGAAAAGATGTGGATAGAAATGATTCATCCTTTGAATGGCAGTGAAGAAAAGTGTCGTTGCTATTAGTGAACTAAGTGGTAGAATGAACTGTTTCTACCTCGTCTTTTTTACATAAAGAATAAGATCTACATTTTTTCTAAAAATTTTCATGTAAAACTTTACTAGTCTGTTGGAATACACTATGATAGTGTAAGATAAACGGACTATTGGAAAGTCACAGCAGAGGAGTTTGAACATGTACACATTTAAAATCGGTATTCCGGCAGAAGTACACGATACATTTGTTAAAAATCACCCATTATGTAATTTACTACAGTCATCTTCATGGGCAAAAGTCAAGGATAACTGGGGTTCTGAAATTGTTGGGGTTTATGAAAAGGATACATTAGTCGCATCAAGTTTAGTTTTAATCAAACCATTACCAGCCGGTTTTACGATGTTATATACACCAAGAGGTCCAGTAATGGACTATACAAATGAACGTCTGGTCAGCTACTTTATGGCTGAATTGAAAAAATTTGGCAAGAAAAAACGAGCTTTATTTATAAAAATGGATCCAGCGGTTCATTATCAAGATTTCCATTTGGGAGAAGAACATCAACCGCATGCTGAAGCGACAGCTATTATTGAGACCTTGAAAAAAGCAGGGGCCAAATATCAAGGACTGACAATGGATATGGGGGCCACCATCCAGCCCCGCTTCCAAGCGAATATTTATCGTGAAGATTTTAGTGAAGAACAATTGTCAAAAAGCACCAAGAAAATGATTAAAACAGCTGAAAAAAAAGGGGTCGTTGTGCAGCAAGGGCATGTTGACTTTGTTGATGAATTTGAAAAAGTCATTCAATCAACCATGGAACGCCAACATATTTCTTTACGGAATAGTGATTACTTTAAGAAGCTGTTGAACATTTACCCAGAAGACTCCTTTATTATGCTGGCGCAAGTCAATTTAAAGGAACGCTTAGATAGCACGCGACAACGCTATGACAAAAATCAAAAAGACTTGAGTAATTTGAAAGAAAATCAAGTGAAAAAGCGCCATAATTTAGAAGAATTAGATGCTTCCTTGACTCGGGAACTAAAAGAATTAGAAGAAAATATCGCAGAAGCTGGTGAAATCGTCACGGTTGCTGGCGCCTTGGCTGTGACATTTGGTCCAACAAGTGAAATCCTTTATGCTGGCTTAGATGATCGTTATAAACGCTACATGCCAACTTATGTGACTTGGCGAGATGCCATTCAAGAATGTTTTAATCGTGGCTGCGAAAGCTGTAATATGGGCGGCTTAGAAGGTAGTTTAAATGATGGCTTAATTAAGTTTAAAGCGAACTTCAACCCAACGATTAATGAATTTATTGGGGAATTCGATTTACCGGTTAATAAATTATTATTTAAAGCCAGTGAATATGCCTATAAATTACGAAAACAAAAAAATAAATAAAAACCACAGGGACTAAAAATCAAACTTGATTTTTAGTCCCTGTGGTTTTTTCTATAGTTTTTGCGTTGCATTTCGTTTCATTAAGCGAAGCAAAACGCTAGCAATTGCTGAAGCAGCTACACCAGCAACAAGAGCTTCTGGCACACCAGAACTGAAAATCGTCGCAATAATAGCTAGGTAAACAGCAGTTCCAGCTTTACCAATAATTTCAGCATAAGCTGAATTAAAAAGAAAATAAATCATGTTCATGACTAAAATGGTATTCGTTGCTGAGCCTAAAACACCAGCCACAAATAAGGAGACAGGTTGCGCTTTTTCCTTCGTTAATTTATTTAGCCATTTGTAAGCGAAATAAGGAACGACCCCAATTAAAATCCGCGGAATGAGCACAATTAAAAGAGCCTTCCAACTACCGTGATCGGTACCGATCACGGGAATAAATGGAGAAAAAACAAACGACAAAGGTGTTGGTGCTGTCGTATTTTTAATTAAGCTAATGATCCCAAACGTGCCGCCCAACATACTACCGATTTTTGGCCCTAAAACAATGGAACCAATAATTACAGGAATATGCATCGTGGTCGAATTTAAAGGACCTAATGTGATAAATCCTAGCGGGGTTAAAGCCAGTAAAAGTAAGATAGCTAAGAACATGGCTGTTAACGTAAATTTTTTCGTGTTATTCATAAATTACTCCTTGTTATCAGATGCTAAAATTTTCATCACTGTTTGAAGGATATCTTCAACAGTGGCAAGTGCGCCACGACCATAATCACCACAAGCTAATAGAGCTTCACGTGGGATTATTTCTTGATAGCCGACTTCTTTTAAAATGCCAATATTTCGTTGGACAATGGGGTTTTGGTACATATACGTATTCATCGCGGGCGCAATAATTTTTGGTGTTTCAGGATAAAGCGCCAAAGCAACTGTTGATAATAAGTCGTCGGCAATCCCATGGGCTAATTTCCCAATTGTATTGGCCGAAGCAGGTGCTACTAAAAATAAATCCGCTTTTTTAGCTAACTCAATGTGATTAATTTTACTGGGATCAATTTCCATCATGACATCCGTATGCACTGGATTCTTAGAAAGTGATTGTAAGGTCAGCGGAGTGATGAACGCTGTGCTGCTTTTAGTCATTAAAATTTCCACATTGTAGCCAAGCTTAGCTAGTTGACTTGTAATATCTGCTGCTTTATATGCAGAAATGCTGCCAGAGACGCCTAATAAAATAGTTTTCATTGTTGTTCTCTCCATTTCTTTTCAACATTTTTAACGATCATTGAACCAATCCCTTGTTTTGAACAAGCTTCTTGGACAATGCCCGTTTCGTTAATTAATAATCCTTCGTGTTCTGTTTCATGAACGTTCATCAAGTCATTGGCTAAGACAAAGTCACACCGATTTTTAACCAAAGCGGCTTGTGCAACCTGGACGAGTTCTTCTTGTGAAACGTCGACAAGTAATTTAAAGCCCACTAAAACAGTTTGGGGTTGCTTGTCACGAATCATTTGGATGACTTTAGGATTTTTCTTTAGAAAAATTAATAATCGGTCCGTATCAGATGAAATTTTTGTTGCTGTTTGAGGAATATCAGCAATCTGATTCAATGTGTTTTGAACGATAGTTACCAAGGCTTCTTTGGTCTTTGGCAATGTTTGTTCGCTTAATTGTTGAGCAAAAGAATCAATAAATTGTTCTTCCGTTTGCGCGGTTTCCGTCGTAAAATCACTGACTGCCATTGCGTGAACAATCGCATCAAATTGCTTTTCAGCAAAGAGTTGTTCTAACGTAGTGGCTAATTCAACCGTTGTTTCTATTTCTTTAATTGATAAGTCCAATTGTTGGGTTGGACGTAATGCATGTTTGGTTGTTACGTAGGTTACGGTGTGTCCCGCAGCTAAAAAACTTTCAGCAATTGCTTTTCCTAGTCCGCCAGAAGAATGATTGGTAATCGAACGAACATTATCAATCGGTTCTGACGTTCCGCCAGCAGTAACTAAAACATCCATAATCAAAACGCCTCCTTAAGAAATTCGGACAATGGTCCGTCCAATATGTTGGCCTGCTTGTAATGCTTCAAAAACAGGGGGAAGTTCTTCTAAAGTAATCTCTTGATACACAGCTTTTTCAGTGATGTCTAAATCAGTGGCAAGACGTTGCCAGACTATTTTTCGTTTGTCCATACCAACATTAACCGAATCAATGCCCAATAAATGAACGCCCCGTAAAATAAAGGGTAAAACGGTTGTCTCTAATGTAATTCCAGCAGCGCGGCCACAAATGGCTGAACGGCCATCATAACGAAGTTGTGGTAAAACAGCAGAAGTAATTTCCCCACCAGTGGTATCAATTGCAAAAGCAAAACGCTGTTTCATCAATGCTTTAACAGGAGTTGCTAAGAAATCTTCTACTAATAAGCATTCACTAACACCTAACTCTTTTAAAAGCTCAAAAGAATCTGGCTTTCTAGTTAATGCAGTGATTGAAGTGTAGCCTAATTGATGCAACATCGCAATAGACAATGTCGCAACACCGCCTGTCGCACCAGTTACAACGATGGGGGCTTCTTTGTCGTCGCGTAAGCCATCGTCTTCTAAAGCTGTGACAGATAATCCGGCCGTAAAGCCAGCAGTTCCGAAAATCATTGCTTCTTTGAGACTCATTTTTTCAGGAAGTGGAACTACCCAATCGCCAGGAACACGCACATATTCAGAATAACCACCAGTATGACTAACCCCTAATTGATAGCCTGTTACGATCACTTTATCGCCTTCTTTGAAACGAGGATCTTCCGATGTGACAACAGTGCCACTGACATCAATTCCTGGAATCATTGGATAATTGCGAATCACACCGCCGTCTTTTTTTGAAGCTAAAGAGTCTTTAAAGTTAACTGAGGAGTAGGCTGCTTTGATTACTACAGTGCCTTCTGATAAATCGTCTAAAGTAATGGTTTCTAGTTGACCAATAACAGATGTATCTTGTTCTCTTAACGTAAATGCTTGAAATGAATTCATATAAAAACTCTCCTTCCAATTATGTAAAAAAGCAACTCGTCTTATTTTATCATATTCTGATTTTTTCGTATCATTTTTCTTCTTATAAACAGTAAGTTATACAGAAAAGAAAGATTGTGTGACAATTAGACTAGAAAAATAAAGAAAAATGGTTGAAATTTTTCAAAAAGTTCGTATACTAAAAAAGGTAAAACTAAACTGTAAGTTTAGTATTACAAAACTTTTGTTGAAAAGATTAGCTGAAAATAGAAACGAGGTGTGCCATGGAAATTGGTGAGAAGTTGAGAAATTTACGCATTCAGAAAAATTTAACACAAGAAGAATTAGGCGAAAGAACGGATTTATCCAAAGGCTATATTTCCCAATTGGAGCGGGATTTAAGCTCACCATCAATGGAAACATTTTTCTCAATTTTAGAAGTACTAGGCGTGACGCCAGAGCAGTTTTTTAGTCAGCAACCGCTTGAACAGAAAATTGTCTACAATGAAGAAGAAAGTACCCTCTATTATGATGAAGAACATGGCTATGAACTAAAATGGTTAATTCCAGCCTCAAATGAAAAAGAAATGGAACCTGTCATTATTACTTTTGATAAAAATGGCGAATATAAAACGTTTGAACCTTCTCTATCAGAAACATTTATTTATGTGATTGATGGCTCCATTCGTTTGACATTAGGGGAAGCCACGTATATTGCTAAAAAAGGTCAAACCATGTATTACCAAGCAACAGAACCTCACCAAATTAGCAACAATGGTCGAGGAAAAAGTCGTGCGTTAATTGTGGCGACAGAATCGTATTTATAAAGGACGAAATGGAGGAGTTTATCCAGTGAGAAACCATGTGATTTCATTTGAAAATGTTGTCAAACAATTTGACGATGAACCAGTATTAAAAAATGTCAGCTTTGAAATTGAAGAAGGAAAATTTTATACCTTATTAGGACCTTCAGGATGTGGCAAAACAACGATTTTGCGTATTATTGCGGGATTCAATGACGTGACTTCTGGCGATGTTTATTTTGATGGTAAAAGAATAAATGATGTACCTGCCAATAAACGCCAAGTCAATACCGTGTTTCAGGATTATGCTTTGTTTCCTCACATGAATGTTTTTGATAATGTTGCGTTTGGTTTAAAAATCAAAAAACTATCCAAAGCAGAAATTGAAAAAAAAGTGAAAGAGGCATTACGTTTGGTTCAATTACCGGGCTACGAAACACGTGAAATTAGTGAAATGTCTGGGGGCCAGCGTCAGCGGGTCGCAATTGCACGAGCGATTGTCAATGAGCCAAAAGTATTGCTTTTAGATGAGCCGTTATCCGCTTTAGATTTGAAATTACGCACAGCGATGCAATATGAACTACGTGATTTACAACAACGTTTAGGAATTACTTTTATTTTTGTGACCCATGATCAAGAAGAAGCATTAGCGATGAGTGATGAAATTTTTGTCATGAATAAAGGTCATATCGTGCAAAGTGGCACACCAGTCGATATTTATGATGAACCGATTAATCACTTTGTTGCTGACTTTGTAGGGGAAAGTAATATTGTGGATGGCGTGATGCTGGAAGATAATTTAGTTTCATTTGTGGGAAAAAAGTTTGAATGTGTCGATGGCGGCATGCGGAAAAATGAACCTGTAGAAGTCGTTTTACGTCCAGAAGACTTAACGATTACCACGCTTGAAAAAGGCAAGCTAACCGTAACGGTGGATACACAGTTATTCCGCGGCGTTCATTATGAAATTATTTGTTTTGATGAACAAGGAAACGAATGGATGGTGCATTCCACTCGAAAAGCCAAAGAAGGCGCTCAAGTAGGGCTCTCTTTTGAGCCAGAAGATATTCACGTGATGCGCTTCAATGAATCAGAAGAAGACTTTGATGCCCGTTTAGAAAGTTACGACGAGTAAACGAAAGGGGAAAATAAAATGAAAACAATGCGTCGAATTTATTCGATTCCCTATGTAATGTGGTTACTTTTATTCGTCATTGCGCCAGTGCTAATGATTATTTATCAATCATTTTTCGATATGAATGGCCAGTTTACCTTGGCGAATTACCAAACGTATTTTACATCAGGAACGTATTTAAGTATGACCATTAATTCAGTGTGGTATGCTTTTCTGATTACCATTTTTACGTTATTGGTAAGTTATCCTACGGCTTATTTTTTGACAAAGCTCAAGCATAAACAGTTATGGTTAATGCTCGTTATTTTACCAACTTGGGTGAATTTATTATTAAAAGCTTATGCTTTTATTGGGATTTTCAGTATTCATGGGAGTATCAATCAGTTTATGAGTTTTATGGGTTTGGGTACGCACCAAATTCTGTTTACAGATTTCAGTTTTTTATTTGTCGCAACGTATATTGAAATTCCATTTATGATTATGCCGATTTTTAATGCCTTAGAAGAGATGAATCCTTCATTGATTAGTGCTAGTCGGGACTTAGGAGCTAGCAGTGCGGAAACGTTCCGCCGTGTCATTTTTCCTCTCTCCCTAAACGGTGTGAAAAGTGGTGTTCAAGCTGTCTTTATTCCTTCGCTCTCGCTCTTTATGTTAACACGTTTAATTGGCGGCAATCGGGTGATTACGTTGGGGACGGCGATTGAGGAGCACTTCTTAGTAACGCAAAACTGGGGCATGGGTTCAACAATTGGTGTGATTTTAATTGTTGCCATGTTTATTGTGATGTTGCTGACGGGTGAGAAGAAGAAAGGGCGTGGCAAATAATGCAAAAGAAAAAGTTTAAATGGTCTTATGTGTATTTATTCGTTGTCTTTGCGCTACTGTACGCACCAATCTTTTATTTGATTTTTTATTCGTTTAACGACACGCAAACGATGAATCAGTTTACTGGTTTTACGTTAGATAATTATCGGAACGTTTTCGAAGACACACGCTTGTTAACCATTGTTCTGAATACGTTTTTGCTAGCTTTCTTATCGGCTTTAATAGCAACCATCATTGGAACATTTGGCGCGATGGGGATTTATTATACAAAACGTCGTAAAAACCGGAACACGTTGCTTAGCTTTAATAACATTTTACTCGTTTCACCAGATGTTATTATTGGAGCCAGTTTCTTAATTTTCTTCACGGCAGTAGGGTTTATCAGTTTAGGTTTTACAAGTGTATTATTGTCGCATATTGCCTTTAGTATTCCAATTGTTGTTTTAATGGTTTTACCAAAACTACAAGAGATGAACGATTCTATGGTAGATGCGGCACGGGATTTAGGGGCCAATAATGTTCAAGTGATTAAAAATATTATTTTGCCTTTTTTAGCGCCAGGAATTATTGCTGGCTACTTTATGGCCTTTACTTATTCGTTGGACGATTTTGCCGTAACATTCTTTGTGACAGGCAATGGTTTTTCAACATTATCTGTTGAAATTTATTCACGAGCACGTCAGGGAATTAGTTTAGAAATCAATGCCTTAAGTGCGTTAGTGTTCCTATTCTCAATGATTCTAGTTGTCGGTTATTACTTTATCAGTAAAGACAATACGCCAAAACGTTTAAAGAAAATGCGTCGGGAACAAAGTGAGGTGGCCAAGTTAAAATGAAAAAATTACAGTCACTTTTTATTGGAATTATCGCTATTATTGTCATCTTGTTTTTTGGCGTGCGCCAATTGGAGAAAGCAAGTGGCATGGCAGGAGCAGATACCTTAACCATTTACAATTGGGGGGACTATATAGATCCGACCTTGATTAAGAAATTTGAAAAAGAAACAGGCTATAAAGTCAATTACGAAACCTTTGATTCTAATGAAGCTATGTATACAAAAATTCAGCAAGGTGGCACAGCCTATGATATTGCCATTCCTTCTGAATATATGATTCAAAAAATGATGAAAGCGAAGATGCTTTTACCACTTGATCACAGCAAATTAAAAGGCTTAGAAAACATTGATGCACGCTTTTTAGATCAATCCTTTGATCCCAAAAATAAGTTTTCCGTTCCGTACTTCTGGGGCACGTTGGGGATTATTTATAATGATAAATTTATTGACGGCCGTCAGATCCAACATTGGGATGATTTATGGCGCCCGGAATTAAAAAATAATGTCATGCTGATTGATGGCGCTCGCGAAGTGTTAGGATTATCTTTGAACAGTTTAGGCTATTCGTTAAACAGTAAAAACGACCAACAATTACGTCAGGCTACCGATAAGTTAAACCGATTAACGAACAATGTCAAAGCAATTGTTGCCGATGAAATCAAAATGTACATGGCTAATGAAGAAAGTGCCGTTGCTGTAACTTTCTCTGGTGAAGCTGCTGAAATGCTAGAAAACAATGAACATCTACATTATGTGATTCCCAGTGAAGGCTCTAATCTCTGGTTTGATAACATTGTGATGCCTAAGACAGCCAAAAATAAAGAGGGTGCCTATGCATTTATGAACTTTATGTTACGACCAGAAAATGCAGCACAAAACGCAGAATATATTGGTTATTCCACACCAAATAAAGAAGCTAAAAAACTATTACCAAAAGAAGTTGCTGAAGATAAACAATTTTATCCAGATGATGAAACCATCAAACATTTAGAAGTTTACCAAGACTTAGGTCAAGAATACTTAGGAATTTATAATGATCTGTTCTTGGAGTTTAAGATGTATCGGAAATAAAAAAAAGTACCTTCATAACTTTCGAATCGCCCCTAAAAGCTAGATTTTTAGTCTAACTTTTAGGGGCGGCTTTTATTCATACAAGCTTCTAATTGAGGCACGAAGAAACCTGTGCTACACTTTGTATAAAGCATAAAAGGAGCAAAGAAAATGAAGAGGAAAACAATCCGAATACTACTAATCAGTAGCGGGCTTATTTTAATCCTGCTGGTAGGTTACCGTTTGTATCTAGAATATCAAACAGATATTCAATTATTTTTGAATCCTAAAGCCAGTAAGACACAATTATTAGAGCGAATTCGTTCACATGGTTTTTCAGCAGCGCTGTTGTTAGTTTTTTTGACCGCGATCATGTGTGCAGTACCAGGGATTCCAACCTCGGTAATTGGTGTGATTGCAGGATTGAGTTTTGGTCCCTTCAGCGGCACACTCATTAACGTTTTAGGGAATAGTTTGGGAAATTTAATTGCAATCTTTTTGATGCATCATATAAAATTTTTAGATAGAAAAACGGAGACCAATCATTGGGTCCAGTCCATTCGACGGATGAAGCATCCAAAAATTGGGATTATGGTGGGCTACATGATTCCAATTATTCCTTCTTCTGTGATTAATTTTGCTGCGGATACTATGCAGTTGCCATTAAAAAATTTAATAGCCGCTATATTCATTGGTGTAATTCCTTCCTCAATACTTTACGCATGTGGAGGCGAAGCACTATTTCATGGATATAATAAAACGGCAGTATTGTTAATTGTGAGTGTTCTTTTGTTCGTTGGCTTGGTGGTTATTATTGAGAAAGATAGAAAAAGATTTCAAAAAACTGTTCTTTAAGAACGGTTTTTTTGTGCATTTGAACAATAAATCCTGTTAAATTTACAATTTTAAAAAGAAAGGACTTTGATAGAATGAAAGCGTAAACAATTTAAGGAGCTGATTTTGAATGCCAGATATTACAATATCTTGGGTTGCTGCAATTTTAGGATTAGTTGTAGCGATAGTATTAATTTTGAAAAAATTTAATCCTGTGTATTCCTTGTTTTTTGGTGCAATTGTTGGTTGTCTTATTGGAGGCGCTTCCCTGTCAGATACAGTCGCTGTTCTATTAAACGGAACACAAAGTATTATGGGAACCGCAATCCGTGTTTTAGCAGCCGGCATGTTGGCGGGTGTGATGATGGAATCTGGTGCGGCAGAATCAATTGCCAACGCCATTGTACAAAAGCTTGGCGAGAAAAAAGCTATTTTATCTTTGGCATTATCCACAATGGTAATTACAGCAGTGGGTGTATTCATTCCTGTTGCAGTGTTGATTGTTGCCCCGATTGCTCTATCTGTTGGGAAAAGTACGGGTATCAGTAAGTTATCATTATTGATTGCCTTATCAGGTGGCGGCAAAGCGGGTAATATTATTTCGCCTAATCCAAATACTATTGCAGCGGCGAACGGCTTTGATTTACCTTTAAGTGACGTTATGATTGCTGGATTTATTCCAGCCGTATTTGGTTTAATTACAGCTGTTGTTCTTGCAAATATCATGAGAAGCAAAGGATCAATGGTCAAAGAAACGGATCTTGTAGAGGAACAAACAAAAGAATTATTACCTTTGAAAAAGGCGTTGATCGCGCCAGTGTTAGCGATTGTCTTATTATTACTTAATCCGATTGGCGCCTTTTTAAATATTTCTTTCATCAAAAGTTTGAATATTGATGCTCTGTATATTTTGCCGTTCGCTTCAGTTGTTGGGACAATTGCGATTGGTCAAACAAAACAACTGGCCTTTTATGCGTCTTCTGGCTTAAAGAGAGTAACTGATACCGTTTTAATTTTAATTGGTGCAGGTGCAATTGCTGGATTAATTTCTGTTTCTGATTTATCAACACAAATTGTCCACTTAATTTCTGTTATGGGAATTTCTGGAACCTTCTTGGCACCGATTTCTGGTATTTTAATGGGCTTAGCAGTTGGTTCAACATCCACAGCGGTTATTTTAGCGACAGGTTCTTTTGGACCAGCGATTTTAGATATGGGCACATCTTCACTTTCAGCAGCAGTCATGGTGCATACTGGGGCAACTGTGATTGATAGTGTTCCTCAAGGCAATTATTTCCATATTACGGCACAAAGTATGAATATGACGATTAAAGAAAGAATTCGAGTGATTCCTTATGAAATGTGTGTCGGTGGGGTAATGACGATTGTTGCAACCATTTTATATGGCTTTATTTTAAACTAGTTGGAAAGTAGGCGCGAAAAGATGACGAAAAAATTTGTTTTGGCTCCAGACTCATTTAAAGAAAGTATGAGTGCAAAAGAAGCCTGTCTGGCAATGGAAAAAGGGATTTTAGCTGTATTTAAAGATGCAGACATTCAACACGTCCCTATGGCAGACGGCGGGGAAGGAACGGTGGATTCCTTAGTGGATGCAACAGGAGGCACAAGAGTACCAGTGCGTGTGGCAGGACCGCTTCCTGATCAAATCGTTGAAACCTATTACGGCTTATTAGGTGACCAAGAAACGGTGGTCATTGAAATGGCGAAAGCCAACGGAATTGAATTGGTCAAAGCAGCAGAACGTAATCCCTTGATCACTTCTACTTATGGTACAGGAGAAATGATTCAACATGCGCTCAATCATGGGGCAAAAAAAATCATTATCGGCATTGGTGGTAGCGTGACAAATGATGGGGGTGCAGGTATGATTCAGGCACTTGGTGCGCGTTTGTTAGACAAGGAAGGGCAAGAATTGACGCGTGGCGGTGGTGCATTAGATAAACTGGCGCAGATCGATTTAACACAGTTTGATCAACGTATTTTTGCTACCGAAGTTCTAGTAGCAAGTGATGTGAATAACCCACTAACAGGGCCAACAGGGGCGTCTCATGTCTTTGGCCCGCAAAAAGGTGCGACAGAAGAAATGGTGGCTCAATTAGATAAAAACTTAGCCCATTATGCAGCGGTCATCAAAAAAGAGGTCGGCATTGATGTTGAGATGATGCCAGGCGCAGGAGCTGCTGGTGGTTTGGGTGCAGGGTTACTAGCATTCACAAAAGCTCAGTTACGCCCAGGAATTGATATTGTCGTAGAAGTGAATCAATTAGAAGAAAAAATAAAAGCCGCTGATTATGTCTTTACTGGTGAAGGCGGTATGGATTTTCAAACAAAATTCGGCAAAGCCCCTTATGGCGTTTCGCGTTTGGCCAAGAAGTATCAAAAACCGGTTTTCGCTTGTGCTGGCTATATCGGCAAAGATGTGGATGTCCTCTATGAAGAAGGGATGACGGCTATTTTTGGAATTTTGGCCAAAGCCGAACCGTTGGAAGCAGCATTGAAAAATGGACCAGTTAACTTAGAAAGAACCGTTGAAAATATTGCTCGTACATTACAGCTGGTGCCTTGTGACTAAGAACTAACCATGGTATCATCAGTAATGAAAGCTGAAATAAAAATGTTCAGTCGTTGATCTGAAGAATTAAGCGTTTGGGACATAAGTCATTGCGGCTTATGTCCCAAACGCTACTCGCTTTTTAGAAAGTTGGCGATATCAATGTTAAAATTAGACAAAATCCAAGCAAATAAAATTGTTGAAAAGTTGATGGCAGATATTCCTTATAACATCAATATTATGGATGAACGAGGAAAAATTATTGCGAGTGGAGATTCTGCTCGAATTGGGGAGCGCCATCGTGGCGCAGAAAGAGCCATCAATGAACGAAAAAATATTGAAATTTATAAAGATACTTCTTTAGAGAAAAAAGGCACCAATGAACCGATTATTTTGAATGATCACATTTTAGGTGTCGTAGGCATTTCAGGAGAACCAGACGAGGTGCGCAAATTTACCAAGCTTGTGCGCTCGATTGTTCTTTTACTGACAGAAGAATTAAATACACAACAAGAACGCGAAAAAAAGAAGAAACAAAAAAATCAGTTTATCCAGCACTTAATGCATGTTGATTCTGCTTACTCAGAAGCCTTAAAACTTGAAGCGTTGGAACTATATAACCTTCAATTAGATGACCAGAATCATTGTGTACTGACCAAGGACAAGCGCTTATTATCCAGTTATTATCCTGGCCATGAAATATTTGAATGGGAAAATTGTTATCTGGTGATTACTTCTGAACCACCTCAGATAACAAAGCCAGTAACAGAATACCTTGTAATAAGTTCGGAAAAAGCCACGATTCAACAAATGGTCCAAGAGGCACAAAACACGTATTTACTTCTATCGTTTCTCCAATTAGAAAAGGCTAAGTTTTACCAAGCAGAAGATTTTTTCATTCAAGGAATTTTTAATTTTCCTTTTCATATTGAATTGGATTTTTTTGAAACCATCCAGACGATTTATGATGAATACTATGAAACCGTTATTTTTTTCGCCAATCATAACTTAAACATCAATGAAACCTCACAAGTATTACATATCCATCGAAATACATTGAATTACCGCTTGAAACGAATTCATGAATTGACGGGGATGGATCCAAAAGTTTGGCAAGATTTTTGGAAATTGTTCTATTATTTTGCCTATTGCTTTAAAGAACGTTTTGAAAAGTAGTGAGGAGCAGGAATGCTTGTTTGTTAAGCAAGTGTCAGCATATTTTTCGCCAGAATCAAAAATATCTTTTATAATAATTGTAAGGAATCAAACGATTTAGATATCAATGAGGAGTGGTGCCAGTGAAAAAAGCAGTTTTAATTGTTAACCCCAGTTCTGGTGGTGAAAAAGCCAAAGAATTTGAAACGTTAGCAGAAGAAAAATTAAAGCAGTTATTTGATGAAGTTGTAGTGAAACAAACAGAAAAAGGCGGCGATGCAGAACAATTTGCCCGTGAAGCTGCGGAAAGTCACTTCGACAGTGTTTTCGTAATGGGGGGAGATGGAACCGTTAATGAAGGAATTAGCGGGTTGGCAGAACAAGATTACCGCCCAAAATTTGGCTTTTTTCCTTTAGGAACGGTGAACGATTTAGCGCGAGCCTTGAATTTACCGATGGACCCTGAAGAAGCGATTCAACAATTAGATTTAGAAAAAACCAGTGCTTTAGATGTGGGGAAAATCAATGACGACTACTTTATGAATGTCGTTGCGATTGGGACGATTCCAGAGTCAATTAACGACGTGGACGTTGAACAAAAAACGAAGTTAGGAAAACTCGCTTATTTTATTTCAGGTGCCAAACATTTAGCGAATGCTCAAACGTATCCTTTTCATTTAAGATTGGATCAAAAAGAACAAACCATTGAAAGTAGTACCGTTTTAGTTGGCTTAACGAATTCAATCGGTGGGTTTGAAACATTATTACCAGAGGCCCAAGTGGATGATGGCAAACTTCATTTAGTTTATTTAAAAGATCAATCATTGTGGGATGCAGTAAAAGCAGTCCCAGATTTGTTAAAAGGAGTCGACCAGTCCACTGATAATTTAGTTTACCTAACCTTTAAAGAAGGAACAATCTCCTTAGAAAACCAAGAAGAATTAACCACTAATGTGGATGGTGATGAAGGAGCTGCTTTGCCAATTACGCTGGAAATTTTACCTAAACACTTGACGGTCTATTGCGGTGAAGAACAAACAAAATAGCTGATTTTTTGAGAAAAGCTAGAACATTTCTATTTGTTTAAAAAACAGATAAGTTCTGGCTTTTCAAATCATCTAAAAGAGAATCAATCAGGGGCTATGCTATACTTTGTTTCTACATATTGATAGATAAAGGAGTTAATGAGATGAGAAGAAAAAAACATAAAAACAAAAAGAAACAAGAACTTTTTGAAGAGATTGAAAAACAAGAATTAGCAGAACAAGAAACTAAGCAATTGAATGAAGAAATCGAAGACCCAGAATTTCGTTCTTTTTTTCAGGATGTCTTGAAAAAATTTCCACAAAAAACGTCTACGGCCATAATGAATGCTTTCGCAACTTCTAAAGGTAAAGCAGAACAATTAGTGACGAACAGTCAAACACAACTCGACAAAGTATTTGATGAATTTTTGGCTGGTGTTTCACCTGACGTGAAAAAGAAAAGTCATCAAACGATTCATTTTGCTGCATTGTCAGCAGCAATTATTGGGTTTTCGCCAATTCCATTTTCGGATGCTTTTTTACTGGTACCTGTTCAATTAACTATGATGTCACGGCTGCATAAAATTTTTGGTCAGTCTTGGTCTGAAAGCTTAGGGAAAAGTTTAACCAAAGAATTAGTAGTGGTTAGTTTAGGTAAGAGCGCAGTCGGAAATATTCTAAAAGTGATTCCTGTTGTCGGAACTGTGACTGGTGGTATGGTCAATGCTTCAGTTGCGGTAGCAATTACGGAAGCGCTTGGCTGGGTGACCGTCAAAATGTTAAACGATGGTGTTGATATCTTTGATGATGTGATGTCTTTCAAAGGACAATTTTCAACATTATTTAAAGCCATCCAAAATGCTAAAAAGAAATAATTACTGTATCGATTAACTAGGATGAGACACATTTAAACTTTTTTAAGTAATTCGTAGCAAATTTCCAAGGTTTTCGTCACAAATTATTCACAGGTTCTCGTTAATATATAAGCATACCAACAAAACACCCAACATAAACACTTTTCATTTTTACTCCTCAAGTAAAAATAACTCCTTTCCACTCAGTCTACCCAACTGAGTGGTTTTTTTTTGCGAAAAAAGAGGGCGTTGAACAATTTGTTCAACGCCCTCTTTTAATAGATGGGGAAGTCATTTGTTAAGAATTATTTTTTCCATTCTGCTACTTGGTCTTTATGTGAATCAACCCAATCACGTGCAGCTTCTTGTGGGTCTTTGCCTTCGTTAATTTCTAACATGACAGATTCCATATCCTTAGTTGTCCAATGGAAATTATCTAACACTTTGTAAGCTTCTGGTTGATCTTCTTTTAGGCCTTGGCGAGCCATTGTGTGAATCGCTTCTTCGCCGCCCATAGTGCCTTTTGGATCAGCTAAATATTTTAAATCATATTTTGCAAACATCCAGTGAGGAGACCAGCCAGTAATAACGATGTCTTCGTTGTTTTTAATTGCTTGTCCTAAGGCGACAGTCATGGCACCTGATGAAGAAGTTTCAACAGACCAATCTTTCAAATTAGGATAAGCTTCTTTAGTTTTCTCTGCTGCTGCAACAACACCAGCCCCAGGTTCAATTCCAGTAATCTTTTTCCCAGCTTGATCAGATAAATCTTCGATAGAATCAACATCCATATAAGAAGGGACGACAATTCCTAGCTTCGCGCCTTTAAGGTTTTCACCAAGGTCGTCTAATTTATCTTTATATTGTTTATATTGCTCTGCGTGAGTTCCTGGCAGCCACGCACCAACCATGGCATCTGTTTCACCTTTAGCTACAGATTCCCACATAATTGCGTTATCTAAAGGAGTCGTTTTAACATCATATCCCATATCTTTTAAGACTTCGGCAACCACATGTGTGGAGGCTACTTCGGTATCCCATTCCACATAAGAAAGGGAAATTTGCTTATCATTTGTTGTTGTAAAAATTGAAGCACCAACTAAGCCAGCGACAATTACAACAACCGCTGCAATAATCCCATATTTTTTCTTTTTAGAGGTGGCACCAGCTGCTTTAGGGGCTGCTTTTTTATTATTTAAATGTTGAGTAAAACGGTCAATGATAATCGCTAAAATAACTAAAGCCACACCATTTACGAAACCGTTCCCGACTTGCGCACGTTGTAAAGCAGAAAGGACACCACGTCCTAATCCAGGCGCACCAATCATTGAAGCAATAACTACCATTGATAGAGCTAGCATGGTTGTTTGGTTAACACCAGCCATAATCGTGTTTTTCGCTAAAGGTAATTCTAATTTGAATAATTTTTGCCAGCCAGTACTACCGTAAGAATCAGCTGCTTCAACAAGTTCATTTGGCACTTGTCGAATTCCTAAATTCGTAAAGCGTACGGTTGGTGGTAAAGCGAAGATAACAGAGGCGAAGACCCCAGGAACCATACCAATTCCGAAGAATGCAACGGCTGGAATCAAGTAAACGAAACCAGGCATTGTTTGCATGAAGTCCAAAATCGGTGTAATAATACTCTTGGCTTTTTCGCTTTTCGCCATTAAAATCCCTAGTGGCACACCAATGATAATGGAAATAACACTAGAAAGTAAAACTAACGTAACGGTACTCATTAAATCGTTCCATAAGTTTTGATTATAGATAAACATTAAGCCGATAAACGTGAATAAACTTAAGCCGATTTTTTTATTAGAAATAAAGAAAGCAGCAATCGTTAATAGCACGATCAGCACAAGTGGTGGTACGGCTGTTAGTAAGGCAGTAATGTTGTCCATTACACTTTGACCAATTGTTTGTAAAAAGCTGAATAATCCAGCAAATGTTGAAGTTAACCAATCAGTAAAACTTTCAACCCAAGACGCGACAGGTAATTGATACTTATTCATGTTCGTTCACCTCTGTTTCTGCAAGTGCTTCAAGTACGCTACCACGGATGACCACGCCTAATAGTTTGCCGTTATCAGTCACGGCAAGAGGTGTTTGTGCATCATAAATCAGTGGAAAAATATCATTCACTAACATATCTTTGTCGATTGTTTGAATTTCTGGATCCACACATTCTACAAGAGAAGTCCCGTTTTTACGCGCTTCTAAAGCTTTTTCTGCGCGTACAACGCCTTTTAGTTGGCGTTTTTTATCCACGGCAAGTAACATACTCACTTCTTCTTGACGCATCCGTTTTAAAGCAACAGTTGGGCCATCAATTTCAATGTTAGTAGTTAAAGCAGGTACCATAATATTTTGGGCAGTTAAGACTTTTGAACGATCCACATCTTCCACGAAGGTTCGCACATATTCGTTGGCTGGGTTGGTTAAAATTTCTTCTCCAGTCCCAATTTGCATAATTTGACCATCTTTCATCAAGGCAATCCGGTCGCCGATTCGTAAAGCTTCATTCAAATCATGTGTGATAAAGATAATGGTTTTTTTGACATTTTCTTGTAAATCTAATAGTTCGTCTTGCATTTCACGACGAATTAACGGATCAAGAGCAGAGAATGCTTCGTCCATTAATAAAATTTCCGGATCGTTAGCCAAGGCACGAGCAAGGCCGACACGTTGTTGCATCCCACCAGATAATTGACTTGGTAATTGGTCTTTAAAAGCAATTAAGCTAGAATTTTCTAAGGCTTTTTCAGCTTTTGCTTGGCGTTCTTCTTTAGGAACACCACGAATTTCTAAACCATATTCCGTATTTTCTAAGATAGTTCGATGGGGGAAAAGACCAAAGTTTTGGAAAACCATGCTCATTTTATTTCGACGTACTTCACGTAATCCTTCTTTATCTAAAGAAGAAATATCTTGTCCATCAATATAAATATTTCCTGAAGTTGGTTCAATCAAACGATTTAATAAACGAATTAATGTTGATTTCCCACTTCCTGATAACCCCATAATAACGAAAATTTCGCCTTCTTCAACTTCGAAATTTACATCATAAACACCGACTGTGGCACCCGTTTTTTCTAAAATTTCTGTTTTGCTTTTGTTGGCACGAATCATTTCAAGTGCCGGTTTGGTTTTCTTACCAAAGATTTTGGTAAGGTGATTTACTTTTACTTTTGGCAAATCATTGTTCCTCCTCAATAAAAAAAGTGACTACATCAGACTACTATAAAGTTGTCACTTTGTCAAATTAGATGAAAATCTTTCTGAAAATGAAGAAAAACAGTATTTTAACTAGGTTTTATAGTGGTTTTTTATGAAAAATAGAAATAATAAATAAAAAAAGTGACTATTTACCGCAAGATAAGTAGTCACTTTTTTGTTTAAGGATAAAAGAAATTTTGGACACGTTGTAAGGTTGATTCGTCATGTCCAACAAAATAAAGTGTGTCGTTCAACGAAATCTTTGCATATGGACCAGGTGAGACCAGAAGCTCTTCTTTGTGTTTGATGGCGATAATCGTTGCCGAAGTGTTTTGCCAAAAATTCATTTCGCTAATCGTCGCCTCAAGATAAGCAGCTTCTTCTGTTAAAACCAATGAATAAGGATTCATTGGATTGAAAGAATCAAAACGCTTTGTTTGTTCAACAAGAGTATCTAGAATGCTAGAAAAATGAGTAAGTTCTTCTTTTTGTTTCGCTACGCTATCTAGCAATTCTTCTTTAATTTCAGCAATCGTTTGAACGTCTTGATATTGTGTCACAAAGTCCTGCGCTTTTTCTTTTGATGCCACATAGAAGCCGCTGCCGTGTTTGGCTTTAACGATTTCTAAATCGACTAAAACGATAATGGCTTTGCGAGCTGTTTCTGGCGACACTTGGTATTGGTTAGCTAGGGTGGAACGGGCATGGATTTTATCTCCAACATGTAATTTGCCTTCTGCAATTTTTTCCGCAACATCAACGGCGATTTGTTGATATTTGGGCTTCGTTAAACTGATTTTTTTGGAAGCCATAGTGAATCCCTCCGTTAATTGTTATTTTCCATTTCTTCTAATTCTAAACTGAAATTTTCCCATTGCTCAAGTAGTTCATCTTGTTGCTGACGAGCGTCATCTAATTGTTGGTTTAAAGCCAGCAATTCAACATGATTTTCTAGAATGTCTGGTTGACTCATTTGTGCTTCTAATTGTGCAATTGTCGTATCTAACTGAGCAAGATTTTCTTCGACTTGTGTTATTTTTCTTTGCAAAGTACGGAGTAATTTTTGTTGATCCTTGTTTTGATAAAAGGTATTTTTGGCTGTAACTGGTTCGGGTTTTTTCGCCGCTTCTTCATTAGCTAAGAGGGCAGCGATTTCTTCTTCCTCTTGTTTCTTTTCTAAATAATAATCATAGTCGCCTAAATAAAGTTTGCTGCCTTTTTCAGAAAGCTCAACAACTTTTGTTGCAATTCGATTGATAAAGTAACGGTCATGGGAAACGAAGAGGATGGTTCCTTCATAATCAATCAGCGCATTTTCTAAAACTTCTTTATTATCGATATCCAAGTGGTTGGTTGGCTCATCGAGAATCAAGAAATTGTCACGATCCATCGCTAGTTTTGCTAATGCCACACGTGCTTTTTCACCACCGCTTAATAAAGGAATCGTTTTTTCAACATCATCTCCACTGAAGAGAAAGCCGCCTAAAATACTTCGAATCTCTTTTTCAGGTGTGGTTGGGTGTTCATCCCATAATTCCGCTAAGACCGTTTTATTGCCATGTAAATTGGCTTGCTCTTGGTCATAGTAACCTACAGAAACATTGGTGCCAAAAGTTTTACTTCCTTTAATGAAAGGAATGCGGTCAATAATTGATTTCAAGAGAGTGGATTTACCAATTCCGTTCGGTCCGACTAAGGCAATGGCTTCTTTGCGACGAATATCCAAGTGAATAGGTTCGGATAAAATATGTTCTTGGTCGTAACCAATGGCGGCATCTTCGACTTGTAAAACAACATTTCCCGAGACTTTTTCACTATCGAAAAGAAAATGCGCCGATTTTTCATCTCCTTGAGGTCGGTCTAAACGGTCCATTTTTTCTAATACTTTTCGGCGACTTTGTGCACGTTTCGTTGTAGATGCACGAACCAGATTTTTGGCAACAAAATCTTCTAACTTATTGATTTCTTCTTGTTGCTTTTCATACGCTTTCCATTCACTGGCTAATTGTTCTGCTTTTAACTCTAAGTATTTGGAATAGTTTCCTTTGTAGTGAGTCATTTTTTTGCGACTCAGTTCATAAACTTCATTAACTACCTTATCTAAAAAATAACGATCGTGGGAAACAATCAATAGGGCGCCGGCATAGCTTGGCAAATAAGATTCCAGCCAAGAAAGCGTCTCGATATCTAAGTGGTTTGTAGGCTCGTCCAGAATTAAAATATCTGGTTTTTGTAAAAGCATTCTCGCTAATGCAAGCCGGGTTTTTTGACCACCAGATAAGGTTTGAATATCTTTCGTGTAAAAGGATTCATCAAAGCCAAAGCCGTGAAGGACTGAACGAATTTCATTTTCATAGCCGTAGCCATTTTTTTCAGAAAATGTATGTTGCAATTGATCGTACTCTTTTAAAATTCCTTCATAAACGGAAGTGGTTGGCTCCATTTCACTAATTTTAGTTTCTAATTCTCGCATACGCTGTTCCATTTCTAGGATGTCAGCAAAGGCTTTTGTCATTTCTTCCCAAACGGTTTTATCTGATTCTAAGCCGGTATTTTGAGCTAAATAACCTAACGTAGCAGTTTTATTTTTGGCAATGGTTCCGCTATCGGGAGCATCAATGCCTGCAATGATTTTTAAAAAAGTCGATTTTCCAGCACCATTACGACCAACTAAGGCAATCCGACTTTTTGTTGCAATTTCTAAATGTATGTTTTCAAACAATGTTTCCGAGCCAAAATGCCGGGCAACTTGATTTGCTTGTAATAAAATCATCAGTAGTCCTCATTTCTAAATTCATTGCCCTTAGTGTAGCATAAAATCTGCTAAAATAGCACGTATCAAAAAATGCTTTGTGAAGGTTTATACCTTTTATCACAAACTTTTGAAGAAAAATGCTATTTTTGAGCCATAGAATTGCTTTTTATTGTGAAAAACTGCTATTATGTTAATGGATAAGATTTAAGTGAAAGTATTGGAGGTCCAATTGTGAAAGATCAAGTTATTCCAAAAGCAACGGCGCGACGCCTTCCTTTATATTATCGCTACTTAAGAATGTTACATGATACAGGAAAAAATAAAGTCTCATCAACTGAATTAAGTGAAGCGGTACAAGTAGACAGTGCGACTATTCGTCGTGACTTTTCATATTTTGGTGAATTAGGTAAACGTGGGTACGGCTATGATGTTGAAAACTTAATGAACTTTTTTGCAAAAACATTGAATGAAGATGAGTTAACCAATGTCGCATTAATCGGGGTTGGTAATTTAGGAAGTGCTTTATTAAAGTACAAATTCCATCAAAGCAACAGTATTCGTGTAAGTTGCGCATTTGATGTGAATGAAGATATTGTGGGACGCATTGTTGACGGTATTCCGGTTTATCCAATGGAAGATATGATGGAACAAATTCGTGTTCAACAAATCGAAGTAGCTATTTTAACTATCCCAGCTCGCAAAGCGCAAGAAGTTGTAAACAAACTTGCCGAAGCAGGGGTTAAAGGAATTCTAAACTTTACGGCTGCGCGTTTAGTAGCGCCACCTGAAGTATTAATTCAAAATGTTGACTTAACCAACGAATTACAAACATTAATTTATTTCTTACATCATGACAACGAATTGATTGACGAAGAAGAATAAGCAAAAGAAAAGGGCCTAGTCGTTTAGACGAAGGCCCTTTTCTTATTGAATTGCACCATTATGCAAAAGTAATTGAACAATAATCACAATCGTATTCATGCCGCAATGGGCAATAATTGAGGTCCAAATTTTTCCAGTTTGCTTGTACAAAAGAGCAAAGAAAAATCCCATAAAGAAATAAACAAAAAAGTGACCATCGGCATGTGCGAGTGAAAAAATCGCCGAACTAACAGTAGCCGCAATCCAGAAATTTGTAAAAGGCTGGATTAAATGGATAAATGCATAACGAAAGACGAATTCTTCCATAATCGGACCACCGATAGTAGTTGCCAAAATAAATAAAGGATTTGCCAAAATCACCGCTACAATAGCTTGCGTATTTTGAGAAGTAGCTTGTTCTCCTGTGATGGCTACTTCAATGGCAAAAGTAACCCCTTGAATCAGCATGGCAATGAAAATCCCACTAACACCTAGTAAAAAAATAAAAATAGGTGATTTCAAGGTTGCGGTTTCCTCTAAAGGAGAAGGTTCTGTGGTTTTTAAAAAGATGCCAATCATTACAAGGGCGCCAATAATGTAGAGAGCAGTTGTCACATTAATCGCTGCATTGGGGGAAATACCCGAAAAAAGTAACGGCCCGAAAAAAGCGATAATGTATGTGACTAAAATAAATAAACTTGATTTTCTTAAGGTCATGGTTAATCCTTTCTATAATTATTTTTTACGATTATTGCGATATCCTAATAAAAGAAAAACGAATAAGAAAAAGAAAAGAGATTCCCAAAGTGTCGAAACAATTCCTTCTGTGACACTGAAAACAAGATTTCCTAAATTCGCTATCACAAAATAAACGAAGGTTGCTATTAGTGCTGTAAGTAAACGTTGTTTCATTTTATTCGCCTCCAATCGTAGTCAATTTATTTTACCATGAATTAAAGGATTGGAAAAACATTCCATGAAAAAAGAATACGCAATAAAAAATGCGTATCTTATAATTGACAAGAAAAAGAGAGAAAAGACTTGCATTTTTAGAGTGAAATGAGTATTATAAATAGTGTGAGTTAGCACTCTTATGTATCGAGTGCTAAAATAAGCGAAAACTTTTTATTTGGAGGGATTTATTGTGTTAAAACCATTAGGCGATCGCGTCGTAATTAGAGTCGCGAAAGAAGAAGAAAAAACTGTTGGAGGAATTGTTCTTGCATCCGTTGCAAAAGAAAAACCACAAACAGGTGAAGTTATCGCAGTAGGTGAAGGTCGTGTGCTTGAAAATGGCACAAAAGTTCCGATGGAAGTAAAAATTGGTGACACAGTAATGTTTGAAAAATATTCAGGAACAGAAGTGAAATACGAAGGCGTAGAATACTTAATTGTATCAGCCAAAGACATTATTGCCACTGTTGAATAATAAACAACTTTTACAGAATAATATAATAGAAGAAAAAAATTATGAGGTGAAGAAATCATGGCAAAAGAGATTAAATTTGCAGAAGATGCACGTGCAGCAATGCTACGCGGAGTAGATGTATTAGCAGATACAGTGAAAGTGACATTAGGCCCTAAAGGTCGTAACGTTGTTTTAGAAAAATCATTTGGTTCACCATTGATTACTAACGATGGAGTAACAATTGCTAAGGAAATTGAATTAGAAGATCATTTTGAAAACATGGGCGCAAAATTAGTTTCAGAAGTTGCTTCTAAAACGAATGATATTGCTGGTGACGGAACAACAACAGCGACTGTTTTGACACAAGCCATTGTTCGTGAAGGCTTAAAAAACGTAACTGCTGGAGCTAACCCATTAGGTATTCGTCGTGGGATTGAATTAGCAACAAAAACAGCAGTAGAAGAATTACACAATATTTCATCTGTAGTTGATTCAAAAGAAGCGATTGCACAAGTCGCTGCTGTTTCATCAGGTTCTGAAAAAGTCGGCCAATTAATTGCTGATGCAATGGAAAAAGTTGGTAACGACGGCGTAATTACCATTGAAGAATCAAAAGGGATTGAAACAGAATTAGATGTGGTTGAAGGAATGCAATTCGACCGCGGTTATTTATCTCAATACATGGTTACTGACAACGATAAAATGGAAGCTGTTTTAGAAAATCCATATATCTTAATTACCGACAAAAAAATCTCAAATATTCAAGATATCTTACCTTTATTAGAACAAATTCTACAACAAAGCCGTCCACTATTGATCATTGCGGATGATGTTGATGGAGAAGCTCTACCAACATTAGTATTGAACAAAATCCGTGGGACATTTAATGTTGTCGCAGTAAAAGCGCCAGGATTTGGTGACCGCCGCAAAGCGATGCTTGAAGATATTGCTATTTTAACAGGTGGTACAGTAATCACTGACGACTTAGGGTTAGAGTTAAAAGACACAACCATTGAAAACTTAGGAAATGCTAGCAAAGTAGTTGTCGACAAAGATAACACAACAATTGTTGAAGGTGCTGGTTCAAAAGAAGCCATTGAGGCCCGCGTTCATTTAATTAAAAACCAAATCGGCGAAACAACGTCTGATTTTGATCGTGAAAAATTACAAGAACGTTTAGCTAAATTAGCTGGCGGGGTTGCTGTCGTTAAAGTCGGTGCTGCAACTGAAACAGAATTAAAAGAATTAAAATTACGAATTGAAGATGCGTTAAACGCAACACGTGCCGCTGTAGAAGAAGGCATGGTTTCTGGTGGTGGTACCGCACTTGTCAATGTAATTGGTAAAGTCGCTGCGCTAGAAGCTGAAGGCGATGTGGCAACAGGGATCAAGATTGTCGTTCGTGCATTAGAAGAACCAATCCGTCAAATCGCTGAAAATGCTGGTTATGAAGGATCAGTGATTGTTGACAAACTAAAAAATGTTGACTTAGGTATCGGATTCAATGCAGCTAACGGTGAATGGGTAAACATGGTTGAAGCTGGTATTGTTGACCCAACAAAAGTAACTCGTTCTGCCTTACAAAATGCAGCTTCTGTGTCAGCTTTATTATTAACAACCGAAGCAGTTGTTGCAGACAAACCAGAACCAGCTGCACCAGCTCCTATGATGGATCCATCAATGGGCATGGGCGGTATGATGTAAAAATAAAAAAGTATTCTAAAAGCTTACGATTGAAAAATCGTAAGCTTTTTTTTACATAAAGAATAAATAATCTAAATAATATCTTTGCTTATAGTATTTTCTCAAATATTTACTCATTTAACAAAAAAGATGATAATTTAAAGGCTTCGTTTTAGCTAGACAGCCTTGTTTTTATTCGATAAAATTTAGTAATAACAATCATTTTTTGAAAACTAGTAGTTGGTGATTTTTATTTATTAATAGAATATAAATAAAAATTATTATATTTTGAAGGGGAATATTAGGAAGATTGAGGTGGAAAAATGGAAAAATATACAATTGGTGTCGTTCCTTTGACAATTGAAACAAAAGAATACTGTCAAAATTGGTTTGTTAGTAATCAAGTAGAATGTCAGATCATCCAAGGAACAAATATACTTCTTCATTTGCACCATATTGATGGATTAGTGATTGAAGTTACTGATCACCAGCAAGTAAATACTTGTTGTGAGTTATTAATGACAATTCGCAAGCAGTCAGACTTGCCAATTTGGTTATTTTCTCGGACAGAAGCAATTAGTAAAGTCAATCGAATTATTTATTTACAATTAGGCGCAGATGGTGTTTTTGATCATTCTTATGATCGTCAAGAATGCATGTTAAGCATGAGTAATTTATTGCAACGTGTAAAAAGACGTTTTTATCCTAAATTAGCTATTGCAAACGAGGAACAAACAGTTACTAAGAATCTTTCTGAGAGATTGTATTTAATTGCGCCAAATTTGAGTGTTTGCTTGGGAAGCGGAGAAGAAATTCTTTTAACAAAATTGGAATTTTTCACAATAGAGTATTTATACAAACACGCAGGACAAACAATTACATATGAAGAACTCTACAAAAATGTCTGGAAAGATACTGCGAATGAACGAAAATATCGTGTCGCTAATGTGATTTTCCATTTGCGCAAAAAAATTGAACAAGATGTGAACAAACCACAATATATCAAAACAATTCGTTCAAAAGGCTATATGTTAACGGTGTAAAAGGTATGAAGGAGGAGAAAAAGATGTGGCAATTTTTGACTAAAAACAATGAAGATGAGGAGTATGAGAAGATGCCGGATTTTGAAAATGAACAATCGATGAAAGCACAACCAACGGTAACAGAAGAAGCAATCTTTGATGACGAGGTCGTTTATGCAAAAGAGCAAGCCGCAAAAGTAAAACAGGTCCAGCAAGAAGTGCCGACTGAACTGTCAGAAGAGTCATTTTCTTTTGTTGAAAAACTAGAAGAAGAAAATCAACTATATCAGCAATCCATAAAAAAACTAACGGAGCAATTATTAATGCAAACCAATGAAGTGGAAGCATTACAAAAACAAGTAGTCGAAAAAGATGTTCAACTTAAAGATGTTAAAGAAACGTTAAGTGATAAAGAAGCAACTATCACTTCTTTACAGAAACAATTGTCTGAAGCAAAGATACAACAGAAACAGACTAGCGAAGAGAACTTAGACACAGCCGTTACGCTTTCTCAAAAAGAAATTGGCGAAGTCTTATTAGAAGCCAAACGTCAAGCAAAAGAAACAATTGCCCAAGCTAACCAACAAGTTGCAACAGTTCATGAAGAGATGGAACAACGTTTAGCAACTTTAACACGCATGAAGCAAGTGGCAAGAGAGTACCAAGCTTATTGTGAACAAATGCTAACCATCAAGAATGAATCAACAGGAATGTACCAACAGATAGAGCAATTATTAGCAGAAATAAAGAGGTAAATGAAGGAGAAATGCGATGAAAAAAAGAAAGGCAAGATATTTGAAGTTGGTATGTCTTGGAGTCTTAGGGACTTATGCGGGCGCCAGTTACTACAATTCGGAACCATTAATCGCTCAAGAGGAGACCGAAACGAGTAACGAAAGCCGACAGCTAGTACTGGAAGAAAAAAGAGCGGACCAAGTCAATCAAGACCAAGGAACTCTTACTTCTTCAACGCTGAACGAAACAGTAATAAGTTCGTCTGAACAACAAGAAAGTTCAATACAAAATGACAGCGGTGACCATCAGGAAAATAATATGGAACCTTCAGAATCTGAAAATAGTTTACCGCCACAAGAAAAGCCAATTGCTAGTACTAAACCAACCGAATCGTTACAAAGTGAGCAACCAGCGTCTGAAGAGCGTAAAGCACTCACTGAAAAGCCGCCTCATAATCAGGAACCACAAAATTCTACATTAACTGAAAAGACCAAAGAGCCGTTGGTACATTCAGAGATAGACAATAGTCAAGAAAAGGAAAAGCAAGCAGGAATTCAACAACAAGCCGAGGCAAATTTTGTTGTCCAAGAGAATGCTTCTACTTCTGAGTTTATTAGAAAAATTGGTGAAGAAGCACGAGTTATTGGTCAGCGACATGAGCTATACGCTTCTGTCATGATAGCTCAAGCTATTTTAGAGAGTGGCTCGGGCAATAGTGCGTTAGCGGCGCCGCCAAATTATAATTTGTTTGGCATTAAAGGCGCTTATCAAGGTCAAAGTGTCAGCTTTCCCACACAAGAAGATGATGGTAAAGGGAAGATGACCACCATTCATGCCGATTTTCGTCAGTATCCATCCTATAAAGAGTCATTAACAGACTATAGTAAATTAATCATCAATGGGCTGGCGGGTAATCCAACGTTTTATCACGGCGTTTTGAAAGCAAACACGACGAATTATCAGCAGGCAACAAAATTTTTGACAGGTCGTTATGCAACGGATACATATTACGATAAAAAATTAAACGCGTTGATTGAAACCTATCAATTAACTGAATACGATCAAGAAAAGAAGAAACCAGTAGTGACTAATTTGGCAGAAGAAAAGAAACCTTCGTTTGATAAGGAAGCAGTCAAAGAACAGCTAAAAAAAGAAGCAGTCATCTATGAAGTAAGCAAAGGAGATTCTCTCGCCACCATTAGCCAGACGTTTGGTGTGTCAGCAACAGCCATTTTAAAACAAAATTCAAAGACTCAAGAAATGTTTTATATTGGCCAAAAAATCACGATTCCTCAGCATACAGCGGCGACTTCTCTAGAACCGAAAGAACAAGCGTTACTTCAATCACTAATAATCAGTAAATCGGTGACTAATGCTTTGGAAACAGCAGAGCAATCAAATGGTACAGCGAATGACTCAAAAACAGAGTCTACTGAGTATTATGAAGTAAAAAGAGGAGAGACACTCGCAAAAATTGCTAAAAAAACGGGCTATTCCTTAACCGCACTCAAGCAGGCAAATGACTTAACGTATTCTGTATTAACCGAAGGACAAACGATAGCACTTCCTAAGCTAAAGGACTAATGCTGATTTAACTTATTGGTTGATGGAGTCATATATTATTAGACGAAGAGAAGAGGAGAAGTTCATCCATGGATGAACTTCTCCTCTTCTCTTACTATGTTTTTCATAAATACCTTAATAAATAGTAAAATTAGCAAGAGAATTGTGTCTTTACACAAAATAGATAGGTTTTCTTGCCGAAGTTTGATAAAATGATTAGTTGAAAGGATGCGTGAAAATTGAAAGAATTATTTCGTAAATACCGAGAAGTACTGGCTTATTTATTTTTTGGTGGTGCAACGACGGTCGTCAACTTAGTTGTGTTTTTTGTTTGTCAAAACGTGTTAGGGCTGGATTACAAGATAAGTAACGCAATTAGTTGGTTTTTATCTGTTCTGTTTGCCTTTTTCACGAATAAATATTGGGTATTCGCAAGTAAGCATGAAAGCATAGCTGGTTTTTTTAAAGAAATGGGCTTATTTTATTGGTACCGAATTTTATCTTTTGTGGCTGATATGGGTTTAATGATTCTCCTAATTGATGGCATTCATTTTTCATCGTTTTGGGCGAAAATGATTACACAAGTTGTAGTAGTGATTTTAAATTATTTCTTCAGTAAATTTTTCATTTTTAAAGAAAAAGAGGTCTAAGCAGATTTTAGGCTAAAAAAAATTTTTTTGTTATAATATAAACAAGTTTTTAATACAAAGAATAGAGGTAGAAAACGATGGACTATACATATGCAGATGATAGTTTGACATTGCATACAGATATGTATCAAATCAATATGATGCAAACATACTGGGAATTAGGGAGAGCAGATTTACATGCTGTTTTTGAATGTTACTTTAGAGAGATGCCCTTTAATCATGGCTACGCAATTTTTGCAGGTTTAGAACGTTTAGTCAATTATCTCGAAAATTTAACGTTCACAGAATCTGATATTGCATATCTCCGAGAAGTTGAAGAATATCCAGAAGATTTCTTGACGTATTTAGCAAATTTTGAATTTAAATGTACTGTACGCTCTGCTTTAGAAGGGGATTTGGTTTTTAATAACGAACCGTTAATTCAAATTGAAGGTCCTTTGGCACAATGTCAATTGGTAGAAACTGCCTTGCTAAATATGGTGAATTTCCAAACATTAATTGCGACAAAAGCGGCTCGAATTAAATCCGTGATAGGCGATGATCCTTTATTGGAATTTGGAACACGCCGGGCACAAGAATTAGATGCTGCCATTTGGGGCACAAGAGCCGCCTATATTGGTGGGGCGGACGCGACAAGTAATGTTCGTGCTGGTAAAATTTTTGGTATTCCGGTTAGTGGGACTCATGCCCATTCATTGGTTCAGTCGTATGGAAATGATTATGAAGCATTCATGGCGTATGCCAAAACACATCGGGATTGCGTTTTCCTTGTTGATACGTATGATACTTTGAAAGCGGGAGTGCCAAGCGCAATTCGAGTAGCTCGAGAAATGGGGGATAAAATTAATTTCCTAGGCGTGCGGATTGATAGTGGCGATATGGCTTATATTTCTAAACGAGTTCGTGAACAACTGGACGAAGCAGGCTTTACTGAAGCAAAAATTTATGCATCGAACGATTTAGATGAAAATACGATTTTGAATCTAAAAATGCAAAAATCAAAAATTGATGTATGGGGCGTGGGTACCAAGCTGATTACCGCCTATGATCAACCGGCTTTAGGAGCGGTGTTTAAATTAGTTTCAATTGAAGGTGAAGATGGTCAAATGAAAGATACCATTAAACTATCTAGCAATGCTGAAAAAGTGACAACACCAGGAAAAAAACAAGTCTGGCGCATTACACGTAAATCTGATAAAAAGTCAGAAGGGGACTATGTGACACTTTGGAACGAAGATCCTCGCCAAGAAGAAGAAATTTATATGTTCCATCCCGTTCATACCTTTATTAATAAGTATGTCCGTGATTTTGAAGCACGGCCAGTACTCCAAGATATTTTCGTTGAAGGAAAACGTGTGTATGAATTACCAACTTTAGATGAAATTAAACAATATGCAAAAGAAAATTTAGATTCACTTTGGGAAGAATACAAGCGGGACTTGAATCCGCAGAAATATCCCGTGGACCTTTCAACAGATTGTTGGAACCACAAAATGAATTTATTGGAAAAAGTGCGTAAAGACGTTAAACATTTAACGGAAACGGTGAATAAGGAGGCCTAGAAATGACAACACTTCAAGAAAAAATCATTCAAGAGTTAGGTGTTTTACCGACAATTGATCCAAAAGAAGAAGTTCGTAAAAGTATTGATTTTCTGAAAGCTTATTTAACTAAACATCCTTTTTTAAAAACTTTTGTCTTGGGAATTAGTGGCGGACAAGATTCAACATTAGCTGGGCGCTTAGCACAATTAGCGATGACTGAAATGCGCGAAGAAACAGGAGATATGTCGTATCAATTTATTGCGATTCGCCTTCCCTACGGTGAGCAAGCAGATGAAGCTGATGCACAAGCCGCGCTAGCCTTTATCCAGCCAGATGTTTCTTTACGAGTGGATATTAAACCAGCAGTGGATGCAATGGTTGGTTCGCTAGAAAACGCTGGCGTTCAAATTAGCGATTTTAATAAAGGGAACATGAAAGCACGTCAACGTATGATTACACAATATGCAGTAGCTGGCGAAAATGCTGGCGCAGTAATTGGCACAGACCACGCAGCCGAAAATGTGACAGCTTTCTTCACCAAATATGGCGATGGCGGAGCGGATATTTTACCGTTATTTCGTTTAAATAAGCGCCAAGGGAAAGCTTTGCTGAAAGAACTTGGGGCACCAGAAGCCTTGTATTTAAAAATACCAACAGCTGATCTAGAAGATGACAAACCGTTAGTTGCAGATGAAGTTGCCTTAGGTGTCACGTATGATGCCATTGATGATTATTTGGAAGGCAAAAAAGTCTCGGAAACAGATCAACAAACAATTGAAAACTGGTATAAAAAAGGACAACACAAACGGCATTTACCCATTACAATTTTTGATGATTTTTGGAAATAAAAACACAGACCATCGGCGAATGAACGATGGTCTGTGTTTTTTTTACATAACTACTTTTCAGAAAGTAAACGTTGCTACAGCAACTATCCTATGATAATGAAAGTCGTTTTCATTTAGGCGTTTTCACTTTCTTTTTCAAAACAGAAAAGGTACGCTCAATAATGTAAAGTGAATGATAGGAGAGAAAAAGAGATGAAGCATGTAACAAAATTGGGGATTACAATTATAACAGGAGTTTTGGCATTATTATTTGAATTTATTTTACATCAGCCGAATTGGGCGTATGGCATTATTTTAATAACAGGTTCTGTAATGGCGTTAATGATGTTCTGGGAAATGATTCAAACCTTACGTGAAGGAAAATATGGTGTCGATATTTTAGCGATTACCGCTATCGTCGCAACCTTAGCTGTGGGAGAATACTGGGCCAGTTTGATGATTTTAATTATGTTGACTGGTGGTGATTCATTAGAAGACTATGCCGCTGGAAAAGCTAACCAAGAGCTGAAGTCATTATTGGATAACTCGCCACAAAAAGCTCATCGCTTGAATGGCGAAAATTTAGAAGATGTTTCTGTTGAGGAAATCAATGTTGGCGATGAATTAGTAGTAAAACCAGGGGAACTAGTTCCAGTTGATGGCTTGGTAAAAACCGGGACATCAACAGTCGATGAATCTTCATTAACAGGAGAATCAAAACCAATTGAAAAAAATCCTGGGGATGAATTAATGTCGGGTTCCGTGAATGGTGATGGCTCTTTGAAAATGGTTGCTGAAAAAACTGTAGCCGACAGTCAATATCAAACGATTGTGAACTTAGTGAAAGAATCTGCGGCACGTCCAGCTCATTTTGTACGTTTAGCAGACCGCTATGCGGTACCTTTTACACTAGTTGCCTACTTAATTGCAGGTGTTGCTTGGTTTGTTTCAAAAAGTCCGACACGTTTTGCGGAAGTCTTAGTTGTTGCTTCGCCGTGTCCTTTAATTCTATCTGCCCCAATTGCTTTAGTGGCAGGGATGGGTCGTTCAAGTCGTCATGGGGTCGTTATTAAATCGGGAACGATGGTCGAAAAATTAGCTTCTGCAAAAACGATTGCGTTTGATAAAACAGGCACGATTACGCAAGGACAACTTTCTGTTGATCAAGTCCAACCAATCAATGCTGAAATAACTGCTGCTGAATTAGTGGGATTAGCAGCAAGCGTGGAACAAGAATCAAGTCATATTTTAGCTAGATCAATTGTTGCTTATGCCAGAAAGCAAGATGTCCCATTAAAAAATATTACAGATCTAGCGGAAGTTTCTGGTGCTGGCGTGAAGGCATTTGTGGATGGTGCTGAGATACGGGTAGGTAAAAAGAATTTTGTGACACAAGAGTCTCAAGCAACTGAAAAAATTGATAAAACGACTATTCATATTTCACGTAATGGCACATATTTAGGCCGAATTACTTTTACAGACACTGTACGCCCAGAAGCAAAAGAGACTATGGAAAAATTACACCAATTACATCTTCAACGAATTTTAATGCTGACGGGGGATCAAGAATCCGTCGCAGAAACGATTGCTGCAGAAGTAGGAATTACCGAAGTACATGGGGAATGTTTACCACAAGATAAGTTAACTATTCTAAAAGAATTGCCCAAAGAAAACCATCCAGTCATCATGGTAGGAGATGGTGTAAATGATGCACCTTCGCTTGCTGCTGCAGACGTAGGTATTGCTATGGGCGCTCATGGAGCTACTGCGGCTAGTGAAACTGCTGACGTTGTTATTTTAAAAGATGACTTAAGTAAAGTCAGCCAAGCGGTCGAAATTGCCCAAGATACCATGAAAATTGCCAAACAATCTGTATTAATCGGAATTTTTATCTGCGTTTTACTAATGCTAATTGCTAGTACCGGGATCATTCCGGCGCTAATCGGAGCTATGCTACAAGAAGTCGTGGACACTGTGTCAATCTTATCTGCTTTGCGTGCTCGTCGAATTGGCAAGTAAGGTGGAACAATTAATTGCCTGAATGTCCAGCTTAGTGGTAAAATAAAGGTACGTTTTTAATATTAATAAGTTACAGGGGAGAGATTGTGCAATGAAAGGAAACCAAATAGATGGGCAACCAGTTACGGAAGAACAACTATTAAAAGAAGGCTACCGTAAATATACGGGGGAAGGAATTGATATCTTTTATAATAAAGATATTTGTGAACATATTGGTAATTGTGTTCGCGGAAATCCAGAAGTCTTTGAAGTTGGTCGGAAACCATGGATTATTCCAGATAACGGAAGTGTTGAAAATGACATGATTGTAGTTGATTCATGTCCAAGTGGCGCTCTAAAATATATTCGGAAAGCAGGGAACGAATATGCAAATTAAAGAAGAAAACAATCGTTTTGCTCTATATAACGATGAAAACCAAGAAATTGGTGAAATGACTTGGTCAGATGCTGGCGAAAGCATGATGATTATTGATCATACGTTTGTTGATCCAACTTATCGTGGACAAAAATTAGCTGAAAAACTTGTTTTAGCCGGTGTTGAAAAAGCGAGAAAAGAGCATAAAAAAATTATTCCGCTATGTCCATTTGCCAAAAAAGAATTTGATACTAAACCTGAATACGGAGACGTATTGAGAAAATAAAAAATAAGTTAGCAACAGCCGCAAGTAGAAATTTGATTCCTACTTGCGGCTGTTGCTATTAGAGACAAATAAGGAAAGACATTAAATTTCACTGGTGTTTACAGATAAAATATGCTACATTAAAGTAGATGAATTTCGCATATTTGTATAAAAAGGAGAATTAACGCATGTATAATCTAATCTTAACGTTGGTCATCATTTTATCTGTTTTAATCGTCATTACTGTTATGATGCAACCAAGCAAACAAAACAGTGCAGCAAGTGCCTTCACTGGCGGTGCAGATAAATTATTTGGGAAGCAAAAAGCGCGCGGTTTTGAAGCTGTTATGCAACGCTCAACAGCAGTTCTTGGCGCAATTTGGATGATTTTATTATTTGTTTTGGCGTTCTTATCTTCAAAATAAGTACGTAATCTTTTAAAATGACAAGTTTAGAACAGAGAGATGAGTGCGAACACTTATTTTTCTGTTCTTTTTCTTTCTGAAAAAGTCTTTGAAACTTATCATTTCGGAAGGTTTTCTTTTGAGAATATGATAGAATGAAGCTGAGGTGAGCGAAGTGGCAAAAAAAATCAATTTACCGAAGCCGTTATTTTCAGAAAAAGGAAAACGGGCGGTCCTTTTATTACACGCTTATTCTGGCAGCAGTAATGATGTACGGATGTTAAGCAGACGTTTAGAAAAAGAAAATTATACTGTCTATTCGCCTAATTTTTCAGGACATGGCACGCTAGTTCCTGAAGATATTTTAGATCAAACAACGGAACAATGGTGGCAAGATACACAAGAAGCAGTCGCTTTTTTGAGAGAAAGAGGTTACCAAGAAATTGCCATTTTTGGTTTATCAATGGGCGGGATTTTCAGTATGCATGCATTAACGGAACAATTAACAGGATTAATTGGTGGTGGATTTTTCTGTTCACCGATCTACCCTGTCGAAAATAAAGTCCCAGAAAATTTTGTATTATACGCAGAAAACGTGATGAAAATCGCAGAAGTTCCTGCAGAGCAACAACAAAGCCGGTTGCAATCGATTGAGCAACGAGTCAAACAACAATTAGGAGCGATTGAAACAATTGCTAGTCAGACGGCAGACAAACTAAACAAAATCCACGCACCTCTTTTCTTAGCGCAAGCTGGCAAAGATGAAATGATTGAGCCAATGGGCGTCTATCAAACGGCCCAAGCGCTAACACAAGCACGTGTGACCTTACAATGGTACCCAAACAGCGGACATGTCATTACGGTGAGTGGAGAACACAAACAATTAGAGCAAGATGTGGTGCAATTTTTAGCAACACTACCTTGGAATGAGGAGAAATAATGACAAAACAAACAATTAAAGAGCAAATTTTACATTTCATGGAAAGCCAAAAAAAGAAAAGCTTTTCAATGGAAGAAATTGCACAAGGCTTGAATTTAGAAAAAAGTTCAGATTTTAAAATTTTAGTGCAAACCATTGCACAAATGGAACGAGAAAAGTCAGTTAGTTTCAACAAAAAAGGCAAAGTCCTGTTACCAATGAAAGACTTATTAATAGAAGGAACGTTTCGTGCAAATGAACGAGGCTTTGGTTTCGTGACCATCGATCCTGAAGAACCAGATGTTTATATTCCTAAAGAGGCAACGAACTTTGCAATGGATGGGGACACGGTTTTAATCGACGTGATCCAACATGCTGATCCTTTTTCAGATCGCGGCGCAGAAGGTAAAGTCAAAGAAATTAAAGAGCGAGCAGTGAGCCAAGTTGTCGGAGAATTTGTGGCATATAGTGAAGAAGAAATGGCAGAAATGGGACTGTATGGCTACATGATTCCCAAAGATAAGAAATTGAATCAGTATACTGTATCAATTGCACCTGAAGGGATTAAGCCAGTAGATGGTAGCATTGTCATTGCTGAAATTACCTATTATCCAGATCAAGAATATCCAACAAGTATGGAAGGACTAGTCAAACAAGTGATTGGTCATAAAAATGATCCAGGAATGGATATTTTATCAATCGTGGTGGCTCATGGAATTCCCACAGCATTTCCTGACGAAGTTTTAGCTGAAGCGGACCAAGTACCAGAAACTATTGCAGAAAGCGATTTAGTCGGTCGTCGGGATTTACGTGATCAGTTGATTGTGACGATTGATGGAGAAGATGCGAAAGATTTAGATGATGCAGTAACGGTACAAAAGTTAGCAAATGGCAATTTCTTTTTAGGGGTGCATATTGCAGATGTTTCTTATTATGTAACTGAAGGAAGTCAATTGGATATGGAAGCGTATGAACGTGGCACAAGTGTCTATTTGACAGACCGAGTTGTGCCAATGATTCCGCAGCGATTATCAAATGGGATTTGTTCGCTTAACCCACATGTTCCACGTTTAACCATGAGTTGTGAGATGGAAATTACACCAGAAGGAGAAGTTATTTCGCATGAAATTTTCCAAAGTGTAATCCAAACAACGGAGCGAATGACCTATACAGCAGTCAATGAAATTTTAGAAGAGCAAAAACCTGAAACGTTAGAACGCTACAAAGAGCTAGTTCCCATGTTTAAAGAGATGGGCGAGCTGCACCATATATTAGAAGAGATGCGTATGCGCCGTGGTGCGATTTCTTTTGAAGATCGTGAAGCCAAAGTCCTAGTTGATGAAAATGGTCATCCCCAAGATATTCTTTTACGCACGCGTGGCGTGGGTGAACGATTAATTGAATCCTTTATGTTGGCAGCCAATGAAACTGTGGCACGTCATTATCATGACTTAAAACTGCCATTTATTTATCGGATTCATGAACAACCAAAAGAAGAAAAAATGCAACGTTTCTTTGACTTTGCTGCAGTACTTGGCATTCTTGTTAAAGGAACAAAAGAAAACATTTCACCGAAAGATTTACAAAAAGTTTTAGAGCAAGTTGAAAATAAGCCGGAAGAAGTGGTTATCAATACGATGTTGCTAAGAAGTATGCAACAAGCGAAATACTCAGAAGACAACTACGGACACTATGGGTTGGCCGCTGAATATTATACGCATTTCACTTCACCAATACGTCGTTATCCAGATTTAATTGTGCATCGTTTGATTCGCAGCTATAGCCAAGATCAATCTGAAAAAAATCAAGAAAAATGGAACGAAGCATTACCAGAAATTGCCAATCATAGTTCAAGTATGGAACGTCGCGCAGTTGATGCAGAGCGTGAAGTGGACGCCATGAAGAAAGCCGAATTTATGGTAGATAAAGTGGGAGAAACGTATGACGGGATCATCAGCTCTGTCACAAAATTTGGTATCTTTGTGGAACTGCCTAATACAATAGAAGGCTTAATTCACGTGAATAACTTAAAACAAGATTATTTCCACTTTATTGAAAATCATATGGCGTTAGTTGGTGAACGGACGGGAATGACTTTGAAAATTGGTCAGAAAGTTCAAATCCGTGTTGAAAAAGCTGATCCAGAAACAAGAGAAGTTGATTTTGAATTGATTTCAGCTGAGGAAGTTGCGCCAGTCGAAGGACCAAAAGGACGTAAAAAAGGTAAAGCCAATTCTTCAACTCGTTCAAATAATCAACGAAGAAATAAAAAAGATGAATCATTTGATGGTAAGAAAAAGAAAAATAAGAAAAAAGGCAAAGGCAAAAAACAACCTTTTTATAAAGAAGCAATGAAACAAAAAAATAAAAAAGGGAAAAAGAAGAAGTAGAGGAGGTCGCTTATGCCAAAAGGGGAAGGAAAATTAATCGCACAAAACCGCAAAGCTAGACATGATTATTCAATTATCGATACGGTTGAAGCTGGGCTTGTTTTACAAGGAACAGAAATCAAATCTATTCGAAATGGTCGTATCAATTTAAAAGATGGTTTTGCACGAATTCGAAACGGAGAAGCCTTTTTGTATAATGTTCATATTAGTCCATATGAACAGGGCAATATTTTTAATCATGACCCATTACGTACCAGAAAATTATTATTACACAAAAAACAAATTAATAAGTTAATCGGCGAAACCAAAAATACAGGTATCACATTAGTACCTTTGAAGGTCTATATTAAAGACGGCTATGCCAAAGTTTTGATTGGTTTAGCTAAAGGGAAAAAGCAGTACGACAAGCGTGAAGACTTGAAACGTAAGGAAGTTGACCGACAAATCAGCCGAACATTAAAAAATAACCGACGTTAAAAATGTAAATTTATTCTTTTTCGCATATTTGCTTGCCTTTCTTCGGATTAGGTGTAAAATCTGGTAAGTGTTGAGTAAATGAATGTAAATGATTCATTTTTTAATCGCTTCGGAAAGCAGTACCACCCTGCATTAGATTGGTTTATGGAAAAGGTTTTCCAACCAATTTTCAACACATGAAATTTTAAAAGTAAACTATTTGTAAATTATCAACAAGTGGTGGTACGATAGCTTTGCCAGGGATTATCACTCAGGAGTAGGATGAAACTTCTGAAAGATTGTTGGAAAAGAGGTGAATTGATTTGGAAGAGAAGAAATTACTCTTCAATATCGGACCAATTTGGTTTGATGGAACCATTGTTTTGATGGTGCTGTTGACGTGTATCATTGTTTTCGCCTTTGTCTATGCTTGTACGAGAAATATGAAGCTACGACCTAAAGGCAAACAAACGGTCATCGAATGGTTAGTGGATTTTATTCGTGGAATCATTACAGACAATTTACCTCGTAAAGAAGTGAGCAATTTTCATTTAATGGCGTTTACCCTTTTCATGTTTGTGCTTGTTTCAAACATCTTGGGTCTCGTTACAAAAATCGTTGTGGGCGACGATCTCAGCGTTTGGAAAAGTCCAACCGCCGATCCAATCGTAACCTTAACGTTAGCGATGATGATGATTGTCTTAACACACTTCTTTGGTATGAAACGCTTTGGTTTTAAAGGCTATCTAGTTAATAGTTATTTAAGACCCGTTGGTTTCTTACTACCGGTAAAATTAATGGAAGAATTCACGAATCTATTAACATTAGGCTTGCGTTTGTACGGAAACATTTTTGCCGGCGAAGTTCTATTGGGCTTAATTGCTGGAACCGTAGCAAGCGTCGGATTATGGGTTATCCCACTAGCAATTCCGCTAGAAATGATTTGGGTAGCATTCTCAATCTTTATTGGATGTATCCAAGCGTTTATCTTTGTGACACTTTCAATGGTTTATATGTCACACAAAATTGAAACAGAAGAATAATCAAGAAATACGAAGGACAAAAATTATCTTTTAGGAGGATTTTACACAATGGAAGGATTAAATTTTATCGCAGCAGCAATTGCAATTTTCGGTTCAGCTATCGGAGCCGCTATCGGTAACGGACAAGTTATTTCAAAAACAATCGAGTCAATGACTCGTCAACCAGAAATGTCTGGTCAATTAAGAACAACAATGTTTATCGGGGTCGCTTTAATCGAAGCTGTGCCAATTTTAGGTGTCGTTGTTTCTTTATTACTTTTATTCAGATAAGCAATAAAATGGAGGCAGGACGCTGATTATTATCGGGACCGTCACTGCTTTCTTCTATCTTTAGCCTTTTCAATAGCTGGTGATAAAGCAGTTGAAGAAGCTAAATCGATTTTTGCAGGAAAGGAAGTTGAGACTTCATGCTACTTACTACATTGGTAGTCGGTGAAACGGCTCCTAGTACCACACTAGGCACGATGATTGTTGTCAGTGGTGCATTTTTAATCTTGATGCTCTTATTAAAGAAATATGCATGGGGAGCAATCGTAGATATTTTGACACAACGTGAAGAAAAAATTGCCAACGATTTAGACTCTGCAGAACAATCTCGCGTAGCAGCAGCGAAAATGGAAAAAGAACGTCAACAACAATTACTTTCTTCCAGATCAGAAGCAGCTGAAATTATTAAAAACGCGAAAGAAAGTGGAGAACAGACTCGCCAAAAAACATTAAAAGAAACAACTGCGGAAGTTACTCGCCTACGCGAAAAAGCTCGGACAGATATTTCTCAAGAACGTGAAGAAGCATTGTCTTCAGTAAAAAATGAAGTGGCAGATCTTTCTCTTCAAATTGCAGCCAAAATTTTAAATAAAGAATTAACACCAGATGCACATGAAGCATTGATTGATTCTTATATTGAAAGTTTAGGTAAAGCAAATGAAACTAGATAAATATACAGTTGGTAAACGCTACGGCAAGGCTTTGTTTGAGTTGGCAGTTGAAAAGAACCAAGCTGAAGCAATTTATCAAGAATTATTGACGCTTCGCGAAGTCTATCACCAAGTACCTGGTATTGGCGATATTTTAAGTGATGATCGCTTAGAGCCTTATGAAAAAGACAGCATCATGGAAAAACTAGTAACAGGTTTTAGTGAAATGATGCAAAACTTTTTGCGAGTGGTTTACGAATATCGTCGCATGTACGATCTGCTCTTGATGATTGATGAATATGAACGACGTTATGATGAGCACCAAGGACTAATTTTGGGTTCAGTGACAACAGCCATTCCTTTATCAAAAGAACAACATCAAGCAATGGAAGAAAAAGCTGCCCAATTATTAGGGTATGAACAAGCGCATTTAGTCAATTTAATTGACCCGTCAATTGTCGGCGGAGTGGTTATTGAAGCAAACCATCAAGTAATCGATGGCAGCATCCGCAAACAATTAGAACATATGCAGCAGAAGTTATTAAAATAATCTTTAGGACTACAAAGAGGTGAATTGAATGGCTATCAAAGCAGAAGAAATCAGTGCCTTGATTAAAGAACAAATCGAAAACTATCAACAACAGCTTGCTGTTGAAGAAGTTGGAACAGTCACTTACGTCGGTGACGGAATTGCCCGCGCCCACGGTTTAGAAAATGCCATGAGTGGAGAACTTGTTGAGTTTTCAAACGGTTCATACGGAATGGCACAAAACTTAGAAACAAATGATGTAGGGATTATTATCCTTGGCGATTTTGAAACCATTCGTGAAGGAGATAAAGTACAACGCACAGGCAAAATCATGGAAGTACCCGTTGGGGAAGCTTTGATTGGCCGTGTTGTTAATCCATTAGGTCAACCATTAGATGGTTTAGGCGAAATTAAAACAGACAAAACACGTCCTGTGGAAGCAACAGCTCCCGGTGTTATGCAACGTCAATCTGTTGCTGAACCAATGCAAACTGGCTTAAAAGCCATTGATGCCCTCGTACCAATTGGTCGTGGACAACGGGAATTGGTTATTGGAGACCGTAAAACAGGGAAAACATCCATTGCAATTGATACAATTATTAACCAAAAAGGACAAGATGTAATTTGTATTTATGTAGCGATTGGTCAAAAAGAATCTACTGTTCGTAACCAAGTAGAAACACTTCGTAAATTTGGTGCCTTAGATTATACAATCGTTGTGACTGCAGGGGCTTCACAACCAGCACCATTACTTTACATTGCACCATATGCAGGAACTGCAATGGGTGAAGAATTCATGTATAACGGCAAACATGTCTTAATTATTTTTGATGACTTATCAAAACAAGCCGTGGCTTATCGTGAACTTTCTCTACTATTACGCCGTCCACCAGGTCGTGAAGCTTATCCAGGGGATGTCTTCTATTTACACTCACGTTTATTAGAACGTGCAGCTAAATTAAGTGATGAATTAGGTGGCGGTTCAATGACAGCCTTACCATTCGTTGAAACACAAGCAGGCGATATTTCTGCTTATATTCCAACAAACGTTATTTCAATCACTGATGGACAAATTTTCTTAGAAAGCGACCTGTTCTATGCAGGCACTCGTCCAGCCGTTGATGCTGGGTTATCTGTTTCTCGGGTCGGAGGATCAGCGCAAATCAAAGCAATGAAAAAAGTTGCCGGAACGCTTCGTTTAGACTTAGCTAGTTACCGTGAGTTAGAAGCCTTTACACAATTTGGCTCTGATTTAGATGCGGCAACACAAGCTAAATTAAACCGTGGTCGTCGTACGGTAGAAATTTTAAAACAAAAACTACATGCGCCACTGCCTGTAGAAAAACAAGTCTTAATTTTATATGCGTTAACACACGGCTTTTTAGATAGCGTGAGCGTAGATAAAATTTTACACTTTGAACAAGATTTATTCGATTATTTTGATGGCAAACATGCAGACTTATTGGAAACCATTCGTACAACGAAAGACTTACCAGATACTGATGCATTAGATGCAGCGATTACAGAGTTTTCTGAAATGTTTGCAGCGGCAAACAACAGCGGAGATTCAGCCAAAGAAGCTTTAGAAAAAATCGATAACGCATAAGAGAGGTGAGCAACATTGGGTGCTTCATTAAATGAAATCAAACAACGCATTGCATCAACAAAAAAGACAAGCCAAATTACTAAAGCGATGCAAATGGTTTCTGCAGCCAAATTGACAAAGTCAGAAGGCGCCTCTAAAAGCTTTCAAGAATATTCTTCAAAAATTCGTAGTGTCGTTACGCATTTAGTAGCTGCTCAGTTAAGTGAATTACGTGAAACAGAACAATCTTCTCTTAGTGAAGGGAACTATCATGTGATGTTAGCACAACGACCTGTCAAAAAAACAGGCTATATCGTTATCACTTCTGACAAAGGGTTAGTTGGTGGCTACAATAGCTCAATCTTAAAACAAACCATGAGTATGATTCAAGAAGACCATGATTCTAATAAAGAATATGCCTTAATCGCCATTGGTGGTACAGGGGCGGATTTCTTTAAAGCACGCGGAATCGATGTTTCCTATGAGCTAAGAGGCTTAACGGATCAACCAACGTTTGAAGAAGTCCGTAAGATTGTGACAACGGCAACGACTATGTACCAAAACGAAGTGTTTGATGAATTGTATGTTTGTTATAATCACCACGTTAACTCACTAACGAGTCAGTTTCGTGTGGAAAAAATGTTGCCAATTACTGATTTAGATCCATCAGAGGCGACCTCTTACGAACAAGAATATCTTTTAGAGCCTTCACCTGAAGCAATCTTGGATCAATTATTACCACAATATGCAGAAAGCTTAATTTATGGGGCGATCATTGATGCGAAAACAGCAGAACATGCTGCTGGGATGACCGCCATGAAAACAGCCACTGACAATGCGCAAAATATTATTAGCGATTTAACAATTTCTTATAACCGTGCTCGTCAAGGGGCGATTACCCAAGAAATTACAGAAATTGTTGCTGGTGCAGCTGCACTAGAATAATCTAGTCTTACGTTTGAACGTGTATAAAAACGTTCAAAGCGTGTGACTTTATGAAGACTGGAGGAAAGAAATTATGAGTTCAGGAAAGATTGTTCAAGTAATCGGTCCCGTTGTTGACGTGGAATTTTCATTAGATCAATCCTTACCCGATATTAACAACGCTTTAGTCGTTTATAAAAATGGCGAAGCAAAACAAAAAGTAGTACTTGAAGTCGCTTTAGAACTAGGTGATGGAGTGATTCGTTCTATCGCCATGGAATCGACAGATGGTTTACAACGTGGAATGGAAGTTATCGATACAGGAAAATCAATTTCAGTTCCTGTTGGTAAAGATACATTGGGTCGTGTGTTTAACGTTTTAGGAGACACAATTGACTTAGAAGCGCCATTCCCTGCAGATGCTGAACGTAGTGGGATTCATAAAAAAGCGCCAGCATTTGATGAATTAAGTACCAGTAATGAAATTTTAGAAACAGGGATTAAAGTTATTGACTTATTAGCGCCTTATCTAAAAGGTGGTAAAGTCGGACTTTTCGGTGGTGCCGGTGTTGGTAAAACCGTCTTAATTCAAGAATTAATTCATAATATTGCCCAAGAACATGGAGGGATTTCCGTCTTTACTGGTGTTGGTGAACGGACACGTGAAGGGAACGACCTGTACTATGAAATGAAAGATTCAGGCGTTATTGAAAAAACAGCCATGGTTTTTGGTCAAATGAACGAACCACCAGGTGCACGGATGCGTGTGGCCTTAACTGGGTTAACGATTGCTGAATATTTCCGTGATGTGGAAGGACAAGACGTGCTATTATTTATTGATAACATTTTCCGTTTCACCCAAGCCGGTTCAGAAGTTTCTGCCCTTTTAGGTCGGATGCCGTCAGCCGTTGGTTACCAACCAACCTTAGCGACTGAAATGGGACAATTACAAGAACGGATTACTTCAACGAAAAAAGGATCAATTACCTCTATTCAAGCAATCTATGTTCCAGCCGATGACTATACCGATCCAGCGCCAGCAACAGCGTTTGCCCATTTGGATGCAACAACTAACTTGGAACGTAAATTAACCGAACAAGGGATTTATCCAGCGGTAGATCCGTTAGCTTCATCTTCTAGTGCCTTGGCTCCTGAAATTGTTGGAGAAGAACACTACGAAGTGGCTACCGAAGTGCAACATATTTTACAACGTTACCGTGAATTACAAGATATCATCGCTATTTTAGGGATGGACGAATTATCAGATGACGAAAAAGTACTTGTTGGTCGCGCACGCCGTGTTCAATTCTTCTTATCTCAAAACTTTAACGTTGCTGAACAATTTACAGGTCAACCTGGTTCTTATGTACCAGTTGCGGAAACAGTTCGTGGCTTTAAAGAAATTCTTGAAGGTAAACATGATAATCTGCCAGAAGAAGCCTTCCGTAGTGTCGGTAAAATTGAAGATGCCATCGAAAAAGCGAAACAATTAAACTACTAGAAAGGCGGCAAACACAATGGATAGTCTTACTGTGAATGTAGTAACGCCTAATGGTCTAGTTTATGACCACCATGCAAAAATCGTTGTGGCGAAAACAACAGATGGTGAAATTGGTATTTTACCAAAACATGCGCCAATCATCGTTCCGCTAGCGATTGATGAAGTCCGCATCAAACGGACCGATTCAGATACACATGTTGACTGGGTAGCTGTAAATGGTGGTATCATGGAAGTCCGTGATAATGTCGTTTCTATTATTGCCGATAGTGCCGAACGTGAACGAGATATCGATGTACCTCGTGCTGAACGAGCAAAACAACGAGCAGAACGTTTAATTGAAGAAGCCAAAGCAAAAGACGACCGCGATCAACTACGTCGTGCGACTGTTGCTTTGCATCGTGCAATCAACCGGATCAACGTATCGAAACATGGGTAAAAAAGGCTGAAGGATTCAGTCACTTTTGTAGAGTTTAAGGCGCTTGCTATTGAGTCAGTTGCCTTAAACTCTATTTCTTCGTATTTTTTAATAAATAGTGTCAAATTTTGGCATTTCAAGTGGATTAATTATCGGTTTTTATTATTTTGTGATAAAATGTTCCTACGTTAGAAAAAAGGAGGCTCCTTATGCAATACTATGGAGTAGATGCTATTGTTCGAATCGTTAGTCATCTTATGTTCATTTACATAAGTTTTTGGGCGTTGCAATCATTGCGTATTGAGCAATTTTTCAAAACCCAATTTACACCGCAAATTAGAATGTTGATGGTATTTTTCGCCATCGCTATCGGATACACAGTTAGCTCGTTTGCTTTAGAATTGATTGCGCTTTGTCGAAATCTTTTCATTGTGTATTTTCCTTAAAAATTGAAAAATAAAAAAAGGTACAATTTTTAGTTGAATAATGGTATAATAGTAAAGATTTTGAATAGGAATACCTATTCTCATTTTTTTGGGGGGAACAAAATGGAACAAATTATTGTTCATGGTGGTAATACAAAATTAGAAGGAACTGTAAAAATTGAAGGCGCCAAAAACGCTGTTTTACCAATTTTAGCAGCTACTCTTTTAGCTGAAGAAGGCGTTACTACTTTAAAAAATGTACCAATTTTATCTGATGTATTTACAATGAATCAAGTAATTAAGCATTTGAATGTAGCCATTGATTTTGATGAAGACGCGAATGAAGTAACAATAGACGCAACACAACCTTTAGGGATCGAAGCAAACTATGAGTACGTTAGTAAAATGCGTGCTTCTATCGTTGTAATGGGACCTTTATTGGCTCGTAATGGTCATGCCAAAGTGGCAATGCCAGGTGGCTGTGCCATTGGCAAACGACCAATTGACTTACACTTAAAAGGCTTCCAAGCATTAGGTGCAAAAATCATCCAAAAAAATGGTTACATTGAAGCAATTGCGGATGAACTAATCGGTAACACTATTTACTTAGACTTCCCAAGTGTCGGCGCTACGCAAAATATTATGATGGCTGCTGTTCGTGCGAAAGGAACAACCATCATTGAAAACGTTGCTCGTGAACCTGAAATCGTTGACTTAGCAAATATTTTAAACAAAATGGGTGCCAATGTTATCGGTGCTGGGACAGAAACGATGCGTATCGAAGGCGTCGATAAATTACATGCCGTAGAGCATTCAATCGTTCAAGATCGAATTGAAGCAGGTACGTTCATGGTAGCTGCAGCAATGACTGAGGGCAATGTTTTAATTGAAGAAGCAATTTCTGAACATAATCGTCCGCTAATTTCTAAATTAACTGAAATGGGTGCAATCATTGAAGAAGAAGAAAACGGCATCCGTGTAATTGGACCAAAACATCTAAAACCAACAGATGTTAAGACAATGCCGCATCCTGGTTTCCCAACAGACATGCAAGCGCAAATGACAGCGATCCAAATGTTTGCTGAAGGAACAAGCATCGTGACAGAAACAGTCTTTGAAAATCGTTACCAACACTTAGAGGAAATGCGTCGAATGAACGCTGACTTAAAAATTGATGGCAACATCGCCGTTATTAATGGTGGCAACGAGTTACAAGGAGCAGCAGTGGAAGCCACTGATTTACGGGCAGCTGCCGCATTGATTTTAGTAGGGTTACGTGCAAATGGCATTACACGTGTCTCTAATTTGAAATATTTAGATCGTGGCTATTATGAGTTCCATAAAAAACTTCAAAAATTAGGCGCGAACGTTGAACGCGTCAATGATGAAAAAATTGAAGAAAAACAAGCAACGACAGTAATCTAAAGGAGTCAAACGTATGAGTTCATTTCGTTATATTTTAGTAACATTATTGAAAATTCTAGTGGTCATTTCGTTAGTCATTATCTTATTTGTTGTGGGAACAATGATTGGTTATGGTTTGATTGGAAATGGGAATCCGATGGATGTCTTTGATGAAAAAATTTGGACTCATATTATGAACTTCTTTAAATAAAAACTTATTTTAAGGCGGTGAACAAAAGTCAATTGACGATTGTTCATCGCCTTTTCTTTTTCCTGAATATCTATTTTATTCTATGCTATAATAATAGAAGTAAGATAATGAAGGAGTGGGATGGAAGATGCAAGCAACCGTAACAGAAATAGGCAAACATGCAATCGATGATTCAGAAAAAATGATTATTCTTTTTGGTGAAACTGCTACCGATACCTTGAAGCAACATGCAGTTATTCAATCATTCCCAGAAAAAGACCAAGTTACCTTGGCAGAAGGAGATCATCTGAAAATTGGCGATACAAACTATACAATTACAAAAGTGGGTTCTTTTGCCAATAGTAACTTGCAAAGTATCGCTCACAGCACTTTAATCTTTGCTGATGCACCAACCGATGAGGATGATGTTATCCGAAATGGTGTTTATTTAACGCCCCATCAGTTACCAAAGATAACGATTGGAACAACAATTGATTACTTAGTAAATGGAGCGTGAATCAATGGATAAAAAACAAACGACTGATAAACGCCTGTCTTGGTTTTGGCGTTGGTTTTTAAATAATCAAGTAGTAACAGCCTTACTGATTGTCTTATTGGTGCTGTTAATTATTCTAACTTTTACGAAAGTTTCTTATTTATTTAAGCCCGTCTGGCAGTTTTTTGGCGTTGTCGGCTTACCAGTAATTATGGCGGGGATTTTATATTATTTATTAAATCCGATTGTCGATTATTTAGAGAAAAAACAAATCTCACGTGTCTGGAGTATTATCGGCCTATTTATTTTAATTGTGGCACTACTCATTTGGGGTGGTATTGTAATCGTTCCTAAAATTCGTGAGCAATCTGTCAGCTTTGTAAATCATTTTCCTCAATATATTGATACAATTGATCAAAAATCGCAGGAAATATTAAGTGATCCACTTTTCGCGCAATTTAGAGAACAACTTGAAGCGGCAGGCGATAAAGTTGTCAGTTCGTTAGGTACCATCATTAGAAACGTCTCAACGTTCACAGTACAAGGAATTGGTAATTTCTTTGGGGCGGTGGCTACGATCTTTGTCGCCATCATTACGATGCCCTTTATTCTATTTTATTTACTGAAAGATGGCAAAAACTTAGCGCCATATTTAATGAAGTTTTTACCAGTGAAGATGCGTAAACCAACCTTAAAAGTTCTTGCAGAAGTCAATGATCAAGTCTCTTCTTATATTAGAGGACAATTAACTGTCGCTTTCGCAGTGGCAATTATGTTTATGATTGGTTTTTCTGTCATTGGCTTAGATTATGCAGTCACTTTAGGTATTGCAGCAGGCTTTTTAAATTTAATCCCTTATTTAGGGTCATTTTTAGCCATGATTCCAGCAGTCTTTTTAGGAATTGTCAGTGGGCCAGCTTTGTTAATTAAAGTCTTGATTGTTTTTGCCATTGAGCAAACGGTCGAAGGTCGGTTTATTTCACCACTTGTCCTAGGCAGTCAGTTATCCATTCATCCAGTCACCATTTTGGTTGTTTTATTAACGTCTGGTAAACTATTTGGGATTGTCGGGGTGATTTTAGGAATTCCTGTTTATGCCGCAGCTAAGGTGATAATTACACACATTTTTGAGTGGTACCAAATTGTTTCCGGTTTGTATGATGAAGATAAGCCAGATCAACAAGAATCTACGTAACAAAAGAGACAAGCAGTGAACGAACTGCTTGTCTCTTTTTGCTGTAAATCACTCGGAAAATTTAGAATGTTTTACCGTATTCAGTTGCTTTGGTCATGGCAGTATTTAAAAGTTCTTCCGCGCGATCAGGGAAATGATCGATTCCTTCGATGAATAATCCGTCAACTTGATCAACGCCAATAAAGTTTAGAATCGCTTTAATGTATTGAGAAGCAAAATCTTTTCCTTCGTAGAAGCCGCCATTTGATTGGATGTGTAAGGCTTTTTTACCACTTGTTAGAGGTTTTGGTCCTTCTGCAGTATATTGGAATGTTTTTCCAGCAACGTTGATTGTATCTACCCAAGCTTTTAAGCGTGTCGGTACGTTTAAGTTCCACATTGGATTAGCAATTACTACTTTGTCTGCAGATAAAAATTGATCAGTTAATTCATTAAAACGAGCCACTTTTTGTTGTTGGTTTTCGCTTAATGTTTCAAATGCTGCGCCAGCGCGAAGTGCACCCCAAGCAGATAATAATTCTTCATCGATTTCCGGCATGTTTGTTTCTGGTGCATAAACATCTAAAATTTCGATTTCGTCTGATGGATTTGTTTCACGGTATGAAGCTAAAAATGTTTCTAACGCACGAACTGAGCGTGATTCTTCTTTTGTTAATGGATGTGCTTTAACAACTAATAATTTTGACATTGTGTAATCTCCTTAAAATAAATAGTTTAAAAATTCAACATCTCTATTTTACTAATAAAAAGTAAGAGAAAGCAAGTCTTTTTTTTACTTTTAGTAAACTTTTTTTTAAAATGGATCAACAGAGTAAAAAATAAATAAAAATATTTTTTTGGAAAGGCTTGCATATTAAAAAAAAGCATGCTATTATTACTTTGTAAATAAGGATTGTTACTGCTTTGCAGGCAAAACCAGAGTCTTCCATTAACACAATCAGTGGAGGGATTCTGGGCTTTTTTTATAAAAAAGTGAGGTTGCATTCATCATGAGGATTGAAAAAGTTTTAAATAATAATGTCGTGCTTTCAAGAAATGAGCAAGGCGAAGAAATTGTTTATATGGGACGCGGCTTAGCCTTTCAAAAGAAGATTGGAGACACGATCAATCCAGATTATGTTGAAAAGGAATTCGTGTTAAAGGACTCCGCTATGGCAGGACAATTCCAGCAGCTGTTTGAAGACGTCCCCACCAAAGAAGTAGAAGTCGTCAAACAAATCGTTGATTTAGCAGAAACAACGCTAGCGATTGAGCTTTCATCAAATATTTATTTAACTTTAACGGATCATATTCACTATGCGTTACTTCGAGCCAAAGAAGGAATTGATATTCCGAATCCTCTTGTATTCGAAACACGCAAATTTTATCCTAAAGAATTTGAAATCGCAAAGCAAGCATTAGCGATTATTGCTGAAAAGCTAGGGGTTCAATTTTCAGAAAATGAAGCGGGCTTCATTGCTTTTCATATTGTGAATGCTGAACAAGGAAATGGCAATATGGAAGTTACCATGGAAGCAACCAAGATGGTTCGTGATATTTTAACGATTATTAGTCGCTACTTTGGACAGGTGTTTGATGAAGATTCATTGAACTATCAACGAATTGTTACACATCTTCAATATTTTGCGCAACGTTATTTAAAACAAGAAGCGCATGATGAGGAGGACGAATTTCTTTTTGCTTTGGTCCAAGGAAAGTATCCTAAGGCGTTTCAAGCGGTCCAACGTATTAATGAGTATTTATTAAAAAGCTATGATCGACCAATTGATCAAGCGGAAATGATTTATTTAACCATTCATATCCAAAGAGTGGTCAATGATAAAAAAGCATAACAACCAATAATCGCGGATTGTTACTGATAATGCAGGCAAAACCTAGATTGAAAAAACCGATAACAATTTTCGCAGACTGCGCAGCTGTGAAGAGAAGGATCTGGCTCTTTTTCAATGTAGGTTTTTTTGATATTAAAAATTAATGGAAATGAGGATCTAGAGATGAGTAAAAATCAAGAAATTGCAGCACGTGTGTTAAAAGCTGTTGGGGGCGAAGGCAACGTTAATAGTGTTGTTCACTGTGCTACACGCTTACGTTTTAAATTAAAAGATGAGAATAAAGCAGATACAGCTGCATTGAATGCTGACCCAGATGTTATTCAGGTAGTTCAAAGTGCAGGACAATATCAAGTGGTTATTGGCAGTCACGTTAGTGATGTCTATAAGGATTTGATGGCCAACAGTGGACTAGGTAATGATTCTGATAATAGAGAAAAAGAAAGTGGCGGAAATATCTTTAACCGTTTAATTGATATTATTTCTTCTATTTTTACACCGTTTTTAGGTGCAATGGCCGGCGCTGGGGTTTTAAAAGGCTTCTTAACATTGGCTGTAACTATGGGCTGGTTAGCTGACACTTCAGGCGTATATCTTGTTCTCTTTTCGATTGCAGATGGTTTATTTACTTTCTTACCAATTATGTTAGCGTTTACGGCTGCTAAAAAATTCAATACTAATCCCTTTTTAGCGGTTGCTTTGGCGATGGCCTTAGTTCATCCCAGCATTACTGCTTTAGCAGGCAAAACAATTAGCTTTGCTGGTCTTCCAGTGATTATTGGGCCAAGTGGCTATACTTCTTCGGTTTTACCAATTATTTTGGCTGTTTTTGCACAAAGTTATGTGGAACGTTTCTTCAAAAAAGTAATTCCGAGTTTTCTACAAATTATCTGCGTTCCGTTAGCTGTTTTCCTTATTATGGCACCTGTTACCTTCTTAGCTATTGGTCCTATCGGGACGGTCATCGGCGATTGGTTGGGACAAGGATACAACGCAATTTACGCTTTTAGTCCAATTATCGCAGGGTTATTAATGGGTTCGTTGTGGCAAGTCTTGGTAATGTTTGGTATGCATTGGGGCTTTGTACCAATTATGATGTTAAACTTAACACAAGGTGGCGATACGATGGTACCAATGTTATTACCAGCCGTTATTGCACAAGGTGGGGCTGCTTTAGCTGTCTTTTTCCTAACAAAAAATGTGAAACTAAAAGGTTTGGCTTTGTCTTCAAGTATTACGACTATTTTTGGAATTACTGAACCAACTGTATATGGCGTGACTTTACCATTGAAAAAACCATTTATTGCAGCTTGTATTGGTGGCGGTATCGGTGGTGCATTTGTGGCTATGAATCACGTGAAAAACTTTACGTTTGGCTTGGTTAGTATGTTGAGCTTACCTGGCTTTATTCCTGCAGAGACAAAAGATACTGCACCGATGATTACTGGTGCAATTGGTGCCGGAATTGCCTTTATCATTGCGTTTGTCTTAACGTTTGTCTTACGTTTTGAAGATCAACCTAATCCAGAAACAGCAACTGAAAAAACAGAAACTGATAAGATGGTGGCACCTGTAAAAACGAATCAAGAAGACAAAATTATTTTAGCAAGTCCACTTCAAGGTGAAATTTTACCGCTAGAAAAAGTACAAGACCCTGTTTTTGCTTCAGGTGCTTTAGGAAAAGGTGTTGCAATTGAGCCGACTGAAGGCAAACTGTATGCACCCGCAGATGGTGAAATCACCACATTATTTCCGACAGGACATGCTGTTGGCTTGACGACAACAGAGGGCGTTGAATTATTAATGCATATTGGCATGGATACGGTCGAATTAGATGGTAAAGGCTTTGAATTATCAGTGAAACAAGGTGATTCTGTTAAAAAAGGAGATTTGCTGGTTACTTTTGATATTGCTGCCATTAAAGAAGCTGGTTATCCAGTAGTTACACCGATTGTGGTAACGAATACGAATGATTATTTAGATGTTTTGGATATGAACCAAACAGACGTGTTACATGGTGAAGACTTTTTAGCCATTATTAAATAAAAGACAATTGGAGGAGGAACAAGTATGACAACAACGACAAAATTTCCAAAAGGATTTTTATGGGGCGGTGCGACCGCAGCCAATCAATTAGAAGGGGCTTACTTAGCCGATGGTAAAGGGTTATCTGTGGCAGATGCGATGCCTGGAGGAAAACAACGTTTCGCTATTTTAGGAGATGAAGCGTTTGATTGGACGATTGACGAAACGAAATATCGCTACCCTAATCATACAGGAATTGATCACTATGATCGCTTTAAAGAGGACATTGCGTTGTTTGCTAAAATGGGCTTTAAATGTTATCGCTTTTCAATTGCGTGGTCGCGTATTTTTCCACAAGGAGATGAAACACAACCGAATGAAGCCGGCTTGAAATTTTATGATGCGGTTATCGATGAATGTTTAAGCTATAACATTGAACCAGTAATTACGATTTCTCATTATGAAATGCCACTGCATTTAGCGAAAGAATACGGCGGGTGGAAAAATCGTCAATTAGTTGACTTTTATGAACGTTTTGCGGAAACTGTTTTAACACGTTACCACCAAAAAGTTAACTATTGGATGACATTCAATGAAATTAATTCAGCTTTTCATTTTCCAGCACTTAGTCAAGGATTGGTAAAAAGCAATGGAGCCAATGATTATCAAAACATTTTCCAAGCCTGGCATAATCAATTTGTTGCAAGTAGTAAAGCTGTAAAAATTGGCCATGAATTAAATCCAGAATTAAAAATTGGATGTATGATTATTTATGCAACAACGTATGGCATTGATTCGAATCCAGTCAATCAAGTTGCTACAATGATTGAAAACCAAGAGTTTAATTATTATTGTACAGATGTTCAAGTTCGTGGTGAATATCCAGCATACGCAGAACGCATATATCAAAAATATGCTGTGAAAGACTTAGTCATTGAAGAAGGCGATTTAGAATTATTAAAAGAATACCCAGTGGATTACATTGGCTTTAGTTATTATATGTCGACTGCTGTCGATGTTACTGGTACTACCAACGATACAGCAAATGGGAATCTTTTAGGCGGCGTTAAAAATCCCTTCTTAGAAGCAAGTGAATGGGGTTGGCAAATTGATCCCGAAGGCTTACGAATTGCCCTAAATGAATTATATAATCGTTATCAAAAACCTTTATTTATTGTGGAAAACGGCTTAGGTGCAATTGATAAAGTAGACGAAAATTTCTATGTGGCAGACGACTATCGGATTGATTATTTACGTCGTCATATTGAAGCAATGGCAGAAGCAGTTGCAGATGGCGTCGATTTAATGGGCTATACGCCGTGGGGCTGTATTGATTTAGTCAGTGCTTCCACAGGTGAAATGAGTAAACGGTATGGGTTTATTTACGTTGATTTAGACGATGAAGGAAATGGTACTAAAAACCGTTATGAAAAAAAATCGTTTAATTGGTACAAACAAGTTATCGAAACTAATGGACAAAACTTAGACTAGTTATTGTAATTAAACAAAACAAGATAAGCGTAGCAGGTTGTTGCTTCTGTTCCCGCCGTCTATTAATTTTTAAGCTTGGGCCAAAAATCTAAAGTGATTTTTGGCCCAAGCTCTTTTTTGTCAATTTTTCAAAATAGTGCACAATACGTTATAATAGAAACAACTGAGAGGAGCGTTTCTAATGATTAAGCAATTACAACATCCATTTTTTGTTATTATGGGTCCTAGTGGTTCTGGCAAGACCGCAATTACAAGTAAGGTTTTTCCGAAAAACTATAAAGTTATCTCGCATACTACGAGGAAAAAACGGTTGGATGAAGTGGATGGTGTGGATTACTATTTTGAAACAAAAGCAAGTTTTCAAACCTTGATTGAAACCAATCAGTTAGTGGAGTATGATTTTTACCATGGAAACTATTACGGTGTCGGTGTAGCTGCCATCGTTGAAACAACGAAAGAGCATCCAGCCTATAATGCGTTAACTTTTCCAGGCTTTCAAGCGGTCTTTGAGCGTTTTGGCGAGTCCGTCATTCCAGTTTTTTTTGACGTTTCAAAAGAAAATATTTATCAACGTTTAAAGCAACGAGAATCTGATCCTAAAATTATTGAAGAACGTTTAAACCTTTATGATCAAGAAATTCTTATCAAAAACCAATTGGAACAATATCCTAATTATCAACGAATAGATGCCAATGGACCTATAAAAGAGGTCGCTGGCTTGTTACAAGAATGCATCAAACACTATTATTAATCAAGCAACTGGTGAGACAGAATCTAACATCAATTTTGTCTTGCTAGGTGCTTGATTTTTTTTGTAAAAAACTTGCATTCTGAATAGAGAGTGCTATAATGACATGGTGTCATATGACAATGTGTCATAAAAGGGAGGAACACAAATATGCCTACGAATACGTTTTTTCATTTGCCAGAAGAAAAGCAACAACGCTTATTAGATGCTGCGCAAATTGAATTTTCACGCCATTCTTTACAAGAAGCGTCAATTGCAAATATTGTTAAATTAGCGGAAATTCCTCGCGGTAGCTTTTATCAATATTTTGAGAACAAAGAAGATTTGTATTTTTATTACTTTGCGACATTAAGAAAAAATAGTGAACGAGATTTAGAGAAACAAATTATTGCAGAAAATGGTGATTTAATCGAAGCCATGGATGTCTATTTCTCCAAAATGATTGTCGAAGTGCTAACGGGAGAGAATGCTTCTTTCTATCGGAATTTATTTGTCAACATGGATTATCGTGCTTCACGTCGGGTGACGGATAATTTAGCGACTGGAGAAGAGGAAAAAAATAGGAAACAGCACTGTCATAAGCATAGAGGAAGAAAAGGCCATGCTGCCTATGCAGAACATCTTTATCAAATAATTGATCGTTCGAAATTAACCATTGAAACGCCAAAAGAATTCACATGGTTCATGCAGACGGCGATGCATGCCGTTTTCTCAACAATTGTTGATGGGTATCGTCAACAAAGAGAAAATACTGCCTATGATTCAACTGAAGCAGTCAAACAATTAAAAATGAAATTAAATTGGTTGAAAAATGGCGCTTATAAGTAGCAAAAAGGAGGAGAAGTTAGTTGATTAAACTAGTCAAACGGATGTCGTTATGGTCGGTCTTTGCAGCGGTTTTATTTATGATCGTGCAAATTATCGCAGATTTATATCTGCCCACATTAACATCTAATATCATTAATGACGGTGTCGCTAAAGGAGATATTAACTATATTTGGAGTACAGGAGTTGTCATGTTAGGCTTTTCTTTGATTAGCATTGTCGCTTCTATTGGAAATACCTTTTTTGCCACCAAAGAATCACAAAGTTTAGGTAAAAAATTACGGACTGATATTTATCGAAAAGTTGAAAATTTTTCTAATAATGAATTTGATAAATTTGGGACAGCTTCGCTAATTACACGAACAACCAATGATGTCAATCAGATTCAAATGGTTATGCAAATGTTTTTACGTTTAATGATTAACGCACCTTTAACGTTAATTGGTGCAAGCTTTATGGCGTATAATAAGGACCCGCAATTAACGAAAATTTTTCTATATGTTTTACCAATTATGGCTGTTTTAGTGGGAGGTATCATGTTTTTAGCGGTTCCGTTATTTAAAAGCATGCAAAAGAAAACAGACCGTTTAAATTTAGTTTTTCGTGAAGGACTGACAGGGGTTCGTGTGATTCGGGCCTTTGGCAAAGCAAACTATGAAGAACAACGTTTTGATGAAGCCAATAAGGATTATACACAAACGGCGATTAAAGTGAATACGATTGTCGCTTTGATGATTCCTTTAATGACACTCATTATGAGCGGTACCAATATTGCAATCACCTGGTTTGGCGGTCATTATATTGCGGAAATGCAACTAGAAGTAGGGAACTTAATTGCCTTTATGACTTATGCCATGCAAATTCTGATGAGTTTCATGATGTTATCTATGATTTTTGTCATGGTACCGCGGGCGCAAGCTTCTGCTGATCGGATTAATGAGGTGCTAAATACTGATTCAGAAATCAAAGATGTACCCAATCCAGAACTACTCTCTCTAAAAGGCGACAAAGCAACATTGGCATTTGAACATGTTAATTATCGTTACCAGCATGCTGAAAACTTAGCACTGGAAGATATAGATTTTTCAGCAAAATCTGGGGAGACGGTCGCAATTATTGGTGGGACAGGTTCTGGGAAAACAACGCTGGTTAATCTTTTACCACGTTTTTATGATGTTGAATCTGGCAAAATTTTGCTAAATGGTAAAAACATTAAAGAAACGTCACAGCATAATTTACGAGAAATGATTGGCTTTGTACCGCAAAAGGCTGTTTTATTTACAGGAACGATTCGTGAAAATATGCAATACGGCGCCCCAAATGCGACCGATGAAGAAATTTGGCAAGCCTTAGAAATCGCGCAGGCGAAGGCGTTTGTTTCAGAATTGGCAGAAGGTTTGGATAGTCATGTCGAACAAGGCGGCGGTAATTTTTCTGGCGGACAACGCCAGCGGTTGGCTATTGCTCGTGCTTTAGTAAAACCAGCAGATGTCTATGTTTTTGATGATTCCTTTTCTGCATTGGATTTCAAAACAGATGCTAATTTAAGAAAAGCCTTAAAAGAGCAGATGACGGATGCAATTGTCGTTTTAGTAGCCCAACGTGTAAGTACGGTTATGGAAGCATCGACAATTTTAGTATTAGACGAAGGGAAATTAGTTGGTAAAGGAACGCATGAAGAGTTATTAGCGAATAACCAAACGTATCAAGAAATTGTACATTCTCAATTGAGAGAGGAGGACCTTGCATGAGTAGTCGACCAAAAGGCGGACCAATGGGCGGGGGACCAGGACGTAACATTGGCGCAAAAGGGCCAAAACCAAAAAATTTCTGGAAAACAGTGAAACGTTTATTTCGGTACATGTCTAAACGAATGCTGTCAATTATTGCTGTCTTAGTATTAGCAATCGCAGCCGTCGTTTTCCAAATTCAAACACCAAAAGTATTAGGACAGGCAACAACTGAAATTTTTAAAGGCGTCATGAAAGGCGCTGCTGAAATGAAACAAGGCTTAAAAATAACTTCTTTTCCAATTGATTTTGACAAAATCGGTCAAATTTTATTAATTGTTATTGCCATGTACCTTATTTCTGCTGTCTTTAATTTCTTGCAGCAAGTAATTATGACACGTGTTTCACAGCGAACAGTTTATGAATTACGTCAAGAATTAGAAGCGAAAATGAACAAAGTTCCAATTTCCTATTATGATACTCATAGTAATGGGGACATTATGTCACGGGCAATTAACGACATGGATAATATTGCGAGTACTTTACAACAAAACTTAACCCAATTAATTACCAGTATCGTGACATTTGTGGGTGTACTTTGGATGATGCTGACCATTAGCTGGCAGTTAACACTAATTGCTTTAGCAACAGTGCCATTAAGTTTAATTGTTGTGATGGTTGTGGCACCTCGCTCGCAAAAACATTTTGCGGCTCAACAAAAAAGCTTAGGATTATTGAATAACCAAGTCGAAGAAACCTACGGTGGTCACGTAGTAGTAAAAAGTTTCAACCACGAAGAAAGTGATCAAGAAGTATTTGAAAAAGAAAATGAAAAATTATATCATGCTGGTCGCAAAGCACAATTTATTTCAGCGATCATTATGCCTTTAATGAACTTTATCAAAAATCTAGGCTACGTGTTTGTTGCAGTCCTTGGTGGCGTAAAAGTAGCGAATGGTATGATGGATTTAGGGGATGTCCAAGCATTTCTTCAATATACCAATCAATTTTCACAACCGATTACTCAAATCGCTAATTTAATGAATACAATCCAAGCTACGGTGGCTTCGGCAGAACGTGTCTTTGAAGTATTAGATGAAGAAGAAATGGTGGATGAACCTTCTGGCGTACCAGTGGAAACAGATAGTCCTTATCGTGTTTCTTTTGAACATGTTGCTTTTGGCTATTCACCAGAGAAATTATTAATGAAAGATTTCAATTTAAATGTTAAACCTGGGGAAATGGTCGCAATCGTGGGCCCAACAGGTGCTGGAAAAACAACCCTAATTAACTTATTGGAACGCTTCTATGATATTAGTAGCGGCAGCATCAAATATGATGGCGTAGATACGCGCGATTTATCTCGCGAAGAGTTGCGAGCACACTTCTCAATGGTTCTTCAAGATACTTGGTTGTTCACTGGAAGTATCTATGACAATATTCATTATGGTAATGACCAAGCGAGCGAAGAAGAAGTGATCCGTGCGGCGAAAGCAGCCCATGTGGATGATTTTGTCAGAAAATTACCAGAAGGCTACCAAACGATTTTAAATGAAGAAGCCAGCAATATTTCTCAAGGTCAACGACAATTAATTACAATTGCTCGAGCATTCTTAGCAAATCCAGACGTTTTAATTTTGGATGAAGCCACCTCAAGTGTGGACACTCGAACAGAAATACTGATTCAAGCAGCAATGAATCGTTTATTGGAAAATCGGACCAGCTTTGTAGTTGCTCATCGCTTGTCGACTATCCGTGATGCTGATACGATTATCGTTATGGCAGAAGGTTCAATTGTGGAAACAGGAACCCACGATGAATTAATGGCGAAAAACGGTTTTTATGCTGATTTATATAACAGTCAGTTTTCAGAAGAAGTAGCCTAAAAGGCGAAGCAAAAAATAGTAATTCATGATGAGGCTTCAGGAACCATAGTCGTAAAGACTGGTTCCTGAAGCCTTATTTTTTTGACAAAAAGTTGGCGAAATTGAAAAATTTCTATTTTCTTTTGAGAAAAACAGGATATTACTTGATGAAATAGCAAGAGATGTATAAAATGGGAGAGAAGAAAATGGAGGTAACAGAAAAAATGACTGAATTTCAATTAGAAAAAGCTGCGACATTAAAAACAATTGCCATTCGTGCGAAAAAAGTTGGCGAAATGGTCGACTTTTATAAAAAAGTAATGGGTTTTGTTTTAAAGTCAGAAGAAAATAACCTGTCTATCTGGGGTACACGTGAAGCAGGAACGCAATTATTAATTTTAGAAGAAACTAGAAAAGCCGAAGATTTTCATAATGAAGAAAAGCAAATGGCTTATTTTTCAATTAAAGTTCCTACGGAAAAAGAATTTTTACAAATTGCTCAACGAGTGCTTGAGCAAGACTACCCAATTGATGAAAGTTTCCAAATTGGCACACGACAAAGCATGTTCATTACTGATCTTGAAGGCAATCAATTTGAGATTTTTCACGATGAAGCAACAGCAAATTCGACTTCTGAAAAGCAACCAATTGTGCTTAAAGATCTTATCAGTGAGGACTTAGAGCCACATCAAGGGTTAGCCGCTGGCTCATATTTAGCGCATGTGCAATTAAAAACAAACAATCAAAAAGAAATAAAAGCATACTATGAGGAAGTTCTGGGTTTAAAACGCAATGAAAAAGATCAATTTGTTTTAGAAGATGGCAAAGCAACTATTGGATTCCAAAAACCTGAAACAAGTGAAGTGGATCAATTACCTGATTCACACTTAGGTTTAGATTTCTTTACCATTAAGCTCTCTGATCAAGAACATATTTTAGCAATGGAGCAACAATTAACGGCAAAAAATCAAGAGTTCTTTATTGACCAGAAAAAAGCGATTGTCACTGTGTTTGATCCAATTGGCTTGGAATGGTGGTTTGTCTTAAAATAAACGCTTAGACAGACAAAATAAGCTTGTTTTAGCAAGTCTGGAATAAAGTCGGAATAAAAGTTTAACGCTGCTTTTGTTCGGGACTTATTCTAGACTTTTCCTTTAATATTAAAAATAGTAGGTGAAAAAATGTACGAAAAAACAAAGTGGAAAATTCAAAATATGATGAAAAAAAGTGTTTTTTCGGGGGCTAGTTTTTGTTTCATTGAAGGTGAAAAAGAGGAGAGCAATTGTTGGGGACTCGCACAAGTAAAACCCACCAAAGAACAATTAACCTCGGCCATGCTGTTTGATGTGGCTTCTTTAACCAAAGTAGTCGGCACCACCACCGTTATTTTGCAATTAGTGGAAGAAGGAAAAATTATTCTAGATCAATCATTACAAACTTATTATCCCTCTTTTCAAGATTCTAATATTACAATCCGGCATTTGTTGACACATACGGCAGATTTACAAGGCTATATTCCTAATCGTGATCAGCTGAATGCCCAAGAATTAAAAGACGCCTACAATCATTCATTTCACGCAGGCAAAGCGATAGGTAAAAAAGTTGTTTATACAGATGCAGGGACTATTTTATTAGGCTTTATGTTAGAAGAAATGTTCCAGCAATCAATGATAGAAATTTTATCTGAGCGAGTATTGCTTCCTTTAGGGATGAACGAAAGTACGTTTCTACCAAAGAATCTTTTAAACTGTGTGCCAACAGAATTACATGAACAAAGAGGGTTGATTCGAGGTACAACCCATGATCCTAAGGCATTTGTTTTACGGGAACATGCAGGGAATGCTGGCTTGTTTAGCAATGTCTATGATTTAACAAAATTTGTTCGAATGTATTTAAATCGAGGCAGTTATCACAATCACCAATTCTTGAAAAAAGAGACAATTGATTTGTTACTAGTTAACCAAGTGCCAGCTGCAGATAAACCACGTTCTCTAGGCTGGGATTTTAAATATGATGTAGCTACGCAACGGCCATTATTATTCCATACAGGCTATACAGGCACTTTTTTGCTAATTGATGTGCGACAACAATCAGCGTTTATCTTTTTATCTAATCGAGTCCATCCAGAGGACCACCGGAATACTTATATCGAAGAAAGAGATCAGTTGTTGGCAACCTATTTAAAAGAGAAATCATCAGTTTCAGATGAAATGACTAGTTTTTAGTGATATAATGAGAGCGAATTCAATTTGGGAGGTCACAGTCAATGCAAGAACCATTATTTTTACAACCTGTTTTTCAAGAAAAAATTTGGGGCGGCAATCGTCTACACACGCTATTTGGTTTCGATTTACCGAGCGATAAAATTGGTGAAGATTGGGCCATCAGTGCACATCCACATGGCGTTAGTACTGTTTTAAATGGCGAATTTAAAGGAAAAAAATTAGATGAATTGTGGGCAGACCATCAAGAGTTATTCGGCCATGCAGGTGGCGCTGTCTTTCCATTATTAACGAAAATTTTAGATGCTGAAGATGATTTATCCGTGCAAGTTCATCCTGATGATGCATATGGTCAAAAACATGAAGGCGAGCTAGGCAAAACTGAATGTTGGTACATTATTGATGCAGAACCTGGCGCTGAAATCATTTATGGACATCACGCGAAAACAAAAGAAGAACTAGCTGAAATGATTGAAGAAGGTCGTTGGGACGATCTTTTAAGAAAAGTACCAGTGAAAAAAGGCGATTTTTATTATGTACCAAGCGGCACTATTCATGCCATCGGCTCGGGTATTTTAATTTTAGAAACGCAACAAAGCAGTGATACTACGTATCGGGTTTATGATTATGATCGAACAGATGATCAAGGAAAGACCCGGGAATTGCATATTCAACAATCCATTGATGTGACAACCGTTCCGGCAAAGGATCCTGATCTCTCTATTCAACAAGAAAATCAAGGACAATCAAGCATTGTTACTTATGTAAAAACAGATTTCTTTAATGTCTATGAGTGGCGTGTCAGTGGGATTCTAAAAGTCAAAAAACAAGCACCTTATACATTAGCAACAGTTATTGAAGGTGTGGGTCGATTGATTACAGAAGATGCTGCAAAAGCAGATGTGGCTACTTTTGATTTGAAAAAAGGCGATAGCTTTATCTTTCCAACAGATATTCCGAGCTGGCGTTTTGAAGGTGATTTAACGATTATAGCTTCAGAACCTGGCAGTCGCTAAAAAAATGAGGAGATCATCAACAGATGATTTCCTCATTTTTTGGCATTAAAACAGTTTATTTTGTTATAAAGGAACGTTTAGGTAAGGCAGCGATAACAGCTGTGACGATGATGACTGATAGCAGACGATCCCCGTAATCTGTTATCAATTGAACCAACAGGACGCTTGCTAGCTGATTTAAGCCTAAACCATATAAAAATTGGACAATTATGCTGGAGCCAGCAGAAGTAATTCCACCAAATAAACAAACTGTGATTAAGGAAGAAATCACTGTTCCTGGTATCGTTAACCATAACGTTTTAAATGGTAATTTGGTTACTTTTAACTGCTGATGAAGGAGCAAACCTGCTAAAATTCCTGTGCAGAGTTGGACAGGTGAATAATACAGAGAAAAGATATCCGTTGTCAATCCAGTTAATAGACTTGTTAAAATACCTGTCAGTGCACCAAAGAGTGGGCCTAATAACGCACCTGTAAAAATAGTTCCCACGCTATCAAGATAAATTGGTAAACGAAGGAGTAACGCAATGGTACTGCCGAGGTAATTTAAAGCAACACTAAAAGCGATAATTGTAATGATTCGTGGTGTTATTTTTTTCATGGTTATCCCATCCTTAAATTTTTGAAATCTCTTTCGATCTCATCTATTTGTACATTTAAAAGAATGGATAGAAACTTCACGAAAAACTGTTGACTATCAACCGTAGTCAAGACATGACAATTAGCTGGTTGCTGCTGGAAATGATACTGATCGATCATTGATTGCCCCATAGCAATGCCGTCAGGAACAATTTGTCCGTAACTGGAAAAGCCTTGGCAGAGCGTAGGATCAATAAAATAAGCAACCGCTAAGGGATCGTTGATAACACACCCTAAAATACGTTCATATTTCCAATGAAAATCAAAATAAAATTGAGTAATCTCAGCGAGGTAATTCCCCATTTTGGGGTTGAGTCGTTGACAATAGTTGAGAATTGTTGGTGTAAAAACAATTTCTCGTGTGACATCTAAGCCGACCATCTCGATTTTTGCACCTAATTCCTCAAAAACCCAAGCTGCTGCATCAGGATCACACCAATAATTAAATTCTGCAACAGGAGAGCAATTGCCGTGGCTTTTAAAGGTACCACCCATTGAGACAAAACGTTGAAGATTTCGTCCCAGAAGAGGTTCTTTTTTTAAAGCCAACGCAATGTTTGTTAAAGGACCAAGGGCAATGATTGAACAATCGGTGGCTTGTTGAAAGGTTTGTGCTAAATAGTCGGCAGCGGAAAGCGCTTGTGCTTGGATTTTGCTAGTTCTGGGGAAATAAGTTTCACCTAAACCATCCATGCCATGTGTATCTTGTGCACTAACAAATGGCCGTTTTAAAGGGCTAGCAGCCCCTTGGTAGACAGGAATATCTAAGCGATTAACTTTTTCTAAACATTTAAAAACATTTCCCACGCCAATCTCCACAGGGACATTTCCGCAAACAACTGTAATCGCTTGGACATCTAGCTCTGGTGAAGCAAGTGCATACAAGAGAGCAAGCGTGTCATCAATTCCGGGATCACAATCAATAATTACTTTTTGCATTTTTTCCAATCCTCCTTTTTCGTTAACTGCAAATGATAACTCTTGTTAAAAAAGCTATGACTTGAGTTAGTATTGAGAGATACTTAGTTTTTTATTCTGGGAAGTTTCCGAACCAGTCCGAGAAATTCTCGATTTTAAATGCACCTCTTTATCTTACTATATTTTGTAAAGATGTAAATAGTTGTCGGAGAAATGAAAAAGAATCTAGCCCTATATGTAGGAACTAGATTCTTCTTTTATTTATAAAGCGTTTCAGGAATAGCGATCGGTTCACCATATTTTTTCTCTAAAGCGGTCCGAATTAACCGAATCCCTAGATTTTTGTTGCGTGCTAAGATTGGACCGTGGAAGTAGGAGCCAAACACATTTTTATAGACAACGCCTTCGCCATTATCTTGACCGTTATTGCCTTTGCCTTGTTTGACTGTTCCTAAAGGTCGTTCACCTTCTCCTAAAAAAGTCATGCCATTATGATTTTCAAAACCATAATACGTTTCATCAAATTCTTCATTATAAATTTCGATATCACCAATGAAACGATTGTTGTCTTGGCTCAAAGTGTAATGATCTAATGCACCGATTCCTTTAATTTTTTCGCCTTGTGCGCCGACATAGTAATGTCCTAGAAGTTGATAACCACCACAGATAGCTAACAAGACGCCGTCATTTTCAATATAAGAAGTCAAAGCTTCTTTTTTATTCTGAATGTCTTCTGAGATGATCAATTGCTCGAAGTCTTGACCGCCACCAACAAAGACTAAATCATATTTTTCGGGATCAAACGGTTCGTAGATACTGATAATTTCTGATCGGAAGGTAACGCCCATTTTTTCGGTTAAATATTTAAGCATCAATAAATTTCCGTTATCTCCGTAAGTATTTAATAAGTTGCCATATAAATGACAAACGACTAATTCTTTAGACACCATTCATTCCCCCTTGAATATACCCTTGGGCTGTTAATGATTTTCTTAATTGCAAAACAGCAGTATAGGTTGCCAAAATATAGACATGATCTGTCGGCAACGTTTTAATTTCTGAAATTACTTGCTCCAAATCAGGAATTTCTAGTAATTTTTCTTCAGGAATACCCGCAACTTTTAAACGCAAGGCCATATCTTCATGGCGATCACCGCCAGCAATTACTTTTGGAATGTCCATATCAGCAAAGGCTTCATGATTACCATCCCAAATCCAACTGACATCAATTCCATCTGCATAATTGGCATTTAATAATGAAACCAGCGAGAAAGAGTAAGGGGCTAAGCCCATCATATCAATGACCTGATTTAAACCAACGGGATTTTTTACTAAAACTAATGTACATTCTTTATCGCCAACTTTAATAGTTTCTTGACGCCCAAAAACTTTTTCATCATAAGCTAAGCCTGCTCGGATTTTATCTGGTGCCACCTGATAATATTCTGCTACCGCTGTGGCCGCTAGCGCATTATAAACATTATACATCCCACCAACAGCAATGCCGTATTCTTCGCCATCAATCACAAAATCAGCAGATGTATTATCCATTCGGACCATTTCCGTTAACTGCACATCCAACTCAGGGCGTTTGAAGCCACAATTTGGGCAATAGTAATCACCTAAATTAGCATACGTAATCATTTTATAATGAAGAATATGATTACATTTTGGACATAAAACCCCATCTGTATTGTAATGAGCCAATTGCTCTTTCGGTGGTAAATGATTAAATCCATAGTATTTGCGAGGATTTACAGTTTCTTTTGAATTAAAAATTGGCGAATCACCATTGCACAAAATAGTTGCTTCAGGAGCAGCAGCGGCGCCTTCCATAATTAAGCGATACGTCGTATAAATTTCACCATAGCGATCCATTTGGTCGCGGAAAATATTCGTAAAAACAAATAATTTTGGTTGAATATATTTAGTGACACGGCTTAAACTTGCTTCATCAATTTCTAAAACCGCAAATTTCTTTTGTCCTTTTTTCGCCTTGGCATTTAAAAAAGTAGAGACAATTCCTTGCTCCATGTTAGCACCCGTTGGATTTGTTAATACCTCATCAAATTCTTGGCGTAAAATGTTAACAGTTAAAGCAGTTGTCAATGTTTTGCCGTTCGTTCCAGTGACTACGACAATTTCATAGTCTTTTGCCAATGTATCTAAAATTTTAGGATCGATTTTTAGGGCTAATTTCCCTGGGTAGCTACTGCCGCCTTTAAAAAATGTTTGTAAAACCCATTGCGAAGTTTTTCCTGCAGCAATTGCTAAATGACTTCGAATCCCCATTTGTTGTCCCCCAATTTCTATATCTTTAATTTTTCGTTATTTTAAATTAAACTCAATCTATCATACCATAACTAAAATAAAAAATTAATTCCTTTTACTTTTTCTTACTATTATTTAAAAAGTCTTTTAGAAAAAGTAGAATAGTGAAGGAAAAAAGAGAATAGACGACTTGTCTTAACAACAAATCGTCCATCGATTTCCATTTTTATTTCGCATCAATATAACTGTATAGCGTATATTTAGAAATATTGAAGAAGTTAGAAACTTTGTCCCCAGATTTAGTGACTAAGAAGGCGCCTTTATTATTTAAAAATTGAATACACTTGATTTTATCGTCCTTCGTCATTAATGGGACCGGCTTGCCAACTAATTTAACTGATTCGTGAATTAAATCGTCTAACAACTCATTAACATCCTGAGGAATGTAATCAGGGTCTTTATCTTCTTCAGGTTCTGCAGTGGAAATCAAAGATTTTAAGTTCGACTCTGCAGCAATCAATGTAGTGATGTCGTAGTTAATAGCAAAAATACCATCGAGTTGACCATTCTCATCTTTAAAATACATTGTACTAGATTTTAAAATACGACCATCATGGGTGCGGGTCAGATAGTTAATATGATCATTCAACTCACTAGGGTCTTTTTTTAAGGCTTCTAAGACTACTTGAGAAGGTCCATCGCCCAGATGACGAGAAGAGACATGACCATTTTCAATGGAAACAATAGAATTGTTAATATTGTCTTCATTGATTTGGTGGATAACGACTTCGCAGTTTTCCCCAAATTGACCAGCTAAACCTTTAGCAATTTGTGTTAAAAAAGTAAGTTTTTCGTCGGATAACATAAATAAGCTCCTTTCTAATGTGCCTGGCACAAACAGTTTTTATAAGATTGTGTCAAATTTAACATAATATTTTTAAATGGAATAGGCAGGGCTAAATCCTTTAATGTCGCGTACTACCTGTTCTGAAAAATAATGATAGCATGATAAAAATAATAATACAAGATAACGGCTGTCAAAATTCTAAAAAATATTTTTTAGGTAGCATTGTTTTTTTTAAGGTAAGGTGATATACTTTAATCAAGTTAATGAGTTCGTTAGTAAAAAAATGCAAGCGCTTCAAATGATTTTCGTAAGGAATGTAGATTAGCAAAGCTAATCAAGCTATATTCGTGAATGATTGAGCGATTGATTTGTAAGCGTTTGCCGCTTGTGGGGAATAGGTTGAAAAATAGGAGGAGAATACATGTTATTAATTGGAAATGGGCGTTTAATCACTCGGGATGCGCAGAATCATTTTTTTGAAAATGGGTGTGTGGCGATTGATGGTCAAGTTGTGAAACAAGTCGGAACGACAGAAGAATTAAAACAAGCTTATCCAGAAGCGACATTTATTGATGCTAAAGGTGGAGTGATTATGCCAGGCTTTATTAACATGCACAATCATATTTATAGTACCTTTGCACGTGGGTTAAGTTTAACGAATTATCATCCTAAAAATTTCATGGATATTTTGGTAGATCAATGGTGGCGAATTGATCGTGCCTTGACATTAGAAGACACTTATCAAAGTGGTAAGGTTGCTTATTTAGATAGTATTCGCAACGGTGTTACAACTGTCTTTGATCATCATGCTAGTTACGGAGAAATTACAGGGAGTTTAACCCAATTATCTAATGCAGCGGACGAGTTAGGGATTCGGACCTGCCTTTGTTATGAAGTTTCTGATCGCGATGGTGAGCAGAAAATGCGGGAAGCAGTTCAAGAAAATGCCGCCTTTATTAAAGCCAGTTCCTTAAGAAATGATGATATGCAAAAAGCGATGATGGGTATGCATGCAGCCTTTACTTTATCAGATGCTTCTTTAGAATTATGTGCAGCCAATACGCCAGATGGGATTGGTTATCATATTCATATTGCAGAGGATTTAGCCGATGTTCATGATTCTTTGAAAAAATATGGGAAGCCGATTGTGAACCGATTATTTGATTTAGGAATTTTAGGAAAACAGACAATGGCAGGCCATTGCATCCATATTGGACCTCATGAGATGGAATTACTAAGAGATACAGACACAATGGTGGTCACGAATCCAGAGTCGAATATGGGGAATGCGGTCGGTTGCCCACCTGCAATGCGCATGTTTAATGAGTATGGTATTTTGATGGGTCTTGGCACAGATGGTTATACGAATGATGTGACGGAATCTTATAAGGTAGGAAATGTTATCCACAAACATCATTTAGCTGATCCAAATGCGGCTTGGGCAGAAATTCCCGCAATGCTATTTGATAATAATCCGCAAATGGCTAATCGCTATTTTAAAACAAAGCTAGGCGTTTTAGAACCTAATGCAGCAGCAGACGTCATTATTGTTGATTATCATGGCCCGACACCAATGACAAAAGAGAATTATAACATGCACATTTTATTCGGCATGAATGGTGGGATGGTCACTGACACGGTGATTAATGGAGAAATTCGGATGCGTAATCGTGAAGTTCAAGGAATTGATGAAGAGAAAGTTTGGCATGATGCGCAAACGCAAGCACAATCTTTCTGGAAACGAGTAAATCAATAGCTTTCATTATAAATAAAAGGAGTGACGTTAATGAGTGATATTATGCATCCCATCTCAATTGAGGCTTTATTAAATTGGATTTTTAGTGAGTATCAACAAGATGGCACAATTTTTGGCATTCGTAAATTTTATCATGCGGATCCTACAAAAACGATTTCGTTATTTGGAGAAAAAATGGAAACCCCTTGTGGTCCAGCAGCAGGTCCTCATACACAATTAGCACAAAATATTATTGCGGCCTATTTAACAGGTTCTCGTTTTTTTGAAGTTAAGACAGTCCAGATACTGGATGGAGAAGATTTACCAGTGAGTAAACCATGTATCGCAGCAGCGGATGAATGTTACAACGTTGAGTGGTCCACAGAATTGCGCGTTCCCCAAGCTTATGATGAATACGTCAAAGCATGGTTTGTTTTGAAGTTACTGAGTAAAGAGTTTGAGCTAGGTGACCCGAATGGTTTCATTTTTAACATGAGTGTTGGCTATGATTTGGCAGGGATTCAATCACCAAAAATTGATCGTTATATTAACGAAATGCAGAACGCAGAAGGAACGCCGATTTGGGCGGAATGCCAAGCAGCTGCCAAAAAATATCTATCTTATTTAAAAAAAGTAGATGACTTATATATCGAAGCAATTAGTCCTAAAGTCTGTCATTCTATTACGCTGTCGACTTTACACGGCTGTCCATCAGATGAAATTGAACGAATTGCGGCCTATTTATTAAGTGAAAAAGGGCTCCATTCCTTTATTAAATGTAATCCAACCATGTTAGGTTATGAATATGCGCGTCAAACGATGGATGAGCTAGGGTTTGATTATATGGTTTTTGACGATCACCATTTTAAAGAAGATTTACAATTTGAAGAAGCAGTACCGATGTTACAACGTCTGCAATTATTAGCCAATAGTAAAAATCTAAGCTTCGGAGTTAAAATTACGAACACTTTCCCAGTAACGATTGCAGCAAATGAATTACCTGGTGATGAAATGTACATGTCAGGACGTTCGCTATTTCCTCTTAGTATTTCATTGGCACAAAAATTATCAGAAGCATTTGATGGGAAACTACAAATTTCTTATTCTGGCGGTGCAGATATTTTCAATAGTAAAGAAATATTTGATGCTGGGATTTGGCCAATCACTATGGCAACGACGCTGTTGAAACCTGGTGGCTATCAACGAATGAATCAAGTTGCTAATGTATTAAGCGCAGCAGAATATCCTCAGATGGTTCATGTCAACTTGGATAAATTAGCCCAAGTTGTTGAGAAAGCTAAAACACAAGCGCGTTACCAAAAATCAATTAAATTACCAGAAAGTACCAAACTAAGAAAAACAGTCCCATTAACAGATTGTTATATTGCTCCTTGTCGAAGTGACGGTGGTTGTCCAATCAATCAGGATATTCCTGCTTACCTTCGTTATGTAAGTGAAGGCAATTATTTAAAGGCCTTGCAAGTAATTGTCGATAAAAATCCGTTGCCTTTTATTACTGGAACCATTTGTGCACATCCTTGTATGACCAAATGCACACGTCAATTTTATGAAGAATCTATTCATATTCGGGAAGTGAAGTTAGAAGCAGCTGAACATGCTTATGATGAATTATTGACGACACTAGAAAAGCCACAGCCAAAAGAAAATGCACCTAAAACAGCTGTTGTGGGTGGAGGTCCTGCAGGGATCTCTGCTGGGTATTTATTAGCACGTGAAGGCATGCCTGTTACTGTGTTTGAAAAATCCGAGACAATTGGGGGCGTTTGTAGCCAGATTGTACCAGAATTTCGAATTTCTATGGAATCTGTTCAAAAAGACGTTCAGTTAGCGGAATTTATGGGAGTTGAATTCCGTACAGGACAAGAGGCGCCATCATTGGCAGAATTGAAAAACCAAGGCTATACGAATGTTATTTATGCCATTGGTGCATGGAAACATGGGGTCCTTCGTTTAGAATCTGGGCGAGCATTGAACTCGTTAGAATTTTTAAAAGCAAACCGAGAAAATCCAACGATTAATCCTTACGGGGAACAGATTGTCGTCGTTGGTGGCGGAAATACAGCCATGGACTGTGCTCGTGCAGCCACAACATTGCCTGGTGTTAAAAAAGTCTCAGTGGTTTATCGTCGGAATAAACGCAATATGCCAGCAGATGAAGAAGAACTTTATTTAGCCTTAGAAGATGGTGTCGACTTTTTAGAATTACTTTCGCCAATTAAACATGAAAATCAACAATTAACTTGTGAAAAAATGGTCCTAGGTGAACGAGATGCTTCTGGACGCCGTCGTCCGATTGGTACAGGAGAAATGATTGATATTCCTGCTGATACAGTGATTGCCGCTGTTGGTGAAAAAGTAGATACAGAATTTTACCAAGCATTAGGCATTCACACAGACAACTATGGGAAAGTCGTTTCAAATCAAGAAACATTGGAAACAAATATACCAGGCGTCTATGTCATTGGTGACGCTAATTTAGGACCAGCCACAATTGTTGAAGCAATTGCTGATGCAACCAAAGCGGCCAATAATATTTGTCTTGTCCACAATCATCACTATGAAAAAGATAATTTAAATAGTGATGTCGCATTTGTTAGAAACAAACGGGGTATCCTTGTGACAGACGAGATGTCTTGTAGTCAAGCTAGTCGTTGCTTAGAATGCTCCACAATTTGTGAATCTTGTATGGATGTCTGTCCAAACCGAGCAAATATTGTTGTGTATGTCGAAGGAAAACCACAAATTGTCCATGTTGATCGGATGTGTAACGAATGTGGTAACTGTGAAACATTTTGCCCTTATGCAAGTGCCCCTTACAAAGACAAATTTACCTTATTTAACAGTGAAGCTGATTTTTATGACAGTACTAATTCAGGTTTCTATGTTCAAAATCCTGTGGATAAAATTTGTTTACTGCGTCTATGGGGAACGGTGTCAACAATTCAATTAACAGATCAAGGATTAGATGTACCAGAAGATTTAATTGCATTAATGGTAACTATGATTGAAGAATATGCTTATTGTATGCAAGCATAAAAGGAAATTTACGACTGGGGGATAAATAAATGTCTATTCTGCTCAAAGGTGGAACCGTCGTATCTGCATATAATCGTCGTCAATTGGATATTCGAATTGACGGCGAGCAAATTGTAGAGATGGGGGCAAATTTACCAGTAGAAAATTCTCAGATTGAGGATGTTACGGGGTGTTATGTATTACCAGGCTTTATTGATGCGCACACGCATCTGGAATTAAATAATGGCAAAGGTTCGTTAAGTACGGCGGATAACTTTACTACTGGCAGCCAAGCGGCGGTGGCCAAAGGTACGACTACGGTTATTGATATGGCTACACCTAATAAAGGTGGCTCATTGAAAGACTGTTTAGCTACTTGGAATCAATTGGCTGAAGGCAAGAGTTCATGTGATTATACTTACCATATGTCCATGATCGAATGGAACCCAACGATAGCTGCTGAAATTCAGGAAATGATTGCTGCAGGTATTACTTCCTTCAAAATGTATATGGCTTATGATAACTTGCGGACCACAGATGCGGAAATTTTTGAAGCGATGAAAGAAATAAAAAAAGTTAATGGAATGTTAGGCGTTCATTGTGAAAATGGTGATTTAGTAGATGAATTAATCCAATCATATGTTTCTCAAGGAAAGCTAACCCCGCACTATCATCCGTTATCAAGACCGGCGGCTGTTGAAGCAGAAGCGGTAGCAAGATATTTGATGATAGCGGAAATGGCTGATTTGCCGGTTAACATTGTGCATTTAAGCACAAAACGATCATTAGAAGCGGTGGAACGGGCTCGTCAAAGAGGACAATCAGTCTATGTAGAAACTTGCCCTCAATATCTTTTACTAGATGATCACTTGTATGATGCGCCTAATTTTGAAGCAGCAAAATATGTCTGCTCACCGCCACTACGCAAACGAGAGGATCAACAGGCTTTGTGGCAAGGGATTAAAGAGGGGGCAATCAATACAATATCGACAGATCACTGCAGTTTTAATTTTCACGGACAAAAAACAGTTGGCGAAGATGATTTTAGTAAAATTCCCAATGGGATGCCAGGTGTTGAAACGAGACCAGAATTAATTTACACGGAAGGTGTGGCGAAGGGCCGAATCACCTTGGAAAAAATGGTTGCTCTGCTTTCTGAAAATATTGCTAAACAATTCTCGATGTATCCACAAAAAGGTGTGGTGCAAGAAGGCAGTGATGCCGATTTAGTTGTTTGGGATCCTAGAACAACCGGCGTGATTGCTGCGAGAACGCAGTTACAAAATGTCGATTATACGCCGTATGAAGGATTTGAAACACAAGGACAGGCTCGAATGGTTTATTTAAGAGGTCAAAAAGTTGCTGAAGCTGGGCAAGTCATCTTGGCAAATCAAGGAAAATTTGTTTTTCGTAAAGCAACTTAAAAATAGAAGGAGGAGAAGTATTTTTGGAAAAAATTAAATGGACAGCAAATGAAATGCCGAAGACGGAGGATAAGTACTTACCACTGATGTCTAAAGAAAAAATTGAGAAAGCTTTGGCTTTTCACAAAAGTTTTCCACAGTATTCAGAAACACCATTAGCAGAATTGAATCATATGGCCGCGTATCTGGGGTTAAATGATTTCTTTGTTAAAGATGAATCTTATCGCTTTGGTTTAAATGCTTTTAAAGTCTTAGGTGGTTCGTTTGCCATGGCTAACTATATTGCCGAAAAATTAAAGAAAGATGTTTCGGAACTAACATATGATGAATTAACTTCTGATCAATTACGATCAGCTTTTGGACAAGCTACGTTTTTTACAGCAACTGATGGCAACCATGGACGAGGAGTCGCTTGGGCTGCGAATAAATTAGGTCAAAAATCAGTTGTACTCATGCCAAAGGGTTCAACACAGACGAGAAAAGAAAATATTGAAAAAGAAGGCGCAACCGTCACAATCGAAGAAGTTAATTACGATGAATGTGTGCGAATGGCTAATAAAATGGCCGAAGAAACTGAAAACGGTGTCATGGTTCAAGACACCGCTTGGGACGGATATGAAAAAATTCCAACTTGGATTATGCAAGGATATGGAACGATGGCGTTAGAAGCCTCTCAACAATTAAGAAAATTTGGCTCTGAACGACCTAGTCATGTTTTTGTTCAAGCTGGTGTCGGCAGTTTAGCTGGGGCGGTGATTGGTTATTTTGCTAATGCTTTTCCAGAAAACCCACCGATTATGGTCGTAGTTGAGGCACAGGCGGCTGACTGTTTATATCAATCAGCAATTAAAAAAGACGGAGAAATTCGCTTTGTCGATGGTGATTTACAGACAATTATGGCTGGCCTAGCATGTGGAGAACCTAATACGATTTCTTTTGATATTCTAAAAAATCATACATCCTTCTTTGTTTCAGCACCAGATTGGGTTTCTGAAAAAGGAATGCGTATGTTGGGCGCGCCATTAAAAGGGGATCCGCAAGTTGTATCAGGCGAATCTGGGGCAGTAGCAATGGGCTTAGTAGCTACAGTGATGCAAGATCCCGACTATCAAGAATTACGTGAGGCATTGCAACTGGATGAGACGTCAAACGTTTTAATGTTTTCTACCGAAGGGGACACTGATCCAGACAATTATAAAAAAATTTTATGGAGGTAAAAGGAATGGATTTTAATGCAGTAAATGCAGCAGCAGAAGGTTACAGAGAAGATATGGTCAAATTTTTAAGAGACCTTGTCAAAATTCCAGGAGAAAGTGCAGAAGAAGGCAACAAAATTGCGCGAGCAAAAGCCGAAATGGAAAAATTAGGTTTCGATAAAATTGACATTGATCCTCAAGGAAATTTACTTGGTTATATGGGGTCTGGTGAAAAATTAATTGCTTTTGATGGGCACATGGATACTGTCGGAATTGGTGAAATGAGTAACTGGAAATTTGATCCTTACGATGGTTATGAAACAGAAACTGAGATCGGTGGTCGCGGTACATCTGACCAAGAAGGCGGGATTGTTTCAGCTATTTATGGCGCTAAAATTATGAAAGATTTAGGTCTATTATCAGAAAAATACACTGCTTTGGTAACAGTTACTGTCCAAGAAGAAGACTGTGACGGTTTATGCTGGCAGTACATTATCAAAGAAGACGGTATCCGTCCAGAATTTGTTGTTTCAACAGAGCCAACAGATGGTGGGATTTATCGTGGTCAACGAGGCCGAATGGAAATTAAAGTTGATGTCAAAGGCGTTTCGTGTCATGGCTCAGCACCAGAACGTGGAGATAATGCCATTTACAAAATGGCGGATATCTTACAAGATGTTCGTGCCTTAAACAACAATGGAGATACAGAAAGCACAGCGATTCGTGGTTTAGTTCGTATGTTAGATCCTAAGTACAATCCAGAGTGGCAAGAAGCCCGTTTCTTAGGACGTGGTACGGTGACTGTTTCGCAAATTTTCCATTCTTCACCAAGTCGGTGTGCTGTTGCGGATGGCTGTACCGTTTCACTAGACCGTCGAATGACAGCTGGAGAAACTTGGGAAAGTTGTTTAGAAGAAATTCGTAATTTACCAGCTGTTAAAAAATATGGAGATGATGTGACGGTTTCAATGTACAACTATGATCGTCCTTCTTATACTGATTTAACTTATGAAATTGAATGTTATTTCCCAACGTGGGTAATTCCAGAAAATCATGATGTAACAAAAGCCTTGATGGAAACGCATAAAAATCTCTATGGAGAAACACGGAAAGGCTCTGTAGAAACAGTGGAAATGCGTGAAGAACGCCCATTGTTAGATAAGTGGACCTTCTCAACAAATGGCGTTTCAATTATGGGACGTAATGGCATTCCTTGTATTGGTTTCGGGCCAGGGGCGGAAGCACAAGCACATGCACCAAATGAAAAAACTTGGAAAGATGATTTGGTTCGTTGTGCAGCCGTTTATGCGGCATTACCAACGGTCTATTGTGGTTAAGTAAAGGATTATTAGACAAGAAAAAAGGAGCAGATGGAATGGAAACGTTTAAAGAATATATTGAGAAATTAGATAAATTAGAATTTGAAAAAATGTACGAAAATGACTTTTTCCTAACTTGGGAAAAAACAAGAGATGAATTAGAAGCTGTTTTCACAGTTGCCGATACATTACGCTATTTAAGAGAAAATAATATTTCAACTAAAATCTTTGATAGTGGCTTGGGGATTTCTTTATTCCGCGACAACTCTACAAGAACACGTTTTAGTTTCGCTTCAGCGTGTAATCTTTTGGGCTTAGAAGTTCAAGATTTAGACGAAGGAAAAAGTCAAATTTCTCACGGAGAAACTGTTCGTGAGACAGCAAACATGATTTCTTTTATGGCTGATATCATTGGTATTCGTGATGACATGTACATTGGTAAAGGCAATGCTTACATGCACGAAGTATCAGAATCTGTCCAAGAAGGATATAAAGATGGGGTATTAGAACAACGCCCAACGTTAGTGAATTTACAATGTGATATTGACCATCCGACGCAAGCAATGGCGGATGCGTTGCATTTAATTCATGAATTTGGTGGCATTGAAAACCTGAAAGGGAAAAAAGTTGCCATGACTTGGGCGTATTCACCATCTTATGGAAAACCATTATCTGTTCCTCAAGGAATTGTTGGTCTAATGACCCGTTTAGGAATGGATGTCGTCTTAGCACATCCAGAAGGTTATGAAATTATGCCAGAAGTAGAAGAAGTTGCGAAGAAAAATGCAGCAGAATTTGGTGGAAACTTTACTAAAACGAATAGTATGGCAGAAGCATTCAAAGATGCGGATGTTGTTTATCCGAAAAGCTGGGCACCTTTTGCGGCAATGGAAAAGCGAACTGAATTATATGGCAATGGTGACCAAGCAGGAATTGATCAATTAGAACAAGAATTACTTTCTCAAAATAAAAAGCACAAAGATTGGGAATGTACAGAAGAATTGATGAAAACAACAAAAGACGGCAAAGCTTTGTATATGCATTGTCTACCAGCTGATATTACTGGCGTTAGTTGTGAAGAAGGCGAAGTGGAAGCTTCTGTTTTCGATCGTTATCGGGTCGAACTTTACAAAGAAGCTAGCTACAAACCGTATGTTATTGCGGCTATGATTTTCTTAAGTAAAGTAAAAAATCCGCAAAAAACCTTAACAGACTTAGCGGATAAAGCGACACCAAGAGAAGTAAAATAATGAATTTGGCATGAAGACAGATGCTTTTTCTTTACACAATGAATCATTAGAAGTTGCCTCTTCAACATGAACAAATAAGACCTTCCCAAGTCTATTCATGAATGTGTGATTGTCTCGAGTCAAGAACGCTTAGTCATGTGCGTTGACTTCATGCAACGACAACAGACAGTTAATACGAAAACTCGTTGTGAAAAAGAAAAAGCATCGTCCTTTTTATAAAACAGAAAATGAGGTGAAGCAATGGGCAAACGCGTCGTAGTAGCTTTAGGTGGCAATGCTTTAGGAAATAATTTGACGGAGCAGATGACTGCCGTAAAACAGACCTCCAAAGCGATTGCAGATTTGATTGAAGCAGGATATGAAGTTATTTTATCTCATGGCAATGGTCCTCAAGTGGGGATGATTCAATTAGCTATGGAAGAATTTTCCTTTAATAATCCACAATATCCAGTTGTTCCGTTATCCATGTGCGTAGCCATGAGTCAAAGTTACATTGGCTATGATTTAGAGAATGCGCTACAAGAAGAGTTGCGTCAGCGAAATATAAGTAAAGCCGTCACCACCATAGTCACTCAAGTGGTCGTGGATGAAAATGATCCGGCGTTCAAAAAACCAACGAAACCAATTGGCCGCTTCATGACAAAAGAAGAAGCAGAACAATTAGTCAAAGAAAAAAATATACAAGTGATGGAAGATGCTGGCCGTGGTTACCGCCAAGTCGTCGCTTCCCCTAAACCCAAAAATATTGTCGAACTTCTCACGATTCAAACATTGGTTGACGCTGGCCAAACAGTCATTGCTGGCGGCGGTGGTGGCATCCCAGTCATTCAAGAAGGGAACCGACTGAAAGGGGTAAATGCAGTCATCGACAAAGATTTTTGTAGTGAACGACTAGCTGAACAAGTAGATGCTGATCTGCTCGTGATTTTAACAGCAGTTGAAAAAGTTTGTATTAATTTTGGTAAAGAAAATCAAGAAGCCTTAGGGAATATTTCAACAGAAAAAATGAAACAATATGCGCAAGAAGGTCAGTTTGCTCCAGGTTCAATGTTACCAAAAGTTGAAGCAGCGATTAAGTTTGCTGAATCTAAGCCAGGTCGAAAAACATTGATTACGTTATTAGAAAAAGCCAAAGAAGGATTATCTGGAAAAACAGGGACTTTAATTGAAAATAAAGAATCATAGAATGGAGGAAAACGATGACAAACAAAATGATTAATTCTGCACAGGCACCAGCTGCTGTAGGACCTTATTCACATTCTGTCTTAGCGGGAAATACGTTGTACATTTCTGGACAACTAGGATTAGATCCGCAATCGGGTGAAATGAAGGCTACAGTGGAAGAACAAGCAAAACAAGCTTTTATCAATTTAGGTTCGATTTTAAAAGAGGTCGAGATGACCTATGATAATGTTGTGAAAACAACGGTGTTTTTACAACATATGTCTGATTTTAGCAAAATTAACGAAATCTATGGGAATTACTTTTCAGAAGTTTTGCCTGCACGTTCTTGTGTAGAAGTAGCCAAGTTGCCAAAAGATGGTTTATTTGAAATTGAAGCAGTTGCTGTCAAAGGATAATTTTTAAGATGTTTCTGAGGGAAAAAGGATTGCATTCTTTACTGATTAAGGGAAACAATCCTTTTAGAATAAAAAGAAGAAGGAAACGATCCTATGAATGAAAAAAAAGAGCAAGCATTATTTGAATATGATGCGAAACTATCAATTTCTGAAGCAATTCCGATGGGATTGCAACACGTTGTCGCAGCAGTAGTAGGGATTGTCACACCGGGAATCATGATTGCCAAAGTTTGCCAATTAAGTCCTAGTGATACAACTATTTTGATTCAAACATCATTGATTTTTTCAGCAGTTGCCACGTTAATTCAACTTTTCCCTATTTTTGGAAAAGTGGGTTCACGGTTACCAGTTATGATGGGTGCAAGTTTTGCGTATGTACCGATTTTGATGGCCATCGGAGCTGATTTTGGGATTGCAGCAATTTTTGGTTCCCAATTAGTTGGCAGTATTCTTGTTATTATTGTTGGTTTGTTCATTAAAAAAATCCGTGTGTTGTTTCCGCCTTTAGTAACAGGAACGGTTATTTTAAGCATTGGACTATCCTTGTTTCCAGTTGCGATTAAATATATGGCAGGAGGAGCTGGTAGTGCTGATTTTGGTTCAGCACGGAATTGGTTAGTTGCATTATTAACCTTTGCGATTGTCTTTTACTTCAATTATTTTGCAAAAGGATTTTTGAAGTTATCCGCAATTTTAAACGGAATGGTTATTGGTTATTTGATTTCTTTAGCTTTAGGGATGGTTAGTTTTGAACCAGTTCAAAATGCTAAAATCGTTCAGGTAATTACCCCGTTTCATTTTGGACTGGATTTTCAACTGGTACCTATCTTTACGCTTGTAGTGATGTTTATTGTTGATGCTGTTCAAGCCATCGGTCAATTTACAGCAACAACGGTTGGGGCAATGGATCGGGATGCAACGGATGAAGAATTATCTGGCGGAATTATGGGGAGTGGTTTCACTAACTTTATTGGCAGTTTATTTGGATCAATCCCAGTGGCAACTTTTGGACAAAATGTTGGTCTGGTTACGGTAACAAAAGTGATTAATAAGTATGTTCTGGTTTTCGCTTCAGTTATATTATTAATTGCTGGTTTTGTTCCGAAAGTAGCTGCGTTATTAACTACGATTCCTTACGCAGTAATTGGTGGCGCAACGATTTCAGTTTTTGCTTCTATTTCTATGACAGGTATTCGGATGATTGCTTCGCAGGAAATGACTCCTCGAAATACTGGGGTTGTCGGAACAGCTCTAGCATTTGGAATTGGTGTCACATTGTCTACTGGAAGCTTAGCTGGTTTTCCAACTTGGGTAACAACGATTTTCGGTAATTCGGAAGTTATCTTAACCACTTTGGTAGCAGTCCTTTTAAATGTCATTTTAAAACCAAAAAAGCGCGTAGCACTTGAGTGAAGATTGCTTTTTTTGATACGAAAGTGAGTAAGCTTTCGTATCCTTTTTCCCTTACGTTATCTATAAAAAAATGAACGAATAAAGGAGGAGAAGATGTTTACGTATTCCTTAAACTTAAAATTAAAAACAGATCGGAACTTTTTTGGTCCTGGCGTTGTCGAAGTTTTACAAAAAATTCAGCAAACTGGGTCACTAAACTTAGCGGCAAAAGAGATGAAAATGTCTTATAATAAGGCATGGCGGATTGTGCGGGTAGCTGAAGAAGAGCTATCTTTTCCATTAATTATCAAAAGTGTTGGTGGTTGTAATGGTGGCGGGTCAATTGTTACGGATCAAGGAAAAGAGTTGATTGATCAATATCTTTTATTTGAGAAAAAAGTGTATCAACAGGTAGAGGCTTGCTTTGAAGAAATATTTAAAGAACAGGATGTAGTATCGGAGGAACTGAAATGAGAGAAGTATTTCAGCGTTTGAAACAGGCAATATTGGAAAAGCAAGACACGATGTTATTAACGATTGGTACAAGTTCAGGATCTACACCACGAAGTCAAGGGGCTAGAATGCTGGTTTCCGCCGAAGGTAGAATAGCCGGAACTGTTGGTGGTGGCGCGGTTGAATTTCAGGCTGAACAAGTGGCAAAAAAGCTACTTATTGAGAAAGAAAATGCACAACGTCAATTTATTTTAGCCCCGAATAATATTGCTGATTTAGGCATGGTCTGTGGCGGAAATGTCACGATTTTTTTCCATTATCTTTCATGGGAAACGCCATTTTTAAAAGAGTTGTGTGAGTCCATAGAAACGCATTTTCAAAATAATCAACAAGGTTGGTTAATGACTGAACTAGATCAAAACAATTTAGGAAAAGTATCCTTTTATAGTGAAACAGGCAAATTGATTGGTTCCACTTCTTGGGAGGGGGAATTAAGTTTGCTACCTAAAGGTATCTATTGTGAGCAAAAAGAGGAAATCACTTTTTTAACAGAAGCGATCCTCCAAGTAGGGAAAGTGTATATTTTTGGAAGTGGTCATGTCGCACGCGCATTGGTACCTATTTTAAACTATTTATCGTTTTATTGCGTTGTAGTGGACGATCGTCCAGAATTTTTGACGGCACAAGCTTTTCCACAAGCTGAGGAACTACGGGTTATTCCTTTAGAAAATTTAGCTGCGTTTATTGAAATAACGGCGGACGATTATGGTATAGTAATTACCAGAGGACACAATTTTGATTTCATCGTTGCCAAACAGTTATTGGAAACACCAGCCAAATATATTGGTGTGATGGGGAGCAAACACAAAATTGCTTCACAAGTTCGACGGTTAAAAGAGGTCGGTTATACAATGACTGAAATTGAAAGAATTTTCATGCCAATTGGCTTAGACATTGCAGCCGAAACACCAGAAGAGTTAGCGATTAGCATCGCGGGAGAATTAATTCAACAGCGCTATCAATAATGAGGACTTTTGAGTTAAATAAAAAAGTTTTTTTGCTAAAAAATAATTTTTAGAACGAAGATTTGTGGTATAATCTAGGTGATTGAACACTAAACTATATCAGAAATCGAGGTGCAAGAAATGTATTCAATTATTGTAAATGGTCAAAGTGAAACCTGTGAAACAAACAAAAAATTAATGGACTTTTTGCGGGAGGATCTGGGCCTAACTGGAACAAAAGATGGTTGTAACCAAGGCTCTTGCGGCGCATGTACGGTGCTAGTAAATGGAAAGGCTTCCAAAGCGTGTTTGTTTACTCTAGAAAAATTAGCTGGTAAAGAAGTCACGACAATCGAAGGTTTAAGCCAACGGCAAAAAGATGTTTATGCCTATGCGTTTGCAAAAACGGGTGCAGTTCAGTGCGGGTATTGCATCCCTGGGATGGTTATTTCGGCACAAGGATTATTGAACAAGAAACCCGAACCCACAAAAGAAGACATTCAAAAAGCTATACGAGGAAACATTTGTCGTTGTACAGGATATGTGAAAATAATAGAAGCCATTCAGTTAGCTGCTAAAATGTTTTGTGAAGAAACGAGCATTCCGGAAGAACATTCAAATGGTAAATTAGGGGAAGACTTCCAACGGGTCGATGCAGTAGAGAAAACATTAGGCACAGGGATTTATGTAGATGACATTGACATAGAAGGAATGCTTCATGCATCTGCTTTGCGGAGTGCCTATCCTCGTGCAAAAGTTCTATCAATCGATAGTACCCAAGCGTTGGCGCATCCTGACTGTGTGGCTGTGTTCACAGCTAAAGACGTTCCAGGAAATAATAAAATTGGTCATTTAGAATTTATTTCCGATTGGGATGTAATGATTCCAGAAGGAGAAATAACACGGTACGTTGGGGATGCAGTGGCACTCGTTGTTTCAAAAAGAAAAGAAACCTTACCAGAGATAAAAAATTTAGTGGAAGTTGATTACGAAGAAATGATACCGCTTACTTCTTGTGAAGCTGCTTTAGCAGAAGGTGCACCAGCTATTCATGAAAAGGGCAATATCTTGTCTCATGAACACTTGGTACGTGGCAATGCAGAGGAAGTATTAGCAAATTCTGCGTTTATAGTGACAGAACATTATTCCGTACCAATTAACGAACATGCCTTTATGGAACCCGAGTGTGCGATTGCACAGCCTGAAGGTGAGGGCATTTTGCTCTTTAGTGCGGGTCAAAGTATCTATGATGAACAACGGGAAGTGGCTCGGATGTTAGGACTGGACAAGGAAAAAATTCATGTTCAATCAAAACTTGTTGGTGGTGGTTTTGGTGGAAAAGAAGACATGAGTGTTCAGCATCATGCATCCTTAGCCGCTTGGTTATTGAAGAAACCAGTAAAAGTACTGCTAAGCCGTGAAGAAAGTTTGATGGTTCATCCCAAACGCCATGGCATGGAAATGGACTTTACGACTGGCTGTGATGAAGAAGGTAATTTAACTGCAATGAAAGCAGTGATTTATGCGGATACTGGGGCCTATGCTTCTTTAGGAGGACCAGTATTGCAACGGGCTTGTACACATGCGGCAGGTCCCTACAAGTATCAAACGATTGATGTGGAAGGGTTTGCTGTATATACTAATAATCCGCCAGCAGGTGCATTTCGTGGATTTGGTGTTTGCCAAACGGCTTTTGCAATTGAAAGTAATTTAAACTTGTTAGCAGAAAAAGTCGGACTATCACCATGGGAAATACGCTTTAAAAATGCCGTCGCCCCAGGAGATACTTTACCGAATGGACAATTGGTCTCGAAAAATGCGGCGTTAAAAGAAGCCTTGTTAGCAGTTAAAGACGTCTATGAACAAGCGGAAGTTGCTGGAATTTCTAGTTTCTTTAAAAATAGTGGCGTGGGTGTGGGGCTACCTGATACAGGGCGTTGTATTATTTCTGTTGAAGAAGGAAAAATACATGTCCGCACAAGTGCTGCTTGTATCGGTCAAGGGATGGCAACCGTTACGACGCAAATTGCCTGTGAAACATTAAATTTACCACCAGAAATGATTGTTGCGGAAGCCCCTGATACGAGAAGAACACCGAATTCAGGAACGACAACGGCTTCGAGGCAGTCACTCTTCACAGGAGAAGCAACTAGAAGAGCGGCAATGCAATTACGGTATGAGCTTGATATGGGACGTGCTTTAAGCGATTTGGAAGGCGAAGAATTTTATGGGGAATATTCAGCGAAAACGGATCCATTAATTAATGATAAAAAAAGTCCAGTTAGTCATGCTGGTTATGGTTATGCTGCTGAAGTAGCTATTCTAGATGACAAAGGAAAAGTAGCTAAATTTGTGGCTGCGTATGATATGGGGCAAGTGGTGAATCCACGAGCTGCTGAAGGTCAAATTGAAGGTGGGATTGCAATGGGCATGGGGTATGCTTTAACTGAAAAATTTGCCTTAGAAGAAGGCTATGTTAAAGCAAAATATGCAACGCTAGGATTAGTGAACGCCACTCAAGTACCACCAATCGAAACAATTTTGGTTCATGCTGACAATCTTCACGAAGGTTTAGCTTATGGAATTAAAGGCGTAGGTGAGTTAGCAACGATCCCTACCGCACCAGCTTTAGCAGGCGCATATTTTGCCTTGGATGGTCAGCTACGACCAAGTCTGCCTTTAGAAAATACCCCTTATCAAAAGAAAAAAAGATAAAAGGAGACAACTCATGTCACTCGTTAGTGTCATTATTCTAGCATCGGGCAATTCACAACGGATGGGCCAAAATAAATTGTTCTTAAAATATCAAGGAAAAACATTTTTAGAGCACACGTTAACCTTAGTGAATCAATTAGACGTATTAGAACGGATTTTAGTTGTTTCGCCTGAGAATCAGCCAGCGTTTCCTTTACCTAAGAACATTCAGGTGATTCTCAATCATCAATGGCAAGAAGGGCAAAGTAGCAGTATTCGTTTAGGAACCGAACAAGCTCGGGGAGCTGGCTATTTATACTTACCTAGTGATCAACCATTGTTAACACCTAAAATGCTACAACCCGTGTTAGATAAATGTCAGAGAAATAAAATTATAGTGCCATTACAAAAAGATGGCTGTCCTAGTAGTCCAGTATTATTCGGTAATCAATTTCGACAAGAACTATTAACATTGACTGGTGAAAAAGGCGGACGCATGATTTATGAACGCTTTCCAGAAGCAGTTCAGATGCTGAGAATAGCGACTCCTGGCCGTTTGAAAGATATCGATACGCCAGAAGAGTACAGAAAATTAATTCAAGAAACCAATAGTTAGAGAGGAAAATCGTATGAAGGATTTGGTTTATTTAAATTATGCAGCGACTTCCTATAAAAAATTTCCAGCAACCATTGAGGCTTTGACTGCCTATTTAGCAGAAAATCAGTTCATGAATTACGGAAGAAATGCCCCTTTGCTTAGAGAGGGGCTTCCTCTTTTAGAGACACGTCAATTGTTAGCAGACTTTTTTCAGGCACCCAGTGCGGCTCAGATTACGTTTACGAATAACGCAACAACTTCCTTAAATCTTGCATTAGCGGGGATTTTACAACCTGGCGATCATGTGATTACGACCATGTTAGAACATCATGCAGTAGCTAGACCGCTTCACTTACTTGAGAAAGAACGAGGCATTTCAGTGACGTATGTTGCTTGTCAAAAAACGGGTCTGTTAGATGTAGAAGATATTCAGCGAGCCTGGCGAACGAATACAAAAGCCTTGGTGATGACACACGCATCCAATGTCTTAGGCACCATTTTACCCATTGAAGAATGTTTTCAATGGGCCAAACAGAAAGGATTATTAACCGTTTTGGATGCAGCTCAAACGGCGGGATTTTTACCAATAAAAATGACCCAGATGGCCATTGATGTGTTAGCCTTTACTGGACATAAAAGCTTATATGGATTAGCAGGTATTGGTGGGTTAGCTTTTAGTGAGCGAGGGGCTGAAGCGGTCAAACCACTGATAACGGGCGGCACTGGTAGCCATTCTAATTCCTTTGATCAACCCTCTTTTTTACCAGATAAATTTGAAGCTGGTACGTTAAACAGTTTAGGTATTCTAAGCTTAAATAGTTCTGTTAAAGAGTTGAATAAAATTGGTTTAGCAGCGATTCAAAAGCACGAACGAACCTTAATGCAGAATTTTTTAGATGGTTTATCAGGGTTACCTGTCACAATTTTAGGAACCAAGGACGCGGCACAAACTGTCCCTGTTGTTTCTATCACACTGTGGAATCAGGAAGAAACAGTGGTGGCACAGCAACTAGCAGAACAATATGGCATTATGACGCGCGCAGGTTTGCATTGTGCACCATTAGCCCATGAAACAGCTGGGACTTTAGCAACTGGCACCTTACGTTTTAGCTTTGGTTGGCAGACAACGCCTGAAGAAATTACTTGGACAATTCACGCTTTACAAGAACTACTAATTTGAGAAGGAGCGGACAGCATGGATTTTTTATCACAATGTACATCAGGTGGCTGCGGGGCAAAAATTGAATCCCGTGTACTGAACCAATTGTTGCAACACTTACCCGAAACACCGGCAAATGAGCGGCTACTCGTCGGATTTGAACATGCCGACGACGCCGCTGTTTACCAAATAACGTCTGAAAAAGCTTTGATTTCAACGGTTGATTTTTTTTCACCAATGGTCAATGATCCGTTATCATTTGGAAAAATTGCGGTCGCTAATGCTTTAAGTGATGTCTATGCCATGGGCGGTACAGTCCTTTATGCGCTAAATCTTGTTTGTTTTCCACAAAAGATGTCAAAAGAATGGTTGGAACAAATGCTCTTGGGTGGCAGTTTAAAATTAAAGGAAGCGGGCGCTTTACTGGCGGGAGGCCATTCGATTTATGACCATGAACCCAAGTATGGCTTAGCGGTAACTGGAGAAGTTCATCCAGAAAATTTGTGGCATAATAATACGCCACAGGTGGGGGATGTCTTGATTTTAACTAAAGCATTAGGTGTAGGAATTATTCAAGCGGCTGTTCGGGGGCAATTGGCGAAGCAGACGGAACAAAAAATCGCACAAGATTCGATGGAACGTTTAAATAAATATGCCGCTGCGAATGCTCGATCTTACGCAGTACATGCTTGTACTGATGTGACTGGGTTTGGTCTATTAATTCATGCAAAAGAAATGGCTGATAATCAGGTAACATTACTGATTGATACAGAAGCGTTACCAACCATTACAGGAGCGTTGGCCTACGCTGGAGAATGTTTAGTCACTGCAGCTGGGCAAAGAAACCGACAAACAATCGGAACGACAATCGATTATTCAAAAATTTCTATGGAAATGCAAGAACTTTTGTTTGATCCACAAACATCTGGCGGACTGTTAATTAGTGTTGCTGCTGACGAAGCGGCAGCCTGTTTAGCAGCTATTCAAAAAGAGGACCCTGTTGCCAAAATTATTGGTGAGGTTCTGCCAAAAGAACAACAAGCAGTAGTACTTTTATAGAGAGAAGGGCCAAATATGAAATTAGTAGATGCATTGGGGAAACCTTGCCCAATACCTGTGATTGAAACAAAAAAAGCTTTGGCGGAGTTAGGTTTAGCTGGAGGCACTATCGAGGTTTTAGTCGATAACGAAGTAGCTGTTGAAAATTTGAAAAAATTAGCTGCTAAAAAACAGGCCACTTTGACTGCGAAGCAGATAGAAGCCACGGTTTTCTCTGTCAAAATTACGGTACCTGAAGAAGCGACGCAACAAACAAGTCAGTCAGCAACAGATTTAGTAATTACGATTGGCTCCGATCAATTAGGTACTGGAGACGAGCAGCTAGGACGACTATTAATGAAAAGTTATCTTCAATCATTATCAGAAGCAGAAACTGTTCCTACACAGCTATTATTCTTTAATCGAGGGGCGTTTTTAACGAATCAAGCAGCGAATACCTTAGCTGATTTGCAACAATTAGCGGAGAAGGGAACCACGATTAAAACGTGTGGGGCCTGTTTAGATTTTTATCATTTAACAGACACCTTAGCCATCGGCTCTATTACTAATATGTACGAAATTGTTGAAACAATGAATCAAGCGGCTAAAGTAATTACGCTTTAACAAAAAAAGAAGGTGAAAAGATGGAGTATTTGCTAACCTTTCCGAATACACATTATGCTGTTCAGGCGGAACAAGTACTATTGGCAAGAAAGGTGGCTGTTCGCGTCTTTACTTTGCCACCATCATTGACGGATGGCTGTGGGATCGGTTTACTCATTAATGAAGCGGAAATAACTCACAGTGTATGTTTTTTAGAAGAAGCAAAAGTACGCGTAGCCTCTATTTTTTCTGTGAAAAATGACCTTGGGGAAAGGAGGTACCAACTGTGGAGTCCTTAAAAAAGTGTTTTGATTTACAAGGAAAGGAGATTGTGTCGATTGTTGGTAGTGGTGGGAAAACAAGCTTAATGTGGGCGCTAGCAAAAACATATCGAAAGGAAGCTGTTCTGGTTAGTACAACTACAAAAATTGGGTTTCCCCAACGTCAATTGTATGATTATTTTTATACAAACCATTTTGAAAAAATAACGCCGAATATCTGCGGAATCACTTTAGCAGGAACCGCTATCAACAACCAAACAAAACTAACGATGCCTGCAATGACCTCGCTTCAAATATTGTTTCAGCACTTCACGAAAGTTTTTTTAGAAGCGGATGGATCCAAACAACGACCTTTGAAAGGCTGGTCCTCTTATGAACCCGTGATATTAAAAGAAACAACCACCACAATTGGTGTGCTTCCGATTTCTGTGATTGGTCAAAAGATAGATGAAACGACCATTCATCGGTTGCCGCTTTTTTTGGAATTAACCGATGCGCAACAACAAGAACCAATCACAGAAACATTGTTAGCTCAACTCATTGCTCATCCAAAAGGATTGTTTAAAGAGAGCCAAGGCAAACGAATTTTGTGTTTAAATCAAACCCATACGCGAAGAGAGTTCGTTCAAGCGATGAATGTCTGTCTTCAGTTACCCAAAAGCTGTTTTGAAAAATTAGACAAAATTATTGCTTGCAATATGGAATTAGAGAAAGGACTTATTTTATGGGAGAAATCAGTCAAAACATCCAAGAAAAATTAGTGATTGTTCGCGGAGGGGGCGATCTAGCGACAGGTGTTATCCAAAAATTATGGCACGTTGGCTTTAAAATACTAGTATTAGAAACAGAATGTCCTCTGGCCATTCGGCGGACTGTTTCAGTTTGTGATGCTATTTTCCAGAAAGAACAAAGAGTGGAAGATTTGGTTGCTGTTCGAATTACTTCATTAAAGGATTGCGCGAAATGTTGGCAGCAAAATAAGCTGCCTGTTTTTGTCGATCAAACAGCAAGTGCTATTCAACAATTGAAACCACTGATTGTTATCGATGCGATTTTGGCTAAGAAAAATTTAGGTACGCATCGAGGAATGGCACCGATTACGATTGCTTTAGGACCAGGCTTTTCAGCACCGCAAGATGTCGATGTTGTGATTGAGACAATGCGTGGACATAGGTTGGGACGTTTATACTTTGAAGGAACAGCTTTACCTAATACAGGTATTCCAGGTGAAATTGGCGGAAAAAGTGCGGAACGAGTTGTCCATGCCCCTGCTTCAGGACAAGTTATCCACCTTAAAAACATCGGGGATCTCGTGTTGAAAGGGGAAGCATTATTTTTAATCGATCAGGTTCCAGTTTATTCGCCTTTGACAGGGACTTTGAGAGGATTGATTTCAGAAAAGGTAATATGCTGTCAAGGGTTGAAGTGTGCAGATGTAGATCCTCGACCAGTTGAGAAAGTCGATTGCTTGACGATCTCCGACAAAGCTCGTGCATTAGGGGGAGCGGTTTTAGAAGCAATTTTTATGATTGGAAGAAGGAAAAATGTTTTATAAAAAAGAACCTAAATAATAATTTTTTTACCTTAAAAATATTGTTAAAACGGTTTGGAATGTGGTATAGTAAAGACGTAGTAAAAAATACTCTATCTCGAAAGGGGAAGAGTACATACTTAGTTAGATTAATTTGTGAATAAAATCATTTGTAAAAGTTATTTTTTTAGGAATTAATGTAAGGGGTTACAATTGCATTTGAATGCATTGAAATATTTAGGAAAAAAGAAAGGAAATGAATGAAGATGGCACTAGTAAAAATTGTTTATGCAAGTATGACTGGAAACACAGAAGAAATTTCCGAGATTTTGGAAGAACAGTTTCAAGAAGCTGGAGTTGAAGTAGAACGTGAAGAATGTTCAGAAGTTGATGTAGACTTCTTTGATGATGCAGATGCTTGTATTATCGCAACGTATACTTATGGTGATGGGGAACTGCCTTTTGAATTTGAAGATTTCTTTGATGAATTAACTGAAAAGGATTTAGCAGGTAAGCCATTTGGCGTTGTTGGTTCCGGTGATCGTGAATATGGTGAATTTTTCTGTAAATCAGCGCATGATTTTGTAGGAGCTTTTGAAAAAGCTGGTGCTAAAAAAGTAGCTGAAACAGTTGAAATTGAAAACAATGCAGAAGAAGAAGACATCGAAATGCTAAAAACATTTGTTAAAAGTGTTGCCACAACTTTATCTGATAGCGTTGCCTAAAGGTTTAAGAAAGTAGGAGTCAGAATGAAAAGGAATGATGAAGGTAGGTATTTCAATGTTTAATATTCTTCAGTCGACTCAATTATCTAGTAATACATTTGATTTTTGGCTGGAAGCGCCAAGAATAGCGACACATGCCCAGGCTGGACAGTTTGTTATTTTAAGAATTGACGAAAAAGGAGAGCGGATCCCTTTAACGATTGCGGAGACAAATCCACAAGCAGGCAGTATTCGAATTATTTTCCAAGTAATCGGTAAGACAACAGCTGCACTTTCCCAACTTAAAACTTCCGACTCTTTGTTAGATATCACTGGACCTTTAGGTATGCCCACAGAAGTGAAGCAATATGGAACGGTGATGGTTGTCGGTGGCGGGGTTGGCATCGCGGCTATTTATCCAATTATCAAGGCTTTAAAAGAAGCAGGCAACCGAGTGATTACGATTTTGGGGGCACGCACAGCTGAGTTAGTTCTGTTACAAGAAGAATGCCGTCGTTATTCGGATGAACTAATCATTACAACGGATGATGGTTCATTAGGTAAAAAGGGCTTAGTAACAGAAGCGATGGAAGAAGTTATTGCACGTGAATCTGTAGCGTGCAGTTGGGCGATTGGGCCCAGCATCATGATGAAATTTTGTACCTTGACAGCTGAAAAACATCAATTACCAATTTATGTTTCCTTGAATCCTATTATGATTGACGGAACAGGTATGTGTGGCGGTTGTCGGGTCACTGTTGATGGCACCATGAAATTTGCCTGTGTTGATGGACCTGAGTTTAAAGGCAATGAAGTAAATTGGGATGAATTCATTAATCGAATGAAGCAATATCAGGAAGAAGAAGCAGTTTGCTTTACAGATCGTTTGAAAGAGCAGGTGGAGAAAAATGGCTAGAAAAAGTCGTATAAAAACACCGATTGCGGAACAAGCACCTACTATCAGAAAGAATAATTTTGAAGAGGTTTGCTTAGGCTATACATTAGCAGAAGGGCAAGAAGAAGCGATTCGCTGTTTACAATGTAAAAATGCACCTTGTATTGCTAAATGCCCCGTGATGATTGATATTCCTGGATTTATTTTAGCTATTCGTGAAGGAAACATGGAACAAGCAGCCGATATTTTAAGTAAATATACGAATTTACCTGCTATTTGTGGACGCGTTTGTCCGCAAGAGAAACAATGTGAACAAGTTTGTAAATTAGGGAAAGCCAAAAACTTTGAACCAGTGGCAATTGGCAAATTAGAACGTTTAGTTGCCGATTGGGCATTAGAAAATCACAAGTTTCCTAAGAAAACAGCGGAACCAACAAAAGGGAAAATCGCAGTGGTCGGTTCTGGTCCTTCTGGGTTAACAGTTGCGGGGGATTTGGCAAAGCTCGGCTACGAAGTAATTATTTTTGAAGCGCTTCATGAAGCTGGTGGCGTATTAACCTATGGTATACCTGAATTTCGATTACCGAAAAAAATTGTTAAACAAGAAATTGCGAGTATTGAAGCCTTAGGTGTAACAATAGAAACCAATGTGGTAGTAGGTAAAACGATTACGATGGAAGAAATAATGTCAGAGTTTGATGCCTGTTATCTATCGGTTGGTGCAGGGGCACCAAACTTTATGGGAATCCCAGGAACTAGTTTAAATGGGGTTTATTCTTCTAGTGAATTTTTAACACGAATCAATTTAATGCATAGCTATGAGTTTCCAGAATATGATACACCGATTAAACGTGCTAAAAATGTTGTTGTGATTGGCGGCGGGAATGTTGCAATGGATGCCGCTCGTTCAGCCAAACGATTAGGCGCTGAAAATGTGAACATTGTGTATCGTCGTTCGTTAGAAGAATTACCAGCAAGAATTGAAGAATACCACCATTCCCTTGAAGAAGGAATTAACTATTATTGGTTAACGAATCCAATTGCTTATTTAGATGACCAACAAGGAAATCTAGCCGGTGTTGAATGTGTCAAAATGGTTTTAGGTGAACCAGATGCGTCTGGAAGACGACGGCCAGAACCGGTTCCAGACAGCACGTTTACCATTCCTGCTGATGCAGTAATCGAGGCAATTGGCCAAGGGGCAAATCGCGTCTTGTTATCAACATATCCAGAAATAGAACTAAACCAATGGGGTTACATTCAAGCTGATCCTAAAACAGGAGCAACCTCAATACCTGGCGTTTTTGCTGGGGGCGATATAGTCACAGGTGCTGCCACCGTTATTTTAGCGATGGGCGCTGGGAAAATCGCAGCTAATGCAATTGATCAGTATGTCAAAACACAAAAAACAACAGTCACAAGCAATGTTTAGGAAAGATAAAAGGTGAAAAAATGAAAAAAACAATGGATGGAAACACCGCAGCGGCTTATATTTCATATGCGTTTACAGAAGTTGCCGCTATTTATCCTATCACACCAAGTTCAACAATGGCTGAGTTGGTAGATGAATGGGCGGAAAGTGGTTTAAAAAATATTTATGGTCAAAAAGTTCAAGTTATTGAAATGCAATCAGAAGCTGGGGCAGCGGGAGTAGTTCATGGTTCGTTAAAAACAGGTGCGTTAACCACTACTTATACTGCTTCACAAGGTTTACTGTTGATGATTCCCAATATGTATAAAATCGCAGGAGAATTGCTACCTTCTGTGTTCCACGTGGCGGCTCGGGCAGTAACGACAAGTGCGTTGAGTATTTTTGGTGATCATGGCGATGTGATGGCTACCCGCCAAACAGGTTTTTGTATGTTAGCAGAATCGAGTGTTCAAGAAGTGATGGATTTGTCGGCAGTTGCTCATTTAGCTAGCTTAGAAGGTAGTTTACCTTTTGTAAACTTTTTTGATGGTTTTAGAACGAGCCATGAACTACAAAAAATCGAAGTGATTGATTATGATGACCTGAAAGAAATGGTGAATCAGGAAGCTGTAACTCGTTTTAGAATGGGAGGCATGAATCCTAATCATCCCACTGTTTCAGGGACCGCTCAAAATCCTGACATTCATTTTCAACAAAGAGAAACAGTCAATAAAAATTACGAAGAAATGCCAAAAATTGTTCAAAAATACATGAAAAAAATTAACAATCTTCGTGGAACAACGTATGATTTAACCGATTATTACGGGGTTGAAGATGCAACAGAAGTCATTATTTCAATGGGGTCGGCTTCGCCAGTAATCAAACAAACAGTCGACTATCTCAATCAACAAGGACGCAAAGTTGGTTTTATCAATATTCATTTATATCGTCCATTTCCTACCGAAAACCTTCTTGAAAAATTACCAGCTACAGTAGAAAAGGTTGCGGTTTTAGATCGAACAAAAGAATCAGGAGCCGAAGGGGAACCATTATTGCTAGATGTTCAAAGCGCTCTCTATCAACATGAAAATCGCCCAATTGTGATTGGTGGACGTTATGGGTTAGGTTCTAAAGACGTAGCGCCTAATCAAATTAAAGCGATCTATGATCATTTGTTATTGCCATTTAAAGAATTAAAACAACGTTTTACGGTAGGGATCGTTGATGATGTAACCTATCAATCATTGCCAGAAGAATCTACTTTAGATTTAACGCCAGATACTACTTTCCAAGCAAAATTTTGGGGCTTTGGTTCTGACGGAACTGTGGGAGCAAACAAGCAAGCGATTAAAATTATCGGAGATCATACCGACCTTTATGCACAAGCTTACTTTAGTTATGATTCTAAAAAATCAGGCGGTTTAACCGTTTCGCATCTGCGTTTTGGTAAAGAGCCAATTACTTCCACGTATTTAATTGAACAAGCAGATTTCATCGCTTGTCATAATGCTTCCTATTTGCATAAATACGACCTGTTAAAAGGTTTAAAAGATGGCGGAACGTTTTTACTGAATACTATTTGGGATCAAGAAAAGGTTCATCGTTTATTACCGGCTAAGTTAAAAAAATATATTGGGGAGCACCAAATCAAATTTTATATTATCAATGCGGTTGAGTTAGCTCGCAAAGTAGGCTTAGGCCGTCGGATCAATACAGTGATGTCTACTGCCTTTTTTGAAGTAACAGATATTTTAACGAAAGAGCAATATTTACCGTTACTTAAAGAAGAAGTGAAAAAGACTTATGGAAAAAAATCAATGGAAATTGTTGAAAAAAATTACCAAGCGATTGATGCTACCTTTGAATCGCTGCAAGAAATTGTAGTCCCAGAAGATTGGGCCACCATTGTTTTAGAACCAGAAAATCAAGAGTCGGAAGTTCCAGCTTTTGTGACAAACATTTTAGAACCAATCAATCGTCAAGAAGGGGATCAGCTGACCGTTTCAGATTTGATTGAAAACGGAATGAAGGGCGGTGCCATTCCTATGGGCACTGCGGCTTATGAAAAACGTGGCATTGCGTTAGAAGTGCCTGAGTGGCAAATGGATAAGTGTACGATGTGTAATGAATGTGCCTTTGTTTGTCCACACGCGGCTATTCGACCGTTTTTAGCGGATGAAGAAGAACTGAAAGAAGCACCTGCAGGTTTTGCCATGCGCGAAATGCGTGGCACAGATGGATTGATGTATCGTATCCAAGTTTCTTTAGAAGACTGTACAGGTTGTGGTCTTTGTGTTCAGGCATGTCCCGTGAAAGACAAGGCGATTTTAATGAAACCTTATGAAACTCAGAAAGAGCAAGCGATGAATTGGGCCTTTGCGATGACTCTTAAACAAAAAGCCAACCCAGTCAAAAAACTTTCTGTTAAAGGTTCCCAATTTAACCAGCCATTGATGGAATTTTCAGGTGCTTGTGAAGGCTGTGGCGAAACACCTTATATTAAGTTGTTGACGCAACTATTTGGTGATCGAATGATGATTGCTAACGCAACAGGCTGTTCATCAATTTGGGGTGGTTCGTCACCGGTGACGCCTTATACAACGAACGAATGTGGCCAAGGACCAGCTTGGAGTAATTCGCTGTTTGAAGATAATGCGGAATATGGTTATGGTATGTATATTGCCAATCGAACGAAACGGCAACATTTAGCTAGTCTGGTTGAAGAAAGTCTTGCTAAAAACGTCGGATCAGATTCACTTCAAGCCTTGTTAAATGATTGGTTGGAACACATGGCTGAAGGGGAAGGAACACAACAGCGAGCAACCAAACTAGCGGCGGCATTAAGTGAAGAAGCCGATGAAGATCCACTTTTAACAAAAATTTACGAACAAAAAGATTTACTAGTGAAAACGAGTCAATGGATTGTCGGCGGCGATGGTTGGGCCTATGATATCGGGTTTAGCGGCATTGATCATGTTCTTGCCAGTGGGGAAGATGTTAATATTTTTGTTATGGATAACGAAGTATATGCCAATACAGGCGGACAAACATCTAAAGCTACACCAGCTTCAGCCATTGCCAAATTCTCAGCGGGTGGGAAACATACCTCTAAAAAAGATTTAGGGATGATGGCAATCACTTATGGGAATGTCTATGTTGCACAAGTGGCTTTAGGCGCAAACTCAATGCAAACGATTAAAGCAATTGACGAAGCGGAGCGGTACCCAGGCCCATCAATTATCATCGGTTATACCCCATGTATTAATCACGGGGTCAAAGGTGGAATGGTTCGGACGTTAGATCAAGCCAAAGAAGCCGTTGAATCTGGCTATTGGCCACTTTATCGCTATAATCCAGAGTTAGTTAAGAAAGGCAAAGATCCGATGGTCATTGACTACAAGAAAACAGATTTTGACAAAATGCGTGATTTCCTTGAAAAACAAACACGTTACTCTGCGTTGCATACAATTAAAGAGAATCAAGAAGTAGTCGAACATTTACTTGATAAAACTAAAGAAGATGCAATTGAACGCTCTGAAAGTTATAACAAACTAGCCACACATATGAAAAAATAAAAAAACAAAGCCTCTTACTTGAGAGGCTTTGTTTTTTATCCAATAATAATTTTTTCTGAAGGGTATTCGTAGCCTAAGTCACGTGTTTCTTTTGGTACAAAAATCATTAAGGTATAAAGCATACCAATACGTCCAATAAACATTAATAAGGCAATCATTAATTTACCTACTGTTGTTAAATCGTCTGTAATGCCCAAAGAAAGACCGGTTGTCCCAAAGGCAGAAGCGACTTCCACAATGATTGAAATCAAGGGCAGATTTTCAGTTGCTGACAAAAAGACGACAGCGAAAAAGCACATAATCAAAGACAACATGAAGACGACAATCGATTTTTTGACATCATCGTCATCTATTTTACGGCTAAAGACGCTAATATCATCTTCACTTTTTAAAAAGGCTAACAAATACAAACCAATAATCGCAACAGTCGTTGTTCGAACACCACCACCAACAGAGCTAGGACTACAACCAATAAACATTAACACAGAAAAAATAATCAATGTTGTGATTTGGAAGTCCCCTAAATCATTAATTTGGAGGCCAGCGTTTCGTGTAGTCATCGAATAAAACATCGAACTTACCCAACGGCCACTTTCATTCATTGTCAAAAATAGGTGATCTTTTTCTAATAAGTAAATCAAAATAGTCCCACCAATAAACAGAACAATAAACGCTAGCAAAGCAATTTTACTAAATAATGAGAAGCGGAAAGGCAAGCCTCGTTTCTTCTTACGAAAGTTCTTTTTCTTAAAATGTAACCACTCATGAATTTCCAGTAAAACGGGAAATCCAATTCCGCCGATAAAAATTAAGAACATAATTGCCAGTAAAAAGAGATAATCATGAGCAAAAGGAATAATTGAATCACCTGAAATATCAAAGCCTGAATTAGTCACTGCAGAAATAGCTTGATAAAATCCATAAAATATCGCATCTCGCCAGTTTGTATAATAACCACTTATATAAAAATAAAGCGAAAAGAGCGAGCCGAAGATTACTTGGAACCAAATTAAAATCAAAAAAGTGGTGCGGATCAGTCGAACAATTCCGCTCAGCCGCGGCTGATTCATGTCAGTCATAATTAACTGACGTTGCTTTAATGTGATTCGCCGTTTTGATAAAATAAAAAAGACCGTTGAAATCATCATAATCCCTAAGCCACCAACTTGGAAAAGAACCTCCAATAAGACGATCCCACGATCATTAAAAACCGAATTAATATCGACTGTGGTGAGTCCAGTAACGCTGACTGTACTGATTGCTAAGAAAAATAAATCAATAAAGGGAACATGAGAGTCAGGTTCTCTGAAAATAGGGAGGCAAAACAATAAATAAGAAATAACCGTCATTAATATGTAATAAGCGACGATGATTTGAATAGATGAAAAATTTTTGCGAATAAATCGATCGCTTTTTCGCTGTGCCAGCCACAGCAAACGTGTATGGTTCACTAGATAACCTCCCAATTCTAATTAAACTAAGTATACCAAAACTTTTCGCCTCAAACGAATAATTCTGCCAGAAAATCCTTGAAATGACAAATAAAAATAAGAAATTCGTTAGAAATAATTGGAAAACATCCACAAACAAGCGAGAACATGATATTTTATGAAAGAATAGAAAAATAGGTTGTTCCCCAAACAACTTATTGCTAATTGGTCAGTTTGTCTAACGATACAACTTTAAAAAGTAGTGGTAGCTTTTTTATTTCGGTTGATATGTGAATGTGTTCACTTTATGTAACAAACTGTTATTTTTATTCAAATGAAAAATAAGAAATTGTGTTGGTAGAAATCAATAGTTTATAAGGTGGGAAAACAATGAAAAAAGTGTTAATGGGAGTTCTTTCCCTAGGGTTATTATTAGGTGCAGCAACAGGTTGTACAAGCGATCAAGAAAAAGCTGCTGGTAAAACAAAAGCATCTTCTGAAAAAACAGAAGCAACATCTGGTGCCTCTGCTAATGGTTATACAGATCCAAGTGAACTAAAAGACAGTTATGATGTTGTTATTGTTGGTTCAGGTGGTGCGGGGATGACCGCTGCATTACAAGCCAAAGAAGCTGGCATGAATCCAGTTATTTTAGAAAAAATGCCTGTTGCAGGTGGGAATACAATTAAATCGTCTTCAGGAATGAATGCTTCACAAACAAAATTCCAAGAAAAAGAAGGCATTAAAGATAGCAACGATAAATTCTTTGAAGAAACACTAAAAGGCGGTAAAGGAACCAACGATCAAGAATTACTACGTTATTTTGTTGATCATTCAGCTGAAGCAATTGATTGGTTAGATACAAAAGGAATTACATTGAGCAATTTAACGATTACAGGTGGAATGAGCGAAAAACGCACACACCGTCCTGCTGACGGATCAGCAATTGGGGGCTATCTAGTTGACGGTTTAGTACGTAACGTTCGCGAAGAAAAAATTCCATTGTTTGTTGATGCTGACGTCACAGACTTAGTTGAAGAAAACGGTCAAATTGATGGCGTAAAAGTGAAAATGAAAGATGATAAAGAAAAAACAGTTAAAGCAAAAGCAGTCGTTGTCACAACAGGTGGTTTCGGTGCCAACGAAAAATTAATTACACAATACAAACCAGAATTGAAAAACTATGTTACAACGAACCAAGAAGGCACAACAGGTGACGGTATCCAAATGATTCAAAAAGTTGGCGGTGCGTTAGTGGATATGAAAGAAATTCAAATTCACCCAACTGTTCAACAAAGCGATGCTTTCTTAATTGGTGAAGCAGTTCGTGGAGAAGGCGCAATCTTGGCTTCTCAAAAAGGAGAACGTTTTGTTAATGAGTTAGATACACGTGACAAAGTTTCTGCAGCAATCAATGCCTTACCAGAAAAATCAGCTTATTTAGTCTTTGACCAAGGCGTTCGCGACCGTGCAAAAGCCATTGATTTCTATGATCAAAAAGGTTTCGTGGAAAAAGGTGAAACGATTGAAGAATTAGCTGAAAAAATTGGCATGCCTGCCGATACATTGAAAGCAACGATTGATACTTGGAACCAAGATGTTAATGCCAAAGATGACAAACAATTTGGCCGGACAACTGGCATGGAAGCTGACTTAAGCACAGCCCCTTACTACGCAATTAAAATTGCACCAGGGATTCACCACACAATGGGTGGCGTGAAAATCAACACGAAAACAGAAGTTTTACGTGAAGATGGCACACCAATTAAAGGTCTATATGCTGCTGGTGAATTAACAGGTGGCTTACATGGTCAAAACCGTATCGGAGGCAATGCCATCGCCGATATTATCATTTATGGTCGTCAAGCAGGTACGCAATCAGCAGAATTTGCCTCTGCTCAAAAATAACTAGCATTAAAAAGTCTGAAATTGTAGTCAAATAACTACAATTTCGGGCTTTTTTATTGCATACTAGCAGGATCATTAGTTGTAGTATAAACAGCTCTGCTAAAATGACTTTGGCGTAGATTCTGTTTTTTTCAGAAAAATGCACGACCATTTTAGCTAAAAATACTGCTTTTTTGCTGAAAATATAGTAAAATACGTAAGGAACTAACGGAAAGGTGTAGTGAACATGGCTCAATTATTTTTCAAGTATGGCGCAATGAATAGTGGTAAAACCATTGAAATCTTAAAAGTAGCACACAATTACGAAGAACAAGACAAACCAGTTGTTTTGATGACCAGTGGACTAGATACACGTGATGGTGTCGGGAAAGTATCCAGTCGCATCGGATTACGCAGAGATGCTATTCCAATTTTTGAAGAAACCAATGTCTTTGACTTGATTAATGATTTGTCTTACAAACCTTTTTGCGTATTAGTCGATGAATGTCAATTTTTAAACAAGCATCATGTCATTGAATTTGCACGAATTGTTGACGAATTAGATATTCCAGTAATGGCATTTGGGCTAAAGAATGATTTTAGAAATGAATTATTTGAAGGCTCAAAGTATTTACTTTTATATGCAGACAAATTAGAAGAATTAAAAACGATTTGCTGGTTCTGTCATAAAAAAGCAACTATGAACTTGCACTATATTGATGGCAAACCCGTTTATGAAGGGGATCAAGTCCAAATTGGTGGGAATGAAGCCTACTATCCTGTTTGTCGCAAACATTATTTTCATCCAAAAACAGTGAATGAAGAACAGTAAGGAGAGACACTATGTACGATCAATTACAATCTATTGAAGATCGCTATGAGGAATTGGGCGAATTATTAAGTGACCCAGCAGTCATTAGCGATACAAAACGTTTCATGGAATTATCGAAGGAAGAAGCTAATACACGTGAGACGGTTGAGGTTTATCGCCGATATAAACAAGTTGTTGAAGGGATTAGCGATGCCGAAGAACTTTTAAGTGAAAACTTAGATGCGGAAATGGCCGAAATGGCGAAAGAAGAACTTTCTGATTTGAAAAAAGAAAAAGAAGTGTTAGAAGACCGCATTAAAATTTTATTATTACCAAAAGACCCAAATGATGATAAAAATATCATCATGGAAATCCGTGGTGCAGCCGGTGGCGATGAAGCCGCACTTTTTGCTGGCGACTTATTTAATATGTACCAAAAATATGCAGAAGCACAAGGGTGGAAAGCGGAAGTTTTAGAAGCGAACGTCACTGGAATCGGTGGATATAAAGAAGTAATTATGATGATTTCAGGAGATAACGTCTTTTCAAAATTAAAATATGAAAGTGGCGCTCACCGCGTGCAACGAGTTCCTTCAACAGAATCACAAGGACGGATTCATACATCGACAGCAACCGTTGTAGTTATGCCGGAAGCGGAAGAAGTCGAAATCGAATTAGCTGATAAAGATATCCGTGTCGATATTTATCATGCAAGTGGCGCTGGTGGACAGCACGTCAATAAAACCGCTTCGGCTGTTCGATTAACCCATTTACCAACAGGAATCGTAGTCGCAATGCAAGATGAACGTTCACAGCTAAAAAACCGTGAAAAAGCAATGAAAGTTTTGCGTGCTCGTGTGTATGACCAAATTCAACAAGAAGCACAAAGTGAATATGATGCTAACCGTAAATCGGCGGTGGGGACTGGAGATCGTTCAGAACGAATCAGAACGTATAACTTCCCACAAAATCGAGTAACGGATCATCGTATTGGTTTAACCATCCAAAAACTAGACCAGATTCTTGCTGGCAAATTAGATGAAATCATTGATGCATTAGTCTTATATGATCAAACATCGAAATTAGAAGAGATGCAAAATGGCTAAACGTTACTTTGAAGTCCTTAACTGGGCTTCTTCTTTTTTAGAGGCGCAAGGCAAAGAAGGCTATGCTATTCACTATGTTTTTTTAGAACGTAAAGGTTGGGATAAAACGCAGTGGCTCCTGCATATGCAAGAAGAAATGCCCAAAGAAGAAGAGGAACAATTAAAAACGGATTTAGCCCAATTATTGACAGATTACCCAGCACAATATTTACTAGGACAAGCTGAATTTTATGGACATTCCTTTATTGTTAATGAACATACTTTGATTCCTAGACCAGAAACAGAAGAATTAGTCGAGCGTTGCTTAAAAGCCAATCCAGATACTCCTTTGACGGTCGTGGATGTCGGAACAGGGACAGGTGCCATTGCGATTAGCTTGAAACTGGCACGGCCCAACTGGCGAGTTATTGCCATTGATCTTTCAGAGAAAGCGTTGACTGTCGCTAAACAAAACGCGCAAGCATTAGGTGCTGGTATCGAATTTTATCATGGGAATGGCTTACAGCCAGTTGCTTCTGAAAAAATTGATCTGCTTATTTCTAATCCGCCCTATATTAGTGAACAAGAATGGCATTTAATGGATTCAAGTGTCCGAACGTATGAACCTAAAACCGCTTTATTCGCTGAAAATAACGGTTTGGCTTTATACCAACAATTAATTCATGAAAGTCAAACGATGCTTAAAGCAGACGGTAAAATTTATTTTGAAATAGGGTTTCAACAAGGCGCGACCCTCCAAGAATTATTGAGCGCCGCCTATCCACAAAAAACAATTAAAATTGAAAAAGATTTATCTGGCAACGATCGCCTCGCGATAGCCGAGTAACTAAGGTTCTTCGTCGCCACTTTTCTAGAAGGAGCGATTTGCAATGGAAACAAAAAAATTAACCAAACAAGAAATAGCCCAAGCAGCAGCAGCCATTCAAGCAGGCGAGCTAGTGGCTTTTCCAACAGAAACTGTTTATGGCTTAGGTGCCGATGCCTTAAATGAAGCGGCAGTAAAAAAAGTTTACCAAGTAAAAGGCCGCCCCAGTGATAATCCATTGATTGTTCATGTGAACAACGTTGAGATGGTCAAAAAATACGTGGCGACCTTACCAGAAGTCGCTACAAAATTGGTGTCTGCCTTTTGGCCGGGACCATTAACTTTAATTTTTAATGTGCCTAGCGATACATTTTCTAAAACAGTAACAGGTGGTTTAGAGACAGTCGCTTTTCGTATGCCAGATAACCAAGCGACCTTAGCTTTGATTGAACAAGCCAATGTTCCATTGGTCGGACCAAGTGCGAACACTTCTGGCAAGCCTAGTCCAACATCTGCAGAGCATGTTTATCATGATTTGCAGGGGAAAATTGCTGCCATATTAGATGATGGCCCAACGCAGATTGGGGTGGAGTCAACGGTCTTAGATTTAACGGCGGAAGATGGTGTGCCAGTTATTTTACGACCAGGAGCAATTACCAAAGAGCAGTTGGAAAGCATTATTTCCCAAGTGAAAATCGATACACATTTAATTAGCGAAAATGCAGCACCCAAAGCGCCAGGGATGAAATACAAACACTATTCTCCTGATGCGGAAGTTTGGATTATAAGCGGTCAAACAGCAGAATGGCAAGCGGCGATTCAGCAAGCAAAAGAACAACAGGAAAAAATCGGCTTATTTTTAAGTGATGAACAGGCAGCACAACTAGATACAGAAAATGCGTTTGTTTATTCTTATGGTGCAGAAACGGTTGAAAATGCCACAAAAGAACTATTTGCAGGGTTAAGAGCGTTAGATGAGCAAGGAGCTACCACGATTTTTGCACAAGGATTTGCAGAAACTGGTTTAGGCACTGCTTACATGAATCGCTTGAAAAAATCAGCTAATCAAAAATTTTTTGAAAAATAAGAGGTATTTGTAACGAAGCTGACACAGAAGTATGATACAATCAGACAAAAGAAAACAAAATGGAGTGTTGTTTGAATGGATTACAAAACGTATGACCCAGATTTATGGAATGCAATTGCAAGAGAAGAAGAGCGCCAAGAAAATAACTTGGAACTAATCGCATCTGAGAATGTCGTGTCAAAAGCGGTGATGGCTGCCCAAGGAAGTATTTTAACGAATAAATATGCAGAAGGTTACCCTGGCAAACGGTACTATGGTGGTTGTGAATTTATCGATATCGTAGAAAATTTAGCTATTGATCGTGCCAAAGAATTATTTGGTGCAAAATTCGCGAATGTACAAGCCCATTCAGGTTCTCAAGCCAATACAGCGGCATACCTTTCATTGGTTGAACCAGGTGATACCATTTTGGGGATGGATTTATCAGCTGGTGGTCACTTAACACATGGTTCGCCCGTTAACTTTAGTGGAAAAACCTATAATTTTGTCAGTTATGGAGTGGATCCTTCAACAGAAGTAATCGATTACGATGTCGTGCGAATTTTAGCAAGAGAACATCGTCCAAAATTAATTGTTGCTGGCGCAAGTGCGTATTCACGAACGATTGACTTCAAACGTTTCCGTGAAATCGCTGATGAAGTAGATGCCAAGTTAATGGTTGATATGGCGCATATTGCAGGCTTGGTGGCTTCAGGGTTGCACCCAAATCCAGTTCCGTATGCTGATATCGTAACAAGTACGACCCATAAAACATTGCGTGGTCCTCGTGGCGGTTTAATTTTGACAAATAGCGAAGAATTGGCGAAAAAAGTAAATAGTAGTATTTTCCCAGGCATTCAAGGTGGCCCGTTGGAACATGTGATTGCCGGAAAAGCCGCAGCTTTTAAAGAAGCTTTGGATCCAAGTTTTGCTGAATATAGTCAGCAAGTGATTGCAAATGCGCAAGCGATGACGAAAGTTTTCAATCAAGCGCCAGAAGCTCGTTTAATTAGTGGGGCAACAGACAACCACTTATTACTGATTGAAGTGACAGGTTTTGGTTTAAATGGAAAAGAAGCAGAAGCTATTTTAGATAGTGTAAATATTACTGTCAATAAAAATTCAATTCCGTTTGAACAATTAAGTCCATTTAAAACAAGTGGTATCCGTATTGGAACGCCTGCGATTACTTCACGTGGTTTTAAAGAAGAAGATGCGGTAGAAGTTGCTAAATTAATCGTTCAAGTCTTAAAAGATCCAGAAAATACAGCAGTTCATGATGAAGTCAAAGCAGCTGTAGCAGCGCTAACTAAAAAATATCCATTATATAACTAACATCAGGGATAGCTGAAGCGCGATTCTCTGTACAAATAAGAGTCGGAGCTTAGGATTTAAGGAATTCAACTTGTGTCCTAGGCTCTTTTGTTTTACAATAAGAAAGAATAAAATAATGAAGGAGAATAGATATGGGAAAATTTCAAGTAATTGATCATCCGCTAATTCAACACAAACTAACAATGATTCGCGAAAAGAACTGTGGGACAAAGGTTTTCCGCGAAGTTGTCAACGAAATTGCTATGTTAATGGCTTATGAAGTATCACGGGATATGCCTTTAGAGGATGTTGTCATCGAAACACCGATGGGTAAATCAACACAAAAAACACTTTCAGGGAAAAAAGTAGCAATCATTCCTATTTTACGTGCCGGCATTGGCATGGTTGATGGGATTTTAGAATTAATTCCAGCAGCGAAAGTTGGACACGTTGGACTTTACCGTGATGAAGAAACATTGCAACCACATGAATACTTCGTGAAATTACCTGAAGACATTGCAAGTCGTCAATTATTTGTTGTTGACCCAATGCTAGCAACAGGTGGTTCCGCAATTATGGCCATCGATTCCTTAAAAGAACGTGGTGCTAGCAACATTAAATTTGTATGTCTAGTGGCCGTTCCAGAAGGTGTGAAAGCTTTACAAGAAGCGCACCCAGATGTAGATATTTATACAGCAGCTTTAGATGAGCGCTTAAACGAAGACGGCTATATCGTTCCTGGTTTAGGGGATGCTGGTGACCGTTTATTCGGAACAAAATAATAACAAAAAACCGTTAGATAACCGATTATGGTTACTAACGGTTTTCTTTTGCTTAAAGAACTTTTCTAGGTGTATAATAAAAAATAAAAAAACAAAGGAGTAGCTATGAAAAAGAATAAAAAAGTCTTACACGCTATCGCTGTGATTGCTAGTGTGATGTCAGTTTTGATGTATGTTTCATATATTCCACAAATTTATGGAAATTTACATGGGGAAAAAGGCAATCCGACGCAACCATTAGTGGCAATGATTAATTGTATTTTTTGGACGATTCATGGGTTATATGGAGACGATGGAGAAACACGAGATAAGTCCATTATTTTTGCTAATGTTCCCGGAATTATTTTTGGTTTTTTTGCGTTTATTACAGCATTATAGCTTCCGACGAATTGGAAAGTATTCCAATTCTGTACATAAAAAAGAGCGGGGGAAATTTCCCACGCTTGAAGAATTAAATCTTTTTCAATTGTTTGTAATTAATAACAATCACACCATTGCTGTGCACCATTAAGTGATTGTTTTTTTGCGTTTCGTCAATTTCGACGACAGCGGCATTTTTTAATTGTTTCGTAACAACGCCTGTTTGTGGCTGTCCGTGAACAAGAAAAGTAACATGGGTGTCAACGGCGAAATCCTTACCAGCATCCGATGGAACAACAGGAGTAACCATACCATTAAAATTTGACATACAAAAAACCATCCTTTCTTGATATCTCTATTATACCACATTTTCAGAAAAAAGTTTGTAAAGTCGCTATTTGGCTTATTTTAAAGAGATTTTGCATAAATAAATAACAAACAGACTTTACAAATAAAGTAGAAAGTCCTATAATAGATTTGTTTCAGGCCAGCTTAGCTCAGTTGGTAGAGCAACGCACTCGTAACGCGTAGGTCGTAGGTTCGAACCCTATAGCTGGCATCTAAAAAACAGACAGGCACTACCAGATGGTAGTGCCTGTCTGTTTTTTTAGATAAAATTTTGGATTAGTGCAAATGAAGCAATGCCTACCAGTACAATAAGCAATAAGTTTTTAGTAAGTATTGCGGCTAAAATGGTAGGAAATGAAGCGAATAAATAAGGAAGATTGAGGCTTGGTAAATGCCCAATTCTTTGTTCAAATAAGCTACTAAACCATAAGGCGGACATAATCACAATGGGAACAAAACTTAGATATTCTAATAATTTCTGTGGCAGACTGACTTTTTTTAAAAGTAAAAATGGCAGTATTCTTGAAAGCCAGGTTGCAACGGAACAGCCTAAAATTGTTAAAAAGAGATACTCAGAAGAAGGCATGTTTTATCATCACTCCTATTCCACACCCGATTAACGTGACAACTAAGACAATTAAATTACTGGGAATAAAAATTAGACCAATAGACATCAACCCAAAAGTAATCAGGACCATGATGAGTTGTAAAGCGATTTTCATGGAACAATCACTAATTATCTGAAGATAAAGTAAACCAATGAACATAGCCACGACCGCAAACTCAAGACCTAATGCTTGAGGATTTGCAATAAAGCGCCCTAGATAGGCACCGATGATCGTCGAAAAAACCCAAGTCGCATAGGAAATCAAATTGGCAGCATTAAACCACTCAAAACTTAAACGTCCTTTGGTGTGGTTTAATTTATTCATTCCTAGTGCAAAACTTTCATCCGTCAGTAAGGTTCCCAACCAGAGATTTTTACCGAGAGATTCGGCTTTAAAGTAAGGCGCAATGGTCATTCCCATAAGAATCATACGCGCATTTACTAAGAAAGTCGCTAACACAATAGATAAGATAGGGCTACCGCCAGTCAACATACTAACTGTTACAAACTGAGCAGATCCTGCAAAAATAAAAAACGACATCGCACTAACAATCAGAGGGGAAAAACCTGCTGCTTGTCCTACGATACCAAAAGCAATGCCAATACCAATATAGCCAAAAACCGTTGGCAAGGCTTCACGAATGCCAGTGCGTGCATCTAATTGGTGGTTCATTCTCTTTTTTTCCTTCTTTCTGTATAAAATTTAAACACGTGTGTATGAAAATCTAGACCTTCGATAATAAGACACAACGAGCGAATGAGCGTTTTCATTATTAACCACTCCTTTTGAACAACTAAGATATATATTGTATAATACAATAAAGAATACTTTTGTTCAATATATTAAACTTTTGGATAATAAAAAGAAACAGAAGGAGCAACTATTTTGGAGATTAATACAATTATTGGCAATAATTTAAAAAAAATTAGACAAGAAAAAAAACTTACGTTAGATGAACTAGCTGGGATAACCGGAGTGAGTAAAGGGATGCTTTCGCAGATTGAAAAAGGAACCACCAATCCTACCATAAATACAATTTGGAAAATAAGTAATGGACTCAATGTTCCATATACGTATTTATTAGAAGATGACTATGTTAAAGAAAATCCCGTGGTTAAAAAAACTGAGACGGTAACACAACATTCTGAAGATCACTCCTATCGAGTCTTTAATTACTACTCGGACAACCAGGAAAGAAACTTTGAACTCTTTCAGTTTGAATTAGATCCAGGGAAAAAGTATCAAGCTGTTGGGCATTCAAAACGTTCGACAGAATATGTCATGGTTATTCAAGGAGCATTAGCTCTTGAAGTGGGCGGTCAGAGATACCTTCTTCCAAAAGACGCCGCTATGTATTTTGATGCTAATCAAGTACACACGTATATAAATGATGGAACAGAGAAAGTCCAAGCTGTCGTCATTAACTATTATACGTAACAGTGGAAAATAAACATTAGGAAATTGCTACATCTGTTATTTTATGGACAAAAAAAGTAAACAATGCTACCCTAAAAATAATAGAAAATGAAAGATAAAAGAAGAGGTCAAAATGAATAAAAAAATTGAAAGTCTTGGTAATACAGCATTAAGTTTACTAAGTAATACGATTATTGTTGTGCCTTATTTACTTTACATTCAATTGAGTGATGGACACAACCTTCTAACAATTTTACCATTTGTCTTATTTTATACATTGCGTATGACAGGCATTTTTCTAGTTCGAGGAATTAATTTGTCTTTGACTAGTCTAGGTCTACTAAAGATTTCTCTATTGTTAGGCTTGGCAGGATCCTTAATTGGGATCGCCGGCGCTTTTTCTTTCCCGCTTTATAGTATTTCAGGAATGTTGTTAGGACTTAGTGGGGCGTTGTTGCCACCAAGTAATCAATCAATTCGCTTTTTCTTGAAAGAAGAAGGTCAAAAAATCAGTCACAGCAATCTTTTAACGACAGTCTTATTGACCGCTGTTTTATTTGGCGCTTTATTTTTTAAAGCGACTGAGATTGGACTGGCGTTATTGGTGTACGCGCTCTATTTTCTGCTTGCTTTAGTAGCAATCAAGAGCTATCCTGTTTCATTAAACGAGCTAGAAGAAGAATCAGCAGAAGTTTCACGAAAAGAATTAATTCTGTTTGTTATCTTTTTTGTGTTATTACTTTTATTAAGAAGTGGTCGCTTATTAACGAATGCGGTGGAATTTGATTATGCGATTGTTGGCGCCTGCTGTTTCTTTGTGGTGGCTGTCCTTTTCGTTAGTCATTATGGCAAACGCGGCGCGTATAAAGTATCGCTAGAAATGAATCTTGCGACCTTGATTAACGGGATTGTCGGGAACTATTTATTTTTATTTGGTTCCATTTATGTTGCAGGGGTTTATGGCAGAGCTCATATGGGCATCTATCTCTATTTACCTTATGTTTTAGGGATGATTTTTGCAATGATTGCAGCTAGTAAAACGAAACAATGGTCAAACAACATACCAATGGTTGGTCTGGCGGGAAGTTTGGGAATATTACTTCTTACCTCGTGGACTATTTTAGGCCTGTTTCTCTTGAGTTTTTTCAAAAGCACATTGAATAGCTTTTTAGCTAGGCGATATTATCAAGAGACAGATTTGCCAAAAGATAGCCGCATCCTTATCAAATATACAACACAAACAAAAGGGAGTTTATTCCATCAATTTATTTTGATGGCGCTTATGTTAGTCACTGTAGTAGGCAAAGGTGGCACGACACAATTTTTATTAGAATTGACTGGCGGCAAAGGCATTTCAATGCAAACAAGTCAATTTTTAACTTTCATTAAAAATAGTAACTCGCTCTTAGTGTTATTGTTTATTGCAGTTTATTTCGTGGTCGTTTTTCGTCAAAAGAAACGATAATTTACAAATATTCATAAAAAAAATACTTGGAAAAACAGTGATTGTGGCTGATTTTCCAAGTATTTTTTTATGAAAAGATGTTTTTTTTTTTTGAAGATTCAAAAAAAATTAATCAATTGTTTCATTTTTAACAAGCTATTATTAGGTTATATGAATTTTATTGAAAGGGGATTAGTATGAAGAAAAAAACTTTTTCTTTTGTGATGTTGAGTATACTTCTCGCACAAAATTTCGGGTTTGCCGCAAATGCCTATGCTGTAACAACGACAGAAGCACAAACAGAGACCACTGATACAGCAAAAAAAGAGGCAGAGTTATCGAACTCAACACCATCTTTACCTTTAGCAACAACGAATACTTCAGAAATGAATCAACCAACTGCAACAACTGAATCGCAAACCACAGAGGCGAGCACAACAGCTTCCAGTGATGCTGCTACACCATCTGAACAACAAACAACGGAGGACAAGGACACCTCACTTAATGAAAAAGCCCTACCAGATGTTCAAGCGCCAATTACAGATGAACTACTTGACAGTATGAGTCTTGCGCCGATTGGTGGAACAGAATACAGCCAAACAGAGGTTCACCGCGAATTAAATACAACACCGGTAACCGCTACGTTCCAATTTGCTGTTGGAAACACAGGTTATGCACCTGGATCAGTTTATACAGTTCAATTACCAGAACATTTAGGTTATTCAACTGTTAGCGGAGAAGTGACAGGCATTGGCGCAACTTGGGCAGTCGATGCGGCAACCAAAACATTAAGTATTACGTTTAATCAACGAGTTTCAGATACTTCCTTTAAAGTAGAACTAAAAAGTTATCTAACAACAGAGGCGGAACCATTAATCAAAATTGAAACTCCAGGAAAAAATAAAAAAACCTACTCGTTTGATTTATATGAACAAGTGGAACCAATTCAATATAACGAACGAACCAGAACGACGGGGTTAGATGGCGAAATTTTTTATAATTTAGACCGGACGTTAACTGGCAATCAAACATTAGAATTATTGACAACAGAGACGCCAGGCGCTGTCTTTGGAAAACAAGATAACTTGGAACCTCAAGTTTTCAGTTACGATGTCGACATTAATGGTCAAATTTTACCAGAAACGCAAGCCCTGTTAACACCTGGCAAAGATTATACATTAAGCGATAATTCGCTAGGGCGGATTGCTGTAACCGTTCCAAACATGAATCAACAAAAAGCCTATTCCTTATCGATTAATCGGACAATTTATTTAGAGAGTGTTTCGGACTACAGTTATTCATTTTATCAGCAATATCCAACAACCAAGTTAGGTTCTCTTTCGTTAAAAAATACGACAGGAACGAATAAAACAACCGATTTTACTGCTAAGACGAGTCAAACAAGTAAAATAATTGCTGATCGTGAAATGCGTAGTATGTCCTATATCAGTTTTCAAAGCAAAGGGAAATATTATGTAACAATTTATGGCACATTAACAGAAACAAAAGTGGGTCAACAAATCGTATTAGAGAGTACAAACGGTCAAGAAATTAAGAATCCTAAATTTACGGCGTATGGTCCTTTATATGAAAATGTAAAATTGGAAGACTATTTTGATATTAAAACTGAAGGTGGCAAGCTTACCTTAACGGCCACAAAAGATAGCTATTTAAGAATAAATATTTCTGATTTAACAATGGATTTTGACAAGAAGGACATTAATCTATCATTAAGTACACCTGTAATTGGTCCCGATAAAGCCATTCAGTTACTATCCGATCAATACGTGGAGCCAATCGCTATGTTAAATCCTACGAATGCGGAAGCGACATGGGGAAATTATGATCGAAACGGTGCTTATATGAGTGATACCGAAATTGCTGTAGCAGGTAGTAAGGCCAACCCCATTGAAAATTTAGAGATTAAAATAAAACATCCGCAATATCTATCTGTTAGAGCCACAAAAGATATTTATTTTTCATATTATGTTTTAGGGAAAGATTATACAGTCACACCAACCTCAGATGGTTCGATCATTAAGTTCACTACGCCAATTACAAATGAGCTTGAAATTCCAATTGGCTTTAATTACGTGCCAGATAGTTTACCAAAAGATAAAAGTATTCCTTTTGATAAAATTCCTGTGACAATGAGTGCTGATGGCATTTCCCCTATCGAAACAGAAGTAAATACCAATCGACACATTGGTTCTGAACGAACACTTCAAAGTAGTAAAAATCAATTCCTTGTCAATGCACGAAATGATTCTTTTGATTCACTAAGCGTCCGTACAAAAATTCCAGCTGGCGCCGATGTTCTTTTTGACATTTATGATGTTTCAAACGATCAGGTAGATTCAATTTATCCACAATACTGGGACCGCGGTCAATACTTTGATAAACCAATGACGCCAAACAGCCCTGGATATCCAACGATTACTTTTGACGAAAATACCAATAGTTACACGTTTGATTTTGGAAAAACCAACAAACGTTACATTATTGAGTATAAAAACGCCAATGGCTGGATCGACGTGCCAACTCTTTCTATAACAGGGACAGCTAAAGAACCACAATCGAATAATAATGAAGGGTCTGCTTCGGTTTCTGTTCAAAATGAAGCGTTAGACATTTTGAGTGCAACACAAGCGGCGAATCCAACATTAAAAAATGTAACAAAAACGACAGTAACAACAAAAAATATTGATAATAAAACACATCGCGTGAAAAATCCAACGATTGAATTAACACCAAAAGGCACAACCAATGCTCAAATCGATTTGAATTCTATTACCGTGAAAGGCGTGCCAGAAGATGCTTATTCATTAGAGAAGACTACAAACGGTGCGAAAGTCATTTTTAAAGACTATACATTGACAGAAAACATTACGATTGAATACAATACTGTCTCTGCAAACGCTGGCCAAATCTATACAGAAACAACAATCGACTCTGAAACATTGAACCAGATGTCTGCTAGCAAGAAAAAAGTCACCACTGCGCCAATCACATTGAAATTCTCAGAAGGTGATGCGGAAGGTATTGTTTATTTAGCAACTGCCACATTCTATACGCATAACATAGAGGATGAAAACCAAGCAATTGCGAAGGTTTCTTTTGAACTAATTGATAATGTCACGCATACAGCAACCGAATTTACAACAGATGAAAAAGGTCAATACTCCTTTGATGCCATCATGACAGGTGATTATACTTTGCGAGTAACGAATGTACCGCAGGAATATTCCGTGGATGAAGAGTATTTGACAGGCAAAGCCATTAAGCTGGTCAAAGGAGACAACCAACTAAAAATTCCATTAACTAAAACAATTGATCACAGTCGTTTACAAGTCAAAGATACAACGATTTATGTCGGTGATTCATGGAAACCAGAAGAGAACTTTGTTTCAGCAACAGATAAAACAGGTCAAGATGTTCCCTTCGAAAAAATCACTGTTTCAGGTCAAGTTGATACTAGCAAAGCAGGCGTTTATCCAATCGTATACAGTTACGAAGGTAAAGAAGAAACAGCTAATGTGACCGTCAAAGCCGACCAGTCTAAGTTAGAGGTCAAAGATACAACGATTTATGTCGGCGATAAATGGAAACCTGAAGATAATTTCGTTTCAGCAACAGACAAAACAGGTCAAGATGTCCCGTTTGAAAAAATTGACGTTCAGGGAACAGTGAATGTCGATAAAATAGGCGATTATGAAATTGTCTATAAAAATGGCACAAAAGAAGCGAAAGCAATCGTTCATGTTCGTGATGACAGTCGCTTACAAGTCAAAGATACAACGATTTATGTCGGTGATTCATGGAAACCAGAAGAGAACTTTGTTTCAGCGACAGATAAAACAGGTCAAGACGTTCCCTTCGAAAAAATCACTGTTTCAGGTCAAGTTGATACTAGCAAAGCAGGCGTTTATCCAATCGTATACAGTTACGAAGGTAAAGAAGAAACAGCTAATGTGACCGTCAAAGCCGACCAGTCTAAGTTAGAGGTCAAAGATACAACGATTTATGTTGGTGATTCGTGGAAACCAGAAGATAATTTCGTTTCAGCGACAGATCGTGACGGTCATGCTATATCCTTTGATAAGGTTCAAGTAAAAGGGGAAGTTGATACAAAGAAAACAGGAGAGTACCAGATTTCCTATACCACTGAGCCAGTTAATGAAACCAAACCAGCTGTGCAGTCACGACTTTTCTCAATGTTTTCAAACGAGACACCTCGTCAATTGACGACAGTAGCAACTGTTCATGTGATTGATCGTAATCCTACACCACTACCAGATAAAAATGAGAACAACCAGACTAGTTCCTCAACGAATCAAACCACGATAAAACGTAGTCAGTATGTCACACATATTGTGAAACCTGACAAGCAAGGACGTTATCCAAAAACGGGAGAACAAACTAATGGTCTATATCGTGTGCTAGGACTTGTTGTGTTACTTATTGTGATTATTAGTGGTATAGTCATCAAGAAGAAACGAAAATAATTAAATGAGCGTGGGGCAAAAGTTTAAAGTAACTTTTGTTCCACGCTTAAAAGATGAATAAGTGCATGAATGAGGGTAGCTGTTTCCTTGGAAAATAGGAAGTTTTACAAGTGACTTTTATTTTAAGAACACCTATTAGCAGGTTTTTCTGTTAAGATAGTTATTTTTATGAAATAGTTTGGAGGAATAATAAACGAGATGAACCAGCGAACTATTTATTATGGTAGTATCGGCACAGCCTTATTTCTTTCTTCAGGAATGTTGATTGCTTCAGTGAATAGCTATGCAAACGAAGCGACAACACCAGGCAAATACACCGTGACTTATGAAGTGGATGGCAAAATTGAAACAGCAACCATTACGGTCAAAGAAAATCAAACGGAACTTAAATTAAAAGACACGTTTTTAGGAGTTAATCAAGCATGGTCACCATTAGACAATGTCGTTTTTCTAAAAGATAAAGAGGGTCGCCCTTTAAATTTAGAAAATGTAATTATAGAAAATAATGTAAATACTCAAAAAGTAGGCCTTTATTTTGTAACCTTCCGTTACGAGTCATACCTTTCTATTGCGAAGGTGTATGTCAACCCTACTAATTTTGCTGCAGAGGGGGCTACGCTTGCAGAGCTTCCTTATAGTCAAGCAATGATTGGCCCTGAAAGATCAATTATTGCTTCGAGACAAGAAAAGGAGCAACAAACAAAACAGGAGAAAAAGAAAAATAAAATTGAACAGGAACGAGTAAATAAAAAAGTGCTGTTAAATGATGAGTTGTTGAAAAAAATAGATACGATAGCCCCAGTGGAAATTACTGGAGGAGCGGCAAGTGGGTCCTCTCAATTTGGCACCACTTTAAGCTTCCTGTCAGGCTCACTTTTGTATGGAACAAGGAGAGTTTAAATGGAATTCTTGTTATTAGATGATCGGGAAAATTTAAAATTAGCGATTATTAGAAAGTTAGAGCAACAATATTCATTTTCTGAACGAAAAGATCGTTTATGTAAGCAATTAGCTATTTCTCCTTATTTGCTAGAACGGAACATAACAGAAATCAATGCAGATTTGCAACGCTTTGGTCTGATTAATGAGATGGAAATCAGTGAAAAAAATAATGAAATTTTGTTATCTCAAAGCCTTCGTATTTCTTCAAGTATTATTGAAGAATATTATTTAAAAGACTCGTTAGAATTTAATCTATTAAAAACGATTTTCTTTCATCAGTTTACCTCAATCAAAAAATACGGTGAAAAGCACGGGATGAGTCGAACGGTTGTGTACAAAATTGTTGACCATATCCGGAAAGAATTAGGTCAATACGGTATCAAGTTATCCAAAAATTTACAACTTAGCGGCAATGAAATGGCGATTAGACAATATTTTACTATGCTTTATTACCGAATTTACAAAGATTCTGAAGAATTATATAATCAAACAGATCTTCGCGCAGTTAACCAATTATTGGCTCAATTGAAAGGCTCTTATGAAAATATCACTAATTTTCATTTATTTAAACATTATGTATTGGTGGCGTTAGAACGAACGCAGAGAAAAGCTAATTATTTTTTATCCCAAGAAGAAAATCCATTCGCTTTTGATGAAGAAAGTTCGATTTATCAAGAAATTCAAAGTTGGATCAACGAAGTGATGAAGGCGACTCATGCAGAGAAAAACGCAGAAATTCAAGGAATTATCGGCAATTTATCGGTCTATCAAAGTGAACTTATTTCGGAACATTTGCTGAGTTCTCACAATGAGGCAATTACGGCTACGAAAACATTATTCTTTTCTTATATGCCGTTTACAATTTCGGACGAAGAATTTTATCAAGAAATTGTTCCGATTATTTATCAACATCGTTTTATTACACCGTTTATCGATATCACCTTACGAATTATGGATTTAGAATTTTTTCAGGAACGCTACCCAATTGTTTTTAATAGCTGTCGTCAGTTTTTATTTGCGTTGGATTGCTCGGCGTTTGAGTTTAGTAAGCTTTCTTTATTTTTTGATTTGCTATTAGTGTTATCCCGTCTTTATGACCAAAGGAATGAAAAAAGCACGATCAATCTTTATGTGAATTTTACGCAAGGAGAAAAATATACTCAGTTTATCAAAGAACAAATCAAAATATTCGAATCTTTCAGCATTCACTTTCATTCAGCGATTCGACCAGATACTGATTTAGTAGTTTCAGATTATTTACCAAAAACATTATTTTCAGTAAAATGTTTAATTTGGCTAGCGCCCCCGCGAGCCAGTGACTGGCAAAATTTTGGCAACGAAATTGTCCGAATTAATAAAGAGCTACAACAAACGAAACAAAGAAAAAGCGAATAAAAACAGTCGCAACGTGTTTTAGTTGCGACTGTTTTTTGTTACTGAATGTTTATAGTAAACTTTCTCATTATCACTGATGTAAAAAATTTTAAATAAAAGCCAAATAGGATTGAAGAAAAAGAAAAAATTGATAGTGAAGGACCAATTCTCTAAAGTTTTTCTCAAATATAGTAGAATTCCTTTCTTTTCTTCTGTGAGAAAGATATAATAAAAAACGTATGAACAAAGGAAAAGGGATGACGAATGAATAGAAAAGAGAAAACAAATTTAGATAGTCGAATTGATTACGGCGTGATATTACCAGTTTTTCTTTTATCACTAATTGGTATGCTATCGCTTTACGTAGCGCTTTACAATGATCCAAGCAAACCTAAAATTGGTAGCTTGTTAATGAAACAAGGACTGTGGTATTTAGTCGGAGGATTAAGTATTGTCATTATTATGCATTTTAGCTCAAAATTACTCTGGCGGTTAACGCCCGTTTTTTATGCACTTGGATTAGTCTTAATGGGATTACTACTGAAATTCTATGATCCCGTGCTAGCAGAGCAAACAGGTTCTAAAAACTGGATTCGCTTTGGTGGCACCACATTCCAACCATCGGAATTGATGAAGATTGCGTTTATTTTGATGTTGGCCTATATAGTGACCATGCATAATGTTAAATATGTGGACCGAACACTCAAAAGCGACTTTTGGCTAATCGCTAAAATGCTATTAGTCGCGATTCCGGTAATTGTTTTAGTACTTTTACAAAAAGACTTCGGGACGATGTTAGTTTTCTTAGCCATTTTTGGGGGAGTTTTCTTAATGTCTGGCATTACTTGGAAAATTATTGTGCCCGCCTTTATCATAGCTGCTCTAGTCGGAGCTGGAACCATCTACTTGGTAACAACAGAAACAGGAAGAGACTTATTGTCTAAAATTGGCATTAAAGCTTATCAATTTGATCGGATTGATTTATGGCTAAATCCTTTCCATACAGATCCAGATCGCTCATTCCAACCAGCGCTAGCATTAACAGCAATTGGTTCTGGGGGCCTTTTCGGAAAAGGCTTTAACGTGAGTGATGTGTATGTCCCTGTTCGTGAGTCAGATATGATTTTTACAGTTGTTGGTGAAAACTTTGGCTTTATTGGTGGCTGTTTCATTATTTTGTTGTATTTTATTTTAATCTACCGCATGATTCGCGTTTGTTTTGATACAAATAATGAATTCTATGCCTACATTGCCACAGGAATTATCATGATGATTTTGTTCCATGTTTTTGAAAACATTGGAGCGAATATTGGTTTACTACCATTAACTGGGATTCCATTACCGTTTATTAGTCAAGGTGGTTCTTCCATTTTAGGTAACATGATTGGGGTGGGCTTAATTATGTCCATGCGTTACCAACAAGAAACGGTTCGTACCAGAAGTGGTCGTTAAAGAAAGAAGAAAGAAGGGGTAGAAATGTACACACTTTATGAATATCCTAAATGCTCAACTTGTAAAAAAGCGAAAGCGTGGTTAGACCAACAAGGCGTTAAATACCAAGCAATTGATATTAAAGCAACACCGCCTAGTAGTGAACAATTAGCAAAATGGATGAAAGAGACCGGCTTGCCTGTTCGTCGTTTTTTTAACACAAGCGGGGTTTTATATAGAGAACAAGGCTTAAAAGATCTGGTTGACAGTTTTTCTATTGAAGAAGCAAGTCAGCGTTTAGCTGCGGATGGCATGTTGATTAAGCGTCCAATTCTCTTAAAAGACAATACATTTCTAACGAATGGTTTTAAAGAAGCAGATTACGAAGGAGTGCTTGGAAAATGAGTGAAATGAAACAAATCGATCAATTATGGATTTTACCAACAGAAGCAGGTTATAAAATTGGTTTAACTGCCGAAGCCCAAGAGGATTTAGGGAAGATTACTTTTGCAACATTTCCAAAAGTCGGACAAACATTAGCTAAAGGTGATTCTTTAATTGAATTAGAAGCAGAAAAAGCAGTCAGTGAATTCAGTAGTCCATTATCTGGTAAGGTAGTTGCGATTAATGAAGCGGCTGATCAAGAGCCAAGTGCATTAGATGAAGAAAATGCCTGGATTGCTGTTTTAGCAGATGTTGAACCAACAGAATTTGAAAATCTTTAGTCTTACGTTGACAAGGTCAATGTTTATTGCTATAATTTTCTCAATCTAATCAAAAGAAAGCTTTGAAAAGAAGAGTACATGTTAAGGACGTTTGAAGAGAGCCCTGTTTGCTGAGAATGGGTAACAGATTTAAGATGGAAGATGGTCTTTGAGCAGAGTAAGTGAGCGAAGCAGTGAACTTACTACGGGGCGCCCGTTACAGCCAACGGTATGCGAAGAATCAAGTACCGTATGAGGTTATTATTGAGAAATAATAGCGAATTAAGGTGGTATCACGAAATGACAAACTTTCGTCCTTTTTGCTGTAATAGCAAAAGGATGGAAGTTTTTTTGTTTTTATTAAGCAAATTCGTTTCATAAAAAGTGCGAAACCTTCAAAATAAGAAAGTAGAACAGAAAGAAGAGGAGAACAAAATGGCATTAATTGAATTACGTCATGTAAAAAAAGAGTTTTCCGGTAAAGCGGGTAAAGTCACGGCTTTAAAAGATATTGATTTAACGGTTGAATCAGGAGATATTTATGGCATTATTGGCTATTCAGGTGCAGGAAAAAGTACGTTGGTTCGCCTATTGAATGGACTTGAAACACCTACAGAAGGTGAAGTAGAAATTCAAGGACAAGATATTGCATTGTTGCCAAATAAAGAACTACGAAACTTCCGTAAAAAAATTGGGATGATCTTTCAACATTTTAATTTATTATGGTCACGGACGGTCCTAGAAAATATCATGCTCCCATTGGAAATTGCTGGCGTTCCAAAACAAAATCGGAAAAGCCGCGCAGAAGAGTTAATCAAGTTGGTTGGTTTAGAAGGACGGGAAAATGCCTACCCAAGTCAACTCTCTGGTGGGCAAAAGCAACGAGTGGGGATTGCCCGTGCCTTAGCTAACAATCCTGATATTTTGCTTTGTGATGAAGCAACGAGTGCTTTGGATCCGCAGACAACCGATGAAGTGCTAGAATTACTACTAAAAATCAACCAAGAATTAAATTTAACGGTTGTATTAATTACCCATGAAATGCACGTGATTCGTAAAATTTGTAATCGCGTAGCCGTGATGGAATATGGTGAAATTGTTGAAGAAGGTAAAGTAATCGATATTTTCAAAAAGCCTCAAACAGAAATTGCGAAACGCTTTATCCAACAAGAAGCGGATAAAAACATTGAAGAAACGGAACTGGTTGTCGAAGAAATGTTGGAACAATATCCGAATGGAAAAATTGTTCGCCTACTTTTCCACGGCGAACAAGCGAAATTGCCAATTATCTCGCATATTGTCCAAGAATATCAAGTAGAAGTCAGTATTATTCAAGGGAACATTCAGCAAACAAAGCAGGGTGCAGTGGGTTCTCTTTATATTCAATTATTAGGCGAAGAGCAAAATATTCTAGCAGCCATTGAAGGATTACGTAAACTTCGTGTAGAAACAGAGGTGATTGGAAATGAATAATCGTGGCTTAGCAAGTTTCTTTGATTTTTCCCAAATTGATATAAGTAAACTACAAGAAAAAACGATTGAAACACTTTATATGACAGGGATTTCAATCATAGTGGTCGCCATTTTAGGGCTGATTTTAGGACTACTACTTTTTGAAACGTCAGGCAGAAAAGGGATTTTGAGCCGATTACTGTATTGGCTAGTGGCCATTTTTGTAAATATTTTCCGTTCGATTCCGTTTATTATCTTAATCGTTCTGTTAATTCCTTTTACAAAAATTATTTTAGGGAGTATGTCTGGTGTCAAAGGCTCCTTACCAGCATTGATTATTTCCGCAGCACCTTTTTATGCTCGCATGGTCGAAATTGCTTTTCGTGAAGTCGATAAAGGCGTGATTGAAGCAGCCAAAGCAATGGGGGCCAATCGTTTCCAAATAATTTGGAAAGTTCTATTACCAGAAAGTCTGCCAGCGCTTGTTTCTGGCTTAACCGTTACAACCATTTCTTTAGTGGGCTACACTGCAATGGCAGCTGCTATTGGAGCGGGCGGTTTAGGAAGTTTGGCGTATCAAGATGGCTTCCAACGTGGTCAAAATACAGTTACCTTAGTAGCAACGATTTGTATCTTAATTATTGTCTTTGCGATTCAATGGCTTGGGGATACAGTCGCTAAAAAAATAGATAAACGATAAATGGAGGGAATAAGATGAAAAAACGTACATTATGGTCAGTAATTACTGTAGCAGTAGCTGTCTTAGTTTTAGGGGCTTGCGGCAATAAAAAGAGTGATGACTCGGTCTTGAAAGTTGGAGCTTCACCAGTTCCACATGCAGAGATTTTAGAACATGTAAAACCTTTATTAGAAAAAGAAGGCGTAAAATTAGAAGTGACGACTTATACAGATTACGTGCTACCTAACAAGGCGTTGGAAAGTGGCGATATCGATGCCAACTATTTCCAACATGTGCCGTTCTTTAATGAAGCGGTTAAAGAAAATGATTATGACTTTGTGAATGCAGGTGCGATTCATTTAGAACCAGTTGGGCTTTACTCGAAAAAATACAAATCGTTACAAGAAATTCCTGATGGTTCAACGATTTACGTTAGCTCTTCCGTTTCAGATTGGCCACGTGTTTTAACGATTTTAGAAGATGCTGGTTTAATCACGCTGAAAGAAGGGGTAGACCGAACAACTGCTACTTTCGATGATATTGATAAAAATACTAAAAAGTTGAAATTCAATCATGAAAGTGATCCAGCAATCATGACCACTCTTTATGACAATGAAGAAGGGGCTGCGGTTTTAATTAACTCAAACTTTGCCGTGGATCAAGGATTAAATCCGAAAAAAGATGCGATTGCTTTAGAAAAAGAAAGTTCACCTTATGCCAATATTATTGCGGTTCGTAAAGAAGACGAAAACAACGAAAATGTAAAAAAATTAGTCAAAGTGTTACGTAGCAAAGAAGTCCAAGATTGGATTACGAAAAAATGGAACGGTGCCATTGTTCCAGTCAATGAATAAAAAGAAAAAGACAATAGAATAAAAACTTGAGGTCGGGACAGGCGTGTTAAGCTTCAAGAAATAAGAAGAAAGTTCTGAAAGATGCTTTTTGTCTCTCAAGGACGTTCAGCTTATTTCCGAAGAAGCTGCTCCTGTCCCGTTGTTTATTTAAAATTTTAGGGCTAGGCAGATACATCATGTTGATTTACCTGCCAAGTCTAAGTTTTTTTCTTTTAAAAAAGGACCATAAATGATAAAGTTACAAGGAATTTCTTAATTATCAGGAAAATTCAGGGACTATGCATAGGCATTTGCATTAGTTATTGTTATAATAATTAAGATAGATTTTTTGGAATGGAGGGAAAAAGATGTTACGTTTTTTTCCGCAAAAAAATAAATATGTAGAAGAAGCAAGCCAGTACGCCTTTGATAAAGAAGGCCAAATTCCGCAGCACATTGCCATTATTATGGACGGAAATGGCCGGTGGGCACAGAATCGAAGACTGCCGAGAATTGCTGGACATAAAGAAGGCATGGATACGGTTAAAAAAATAACGAAGCATGCTAGTCATTTAGGCGTTAAAGTTTTAACACTTTATGCATTTTCAACGGAAAATTGGAAGAGACCAACAGATGAAGTCAATTTCTTAATGCAATTGCCTGTTGATTTTTTTGATACATTCGTGCCTGAATTAATTAAGGAAAATGTTAAAGTCAATGTAATGGGCTACCAAGAGTTTCTACCAAGCCATACGCAAGATGCTGTTAAGCGGGCCATTGAGCAAACCAAGGACAATACGGGCATGGTTTTGAACTTTGCTTTAAATTATGGGGCGCGTGCGGAGCTACTAACTGCCATGAAACAGATTGCTGCAGAGGTTTCAGAAAAAACATATACGGCAGATGAGATTACAGAAGAAACGATCGCAGATCACTTAATGACTGGCTTTTTACCCACGGAACTTCGTGATCCAGAATTGTTGATTCGAACAAGTGGGGAAGAGAGAATTAGTAATTTCTTGCTATGGCAAATTGCTTATAGCGAGTTGTTTTTTACAAAAGCATTATGGCCTGATTTTTCAGAGGACACTTTAGAAACCGCGATTGCTTCTTTCCAAAATCGTAATCGTCGTTTTGGAGGTCTAAAAGAAACTACAGAAACAGAAGGGAGCGATCCGCAGTGAGACAACGTGTCATCACAGCTATCGTCGCATTAATCATCTTTATTCCAATTATCTGGTATGGTGGTTTTGCAATTGAGATTGCCGCTGTTGCTTTGGCAGTAGTCGGCGTGTACGAGTTATTCCGTATGAAAGGATTAACGTTATTAAGTTTTGAAGGTATTTTATCAGCATTAGGGGCCGTTTTTTTAGTTATCCCAACAATTAAATGGTTAAACTTTTTGCCGGAAATGCAAACAAATTTCATTTTATTTTATGTCACTGTAATGTTGTTGTTAGGTGCTTCGGTAATTTCTAAAAATACATATACGATTGAAGAAGCTGGCTTTCCAGTTATTGTCAGTTTATATGTAGGGATGGGGTTCCAGAACTTTATTAGTGCCCGTTCCGCAGGTTTTGAAGTCTTGTTATTTGCTTTATTCATTGTCTGGGCAACGGATATTGGTGCATATCTATTTGGACGCCGATTTGGTCGTCATAAATTGATGCCAGATGTTTCACCCAACAAGACAATAGAAGGTGCACTTGGTGGTATTTTATCAGCCGTCGTTGTAGCAGCGTTGTTTTTAGTTTTCACAGCTAATAAAGGGCTATTTCCTTATCAAATGCCGGTGATGCTCGTATTGACGGTTCTATTTTCTATAGTAGGGCAATTCGGTGATTTGGTTGAATCTTCTATCAAACGTCATTATGGCGTGAAAGACTCTGGTAACATCTTGCCAGGACATGGTGGTATTTTAGATCGTTTTGATAGTTTATTATTTGTTTTCCCAATTATGCACTTATGTGGATTATTTTAAATTGATTAACAAAATTTAAAAAAGTATCGTCAAATAAGCAAAAATCCAGAAGAGAGACTCTTCTGGATTTTTGCTGTTTATTGAGATAATGCGTGAAACACTGACAGGGTATGTTTGAGATAAGTTTAATTTTAAACATTCGGTGGTTTTACTCTTTAATTGACAATAGCCTTCTCTTTAAAGAGAAGGCTATCTAACGAATCAATATTATTATTTTAAAGTTGGATCAGACTATTTCTAGTATTCAAGTATTTTTCATTTAAGCGATGTATTCCCTACCTCTAATACATCCTTGTGTCTCTCTAGACACGCCAGTTTTGAATAAAATCATCAAAACAATTGAATGGTTCGTTTAAAAATATTTTTCGTGTTCTAATTATTATAACATAAAACTCGTCAACTGACCACTAGCTGACGAGTTCATAATTTTTCCAGATAAATAGACAGCCGTTTTCCGCCGACTGTCTAAGATTAAGATAGATTTGTAAAGAAGTGAATAAATGCTTCCTACCCTCTCTTTATAACATGAGGAAAAGAAAACTGCAAAAGATAGCTGTGTTTTTTGAAAAAAAGATCAGCTGGTTTCCGCCAGCTGATCATCCGTTGAAAAGAGATATAAAGAAGTGAATAAAGCTTGCTTTACCTCTATTTTATACCATGTTTTGATTCAAATAACTATTCAGTATTAGTTATACTTAAATAATAAATATGTATACGGATGTATTATTTTGAGGTATAGTCATAGAGAAAAGAGGGAACGTTTATGAAAAAATTTTGTTTAAGTTATAGCTCTGGTAAAGATTGTTTATTGGCGATGGATCGATTGGTACAAGCAGGAAATCAGCCAGTTGCGTTAGTGACAACATTAAGTGATGAAATTAATCGTTCTTGGTTTCACGGGATACCAATCTCCGTCTTAGAATCAGCAGCCGAAGCGTTAGATTTACCACTTGTTATATCACATAACAACGAAACAAATTACACAGAAAAAGTGGTTGAGGCACTGCATGAAACTAAAAAATTGGGTGCAGAAACGGTTTGTTTTGGCGATATAGATATTGAACAAAATGGTGCTTGGGATCGCCAAGTTGCATTAAGTGCTGGGCTTGAGCCACAATTACCTCTTTGGCAGGAGAATCGCGAAGCACTTGTCAAAGAATTCTTGGCAAAAGGGTACACAGCAATTATCAAAACGGTCAGCAAAGAGGCAGGTATTCCAATAAAATTTTTAGGAGAACCGTTAAATGAAACATTTATCACGTACCTTAAAGAGCATCAATTAGATATTTGCGGAGAAAACGGGGAGTACCATACGTTGGTAATTGACGGCCCGCTATTTAAAAAGAGGCTCAATTATTATACTTCAGGAATTTATGAAAGTCCTTATGCTTATTCTTTGATTATTGATGCTTAAATGAAAGTAAAAGGACACAAGCTGCCACTTTTTCTAGCGATATGCTATAATTGACTTAAGAAAAGTAGAGAAAGTGAGTGGTTAATTATGGAAGAAACTGTCTTTTTTAATTTAGGAAATGCCCTTGCTTCAAAAAGAGATCAAAAAGAATTAATTAAAGAAGCCCAAATTGCGAAAGATACTCGAAAGATTCCAGGAAAACTGATTATCGTTGAAGATGAAGAAAATGGTACCCATATTTTATTTGAATTAGCTGATCAAACAGAACCGTCTGCTGAAACAAAAGAATTCAAAGTAAAAAAAGTGATTGATTAAAAAAAAGCAACGAATTTTTCTAAATTCGTTGCTTTTTTATATTTTTTTACACAAATGATACAAAAAGAATATCAAAATCAAATAAATGATTAGTATACTTGAAGAAACAAATAGGAAGCAAAGCAAACGTTTTGAGGTGTTCTTTCATGGAAAAACGAGGAATTTTATTTGATAAAGATGGTACGTGTATTCGTTTTGATACTCTTTGGCAAGCAGGTTTGCAAGCTTGTTTTGAAACACTAAGTATGTTAGCCCCTCATCATTCAGCAGAAATAAAAAAGATATTAGCTATTCAGGAGCAACGTTTTTTGCAAAAACATTTACTTGATGAAGTCCTTTATCAGGAACTTTATCAGGAATTGGCGCAATTTGAGGAATTAGTCGAACAGGGAATCAGCAGTCGATGGCTGGAGCAATTTTTTTATGATTATTTACGAAAAAATCTGAAAAAGATTGAACCAATTGGTGATTTAAAACAGTTATTTCTTGAGCTAAAACGGAAGAACTATAAAATTGGATTAGCAACTTCAGATACTTTGCCAGCGACTATGTTGATTATGGAATATCTTGGTTTAACAGAAATGTTTGATTTTATTGCGACAGGAGATCGTTACTTACCGAAACCAGATGCGGACATGCTCCAAGCCTTTTGTCAGTCATGTCAATTGAAGTCGACAGAAGTAATTATGGTGGGGGATTCGCTCGTGGATGTTTTCATGGGAACTTGTCATGGCAAAGCAGGAATTGGTGTTTTAACAGGCAACTGCCAGTCAACTGATTTTGAAAAGTTTGAAGTAGCCTATTTCCGTGATATCCATGAAATACCTTATCAAGAATTATGGGAAAATACCAAGAAGAAAAAAATCCTGAAAAGATGACGAGTCTTTTCAGGATTTTTTTATTAATCTAATTGAAGCAATTGCCGTTTCTTTTGTTGAAATTCTTCTTCTGTTAGAACTCCTTCATCAACTAACAGTTTTAAATTTCTTAACTCAGCCATTACGTCTTCAATAGCGCTAGATGAGTTTTTTTGTGAATCAGATAGCTTTGGTTCAATCGGTTGGTTTTCATCACTCTTTATAGGAGTTGGTATTTCTGTGAAAAATCTAAAAACTTCGACCGCCGCCACCGAATGTGCCGCCGCCAGTTGAGTGGGTGGTGCTGCCACCACCGCCCATTCCGCCACTGCCGCCATTGTTTTTAGGAATACGACGCGTAGTGATGAAAGAGTTGGTTAACTGATCTGTACGGGAGGTTAAGTTTAAAGTTGTTTTTTCCCTAAAGGGATATTGATAACTTGAAAATTTTAATTGATATTTAGAAATATTAATGCCTAAGAAGACCAAACTGAGTATCAGAGCAGCAGCAAAAGCAATTACCATTTCCAGCGGGGTAATGACTTTATAACGAGTGATTTTACCTGTTGCGCTGTCCACACGATAGTGCCCCCCAGGAACCCCTTTATTAACAAATGCTTGAGTTTCCTGAACAAAGGTTTGAGCAGCCGCGAAATAATTTCCTTGACTCATCCCATCCATTACTTTATCTAAGGTGTCATTAATTCGTGCATCCGTCATATAATCAATCATGTTTCCAGAAGTAGAGATGTAGACTTTCCGTAAGTCCATATCAATGAGAAAAAGAATCGCATTTTGGTCCTTGCCAACTTTATTTAAAAGATAATGATCTGCATATTCTTGTTCATCGCCATAGGTATTATTATTTGTGGTCACAATAAAGACAGAGGCTTTTGTTTTTTCTTCTAAAGGTTGTATCTCTTGCTTTAGTTGGTTGATTTGATCAGGTGTCAGTAATTGTGCACCATCATCAATTGAATTTTCAGCCGCCGAAACGGGTAGGGCAAGGCCAAAGGTAAGAAGTATTAGGAAAAAAATAGGTAAAAGTCGTTTTTTCATAGGAAATAACCTCCTAATAAAAAGAGTGCTAAGAGTCCAGCGAAAATGCCTAACGTTGCTAGTCCTAAACGAGTGTAACTAATTGGAAGCACACCGCTTACTTTACCTGTTTGTCCATTCATGGCATAATAATAAACTTTTTTTGATTGTTCCTGACTGCGATAGGTGACTAACCAAATTGGCAAAAGCATATAGTGATTATTTTCTTGGTCTAGAGAAATATCCGTGCGAACATTTGTCAATGTAGTATAACCAGAAGCAGAGTCCCGTAACAATGATTCCGAATAATCTTGTAATTCTTGTTGGACGTGTTTTTTGATTGCTTCATATTCAATATCGCGTTTTTCTGCTTGAAAACCTGCTAGGTATTGGCTTTTGAAAGGCACTGCTTGATCAATTAAAAATGGTTGAACGCCTTCCACCATTTTTTGTTGGACGTTTTTTGACAAGGCATTTTTAACTAATTCTTTAAACGATAATTTTCCTGAACGTCCCACATTGAAACGTTTTGTTTCGGTGTATTCAATATCACCTACGCGCCAAATGCGAATACTTGTGCCAGTAGCTTGGAGTTGTCCATCGACTTCTGCATCAACGACCCAATAGGGGAAGTAAACCCCAGTTAATTTATCGATTTGATTTTTGCTGAAAAAATCTCGGGGAATGAACCATTTTTTCTTGGTCCAAGCGAGAAATTTTTCAATCGCTTCGTCTTTTTCAATTGTAAAGGGTAAGACGTTTTCTGGTAAAAATTCGCCACTTAATCGACCAGCCAAGACAACAGGATTATGGCAATAATAACAGTATGTGGCAGCCGTTGTTGCATCGGTGACAATTTGAGCGCCACAGCTTGGACAATTAAAAATTTCCATTGTGCCTGCATCTGCAGCTGCTTCATTCTCAGTGGTCTCTGTTTGTTGCGTAGCGGAGGATTCTTCTTCCGCCGTGAAAGTCAAATTTTCCTCGGCAGTCGTTGTTGAGGGATTCTCTAAATGCGCCTCATGTTGCTGTTGCTCATAACGAGTCACTTCTTCTTCCGTGTAAATATTTAAACAATATTCACAATGAAATTTTTGATCTTTGGGATTAAATAAGAGCGGGCCGCCACAGTTGGGGCATTTATGGGTAAATGTTGTTTCCATTGCAACCGTCCTTTCTAATAGAGTGAGTAAATAACAGGAATCTGATTCAAAGAAAAAGGGTAGACTTGTGCCTGACCCTTTTCTTTAATTGTTCACTACTTGCTTATAAAGGAACCCCTTGGAATGGTTTACCACAATGTGGACAGAACTTAGGAATACCATTACTTAAGTCAACAATTTCGCTACATTCACTACATTTCATTTCTAATTTTGGTTTCTCGTTTGTTGGTTTTGGTGTACCACAGTTTGAACAAAACTTCCCAGTGTTTTCAGTCCCACATTGTGGGCAAGTCCAAGTGTCTGTAGACCCTTGTGCGTTTTGCTGGTTTTGTTTTTCTTGCATTTGTTGTTGGTTTGTTTGAGACGCTTGCGCAAAGTAGTTGCCATTCGCATTCATGCCCATACCAACGCCCATAAAGCCGCTCATAGCGCCACCTTCATTTTTACCAGCAGCCTCCATACCACGAGCCAAGGAACCTTGAACATAGCCTTCGCGAACACCTGGATCGCTGAGCATAGCTCCTTCATTTCGCATGTTGATTAATTTTGTTGAATCATCTGTATAAGAAATGCTCGCAACTGCTACAGAAACAATTTCCATGCCGCGATTGGTGCGCCAATCCTCATCAAGTGCAGTTTGCATATATTTGCTTAATTCAACACTTTTTGAGGGAACATAAGAAATACGTTGCCCATCAGCAGACATTTGATTGATTGCTGCTTGCAATGCTGTAATGAACTCTGCCAAATATTGTTCATTAATATCATTAATATCTACTTGCGTTTGATTTTTAGGAATCGCATTAGTATAAAATAGTAAAGGATCTGTAATTTTAATTGAGTAATTTCCGTGTGCACGTAAGAAAAGTTCGGCATTATAAAAATTATCAAAATAGTTTAATGGCGCAGGTGTTCCAAATTTAATGCCTTTAATTTCTTGCAAGTTAATATAAAAAACTTGTTGTTTTTGTGGAGTTACGCCACCAAATTTGAAACGACTGAAGGTCTCTGCAATCGCATCTTTTAAAGAACCGTTAAACATTGAAGGCGCAGAATCATTTTTGACTGTATAATAGCCTTCTTCAGCAGTGTAATCGATGATTTTGCCCCCATCGACAAGAAGCATCATCATGTTGGGATAGACATGTACAACAGAACCATCTGTTAAAACATCGTCCGTTCCTTTACGATTAGAACCACGTTTATCATCTTTACGCACAAAAACACCTTTTGTCATGACGGTTGTGTCCCCCATATTATCAGGTTCAATAACCTCTAGCCATTGATCGGCCAAGCCACCGCCAACTGAACTTGTTGCTGCTTTAATAAGTCCCATGTTCATTCCTCCTAATAAAAAACTAATTGTTACAGCTAGTATACCACACAATGAATGCAGAGAAATCCAACGAAAGCCTGATGAAATGGAAAAAATTGATCAAACTTTATTAAGAAATTAAAAAAAGTATAGGTGAAACACAAGCATTTTAAAAAAAGTTACGTATAATAGAAGAAAAGACATATTATATAGTTAGGGGATTATTGAATGGAACGAAGCAATCGTAATAAAAAATCTTCAAAAAAACCACTTATTCTTGGTGTTTCTGCCTTGGTTCTAATCGCTGCTGCCGGTGGCGGGTATTATGCTTATAGTCAATGGCAAGCCAAACAAGAATTAGCCGAAGCGAAGAAAACAGCTACTACATTTTTAAACGTATTGACAAAACAGAAATTTGATAAGTTACCGTCCGTTGTTCAAGAAGCTAGCTTAAAGAAAAATGGCTATGATACTAAATCTGTTGTTGAAAAATACCAAGCAATTTATTCAGGGATTCAAGCAGAAGGAGTCAAAGCTAGTGATGTTCAAGTCAAAAAAGCGAAAGACAATCAATACACATTTACCTATAAATTATCGATGAGTACCCCTTTAGGCGAAATGAAAGATTTGTCTTATCAATCAAGTATCGCCAAAAAAGGCGATACCTACCAAATCGCTTGGAAGCCGTCTTTAATTTTTCCAGATATGTCAGGAAATGATAAAATTTCGATTCAAGTAGATAATGCCAAACGTGGAGAAATTGTCGATCGTAATGGTAGTGGGCTAGCAATTAACAAAGTGTTTGACGAAGTGGGCGTAGTGCCTGGCAAACTCGGTTCTGGCGCAGAAAAAACAGCCAATATCAAAGCTTTTAGTGATAAGTTCGGCGTTTCTGTTGATGAAATCAATCAAAAGTTAAGCCAAGGGTGGGTCCAAGCAGACTCCTTTGTACCAATCACAGTCGCTTCTGAACCAGTGACAGAATTACCAACAGGGGCTGCGACAAAAGATACAGAGTCACGTTATTATCCGCTGGGGGAAGCAGCTGCGCAATTAATCGGGTATACAGGCACCATTACTGCAGAAGATATTAAAAAAAATCCAGAGTTAAGTAGTACGGGCGTAATTGGTAAAACTGGCTTAGAACGAGCGTTTGATAAAGAATTAAGAGGGCAAGATGGTGGCTCACTAGTTATTTTAGATGACAAAGAGAATGTCAAAAAAGCTTTACAAACCAAAGAGAAAAAAGATGGTCAAACGATTAAATTAACGATTGACAGTGGCGTACAACAACAAGCCTTCGCTATATTTGACAAACGCCCTGGTAGTGCGGTCATTACCGATCCTCAAAAAGGCGATTTATTAGCAACGGTTAGTTCACCTTCGTATGATCCTAATAAAATGGCCAATGGTATTTCTCAAAAAGAATATGATGCTTACAATAACAACAAAGATTTACCATTCACAGCACGTTTTGCGACAGGCTATGCACCAGGCTCTACCTTTAAAACAATTACCGGTGCCATTGGTTTAGATGCAGGGACATTGAAGCCAGATGAAGAGCTAGAAATTAATGGCTTGAAATGGCAAAAAGATAAATCTTGGGGCGGCTATTTTGCAACACGTGTAAAAGAAGCAAGTCCAGTCAATCTGCGTACCGCTTTAGTTAATTCAGATAATATTTATTTTGCCCAACAAACATTACGTATGGGGGAAGACAAATTTAGAGCGGGTCTTAATAAATTCATTTTCGGTGAGGAACTAGATTTACCAATTGCCATGACGCCTGCTCAAATTTCAAATGAAGATAAATTTAATTCTGAAATTCTTTTGGCAGATACGGGCTACGGCCAAGGCCAATTGTTAATTTCGCCAATCCAGCAAGCTACCATGTATAGTGTTTTCCAAAATAATGGGACATTAGTCTATCCAAAACTAGTTTTAGACAAAGAAACGAAGAAAAAAGACAATGTAATCAGCGCCAACGCAGCGAATACAATTGCCACAGATCTTTTAGGTAGTGTGGAAGATCCTTCAGGTTATGTTTATAATATGTACAATCCGAACTTCTCATTGGCTGCCAAAACAGGAACAGCTGAAATAAAAGATAAACAAGATACAGATGGCAAAGAAAACAGTTTCCTTCTAACGTTAGATCGTAGTAACAATAAATTCTTAACAATGATTATGGTTGAAAATTCAGGAGAAAATGGTTCTGCAACAGATATCAGTAAACCATTAATTGATTACTTAGAAGCAACCATTAAATAAAAAGAGAAAATGAACGAAACGAGGTTTCTGTAAAAAGAAACCTCGTTTTCCCTTTTTAGAAAAAGGAAAGTGTGCTACAATGAAGCGACTAAATTGTAGAAGGAAAGGGATTCGTGTGCGAATTTTAGCAATAGATACATCTAACCAAACATTGAGTATTGCTGTGTGTGAAAATCAAAAAATTCTGGGAAGTTATACAGCAACGGTTAAAAGAAATCATAGCTTAACATTAATGCTGGCAATTGACTATTTGATGAGTCAATTGAACTTGGCGCCAACGGCAATTGATCGTTTTGTCGTAGCAGAAGGACCTGGATCATACACTGGTTTACGTTTAGGCGTGACGACTGCCAAAACATTGGCCTATACTTTAAAGAAAGAGCTAGTAGGCATTTCCAGTCTACAAACGTTAGCTGCCAATTGTGTTGGACAAACCGGTTTAGTTGTGCCTCTTTTTGATGCGCGTCGTAAAAACGTCTATGCTGGTGCTTATCGGTTTGTCAATGGCATGTGGCAAAATGAGTTACCGGACCAACATATTTCCCTGCGGGAGTTATTAGAACAACTAAAAAATGAACCAAATCTTTTTTTTGTTGGTGAAGATGTTGAAAAATTCACTGAAGAAATAGCTCAAATCATTCCTCATGGAGAAATTTGTGATGTCCCGCAATGGCAAATTCCTAATGCCGCAGTTTTGGCTGCGTTAGGTAGTGTGGCTGAACCTGTTGAAAATGTTCATGGGTTCTTACCTGCGTATTTGAAAAAAGTAGAAGCGGAAGAAAATTGGTTGAAGACACACACGCCTAATGGAGAAAGCTATGTGGAAAAACTTTAATTTTGTGACAAAATACTTTACAAAAAGAAGGCAACGGTATATAACTAAAACCATTGCAATGAACCAGCAAGAATTTCAATTGCGTGAAATTACCTACCAAGATATTAAGGATTTACTTGCAATTGAACGCGAAGTTTATGCTGGGGAACTTCCTTGGACGATGTCTGCTTTCATGGCAGAACTTGGCTCAAAAGCGCCGCATCTCTATTTGTTAGCGGCAATTAACGGAAAAACAGTTGGCTTTATTGGCTGTCGGATTCAAGGAACGGATGCACACATTACGAATGTCGCTGTTCACACAGCATACCAAGGCTTAGGTTTAGGTCGTTCTTTAATAGAAGAAACGCGAATTTTTGCCAAGAAAAATCGTTGTGAAACCTTATCGCTAGAAGTACGAATGAGTAATGTTAAAGCCCAACGTTTATATCGAAAAATTGGCTTTGCCTCACAAACGGTGAAAAAAGGCTATTATGACGAAAATAATGAAGACGCACTAGAAATGATAATTGATTTAAAAGAAGAGTGAAGAAAAAATGTTAGTAACAAAAAAAGAAATATCTATAGCAAATATTGGTGAAGAATTATGGCGTTTTAGTAATTCTTCTTATACAACTGGCTCCCCTTGGACAGAAACACAATTCGCGGAAGATTTTGCTCAGGAAAATAGCGAATATCTTTTTTTAGTTGAAAATGGCCAGTGGTTAGGTTATATTGCCTATCATTTTATTTTAGATGAAGCAGAAATTAGTCACGTTGTTGTGAATGGTCAGAAACAACACCAAGGAATTGGTTGTCAATTAATGAATGCTTTTAAAGAATATGTTAAAAGTCGTGACATTACACAAATTTTCTTAGAGGTCAGAGAATCGAATACATTAGCTCAAAAACTTTATGAGAAAACAGGTTTTCGGAAAGTAGCTGTTCGAAAAAATTATTATAAAGAACCTCAAGAAAATGCCTTTGTAATGTGTGCGAAATTAAGGAAGGAAGCCCAATGACAATTTTTACAAAAGAACGTAAATTATTATTAGCTGTGGAAAGTAGCTGTGATGAAACAAGTGTGGCTGTCATTGAAGATGGCGACAAAATTCTTTCCAATATCGTAGCTTCGCAAATTAAGAGCCATCAACGTTTTGGTGGAGTCGTTCCGGAAGTTGCGAGCCGTCATCATGTTGAACAAGTGACGATCTGTATTGAAGAAGCATTAACAGAAGCAAAAGTCACACCAGAAGAGCTTAGTGGCGTTGCTGTGACCTATGGGCCTGGGTTAGTTGGTGCTTTATTAATAGGACTTTCTGCAGCAAAAGCATTTGCTTGGGCGCACCAATTACCACTTATTCCAGTCAATCATATGGCTGGGCACATTTATGCTGCCCGTTTTGTGGCACCGCTCGAATTTCCATTGATGGCCTTACTCGTTAGTGGAGGACATACGGAATTGGTCTACATGAAAGAAGATGGCTCTTTCGAAATTGTTGGTGAAACACGTGATGATGCAGCTGGTGAAGCGTATGATAAAGTCGGACGTGTGTTAGGGTTGCCTTATCCTAGTGGCAAAGAGATTGATGCTTTGGCCCATGAAGGCACAGATACCTATCAATTTCCACGGGCGATGCTAAAAGAGGATAACTATGACTTTAGCTTTAGTGGTTTGAAAAGTGCGTTTATTAACACGGTTCATAATGCAGAGCAACGTGGTGAAGTACTGTCTACAAAGGATTTAGCCGCAAGTTTTCAGGCGAGTGTGGTAGAAGTATTAGTGACTAAAACCATTCGTGCTTGTCAAGAATATCCTGTTAAACAATTGCTAATTGCTGGGGGCGTTGCTGCGAATCAAGGATTACGAGAAGCAATGAGACATGCAATCAGTGAACAATTACCAGAAGTGACATTACTTATTCCGCCATTAAAACTTTGTGGGGATAACGCGGCGATGATTGGCGCTGCCGCCTTTATCGAAGCTGAAAAGAATCACTTTGCTTCGTATAACTTAAATGCAGAACCTGGCGTTAGTTTTATGACAATTAGTGAAGAAGGCTAGCCAGCTAGACAAAAATTTGCTATAATGAAGCCAGTTTAACAATGACATTCGATGATAAAGAGAGTACTTATTTCAACGTCAGCTTAGCGATCTTGGGAAGGTGGGAGCCAAGAGTGATCGGAATGAGGAAGCGCACTTTTAGAATTCTGCTGAAAGCAGACGGCAATCACCGTTATCGATGAAGCAGGTCTATCCAAGTAGTATAGACAATTAGAGTGGTACCGCGGGTAAATTCTCGTCTCTGACAAAACAAATCATTTTGTTTTGTCAGAGACGTTTTTGTTTTTTTATACTTACAAATTAATCAGGAGGGTTCTTATGAACAACAAAGAAATCGTAGCAAAAGCGTTACATGATGTTTTAAATGAAGAATTAACGATGGATCAAATCGAACAATTATTGGAAAATCCTAAATCTGTTGATCATGGAGATGTTGCTTTTCCAGCCTTTTCATTAGCTAAAATTTATCGTAAAGCACCACAACAAATTGCAGCAGAATTAGCAGAAAAAATTGATGGCACAAATTTTGAAAAAATTGAAGTGGTGGGACCTTATTTAAACTTTTTCATGAATAAAGAAGCAGTCAGTCAAGCTGTCATTGGCGCAGTAGTCAAAGAAAAAAACAACTACGGAAACAGTACCTTTGGCAATAATGGCAATGTTCCTATTGATATGTCTTCACCAAACATTGCTAAACCAATTTCTATGGGGCACTTACGTTCTACGGTAATCGGGAATTCAATTGCCTTTATTTTAGAAAAAATTGGGTATCAGCCAATTCGGATTAACCACTTAGGTGACTGGGGTACACAGTTTGGTAAGTTAATTGTAGCTTATAAAAAATGGGGTTCTGAAGAAGCAGTCCGCCAACAACCAATTAATGAATTATTGCGCTTATATGTGCAATTTCATGAAGAAGCAGAAGAAAAACCAGAATTAGAAGACGAAGCACGTGCTTGGTTTAAAAAATTAGAAGAAGGAGACCAAGAAGCCAATGAATTATGGAAATGGTTCCGTAGCGAGTCTCTAAAAGAATTTGATAAAATCTATTCCATGTTAGAAGTTGAATTTGATTCTTATAATGGCGAAGCCTTTTATAATGATAAAATGGATGAAATTGTTACTTTATTAGAAGAAAAACATTTATTAACAGAAAATCAAGGTGCAGAAATTGTTGATTTGACAGAATATAATTTAAATCCAGCACTTATTCGTAAATCAGATGGTGCGACCTTATATATCACACGGGATTTAGCTGCTGCGCTTTACCGTAAACGGACGTATGATTTTGCCAAATCACTTTATGTAGTCGGCAACGAACAAAGCAATCACTTCAAACAATTAAAAGCAGTCTTGAAAGAACTAGGATTTGACTGGTCAGATGATATGGAACACATTCCGTTTGGTTTAATTACTCAAGGCGGTAAAAAATTATCCACACGTAAAGGGAAAATTGTTTTATTAGAAGAAGTATTGAATGAAGCTGTTACTTTAGCAGGAAATCAAATTAACGAGAAAAATCCAGACTTAGCAAATCGTGAAGAAGTGGCGAAACAAGTTGGTGTAGGTGCAGTTATTTTCCATGACCTTAAAAATGATCGTCTAAATAATTTCGATTTTGTATTAGATGAAGTTGTTCGTTTTGAAGGCGAAACTGGCCCATATGTTCAATATACACATGCTCGTGCGATGAGTATTTTACGTAAAGCAAACTTTACACCAGACGCTACACAACGTTATGCACTAAATGACAAGGATAGCTGGGAAGTCGTGAAGTTGTTACAAAAATTCCCTGAAACTGTGATGCAAGCTGCTGAAAAATATGAACCATCTGTTATTGCGAAACATAGCATTCATTTAGCACAAGCGTTCAATAAATATTATGCCCATGTTCGGATTTTGGATGAAGATGCTCAAAAAGAGGCACGCTTAGCGTTAGTTTATGCAGTAGCTACTGTTTTAAAAGAAGATTTACGTTTACTAGGATTACATGCACCAGAAGAAATGTAGAAGTTTTTGTGAAAATTTTACTGCGTTGAACGCTAAACTTATTAAGCAAATATTAAAGTTAAGTTACAGATTGAGAAATTCATAGTAATTAAATAGCTGGGGTGCTATACTCGAGTCAAGTTATAAAAGGATTAGAAAAGGTGGCACCCAATTATATGACAGAAAAATGGCGTGAAGACGAAGAATATCTTTCTTATGTAGAAGATTTATTAGCAACCGAAGAAGTCCAAAAATTAGCAGAATACACACAACATATGCATTCAACTCGTTTAGAACATTCAATTAGTGTTTCCTATCATAGCTATAAATTAGCAAAGCGTTGGAACGGCAATGCTCGTGCAACAGCTCGTGCTGGTTTATTGCATGATTTGTTTTACTATGATTGGCGCACAACAAAGTTTGACGAAGGCTCTCATGCCTATGTTCATCCACGAATTGCAGCCAAAAATGCTGAAAAAATTACAGAGTTGTCTGATTTAGAACGAGACATTATTATTAAACATATGTGGGGCGCAACTATTGCACCACCAAAATACAAAGAAAGTTACATTGTAACCTTTGTTGACAAATATTGTGCTGTCAAAGAAGCAGCGTTGCCGATGACGACAGCCATGAAAACCAAATGGCGTCAGTATTTTGGCCAACAGTCAATCTAAAAAAAGCTTATCCGGAAGGATAAGCTTTTTTTGTTTGACGTTGACTAAAAAGTCTAACATTCATCTATTTAAAATAAATATTAAAAGTAATTTTGTTCTGTTAATTTCTTTTGAGCATATCGATAGACTGCTTCTTGATTTTCAGTTGTCAATTGTTTGTAAACATTCATAATATTGGTCGGGACAACAAGTGGCGTTTCTTCCGTTTCAGGAATACCTAAGATTTCAAGAGGTGATACATCTAAAACTTTAGATAAGGCGACAATTTTATCCCTCCCCATATTTTCAATCATTCCAGTTTCCCATTTCCTGACGGTACTTTTTCCAACACCAACAAAATTTCCAACTTGTTCTAATGTAAGATTTTTCTCCATCCGTTTTTGCTTCAAAAAATTTTCTTTCAAAAAAACCACCTCCGTAAAAACATTCTAGCACAAAAAGTGTCGCAAAAGAAACATGTTTTTTTGAAAGTAGATATAACAAATATAACAAAAAAGTTATTTGATTTTAATGATATTGACGTTTTTTTCACAAAATGATATAATTTCTGTGTCTTATTAGACACGAAGAGTGGAAAAGGGGGAGAGTAAAATGGAATCAAATTTAATTCACTCAAAATTGAGAATGAAAGGAAAAAATGTTGAATGGTTGGCAAATGAAATGACTGCATACGGGCAGCCCGTATCCGCTTCAACGATTTACAAAAAATTAAAAGGAGAAGTTGTTTTCAAAGCAGCGGATATTAAATTGATTTCACAGTTGTTGGATTTGAAGAATGAAGAAATTATGACTATTTTTTTTAGTGAATTAGTGTCTAAAAAGACACATATTGATGTTGAAAGGATTGTGATGAATGAAAAAAATTATTAATAAGTTATTTTCGCTTTGTTTAATTATTTTTATTATTTTAGGATCTAATACAAGTATTATTTCTTATGCGATAGATAATGAAAGTGGACCGCAAATTCGGTCTGTATCTGTGGAGTATCCAGAAAATAAGACGGAAATTGTTGCGACAAAAGATTGGGCAACTGTTTCCTTGGCGTTATCAATTTCCGAATTAGCAATTGGAGAGACGATTACATTAAGAATGGATAGCGAAAAATATTCCTATTCAATGACACCTTTTGAAATCAGTGATGGGCTTCGAGTGACTCCAAATGATGATGGAACTTGGACGATTAAAGCGTTGCAAAATATTGTAGACTATTCAGCTGATTTAGAATTAAAATTACGATATAACCAAAATTTGTCAGAAAATTTTGAAGATAAAGTGACTTTTACTTTTGGAGATTCACAAAAAGTTGCAATGATTAACATTGGGCAATATGTTGAGAAAGTTCCAGAAACTGAGCTCGTTCGGAAAGTTCCTTTAGGTTTTACGCCAGAAGGAAGAGTTGCTTGGGTCATCTATTTTAACTATAACCAAGCAGGACTTTCAGGTTCAGAAAAAACAACCTTTAAATTTTTAGATAATGTAGGTCCAAACCAAACATTAGCTGTTGACAGTATTGCCGCGTATCTCACCAAGCAGCCTATTTTAGAAGTAAATGGTGAAATGATTCGGAATTTAGAGCATGATGAATACAGTTACGATGCTAGTCAATTTTTCCAAAAACATGCTTCTAAAAGCGGACTTAATTATGAAGCGGAGAAATTTGAAGGAATACCAACGGCTACGGGCAGTTATCTTTCTAACAAAAACGCCTATTATATTTATTTAGAAACAATTCCAAATGAAAATATTCCAAGTGATGCCTTACTATCAAATTACACCTATATGCGTATTTCTAATGAGGGATTCGATGCTTGGGAAGATGAAGACATCGCTTATATCACTGCGGATGAAAATAGTGGAGGAACAGGTCAAGGTGGTGTTATTTTAGAAAAAATAGACGCAGAGACAGCTGAAGTTCTGCAAGGCGCTATTTTCAAACTTGTGAATAAAAAAACACAACAAGTTATTCAAGAGAATTTAAGGACCAATCAATCTGGACAAATCCGTTTAGCTGGTTTAGAACCTGATCAATATGAATTAATTGAGGTTAAAGCACCACCCGGCTATAAATTAGATGCAACGCCAGTATCATTTGAAATTAAATCAGGCCAAACTCAGACGATTCGTCTGAAAAAAGAAAATACACGTTTAGAAAATCAATTAAAAGTAGAAAAAGTAGATGAAAATAATGAGGCGAAGCGTTTAGCGGGTGCTGAATTTTCGTTGTATGACCAAAAAAATAATCTAATAGAAAAAGGTGTCACGAATGAAAATGGCGAGCTGTTATTTTCAAATTTATCACCTGATGGAGAATATTATTTAGTTGAAACGAAGGCGCCTAATGGCTATGAATTAGACGATACTAAACATCCTATTTCATTTGCTGGAAAAGCCGACTACACTTTAACATATCGGGTGAAGAATAAGCAGCAAGTACAAATTGGTTCCATCAAAATTGTTAAACAAGATAAAGACAGTAAAAAACGTTTAACAGGCGCAGAATTTCAGTGGAAAGATACGGTGACAGGAAAAACAGGAACAGTGACAGTTGGAATCGATGGAACCATCACAATTCCCAATTTAGCAGTCAATCGTAAGTATGAAATCACAGAAACGAAAGCACCCACAGGTTATGTACTAGACAAAACCGTGCATAAAGTCACTTTAACAACTGCACAAGCCAATAAAGTAGTGACTGTAACTGTTGACAATATAGCGCAAAAAGGGTCTATCAAAATTGTTAAACAAGACAAAGACAGTAAAAAACGTTTAACAGGCGCAGAATTTCAGTGGAAAGATACGGTGACAGGAAAAACAGGAACAGTGACAGTTGGAACCGATGGAACGGTCACAATTCCCAACTTATCCGTCAATCGTACGTATGAAATCACAGAAACGAAAGCACCCACAGGTTATGTACTAGACAAAACCGTGCATAAAGTCACTTTAACAACTGCACAGGCAAATAAAGTAGTGACAGTAATCATTGAAAATACAGCGCAAAAAGGTAGTCTAGCAATAATCAAAGTAGACAAAGATTCAAGAAAACGTCTAGCAGGTGCAGAGTTCAAATGGCGTGATACGGTGACGGGAAAAGAAGGAACAGTTGTAGCCGACAAAAATGGACAAGCACTGATAACAGATTTGCCAGTCAATCGTGTATACGAAATTACGGAAATTAAAGCACCAAACGGCTATATCTTAAATAACAAGACTTACCGAGTTACCCTAACGACTAATTTTGCTGACAAGATTGGTTATTATACCATTGAAAATGTTGCGCTACGTGGCAATTTAAAATTAATTAAACAAGATAGTTATTCAAAACAACGTTTAGCAGGTGCACAATTTAGATGGCGTGACACAGTGAACGGGAATACAGGCGTAGTAACTGCTAATGCTAATGGTGAAGCAACTTTATATAATTTTTCCGTCAACCGGATTTATGAAATTACAGAAATAAAAGCACCAAATGGTTATATACTTGACAAAACGGTGCATAGAGTTCTTTTACCTTCGAATTATGCTGGCAAAACCTACACGTTTACCAAAAATAATCAAGCACAAAAAGGCGCCATCAAAATTGTTAAGCAAGATGGATATACGAAACAACGTTTAGCAGGTGCACAATTTAAATTCCGAGACACAACCAATAATTATACTGCAACGTTTACAGCGAATAGGAACGGTGAAGTACTGATTACTGGATTAGCCGGTGATCGTATCTATGAGATCACAGAAATCAAAGCGCCGAATGGCTATATCATAGATAGACGTGTTCATAAAGTTGATTTACGTGGACAAGGTGGTAAAACCTATACATTAGTCTTAAATAATCAAGCACAAAAAAGTGCCATCAAAATTATTAAGCAAGATGGATATACGAAACAACGTTTAGCAGGCGCACAATTTAAATTCCGAGACACGACCAACAATTACACAGCAACGTTTACAGCGGATAGAAACGGTGAAGTACTGATTCCTGGATTAGCCAGTGATCGTATCTATGAGATCACAGAAATTAAAGCACCAAACGGCTATACTATAGATAGACGTGTTCATAAAGTTGATTTACGTGGACAAGGTGGTAAAACCTATACACTAGTCTTGAATAATACATCACAACAGGGCGCTATCAAAATTATTAAGCAAGATACGGATACAAAACAACGTTTAGCAGGAGCGAAATTTAGATTTCGCGATACCACCAATAACTATACGGCAACATTTACAGCAAATGGAAATGGTGAAGTACTGATTCCAGGATTATCGTCAGATCGTATTTATGAAATCACCGAGATTCAAGCGCCAACTGGGTATGCGTTGGATAGTAGGGTCCATCGGATTGACTTACGAGGCCAAGGCGCAAAAACGTATACGTTAGTGTTAAACAATAAAGCAAACTATGGTGCTATTAAAATTATTAAACAAGATGTTGAAACAAAAGTACGTTTAGCAGGCGCTGTTTTTGAATGGAAAGATACAACTAACGGCTATACACAAAGAGTGACAACTGGGGGAGATGGTACAGTTACTATCAGTGGACTATCCGTAAACCGAGTGTATGAAATTAGAGAAGTTCAAGCGCCAGCTGGTTATTCACGAAATACTACGCCAACACGTGTCAGTCTGATGCAAAATCATGCGGGGCAAACAATTGCAATTGTTCGAGAAAATCGCAGAATACCAGTTTATAATCCACCGCCACCAACAGTTTGGCCCTATGTGCCACCCATCACTAACTATAATCCACCTGTGTACTATAATCCGCCAAGATATTATTATGGGGGATGTGTCATGGTTATCGTGGTGGTGTGTTGGTAAAAAACAAATAGAGAGAAAGGAGTATCTAATGAGTCAATCCGCTTTACCGAAACTTGGGGTAATTTCAACGGGCGCCCTTTTCGTGACTGATTTAATTGGTGTTATTCTAGTTTCAATTGTCACTGCCTACATTCTATATCGTTATTTTTTGAAAAGAGGACAAATTACATGATTTATTTGTATCAGTTATACAAAGTAATTATGTTCATTTTCTTAACCTATTTATTTACAAGTTTATTTCTCAGTTTTCGAACAAGAAAAAAAACAAGAAGAGAAGTCGAAGTAGCAGAAGAATTTTTCTGCTACTTTCTTGTACCGTGTGTAAACGAGGAGAAAGTCATCGGAGAAACATTAAAAAAACTGGTTGCTTTACCAATTAAGAAAAAAATAATCGCGATTGATGATGGATCAACGGACCAAACCAAAGCAATGATGGACAGTATTGCTGGTCCAATCCAAGTTCTGTCTCGTCAATTTCCTAATGCGCAACAAGGCAAAGGCGCCGCTTTGAACCATGCTTTCCAAATTGTATTAGCAGATGCAGAAAAAAAAGACTACTCACGAAATCAAATATTGGTGGGAGTAGTGGATGCAGATGGTTTTTTTAGTGAGAATATTATCAATGAACTAACTGCTGTTTTCGCAGATACAACAGTCTGTGCTGCGCAAACAAGAATCAAAATGAAAGATGTTACAAGTTTTATGTTTATTGCACAAGATGTTGAGTTTTTTACGATTAATAATTTTATTCAAAAGGCGCGTCGAGCAACAAAAACCATTGGACTTGGTGGCAATGGTCAGTTTTTTCGGTTATCAATGATTACCGAACACTTAGGCTATCAGCCTTGGGGAAATGCTTTATTGGATGACTATGAGTTAACCATTAAATTAATGCTGAAAGAGTTATCGATTGCTTATATTGACGAGGCCTTTATGGCTCAAGAAGCACTGAGAGGTGTGAAACGTTTTATTCGGCAACGAAGCCGTTGGGTTCAAGGGAATTTAGATTGTCTAGCGTATTTACCCAGGGTGATTAAATCAAAGTCATTAACGCTAAGGCAGAAGTGCGGCATCTATTATTTTTTAGCGCAACCCTTTATTAATCTCGTCGCAGGAATCCTCGTTTTTGTTTTAACTGGGCTTCAACTGCAACACTTGTATAGGTTAGGTTTTTCGTTATCTCTAGGTATTAGTTTTGCTTTGGCTGTCAGTATTTCACTCGTTTTCGGCATTTTTTTTACAATCAACTATTATCGCGAGTTGAAAAATTTTCAATTAGAAGTACCGGCAAAAGTGGGGTTAATTAGTTTACCTTTTACTATTTCCTACATGTACTTAATTTTATTCGTTAGTGTGGTAATGGCTTATTATCGGTTTATTAAAGGGAATAGAACGTGGATAAAAACGGAACGCAATTGATTTTTTATTGCACTTTCCAGAGTTGCGTGGTATTATTTTTAATAGTTTAATAGCAACATGGTGATGGTGTTCACCACGAACTATTTATCGGACGAATAAATTAATGACGCCTACCAAACGGGAGAAGTGTACCCTTTGGTAGGCTTTTTCTGTACGCTAGGATTGGCGATAAGAAAATTGTAAAGGAGCATGTAAAGTGAAAAAAGAAACAAAGCAACTACTATCAATCGGCGGTTATATGGCAAAATGGTTGCTCATTACCGCAATTATTGGTTTATTTATGGGGGCGTTATCCGCCTTTTTCTTAAAGAGTCTCACCTATGTAACAGATGTTCGTTTAGCAAATCCTTGGTTACTCTTTATTCTCCCCATTAGCGGTGTTGTTTTTACGTATTTCTATACGCGTTTTGGGAAAAATGCTAGCCGAGGAAATAACTTAGTGATTGAACAAGGCAATGGCGGGGAAGAAGATATTCCCTTGCGCTTAATTCCTTTAACATTGTTTGGCACGATTACTACGCACTTATTTGGTGGTTCTGTTGGTCGTGAAGGGACGGCGGTGCAAATGGGGGGCGCAATCGCAAATGCTGTAGGAAAAGTCTTTAAACTGTCCGCTTTGGAACGACAAGTAATTATTATTAGCGGAATTAGTGCAGGTTTTAGTTCTGTTTTTGGCACACCATTAGCGGGAACGGTTTTCGGATTAGAAGTTTTGGCGATTGGAAAAGTTCGTGCAGAGGCACTTTTCCCAAGTTTTTTTGCAGGCTTATTTGCTAATTTTGTGACTGAAAGTTTTGGTGTAACGCATACGCATTATCCGATGGGCAAAATTCCGACTTGGTCGGTTGATCTATTCGTAAAATTATTTTTGGCATCGATTTGTTTTGGCTTAGCAGGTTGGGTTTTTAGTCGTTCCATTGTCTTTTTAAAAAAGACCTACGCAAATTGGTTTGCTAATGTCTACCTTCGTGCGTTTCTTGGGGCGTCCATTGTCGTTCTGTTTGTGCTCGTCTTAAACAACCAACGTTATTTAGGCTTGAGTTTACCTTTACTAGAAGATGCTTTTGCAGGCAATGCGCAGCCTTTTGATTTTGTTGGGAAATTATTCTTTACGGTGTTATCCTTGGGTGCCGGATTCCAAGGAGGAGAAGTGACGCCATTGTTTGAAATTGGGGCTACGTTAGGGAGTTCTTTGGCCCCTTTGTTACATCTGTCAATTCCTTTTTTAGCAGGTTTAGGATTTATTGGTGTTTTTTCTGGCGCCACGAACACGCCAATTGCTTGTTTCATTATGGGCATTGAACTATTTGGTAGTGAAGCGGCAGTCTATTTTTTCATGGTCTGCTTAATCAGTTTTATGTGCTCAGGAAATAGCGGTATTTATGCTTCGCAACAAAGTTTGTATCGCAAAGGAACAGCAGAATATCCTCTCTTTAATGCATTAAAAAATCGACGTAAATAAGATGTTTTTTTATGAAAATATGCTAAACTAGAGAAGATGAGGTGAAGACATGAAAGACTATCAATATCCATTAGATTTAGATTGGACGACAGAAGAAATGGTGATTGTCACTAATATGTGGACAGCAGTTGAGCAAGCCAACGAAACAGGCTTGCCTGTTGACAAATTTTTAACAACCTATCAACAATTTAAAACGGTCGTTAAAAGTATCGGCGAAGAAAAACGCTTAGGTCGTGAATTTGAAAATGCTTCAGGATATTCGTTATATCGTACGCTTCAACAAGCTAAAAAACAGGGAAGCGGTAAATTAAAGCTGGGGGATGATTAGATGACTGAAACGCAAAAATTTGTTCAAACAATTCAAAGTTGGCTTTTTGAAGCAGCCGATGTGATTCGAATGAACTTGGAATCAGAGTTAACCGTTCAACAGAAAAATGGCCGCACCGATTTAGTGACAAATATGGATGAACAAACCCAAGAATTTTTAATGAATAAAATTCAAACAAATTTTCCCGAAGATCAAATTTTAGGGGAAGAAAAAGGCTACAATACTTTAAAAAGTTTTGCTGGTCGCGTGTGGATCATCGATCCGATTGATGGCACAATGAATTTCGTGATGGAAAGAGAAAATTTTTGTATTATGTTAGCTGTTTATGAAGACGGCATTGGTAAATTAGGTTTTATCTATGATGTGATGCGAGAAGAACTTTATTGGGGCGGCAAAGGGCTTGGCGTTTATCGGAATAATCAATTATTAAAAGCGCCTACTATGAAAGCCTTGGCAGATGGATTATGGGGCATGAATGCTTACATGCATGGAAAAAATATTCATCACGCAACGGAAATCGGACAAGCAAGCATGGGCGTGCGTATTAGCGGTTGTGCAGGTTTGGAAATTATTGCCATGTTAAAAGGCAACCATCATGGCTATTTATCTAATCTAAGTCCTTGGGATTATGCAGCAGGCTTAGTACTTTTGGAAGAATTTGGGTTTAAATACTCTGGTGTTACAGGAAAACCATTAACTTTTGCGGGTCGTGAATACTTTATTGCAGCAACTCCTGAAACCTATGATGAAGTATTTACCCGATATTTAAATGAATCGGAATAATCCAAGAAGAGCGTTGCTGGAAGGTAAGGCTCTTCCTCTTTTAAAAGAGAAAAATTTGTAAAAAAATGTCCTTGTTTTCAGAAAAAGCCGAATAATTTCTAAAACTTTCATTATTTTTGCAGGCGAAAGCCTTTTTTTAATGAAAAAAGTTTGCTATAATAAGCAGTCGGCTTTTATGGACTTAAGTAACATAAGCGTATATAGATAAGGAGCAATTAAATTGAAATACAGAGATGATATTCGTAACGTGGCAATTATCGCCCACGTTGACCATGGTAAAACAACCTTAGTAGATGAACTTTTAAAACAATCTGACACTTTAGATGGGCACACACAATTACAAGAACGTGCAATGGATTCCAATGCACTTGAAAGTGAACGTGGAATTACTATCTTAGCAAAAAATACAGCAGTAGATTATAACGGTACACGTATCAACATTCTAGATACACCAGGACACGCGGACTTCGGTGGTGAAGTAGAACGTATCATGAAAATGGTAGACGGTGTTGTTTTAGTTGTCGATGCGTATGAAGGAACAATGCCTCAAACACGTTTCGTATTGAAAAAAGCATTAGAACAAAAAGTAACACCAATCGTGGTTGTTAACAAAATTGACAAACCTTCTGCTCGTCCTGAACACGTAGTAGATGAAGTTTTAGAGTTATTCATCGAATTAGGCGCAGACGACGATCAATTAGATTTCCCAGTTGTTTATGCTTCTGCTTTAAACGGAACTTCAAGTGAATCAGATGATCCAGCAGATCAAGAGCCAACAATGGCCCCAATTTTTGATAAAATTATTGAACATGTGCCAGCTCCAGTTGATAATTCAGACGAACCACTTCAATTCCAAGTCTCATTACTAGACTACAACGATTACGTTGGACGTATTGGGATTGGCCGTGTGTTCCGTGGCACAATGAAAGTCGGCGACCAAGTTGCGTTGATGAAATTAGATGGCAGCGTGAAAAATTTCCGTGTAACGAAAATTTTAGGTTTCTTTGGCCTACAACGTGTGGAAATTGATGAAGCAAAAGCGGGCGATTTAATTGCCGTTTCCGGAATGGAAGACATTTTCGTTGGGGAAACAGTTGTAGATGTTCACAATCAAGAAGCATTACCAATTCTACACATTGATGAGCCAACCTTACAAATGACTTTCTTAGTTAACAATTCTCCATTTGCGGGACGTGAAGGAAAATACATCACCGCTCGTAAAATCGAAGAACGTTTAATGGCTGAGTTACAAACAGACGTATCTTTACGTGTTGATCCAATTGGCCCAGATTCTTGGACTGTATCAGGTCGTGGCGAATTGCATTTATCAATTTTAATTGAAAACATGCGTCGTGAAGGCTATGAATTACAAGTTTCTCGTCCAGAAGTTATTGAACGTGAAATTGATGGAGTTAAATGTGAACCATTTGAACGTGTTCAAATTGACACACCTGAAGAATACATGGGTAGCGTGATTGAATCACTAAGTTTACGTAAAGGCGAAATGCAAGATATGATTAATGCCGGTAACGGACAAATGCGTTTAATCTTCTTAGCACCAGCTCGTGGCTTAATTGGTTATTCAACAGAATTCTTATCAATGACTCGTGGTTATGGTATTATGAACCACACCTTCGATCAATACTTACCAATGATTCAAGGAACGATTGGTGGCCGTCATCAAGGTGCACTAGTTTCAATCGATACTGGTAAAGCAACGACTTACTCAATCATGAGTATTGAAGAACGTGGTACAGTTTTCGTTGAACCAACGACAGAAGTTTACGAAGGAATGATTGTTGGGGAAAACAACCGCGACAACGATTTAACTGTGAACATCACAAAAGCTAAACAAATGACTAACGTTCGTTCGGCAACGAAAGACCAAACATCAGTCATCAAAAAACCGAAAAAATTAACGTTAGAAGAATCATTAGAATTCTTGAATGAAGATGAATACTGTGAAGTAACACCAGAAAGCATCCGTTTAAGAAAACAAATTCTTAACAAAAACGAACGCGAAAAAGCAAGCAAGAAAAAGAAAAAAGCTGAATAATTTTTCGACAAATAAACATTTAAACCAACTATGCTCGTTTTACTACGAAAATAGTTGGTTTTTTTGATGGCAAAAACGAATTAATGCGTATTTTAAGATAAGGTTATTTTTTTATGTGTGGATAACTACTCGTTATCCACAACAAGCAAATGTCGTTATTTTTGAAAGCTTTTGATAGCAAGCTTTCACAATTTTTCATTCTTTTTGATGTTTCACGTTAACTGGTGTTTCACGATTGTGTCTTGTTTTAACACACCTTGTTCCTGTTAGATTAGCGTGTTAAAATGACTTGTAGAACAAAGATTGGAGCGCAATAAATGAGTGCATTACAAGAATTATTAAAAGATACATTTGGCTATGATGATTTTCGGCCAGGACAAGAAACGATTATTCGTCATGTATTGCGACAAGAAAATGTCTTAGGCATTATGCCAACAGGTGGAGGCAAATCAATTTGTTATCAGTTGCCAGCCTTACTTCTGGATAATTTAACATTGGTGATTTCACCATTAATTTCTTTAATGAAAGATCAAGTAGACGCCCTGAATTTAATGGGAATTCCAGCTACATATATCAATAGTACCATTTCCTATCAAGAAATGAATCATCGTATTCAATTAGCGGTTAACAAAGAAGTCAAGCTGTTGTATGTTGCGCCAGAGCGATTAGAATCTTATGATTTTCAACAGATGCTGACACATGTACCGATTGATTTATTGGCAGTAGATGAGGCACACTGTATTTCACAATGGGGGCATGATTTTCGTCCAAGCTATTTGCGTTTAGCAGAGATTATCGATCAATTTCAACAACAACCAACTGTGATTGCACTAACAGCTACAGCAACGCCACAAGTAGCGGAGGATGTTGTCAAGCAATTAAGAATTCCATCAGAAAATGAAATCAAAACAGGATTCGCTCGAGAAAATTTATCTTTTCAAGTCGTGAAAGATCAAAATAGAGACGTTTTTCTTTTGGAATATTTAAAGATGAATACTGGGCAATCAGGTATTATTTATGCAAGCACGCGGAAGGAAGTTGAACGAATTTATCATTTATTAGAGAATAAAAAAATTGCTGCTGGGATGTATCATGGGGGTATGAGTGAACAGCTACGTAGTGAAAATCAAGAAGCGTTCTTGTATGATCAAGTGCAAGTGATGGTAGCAACAAATGCCTTTGGTATGGGGATTAATAAGAGTAATGTTCATTTTGTCATTCACGCACAAGTACCAGGGAATATTGAATCTTATTATCAAGAAGCCGGCCGAGCTGGTCGTGACGGTCTGCCTAGTGATGCTGTGTTAATGTTTGCTCCACAAGACTTGCAAATTCAACAATACTTTATTGAACAATCTGAAATGACCATTGATTATAAGCAGAAAGAGTACTTGAAATTACGGGAAATGTCACAATATGCGAATGCACAAATGTGTTTACAAAAATATATTTTACGCTATTTTGGTGAAGAAGGGACGGACTGCGGTCGCTGCTCGAATTGTCTGGATAATCGAGAATTAGTCGATATTACGGTCGATGCCCAAAAAGTCTTGTCTTGTGTAAAACGTATGGGAGAACGTTTCGGTAAGGGCTTAGTTGGTAAAGTCTTGACTGGCTCAAAAGATCAAAAAATTGATCAATGGCATTTTGATCGTTTGCCAACATACGGACTAATGAAAGGTCGCACGCAAAAAGAAGTCACACAGCTGATTGATTATTTGACAGCAGAACGTTATTTAATTCCTTCTGATGGGCAATTTCCGTTGTTATCAGTCTCGACAGAAGGTGTTCAGGTGCTTTTAGGGGAACGGAAAGTCTTCCGAAAAGAAGACCAAAAAGTTCGAAAAGTAGCAGTGGATGATGCCTTGTTTGAACGATTACGCGAATTACGTATGGACATGGCTCAAGAGGCAGGCGTGCCGCCATATGTAATCTTTTCCGACAGTACACTTAAAGAAATGTGTGAAAAATTACCGCAAACAACGATTCAATTATTGCAAATAAAAGGGGTCGGCCAAAATAAATTAGATAAATATGGTACCGCCTTTTTAGAAGTAATTAAAGAATATCAAGAGATAAAAAAATGATATAATTTGTTATTTTATTTAAAATTAAAAGCAGAAAATAAGAAAAAAGTCTTTTAATGTATTTGTTGTTGTATTGATAAAATAAGCTTGTTATATAAAGAGATTTCTTACTTAATATATCGCTTGGTTTTAGAAAATTTCTTAAAGGAAATTTTCTGAAATCATCATGTATCTAACTGAGAATTATGTTATAATTATTTAATTAAGATAGGGAGGTTCTGTACAAATGGACGAAGGAATTTCAAAGAAATTTGCCATTCAATTATTAGAAGACGATGCAGAACGCATTAAAATGCTTATTCGTAATCAAAAAAACAGTTTGTGCATTTCTCAATGTAAAGCATTTGAAGAAGTGGTGGATACACAAATGTATGGTTTTTCAAGACAAGTGACCTATGCGACCCGTTTGGGGATTTTAACTAATGATGAAGGACATCGCTTACTAAGTGATTTAGAACGCGAATTGAATCAATTATATACAGATGTTTATGAAGAAACACAAGAAAAAAACGAGATTGGCAAGGAGGGTTAAGCTTTGCCAAACAAAGTAAAGAAACGGCATTTGCTAGACTATAGTATTTTTATTCCATATTTAATTTTAAGTATCGTGGGATTGATTATGGTATATAGTTCCACATCCGCATTACAAGTAATGAAAGGTTTTTCACCTACGTCATTCGTTATTAACCAGGTTGCCTTTTGGGTAGTAGGGTTAGTTGCAATGTTTTTTATTTATAAGATGAAAACATCCGTTTTCCAGAATCGAAGTTTTATCATGTTTGCCATTGCAGTAATTACGGTTATGGTTTTAGCCGTTCGGATTCCTGGTATCGGGAAAGAAATTAACGGCGCACGTGGTTGGATTGAGATTGGTGGATTTTCGATGCAACCAGCTGAGTATTTAAAAATCATGGTTGTCTGGTATTTGTCTTATATTTTAGCACGGCGACAAAAGACAATTAATGGAGGCATGGATCAATTTAAACAAGCTGCCGGGCGACCGTTGATGCTCGTTTTTGTATTAATTGCTCTAGTTGCAATCCAGCCTGACTTCGGGAATGCGGCCATTCTAACATTAATTACCATCGTGATGGTTTTAGCAAGTGGGATTAATTATATGTATACCTATTTGGTCGGTGGCTTGGGCATTTTAGGTAGTATCACGGCTATTCAGTTATTAATTATGTCTAAAGGAAAAATTTTCCCAGCGCGTTACCAATATATTTATAATCGTTTTGCTGTTTTTAAAAATCCATTTTTAGATGAACGGAACTTAGGCCATCAGTTAGCTAATTCTTATTATGCAATCAGTAATGGCGGCTGGTTTGGCAAAGGTCTAGGGAATAGTGTTCAGAAAAAAGGCTTTTTACCAGAAGCACATACGGACTTTATCTTTGCGATTACTTTAGAAGAGTTAGGCATTATCGGCGGTCTAGCGATTTTAGGATTGTTGATGTTTATGATTGCGCGAATTATTTTAGTCGGTGTACGCTCGAAGAAACCTTTTAATTCACTAATGTGTATTGGAATTGGTACAATGTTATTAATTCAAGTCTTTATTAATGTTGGTGGGATTACTGGGATTATTCCATTAACAGGAATTACTTTCCCGTTCTTGAGTCAAGGTGGGAATAGTTTGCTGATTATTTCGATTGCTGTGGCCTTTGTCCTGAATATCAGTGCAGATGAAACACGTCAGAAATTAGAAAATGAGTACTATTTATCTTTAGAACAGAACCAATAAATTTGAAGGAAATTGATGGTAGGAGTGACGTTATGAAAAAGGTATTAGTTGCCAATCGTGGCGAAATTGCGATTCGAATTTTTAGAGCTTGTACAGAATTAGATATCCGTACAGTAGCGATTTATGCTGCAGAAGATGAGTATTCTGTTCATCGTTTCAAAGCAGATGAAGCGTATTTAGTTGGTAAGGGGAAAAAACCAATTGAAGCCTATTTAGACATTGAAAATATTATCCAAATTGCCCAAAAATCGGGAGCAGATGCCATTCATCCTGGTTATGGCTTTTTATCAGAGAATTTACGCTTCGCCGAACGTTGTGAAGAAGAAGGAATCATTTTTGTTGGACCTAAAACACACCATTTAGATATTTTTGGCGATAAAATTAAAGCGAAAGAAGCAGCTGTAGCTGCGGGGATTGCTTCGATTCCAGGCTCAGATGGGCCAGTAGCAACGGTGGAAGAGGTCGTAGCTTTTGGTGAAACGCATGGCTTTCCTATCATGATTAAAGCTGCTTTAGGTGGCGGCGGTCGCGGGATGCGCGTTGCCCACGATGCCAAGGAAGCACGAGAAGGTTACGAAAGAGCAAAAAGCGAAGCGAAAGCAGCCTTTGGTTCTGACGAGGTTTATGTTGAAAAGTATATTTCTAATCCTAAACATATCGAAGTACAAATTTTAGGCGATCATCATGGGAACGTCTTGCATTTATTTGAACGTGATTGTTCCGTTCAACGGCGCCACCAAAAAGTGGTAGAAGTCGCACCATGTGTATCAATGAATGAAGAACAACGAGCAGCCATTTGTTCGGCTGCTGTGCAGTTAATGGCGCATGTCGGCTACGTGAATGCGGGAACGGTTGAGTTTTTAGTAGAAGGGGATCAGTTTTATTTTATTGAAGTGAATCCTCGTGTTCAGGTAGAACATACTATCACAGAAATGATTACAGATATTGATATTGTAATCTCTCAATTACAAATTGCGCAAGGGCTTGATTTGCATAAAGATATGCATTTGCCAAAACAAAACGAATTGACATTAAAAGGCGCGGCTATTCAATGTCGGATTACGACTGAAGATCCCTTGAACCAATTTATGCCAGATACAGGGAAAATTGATACGTATCGTTCACCAGGTGGGTTTGGTGTGCGTTTAGATGTAGGGAATGCTTATTCTGGCTACGCTGTGACGCCCTACTTTGATTCTTTATTGGTTAAAGTCTGTACGCATGGTTTCTCTTTTGAACAGGCAATCAGTAAAATGCAACGCTGCTTAAAAGAATTTCGGATTCGTGGCGTGAAAACAAATATTCCGTTTTTACAAAATGTTGTGAGCTATCCAGCGTTTCAATCTGGGGAAGCCAAAACAACCTTTATTGATAATACACCTGAATTATTTGAATTTCCTCGTATGCGCGATCGTGGCAATAAAACGATGAAATACATTGGAGAAGTAACGGTCAATGGGTTCCCTGGCATTGAACGAACGGAGAAAAAATATTTTGAAGCTCCGCGCGTGCCGACAGATGTTGAAGTTCCAGAAAAAGTGATCACAGCTAAAAATATTCTAGACGCTCAAGGAGCAACCGCCGTCATCGATTGGGTTAAGAATCAAGAAAGTGTGTTAATGACAGATACCACGTTCCGTGATGCGCACCAAAGTTTATTAGCTACTCGTGTGAGAACACAAGATTTTAAAGCAATTGCTGGTCTAACTGATGCAGCCCTGCCTGAGCTGTTTTCTAGTGAAATGTGGGGTGGCGCTACGTTCGATGTTGCCTATCGCTTCTTAACCGAAGACCCATGGCAACGTTTAAGAAAAATTCGTCAGTTGATGCCAAACACACTTTTACAAATGCTGTTCAGAGGATCTAATGCGGTAGGCTATCAAAATTATCCTGATAATGTTATTGAAGAATTTATTAAAGAATCCGCTCGCCAAGGAGTCGATGTTTTCCGAATTTTTGATAGCTTAAACTGGATTCCTCAAATGGAAAAAAGTATTCAAGTCGTTCGGGATACCGGAAAAATTGCGGAAGCAGCAATTTGTTATACTGGGGACATCAATGATCCAGCCCGAGCAAAATATAATGTTCAATATTACCTTGATATGGCTAAAGAATTGGAAAATTTAGGGGCACAAATCATTGCGATTAAAGATATGGCTGGCTTATTGAAACCACAAGCTGCTTATCGTTTAATTAGTGAATTAAAGGCAGCCACGGATTTACCAATCCATCTCCATACCCACGATACTAGTGGCAATGGGATCATCACTTATTCAGCAGCCACTAAAGCAGGCGTTGATATTGTTGACGTCGCAATGAGTGCGATGAGTGGCGCAACTAGCCAGCCAAGTATGAACAGTCTATATTATGCTTTAGTCAATGGTGAACGGACGCCAACTATTAACATTGATAATGCACAGAAAATCAATCATTATTGGGAAGATGTGCGCATGTATTATCAACCATTTGAAAATGGGTTAAATGCCCCGCAAACAGAAGTCTATATGCATGAAATGCCTGGTGGTCAATACTCTAATCTGCAGCAGCAAGCAAAAGCGGTAGGCTTAGGGCACCGTTGGGATGAAATCAAAAAAATGTATCACACAGTGAATTTGATGTTTGGTGATATTGTAAAAGTGACGCCATCTTCAAAAGTCGTGGGAGACATGGCACTCTTCATGGTTCAAAATCATCTGACAGAACAAGATGTTTATGCGCGTGGTGAAGAACTAAGTTTTCCTGAATCCGTTGTGACTTTTTTCCAAGGTGATTTAGGTCAACCAGTTGGTGGGTTCCCGAAAGAGCTCCAACGAATTATTCTAAAAGGTCGTCCAGCCTTCACAGAGCGGCCAGGTGACTTAGCAGCACCTGTTGATTTTGCGAAAGTACAAGAAGAATTAGCCGAAAAAATTGGGTATCAACCTAAATTGGAAGAAGTTTTAAGTTATTTAATGTATCCACAAGTATTTTTAGAGTATCGTCAAAAATACGAAACCTTTGGAGATATAACCTTATTAGATACGCCAACATTCTTTAATGGTATTCGTCAAGGAGAGACATTGGAAGTTCAAATTGAACGAGGAAAAACGTTAATTATTCGTTTAGATGAAATTGGCGAACCTGATATTGACGGAAACCGCGTCTTGTTCTTCAATTTGAATGGGCAACGTCGTGAGGTTTTAGTTAAAGATGCCTCTATTAAGTCTGCTGTTCAAGTTAAACAAAAGGCGGAACCAACTAATAAAGAACAAATCGGCGCAACGATGTCTGGTTCTGTTCTACAAGTATTGGTCAAACGTGGCGATAAAGTAGAAAAAGGTCAGCCGTTGCTGATTACAGAAGCCATGAAAATGGAAACGACTATCGAAGCACGTTTTGCGGGCACGGTAGATCACATTTATGTTGAAGAAGGCGAAGCAATCAGCTCAGGTGATTTGTTATTAGAAGTGAAAGAAAAATAAGATGAGAGGGGAAAAAATGAAGCGATTTTGGGCCTTTACTGCTGTTTTTTTAACAGTTCTACTCATCGGATATTTAGAGCCAGTTTTTTTCCCTGCTGAAAAACCAACCGAAACAGCTCAAAGTGGGCGCTTATCCAGCGCTCACACCGCTGTTCCTCATGAAGAATTGCCAGCTTCTGGCTACGCAGCATACATAGGGAAAGATGTGGAAACCTTTATGCGCCAGTTTGGCAATCCTAAAGAAAAAATTAAAACAGGTCGTACGTATGAATTATGGACGTTCGGTTTGACGATGAATGATTACTTAGAAGTCAACGTTCGAGAAAATAAAGTCATCGCAATTAAGGCCTTTAACAATGACAAAATGATAGAACCGTTTAAGATAGATATGAAGCTTGCTGACTTGTCTGATTTAATGACGATTTATTCTAATTTTGCATTTAATTTTCATCATGAAGCTTACGATGTCGAGCTGATGGAAGAAGATATGAACTATCGACCACTGGTTGCTTTTGATAATGGCAGTTTTGCGGTGTTATTTTTTAATCAGCGGACGGGCGGTTTAATGGCAGTTAATTATGTCAATAAAGAAACGTTGCTCACGGAAATGCCGTATCAATTAAATGAAGGTTCTCCTTTGCCAGTTGATATAACGCAGTCAATGACCTTCGATCCTGTTCAAAGTAACCAAGCGATTTATGTCATGAATCTGGTTAAACAGCAAGAAAATCAAGCTGCTTTTTCAGTTTCCACACAAAGTCAAAAAGATGCCCAAACATTGTATCAAACGCTGGCTAACCATACATCAACAATTTTGTCGGCAAATCGACAAGCAGAATTGTTACAAACGAGAGAGGAACATACAGCCATTCATCCATTTCAGTTGACTAAGGACGAATTTTCTTTATTAGTTAAAACGAGCAAACTTTCGTTGAGAGAACCAGCAGGTATTTTCCAAGAACCTGTTTATGATAGTACCTTTACTATTTTGTCATGGTTTTCGGACCCGCAATATGATAGCTATTTTGCTGAGTCAGAAACGACAGAATTGGGCGTTGCCTTTTCCAATGAAGGTGTGTTAGTCTTATTAGAGAAACGACCAGAAAATAGGCAAATCACGGAGAGTAGTGAAAAGTTATGATTGTGACAGAACATTTATTTGCAATTGAAGATCAAACAGAATGCTTAATTTCAGCACTTTTAGAAAGTGATGCTGTTCAAAACTATAAAGAAACAAAAAAAGCCATGTATGCTTCAACGGAAGTTGCTCAGTTACAAAAAGCATTTTTAGAAGCTAAGTCAGCTTTTGAACGAGTTGAGGCTTATGGAATTCATGCACCCGATTTTCGGGAGAAACAGCGAGCCCTACGTAAAGCAAAGCGGGCGCTTGATTTAAATGAAATCGTTGCAAATTATCGTTTTGCTGAGACAAACGTTCAAACGTTGCTAGATACAATTGGTTTAAAGATTGCGCAACTAATTTCTGAAGATATTAAAGTAGATGCTGGAAATCCTTTCTTTGAACGAGGAAAGAAACATTCAGGTTGTGGAGGAAGCTGCCATGCAAGCTAAAGAAGAAAAAGAATTTACGCTTCAAGAGCGTCGTTGCCTAATTGTTTGGGTATACACATTAAAACCGTTAAAACAGTTACGCCGATATGGACTGATTCACTATGTTTCACGAAAAATGAAATATGTGGTGATTTACATGAATGAAGAAAATATTGAAAGTAACATGGAAAAAATTAATCAGTTACATTTTGTTCGTAGTGTCGATAAATCGTATCGACCAGATGTCGAAATGAATTTTGCTGAAAAAATTGGTACCAAAGCGGCTTATCAAGAACAAGAAGACGATGGCTATGTAGTAGAGGAATTATCTACAGAGATTCGCTTAGCGGAGAATGTCTAATGCAAAAGAGTGAGAAATGTTATGAGAAATTTCAAACATTTTTCACTCTTTTTGTTATAATGAATTATAAAAGAATGATTGATAAAGGAGTCGAAACAATGCGTGTTATTTCTGGAGAATATGGTGGCCGGCGCTTGAAAGCGTTAGATGGCGACAATACTAGGCCCACAACAGATAAAGTAAAAGAATCTATTTTTAATATGATTGGTCCATATTTCGATGGTGGAATGGCGCTGGATTTATATTCAGGAAGTGGCGGGTTAGCGATTGAAGCCGTTTCTCGTGGAATGGATAAAAGTGTTTGTATTGAAAAGAATTTTGCTGCACTAAAAGTAATTAAAGAAAATATTGCGATTACAAAAGAACCAGAAAAATTTGAAGTTAGAAAAATGGATGCTAATCGTGCCTTAGAACAGTTTTATGAAGAGAAGCTACAATTTGATTTGGTCTTATTGGATCCGCCCTATGCCAAACAAGAAATTGTTTCACAATTAGAAAAGATGTTAGAACGGCAGTTATTAACAAACGAAGCCGTTATCGTTTGTGAAACAGATAAAACTGTCAAATTACCGGAAACGATTGGTACACTAGAAAAAACAAGAGAAACCGTTTACGGAATCACTCAAGTAACGATTTATCGTCAGGAGGCGTAAGATGCGTAAAATTGCTCTATTTCCCGGAAGTTTTGATCCGATGACAAATGGTCATTTAAATTTGATTGAACGCAGTGCGAAGTTATTTGACGAAGTCATCATTGGCGTTTTTATAAATACAAGTAAGCAAACATTATTTACGCCAGAAGAGAAAAAATATTTAATTGAAGAAGCAACTAAAGAAATGCCAAATGTGCGTGTTATTATGCAAGAAACCCAGTTAACTGTGGAAAGTGCAAAATCATTAGGGGCTAATTTTTTGATTCGTGGCATTAGAAACGTCAAAGACTACGAGTACGAGAAAGACATTGCTAAAATGAATCAACATCTGGCGCCAGAAATTGAAACGGTTTTTCTATTAGCAGAAGAACCATATGCACATGTAAGCTCCAGTTTACTAAAAGAAGTTTTACGTTTTGGAGGCGATGTGTCTGACTATCTTCCTCCCAATATTTATCATGCGTTAAAACAAAAGAAGAATGACTGGAGCTAAAATAATGAATAAAAAAACAGAAAAATTTTCGTTTAAATCACTCATTCCAATGGTATTGGCATTGCTGCTAATTGGTTTGTTTATCGTCCCAATTCCTTATTATATTGAAGGACCAGGAACGACAGAAAATTTAAAAGAGTTTGTAACTGTTGATGGAAAAAAAGATACGCAGTCAGGTGCTTTTTATTTAACAACGGTGGGCATTCGTTCGGCCACTATTTTTTCTGCCATAAAAGCAAACTTTTCGGATTTTCAAGAAGTCATGTCCAAAAAAGAATTAATGGGAGATAGTAGTAATAGCGAATATAATCGAATTCAACAATACTATATGGATTCCTCAAAAAACGCCGCAATTGAGCAAGCCTTAAAATTAGCGAAGGTTCCATATGAGATGAAATTTAAAGGCGTCTATGTGTTAGCGATGGAAGACAACTCAAGTTTTAAAGGAAAAATTGAAGTTGGCGATACCGTGACAGGCGTGGATGGCAAATCTTTTAAAAGCAGTGAAGAATTAATGAACTACATTAAAGCACAAAAAGTGAATCAAAAAGTCACTGTTCAATTTACTCAAGATGGCAAAGCAAAAGAAGCGACCGGCAAATTAATTGAATTGCCAACAGATAAAAAAGCGGGGATTGGTATTGGTTTGACCGATCATACAGAAATTGATTCTTCTATCCCAGTATCTATTGAAGCGGGTGATATTGGTGGGCCATCGGCTGGTTTAATGTTTACTTTGCAGACCTATGAACAATTAAGTCATAAAGATTTACGTAAAGGTCATGAAATTGCTGGAACAGGTACGATGAACAGTCAAGGAATCGTTGGTAGAATCGGTGGTATTGACAAAAAAGTTGTAACAGCCAGTGAGAACGGTGCAGAAATTTTCTTTGCACCCGATGATGAAATAACTTCAGAAATGAAAAAAGTTGAGCCAAAAATCAAATCGAATTATCAAGAAGCACAAGAAGCTGCGAAAAAAATTGGGACAAAAATGAAAATTGTCCCAGTAAAAACGGTTCAAGATGCCTTGAACTATCTAGAGAAATTAAAATAAAAGTACGCCTGGACCAAAAATTACTAGTGATTTTTGGTCCAGGCGCATTTTTTTTGTTAAAAAATGCGTAATTATATTTTGAAGGGAGGACAAACGATGGATTGGTTGAAACAGTTACCCAAAAAGTGGCTATTGCTAGGTAGTGGCGCGTCTATAGTTATTTTGATAACTCTATTAGTGGGCATTTATTTGATGGTTAATAAGGAGCCACGAGTAGACACCACAATGTGGGAGGAGACAAGTCTGACCACTACGGCAGAGGCCTCCACAGATGCCACAAAAGAAAGGGCAGAAACAATGATCTATGTTGATATTAAAGGCGCAGTGAAAGTACCAGGAATCTACCAACTAAAAAATCAGCAGCGGATTTGGGATGCTTTAGCTTTAGCTGGAGGCGTGAGCGAGGAAGCTGATACTGCCCAGGTCAATTACGCTCAAAAAGTAAAAGATCAAATGATTATTTACGTGCCCAAAAAAGGAGAACCAGTGGCACAGTCATTAGAAACGCTGCAGGAATCAGCATCTGCTCAGCAAAATCAGGAGGAAAAGATCAACCTTAATACGGCAACAGAAGCAGAGCTACAAACGATTTCAGGAATCGGTGCGAAAAAAGCACAAGAGATTATTCGTTTTCGTGACGAACAAGGACCGTTTAAAACCGTCGAGGAACTGAAAAATGTTCCCGGTATTGGAGAGAAAACAGTAGAACGTTTAAAAGACATGTTGACAGTGACTGGCTAACTTTTAACAGAAAATTCCTGAGAATTCTTGACTATGGGATGCGGATAACATACTATTTGTAATAAGATTAAATGATTTGGCAAATCGAACACAGGAGTCATTAAAAATAAAGGAGGTTTATTATGGAACGAATTCCATGGGACCAATATTTTATGGGACAAAGCGTCTTATTATCATTAAGAAGTACTTGCACACGGTTAACTGTCGGAGCAACCATTGTTCGCGACAAACGAATTATTGCAGGAGGTTATAATGGTTCAGTCAGTGGCGGAACGCATTGTATTGATGAAGGATGCTATGTTGTTGATAATCATTGCGTTCGAACAATCCACGCAGAAATGAATGCAATTTTACAATGTGCGAAGTTTGGCGTCCCTACAGAAGGGGCAGAAATTTATGTGACACATTTCCCTTGCCTGCAATGTACAAAGATGATTTTACAAGCAGGGATTAAAAAGATTTATTATTTAAAGGATTACCGTAATGATGCGTACGCCCTAAATTTAATTGAACAAGTAGGTGCCACGGTTGAAAAAGTGACTTTAGTACCAAAATATTTTGCCGAATTACAATGGGGAGAAGAATTTGCCACACTTGAGGACAATCCTTCCTCAGCTGAGGAATAATTGGTTCTTCATAGCTCTGCTGACTAGTTGTGGGCTGTGGTGTTTTTTCGCACCTAGCCTATTAGGAGCTCTTCTTTTTTCTATCACTGTTATCCGTATTGTCTGTACAAAAAGTTTTCCTGTTATATTGGGAGGTTTTTTGTGCAGTTTTTTAATAGTAGGGGGCATATTGATTTTCCAGTGGTTAAAGCCAGTCTCTTTGTTGCCTAAAGATGTCCGCTTGTCAGGACAGCTAACGATATTGCCAGATGAAATACAAGTAGATGGTGATCAAGTAAAATTTCCTGCCAATTGGATCGTAAAAGGCAAAAGGCAGAAAGTGATGGCATTTTATCAATTAAAAAGTGTGAAAGAAAAACAGCAATGGCAACAACTAACCACAACCATTCAGGCAACCGCTGTAGGTATTTTAGACTCGCCCCAAGGTCAAACCAACAAAAATGGCTTCAATTATCAACTATTTTTAAAGAATCAAGGAATCGAAGCTATTTTATTCATTGAGGAGATAGGACAACCGCGTTCCTTTTTTTCTTGGCGGTTTAAAGAAATCATTAGCGGCTGGCGGAAATGGGCGATGGTACATATTCAGAAAAATTTTGGTGATACTAGTGCAATGTACATGAATGCGTTGCTCTTAGGTTTTCGTAATGAAGAATTTGCTGAAATAAGCGATAAATTTTCAGCATTAGGCATTTTGCATCTTTTTAGTTTGTCAGGGATGCATGTTTCTTTTTTCCTTCGTTTATTTCGCTTGCTGATGCTAAGAATCGCTCGCCGAACACAAGAAAGTTATTTTTTGTGGCAATGCGCTTTTTCACTGATATATGCTGGTTTAACAGGATTCTCAGTCAGTGTCATGCGGGCGCTTTTACAAACAAACCTCAATACGTTCAATCGACGGTTTAATTGGCAGGTTCCGGCCCTCGATTGTTGGAGTTTAACTCTCTTAGTGCACTTGATTGTTCAGCCAACCCTCTTTTTTTCAGTCGGCGGTCAATTTAGTTATTTACTTTCCTTTGTTCTGCTGTTTTTAGAGCAAACATTGGTTGGTTATTCTTCGGCTTTCATTAAAAATTGTTTAGGCTCTTTCCTATTGGCTGTGGCTTCCTTACCTATTTTAGTCCAATCATTTTATGAATGGCCCTTGTTAGGAAGTTTCTTAACATTTCTCTTGTTACCAATTTTTGAACGGTTCTTGTTACCGCTTTTGACGTTGAGCTTTTTTCTAGTGATTATTATGCCAGCACGTTATTTAGCAGCCTTGCTCGAACCACTATTTTTAACAATGAATGGCTTATTTGAGTGGGTGCTAGTTCACTTAAATCCGAAGCTGACCATCGGCTATTTAAATTCTTGGATACAAATTAGTTTGTTATTACTAATCGGACTTTCAATGATTTATTTAGCAGACAAGTCTAAAAAAATTTTTTTCTCAATCGGACTACTAATTGTTTTGATAAATAGTAAATACCTTTCGCCAATTGGCATTGTTGCAATGATCGATGTAGGCCAAGGGGATAGTTTGTTTATCCAAGCGCCTTTTCACAGAAAAAATACACTGATCGATACAGGTGGTCGGTTGTCTTTTGACAAAGAAGCTTGGCGGCAACGGAAAAATAGTCGATCAGGAGCGGAATATTCAGTGATTCCTTTTCTCAAAAGTCAAGGAGTCAAACGTTTAGATGAAGTGATCATCACACACGCACATGAAGACCATTTTGGCGATTTATTAGCCATTGCGCAGAAGGTTCCAATTTCTGTTCTTTATTTCCCTAAAGGAGCAGCTGAAGCCAATTTTTCGTTTCGCCAAGTCTTGAAACAACTCCAAAAAAGCGGAACAGACTGTCGGCCAATTTTAGCGCCCAAGAGAATTAATGGGCCCATTTCTCTTCAAATTTTATCGCCCAATAAGAGCAGTATTGGGGGCAATAATGACTCGATAGTGTTTTCCACACAATTAGGCGGACGGCATTTTTTATTTACTGGTGACTTGGAAGCCGAAGGAGAAGAACAAGTGTTGGCTCGCTATCCCCAGTTGAAAATCGACATCTTGAAAGTCGGTCATCATGGTAGTAAAACGTCGTCTACTAAAAGATTTATCAAACAGCTTAATCCGCGAGAAGCATTGATTTCAGCTGGACTGAATAATCGTTTTAAACATCCTCATCAGGAGACATTAGCGACGCTGGAGGAGCAAAAAATAAATTATTATCGGACCGATCTTCAAGGAATGATTTATTATCAATGGTTACCTTGGCAAGGGCTTTCTAAAGCCAAATTTGTTAAAGAACAAGACTAGTATTTCCAGAAGTAACATGATAGGATAAACAAGAGAAACGAGAAAAGGAGCGAGCCAATGGAGTTACAAAAAGCTTTGAAAGAAGTGCGAGAGCAAAAAATCGCTCCAGTGTATTTATTAATAGGAACAGAACTTTATTTAACTGAATTATTTAAAACAACATTGATGAAAGAATTGTTGACGGAAGAGGATGATCAATTTAACTTTTTCTCATTTGATATGGAGGAAACACCTTTAAGTGCAGCGATTGCTGAAGCGGAAACAATTCCGTTTTTTGGTGATTATCGCCTTGTCTTTGTGGAAAATCCTTACTTTTTAACTGCCGAAAGAAAAACAAACGGTGTGGAACATGATGTCAATCTTTTATTGAATTATTTGGAAAGTCCATCACCAACAACTGTTCTTGTTTTTATGGCCTCATATGAAAAATTAGATGAACGCAAAAAAATTACCAAAGCATTGAAAAAAAATGCCACAGTAGTTGACGTCAATCCAATGGATGAAAAGGCTATTCGTCAGTACATTTCTCAAACGATTGAGAGCGAAGGGTACACTATTCGCTCCGATGCTTTTGATTTATTACTTCAATTGACAGACTTGAACTTATCAAAAATTATGGGAGAATTACAGAAGCTGTATTTATATGCCCTTGAAACGAAGACAATTACACGAGGTGCGGTTCAAGAATTAGTCCCTAAGTCTTTGGAACATAATGTTTTTGATTTAACCAACGAAGTACTTTCTGGAAACAGTGAAAAAGCTGTTCAATTGTATGAAGATTTACTTTTACAAGGAGAAGAAACCATTAAGTTAAATGCAATCTTACTGAATCAGATTCGCCTTTTTCTACAAACAAAAATTTTGGCTAAGATGGGCTATCAACAAGCGAATATTGCTGATACATTAAAGGTTCATCCTTATCGAGTCAAGTTAGCGTTACAACAAGTCCGACGATTTGAATTGTCTCGATTAGAAAGACTTTATGATGAATTAGTTGAAAATGATTACCGCATGAAAACGGGCCAAATGGATAAAGAATTACTATTCCAATTATTTATTTTAAAATTGACTGCAGAAGCAAAATAAGAAAATGCCAGAGGCAATCGTTGTATGACGATTGCCTCTGGCATTTTCTTATTATTTAGCTCCTAATAGTTCTTCTTTTCCGTGAACAAGCTGTGTCAACATGGCACAGAAAGGTGTTGCTACGTTGTATTTTTGTCCTTTGCGCCAAACAGCACCATTAATGTAATCAATTTCTGTGAGACGATGATTTTTAATTAAATCTTGATACATAGACGGATAGTGCAAGCCAATACCGTTTGGATCATAAGTTTGAGCAATATGTGTATAGACTTCTGCTTGATCTAAATGAATGGCTTCTTTTTCTGCGACTGCTGCAAATTCACTGATTAATGTTTTAACAAGGGATTCACTAACAGGTAGTGCGCCAAATTCGGCAATATTACAATCAAGGATTGTACACAAACCGTTTAGCGTGCCATTGACACAGGCTTTCCGCCAAATAGAGTAGCGAACATTGCTACTATAGCTTGGATTTAAACCAGCTTTTTGGAAGACATCAACGACTTCTAAAGCAAATTCTTTACCAGAAGGATCAATATTTTCTAATTCAATTTCGCCATCACCTAAAAGTTTAACACGTCCCGGTCCTTCTAAACCAGCTGTCCACATGGTAATGCCAACCAAGATGTTTTCTTTTGGTACATATTTTTCTAGTACATCTTCATGACCTAAGCCATTTAATAAACATAGTACATATGTTTTTTCGGTAATCATTGGTTGAATCGCTTTAAACATTGCATCTAATTGTTGTGCTTTAGTTAAAGCGATAATTAAATCCACTTGTTCATTTTGATGGTCAATTTCTTCTGGTGAGAAGATTGGTAGGTTCGCGACAACTTCTTCTCCGTTAAAATCAGCGATTAAACCATTTTTACGAATAGCTTCAATGTGCGCGGGCCATTGATCGATTAAAGTTACATCATTTCCGCCTTGATGCAACATAATTCCTAAACGGCTGCCCATAGCGCCAGCACCAGCAATTGCAATTTTCATGTGTATCCATCTCCTTAAAAGTTCTTTAACCGTTATTATTATACAGCAACTTTCCTAAAAATGAATAAATGGGACTTGCAAATTTGTTATTTTTTAAATGTTTCCTAAAAAGTAAGGATTGCATCAAATGGTAAAGTAAGCTAAAGTAAAGCGTGGAAAAGTTTATAAATGAAAGTAGAGGAATCGTTAATGACGAAAGAAAAATTTTGTCGAGAATCACGAGTAATTCAAACACATCGTGTATTTCCCTTTGATTTAAATCCCTTTGGTGCACTATTTGGTGGGAAATTAATGTCTTTAATTGATGACGCCGCATCCATTTCCGTTTCACGACATTGTCGGAGAGGGGCAGTTACAGCATCTTTAGATAACTTGAATTTTTTAAAACCTTTAAAAGAAAATCACTCAGTGTGTGTTGAAACGTTTGTTTCTGGCGTGCATCATAAATCGATGGAAGTATTTGTTAAAGTTGTAGGAGAAGATTTAACAACTGGAGAGCGTTATTTAGCGGCGACTTGTTTTACAACTTTTGTAGCCATTCCGTCTCATATGAATCCTGAAAGTGACTTCCAATTAGCGGCAGTCGTCCCAGAAACTGCAGAAGAAAAGTTGATTTGTTCCAATTATGAAACGAGACGACAACAACGTTTAGCTTTGCGAGAAGAGACTAAATTATTTAGTCAACATCTCACAACAGATTTACCGTGGATTGATTCACCTTTATAAAAAAATGTCCGAGTCTTTGTGAAAACAGACTTGGACATTTTTTGATGAAAAAAGAAGCTAACATGAATGCTAACTTCTATCTCACATTATTTAGCTAATTTGCTTAAACGAATTTTATCGCGGTTAGCTTTGTTTTTATGGATTAAACCTTTAGTTGCAGCCATATCAACAGCTTTAACAGCTTCGTTGTATAAAGCATCGACGTTATCAGCTCCAGCAGCTACAGCTTCTTCAAATTTCTTGATTGCTGTACGCATTGCGTTTGTTTGAGATGAATTTTTCGCATTCGCGTTAGCACTTGTACGTACGCGTTTGATTGCAGATTCGATATTTGGCATTTGTTTCACCTCCGATGATTTAGGTTTTACACTGGTCAGCCAATGTAATTCAACAGTAATCATTATACCTAATCCATTGTTCCATTGCAATAAAAGACGACAAGTTTTTTTCCTTAACAGACAATTTCAAGAAAAAAATAAGAAAATTTGCCAGAGCCTTAAGAAAAAAGCATACATTTTTTTTAAAACATGCTATGATAAAATAGATAAATGAAAAATGGTGGTGTCTTTGTGAGTATTGCATTATTGGTAACGATTACTTTGGTAATGGGTGTAATTTTTGTTAACGGTTGGACGGATGCGCCGAACGCAATTGCAACCGCTGTCTCGACTCGGGTGTTAAAACCGAATGTCGCAATTTGGATGGCTGTTGTGATGAACTTTTTAGGTGCATTAGTCATGACCTTTTTTAATGCCCAAGTAGCTGAAACGATTAGCAACATTGTTAGTTTTGACGCAAATGGAAACGCTTCACAGGTGGCTTTGGCTGCTTCGCTTTTTTCAATTGTGGTTTGGGCAGTTGCTGCGTGGTATTTTGGTATTCCCACAAGTGAAAGCCATGCGTTAATTGCCGGCTTGACTGGTTCGGCAATGGCATTAGGTGGTTTGGGTGCAGTCAATGGCTCGGAATGGATCAAAGTGCTTGTTGGTCTAGTTGTTTCTACCGTTATGGGCTTTGGCGGCGGTTATTTAATTGCCAAACTTGTTGTGAAAGCTTTCTCGGCTGTGCCTAGAAGAAAAGCCAACAAATTTTTTACAGTTGGACAAGCCTTTGGTGCAGGAGCTAATGCTTTTTTACATGGTGCGCAAGATGGGCAAAAATTTATGGGCGTGTTCATGTTAGTGCTTTTTTATAATAATTTAGTCGAAAAAACAGGTGGCGGTTTTGTGATTCCGTTATGGGTTATGGTTCTGTGTTCCATTACAATGGGCATTGGAACTTCTGTGGGCGGCATGAGAATCATTAAATCAGTCGGGATGGATATGGTAAAACTCGAACGCTATCAAGGCTTCACTGCAGATTTAAGCACGGCTATTTGTTTATTTTTAGCATCGGCTTTTGGGATTCCAGTTTCAACTACTCATACAAAAACGACAGCGATTATGGGAGTAGGTGCTTCTAAGCGAATCTCAAGTGTTGACTGGCGTATCGTGAAAGAAATGCTGATAGCATGGATTTTAACTTTCCCAGGATGTGGGCTGATCGCTTATGTGATGTCAAAATTATTTATTGCAATTTTTTAAGGAGAGAAAAACATGGCACGTAAAAAACAATTTGATTATTTTGGAGAATTAAACCAGTTAGCAACAAATGCTTATGAAGCGGCAAAGGTTTTGCAAGAAATTGTAGACAATTATTCATTAGAAAACTTAGTAAAAAAATCAGAAGCGATTCATCAATTGGAAAAAGAGAATGATGAAATTGTTCGCAAAATTTTAAATGAACTCTATATTTCCTTTATTACGCCGATTGATCGAGAAGATATTGTCGATATTACGGATCACTTAGATAACATTATCGATAGCATTAATAGTTTGTCTTATTTACTTGATCATTTAGTTGTCGAAGAAATGATTGCGCCCGCGCTAGAATTAACTGCTTATATTGTTAAAGCGACAGAAGGCGTTAAATCAGCAACGAAGGAATTTGCAAAATTTAAGAATTCTAAAACGTTAGTTTCATTGATTGATGAAGTGAATACGATTGAATCTCAAGGCGATAAATTATACAGTAGCGCCATGAAAGATTTGATGACCAACGAAAAAGATTTATTAAAAGTTATCAAGTGGAAAGATGTTTACGATCAGCTTGAGCGCACGATTAATGATTGTGAATCAGCTGTTAATATTATTGTCGGAATTGTCATCAAAAATACGTAAAGAAAAGAGGGGGAGCTGTTGGTTAAAGTAATTGTTGATGCTGATGATTTTGGGATGTCAGAAGCGATTAATCATGGCATTATCAAAAGTTATGTCGATGGTTTAACAACGTCGACACTTTTGATGCCCAATTTACCAACAGCAGAACACGCCGTTGCGTTAGCAAAAAATTATCCAGGCTTATTTGTAGGTCAGCATACGAATTTTTTATTAGGGAAACCTTGTGCGGACCCATGTATGATTCCTTCACTGGTAGATGAACAAGGCAATTTTCATCGCTCTTCTTATTATCGTCAACAAAAGCAAGTAACCTTCGTATATGAAGAAGTACGACTTGAAACGATTGCGCAATTGACGCGCTTTAAGGAACTAACTGGACATTATCCTGAACATTTTGATTGCCACTCGATTGGGGATGAAGTGGTTGATCAAGTATTTTTAGAATTAGCAGAAGAGTACGGACTTCATACAACCCTGAAATATAGTGGGGAAAAAGAATATCCACCGCAACAAGGTTATTTCCAGGTAACACATTTGTTAGAGTCTGGCGCGTTATCTTATATTCACGAAGGCGTATCAGTGGAGAATTTTTTAGAAGATGACTTTGGTTTATTATGGATGCCGGAATCGGCAATTGCTGAGATGCATTTTGATGTTGGGTATTTGGATCAATTTGTGTTAGATAATTCTTCATATACCACTTTACGCTGCAAAGAATTAGCAACAATTTGTGATCCTCGTGTTCGTCAGTGGTTTGAAGAACAGGGGATTGAGCGAATAACGTTTGGCGATTTAAAAAAATAAAACCGTTGCTTTCAACAGTGAAAGCAACGGTTTTATTTTTATGAGAATAACCAGTAGCCAATTAAAATCGCACCTAAAATTACACGATACCAACCGAAAACTGTAAAATCGTTTTTCTTCAAGTAATTCAATAAGAATTTAATCGCAATGATGGAAACAACGAAGGCAACAATAGAGCCAGTTAATAAAATAATGATTTCTTCTGACCCAAACGTATTTCCTTTGGCCAAGAATTTAAAGATTTTTAAAAAACTTGCTCCAAACATTACTGGAATTCCTAAGAAAAATGAAAACTCTGTTGCAACAAAACGTGAGGCCCCAATTAAGATTGCCCCTAAAATGGTCGCTCCTGAACGTGAAGTTCCTGGAATTAATGCCAGTACTTGGAAAGCACCAACGATTAAAGCGGCTTTATAAGTGAAGTCTTTTAGATTAGTACACTTCGGTGCAACATTTTTATTTCGTTTTTCAATGATAATAAAAGCAATCCCATAAACAATTAACATAATCGATACTGTTAAAAAGTTATAAAAATGTGCATCTAAATAATCATCAAATTTTAGACCAATAACTGCCGCTGGTAAACAAGCGACTAAGACTTTAGACCAAAGAATCCAAGTATCTTTTTTCTCTTCGCCATTTTTCTTTGGTGAGAAAGGATTCAATTTGTGGAAGTATAAAATAACAACCGCCATAATCGCTCCCAATTGGATAACGACGTTGAACATTTCCATAAAATCTTTACTTAGATCGAGTTTAATAAACTCATCCACTAAAATTAAATGTCCGGTACTACTAATTGGAAGCCACTCGGTAATTCCTTCGATAATACCAAGAATAATTGCTTTCCATAGGTTAGCAAAAAGCATGTCACCATTCCTTTCTGAAATAAATGCAAAATACATCAAGTATAAGTATACCCGCTGACAAAGTAAATGCCAATGCAAATTCTTATTTTAAAATAAATTTTAGAATTATACAAAGGTGCCACTTGTAATTCATGAAACTTTTTTCTATACTAGTGATACTTTAAAAAATGGGGGAAGAGAAATGTTTGGATTTTTGAAGAAAAAGAATGAAGTTGTCGAAAATAATACAATGTATGCCGTTGCCAATGGAACCATTATCCCAATCAGTGAAGTGAATGATCCTGTTTTTTCACAAAAAATGATGGGAGATGGCTATGCAGTAGTTCCAGAAAATGGTGAAATTTATGCACCTATTGAAGGAGAAGTTTTAAGCGTTTTCCAAACAAAACATGCCATTGGTTTAAAAATGACAAACGGTCTTGAAATTTTATTACACATGGGTATCGATACGGTAGAGTTAAACGGGGCACCGTTCACTATTAAAGTGAAAGAAGGCGACCAAGTGACTGCAGATACGGTGGTCGCAATTGCTGATTTAGAAGCAATTAAAGCAGCTGGTAAAGGAACTGAAATGGTTGTCATTATTACCAACATGGATAAAGTAGCACAATTTTCGTTAGAGAAAACTGGCGTGGTTACAGCTGGTACACCAGTTGGCTCTGCCACAGCCAATTAATGCATTAGACGAGGTCGGGACAGAACCGTTTAGCTCCGAGAAATAAGAAGAAATTTCCGAAAATTGATCTTTGATTTTTGGAGACCAAGTAGGTATTGTTCATCATCGAATCACTACGTTCTTCGTGATTCTCAACAATTTCGGCTTATTTCCGAAGGACCTTCAACTCTTAGAGCTTTAGCACTTAGAAGTTGTTGAGATCGGAGCAACGCGGAGTGTTGCTTCTGTTCCCGCCGTTTATCAGTTTTTGAGCGTGGAGCAAAAATCCAAAGTGATTTTTGTTCCACGCTCGTTTTTTTTGAACAGAAATAAAATTTTATTTTGGGATTAAAAAATATTTAGAAAAATAGTTGAAATTTTATTTCAAACAAGTTATAATGAAAGCGTATTAGAGAGGAGCTAAAAAGATGTATGGTATTTCAGTTTTTCTTGGTGAAGAGATTACAAACGATACAATTATTTATATCAAAAAGATGAAAGCGCTTGGATTTGATGGTATTTTCACTTCTTTACACATTCCAGAAGATGATACTTCCCTTTACCGCCAACGCTTGACTGATTTAGGGGCAATTGCTAAGGCAGAAAAAATGAAAATTATGGTAGATATTTCAGGTGAAGCGTTAAAAAGAGCGGGTTTTTCTTTCGATGAATTAGAGCCTTTAATCGAGTTGGGCGTAACTGGCCTTCGGATGGACTACGGCATTACGATAGAACAAATGGCTCATGCTTCACATAAGATTGATATAGGATTGAATGCTAGTACCATTACACTGGAAGAAGTGGCTGAGTTAAAGGCTCATCAAGCGGACTTTTCTCGCTTAGAAGCTTGGCATAATTATTATCCAAGACCTGAAACCGGCATTGGAACAACATTTTTTAATGAAAAGAACCGCTGGCTTAAAGAATTAGGCTTACAAGTTTTTACTTTTGTGCCAGGAGATGGGCAAACAAGAGGCCCAATTTTTGCTGGTTTACCAACATTAGAAAAACATCGTGGGCAAAATCCTTTCGCCGCTGCCGTTGGTTTGATGGCTGATCCTTATGTCGATGCTGTTTATATTGGTGATCCTACAATTAGTGAGCGAACCATGGCTCAATTTGGTTATTATCACCAAACCAATCAATTTCTGTTAGAAGTAGCACCTAGCAAGAGCCGCTATTTGAAGCGAATACTTGGGACTCATACCAATCGTTTAGATGCTGCAAGAGATGTTTTGCGAAGTGAATTATCAAGAACGAGTGAAATGTTCAGAAAAGATGAAATTGCAACGATTGAGTCAGAGCAGACTGAAGCACGTCCAGTGGGAACCGTAACGATTGATAATGAAAAATATGGTCGCTATATGGGAGAAATTCAAGTCACACTGGTGGACTTGCCGAAAGATGAAAAAGTCAATACGATTACACAAATTATTGAAAAAGATCAAACGATATTGCCGTTAATCAAGGCAGGCAATCAATTTACGCTAGTCACGGAAGGAACGATAGAGAATGAATTTAGAAAACTTAACAACTGAACGTAGAAATGAAAATACAATGGGCTTAGATGAGATGAGTGTCAAAGAAGCTTTACAAAAAATGAATCAAGAAGACCAAAAAGTTGCAATGGCAGTGGGTCAAGAATTAGCAGCCATTGAACCAGTGGTAGAAGCCATCATCAAAAGCTTCAATCAAGGCGGCCGCTTGATTTACATGGGCGCTGGTACGAGTGGTCGGTTAGGTGTCTTAGATGCAGCCGAATGCGTACCAACTTTTGGCGTCGAGCCAGAGATGGTTCAAGGCCTCATCGCTGGTGGTCAAAAAGCAATGACTGTCGCAGTAGAGGGTGCCGAAGATTCAAAAGAACTAGGTCGTCAAGATTTAGTTGATCTAAAATTATCAGCAAATGACATTGTTGTTGGGATTGCAGCCAGTGGTCGGACGCCTTACGTAATTGGCGGTTTAGAATATGCTACAACGGTGGGAGCAGCTACCGCAACTGTGGCATGTAATAAAAATGCCGAAATTAGTAAATATGCGCAAATGCCGATTGAAGTAGATGCAGGACCTGAATTTTTAACAGGTTCGACTCGCTTGAAATCTGGGACAGCTCAAAAATTAATTTTAAATATGTTATCAACTATTTCCATGATTGGTATTGGGAAAGTCTACAATAACTTAATGGTTGATGTAAAACCAACCAATGAAAAATTAGTGGAGCGTTCCAAACGGATTATTATGGAAGCAACGGGTTGTAGTTATGAAGTTGCCGAACTAAAATTTGTAGAAGCAGAAGAAAATGTGAAGTTAGCAATTGTAATGATTTTAACTGATAGTACTAAAGAAGAAGCAACACAAAAATTAATTGACGGGAATCAATTTATCAAGAATACATTAAATTAAGGAATTAGGAGGGTGTTTTAACATGGCAGAAGAAAGAATTAAACGCATTGCTGATGGGATTTATAAAGAAGTTGGTGGTCAAGAAAACGTGGACAAAGTCATTCATTGTATGACTCGTGTTCGTATGGATATCCGCGATTATGACAAAGTGGATATTGAAGGATTGAAAAAAATTGATGGCGTTATGGGCGTCGTAGAAGATGATACGTTGCAAGTAGTTGTTGGTCCAGGGACTGTTAACAAGGTTGCACAAGAAATGGTAGATCAAGCAGGTGTCAAATTGGGAGAACCATTTAATCATGACACCTCAACTGATGCTTCAGCAGGCAAATCTGGAAAAGATTTAGTAGAAGAAAAAGCCGCTCAAATGAAAGCACAACAAAAAGCGAAACAAAATAACACTTCACCATTTAAAAAAGTATTAAAAGCTATTTCTAGTATCTTTGTTCCGATGATTCCTGCCTTTGTTGGGGCTGGTATTATTGGCGGGATTGCAGCTGTTATGTCTAACTTAGTTGTTGCTGGTGATATTTCAGCTTCATGGCAACAATATATCGATGTCTTAAATATCATTAAAAATGGGATTTTTGCTTATTTAGCTCTTTACACTGGGATTAACAGCGCCAGCGTTTTTGGTGCAACGCCAGCGTTGGGTGGTGTTATTGGGGCAGTCACAATGTTGACAGGAATGAATCCGGATGCTCCAATCAGTAATATTTTCACTGGGGGAACATTATCTGCAGGACAAGGCGGAATTATCGGTGTTATTTTTGCCGTATGGTTATTATCATTGTTAGAAAAACAATTGCATAAAATTGTCCCAGAATCAATTGATATTATCGTAACGCCAACCATTTCACTTTTAGTGATTGGCTTAGCAACTATTTTCTTAATCATGCCTGTAGCCGGAGCTATTTCTAATGGCTTAGTTGGTATTATCAATGTTGTCTTAGAAAAAGGTGGCATGGTTGCTGGCTTTACTCTTGGTTTAACCTTCTTGCCAATGGTAATGTTTGGTTTACATCAAATTTTGACGCCAATCCACATTGAAATGATTAATCAAACAGGGATGACTTTGTTATTACCAATTCTGGCCATGGCTGGTGCGGGACAAGTCGGTGCAGCTTTAGCATTATGGATTCGTTGTAAATCAGATAAAAAATTAGTTGAAATGATTAAAGGTGCCTTGCCAGTTGGGATTTTAGGTATTGGTGAACCATTAATCTACGGAGTTACTTTACCATTAGGACGTCCATTCATTACTGCTTGTATCGGCGGTGGTATTGGTGGTGCAGTAATTGGTGCCTTCGGTAATGTTGGTGCGATTGCTATTGGACCAAGTGGGGTGGCTTTAATTCCATTAATTGCCAACAACCAATGGCTTGCATATGTATTAGGTTTATTGGCTGCTTACGCAGGTGGTTTTGTAGCAACGTTATTCTTTGGGATTCCTAAAGATATGCAAACAACTAAATAATAAATAGAAAAAAGGAGAACTTGGCTTCTCCCTTTTTCTTTGTTAAAATTTAATTGCGTAGGAAATGGTGTATCAGGAGGGGTGTTTATGCAACAAAATATTGTCTTATCTATCCAAGATCGTCTACAACAATTACCAAAATCAGAACGAAAAATCGCAGAATATATTTTAAAAAATACAGAAACAGTTATTTCAATGAATGCGCAAGAGCTAGCGAAACAAGCAGGATCAAGTCCAGCGGCAATTATTCGCTTTTGTCATTCTATGGATGTGAATGGCTTCACAGAGTTGAAACTTTTATTATCTGCAAATCTTGGCCAAATGAAGCAGCAAATGTATACTGAAGTTACTAAAGGGGAATCAACAGCTGATATTAAACAAAAGTTACAGGCGCGCTTTGTTCATGTGGTTGAGCGAAGCGGTCAGACATTAGAGGATGTCGCAGTGAATGAAGCCGTTGATTTGTTGGAAAAAACAGAAGTAATTTTTGTCTATGGGTTGGGCGCCTCTTCGTTGGTTGCTCAAGATATTTATCAAAAGTTTACGCGCTTAGGCCGAACGGTATTTACAACATTGGACCATCATTTATTTGCTTCTATGTTAGGCTCAACAGAAAAGCCTAGTGTTTTTATTGTTATTTCTAATTCTGGAACGAATAAAGAAGCAAGTACTTTAGCTGATTTAGCGAAGCAGCAAGGGATTCCTATTATTAGTATCACACAAGATGAAAAATCAGTGATTGGTGAAAAAAGTGATATCGTCCTCCAAACCTCTAGTGGGGAAGACGTGCCATTGAGAAGTGCGGCTACTGTTTCCTTGGTGGCACAATTGTATGTAGTCGATGTTTTATTTTTTGCTTATGCAGCAAAAAACTATAAGGAAACCTTAGAAAAAATTCAAATTTCAAGAAAAAACGTAGAACGTTTAAAAGAATAAATAAAAAGAGAAGGTTATCTGTCATTTTGACAGATAACCTTCTCTTTTTTTACAACAAACGGCGCTTTTCAGCGATCTTTTTTCCCTTTTCAATATAAGAAATATCATTAATTCCTTGAATGGTAAATGTTCCTTTTTCGTAAGTTAAGGTCGTCACGCTACCATTCTCCAGCGCCATCTGCATAGGCAAACTTGCATCAATTAAGGAAAGTAAAAAGGAAATTGTTAGTCCATGGGAAACCACCATGACTTTGCCGCCACCATTTTTTTCTCGATGATGAGCGATATCTTCGAAACCAGACCAAACACGATCACGGATAACTTCATAAGGCTCCGCCCAGTCAGCCGTATCGGCTTCAATAATAGCATTTGCTAGCTCACGATAGGTAATCTTCGTGGTCATCATGTCCTCATAACTTTTAAAAGCTAAAATGCGTGGCACCACACCCCAAAGTTCACCATCATAGCCACCATCTAAAGAACCAAAACACCACTCACGAATCCGTTTATCGGTTAGGTAAGGAATCTTTTGGTGGTTTTGATGTTCTTGTAAAATAATCTGAGCGGTTTGCATGGCACGACCACTATCACTACTATAGGCTTCCTTAAAGTCTATATCCCTAAGACCTAAGCCTAAATGATAAATGCCTTCTTCTCCTTGTTTGGTTAAGGGGGTATCTGACCAGCCTTGGGTTCGGCCAATCGTATTAAACATCGTTTTTCCGTGACGAATAATATAAAGTGTCGTTGCTTCAGTCATTGCTACTCCTCCTAAGTTTCTTTAAATAGTGAATAAATCTCTAATTAAAAAATGGGTTTGTGGCTTTTTCATGTTGAATGGTTGTGGCATCACCATGGCCTGGATAAACAGGAAATTCTTCTGGTAAAGTGAATAGATAGGTCGTAATGCTGTGTAATAATTGTTGCATATCACCAGTGTGTAAATCGGTACGACCAATACTACCTTTAAACAATGCATCCCCAACAACAACAAAATCATCAAAGACAAAGCTGACGCTACCAATTGAATGACCAGGTGTTGGGACTACGGAAAATTTCATGCCGCCAATTTCATAATCGGTTAGTTTAAATTCATGTTCGGCGGGTTGAACAATAATATTTGCTATATCATCATGTCTGCCTAATCCTGAAAGATTCAAAATAGGATTGGAAAGCCACGCTTGTTCTAATGGACTAACATAAACAGGGATTTGATAATGATGGCGCAATTCTTCTACCGCACCAATATGATCATAGTGAGTATGTGTTAATAAAATAGCGGCTGGTTTCTTCCCTAAACGGGTAATTTCTTGAATTAGTTTTGCTCCTTCTGCACCTGGATCAATAATTAATAATGCTTCTTCATTATAAACAAGATAACAGTTTTCTTGAATAACACCTGTTCTAATTTGTTCGATCTGTATCATCTCAGGACCTCCTAAAGTTCTAACGATTCTCTTCAAGTATACCGAAGAATCTTAAGAATAGAAAGTTTTCTTGTTTATCCAAAGAAAAAATAAATCATTCTTAGAATGTTCGGTTTTTACTTGTTCGAACACGTATTTTTTTAAAAAAAATCACATTTTTATAGTTATTAAGCGAAAGTTTATGTATAATCTTCATGTGATAGTAAGGAGGAGTATTAAATGTTTCATTTTGTAATAAAAGGAACAGGTTTTTCTAGTAAAAATTTGCAAGAGATTAAAGTTTATGAAGAGACACTTTTTTGTATAGATGAGGCCGGAGTAATTCAGGAAATAATTGAACCAGATGCTGAAGCGTATGAAACTGTGCTAGCAGAACAAAAAGAGGCACAACGTTTTCAAGAATTGCCCCAAGATTCTTATCTTTTACCCGGCTTTGTTGATTTACATGTCCATGCACCTCAGTGGGCACAATCAGGGACCGCCTTGGATATTCCATTGTATGAATGGCTGAATACGTACACGTTTCCATTGGAGTCCAAGTTTGCAGATTTAGCATTTGCCCAACAAGTCTATGATGAATTGGTAACCCAATTGTTAGCTAATGGGACAACAACAGCCCTTTATTTTGCAACCATTCATTATGAAGCTAGCCGTCGTTTGGCAGAGATTTGTGCGGAAAAAGGGCAGCGTGGCTTAATTGGTAAAGTTGTAATGGATGATCTTAATGAGAATCCTGAATACTATCGTGATCAAACAACGCAACAAGCATTAGAAGAAACGGAACGGTTTATTCAAGAAATTCAAACATTAGCGCAGCAAACAAAACAAGGCGTATATCCCGTTGTAACTCCGCGTTTCATTCCTAGTTGTACAGAGGAAGCACTTAAAGGATTAGGAGAATTAGCAGCGAAATATCAAGTCCATGTTCAAAGTCATTGTAGTGAGAGTGATTGGGAACATCAATTTGTTCAAGAACGTTTTGGAAAAAATGATGCCCAAGCATTGAATGATTTTGGTTTATTGACAGAAAAAGCAGTGATGGCACATGCAGGCTTTTTAGAAGAAGCAGATATGAATTTATTCCATGAAACAGGGACGGCTGTGGCGCACTGCCCAATCTCTAATGCTTATTTTGGTAATGCAGTAACACCGATTGCAAAATTAGTACATCAACATCAAGTAGAAGTTGGTTTAGGCAGTGATCTTTCAGGTGGTTTTTCACCAAGTCTTTTTGACAATTTAAAGCAAGCGGTTATTTCTTCTAGAATGTTAGAAGATGGCGTCGATGCTACAAAAAAACCAGAAGTACGAGGTGTTAAAACAGCACGGATTACCGTAAATGAAGCGTTTTATTTAGCTACTGCTGGTGGTGGTCAAGCGCTAAGTTTGCCAATTGGGAAATTAGAAAAAGGGTATGCTTGGGATGTTCAAATTATTAATACAAGCTTGTCACAAGCACGAATCCCTAAAAATCCAGGGGAATCATTGCTTGATATTTTCCAAAAAATCTTATATTTAGCACGACCAGAAAATATTCGAGAAGTCTGGGTACAGGGTGAAAAAGTACATGATAAAAATTTAATGTCAGCAACTAAAGGAGTATAAAAAATGAGTGAAAAGAAACAAAATAATCTTCATTTAACAGTGGGGCCAGAAGATTCAGTATCTTTTGGGCAGGCCACTATGTTAGGGATTCAGCATGTCTTAGCAATGGACGTGTACGTCGTACCTGTGATCATTGCTTCAATTATTGGGATTAGCACAGCACAAACGTCTTCTTTAATCCAAGCAACATTCATAGCAGCAGGACTTGCCACGATTATTCAATCTCATTTTTGTATGAGATTACCAGTTGCGCAAGGCCCTTCATTTATTCCAATCGGGGCAATTGCAGGAATTTATTTTGCCAATAACCAACAAGGAAATGGCTGGGGCGCAGTTTTAGGTGCTAGTTTAGTGGGGGCAATTGTTGTTATTATATTAGGATTTACTGGTATCTTTAATCGTTTAATCACTAAATTTGTTCCACCAATTGTGGGAGGAACAATTATTTTTGTGGTGGGTCTTTCGTTAATGCCAGTCGCTTTATCGGATAATATTTACCACGCAAAAGGGGAATTAGGACAAAATATTTTATTAGCATTTATAGCAGCGGGGACGTTGATCTTCTTTGCGCTCTTAGGTTCTGCTTTGAAAAAAGGGCGGATTTTCCGCGTTTCTTCTGTCATTTTGGCATTATTATTTGGGAGCATCGCGGCACAATTATTAGGGGTACTTGATTTATCAGCCGTTAGTGAAGCGGCTTGGTTTAGTTTGCCTCAGTTACCATTAGTTAACTTTTCTTTCCAATTTGATTGGTCAGCCATTGCCACGATGTTAGTTATTTATCTGGTTTTAATGGCGGAAACAACAGGCACTTGGTTTGCTGTGAGTCATGTTGTCGCTGAACCTTTGACCGAAGAAAAAATTAATCGCGGCGTAATTGGTGAAGGCTTAGGTTGCTTAGTTTCTTCATTCATTGGCGGCACGCCAGTAACTAGTTACTCTACAAATGCTGGGATTATTTCAATCACTGGAGTTGCTAGTCGCAAGGTTTTTGTGGCTGCAGGTGCGTGGTTTGTCTTATTTGGCTTATCTGGAAAACTTTCCACCTTGATTTCGGCCATTCCGGCACCAGTTATCGGCGGTGTTTTTGTGGTTGTTTGTGGCATCATTTCTGTAAGTGGAATGAAAGTCATGAGCGATGTAACAATTCATGAAAAAGAGATGTATGTAATTGCCGTTCCGATTATTATGACATTAGCGTTGACATTGTTACCAAAAGAGTTTTTGGAAACTCTACCACAATTTTTACAATATTTATTTAGTTCACCCGTGGCAACTGCCTCAATTGTTGCTATTTTATTGCAGGCCATTTTACCAAACGTTCAAGAAGGGTAAAAAGATTAATTTTCGTTAAAACGCCTTTGACAAGTGGCGGTAAATAGTGTAAATTAACAATGGTGTTTGTAAACACGAACGTTAAATGACCGAATGTTCGGTTTTTACGTTATTTTTGTAAATAACTAGGAGGCAGTAAGTATGAAAGTTTTTGATTATGAAGATGTCCAATTAATTCCCAATAAATGTATCGTGAATAGTCGTTCTGAATGTGATACTACAGTAACTTTAGGAAAACATTCGTTTAAAATGCCTGTCGTTCCAGCGAACATGCAAACAATTATTGATGAAACGATTGCGGAAACCCTTGCTGAAAACGGTTATTTTTATATCATGCATCGGTTTGATGAAGAGGCGCGAGTGCCATTTATTAAAAAAATGCAACAAAAGGGCTTAATCACGTCAATTAGTGTGGGTGTGAAAGAAGGGGAATACGCTTTTGTTGAAACGTTAGCCCGAGAAGGTTTAGTTCCTGACTACGTGACAATTGATATCGCCCATGGTCATTCAAATGCGGTGATTAATATGATTCAACACTTGAAAAAATTTTTACCAGAAACGTTCGTTATTGCGGGCAATGTTGGAACGCCAGAAGCCGTTCGCGAATTAGAAAACGCTGGAGCCGATGCCACCAAAGTGGGGATTGGACCAGGAAAAGTATGTATTACTAAAATTAAGACTGGCTTTGGGACAGGTGGCTGGCAGTTAGCGGCTTTACGTTGGTGTGCCAAAGCTGCTCGGAAACCAATTATTGCAGATGGTGGAATTCGGACCCATGGAGACATTGCAAAATCTGTGCGTTTTGGGGCAACTATGGTCATGATTGGTTCATTATTTGCTGGACATGAAGAATCACCAGGTGAAACAAAAGTGGAAGATGGCGTTGTTTACAAAGAATACTTTGGTAGCGCCTCTGAATTCCAAAAAGGCGAAAAGAAAAACGTTGAAGGCAAAAAAATCTGGTTACGCCATAAAGGGAAGTTGGCAGATACTTTAGTCGAAATGCAACAAGATTTACAATCTTCCATTTCATACGCGGGAGGTCGTGATTTAGAAGCGATTCGTAAAGTTGATTATGTGATTGTAAAAAATTCTATTTTTAATGGTGATACCATTTAACATTCAACTATAGACTGAAAAGAAGACAGCACGTAGTGCAGAAATTAAAACGATTTCTGCATTCCGTGCTTTTTTTACTTTACCTATCGTAGTAATCGTGTTAAGATAATTACAACGACAGACGTAGTACGATAGTTGAAGTACTTGAGGGAGGAATTTATGTGATTGGTAGTGATGCAATTCGAGGATACAACGATACCTTTATTCTCTCAATCTTACAATCCGGCGCTTCATATGGTTATGCGATTTCTAAACGCATTCGTGAAATTTCTAAAGAACAATATTCGATTAAAGAAACGACACTTTATTCTGCTTTTACACGTTTAGAGAAAAATGGCTACATTGAATCATTTCCAGGAGAAGTAACGCATGGCAAAAAGCGGACCTATTATCAAATAACCCATGCAGGAGAGCGTTATTTAGAGGAAAAGTTACTAGAATGGGAAGTAACAAAAGACGTCGTCGAAGCATTTGTAAAGGAGATGGGAAAATGAAAATTATAGAAGAATTTATTGATAGCTTATTTTCAGGCGTTGTTGAAATATCTGAAACAAAACAATTAAAGGCGGACTTATTAGCAAATGCTGAGGATCGTTATGAAGATTTGCTCAGCCAAGGAAAATCGGAAAATGAAGCAATTGGTACAATTATTTCTGAATTTGGTACTATTGATGAATTAATGGAAGAATTGAATTTAGAAAATAAACAAGTGGATGAAACAAACGATTCAATGAACGGTTTGCCAGAAATTTCAGTGGAGGAAGGACTTGACTATTTAGCTGTCCAACGTAAAGGTGCTATTCAAATTGGTCTTGGTGTTGTTGCAATCATGGTGGGTGTTGGCTTGCTGGTTGGTATGCGTGGTGTTCTTTCTAACGGTCTTGGTTTAGTTTGTCTTTTCATAGGTGTGGCAATCGGCGTTCCATTATTTATTGTTGCTGGTAATCGGTTTGTTGCAATGGACAAACAGCTGGGGCAACGATTGATTCCGATTAAGTTAAAAAAAGAAGTTGCACAAAGAGAACAAAGTTTTCAACGATCATTTATTTTTTGTATGGCAGCGGGCGTCGTTTTTTGTATTTTGGGTTTAATCCCAGTTGTTGTCTTTAGTAGTGGCCTTCATCTGATGATGCGCCGTTCCATGCATCAAATGATGGGCGGACAATATTATAATGGAACGATGGGGATTAGTTGGCTCTTCTTTTTAGTATCGGTTGGCGTCTTCTTGTTTATATTTGGTGGAGTAATTAAAGGAAGTTTTAATAAATTGTTGAATGAAACTTATTTTTATTCAGAACATGTTGGTCATCCTGATTTTGCCCCTCAACAAACAAAAACAGAGGAAGGACCTGTGGGAAATCCTGTCGGTACAATTATTGCATCCGTTTATTGGCCCTTAGTTGTGGCACTCTATCTATTTATTAGTTTTGTTTTAGGGGATTGGCGGTTTAGTTGGTTAATCTTTATGTTCGCAGGAATCTTTTATAACACCATCCAAGCATTTTTACACAAACATTGAGACAAACCTGTTAATAGTAAAACAGAAAAGTGGGACATTCGTCAAAACGGCTGTCCCACTTTTCTTGTATTTTTGATTGACAAAAGCATTGAACTGGATTACTTTTAACTCATCCAATTGTTGAGGTGATGGCTATGTGGCAACTTAAAAAAGAACAAAATGTTCCCATTTATCGCAGTATTATGGAAATGATTGTTCAAAAGATTCAAACAGGCGAATTATTACCAGGCGAAAAAATCCCTTCGGAACGTAAACTGGCAGAGTACTTGTCTGTCAATCGTTCAACCGTTGTTCATGCATTAGACGAACTGGTGGACTTAGGCTGGATTGTGCGAAAAAGAGGGAGTGGAACGATTGTCAACGAAGGAAAATGGGGGGTAATGATGACGCCACGAACGGATTGGCATCGTTATTTAGAACAAAATGTGTTCAAACAAGTTCATCCCTTGGTGGCAGAGATTGAGTTACGAGCTAAACAAAATTTGCCGACTGACTTAGATATGTATACAGGCGAGTTGCCGTTAGATTTAATTCCCAGTTTCGATTTTCCAGCATTAAATTGGAAACAATTTTTAAAAGAGGAAGCACAAGATGAATTAGGTTATTTGCCGTTAAGAAAAGAAATCCAAGCCATTACAACAACGGAATATCAGCTTCATTTACCAAGTGAAAGTTTATTGCTTACTTCAGGTGCGCAACAAGCACTTTTTTTAGTTTTACAAGTTTTATTGAGACAAGGAGATAGTGTTGCCGTAGAAGATCCATCTTTCTTCTATGCCTTACCAATTTTCCAAGCTGCTGGTGTGCGCTTATTTGGTGTGCCCATGACAGAGGAAGGGATTGATCTTGAAGCGCTAGAACAAACAATCCGACAACATCGCATCAAAATGGTTATGGTTAATCCTTCCTTTCAAAATCCGACTGGGACAGTGATGCCTTTAAGAAAAAGAGAACAGCTCGTGAAAGTTTGTCAAACGTATCAAGTTCCTATTTTAGAAGATGATGTTTTTGGGCAGCTAAGTTTTATCCCGAAAACAGAAATTCCTCCTTTAAAAAAATTAGATCCAGATAATGTCTTGTATATCGGTTCGTTGTCAAAAATTTTAGGTTCGACCACGAAAATTGGTTGGTTAAGTGCGCCCGCCTCCGTGACGAACCAAATTGCAGAAGCCAGAAAAATGATGGATGTTTCGTTGAGTATTTTTCCGCAGATGCTCGCTAAAATGGCGATTGAAGATCCTTCTTTTTCTGAAAAAATTACGTTATTAAATAAACAAGTGGAACAACGAGCAACAGCTGTATATCAAGTATTTAAATCGTTGCCAGAATGGGAAGTTTCGCCAGTAAAAGGCGGCTTTTATTTATGGGCACATTGGCGTCAAGGGGCACTTAAGCCAGAAGATTGGCAAGTGTTTTTACGAGAAGGTGTTTTGGTAGCACCAAGTGTCGCTTTTAGTGAAAAACGTGGAAGTATTCGCTTGAACTGTTCCCGAATTTCACCAGAAGAAATGCCTCTTTTTTGTGAGCGAATGGTACGGATTACACGACAGCTTTCTGAAAATAGACAAACAAAAATAGAACAGTAAGTAAGATTTTTCTTATAAAAATCATTTGCTGAGAGAAAACGCTACAACTTCCCTTTTCTAAACGAATATCCAATGCTATACTTAAAAAGTAAAAACAAAAAAACAAATGAGGTGTTTTCCATGTCTTGGGAACAAGTTTACCAACAATGGTTAAATGAAGAAAATATTCCAGAAAATTTAAAAAATGAATTAAAGGACTTAAATACAGACCCTGAAAAATGTGAAGATGCATTTTACGCACCATTAGAATTTGGGACTGCCGGGATGCGCGGGATTTTAGGCGCCGGTATTAATCGGATGAATATCTTTACGGTTCGTCAAGCAACAGAAGGACTTGCACGTTTTATGGATACGCAAGATCCTGAAACAAAACGTCGCGGTGTAGCTATTGCCTACGATTCACGTCATATGTCTCCAGAATTTGCAATGGAAGCAGCTAAAACATTAGCTAAACATGATATTCCTTCTTTTGTGTTTGAAAGCTTACGACCAACACCAGAATTATCTTTTGCGGTCCGCTACTTTAAAGCTTTTGCGGGAATCATGATTACGGCTTCTCACAATCCAGCTGCCTATAATGGCTACAAAGTCTATGGTGAAGACGGTGGTCAAATGCCGCCAGCTGATGCAGATGCATTAACTAAATATGTTCGTAGTATCGAAAATCCTTTGAAAATTGATGTCTTATCAGATGAAGAAGTTGCCCACAGCGGTTTAATTAACATTGTTGGTGAAGAAGTCGATAACGCGTATTTGAAAGAAATTAAAACAGTTACGATTAATCAAGAATTAATTAACGAAATGGGTAAAGAATTAAAATTAGTTTACACTCCCTTACATGGAACTGGGAAAATGTTAGGAGAAAAGGCATTAAAACAAGCCGGTTTTGAAAAATTTGTTTTAGTACCTGAGCAAGCCGTTGCTGATCCTGACTTTACTACAGTTAAGTCACCAAACCCTGAAGAACATTCAGCTTTTGAATACGCGATTCGTTTAGGGGAAAAAGAAGGCGCTGATTTATTGATTGCAACAGATCCAGATGCTGATCGTTTAGGTGCCGCTGTGCGGATGCCAAACGGAGACTACCAAGTATTAACAGGAAATCAATTAGGTTCAATTATGATTCATTATATTTTAGAAGCCCATCAACAAGCAGGCACGTTGCCTCAAAATGCTGCGGTTCTAAAATCAATCGTTTCTAGTGAACTTGCTACAGCGATTGCTGAGAAATATAATACGAAGATGTTTAATGTTTTAACAGGTTTCAAATTTATTGCTGAAAAAATTCAACAATACGAAGAAGACCACAGTCAAACGTTTATGTTTGGTTTTGAAGAAAGTTATGGTTACTTAGTGAAACCTTTTGTTCGTGATAAAGATGCGATTCAAGCGTTAGTTTTATTAGCAGAAGTAGCGGCTTTTTATAAAAAACAAGGAAAAACATTATACGATGGCTTACAAGATATCTTTGAAGAATTTGGTTACTTTGAAGAAAAAACTATTTCCGTAACAATGAGCGGAATTGAAGGAAGCGGTAAAATCAAAGCTTTAATGGCAAAATGTCGTGAACAAGCGCCAACTGAGTTTGCCGGGATTCAAGTTGCTCAAACGGAAGATTTTAAAGAATTAACACGCACTTTTGCAGATGGTCAAACAGAACAATTACAAACGCCTCCTTCTGATGTGCTGAAATATCATTTAGAAGATGGCAGTTGGATTGCTATCCGACCATCAGGAACAGAACCAAAAATTAAATTCTATCTAGCGACAAAAGCAAAAAGTAGTTCAGAAGCTTCTGAAAAAATTGCTGCGTTTGAAGCAGTCGTTAATGAATTAACAAAATAAAATAAACGAAACAGGCTGTACGGAAAAAAGTACGAATGTTAGTGTTTGTGTCAAAAGCTAATTGACTTTTGACACAAACACTTTATTTAACTAAGGAGGGAATGCTATGAAAATTGGCTTTATCGGTGCTGGCAGTATGGGCGGTGCCATGATTAAAGGGTTACTGAAAGCTGAGGCAGTCAAGAAGGAACATTTATATGTGAAAGGCGGCTCAAGTGGAACAGCAGAAGCACTTCAAAAAGAGTGGGGCTTTCAACTTGTCACAGATTATGCACTTTTCCAAGAATGTAAGGTTATTTTTATTGCGACAGGAGCAAAGGTCGTGTTACCTGTTCTTCAGGAATTAGCTCCTCATTTTTCCAACGAAAGTCTATTGATTTCTGTTGCAACAGGTCATACCATACAAGAAGCACAAATGGCTCTTGGCAATAAAGAAGCCAAAGTTGTTCATGCCATTCCTAATACACCAGTTAGCGTGAATCAGGGTGTGATTGGCGTAGCCTTGGCACCAACAATTGAAGGCCAAACGAAGGACCTGGTAATGGAACTTCTTGCTACTTTAGGGTTAGTCAAAGAAATTCGTGAAGCGCAACTGGAAACTTTTGGTACTGTGGCTGGTTGCAGTCCAGCTTTTGTTGATATCTTTATGGAAGCATTGGGAGATGCAGCAGTCTTAGAAGGGTTACCAAGAGACTTATCTTATGAAATTGTCGCTCAAATGATAAAAGGAACGGCGACCTTAGCCTTAGACACGAAAAAACACCCAGGAGCATTGAAAGATGAAGTGACTTCTCCAGGAGGAAGTACGATTCGCGGTGTCGTAGCTCTAGAAAAAAATGGCTTCCGTTATGCCGTGATGGATGCAGTTCAGCAAGCCAACCACGAATAGATGAAGAAAGTTGGAAAATCGACAAGTTTGTCATTTTTCCAACTTTCTTTGTGCCATATTTTTCGTAGGAAAGAACAATCGCAGTTCTTATTTTAAAAAACTCTGTGTTATAATGAGTGCAAAGTGAGGCGACTATAATGAAACAAATGGAAGAAATCAAACAAGTAAGTCAATTATATAAAGTATTAAGTGATCCAACACGTTTAAGAATTTTGCTACTTTTAAAAGAAGGCGAGCATAACGTAACGGCGATTAGTGAACAATTGGGAATGGAACAGTCCGCCGTTTCTCATCAACTAAAATTATTAAGAGATAGCCGGGTTGTCAAGGCACGTCGCGAAGGAAAAACGATTTTTTATACATTGGATGATCATCATGTAATAGATATTTTAAATCAGACCTTTGAGCATATTGAACATCGATAAAAAGTAGGGAAAAAATAGCGTAACTAGAATAGCGCTGTTGATGGAGGTAAAAATGAAGGATACCTTAAAGATCGGGTTACTAGGATTAGGGACTGTAGGCACTGGCGTTTTAACTCTCTTGAAAGAACATCAAGAGAAAATTTCACAAGTGACAGGAATGAATGTAGTCATTGAAAAAGCATTTGTCCGAAATCTTGAAACGAAACAAGCGCAAGCGGAAGAATACGGTCTTTCTTTAACAACTTCAATTGATGATATTTTAGAAGATAAAGAGATTCAAATCGTTGTGGAATTAATGGGAACCATTGAACCAGCCAAAACGTATATCATGAAAGCTTTAGAAAAGGGCAAACATATTGTGACTGCTAATAAAGATTTACTGGCGCAACATGGGAGTGAATTAGTAGCGTTAGCCCAAAAACATCATTGTGATTTATATTACGAAGCAAGTGTTGCTGGCGGGATTCCTATTTTAAGAACAATTGCTAATAGCTTAGCGGCAGACAATATTCAACAAGTTTTAGGGATTGTGAACGGTACGACGAATTATATGCTTACGCAAATGGTTTCTGCTGATAAAAGTTATGAAGAAGCTTTAGCAGAAGCGCAAGCGTTGGGATTTGCTGAAGCGGATCCGACAAATGATGTCGATGGAATTGACGCAGCCTATAAAATGGTTATTTTAAGTCAATTTGCTTTTGGGATGAATGTTTCATTACCACAAGTTGATATTCGTGGAATTCGCGGATTGTCTTTAGATGATGTCGCTATGGCTAAACAACTGGGGTATGAAATCAAATTGATTGGCTCTGCTGAACAAAATGAGAATAGTATCTCGGTAGAAGTGGCGCCTATGCTAGTCAATCAAAAGCATCCTATTGCATCTGTTCGAAATGAGTACAATGCAGTATTTATTAAAAGTGCAGGTGTGGGCGAATCAATGTATTACGGTCCAGGAGCTGGCGCTAAACCGACAGCAACCAGTGTGGTCAGTGATTTAATTACGATTGCTAAAAACATTCGCTTGGCAACGACTGGCCATATGTTCAATTCGTATCAACATAAAACCCAATTGACGAGTTCCGAAAATGTATTTGGGCAGTACTATTTTTCATTAGATGTTCCAGATACACCAGGACAATTTTTGCAGTTGACGCAATTAATGACTAAAGCAGAAGTCAGTTTTGATCAATTAGTTCAACAGAAATCAGATGGACAGCGAGCAAGAATTGTTGCCATTACACACCAGATATCAAAAGCACAAATGCAACAAGTTGTGACAGCTATTCAAAATACGGAAGCCTTTCAGTTATTGAATGTAATGAAGGTTATAGGAGATGAGTAAACATGTATGAAGGTTTGTTAAAACAGTATCAAGCGTATTTGCCCGTAACAGAAAAAACACCAATGATTTCTTTAGCCGAAGGAAATACGCCACTGATTCCTTTACCTAATTTATCCAAAGAATTAGGTATTCAATTATATGGAAAATACGAAGGCTTAAATCCCACTGGCTCATTCAAAGATCGCGGGATGGTGATGGCTGTAGCAAAAGCGGTAGAAGAAGGTGCCAAAGCGATTGTTTGTGCTTCTACAGGAAATACTAGTGCCGCCGCTGCTGCGTATGCCACAAGAGCAGGCATTAAAGCGTATGTAGTGATTCCAGAAGGAAAAATCGCACTGGGAAAATTGGCGCAAGCTATTATGTATGGGGCGGACATTATTTCGATTCCAGGTAACTTTGATGAAGCATTAAAAGCGGTGCGAGAGATTGCGAAAACTGAGGCAGTTGCGCTAGTTAATTCAGTGAATCCTTATCGCTTAGAAGGGCAAAAGACAGCAGCTTTTGAAGTTTGTGAACAATTAGGTCAAGCGCCCGATGTCTTAGCGATTCCAGTTGGAAATGCCGGCAATATTTCCGCTTACTGGAAAGGCTTTAAAGAATGGCATGAAAAACAAGGAACAACTTTACCAAGAATGCATGGTTTTGAAGCAGAAGGTGCCGCAGCGATCGTGAAAGGCCAAGTGATTGAGCAACCTGAAACCGTGGCAACAGCGATCCGGATTGGAAATCCTGCTAGTTGGCAATTAGCAGAACAGGCACGCGATGAATCGGGTGGTTTCATTGATGCCGTGACAGATCAAGAAATTTTAACGGCTTACCGAAAAATTGCTGCTCAAGATGGGGTTTTCATTGAACCTGGTTCGGCTGCCTCATTAGCTGGAGTTATTCAACATGTTAAAAACGGTAAAATCAAAGCAGGTGAAACCGTCGTGGCAGTCTTTACTGGTAACGGACTGAAAGATCCTGATACAGCAATGGAGACAGAAGTAACTATTTCAAAAATGAGTGACGTGGAAGAAATGCGTCTGCACTTACGAAAAGGAGTCGCAACACTATGAAAATAAGAGTACCTGCCACTAGTGCCAACTTAGGACCTGGCTTTGATTCATGTGGCATTGCATTATCCGCTTATTTAACAATCAACGTTTTAGGTGAAAGTGAATTTTGGGAAATTCAACATACTTTGGGAGAAGAAATCCCTACTAATGAAGAGAATTTATTAATTCAAACGGCATTGAAAATTGCACCAGAATTAACACCAAAAGTTATTCGGATGGTTTCTGATATTCCCCTTGCAAGAGGACTAGGCAGTAGCTCAAGTGTGATTGTAGCAGGCATTGAATTAGCTAACCGACTAGCACATTTAAATTTGTCCCCTAAAGAAAAAGTCCGTTTGGCCACAGAGATGGAAGGACATCCGGATAATGTTGCCCCAGCTATTTTAGGAGATTTCGTGGTGGCTAGCCATGTAGAAAACCAAGTCTACCATGTCAAACATCATTTTCCAATGTGTGATGTCATTGCATTTATTCCAGAGGAACCATTATTTACCGAAAAAAGTCGCGCTGTTTTGCCCGAAAAATTGGCTTATAAAGAAGCAGTCGCGGCCAGCTCAATTGCCAATGTTATGATTGCCGCAATTTTAAACGGGGATTTACCTTTAGCAGGCAAAATGATGGAACAAGATAAATGGCATGAAACGTATCGTCGTTCATTGGTTCCTCACTTAAAAGAAATTCGTCGTTTAACTCAGCAAAGAGGTGCTTATGGTTCTTTCTTAAGCGGTGCTGGTCCAACTGTGCTAATCTTGTCGCCAGAAGAACGAACCAACGAAATTGTTCAAAGCTTGGAGAAATTATCTACCAAAGCGAGCATCCAAATTTTCAATATTGATCAAGAAGGCGTTCAAGTCTTTTAAAAAAACGAGAAAAAATCACTAGTGATTTTTTCTCGTTTTTTTTTTAATCCTCGGAGGTTTCCGTGGAATAATAACTATGATCTTCTAAGTTCAAAGCATTAAGAATCATTGAGGCAGTTTCTTCAATTGAAAGAGAAGCGACATCAATAACGATACAACCTAATTTTTGATAAAGATCATTAGCAAAAGCCAGTTCTCGCCGAATTTTTTCAATATCTGAATAAGAAGTATTTTCAGGTAATCCATATGCGCGCATTCGTTCTTTACGAATCCCGTTTAAAACATTGGGATCATTGGTTAAGCCAACAATTTTTTTAGGGTCCATTTCGAATAATTGTTTCGGTAAATGTGCTTCAGGAATTAGTGGCAAATTAGCAACTTTTAAGTTCTTGTTGGCTAAAAAGAGACTTAGCGGTGTTTTAGAAGTTCGGGAAACGCCAAGAAGTAACACATCCGCTTCTAAAAAGCCTCGTGGGTCCTTGCCATCGTCATATTTGACAGCAAATTCCATTGCTTCAATTCGTTTAAAATAATTTTCATTCAGATGATGTAAGGCACCTGGTTCCCGCATGGGCGCGACACCTGTTAATCGTTCGATTTCCGCAACTGGTGGTGTCAAAATGTCAAAATGGAACAATTGATGCTCATTGAAAAATTGATTTGCAATCGCCACGAGATGATCATTAATAATAGTATGCAGCACCATGGCTTCTGCTTTTTTGGCATCTTCTAACGCTTGCACCAGTTTATCTTCGTCTTTAACGAATGTTCGTCTAATCAAAGTAAAATCAACAGTGGGGTACTGGGCCATTGAAGCAGCCGCCAATTTTGAAGCGGTCTCGCCAGCAGAATCTGAGATGACAAAAATCGTCACACATTTTTTTTCTTCAGAAATAGTCATAGAGGGTAAGTCCTTTCTTGCATTTTTAATAATTTTATTATACCATAAGTCCAGAATCTATTTCGTAATGATTCTGATTTAGGTTGGTGAGGGAGGAAATGGCGATGGCACCAGTAAAAACCAATATTGAACAAGCCTTAGAAACCATGAAAGCCAGTGGATTAAAATATACTAAAAAACGAGAATTACTGATGAGCTATTTGATTAAGCGAAATCGGTATGTTTCTGCACGTGAAGTGTATGAATTTATGAATGAAACCTTTAAAGGAGTCAGTTATGATACGGTTTATCGTAACTTGCATGACTTTGAGCGCTTAGAATTGCTGGAAAAAACAGAATTAAATGGCGAACAAAAGTTTCGCTTCCGTTGTTGCCAAGAGGTGGAACATCATCATCACTTTATTTGTACGGTTTGTGGCAAAACGGAAGAAATTCACATGTGTCCGATGAATTTTTTCGAAGAACAGTTAAAAGGTTGTTCAATTGAAGGACATCGCTTTGAAATACTTGGTCGTTGTGCCGATTGTTGCGAAAAATAGCGAATAAGACGAAAAATCAAACAAAAATTTCGTATTTTATCAGTAGAGTGGTTGACGGTTATTTATGCTTTAGCTATAATATAACAAGGACAGTATTTTAATTTGTGGGTTTTTCCCACAAATAAGAAAAACGGTTACTTTTTAAGCTCGGAGGGAGGGAATAACATGTCAAAAACAGTCGTTCGTAAAAACGAATCTCTTGATGATGCTCTTCGTCGCTTCAAACGTTCCGTTTCAAAAGCGGGTACTTTACAAGAATCACGTAAACGTGAATTCTACGAAAAACCAAGTGTAAAGCGTAAGAAAAAATCTGAAGCAGCTAGAAAACGTAAAAAATTCTAGTTTTGAATGAATTGGAGTTGGTGGTATGTCATTGCTAACCACATTGAATGACGACATTAAAACAGCGATGAAAGCTAAAGACAAAGAAACTTTAGCCGTACTTCGTATGTTAAAGACTGCCATTCAAAATGATCAGATTAAAGCGGGCCGTGAATTGAACGGAGAAGAAGAACTCACTGTATTGTCTCGTGAGATGAAACAGAGAAAAGATTCTTTATCAGAGTTTGAAAAGGCGGGACGCGACGATCTTGTTGAAAAAGTAAAAGTTGAAATAGCAATTGTTGAAAAATATATGCCTCAACAACTAACAGAGGAAGAAATTCGTCAACTAGTTCAAGAGGTAATGACGCAAACTGGCGCCACTTCACCAAAAGATTTTGGTAAAGTGATGGGCGCTATGATGCCGAAAGTCAAAGGCAAAGCCGATGGCAACCAAGTTAACGCAATTGTGAAAGAATTATTACAAGAAAACTAAGAGCGTTATCGAAACTAGGACAGGATACTGTCCTAGTTTTTTTATGCAAAGAGAAAACCGGTAGCTTTTTACGGTTTTCTCTTTTTTGACTTTCAAAGTCAAATCAGGTACGACTTCTTTTTAAACAGATAAGAATGTGGTATCATTGTAAAGGACTATATAATAAAGGAGATGGACGTTTTTTGACAGATAATCAGTCAAAATCTTTGGAATTAATACTTACTGATTCTGATGATGCACACATGCTTTTAGGAACACATGATAAACATATCAAATTTTTAGAAGAGAATACCCACGTAACGATTAATAGTCGTGGCGAAGTTATTCAGTTAATTGGCGAATCATCAGAGGTAGAGTTAGTCGCTTCCGTGTTAAGAGCGCTACAAACATTAATTCAACGAGGCATCAAAGTGCATACGCCAGATGTCGTTTCTGCTTTAAAAATGGCCAAAGCTGGAAATTTAGAGGCGTTTATTGCCATGTATGAAGAAGAAATTATGAAGGACCATCATGGTCGGGCCATCCGAATTAAGAATGTTGGTCAAAAAAAATATATCGATGCAGTTAAAACTCATGACGTCATTTTCGGGGTGGGACCTGCGGGGACAGGAAAAACCTTTTTAGCCGTGGTGATGGCAGTAGCAGCCTTAAAAAAAGGCGAAGTACAAAAAATTATTTTAACTCGTCCAGCGGTGGAAGCTGGCGAAAGCTTGGGCTTTTTACCAGGTGACTTAAAAGAAAAAGTCGATCCTTATTTACGTCCAGTTTACGATGCCTTGTATCAAATTTTTGGTATGGATCATACAAATCGTTTAATGGAACGCGGCGTTATTGAAATTGCCCCGCTTGCTTATATGCGTGGTCGTACATTGGATGATGCTTTTGTCATTCTAGATGAAGCACAAAATACTACGGTTGCCCAAATGAAAATGTTTTTAACTCGTTTAGGGTTTAGTTCAAAAATGATTGTTAATGGAGATACTAGTCAGATTGACTTGCCACGTGGTGTAACAAGTGGTTTAGTTAACGCCGAGCGTACGTTAAAAGACATTGAAAAAATTGCCTTTGTAAATTTTGAAGCCAGTGACGTTGTGCGTCATCCGGTTGTAGCACAAATTATTCAAGCCTATGAAAAAGAACAACAAAAGCATTCCTAAGCAGTTAGGGAAGGAGTGAAAGTACCTTTTGAAAAAAGTACTTACAAAGTTAGGGGATCGTTTAGGTAAAGCCTATTTACCTATTTTATTAGCCGTTTTTTCTCTTCTTTTATTTATGATTATGTTTGGCAGTGTCCATCAGAAAAGAGTAGAAATTAAAGAAGGTCAACTGGCCGAGAAAACCATTCGTGCAAATAAAAATATCGAGAATACCTACGAAACAGAACAAAGAAAAAAATTGGCAGCAGAAGCTGTCACACCCGAATATATTTATCAAGAAGATACGGCATCTGTCCAACATAATCGTATTGATAAATTATTTAAATTGATTGATTCTGCGAATGAAAAAGTAGACAAAGAGTACAGCAACAAGCAAGCGAAGGCCAAAAAGGAAGAAACGATTCCTGCGCCGACCGTGGAAGAACGAGTAGCTAGCTTAAAATCATTATTTGAATCTTTACCGCAAGATGAAGTTACGTTTTATCAAAGTTTTCCTAATGTTTTTTATCAAACAATCTTTACATTAACCTCTGAGCAATTAGATAAGGTTCGTTCAGAAAGTTTGATGTTGGTGGATGACGCAATGCAAAATCACGTTCGAGAATCTGATTTGGATAAAATTCGCCAAGAAGCTAACGGTAAAATTCAATACTTAGATATTACGAGTACCATGCAACAAGTTATTCGTTACATTGTTAACCAAGGGATTGTGGTAAACGATATTGCCAATGAAAAACGAACAGAAGAGCTACGCCAAAAAGCGATGAATGCTGTTCAACCCGCAATGATTTATCAAGGCGAAATTATTGTTCGTGAAGGTACTCAAATTGATGCAAAAGCGGTCGAAAAACTTGAGTTACTAGGAATGACTAGTCAAAATACCTCTATTTTTCCGATGGTGGCATTAGCATTAGCTATTTTACTTCAAGTTGAAGTGTTGATTTTCTTTACAAAACAAGTGACTGAGCCTTCGCGACAACGCTCGTTTATTATCTTTTACACGGGTGCTATGCTAATCAGTGTTATTTTAATGAAATTCTTCCAGATTTTCCAAACAGAGCAGTTGATGTATATTCCCTTGTTCTATCCAGCAGCCTTTGCGCCGCTGATTCTAAATCATTTTGTGAATCGTCGTTCAGGGATAATCGCTGCCATTTTCCAAGTCGTTTTTGCGTTATTTATCTTTTATAATTCTATTGGTACAAACTCGTTGACGGTTATTCTGATTATGTACTTATTCTCAGGATTTCTAGCAACAGTTGTTAAACGGAAACGAATGAGTGAGCAAGTTTTCCCAGCTTTAATGTGGGTAGTGGTCTTTCCTGTTTTCATGGCGGTTGTCTTAATGATTTATCAAGGAATGAGTTTAACAGATGGTAAAACGTGGACAGCTTTAATTTGTGCAGGTGCAGGAACGGTACTTTCATTTTTAGCAACAATGGGCTTGCATCCATATATCGAATTATTAGTGACTGATGATAGTATGATTGTCTTGAATGAATTAAGTAATCCGAACCATCCGTTGTTAAAACAACTGTTAGAAGAAGCGCCAGGTACCTATCATCATAGCATGATGGTGGCTAGTTTGAGCGCTAACGCTGTTGCTGAGATTGGCGGGCGGTCGCTATTAACACGAGTTGCTTGTTATTACCATGACATTGGCAAAATTAAACACGCCAATTTCTTTGTGGAAAACTTACCTGCTGGTGCAGAAAATCCACATAACTTTTTATTACCAGAAGATAGTAAACAAATTATTTTTGGCCACGTAATTGATGGCGCCAAAATTTTAGAAGAGTACAATATGCCGCAAATGGTGATTGACATTTGTCGTCAACATCATGGCACAACATTGATGAAATTTTTCTATGTGAAAGCAAAAGAACGCAATCCTGAAATTAAAGAATCCGACTTCCGTTATCCTGGGCCACGTCCACAAACACGAGAAGCAGGGATTGTGAGTATTGCTGATACTTGTGAGGCTGCTGTGCGGGCGATGGATCATCCGACCAACGAAAAAATTCAAGCCTTTGTGCATAATGTGATTCAAGATAGAATTTCAGATGGCCAATTAGATGAATGTGGGTTAACGATGAAAGAGATTCGCATCATTGAAAAATCATTAATTAATGGATTATGCAGTACCTTCCATTCACGGATTAAGTATCCAAAAATGAAAGCTGAAGCAGAAGAAATGAAAGATGAACAAGAAAAGAGAGATGACTAATGGATATTACTTTCATTGATGAAACCGAGAAAGTACCAACAGAAGAAATCAAAGAAATCGAAAACTTGCTGCAATTTGCAGCGGGTTTTCTAGAAATTGCCGAAGATACGGAGATGTCGGTGACTTTTACAGATAACGCAGGTATCCAAGTGATTAATCGTGACTATCGGGGCAAAGATATGCCTACAGATGTCATCAGTTTTGCTTTAGAGGATGAAGGGGAAGACGAATTGCCAATTATTTTTGATGATGAAGAGTTGGCAGAGCTACCACGGAATCTAGGTGATTTAATTATTTCAACAGAGCGAGCAGCAGAACAAGCAGTTGAATATGGGCACACATTGGAACGAGAAATGGGCTTTTTGGCAGTACATGGCTTTTTACATTTGAATGGGTACGATCATATGGAACCTGAAGATGAAAAAGAAATGTTTGGTTTACAGAAAGAGATTTTAGATGCGTATGGCCTTAAAAGATGAGCAAACAGGAAAAAATAAACATTTTATTAATTCATTAGAATTTGCCTGGCAAGGAATCAAAACAGTTTTTCGAGAAGAACGTAATATGCGCAAACATGTGGCGTTTGGTGTCACGGCCATTGTGTTTGGTTTCTTGTTTTCCTTAACACTTGCTGAATGGCTGTGGTTGTTATTGGCTGTTTTTCTTGTCTGGTTGGCAGAAATTATCAACACAATTTTTGAAAATGTCGTAGATATGTTTACGGATTTTCACTTTCATCCAATCGGAAAAAAAGTTAAAGACATGGCCGCAGGAGCTGTTTTATTAACAGCCGGTTTCGCAGTGCTAGTAGGACTAATTCTATTTGTACCAAAAATTTTACAAATCATTCAAATGTGGAAATAAGAGGAGAAATACAATGACAACTGAACATAAATCTGGTTTCGTAGCCATTGTCGGCAGACCAAATGTTGGAAAATCAACATTGTTAAATCGAATTGTCGGCCAAAAAATTGCAATTATGAGTGACAAAGCACAAACAACTCGTAATAAGATTCAAGGAATTTATACAATTCCTGAAGCACAAATTGTTTTTATCGATACTCCAGGGATTCACAAACCTAAACACCGCTTAGGCGATTTCATGGTGGAAAGTGCCTATAATGCGATGCGTGAAGTAGATGCTACTTTATTTATGGTAAGTGCTGATCAAAAACGCGGGAAAGGTGACGACTTTATTATTGAACGATTGAAAAATAATAATAGTCCAGTCTACTTGATTATTAATAAAATTGACAAAGTCCATCCAGATGATTTATTGAGTATCATTGAAGACTATTCGAAACAAATGGACTTTAAAGAAATTATTCCCATTTCTGCCACTGAAGGAAATAATTTTGAGCATTTGATGGATGTTCTCGTTGAGCAAATGCCAGAAGGACCACAGTATTTCCCTGATGACCAAATTACGGATCATCCAGAATATTTTATCGTTTCCGAATTAATTCGTGAAAAGGTGTTACTTTTAACAAGAGATGAGATTCCTCATTCTGTCGCTGTCGTTGTGGACTCAATGAAACGGGATGAAAACGATAAAGTCCATGTCCAAGCAACCATTATTGTAGAACGGGACAGTCAAAAAGGCATCATCATTGGCAAAGGCGGAAAAATGCTGAAACAAATTGGTACCAAGGCGCGTCAAGATATTGAATATTTATTAGATGACAAAGTGTATTTGGAGCTGTGGGTAAAAGTCCAAAAAGACTGGCGTGACAAAAAAATCTATTTACAAGATTTTGGTTATCGCAAAGAAGAATATTAAGAAAGTAGTGTTTGGGAAGTGAGTGTATAAACGAACTTTCCAAACACTACACTAATTTACATAAGAAATGGAAGTGAATTGAATGGCATTAGGGGAGACCAAAGGCATTATTTTATTTACGAAGGATTTTAAAGAGAAGGATAAACTCGTCAAAATTTTTACAGAATCATATGGAAAATTGATGTTTTTTGTGAAAGGCGCGCATCGAAAAAATAATCCTCTTTTGCCAGCGATTCTGCCATTTACAGAAGCCGTCTACATCGGAAATTTTAGAGAAGAAGGCTTATCTTTTCTCAATAGCAGCAAAGGAGTTCAACCTTTTCGAAACATTCAACAAGATATATTTATTAACGCATATGGAACATATATTTTAAACTTAGTCGATGCAGCAATTGAAGATCAGCACTATGATCCGAACTTATTTCAATTTACCCACATGGCATTATCCGCTTTAAATGAGCAAAAAGATCCGGAAATCATTACAAATATTTTTGAAATTCAATTGTTAGAACGGTTTGGTGTACGACCAGAATGGCATCATTGTGTGGCTTGTGGCGAAACACAAGGGAAATTTGATTATTCCTCAAAATATAGCGGTGTGCTTTGTGAAAAACATTGGCATTTAGATGAACAGCGCTACCATGCAGATCCTAGAGCAATTCATTTTATTCGCTTATTTTCGCAAGTCTCCTATGAAAAAGTCCAAAACATTCAAGTAAAAGAAGAAACTAAGAAGAGTATTCGAGAAACGATTGATATGTTATACGATGAATATGTCGGTTTGCATTTAAAAAGCAAAAAATTTATTGATCAAATGAAAACGTGGGAAAATACGTTGAAAATTCCACCACGAAAGAAGGAAGAAAAAGAAACATAAACAAGCAGACGTTTTTCTGAAAAAAAATTTGACAACTTCCCTCAGACACCGTATTATGATAGAGAAGTTAAATACGTACGAAGAAAAAGAGAAGTAAAAAGAACCCTCTGTTAAGCGAATCTGGGAGAGTGGGAGCCAGAAACACGGAACTTTTGAAAGGCACTTTGGAGTACGACAAACGAAGCTGCCGATGAACACATCGGAAGTAGGGTGGAACCGCGATAATTATTCGTCCCTATGTCTATTAATAGGCATGGGGACTTTTTGCATGTTCCTCACTGCGACTGACACAAAGTGTCAGAGCAGATGTGGAACAGCACAAGGTGACTGAAAGGAACGTTGTCTCCTCTATGTTAAAACAAACTGCTTAGCCAAAAACATGGAGAAGATGATGAACAGTACAAGGTGACCAAAGGGAACGTTGTAACCGAATAAAAAAAGCAAACAGTTAACACCAAAAGAAAAAATAGTAACGTTTATTCAAAAAAGCTCAATTGGCGCAAATGCGACAGAGTAGATGATGAACAGCATAAAAATTATCCCATTCTACAAAATTGTTTTTCTGTAGCCCTTTTTAAATTTACATTCCCGAAGCAAAGCCAATCCCTATGTCTATAAAAAATATTCCAAGGAGGAAAACAATGAAAAACAAGTTAACCGTACAAGAAATGATTTTAACCTTGCAAAAATTTTGGTCATCTAATGGCTGTATGTTAATGCAAGCCTATGATACAGAAAAGGGAGCCGGCACCATGAGTCCTTACACGTTTTTACGTGCCATTGGACCTGAACCATGGAATGCTGCCTACGTAGAACCTTCTCGTCGTCCAGCTGATGGACGCTATGGCGAAAATCCAAACCGTCTATACCAACATCATCAATTCCAAGTTGTAATGAAGCCTTCTCCTGAAAATATCCAAGAACTTTATCTAGAAAGTTTAAAATTATTAGGAATTGATCCATTAGAACATGACATTCGTTTTGTAGAAGATAACTGGGAAAATCCTTCAATGGGCTGTGCTGGTTTAGGTTGGGAAGTTTGGTTAGATGGCATGGAAATTACCCAATTTACGTATTTCCAACAAGTTGGCGGCTTACAATGTCATCCTGTCACTTCTGAAATTACTTACGGGTTAGAACGCTTGGCATCATATATCCAAGAAGTCGAAAGTGTCTATGATTTAGAATGGACACAAGGCGTTAAATATGGTGAAATTTTTGTGCAACCTGAATATGAACATTCAAAATATTCCTTTGAAATTAGTAACCAAGAAATGCTTTTAGAAAACTTTGACAAATTTGAAAAAGAAGCTAAACGCTGTATTGAAGAAAGCTTAGTTCATCCAGCCTATGATTATATTTTAAAATGTAGCCATACATTCAATTTATTAGATGCTCGCGGCGCTGTCTCTGTAACGGAACGTGCAGGATATTTAGCCCGCATTCGGAATATGGCTCGTTCCGTAGCGAAAATTTTTGTGGCTGAACGTGAAAAATTAGGGTTCCCATTATTAAATAAAGATCAAAGTGTATCCAAGGAGGCAGAATAACATGGCAAAAGATTTATTATTAGAAATTGGCTTAGAAGAAATGCCCGCACATGTTGTCACACCAAGCCGTATCCAACTTGAAGAAAAAGTAATCAAATTTTTAGATGAACATCATTTAGACTATGAAACAGTGCAATCCTTTGCCACACCTCGTCGCTTAGCCGTGAAAGTAACTGCGATTCCTGAAAAACAAGCAGATGTTGAAGAAGAAGTAAAAGGTCCAGCGAAAAAGATTGCTTTAGATGCTGAAGGAAATTGGTCAAAAGCTGCACAAGGTTTTGTACGCGGCCAAGGAGTTACAACTGAGGACATTGTTTTCAAAGAATTAAATGGCGTCGAATATGTCTATGTGACGAAGTTTACCAAAGGCCAAAGTGCCAAAGAGGTATTAACAAAATTAAATGACGTGATTACAAGTCTAACTTTCCCAGTAACAATGCACTGGGCAAACTATGATTTCGAATATATTCGTCCAATTCATTGGATTGTGGCACTACTTGATGATGAAGTAATTCCTTTCAAAGTGTTAGATGTGACAACGGGGCAAACTTCTCGTGGCCACCGTTTCTTGGGAGACGATGTGACGTTCCAACATGCTAATGAATATGAAGCAAAATTAAAAGAACAATTTGTAGTGGTTCAACCGAATGAACGGAAACAAATGATTGTTGATCAAGCGAACGCACTCGCTGCTGAAAAAAATTGGCAGTTAGCTTTAGATGAAGAGTTACTGGAAGAAGTTACGAATTTAGTGGAATATCCAACTGCATTTGTAGGCAGTTTTGATGAAAAATATTTATCTGTTCCAGATGAAGTATTAGTGACTTCTATGAAAGAACACCAACGTTACTTTGAAGTTCGTAACGACCAAGGCTTATTAATGCCGCATTTTATCGCTGTTCGTAATGGGGATAATGTTCACCTTGAAAACGTGATTAAAGGAAATGAAAAAGTGTTAATTGCTCGTTTAGAAGATGCAGAATTCTTTTACAATGAAGATAAAAAATTAACGATTGAAGCATGTGTTGAAAAACTAAAAAATGTGACTTTCCATGAAAAGATTGGCTCAATTTATGAAAAAATGCAACGGGTTGCTTTAATTGCACAAATCATTGGTCGAAAAGTTGGCTTATCTGAGGATGAATTGGAAGATTTAAAACGTGCCTCTGAAATTTATAAATTTGACTTAGTAACAAATATGGTTGGTGAATTCCCAGAATTACAAGGAATTATGGGAGAAAAATATGCCTTATTACAAGGCGAAAAACCAGCCGTAGCAACGGCGATTCGAGAACACTATTTACCAACTTCCAGTGAAGGTGAATTGCCAGAAACAGCAATCGGGGCTGTTTTAGCCTTAGCCGATAAGCTTGACAGCGTCTTTTCATTCTTCTCAGTTGGTATGATTCCAACAGGTTCTAACGATCCTTATGCACTTCGTCGTCAAACCTATGGCGTTATCCGAATTATTGAAGATAAAGGCTGGACCTTCCCATTAGTCCAATTACAAACAGAAGTTGATGAAGCAGTGAATCAAGATGTTGAGAAATATGGCGTTTTACTAAACGAAGGACAAGCAGAAGTCGTTGAATTTGTGAAAGCTCGCTTACGTCAATTATTAATGACGAAAAATGTTCGCCATGACATTATCGATGCAGTGGTGTCTGCTGAGCAAGCCGATTTATCGAAATTATTTGCTTCAGCAAATATTTTAAAAAGCCGTTTTGAAGATCAAGATTTTAAACCATCAATGGAAGCCTTAACGCGTGTTATTAATTTAGCGAAAAAAGGTCAAGAACTTTTAGGTGATACTGAAGAAGGGATTGATCCAAGTCTGTTTGAAAATAAGGCAGAAAAAGAACTGTATCAAGCAGTTAACGATTTATCTGAAGCATTTGCGACACGCACGATTGCAGAAAACTATGAAGCACTAGTAAATCTACGTCCGTTAATTGATGCGTACTTCAATGAAACGATGGTTATGGTTGAGGATGAAAAAGTCAAACAAAACCGATTAAAACAATTAATGCAAATTGCTAAAATGGCGTTATCAATTGCTAGCTTAGACTTATTAATTGTAAAATAAAAAGCGCTGTTTTTCGACCGCTAAGGAGGAACCGACAGCATGCTAGAAACAACATTTGAACAAATTTTAACACAATTATCAAAACCAGCTGTTCGTGCGCTAATGAAAAAATCGACAGTGTGGATGAACTCTACGCACGAGGCCGAAAAGCGTTACTTTCGTTGCATGGCTTTGGTCCAAAGTCTATTCGAACTATTGAAGAGATGACTGGGAAAGAATTGAAGTAAAAAAAGGATCGCCGTTTAGAGGCGATCCTTTTTTTATTTACGTTTTTGTTTTCCAGCATTGCGACCTTTATTGCCGTTTGCTTTTGGTTGGTTCGCTTTTTGCGTTACTTTGTTTGTTTCTTTTGGTGTCACATCCTTGATAGGAGTAACCACTTGTTTTGGTGGGTTATTTTTCAATTCTTCTTGTACTTGTTTTTTAATTCTTGGACGTAAGAGGATATTTGTGATGGCAGATTGAATACATGTGAAAATACCACCAACTACCCAGTAAAGCGCTACGCCTGCAGGTGAGCTAAAGGACATGAAAACAATCATTAATGGTGAAACAATCAGCATTGATTTCATTGTTTTCTTTTGTTCTTCAGGAATACCAATCATTGAAATATAACCTTGAGCTAAATAGGCTAAACCAGCTAATGCCACTAAAATCATATTTGGTTGCCCTAAATTCATTCCTAAGAAGCTTGCCGTGGCAATACCTTTTGTATAACGAGCAGCAAAGAACAGAGAAGAGAAAATAGGCATTTGAATTAATAAAGGCAAACAACCAATTCCGCCAACCATACTCACATTGTTTTCTTTATAAATCTTTTGTAGTTCTGCTTGTGCGGCCATTTGTTCTTCACGCGTACTTGCTTGTTTCATTTTTGCTTGTGCAACATCCACTTGGGGTTTGATTGCTTGCATTTTTTCCGTTTGGATAAAGCTTTTTTTCGATTGATGTAAGCCTAACGGTAAAATAATGATCCGTACAATAATGGTGATAAAAATAATCGCCCAACCATAGTTCCAATTAAAGTTATCGACAAGATAAGTAATTGCATTACTCATCGGTAAAACAAGGAAGTTATAGACAAAACCTTCACCAGTTGGTTGTCCATCTGCTCCTGTTTTCACACAGCCTGATAAAAACATTACTAAAAATAGTAAGCCAGAGCCGTAAAGCCATCGGTTTAATTTACGCATGTAATTCGGTCCTTTTCTAAAAAATTTTTACATGGTTAACTATACTTGAAACAGCGCTCTTTTTCAATCAAAATCGAAAAGAAGCTCTTACAAAAATCAATAAAAAGCAGGAACTACTTGCTGTTCAAGGCTTCTTCCCAAAGAAATCAATCGTTAGAAAGTAAGTTTATTGAATCACTTTAAATTGTTCCGTTTCTTCTAACAAAGGGTCTTCTTGAATATCAACATACGTTACACGTCCCGCTGGACTGGGGGAATCTTTGATTTTTTTGATAAATGTTTCCATTATGTCTTCGGGTGCAATTGCTGTAATTGAAACGGACCCGTCGTCTTCGTTCCTCACTGAACCAGTGACACCTAATTGATCTGCCACCATTTTGGTCATGTAGCGGAAGCCAACACCTTGGACACGCCCTTGTACATTCATTCTTAGTTTTTCCATGAGAGACACTTCCTTTGCTTTTTTCTTTATGATAGCGATTTTTCTTGGTTCTAGCAAGTATCCAAGCAAGCTAGAAGCATGCTATAATACAAAGGCGAGGTGACTTATGAAAGAAATTACATCAACGAAAAATAACCAATTAAAAGAATGGAAAAAATTACACAAAAAGAAGTACCGAGAAGAACTGAACCAATATATAATAGAAGGATTTCATTTAGTTGAAGAAGCTGTGAAGGCCAATGCCGATGTCCAGTGGATTTTGTTTAACCAAAGAGGTCAACAAGAATGGGGAACTTGGTTAGCTGAACAAGAAACAGAAAAATTAATTTTTGTAAGTGATGAGGTTTTAAATAGTTTGTCGGAGCTGCCAACTTCACAAGGAATTTTGGCAATTGTCACCTTGGAAACGCAACAAGAGCAGTCGCTTTCTTTTAAAGGTGGTTGGTTACTTTTAGATAATATCCAAGACCCTGGTAATGTTGGTACGATGATTCGCACAGCTGATGCAGCAGGTTTAGCAGGCGTGATTTTAGGTAAGGGCACAGCAGATATTTACAATACAAAAGTGTTGCGCTCAATGCAGGGAAGCCACTATCATTTACCAGTTCTCCAACGAGAGTTGACTGAAGTGGTTCAGGCATTCAAGAAGCAAGGTCTACCAGTTTTCGGTACAGAACTAAATGAAGCTGCGATTGCTTATTATGAACAAGAGGCAGTGGAAAATTATGCGTTGATTTTAGGCAATGAAGGTAGTGGAGTTTCGCCAGAATTGTTAGCAGAAACCACGAAAAATCTTTATATTCCAATGAAAGGTCAAGCAGAATCATTGAATGTCGCTATCGCAGCGGGCGTGTTAATGTTTTATTTTGAAAATAATCAATAACAGAAACGAGTGTCAAAAAATGCTGACTATCAAAAAGACAACCCAGTTAACAGAAAAAGAATTAGAAACCATTATGGCTATTTGGCTGCAAACGAATCTAGAAGCTCATCCATTTGTCGCACCAACTTATTGGCAAGAAAATAAGGCATTTGTCCGCGCTGCGTTGCCAAAAGCAACACTGATCTTAGCGGAAGAAGAGGGTCAGATAATTGGGTTTTTAGGCTTAATGGATAACTATATCGCAGGAATTTTTATAAAAAAAGCGTTTCAAGGGAAGGGCATCGGTCAGAAATTACTGCAAGTAGCAAAAGAAGAACAGGACATCTTATCTTTGGCTGTTTACAGGGAAAATCAAGCAGCTTACGCCTTTTATCAAAAACAAGGCTTTGTCCAACAAAAGCGAACCATCGATGAAACGGGAAACGAAGAATGTCATCTTGTTTGGCAAGCGCAGTAGGAGCGACATTTCTAGTTTTAAGGCTTGCTATTTTTCTGAAAATATCTTATACTGTTAAAGGTGTGATTTTCACACACGAAATCCACATTCTTTTCCATCTGCGAAGTGGTGCTACTACGGTAGTTCTTCAAGGAGTTGACGAAAAGAAGAGGAAAATAAAAACCAAACTGGAGGAAACACAACATGGCAGTAATTTCTATGAAACAATTACTAGAAGCCGGCGTACACTTTGGTCACCAAACTCGTCGCTGGAACCCAAAAATGAAGAAATATATCTTCACAGAAAGAAACGGTATCTACATCATTGACTTACAAAAAACAGTGAAATTAGTAGATGCAGCTTACGATTACATGAAAAACGTTGCAGAAGAAGGCGGCGTTGCTTTATTCGTAGGAACTAAAAAACAAGCACAAGAAGCAATCAAAGATGAAGCAATCCGCGCTGGTCAATACTATGTAAACCATCGTTGGTTAGGTGGTACGTTAACTAACTGGGATACAATCCAAAAACGTATTGCTCGCTTGAAAAAAATCAATGCAATGGAAGAAGACGGCACTTTCGAAGTTTTACCTAAGAAAGAAGTTGCTGGCTTAAACAAAGAACGTGAACGTTTAGAAAAATTCTTAGGTGGTATCGCTGATATGCCAAGAATTCCAGATGTAATGTACATCGTTGACCCACGTAAAGAACGCATTGCTGTTCAAGAAGCACACAAATTAAACATTCCAATCGTTGCAATGGTTGATACAAACTGTGATCCTGATGAGATCGATGTTGTAATCCCTTCAAATGATGATGCAATCCGCGCCGTGAAATTAATCACTGCTAAAATGGCTGACGCTTTCATCGAAGGTAACCAAGGGGAAGACCAAGCAACTGAAGAGTTATTCGTTGAAGAAACACCAGAAGCAACTTCAATCGAAGAAATCGTTGATGTTGTTGAAGGAAATAACGAATCAGCTGAATAATAATGATTACGGAGCTGTCTCAAAGGCTAGGCGACAAAAAGCCTGATTCTCCTTTGAGATAGCTTTTTTAAAAAGAATTGATAATATCCGAGGAGGACACAAATAATGGCAGACGTTACAGCTAAAATGGTAAAAGAATTACGCGATATGACTGGCGTTGGAATGATGGACGCTAAAAAAGCATTAGTAAAAGTAGAAGGCGACATGGAAAAAGCCGTAGACTTTTTACGTGAAAATGGTATGGCTAAAGCAGCGAAGAAAAATGACCGCATTGCGGCTGAAGGTTTAGCAAACGTAGCAACTGTAGGTAACGTTGCAGCAATCGTTGAAGTAAACTCAGAAACTGACTTCGTTTCTAAAAACGAAATGTTCCAAGATTTAGTTAAAGATATTGCGACTAAAGTTGCTGAAAACAAACCAGCTACGATGGAAGAAGCAATGGCTATTAAAACTGAAAAAGGCACAATCGAATCTGATTTAATCGAAGCAACAACTGTTATCGGTGAAAAAATCAGCTTCCGTCGTTTTGAAGTTGTCGAAAAAGCTGACAATGCTGCATTTGGCGCTTACTTACACATGGGTGGCCGTATTGCTGTATTAACAGTTATCGATGGCACAACTGACGAAGAAGTAGCGAAAGATGTTGCTATGCACATCGCGGCAATCAACCCTCGCTATGTCAACGAATCTCAAATTCCTCAAGAAGAATTAGAACACGAAAAAGCTGTGTTAACTGAACAAGCATTAAACGAAGGTAAACCAGCAAATATCGTTGAAAAAATGGTTGTTGGTCGTCTACAAAAATTCAAAGCAGAAATCGCTTTGGTTGACCAACCATTTGTTAAAGATCCAGATATGACTGTCGAAAAATTTGTTGCTTCTAAAGGCGGCGAAGTGAAATCATTCGTACGTTTTGAAGTTGGCGAAGGTATCGAAAAACGTGAAGATAACTTTGCGGATGAAGTAATGAGCCAAATGAAAAACTAAGAGCATCAAACGCTCGGTTGAAAAGCCGTGAATCATAAGTATCTAAACAGACAGCGCTCCCCAAAGGAAGCTGCATAAATTGATTACTGCTTGATTCAAGGCAGTCTTTCAGCCATTTGGGAACGCATAACTTTGATATGCGCTCCCTTTTTTTAGGCAAAACCAGTGGATCGCACTGCTTGGTCTAAAAAATCATTTTGGTGAAAAGTCATCTAAATGAGGAATTGAATGATTTTTAGAGAATCTTGGAGGGAATTATGATGGTTAAACCTAAGTATCAACGTGTCGTATTAAAGTTAAGTGGAGAAGCGCTAGCCGGAGAAGACGGTTTTGGCATTAAACCACCAGTCATTAAAGAAATCGTCCAAGAAATTAAAGAGGTCCATGAATTAGGTATCGAAATGGCCATCGTGGTTGGCGGCGGAAACATCTGGCGTGGACAAATTGGTGCTCAAATGGGCATGGAACGTGCACAAGCTGATTATATGGGCATGTTAGCTACTGTGATGAATGCCTTAGCATTGCAAGATACATTAGAAAATCTTGGTGTGCCTACACGTGTTCAAACATCAATTGAAATGCGTCAAATTGCAGAACCATACATTCGTCGTCGTGCAGAACGTCATTTAGAAAAAGGCCGCGTTGTTATTTTTGCCGGAGGAACAGGAAATCCTTACTTCTCGACAGATACAACGGCTGCGTTACGAGCTGCAGAAGTAGATGCGGACGTCATCTTAATGGCGAAGAACAATGTTGATGGTGTTTATTCTGCGGATCCACGTGTGGATGAAACAGCGACAAAATTTGAAGAACTAACACATTTAGATGTTATTTCTAAAGGGCTGCAAGTAATGGATTCAACAGCAAGCTCATTAAGTATGGATAACGATATTCCTTTAGTTGTCTTTAACCTAAATGAAGCAGGAAATATCCGTCGTGCCATCCTTGGTGAAAATATCGGAACAACTGTAAGGGGGAAATAAAGAATGTCTAAAGAAGTTTTAGCAACAGCCAAAGAAAAAATGACAAAAGCGGAAGAAAGCTTACGCCGTGAATTAGGTCAAATTCGTGCTGGTCGTGCGAACGCAAGTCTATTAGACCGTATTCAAGTAGAATATTATGGTGCACCAACACCAGTTAACCAATTAGCAAGTATCAATATCCCAGAAGCTCGTGTATTAATGATTACACCGTTTGACAAAAATTCTATCGCTGACATTGAAAAAGCTATTCAAATGAGTGATATCGGCATTAGCCCAACCAATGATGGAAATGTCATCCGTTTAGTGATTCCACAATTAACGGAAGAACGTCGGAAAGAATTAGCCAAAGACGTGAAAAAAGAAGCGGAAAACTCAAAAGTTGCTGTCCGTAACGTTCGTCGTGATGCAATGGATGAGTTGAAAAAAGCTCAAAAAAATGGCGACATCACCGAAGATGAATTACGTTCATTTGAAAAAGATGTTCAAAAATTAACAGATGATAGCATCAAAAATATCGATGCGATTACTGCTGAAAAAGAACAAGAACTTTTAGAAGTATAAAACCAATCACTAATAAAAATTATTGAATCCAGAGAAGCAAATGCTCTGGATTTTTTTGTATAGATGAGGAAGGCGTATCTCAACGCTCTCTTTGCGAAAGTCATTCTAAAGTAATTATTTAAGAAAACGCTTTCTTTAATAAATTTTTTTATTCTACCAGAATTTTTTTCTTTGTGTAGGGACGATCACTTAAAAATATAGAGAAACTTTGAAATATCAGCCTTTTAAAATTTTCCTTCACAAATTGAATCCTAAAATTTGATGATAAGAGTTGTTATTTTTAGCAATTGTAATTTGCGATTCATTCTCAATTAGGCTAAAATGAGTGAGAACGGAAAAACGATTAAAACAAGTTGGAGGGAATTGTACATGTCTGTGTTAGAAATCAAAAATTTACACGTATCAATTGAAGATAAAAAGATTCTAAAAGGGGTCGATTTAACAATTAATACTGGAGAAATCCATGCAATTATGGGACCTAATGGAACTGGTAAATCTACTTTATCAGCAGCAATTATGGGAAATCCTAACTATGAAGTCACAGAAGGAGAAATTCTATTTGACGGCGTCAACGTTTTAGATTTAGAAGTAGACGAACGCGCTCGCTTAGGTTTATTCTTAGCAATGCAATACCCAAGCGAAATTCCAGGAATTACAAATGCTGAATTCATGCGTGCAGCAATCAATGCAAAACGTGACGAAGACAACAAAATGTCAGTCATGCAGTTCTTAAAAAAATTAGATAGCAAAATGGAATTATTAAATATGCCTGAAGAAATGGCTGAGCGGTACTTAAACGAAGGTTTTTCTGGCGGCGAGAAAAAACGAAATGAAATTTTACAATTATTGATGTTAGAGCCTACGTTTGCCATTTTAGATGAAATTGATTCAGGCTTAGATATCGATGCGTTAAAAGTAGTTTCTAAAGGGGTTAATGAAATGCGCGGCGAGAACTTTGGTGCGTTAATTATTACCCATTATCAACGCTTATTGAACTATATCACGCCAGATGTTGTTCATATCATGATGGAAGGCCGCGTTGTGAAAACCGGTGGGGCTGATTTGGCAAAACGTTTAGAAACAGAAGGCTATGCTGGTATCAGCCAAGAATTAGGTATTGATTACAAAGAAGAAGCGTAAGGAGGACAAGATAAATGAAAAAAGTAAATCTAATGGATTATCTTGACGAAGTCACCGCTTTTTCACTAGAACATGAAGAACCAGCTTGGATGACTGAATTGCGAACAACGGCTTTAAGAAACGCTGACGAAAGTGAGTTACCACATATTGATCGTGTGAAATTTCATCGTTGGCCTTTATTAAATGTTCATATGGAAAGTTATGTGACTTCTGAAGGAAATGTCGCAAGTTTTGATCAAATGAAAGACAATCCTTTAATTGTTCAACAAGGATCTTTTCATGCTTTTGAGCAATTGCCAGCCTCATTAGCGGAACAAGGGGTAATTTTTACAGACATTTTTACTGCTTTACAAGAGTACCCAGAATTAGTTAAAGAATACTATATGACTAAAGCCGTATTACCAGAAGAAGATAAGCTGACAGCTGCTCATGCGGCTTTCATGAATAGTGGCGTTTTCTTATACGTTCCTAAAAACGTAGTGATTGAAGAGCCCATTGAATCTTTGTTTATTCAGGATTCAGATAGCAACCAACCTTTCTTTAAACATGTTTTAATCGTTGCAGATAATCATAGTGAATTCAGTTATTTAGAACGTTTTCAATCCACTGGTCATCATGCAGAGAAAGCTTCTGGAAATATCGTTGTGGAAGTGATTGCGAAAGATGGCGCAAAAGTTAAATACTCAGCTGTGGATCAATTAGGGCAAACTGTAACGACTTATATGAATCGTCGTGGCTATATTATGCGGGATGCTTCTGTTGATTGGGCTCTAGGCGTCATGAATGATGGCGATGTTGTGGCTGATTTTGATTCTGATTTAGTTGGCGAAGGCGCTCATTCAGAAGTTAAAGTCGTTGCAATTAGTGCAGGTAAACAAACACAAGGCATCGACACACGAGTGACAAACAAAGCGCCACATTCGATTGGTCATATTTTACAACATGGAGTCATTCGTGAACGTGGTACTTTAACGTTTAACGGAATTGGCCACATTTTAAAAGGCGCAAAAGGAGCCGACGCACAGCAAGAAAGTCGTGTTTTAATGCTGTCTGATAAAGCTCGTGGTGATGCCAATCCAATTCTTTTAATTGATGAAAATGAAGTGACTGCCGGACACGCAGCCAGCGTTGGTCGAGTAGATCCAGAAGAAATGTATTATTTAATGAGCCGCGGCTTGCGTAAAGAAGAAGCGGAACGTTTGGTGATTCGTGGCTTCCTAGGTTCTGTCATTACAGCAATTCCAGTTAAAGAAGTACAAAATGAATTTGTAGAAGTAATTGAAGGGAAGTTAAATGCATGATGGATGCAGCAACCATTCGTCAATCGTTTCCTATTTTATTTCAAGAAGTTAATGATGAACCGCTAGTTTATTTAGACAATGCTGCGACAACCCAAAAACCAACGGCAGTGTTAGATGTTTTACGACATTATTATGAAACCGATAATGCCAATGTTCATCGTGGGGTGCACACGTTAGCCGAACGAGCAACGAAGGACTATGAAGCCTCCCGCGAAAAGGTTCGCCAATTTATCCATGCCAAAGAAACAGCGGAAGTTTTATTTACACGAGGAACAACAACCAGTTTGAATTGGATTGCCAAAAGTTATGGTGACTTGGCAGTTACAGCCGGGGATGAAATCGTCATATCTTACATGGAACATCATTCAAACATTATTCCCTGGCAACAATTAGCTCAACGTACAGGGGCCATTTTGAAGTATATAGACGTCACTGAAGACGGCTTTTTAGACATGGCAAGTGCACGTCAACAAATTACAGAAAAAACGAAAATTGTTTCGATTGCTCATGTTTCAAATGTGTTAGGGGTCATTAATCCAATCGAAGAATTAACACAATTAGCTCATCAAAATGGCGCTGTGATGGTGGTAGACGGCGCGCAAGCAGTTCCTCATATGCCTGTGGACGTTCAAGCCATCGATGCTGATTTTTATGCATTTAGTGGTCACAAAATGTGTGGACCAACTGGAATTGGTGTCCTTTATGGCAAACGTCATTTATTGGAACAAATGGAACCTGTGGAATTTGGTGGCGAAATGATTGACTTTGTTCATCTTCAAGAAAGTACTTGGAAAGAGCTTCCATGGAAATTTGAAGCTGGCACACCTAATATTGCTGGGGCAATTGCCTTAGGTGCCGCCATTGATTATTTAACAGAAATTGGTTTAGAGGCCATTCATCAACATGAAGCAGCCCTTGTTCACTATGTTTTGCCGAAGTTGCAAGCTATCGAGGGCTTGACGATTTATGGTCCACAGGATCCAAAAGACCACACAGGTGTGATTGCTTTTAATATTGACGGTTTACATCCACATGATGTGGCTACGGCGTTAGATATGGAAGGGGTCGCTGTCAGAGCGGGTCACCATTGCGCACAACCGCTATTAAACTATCTGAGCGTGCCAGCAACTGCACGGGCAAGTTTTTATTTATACAATACCAAAGAAGACGCAGATCGCTTAGTTGAAGCGATTAAAGCGACAAAGGAGTTTTTCCAGCATGGCACTTTCTAAATTAGATAACTTATATCGCCAAGTCATTTTGGACCATTCTAGCCACCCACATCACCACGGAACGCTAGATGCGTCTAGCCAAACAATTGAACTGAATAATCCTACTTGTGGAGATGTGATTGAACTGGATGTGGCCATTGAAGACGGTGTGATTAAAGATATCGCCTTTCAAGGAAGTGGCTGTTCCATCAGTACCGCAAGTGCTAGTATGATGACTGATGCGGTCTTAGGAAAAACAATCGCCGAAGCAACGGCCTTAGCAGAGGATTTCTCTCAACTTGTTCAAGGAAATGAAGTGGCCGAAGATGAAAAATTAGGCGATGCAGCAATGTTAAGCGGCGTAGCTAAATTTCCAGCTCGGATTAAATGTGCAACCCTGGCTTGGAAAGCCTTAGAGCAGGCTGTTGCTAATAACGGCCAAGGCGAAGCCGGTCATTTACATTGTGAAAAATAAAGAAAGGGTGACGACGAATTGAGTACAGTACCTGAATTAGAAGAATATAAATTTGGCTTTCACGACGATGTGGAACCAGTCTTTAGTACCGGAGACGGCCTAACAGAAGACGTCGTTCGCGAAATTTCTCGCGTGAAAGGCGAACCAGAATGGATGCTTGACTTCCGTTTAAAATCGTTAGAACAATTCAATAAAATGCCCATGCAAGAATGGGGTCCAGACCTGTCAGATATTGACTTTAGTAAAATTAAATATTACCAAAAACCGAGTGATAAACCCGCGCGCGATTGGGATGATGTACCTGATAAAATCAAAGAAACCTTTGAAAAAATTGGGATTCCCGAAGCTGAGCGTGCTTATCTAGCTGGGGCTTCTGCTCAATATGAATCAGAAGTTGTTTACCACAACATGAAAGAAGAATTTGAAAAATTAGGCATCATTTTTACAGATACTGACTCTGCTTTAAAAGAATATCCTGACTTATTCAAAGAGTATTTTTCAAAACTTGTGCCGCCAACAGATAATAAACTGGCCGCTTTAAACTCAGCTGTTTGGTCAGGTGGAACCTTTATTTATGTACCAAAAGGCGTTCGAGTTGATGTACCATTACAAACATATTTCCGAATCAACGCTGAAAATACCGGCCAATTTGAACGGACCTTGATTATTGTCGATGAAGGGGCTAGCGTTCACTATGTTGAAGGTTGTACGGCCCCCACGTATTCAAGTAACAGCTTGCATGCGGCCATCGTAGAAATTTTTACAAGAAAAGATGCTTATTGTCGTTATACCACTATTCAAAACTGGTCAGATAACGTCTACAACTTAGTAACCAAACGTGCTAAAGCTTACGAAGGTGCCACTGTCGAATGGATTGATGGTAACCTAGGAGCTAAAACAACCATGAAATACCCAAGCGTTTACTTAGATGGTAAAGGCGCCCGTGGCACGATGTTATCGATTGCCTTTGCTGGTGCTAACCAAATCCAAGATACTGGGGCCAAAATGATTCACAATGCGCCGAATACCTCTAGCTCAATTGTTTCAAAATCAATTGCTAAAGACGGCGGCGAAGTTAACTACCGTGGCCAAGTGACTTTTGGCAAAGACAGCGCAGGCTCGATTTCCCACATCGAATGCGACACGATTATCATGGACGAAAAATCAAAATCAGATACGATTCCGTTTAACGAAATCCATAACAGCCAAGTGTCCTTAGAACACGAAGCCAAAGTTTCAAAAATTTCTGAAGAACAATTATATTATTTAATGAGTCGCGGCTTATCTGAAGCCGAAGCGACAGAAATGATTGTTATGGGCTTTGTTGAACCATTTACGAAAGAATTACCGATGGAATATGCGGTTGAGTTGAATCGGTTGATTAGTTATGAGATGGAAGGCAGTGTTGGATAAACCTATTATAGGAGCTAGAACCCTTGATGTATAAGGATTCTAGCTTTTTTATTTTGTCTTGATAGTAGAAATGACCAGCTTTTTACTGATGAGCCATCATATCAGCAAACTCTTGACCAGTTTTCTTAGGGGCGCTGTTCGCAATATCTGTATAGATAGATTACGTTACTTTTCTATTTATGTTGATGAGTCTATTCCAAATGATCAGCAAGCTATATCAGAAGCAATTGAACATCTGAAAGCAATTGCCTATCTGTTCAGCAGAAGGTGGAGAAGGGATTACAGTAAGCTTAAAAGAGCCGCTGGAAACGGAGTACACTCTTACTCTAATTGATGGACAACCAACCCAAGCTAATCATATCTTTGGCAGAATCATACAAGGAATTGAATAGGATAGAGAAACCCACCCCGTTGATATTTGACCGTACTAAGGGTACCCTTTAATTGAGCTACACGGCTCACTTGGGATACTCTTTTTTTGTCTTTTGCAAAAGGTTAATAAATTTTGATAGATGAAACTAAATGAAATTAGGGTTAAGAATGCTGATACAAAGGGATGTTCTGTTTCATTTATGTGGAAATAAAAAAATAGTTTTCTGCTAAAAATAGTTAAAAAGTACTACATAGTTGTGGCAGTTATTGCAGATGAAACAGACCTACAATTATTTCAGGTTGTAATACTCATATGAAATATTTGTACAATGTTTCATATCTATAAGTTTTTATTGTTAATTGATTGAGTAGATACAGAATAAGCTACTCATGAATTAGGGCTTTAGGAGATATTTTAATATAGAGATAGTCACTTCTATTTTTTTATTTAATACACTTAAATAATTAATTATATATCTTATACTTAGTATGATACAATTTATTATAGATAGGAAATTAACAATTGGAGTGAATAAAATGTCAAGTTACAGAGTCATGAATTTAATATTTAAAAATGGGGAAATATCAAATAAATTGGAAAAAATTCATGTTAATGTATTAGAGAATAATCCAGTCACCTATGTTTACTATAATCTTAAAACTAAAAAAATTTATGTTGGAGAGACTAATGGCTTCATTAGAAGACACTATGAGCATCTGATTGAAAGCAATCCGAAAGTGGATTATAGAGATTATACAAATTGCTTAGTCATATACTCCAGTCTATTTGATAAATCGTCCATTCTGGATTTGGAATCATTAATATTGAACTATATGATTGCTGAATCTGATGTGACAAAATTTGTATTAGCTAATGGAAATAATGGACAAACTAAGTTGGTATATAAAAATAAGGAAGAAATATTAACAGAAGTTTTTAATAAATTATGGAATAATGAATTGTATACACTGGGGTTAGTAGATAATCCTAATGTTGAAGAGTTAAGAGAAAGACTTCTGTTTAAGTACTCTCCTTTTAAACAGCTATCATTTAAGCAAAAAGAAATAGTTGATGAAATTGAAAAAAACATAACAAAAAAATATTTAATTGAAGCACCAGCAGGTTCTGGTAAGTCAGTTCTATTTACAAACTTAGCTTTTTCCTTAGCTGAAGTGTATCCTGATTTAAGAATAGGTTTGATAACAACAGGAAATTTAACTAAACAATTTAATTTGATATTTAAGTCGATCGGTCTGAACAATAGATTAATAGTAAAAACAGGTTCTCAACTAATAATGGATGCAAAGAAAAATGAGCAAAAATACGATATTATTATTGTAGATGAAGCTCATAAATTGAAAAAATACTATAGAAAAGGACATCCGAATGCAAGAAGACATCTTGATGAAGGTGATGATGAGATCACTCTTCTTGAAAAATTAACAGATGGATTAGTTCTGTTATATGATCCATATCAAGGTATTAAACCTCAGAATATTAGACCTGCAGAAATAAGAAGCCTTACGAGTGATTATAAAAAAGTTTGTTTAATGCAACAGTTTAGAATCGGAGGAGATAGAGATTTCTCAGGAGAAGATTTTTTAAAAGGAATATTATACGGTTTTCAATTAAGTAATGACAAAAGTTTTAATTCTAAAGTTTTTAAAGATGACTATTTTAAAATTGTAGCCACTTTTAAAGAAGTTATTGACTATGTTGATGATTATTCTCACGCTTATCCAGAAACGACCAATAGACTGATTGCTGGTTACTGCAGAGAGTGGGTATCAAATACTGGGAAAAAAGAAAATAAAGGTAAAAAATTTGAAGAATTGCCATACGATTGGAATATAGATGGTATACAAAAAAGATGGAACTCTACTTATGAAGATTGGGTAAAGAAACCAAACTCAGAAAAGGAAATAGGTTCAATACATGCAATTCAAGGATATGATCTAAACTATTCCGGAGTTATAGTAGGCAATGATATAACAGTAAAAGATGGAAAAATTGTGGCGGTGCCAGAAAACTACAAAGATATCGGCGGGACACCTCTAAAAGAGGGATTTAATTTATCTGAATTAACAGAGTATATATTAAATATTTATTATGTACTACTTTCAAGAGGTATAGATGGTTGTGCTGTTTATTTTGAAGATAAGAACGTAGAAAAACTAGTTAAAGAACGAGTGGGCTTATAGGAGGAATGCATTATGGAAGACTTAATAAAAGAAATTAACCAATTTAGAGATGACAGGGACTGGAGACAATTTCATAATGCTAAAGACCTAGCATTATCAGTTTCTCTTGAAGCTTCAGAATTACTGGAAAACTTTCAATGGAAGTCGAGTGAAGAAGCAATAGCTGATGATTTAGAAAATATTAAAGATGAGATTGCTGATGTGATGATTTATTGCTTGATGTTAGCTGATGATTTAGGTTTGAGTGTTGAAGAGATTATAAAGAATAAGATTAAGAAGAATGGAAAGAAATATACTGTAGAGAAGAGTAAGGGAAAAAGATAAAGGAAGCAATATCAATAACTTTTAATACTTTTGAAAAAAGTTCTTTTTGTAAGCGGGTAGTGTTTAAAAATGAAGAAGCTGGGTATTAAAAAGATAATTTTATATTTGTTGGAAGTATGAATATTAGTATTTTTGAGGCAATGATTTCATCAGTTATAGATAGAATAATGCATAACAAAATAATCAACGATGAGAAAATATTAATTAATTATAAAAAAGAGATGGCTAGTATAGATAAAGAAGCAAAAGAAACTGGTGTAAATCCTTTTAGTATATCAACAAGAACAACGGAATCAATTAATGCCAGATTAAGTATATTCGATAAAATTATTGGAGATAGTATTGATGATTTATGAATTTAATAGTGAGGACACTTTAATTGATATTCAAAGGAATTTTTCGAGAATTGTTGATGTATCAAACAGTCTATCAGATAATTCTTCTAGCTATAGACGATTTTATGAGGAAATTGGTCTAGATTTTAATATAGCCAAGGAATCAATAAAAAAATCAGAGTATTCTTTGTTGATTGATTGTTATACATTTTCGGAAAAATTATTAAAAAATACTATCTATCATTGTCTGGAATTTAAAAATAATAGTAACGATTATGTAAATAATTTTATGTTCAGAAAACTAAATCCAGAGAAGTTTAGTCCTAATCCTAAATTTAAATCTTTTGAAGAGGAATTAAAATCTTTAAATAGTAATTTTAAATTTGTTTTAAGTCAAAACTTTTCAAAGATTAAAAGTTACGATAGTATGATTCAATCTCGTCATCAATATGCTCATGCTAATATTTATCCTTTAGATATTAAAAATTCAGAGGAGGATTTATTAGAAGTATTGGCTTATTTAGATTGGGAATGTAATATGTTTTTGAATAATATTCAAAAACATATTACATTAGAAAATTTATTTAAATGTATCGTTAAAGACTCTGAAAAATTAAAAAAAATAAATAATTCGAAAAAAATTAAAAATCTTTCTAGTAAAGAACGATATAACATAGATATATTTGAATTTAGAAAAAAAGCAAAAATATTCAATAAAAAATATAAACAAGAAATTTCTGGGTTAAAAATATTTGATTCAATACTAATTGAATTTGAACGTATAGAACTATTAAATTTTAATATAAATACTGGTTCAGAGTTATCCGAAGTATGTAGAAAAATATTAGAATGTCTAGCATGATTGATCTTTTGGTTGATTTTATCTAGAATTTTTTTCATTTATTACTCTAAGGATTTGGTTATCAAACTTTATTCTTTTATAAGTTACAGTCAATTGACACTCTAAAGAGTTACCATAATTCATTTAAAAACTTCTTTAAAAAGAAAAAATACTATAAGGTATCTGAATTGATATGTATAAAATTAATAAAAAATGTTGGGAAATGTCCAAACATTTTTTGCTACCAATAACACATCAAAATTGACCAGATTTTGACCATCCTAATTTGATAATCATTGATAAATATTGAGTCTTTAAACTACAATAAGAACTCTTAATAACTTGGTTTGATAGTTAATGATACTGGTTGAGAAGTCGATTCCAATATGGAAGGCTCTGTCAGCTAGTTTTTCACTCTACCAACAAATAATCAACTAAAACAACAACGGAAAGCCAAACAAGAAACATACTAATCATGCTTCTTCAAAGAAAGTACAAATAAAAAAGCGATGACTCGAGAAGAAAATCTCTATGGAGTCATCGCTTTTTCTTATATTTTAGTTAAAAAATCATTTTACTAAAGGTTGAAGTAACTTGTTCCAGAAACTAATGAGTGGGCCAGCACCAAATGCACAAATAATAGTACCAATCCCAATCGGACCACCAGCAATAAAGCCAATTAATAGGACCAACAAATCTTGTGCTTTTCGAACAGAAGCGTAAGGTTTGTTGATTTGTTGACAGATGGTTGGCGCAATCGCATCATAGGGGGATTCGCCTTGATCTGTAGCCATGTATAAGGCGCAGCCAAATGTAAAAATCAGGACTCCGACGAATAAAGAAAGTAGTTTGCCAATTGTTGAGCCTCCTAAACTATCGGCGTAAGGTTGAAGCCAAGTAGAAATCTGTTGAATCAAAATCCCTACTAAAAGCATATTTAAAATAGTTCCCAGACCAATGGCTTTTTTGTTTTTTAAATAGACATAGAATAGAATAAATGCATTGACAATAATTTGAAAAATACCTAATTGCATACCAAACATTGAAGAAAGTCCGATATTCATAGCAGTGAAAGGATCAACTCCTAAACCTGCCACTCTTAAGGTGGATGCGCCAATCCCGATAATAACTAAACCAATTAAAATTAAAAGAACATTTTTGACTAGTTTCATGGTAAGCCTCCTGAATAGATTTTGTGTGTGATAGTACAAAGTCTGCAACAAAAATTCATAGAGAATTTTGTTGCAGACTACTTTTTAACCAGCTCCGTGTTGGAACGAAGGGTATAGAGACATCCCGCCATCTACAAAGAGTGTTGTTCCGGTTACGTATGAGGATTCATCAGAAGCTAACCAAGCGGCCGCAGCAGCTACTTGATTTGGTTTACCAATAATGCCCATAGGAACCATGCTCGTTGTTTGTTTTAACTGTTCGGGATCGGAAAATTTTTCAGCATTAATAGGTGTGTTAATCGCTCCAGGTGCAATACAGTTGGCACGAATACCATATTCCGCATATTCCAAAGCGATTGTTTTCGTGAACATTTCGGTGGCGCCTTTACTTGCCGCATAGTGGGCGAACGTTGGCCAAGGAATTCTTTGGTGAACGGAGGACATATTAATGATTGACCCTTTGATTTTTTGATCTCTAAATATTCGGAGTGCCTCTCTAGAACCCAAAAAGACACCGTTTAAATTGACATCAATGACACGTTGCCATTCTTTTAATGGCATATCAATTGTCGGAAAAGAAGCCTCCACACCGGCGTTATTTACCCAAATGTCAACATGACCAAACTCTTTTAAAGCGGTTTCAGCTAACGCTTTAATATCTTCTTCATTAGAGACATCAGCCTTCACGAATTTTACGCGGTCTGCGTGCTTGGCTTGGACATCTTCAAACTCTTTAGGCAGCTCACCGACATAGTCAGCAACAACATTCATGCCCTCTAAGATATAACGCAGAGTAATAAATAATCCTAAACCCGTAGCTGCACCAGTGACAACGGCCACTTTACCATGTAATTCTCCATACATTGATTCATTCCCCCTAAAATTACTATTAATACTTTCATGGTAGCACATGTCAATCAGCGTGTTGATAAAATACGACAAACTGTCGGAAAAGTTTAGGCTCTAAAGTTAGCTACTATTGTTGAAGGTCTTTAAAATAAATACTGGTCGTAGTAATCAATTCCTCTCATTTATACAGTTTTCTAAAAAAACACAAAATATCCAGACGAAGTGGTCAAGTCCAATGGTTATTTATGAGTGAATATGCTAAAATAAAACTTGTCTTACATAAGGAAAGATTTGTTCACTAACAGTGGCGACTGTTCTCAGTAAACAGTTGCGCTGGTTTATCGGGAAGGGAACAGAGCAAGTTTTACGAGACTTTCCCATGTAATAATAAAAAGCACTGAACGTCAGTGAATGAAGGAAGAAGGACATCTATGAAAACAATTATCACATTCATTATTGTCTTCGGTATTCTTGTCCTCGTACATGAATTTGGCCACTTTTATTTTGCAAAACGAGCGGGTATTTTAGTTCGTGAGTTTGCAATCGGAATGGGACCAAAGATTTTTGCGCATCGTGGAAAAGATGGCACCACTTATACGATTCGCTTATTGCCAATTGGTGGCTATGTGCGAATGGCTGGGATGGGCGAAGACATGACAGAAATCACACCAGGTATGCCTCTATCTGTTGAGTTAAATGCCGTGGGTAATGTGGTTAAAATTAATACAAGTAAAAAAGTACAATTACCTCATAGTATTCCGATGGAAGTCGTTGATTTTGATCTTGAAAAAGAATTATTCATCAAGGGCTATGTCAATGGAAACGAGGAAGAAGAAACCGTTTATAAAGTTGACCATGATGCAACGATTATTGAAAGTGATGGAACCGAGGTGCGGATTGCGCCACTTGACGTTCAATTTCAATCAGCGAAATTATCGCAACGCATTTTAACGAACTTTGCGGGACCTATGAATAACTTTATCTTAGGGTTTATTCTGTTTACGTTAGCGGTCTTTCTACAAGGAGGCGTCACTGATTTAAACACGAACCAAATTGGACAAGTGATTCCTAATGGCCCAGCCGCAGAAGCTGGGTTGAAAGAAAACGATAAAGTCTTATCGATTAATAATCAAAAAATCAAAAAATACGAAGATTTTACAACCATTGTGCAGAAGAACCCCGAAAAGCCGTTAACGTTCGTAGTTGAGCGTAACGGCAAAGAAGAGCAACTAACAGTGACACCAGAAAAACAAAAAGTGGAAAAACAAACGATTGGTAAAGTCGGCGTTTATCCTTATATGAAAACCGATTTACCGTCAAAATTGATGGGCGGTATTCAGGATACTTTGAATAGTACGACACAGATTTTTAAAGCACTCGGCTCACTATTCACAGGCTTTAGTTTAAACAAACTAGGTGGGCCAGTCATGATGTTTAAATTATCGGAAGAAGCATCCAATGCTGGAGTAAGTACAGTTGTATTCTTAATGGCCATGTTATCAATGAACTTAGGGATTATTAATTTGTTGCCGATCCCAGCTTTAGATGGCGGGAAAATTGTCTTAAACATTATTGAAGGTGTACGTGGAAAACCAATTAGTCCTGAAAAAGAAGGCATCATTACGTTAATTGGCTTTGGGTTTGTCATGGTGTTAATGGTGTTAGTTACTTGGAACGATATTCAACGCTTTTTCTTTTAAGGAGAAAGCTTAAGTAAAAAAGTGTGTAAAGAAATCAAAAATAGTTGATTTTAAAATAGAGGAGAGTTTTAATGAAACAGTCAAAAATGTTAATTCCAACGTTAAGAGAAGTACCAAATGATGCAGAAGTCTTAAGTCATCAAATTCTGTTGCGCGCAGGCTATATTCGTCAAGTCGCTGCAGGGATCTATTCTTATTTACCTTTAGCCAATCGTGTTTTAGAAAAATTAAAAACGATTATGCGAGAAGAATTTGAGAAAATTGATGCAGTTGAAATGTTAATGCCTGCGTTATTACCAGCAGAACTTTGGAAAGAATCAGGCCGTTATGAAACTTATGGACCTAACTTGTATCGCTTAAAAGATCGCAATGACCGTGACTATATCTTAGGCCCAACGCATGAAGAAACCTTCACAGAATTAATTCGTGATGAAATCAATTCTTACAAACGATTACCTTTGAATTTATACCAAATTCAAACAAAATATCGTGATGAAAAACGCCCACGTTCTGGCTTATTAAGAGGCCGTGAATTTATCATGAAAGATGGCTATTCTTTCCATGCCGATGAAGCTAGTTTAGATCAATCATACCGTGATTACGAAAAAGCTTACTCACGCATTTTTGAACGCTGTGGACTAGAATTCCGTGCCATTATTGGGGACGGTGGTGCCATGGGTGGTAAAGATTCTAAAGAATTTATGGCGATTTCTGAAATTGGGGAAGATACTATTTGTTATTCAACAGAAAGTGATTATGCTGCCAATTTAGAAATGGCAACAAGTCTTTATACGCCGAAAAAATCACATGAAACACAATTAGATTTAGAAAAAATTGCAACACCAGAAGTGGGTACAATTGCCGAAGTGGCAAACTTCTTTGAAGTTGAGTCACAACGAATTATTAAATCAGTACTATTTATTGCCGATGAAGAGCCAGTAATGGTCTTGGTTCGTGGCGATCATGATGTCAATGATGTCAAATTGAAAAACTTCTTAGGCGCTGATTTCTTAGATGAAGCAACAGAAGAAGATGCTCGCCGTGTCTTAGGAGCGGGCTTTGGTTCAATTGGTCCAGTCAATGTTTCCGAAGATGTTAAAATTTATGCAGATTTAGCTGTTCAAGATTTAGCCAACGCCATTGTTGGAGCTAACGAAGATGGCTATCATTTGACAAATGTAAATCCAGATCGTGATTTCCAACCAATTAGTTACGAAGATTTACGCTTTGTTCAAGAAGGCGATCCTTCTCCTGATGGCAATGGTGTCTTAGCCTTTACCAAAGGAATCGAAATTGGTCATATCTTCAAATTAGGAACGCGTTACAGTGATGCTATGGGCGCAACAGTTTTAGATGAAAACGGTCGTGAAAAATCAGTGATCATGGGTTGCTATGGCATCGGCGTTAGTCGTTTACTTTCAGCAATCGTTGAACAAAATGCAGACGAGCGTGGTATTAATTGGCCAACAGGGATTGCGCCATTTGATTTACACGTGGTCCAAATGAATGTGAAAGATGAGTATCAAACAAAACTATCACAAGAAGTTGAAGCAATGATGACCGAAGCGGGCTACGAAGTATTAGTTGATGACCGCAACGAGCGCGCAGGCGTAAAATTTGCTGATGCTGATTTAATTGGTTGTCCAATCCGTATCACAGTCGGGAAAAAAGCAGTCGATGGTGTGGTAGAAGTCAAAATCAAACGTACTGGTGAAATGTTGGAAGTACGCAAAGAAGAATTAGAAAGCACACTTTCTATTTTGATGAACACAACATCAGAAGTGGAATAAATAAACAAACTTAATAACAGTATAAAGCTTAAAACGAAATCAAAGTTTCTCTGATTTTGTTTTAAGCTTTTTTAATGTAATAAAAAACTTAAATGTCTCAAGCTATAAACAATATTCGATTTTAAAAATTAATCTATATAAAATTATTCCATTTATTTTTTTTAATAACAAAGGAAATAAATAAGTGATTTAAGCTGATTAAATGATATTTTTGTGTTTTTAAACAAATTTTTCATATATATATAGAATTTAAAATTATATTTACAGTAATTATATGCTAATGGTATTATAAAATGGTGGCTAATTCATTAGATTAAATAGAGGAGGTTATAACCAATAAAAAATAGGTTAGAAAATTAAAGAAAATACTCTTTCAGAATAGAAACGATTGAATGAAGTTAGGTTAGTAAAGGGAACCCAGTAGCATTGGCGCTGTACTAGTGAAAGGGATTTATGGGACGAATCCAGTAGAATGTTAAAACACGATTGTACATAAAAAGAAAGGAGGAAAGCCAGTGAAAAAAGGAAAATGGTGGTTAATTGGTTTAGCTACTATCGTGTTAATTATTTTAGGAATTGGAGGGAAACAATACATGGATAAAAAAGCAATAGAAAAAGATTACCAACAAGGGATCGATTTGATTCAAAAATATGTATCGAACTATTTAGTAGAAAACTATGAAGGCATTGAGAAGATTGAGTGGCAAGGTATTGGTGTAGAGTGGCGGAATGCAAAAGGATATGGGCCTTCGTTGTTGGGGAATTATGTGGATAGTGACGTGAAAGTGTATGTTTCGGAAGATAAATATTTTATGTCAGATTTTCGCTTAAGTGAAAAAGGAGAATACAAGGACGAATTGAAAAAGTATGTTTTATCAAAAACATTAAATCCTGAAAATACAGATGGTACTATTGAGGTAGGGCTAGAGAATGCAGTCTATGGTTTGAGTCAAGAAGAAAAAAAACTTTTTGAAAAATTTAAGAAGTCCGATAAAGGTAGTCCAAATGCAAAAGTAGTTTATAACATAGAAATTCACGAATTAATTTATTAGGAGGTAAAAGATTTTGACAAAGGAAATTACAACAGAAGAATTGGCAAAGGCAATTGATGCCATTAAAAAGACAGTTCAAAAAGAAACTGATACTGTGACTTTAGATATTCAAAGACAAAAAACAGACTATCAAATCATCCACAAAGCCGCCAGCACCCAATCCAGCCAACTAAATGCCATAGCCATCGCCCCTTTAGATGACCAAGGTAAACCTGACTATAACAACGTCGCTATCGTGTACGCTGGTACCAATTCATTTGGTGATGAAGGTAAAAAAGGCTTCGAGACAGCTGGGACGGCTTTTGTAGGTGGACTTTCTGAAGAATATCAGGAAGCAAAAATATCTTAACATAGAAGTTTTAAAAAATTAGTGTACATAAAAAGAAAGGAGGGAAGCTAGTGAAAAAAGGAAGATGGCGGCTAATTGGTTTAGCTACTGCATTACTAATCATAATAGGAATTGGAGGGAAACAATACATGGATAAAAAAGCAATAGAAAAGGATTACCAACAAGGAATCGATTTAATTCAAAAATATGTGTCAAACTATTTGGTGGAAAACTACGAAGGAATTGAGAAGATTGAGTGGCAAGGCGTTGGTGTAGAGTGGCGGAATGCAAAAGGATACGGGACTTCGTTGTTGGGGAATTATGTGAAAAGCGATGTTAAGTTATTTGTTTCTCAAAATAGTTACATTAAATTACATTTTCTCTTGACTGATGAAACAGAATACAACGAAGAATTAAAAAAATATGTTCAAAGTGATGTTCTTAATTCTGAAAACATAGATTCCATGTTAGAAATGGAAATTCGGAATGCTAATAGACGATTTAATGACAAAGAGAAAATAAGGCTTCAGCAAGTTAGGAAAAAAAAAGTAAAACTATCGATACCTGAAATTATTTATAACTTAGATATTTATGAATTAAAGTATTAGGGGGTTAGTATAATGAGTAATGAAATTACAACAGAAGTATTAGCTAAAGCAATTGATGACACCAAAGATAGAGTAAAAGAGATTAGAGTAGGAGAAGATTTCAAGTTAGAAATTAATCAACGAAAGGAAAGTTTTCAACTTATAAACAAAGCCGCCAGCACCCAATCCAGCCAACTAAATGCCATGGCCATCGCCCCTTTAGATGACCAAGGCAAACCTGACTATAACAACGTCGCTATCGTATACGCTGGTATCAATTCATTTGGCGATGAAGGTAAAAAAGGCTTTGAAACAGCTGGGACAGCTTTTGTAGGTGGACTTTCTGAAGAATATCAGGAAGTGAAGATAGCTTAACATAGAAGTTTTAAAAAATTAGTGTACATAAAAAGAAAGGAGGGGAGTCAGTGAAAAAAAGAAAGTGGTGGCTAATAAGCTTAGCTACTATCATATTAATTATTTTAGGAATTGGAGGGAAACAATACATGGATAAAAAAGCAATAGAAAAAGATTACCAACAAGGAATCGATTTGATTCAAAAATATGTATCGAACTATTTAGTAGAAAACTATGAAGGCATTGAGAAGATTGAGTGGCAAGGCGTTGGCGTGGAATGGCGGAATGCAAAAGGATATGGGCCTTCGTTGTTGGGGAATTATGTGGATAGTGACGTGAGAATTTATGTATCTGAGGATAATTATTTTACGATGTCGTTTACGTTAAATTACAATACTGAGTACGATGATAAACTTGAAAAATATATTCAATTAGATTATCTAAGACCTCAAAAAATAGATTCTATTTTAGTGTTGGAGGTAGAAAATGCAACAAAAGGCTTGAATATAGGAGACAAATTAGAGATATCAGAGTCTAAAAAAATTAAAAAATCTTCTGAAGGAAGTTCAAATGCAAAAGTAATCTCTAATTTAGAGATTCATGAATTAGTTTATTAGGAGGCATGTTTTAGTGAGTGATGAAATGACTACTGAAGTTTTAGCAAAATCAATAGATTCAGCAAAAAAAATCGTTAAAAATAGAGAAAATGGAAATAAAATATCTATTCAAGGGCTAGAGGAAGATTATTACCTTATAAACAAAGCCGCCAGCACCAAATCCAGCCAACTAAATGCCATCGCCCCTTTAGATGACCAAGGTAAACCTGACTATAACAACGTCGCTGTCGTGTACGCTGGTACCAACTCTTTTGGCGATGAAGGTAAAAAAGGCTTCGAGACAGCTGGTACGGCTTTTGCAGGTGGACTTTCTGCTGAATATCAGGAAGCCTGAATATCTTAACATAGAGTTTTAAAACATGATTGTACATAAAAAGAAAGGAGGGAAGCTAGTGAAAAAGGGAAAATGGTGGCTAATTGGTTTAGCTACTATCGTGTTAATTATTTTAGGAATCGGAGGGAAACAACACATGGATAAAAAAGCAATAGAAAAAGATTACCAACAAGGAATCGATTTAATTCAAAAATATGTATCGAACTATTTAGTAGAAAACTATGAAGGTATTGAGAAGATTGAGTGGCAAGGCGTTGGCGTGGAATGGCGGAATGCAAAGGGATATGGGACATCGTTGTTAGGGAATTATGTGGATAGTGACGTGAAAGTGTATGTTTCAGAGGATAAATATTTTATGCCAGATTTTCGTTTAAGTGAAAAGGGCGTATACAATGATGAGATGAAAAAATATGTTCTATCAGATACATTAAATCCCCAAAATACGGATGTTACTATTAGTGTTGGACTAAAAAATGCGACATATAAATTGAGCAATGATGAAAAAAAGAGTTTTGAAAAATTTAGAAAATCTACTAAAGGAAGCCCAAATGCAAAAGTAGTTTATAACTTAGAGATTCATGAATTAACATATTAGGAGGAGAGGAAATTTGACTAAAGAAATTACAACCGAAGAACTAGCGAAAGCAATTGATATGACTAAAAGGAAGGTTCAAACAGATAGTGATACTGTTGATTTTGAAAGTCAAGGAGAGTCAAAAGAATTCAAAATCATCCACAAAGCCGCCAGCACCCAATCCAGCCAACTAAACGCCATGGCCATCGCCCCTTTAGATGACCAAGGCAAACCTGACTATAACAACGTCGCTGTCGTGTACGCTGGTACCAATTCCTTTGGGGATGAAGGTAAAAAAGGCTTTGAAACAGCTGGAACAGCTTTTGTAGGTGGACTTTCTGAAGAATATCAGGAAGCTGAAAAATTTTTAAAACAAACGCAGCAAAAAATCGCCTCGCAAAACGGCACAATTACCGATGTTGCAGGCTTTAGTCAATCAGGTGGCTACATGATGAAAATGGCAGGGAAATACGGGCAAGAAATGGGCTTTCGTACCACCAGTTTTGATGATTGGGGCCGCAATCAATTTGAACGTTTAACGACGAGTGAAAAACAGTGGTTACAAGAAAATCCAGAATTTTTGATTCGCTACCAAAATGATTCATGGGCAGCACTGTCAGGACGTGATAGTAAATATGGCACGATTTCTTCGATTTCAGGGGTTGGTGAACATAATACTTTAGCCAACTATTTTGACGGGGACGACTTGGATTTGGATCGTTTAGCCAAAGATGGCATTTTCGCACCGAATATGACTTTGGAGCAAGTCAAGTTAGCAGCGAAAGTCTGGGCAAAGAAAAATGGCGACTGGGATCCCACCACAAATAATGAAGCCGAAGCGAAAAAACGAGTGCAGGAGTACTTAGAACTCTATGGCGAATTTGCGCAAACGAATGTGAATTTGGAAAAATTAAAATCTGGTACTGATAAAGCTATTCGTTCTTTACATACAAAAATTGCCAGTGCTTCTGGCGGTCAAAAAATCAAGTTACGAGCAGACTTGGCATTACAGGTAGCTAATCAGGCTAGGACAATCGGTGAAGAAGCGGAGAAATTGTTGAAACAAAGCCAGCAAGACACAGAACAAGCGTTAGCAGAAATTTCCAAGGAAATTTTAACAAGTGCCAATGAAATAAGACAATATTTGTCTTATTCTGAGGTCCAAGCAATGATTGCACCCTATGAAAAAAGTCGTTTGTGGGACGAGGCACAGGCCAGTCACAATCGGAAACAAGTGAAACAATATAATCAAAAACTGATGACATTTAGTGAAAAGTTAACAACTGCGGCTAAAAATATTCAAGAATACGATCGCCAAGCAGGGAATCAGTTATTTGCACAGAAATGAAAGGATGTCGCACATGGATGAACTGGAAAGAGAACTTCAATTGGAATTAGAACGCGTACAAAAGATACAAGAACGCCAAGCCATTCAAGCTGTGATTACAGCAAAACAAACCAGAATCACAACCATCAAACAAACCTCCACACATACAATCAAGAAACTTTCAGAATTGATGAGCAAACAATCAAAAACTACGTTGCCTACTTCCTTAAAAGGTGCGTTCCAAGGGCAAGTGGCGGACGCAGCGAGCCATTATTTGAAAACGATTCCTGACGCAAATTTAAAAACACCAGCAAAAGGAGGTTAAGAGATGACACCGGAAGAAAAACGCCGCAGTTACCAGATGATTGAAGACAACTATTATCAAGAAAAGCGCAGAATCAATCAACAACAGCAACATGTTTCCGCTGAAATCCAGCGATTTAGACAACAAACGAACCAACTAGTAGACAAGGTGGCTTATTTTACTAGAAATGATACTTGGGACAAACGAATGTTTCATCATCAAATAGCCACCAGTTTAGATGAAGTGAAACGAACAGAAAATCGGTTTGTTTCAATCCTAGAAGAAACAGAACAAACCATGCGAAAAAATTATCGAAAAGAGAGTGAGAAATTGGAAGAAATGGCAAGAATGGATTTGTAAGGGATTGGTAAATACGGAGTTAAAGGATGTTTTTTTCAATATGTTCATACAAATAATGGGATTCTTCACGAGTACATTACTCTTGTTCTCTAATTTTTAGCAAGCCAGTGACGGAACAAGATTGTTTTTTTACAAAAAACGAGTATACTTAATAGAGAAGCGAATGCAGAGAAACCGAAAAAAGGCACTTGACAGATTTGTCTGAGGGCCTTTTTTCAATGATAGAAGGAGGTTCATTTTGTGACAGAAAAAGCACGCGATTTATTTGATAAACTGATGACGCAAATTCAGTTAGATGACACAGCGAAAGAACATCCCTTAATTCAAAATGGCCGGATTGACAAGGTCATTGTTCACCAACAAAGTCGCTTATGGGAATTTCATTTAAGTTTTGATGAATTGATGCCAGTGATGCTATATCAAACATTTATGCAACAATTGGAACTAGCTTTTCAACAAATTGCGCAGGTTTCCGTTCAAATAACCACAAATCAGACAACATTTACAGAGGAACAATTAACGGATTATTGGCAGTTGGCCTTGTTAAATAGTCAATGCAATACACCGTTAGTTCAGAAAGTCTTAAAAACACAGACACCACAATTCGAAGATCGGAAAATTATCTTACCTGTTGACAATGAAGCAGTTATTCCTTATTTGAAGCAACAATATTTACCAATTATTGAGGAACTTTATTTCTCTTACGGGTTTCCTAAATTTCATATTGAACCAAAAATGGATCAACAGCAAGCTGCAGAAGTGCTGAAAAAGTTTGAAGAGCAAAAATTAGAACAAGCCGCAGCCTTTCAACAACAAGCTGCTGAATCGCTTGTTAAACATGAACAAATGAAAAAAGAAAAACAACAACAAGCGCCTGCGTTTGATGGTCCAATTCGTTTAGGGCGGAATATTCCCAATGATGAACCCATTATGCCAATGGGAAATATACTGGAAGAAGAACGTCGGATAACGATTGAAGGCTTTATTTTTGATAAAGAAGTGCGTGAATTGCGTTCTAAACGAAAAATTTTAATTTTGAAAATAACTGATTATACTTCCTCTTTCGTGGTGAAGAAATTTTCGAATGGGGAAAAAGATGAACAAGTTTTTGATGCGATTCAACCGCAAAGTTGGATTCGTGTTCGTGGTAGTGTACAAGAAGATACCTTCATGCGTGATTTAGTCATGAATGCCCAAGATTTGATGGAAGTCGCCCATGCGCCAAGAAAAGACTACGCGCCAGAAGGTGAAAAACGTGTAGAATTACACATGCATAGTAACATGAGTACAATGGATGCGACCAATAAAGTAGGTGACTTGGTGGCGCAAGCGGGGAAATGGGGGCACAAGGCCATCGCAATTACGGATCATGGCGGCGCCCAAGCGTTTCCTGATGCCCATGCTGCAGGTAAAAAAGCAGGCGTTAAAATTTTATACGGCGTGGAAGCTAATATTGTTGATGATGGTGTACCCATTGCTTACAACGAAGAACATATTGAATTAACAGATGCTACCTATGTGGTCTTTGACGTGGAAACAACGGGGCTTTCCGCTGTTTATGATACAATTATTGAATTGGCCGCAGTCAAAATGCACAAAGGAAATGTCATTGAGACTTTTGAGCAGTTTATTGATCCTGGCCATCCATTATCTCAAACGACAATCAATTTAACTGGGATTACAGATGAAATGGTGCGCGGTTCAAAATCCGAAGAAGAAGTTTTACGCATGTTTAAAGAGTTTTCAGAAGGAACTATTTTAGTGGCCCACAACGCTTCTTTTGATATGGGGTTCTTAAATACAAGTTATGGCAAACATGGAATACCTGAAGCGGCTAATCCCGTCATCGATACATTAGAATTATCCAGATTCTTGTATCCACATTTCAAAAGCCATCGTCTAAATACCTTATCGAAAAAATTTGGCGTCAACTTAGAACAACATCACCGCGCCATCTATGACTCGGAATCAACGGGTCATTTGTGCTGGATTTTCTTAAAAGAAGCGAAAGAGAATCATGATATGCATTTCCATGATGATTTGAATCGTCATATTGGCGAAGGAGACTCATACAAACGAGCTCGACCTTTCCATGCAACGATTTTAGCAACAACTCAAGCAGGATTAAAAAATCTTTTTAAATTGATTTCGATGTCCAATGTAGATTATTTTTTCCGAGTACCACGGATTCCTCGTTCGCAATTATCGAAGTTAAGAGAAGGGCTTTTAATCGGTTCCGCATGTTCAAACGGCGAAATTTTTGAAGCAATGATGCAAAAAGGTGTCGAAGAAGCAAAAAATCGTGCCAAATTCTACGATTATATTGAAGTTATGCCCAAACCAGTTTACGCGCCATTAATTGAACAAGAATTGGTGAAAAATGAAGCAGATTTGGAAGAAATTATTAGTAATCTAGTGAAAATCGGTGACGAACTTGGCAAGCTGGTTGTCGCCACTGGAAATGTTCATTATTTAAATGAAGAAGATGCCATCTATCGGAAAATTTTAGTCGGGTCTATGGGTGGCGCTAATCCGTTAAATCGCCATAGTTTACCAAAGGTTCATTTCCGAACCACCGATGAAATGTTAACGGAATTCCAATTTTTAGGACAAGACGTCGCTAAGCGAATTGTGGTAGAAAATCCCAACAAAGTCGCTGATTTATGTGAAGAAGTTATTCCAGTAAAAGACGATTTGTATACGCCAAAAATTCCTGGGTCTGAACAAGAAATCACTGATTTAAGCTACAATCGTGCGCGCGAATTGTATGGCGATCCTTTACCAGAAATTGTCGAAAAACGGTTAGAAAAGGAACTGAATTCGATTAACGGGAATGGTTTCTCGGTCATTTATTTAATTTCTCAAAAACTGGTGCATAAAAGTAATGAAGACGGCTATTTAGTTGGTTCACGGGGCTCTGTCGGTTCGAGTTTTGTTGCGACAATGACAGGGATTACTGAAGTAAATCCTTTAGCGCCACATTATTATTGTCCTGAGTGTCAATATTCTGAGTTCTATGAAGATGGTTCCTATGGTTCAGGGTTTGATATGCCTGAAAAAGCCTGTCCAAAATGTGGCGCTCGATTGTTTAAAGATGGCCACGACATTCCCTTTGAAACGTTCTTAGGGTTCCATGGCGACAAAGTTCCCGATATCGATTTGAACTTTTCTGGCGATTATCAAGCCGAAGCCCATAACTACACGAAAGTTCTTTTTGGTGAAGAATATGTCTACCGGGCAGGAACCATTGGTACAGTAGCCGACAAAACAGCGTATGGCTTTGTTAAAGGATATGAAAGAGATCATAATTTACATTTGCGTGGTGCTGAAATTGATCGCTTAGCCAAAGGTTCAACAGGGGTTAAACGGACGACTGGGCAGCATCCCGGCGGTATTATTGTAATTCCTGATTACATGGATGTTTATGACTTTACGCCAATTCAATACCCTGCTGATGATCAAGAGGCAGAATGGAAAACGACGCACTTTGATTTCCATTCCATTCACGATAATATTTTAAAACTTGATATTCTGGGACATGATGATCCAACCGTGATTCGGATGTTACAAGATTTATCTGGGATTGAGCCAAAAACCATCCCAACAGACGATCCAGAAGTGATGCGTATTTTTGAAGGACCTGATGTTCTAGGTGTGGATGCAGAGCAAATTTATTCTAAAACAGGAACTTTAGGAATTCCTGAATTTGGGACACGTTTCGTTCGAGGTATGTTAGAACAGACCCATCCATCAACTTTTGCAGAATTACTTCAAATTTCTGGACTGTCTCACGGAACCGATGTGTGGCTAGGGAATGCAGAAGAATTGATTCGCCGTGGCGAAGCCAATCTTGCTGAAGTAATTGGTTGTCGGGATGATATCATGGTATATTTAATTCATGCTGGTTTGGACAGTGGGATGGCCTTTAAGATTATGGAAACGGTACGTAAAGGACAATGGAATAAGATTCCTGATGAACTACGGGATACGTATTTAAATGCGATGAAGGAAAACAACGTCCCTGACTGGTATATTGATTCTTGTTCTAAAATTAAATATATGTTCCCGAAAGCCCATGCGGCAGCATACGTATTAATGGCGTTGCGGGTCGCTTACTTTAAAGTTTATTTCCCAATCTTATATTACTGTGCATTTTTCTCCGTTCGGGCGGATGACTTCGACTTAGTGGCAATGTCACAAGGGAAAGAAGCTGTGAAAGCACGAATGAAAGAAATTACGGACAAAGGGATGGACGCCTCCACTAAAGAGAAGAACTTATTAACGGTTTTAGAATTATGTAATGAAATGCTGGAACGGGGCTATAAATTTGGCATGATTGATTTGTACAAATCGGACGCTGAAAATTTTGTGATTGAAGGGGATACCTTGATTGCACCTTTCCGAGCAGTGCCAAGTTTAGGACTCAACGTAGCGAAAGCCATTGTCGCTGCGCGAGAAGAGCAACCGTTCTTGTCGAAAGAAGATTTGGCAACACGAGGCAAAGTTTCTAAAACGTTAATTGAATACATGAATGAAAATGGTGTCTTAAAAGACTTGCCAGATGAAAACCAATTATCATTATTTGATATGTTATAAAAGAAAAATCTCTTAGAAAAAGGCCGGTGAAGCAACTTATTCACCGGCCTTTTTTAGTCATCAAATAAATTAGAAAATCATTGCTAGAAGCGTTTTAATTACTTATTAAAAAGCCATCTTTATTTAATTATGTTGAGCTTGTGCATAAAAAGTAAAATGCTTATGATAAATGAAGAGCTTTATTTTTTTAATAAGAAAGGAATTGGTTATATGGACAAAAAGCAATTACGATGGTTCACCGTCGGGTTAATTGCCTTTAACATGGTCTGGGGTCTTGGAAATGTTGTGAATAATTATGCACAACAAGGGATTTCAGTGGTCACTTCATGGCTTTTGATTTTAGTTTTATATTTTATTCCCTATGCGTTAATCGTAGGACAGTTAGGTTCAACATTTAAAGACAGTAATGGTGGGGTTAGTTCGTGGGTGCAAAATACCAGTACTAAACGTCTAGCCTATTATGCAGCATGGACTTATTGGGTAGTGCACATTCCTTACTTGGCACAAAAACCACAAGCAATTTTAATTGCCTTAGGTTGGGCAGTTCAAGGGAATGGAAACTTAGTCAATACGATGCCAATCGTAACGGTATCATTTATTTCATTAATAATTTTCTTGGTTTTCTTGTTATTATCAACAAAAGGGTTAACCACCTTAAAAGTTATTGGTGGTTTAGCTGGAACCGCCATGTTTGTGATGTCTATTTTATTCATTTTATTAGCGGTAGGCGCACCATTTATTAATTCAACGGTTGAATTTGCGACGCCAAACATGTCACAAGTCAGCACTTACATTCCTAAATTTGACTTTAGTTATTTTACAACCGTATCAATGTTAGTTTTTGCGGTAGGTGGCGCTGAAAAAATTTCTCCTTACGTAAATGCAACTAAAAATCCAGCCAAAGAGTTCCCTAAAGGAATGATTTTCCTAGCAGCAATGGTTGGTTTATCGGCTGTTTTAGGTTCATTTGCAATGGGCATGTTATTCTCAAGTGACAATATTCCTAAAGATTTAATGGCAAATGGTGCCTACAGTGCCTTCCAAAAATTAGGCGCATATTATGGTGTCGGTAATCTCTTAATGATTGTTTATGCTTTGACGAATACAGTGGGTCAAGTGGCTGCGTTAGCCTTTTCAATTGATGCTCCACTGAAAATTCTTTTAGCTGAAGCAGATCCAGAATTTGTTCCAAGTTGGTTACGTAAACGTACGAAAAAAGGTACGTTAATTAATGGTTACTTATTAACAGGTATTTTAGTAAGTATTATTATCGCTTTACCAATGTTTGGGTTGAAGGACATGAACGAAGTGGTTAAATGGCTAACTAACTTAAATTCTGTAGTTATGCCAATGCGTTACTTGTGGGTCTTCTTTGCCTATATGCTTCTAAACAAAGCATACAAACAATTTAATTCAGAATATAAATTTGTTAAAAATCCTAAAATTGGTTTTGTGTTTGGTCTCTGGTGTTTCCTATTTACAGCCTTTGCTTGTATCCTAGGAATGGTGCCTAAATTTGAGTATGCCTCAGACCCTCAAGGCTGGTTGTTCCAATTAGCTTCTAACATTGTGACACCAATCGTCTTAATTCTATTAGGAATGATTTTACCAGCAATTGCACGTCGCGAGAAAAAAGACACGATTTTGCCAATTGATTCAGCAGAATAATTGGTTACATGTCCCAAGGATAAAATAGTCAGTTTAAGTATTTTGCGTGAGATAAATGGTCAATAGGACTGTTTGTCTCACGTTTTTTTCTGTCGATTTTTCTCTAAAATTTCTATTGTCTCTTAAAAATATGAGAAAATCAGAAGAATTTCTCCTGTATACTAAAGGTATCTATCATTAAAAATGGTTATTAACGGAGAAAAAGGAAGTGAACCTCATGACTAAAACACTTGAAACACAACCAGAAGAGAAAACGGTCTTTCTTTGTAAAGAAACGAATCCAGATTTTTTAGGACGAGAAATTTATGCGGATAATGTTGAAACACCGTATAATTTTTACTTAATTCGCAAGCTTTATTTAGCGAAAGAGTACCAAAATTTAGCAGAAGGGGAACAATTTTTTGAGGCTTTATGTGAAAGTTGGGATGAATCAGAACAGTTTGAAGAGTTAATTGTTAAAAAGATTTATGTCTATGTTGAAACGGAGTTAATGTACTACACTGTTTATTTTGGAAGCTTTGAGCCGAGCACTCGTGACTTACGATTCGCACTGAAACAATGGATGTATGAAATACCGACAACTAAAAATAAAAAAACAGTCCGTATGAATGAAACCAATGTACAAGTAGTGCCGCAAGAAAATCAATTAACGGAATTAGCTGGTGAAATTGCTGTCTTACGTGAAATGTTGACACTTTTAAAAGAAAATTTAGCCTCCTTGAATGAAGCCGTTAAGCAAACGAGAAATCCCGTCATTTCTAGACAAATAAAAACGATCCATTTGAAAAGAGCTTCTCCTGTGATAGCCGCAGAACAGGCATCGCTAAAAGTATCAGAGGATACTAATCCGGAACAACCAGACGTCAATCTCTCGCCTGATAATCTGGAAAATCAAGAAGGTGAAACAACTGTAGCAACAAGTGAAGCAGTGCTTCCCGTTAACAAACTAGTGCTTGAAGAACCAGCGAAAGAACCAGTGTTATCTGAACCAGCGCCAATTAAAGAAGCGCAGCTAGAAAAAAAACAAGAAAACCAGCAGAGCACTGCGGCAAAACCTTTATTTACTTTTCCACAAGAAACAGAAAAAAGCTCGCTAAATTCAGTGGATAAGTCTGCCGAAAAAGAAGAGGAGCAGAAGCCAGAAAAAGAAGCTGTCTCTATGGAAAGTGAGAAAGAAAATTCATCAAGTCGGACAATTCCTGCGGACTTTCAACGACAATTGGACGAATTAGAAGAGGAAATTTATCGTCGCTTTATGAGTCGCCAGTTAGAGGATACTGATGGAAATCAAGCAGTACCGAAAATAACGATTGAAAAAAGACAGTTAGAAGCACAAATGTTTGAAGCAAAAGCATTCTCACAATCATTTAAACAAGTTCAAAAGAAAAAGGCAGGAGACGTGCGAATTTGCAATCAGTTAAGTTGTATGAAATTAGAAAAAGGATTAGATAAATTTTTAGACGAAGTTACAGAATATGTTGAAAAGCGGACACTATTTAATAAAAAGGTTCGTTGTCCGCTACCAGTAATCAGAGAATTGGAAGGCTATGGGCAATTAAACCAGTATATGCAGAAAATCCTTGACTGTTATTAATCGCTTATTTAGGAGAAGGTAAGACAAAACCGTTCAGTTTATCAGCTTTTAAGCCTGAAACAAAAATCACTTTGGATTTTTGTTTCAGGCTCTTTCTTATTATCTCTGGAAAAGATTTCAAGAGAATTTTTGAAATACTAGTGAAAATCCTATAAATTGTAGTATAATTTTCAAAGATGAATGAAAGGCGTGAAGTCATTGAAAGACAAACAAGTGTATGCAGTAGTTGACCTTGAAACGACTGGAACAGATCCTACAAGTGATCGGATCATTCAGTTTGGATGCGTTCTCGTTCAAGATGGAAAGATTATTGCGAACTTTGCGACAGATGTGAATCCCAATCAAGTAGTACCAAAACAAATTCAAAGTTTAACTGGGATTAGTAATACGCAAGTTCAAAAAGCGCCTTATTTTGAAGATGTAGCACATACAATTTATCATTATCTGGAAGATACTATTTTTGTGGCGCATAACGTCCACTTTGATTATAATTTTTTAGCTCGTGAACTGGTACGGTGTGGCACGCCGCCACTTACCATTCCAGCCATTGATACAGTGGAATTGGCACAGATTTTTTTACCGACAGAAAAAAGTTTCCGTTTAAGTGATTTGTCGGAAAGCTTAGGTTTGTCTCATGAGAATCCCCATCAAGCAGATAGTGATGCGCAGGTTACAGCCGAACTTTTGTTATTAATTCAAGAAAAAATGAAATCTTTACCATTAGTCACTATGGAAAAAATTGCGGAATTAAGTCAACAGACAGCGCGGGAAACCAGTACTTTTATTCAACAAACGTATGAACAAATGAAAAAACAAGTCACACCATTAAATCCAGCTTATCAAGTGGTCAGTGGCATTGCTTTACGCAAAAAAGAAGTTCCTCTTTTTGAAGAAACGTTCTATCAGACTAGCACGTATCCCAAAACTAAAAAAGCCAAAGAAAAACTGTTTGGCGAACGTTTCGCTTATCGTGCGGAACAGAGTCGGATGATGAATTTAGTCTATGATCATTTTACAGAAGGAACGACAAAAGATTTATTTATTGAAGCAGCGACTGGAACGGGAAAAACATTAGGCTATCTGTTGCCGATGAGCTATTTAGCAACGCCAGAAAAACCAGTCATCATTTCAACAGTTTCGATTGTTTTACAAAATCAATTAGTGGAAAAAGATTTACCATTAGCCAATAAAATCTGCCAAGGAAAATTACGAGGCATTGTTATTAAAAGCCATCGACACTATCTTGATTTACAACGCTTTAAGGCAACGTTGAATCAGCCCACTCCGCAAAAACAATACGCTCTTTATCAAATGGGCGTTCTCGTCTGGTTGCTAGAAACAGAAACGGGCGATTTAGATGAACTACAATTGACGAATTTAAATCATTTATTCTGGAAAGAAGTTACACATCGCGGATTGGATTTTCTTTCAAAAAAAGATGAACTTTATGAAGTTGACTTTTTAAGACATCTGTATAAAAAAGTCGCTCAAAGTAACGTGTTGATTGTTAATCATGCATTTTTGGCGCAAGAGTCGCTAAGAAAACAACCGTTATTACCTGAAAGTCCGTGGCTAATTATTGATGAAGCACATCATTTACCAGACATCGCTAGTCGGATGGCAAGCGAACGAGTAAACAGTGTGATACTAAAAAAACAAGTCACGCATTTTATTGAAAAAGAACAACTTTTTGTTGCTTTACAGCAAATTTTTCAACAGTTTTCTGAAGAGCAGCGGTTTGTAAAAATTTATCAGCAAGGTTTACTGGATTTTGTGGATGAATGGCAAGATTTTCTTTTTGAATTGCATCGTTTATTTAGTAAAACGCAGAAGCGAATAGACCATCAGGAGTTGCTTTTAACCAAAGAACGTATTGATTATTTATCTGCTGCGGGAGAAAAACATAGTCAAACGCTCCAGCTTTTACTGCAGGAGTTGTTAACTATTCAAAGTAAGTTACAGCAAACAATTATGAGTCAGTTGGAAACCTTTAGTTTGGCTGATCGCATCGTTTTTGTTCGCTTGTTTCAATTTTTTGATGAAATTGAACGTATTCACCACTGTTTTACCATTTATCTTGATGATTGGCGTCCACGTTGGGTAAAAGAATATTTACCACAAAATGAAGACCATGGCTTGATTGAAATTCATGACTTAGAAGCTAGTTTGCTTCCCGAAACAAAGTGGTATCCGCGGTATGAACGAATTATTTATACAAGCGGCACATTGAAGTTTGGCAACAATAAAAAGTATTTACCGCAACGGTTAGGTTTAACAGAGGTGACGTTCAAAACCCTGCCAACGCCATATAACTATGCAGAAAATGCGCGAGTCTATGTACCGGAAGAAGCAGTAGCCATTCAAAATGCCTCTTCCTATGAAATGGGTCAATACATTTCAGATACCATTGAAAAATTGATGGCGCAAGAGGAACGTTCGATGTTGGTTCTTTTTACTTCGCATGAATTATTGTCCACCGTGTATCATCAAGTCCAGCCAAGGTTATTGGAAAAAGGACAAGAGGTCCTCGCCCAAGGGATTAGCGGCAGTCGTGAAAAAATTCTTAAACGGTTCTCTAATGGAAAACCAAATGTCTTGCTAGGAGCCGATAGCTTTTGGGAAGGTGTGGACTTACCAGGAACAGCTTTACAGTTATTGATAGTCACGCGTTTACCTTTTGAAAACCCGAAACGACCACTTGTGCAAGCAAAATATGCGTATTTAGAAGCAGAAGGGATACAACCATTTGCTCAAGAAGCGGTACCGAAAGCAGCCTTACGTTTGCGACAAGCACTGGGCCGTTTAATCCGTTCTGAAGAAGACAGAGGGGCATTGCTGATTCTGGATCGTCGTTTAGTCACTGCAAAATATGGCAAACGATTAATCAAAGCGTTTCCCAAGGGACTCTCAGTAAAAGAAGCGCCCATGCCTGAAATTTTAGAAGAATTAAAGGAATTTTTAAACAAATAATCGATTATTTTTAGGTCATATTTGTGAAAGGCCGCTATTTTTCTGCTATAATAAGACCCAGTAAGTTTAGAGAGGATGGAAGGCTTTTTGGAGGAATTAGAAGAAAAGAAAGAGAAGAAACGGATTACTGTCCTTTTAACCCTATTGGCAATCCTTTTAGCAATTCTTGTAACAATAATTATCTTTTTTGTACGAACCAATCAACCAATGGCTCAAGCCAAAAAAGAAGCAACCGCAATTGCCAAAACTTCTGCTAATTTAGAAACAGTTGATAAATTTTACTGGTTTACACGCAAAAATACGTATTTTACTTTAACCGGCAAAAATGATAAAGGCACAGAGATTGTCGTGATTGTCCCTAAATCGGGAGAAAAAGTCACGGTCTTAAATCAAAAAGATGGTCAAACTGAACAACAAATAACAGACATTGTTGCTAAAGCCCATCCCGATGAATCGGTGATGAAAGCTACGTTAGGGCTTTATGATAAGCGCCCTGCATGGGAAGTGGTCACCGAAAATGATCAAGGAGTACTAACATATTATCTTATGAGCTTTGATAAAGGCGAAGAGATCAACGTTGTCAAAGATATTTAATTTAGATAGGTTTTGATGAAAGTGGGAGTGAAAGGTGTATGAACGTATCAAATCGAGCACAGCAATTGACTCCTTCTGTTACATTAGCAGCTGCCGCCAAAGCGAAAGCATTAAAAGCAAAAGGTGTAGATGTTTTAAGCTTAACGGTTGGGGAACCAGATTTTGTAACCCCGAAAAATATTCAAAAAGCAGCAATTGCTTCAATTGAGGATGGAAGAGCAAGTTATTACACACCTTCTGGCGGCATTCCTGAATTAAAGCAAGCAATTGTCTCTTATGTGGAACGAGAATATCAACTTCGTTATCAACCCAAGCAAGTTATTGTGACAGATGGTGCCAAATATGCGCTGTATCTATTATTTCAAGCCATTTTGAACGTTGGGGACGAAGTGATTATCCCTGTCCCTTATTGGGTAAGTTATGGTGAACAAGTCAAGTTAGCAGAAGGCAAGCCAGTATTTGTATCAAGCACGCAAGAGCAATCATTTAAAGTGTCAGTCGCACAATTAGAAGCTGTACGAACGGACAAAACAAAAGCAATCATTTTAAATTCACCATCTAACCCAACTGGTGTTATTTATACGGAAGAAGAATTACGCCAAATTGGTGAATGGGCAGTTGCTCATAATATCCTCATTATTGCAGATGATATTTATGGTCGTTTGGTGTACAATGGACATCGGTTCACACCAATTGCAACCATCTCAGAAGCAATTCGTCAACAGACAATCATTATTAATGGTGTTTCCAAAACATATGCAATGACAGGCTGGCGCATTGGTTTTGCAATCGGTGATGAAAAAATTATTCAAGCAATGACACAACTCGCTTCACAATCCACCAGTAATCCAGTCGCGGTTAGCCAATATGCGGCAATTGAGGCTTTAACAGGTGAACAGTCGACAGTTGAAGACATGCGTCAGGCCTTTGAAAAACGCCTGAATCATATCTATCCAAAAGTAGCAGCTTTGCCAGGTGTTTCGCTAATAAAACCTGAAGGCGCATTTTATCTATTCCCGAATGTCAAAAAAACGTTAGAAATTTGTGGGTATGATAACGTGACTAATTGGGTGGAAGATTTATTACAAGAAGCGCATGTTGCTCTGGTAACAGGAGAAGGCTTTGGTGCACCAGAACATGTGCGGATGAGCTATGCGACAGATTTAATGACGTTAGAAAAAGCGATTGAGCGAATGAACGACTTTATAGAAAAGAAACGAATTCAGCACAACGCCTAAAAGAATAAACTAAGAAATGAACGGAGAGACAAACGTGGAACAAATTCAAATTATTGATTCAAACAAACATGTTGGAGAAACAGTAAAAATTGGCGCTTGGATTGCTAACAAACGCTCAAGCGGAAAAATTGCCTTTTTACAATTACGTGACGGGACAGCCTTTTTCCAAGGTGTCGTGTTCAAACCAAACTTCATTGAAGCCTTTGGTGAAGAAGCTGGTACAGAAAAATTCCAAGAAATTAAACATTTATCACAAGAAACAGCAGTCATGGTTACTGGTGTTATTAAAGAAGATAGTCGTTCTAAGTTCGGCTATGAAATGGATATCACTGATTTAGAAGTCGTTGGCGCTTCAGAAGATTACCCAATTACGCCGAAAGAACACGGCACAGATTTCTTAATGGATCATCGTCATTTATGGTTACGTTCAAGCAAACAACATGCAATCATGTTAGTTCGTAACGAAATTATTCGTGCTACTTACGAGTTCTTTAACGAACAAGGATTCATTAAAATTGATAGCCCAATTTTAACAGGCTCAGCACCAGAAGGCACAACAGAATTATTTGAAACAGATTACTTCGGACAACCAGCATTCTTATCACAAACAGGTCAATTATATGCAGAAGCTGGTGCGATGGCATTTGGAAAAGTCTTTACTTTTGGACCAACCTTCCGTGCGGAAAAATCCAAAACTCGTCGTCACTTAACGGAATTCTGGATGATTGAACCAGAAATGGCATACACAACTCATGAAGAATCACTAGATATTCAAGAAGCCTACGTAAAACATTTAATTAAATCGGTATTGAAAAATCAACAATATCCATTGGATGTTTTAGAACGTGATACAGCGTTACTGGAAAAATATGTTTCGGAACCATTCAAACGTATTACTTACGATGATGCGATTGAGTTATTACAAAAAGAAGAAGCAAACAATGATTATGATCACATTGAATGGGGCGAAGACTTTGGTAGCCCACATGAAACCTTTATTTCAAATTACTATGGCGTTCCAACATTCATTTTAAATTATCCAAAAGCAATTAAAGCCTTCTATATGAAACCACATCCAACACGTGAAGATGTTGTAATTTGTGCCGATTTAATTGCACCAGAAGGTTATGGTGAAATTATCGGTGGTTCCGAGCGTGCAACTGATTATGATTATTTGAAAGAAAAAGTAGCTGAGTTTGGCTTATCTGAAGAAGAATACAGCTGGTATTTAGATTTACGTAAATACGGTTCTGTACCACATTCTGGCTTCGGATTAGGTTTAGAACGTGCTGTTACGTTCATTACTGGTAATGAACACATTCGTGAAGCGATTCCGTTCCCACGTATGTTAAACCGTATTTATCCATAGAGAACAATAAAAAAAAGAACTTCAGCAAAAGCCGAAGTTCTTTTTTTAATTCTGCCATAATTTTTGCATCTGGTCCAAAATATCAATGACTTCTGTCGTGAAAAATAAGGAGCGGTTGGGTTGAGTACCTTTGATTGCTTCAACCATATTGTAGATTTCATAATTCATGGCTTCAGCTGAGTACCCAGAAACGATGGTCTCAACCGTACCGTCATTGTAGTGAACGATTGCTTCATCTGCACGTGGATAATCTGTAATGGTAATATAGGCATCTTCAAAAGCAACAATTCCTTGCTTTGGCATTTTTGCTTGGAATGTTAATGAAATAGTCGCCAACTCATTTTCTTTATTCCGAAGCAATGTCACCGATTGTTCATCAACACCAGTAGAGAAGGGAACCATGCTAGAAGCTAAAACGTCTGGCTGTGAGCTGAGAAACCAACGAGCAAACGAAACCGCATAAGTACCAATATCTAACAATGCGCCGCCTGCTAAGTCAGGATTAAAAAAGCGATTTTTAGGATCGGGTTCTTTGTAACTTCCAAATGGTGCTTGAATCATTTTTAACTGACCAAATTTGCCAGCATCCATCAAGCGACGTAATTCGTCGTATAGTGGCATGTTAAAAATAGTCATGGCTTCTGCTAAAATAAGGTCATTTTTTTCTGCAACTGCCAAGGCTTGTTTTAATTCTGCCGCGTTCATCGTAATAGCTTTTTCACACAACACATGTTTTCCGGCCTGGAGCGCTTTTAAAATGTGTTCAGCATGTTGTTTATTTGGCACTGCTATATAGACAACATCGATTGTTTCATCTGCTAGCAATTCTTCATAAGAACCATAGGCTTTAGGGATTGAATAATCAGCGGCAAATTGTTCTGCTTTAGCCAATGTCCGTGAAGCAACAGCTGCAAGTTGGCTAGTTTCTTGTTTAAACGTTGAAGCAAATTCGTGGGCAATTCCACCTAATCCTACGATGCCCCATTGATATAATTTTTTTGTCAAAAGAAGTCCTCCTAATCTATGCAATTTCTTCAAATCTTCTTCATTATTTATTATACTGTAAACAAGAGAAATTAGAAAACAAGGACAATTTTGTAAATATGATAAAATCCAGAGATAAAAAGATGCTTTTTTTAGAGAATTTCAGTAAAATAGAAAATGGAGGCGAATGATTATGCATCAAGTTTATGTAGATATTATTGTTGACGCAATTATTGAACAGTACCAAACAGAAGAAAATTTTTACTCCGCTTATCAAATTCAAGCAGCCGATTGGCAAGCTTGGAAAGAAGGCCAATTTGGTTTGGACAATGAAGTCATGCAAAAAATTAAGAATTTGTTTACGGATTATGAGTGGATGCTGACTCAAAAAATACTCCGCCAAACCATCTTATTTCCGGAAAAACGTAACCTAGCTGTTTCGGAATATAAACGGTTAAAAACAACAATTGCCAAAAAATGGTTACAATCTGATTTGGGCGTTGTAGAATTGATTCCTAACAATAAACAGGAACAAGAAATTGCTGCTGGTTATATCGATTTGAAAGTGACGCTGGCCTATGGTGAATGGGGTTTTGATGATATTATTACATTCCGGTTACCAGCTACGATTCAACGACAATTGGAAGGTTCAAAAGTTGAATTATTAGATTGGGTCAATGAAAATCTGATGGATACTTACGTAGGTGAATAACGAATAGGAAGGATGGTCTTTTGAAATACACAATTGCTGGGATTTTATCTGTGATTATTATGTTTGGTGCGGTAATTTTTGTCTTTTTTGGCAAAAAGCCAGTTGAAGAATCTGTTCACACATCAACTGAAACAACAGTGAAATCGTCCACTAAAATTTCTGAAAGTAGTACAGTTTCTTCAACTGCTACCACTGAATCAAGTACTGAAATCACGAGCGTAAGCAGTGATGAAAGTTGATAATTTTCTGTGAAAATGATACAATTATTCGGTTATAGTAACAAATGAAATCAATCACGAAAGTGAAAGATAGTGAAACATTTTATCGGAAAATAAAAGATGAAGTGGGGAATTAATGAAGTGAGCAACTATCAGAAAAAAAGAAAAAAGCAGCTGAATTTGCCAAAGTTATTCTTAGGCGTAGTTGTCGTCGGTTTGGCCTTTGTCTTTTCGTTATCTGTCCTTTCTGATTCAGATAAGGGACAAAGCGAGTCAGTCAATCGCCAAAATGAAAACATCTCAAAAGAAGAATTTGTTGCTGAAATCACACCGTATGCACGTGAATTACAAGAATCTTACGGGGTGTTACCAAGTATTATTATGGGGCAAGCAGTTTTAGAATCAAATTTTGGACAAAGTCAATTAGCATCGAAATATAACAATCTTTTTGGGATTAAAGCATATGGCAATCAACCAAAAGTCAATTTAGAAACAAAAGAGTATGTCAATGAGGTCTGGATTACGATTCAGGGTGATTTTCGAGTTTATGACAATTGGGAAGAATCCATGCGAGATCATACCAAGTTATTTGTTGATGGGGTCGATTGGGATCCAAATTTATATGAAAAAGTCTTGTTAGCCAAAAATTATAAAGAGGCCGCACAAGCGCTTCAAGATGCTGGATACGCAACGGATCCTACATACGCTGATAAGATCATTCATGTAATTGAAGAATACAATTTAAATAAATACGACCGTTAAGCATGGAGGAACGATGACAATGAGCGAAAAGTGGATTCCAGAAATTATGACGCCGCTGAAACAAGATATTGTAAAAATGCCAGAGATTATTCGGCAAGCCAGTGGCATTAAAATTTTTGGCCGTAAAATAAAATCAATTATTTTTACGACAGATATTGCGATTATCCGCAATACGGATGCACAGGCAGTGATTGCTGTATATCCTTTTACACCGCATCCAGCGATTACAAAAGGCATTATTGAAGCAGCGGATATTCCTGTCTTTTCAGGAGTCGGCGGCGGTTTAACGCAAGGCATGCGTTCTGCTTATATGAGTTTATTTGCAGAAGCACAAGGCTCAATGGGTGTCGTTTTGAATGGTCCTACACCAATTGAAACAATTAAAATGGTGGATGAAGCAATCGATATTCCTATTATCAGCACAGTAACTTCTATTCATACGCCAATTGATGAAAAACTTGCGGCTGGCGTGGATATGATTAATATCAGTGCAGGAAAAGACACTGCAGCCACCGTACGCTATTTCCGTGGCAAGTATCCAGAATTACCGATTATTGCAACAGGAGGACCAACTGAATCGAGTATTCATGAAACCATTATCGCCGGAGCGAATGCTATTACATATACGCCCCCTAGTAACGGTGAATTATTCAGCAAAAAAATGAAAAAATATCGTGAACAAGAAAAAGCAACCGATGAAGAATAAAAAACGCTTTGGCAGTCTATCCTGCCAAAGCGTTTTTGGCTATTTAATGTTCGCTTTTACGGAACAATGGAAGAATGAACCAATTATTTGAAAATTCTAATGAAAAAAAGTTGTTAAACCATTGAAAGTTAGAGATTTTTGTACTATCCTAGAGAAACATAGAAGCTTGTATAAGGTCAAAATACGGTTGACCGTCTCTACCCAGCACCGTAAATGCTGGTCTATAAGTGAAGAAGAGCGGATAGCCCTTTTTTGCTTTGGCAAAATGGGCTTTTTTCTTTTGTTAGAACACGAATATAAATAGCACTTTGTTTTATTTCGTTCGTTTTTAACGAACCGTCCTTTCCTCAGGATGAGAACAAAGCATCTATCGAAAAATAAGTAAAGGAGTTCATATTGTGAAGGAATTAGTCGAACGTATTAAAAATGATGGCCGTGTATTAGGTGAAGGTGTTTTAAAAGTAGATAGTTTTATTACGCACCAAGTGGATCCAGAATTGATGGAGGCTATGGGTAATCGTTTTGCTGAGGTTTTCGCAGAAGCAGGCATTACCAAAGTAATTACAATTGAAGCATCAGGAATCGCTCCTGCCTTATACGCAGCGCAAAAATTAGGTGTGCCAATGATCTTCGCTCGTAAGGCAAAAAGTTTAACCATGGATGAAGAGCTCTTAACGGCTTCAGTTTATTCATTTACAAAACAAGTGACAAGTCAAATTTCCATTTCAAGAAAATTTTTATCTGATGCTGATAAAGTGTTGATTATTGATGACTTTTTAGCTAACGGACAAGCTGCTAAAGGATTGGTAGAATTATGCCAACAGGCTGGTGCAAAGGTTGAAGGAATTGGTATCGTAATTGAAAAATCATTCCAAGATGGTCGTCAGTTATTAGAAGACATGGGCTTAAATGTAGTCTCTTTAGCACGTATCGCTTCATTAAGTGAAGGAACGGTGACGTTTTTAGAGGAGGATGCATAATCTTGGAAACAAAACAATTGAATACACCACAACAGACGGAAACACCAAATGGGAAAGCCGCCGTTTTAGGATTGCAACATTTATTAGCGATGTATGCTGGAGCAGTTGCGGTACCTTTATTAATCGGAACCGGCTTGAATTTTGATTCGCAACAAATGACGTATTTGATTTCAATCGATATTTTTATGTGCGGCGTTGCGACACTTTTACAATTAACGGTGAATAAGTTTTTTGGGATTGGCTTACCAGTCGTTTTAGGTTGTGCCATTCAAGCAGTTGCGCCTTTAATCATGATTGGTACGAACAAAGGGGTTGGTGCAATTTACGGTTCAATTATTGCTTCGGGCATTTTTGTCGTTCTTATTGCAGGATTTTTCTCAAAAATTAAACGTCTATTTCCGCCTTTAGTCACCGGCACAGTCATTACAGTTATTGGTTTGACCTTAATTCCTGTTGCTGTTGAAAAAATGGGTGGCGGCTTAGCAACGGACAAAAGTTTTGGTGATCCTAAAAACTTGCTACTCGCATTTGTAACAATTGCCTTAATCATTGTTGTGCAAGTTTGGGGACGTGGCTTTATCAAGTCAATTGCCGTGTTAATCGGCCTAGTCGGTGGCACAATTTTAGCTGCGTTTCTGGGATTAGTGGATTTATCTCCTGTTAGTCAAGCTACGTGGTTTCATTTTCCACAGCCCTTTTATTTTGGCAAACCAACGTTTGATCTTTCTTCTATTGTGTTGATGATTATTATTTCAATTGTTAGTATGGTTGAATCAACAGGTGTTTATTTTGCCTTAGGAGACATTACAGGGAAGAAAATTGGCGAAGATGATTTACGTCGTGGGTATCATGCAGAAGGTTTAGCCGTCATTTTAGGGGGGATTTTTAATACGTTTCCTTATACAGGTTTCTCTCAAAATGTCGGGTTAGTTCAATTATCTGGGATCAAAACACGTCGACCAATTTATTTTTCTGCTTTTTTCTTAATTATTTTAGGCTTATTACCAAAAATTGGTGCGATGGCTCAAATTATCCCAGAGCCGGTTTTAGGTGGCGGAATGCTGGTTATGTTTGGAATGGTGGCTGTCCAAGGAATGCGCATGTTGTCAAAAGTTGACTACTCAAATGACAAAAATTTATTAATTATTGCCATCTCGATTGGCTTTGGTTTAGGCTTTAATATTATGCCGACGCTCTTTAATAAAATACCAGAAACTGTTAGCATGTTTACTGGTAATGGAATTGTCATGAGTAGCATTACCGCGATTATTTTAAATCTTTTATTCAATGGTTTAAAAGAAACCTCAGAAAGTAACGAATAGTTTCAAAAAAGTATGATAGATAAGGTCAGGTGGCTTTTCTTTCATACTTTTTTGACCTCATCATCGTTTAGAAAAATTTAATGTTTTCATTAATCTGAAGAGAATAAGAGAAAAAAGCTTGGTTACAAAGAGACGAGTAGTAAGTTACCGCTGTTTTATCCTAAAGTATGTTAATAAATTCTGATGAGAAAACCTAAGGGAAACACTGCTGGCACTTGAAGTTGAGCCTTTTTCCTTGTATCATGTAAAAAGAGCACTCTTAAAGGCTAGACTGCGACGAGAAACCGCAGAAGGATTTTAAGGATAAAACTGTGATGGAAAGTTGTGATGAACTTGGATAAACCACTATTACCTGGTCAAGTGATTGGTATCATTGGTGGCGGACATTTAGCAAAAATGATGGCCCTTAGTGCAAGAGAAATGGGGTTTCGAGTGGGTGTGCTAGATCCACAAATTGATTGTCCTGCTGCACAAGTTGCCGATTGGCAATTATTAGGAGCATATAATGATCCTGAAGCGTTAGAGAAATTGGCAAAACGTGCCCAAGTGATTACGTATGAATTTGAACATGCAGATGTTGATGCGTTAACAGCGATTCAACATTTAGCGAATATACCACAAGGAACAGACATTTTAGCGATTACGCAAGATCGCTTAATGGAAAAAAGTTTCTTGGAAGATAATAATATTGTGATTGCACCTTATGCAACGATTGTTAGTCCGACTGATATTCAAGAAGCAATTGATGGCATTGGTTATCCGTGTATCTTGAAGAATACGCGAGGGGAAGGTCGTTATGTACTACATAGTACTTCAGACTTAGCGCCATCCATGAATCTTCTGAGAGAAGGAACCTGTGTCTTGGAAGCTTGGATTCCTTACGAAAAAGAATTATCTGTTCTGATTTCTGGTAATGGTCGTGGCGAATTTGCGACATTTCCAGTTGTGGAAACAATTAAAAAAGAGCGTAAGCTACATGAAACGATTGCGCCAGCCAGAATTGATGACGAAGTCAGTGGCGAGTTGCAACGAATTGCTAAGGTGATTGCTAAAGCAGTTGGTTTAGTCGGCACCCTTTCAATTGAAATGTTTTATACAGAAACAGGCGGGATTTATGTAAATAAAATTTTACCTCGTCCAGAAGATGCTGGGAATTTTTCAATAGATGCTTGTTCTTTTAGCCAATATGATACGCATATTCGTGGTTTATGTAATTGGCCAATGCCAACGATTCAACTGTTGTCAGAAGCGGTTACGGTCAATGTGCTTGGGAATGAAGCCTATGAAACGATGGACATTATTAATGAACATCCAGATTGGCATTTCCACTATTATGGCCATAGTGAAGCAAAAGCGCAACGAGCGATGGGGCATATTACTATATTAACCAAAGAAATCGATGAAACACTGGAAGAAATTAAAGAAACAAAGATTTGGTCGTAATTATTTTTCAAAAATTGAGGAGTAAAGAGGGGATAAGGCACAATGATTGATCGTTATACAAGACCCGAAATGGGCGCAATTTGGACAGATGAGAACCGCTACAAGGCATGGCTAGAAGTTGAAATTTTGGCGGATGAAGCTTGGGCAGAACTTGGCGAAATTCCTAAAGAAGATGTACAAAAAATCCGAGAAAATGCATCATTTGATGTTGCACGTATTTTAGAAATTGAAGCAGAAACACGTCATGATGTTGTCGCTTTTACCCGTGCCGTTTCAGAAACGCTTGGTGAAGAGCGAAAATGGGTGCACTATGGGTTAACCAGCACAGATGTTGTGGATACTGCCTATGGTTATCTATTGAAACAGGCGAATGATATTTTACGGAAAGATTTACAAACATTTACGGAGATTGTCGGAGCCAAAGCCAAAGAGTATAAACATACGGTCATGATGGGAAGAACGCATGGTGTTCATGCAGAACCGACTACATTTGGTTTGAAATTAGCGTTGTGGTATTCTGAAATGAAACGCAATATTGAACGTTTTGAACATGCAGCCAAAGGTGTCGAAGCAGGTAAAATCAGTGGAGCCGTAGGTACCTTTGCCAATATTTCACCATTTGTTGAAGAATATGTTTGCGAACATTTGGGGATCCGTGCTCAAGAGATTTCGACACAAGTTTTACCACGTGATTTACATGCAGAATATGTTTCTGCCATGGCATTAATTGCGACAAGTATTGAAAAATTTGCAACAGAAATTCGTGGTCTACAAAAATCAGAAACGCGTGAAGTAGAAGAATTTTTTGCAAAAGGACAAAAAGGATCTTCGGCAATGCCGCATAAACGGAATCCAATTGGTTCTGAAAATATGACTGGTTTGGCACGTGTGATTCGTGGTCATGTCATTACTGCCTTTGAAAATGTGAGTTTATGGCATGAACGAGATATTTCTCACTCGTCTGCTGAACGGATTATTATTCCCGATACGACGATTTTACTAAATTACATGTTGAATCGTTTTGGTAATATTGTCAAAAACTTAACGGTCTTCCCAGAAAATATGAAGCGTAACATGGATGCGACCTATGGACTAATTTATAGCCAACGTGTCTTGTTAAAATTGATTGACCATGGCATGACACGTGAAGAAGCGTATGATCTGGTCCAACCAAAAACAGCTTACGCATGGGATCATCAAACGGCGTTCCGTCCGTTGCTAGATGCGGATGAAAAAATTACTTCTGTCTTATCAAAAGAAGAGCTAGATGATGCCTTTGATTATCATTATCATTTAAAAAATGTTGACACGATTTTTGAACGTGTTGGTTTAGGATAAAAAAGAGCGTTCAGGAAAAAACAGTTTCTTCCTGAGCGCTTTTTTTGTTTTCAGAAAAAAAGTTGAAAAGTTATTTAGTAGAAATGAGAAGAAAAAGTATTAATTTTTAGCGAGCAAACGTCAAAAGGTATAATTCATTTATTTACCTTTTGACGTTTTCTCGCTATTTGTTTGGTTTTTCTTTAGATTATAAAGGAGATATTTTCAAAAAAAGATGGAATTTAGGTGTTTTCATAGGTGTAAAGCGCTATCAAACCCTTATAGGATAAGCATATATCATTTTTTAATTATGGGTTTAAAAATTCAAAATTTTTTTTTGTGTATCTTTAGCTATAATGAGTCTATTAACGATAATTATTAAAAGAATGGAGGGAAAGTTGATTGTAATGAAATTGTCACAAGTCCCAAATAAAACGACGGGGAATGGAATAAAAATATTCGGTTATCTCTGTTTTATAGTTAGCTGTTATCTAATCTTTTTACGCTTCGAAGTTGCTTTATCCCAACAACCAGAGCCACAGCCACTGGCGGGTTTCACAGTTGAAAGTGTGATACCAGATAATCAGCTAGATAAGAACCAAACTTATTTTTATTTAGGCGTTCAGCCAAGTAGTCAGCAGATTATTCAAGTGAAAATCAGAAGTTTGCAAAAAGAGCCCGTAACTGTCGCTTTAAGTATTCATGATGCAGTGAACGGAACGGAAGGACAGATTGACTATACGCAGACGAGCCCCAAACTAGATTCTAGTTTGACAAATTCCATCACACAAATTGTTCATTTGCAAAATAAGGAAGCTACGGTCACTGTAAAAAACTTTGAAGAAAAAATAGTGAATTATGAAATCAAAATACCCAAAGAGCCATTTTCTGGAGTTAAATTAGGCGCATTACGGTTTATTAAACAATTAGAGGATGAATCATTAACAAGTAATCAGTTTACATCAACCTATGCGTATACTATTTCCGTCATGTTGACAGAAGATAAACAACCATTTGATGAAGGAGCAGAATTGCAACTAAAAAAAGTTGGTACAACGATCAGTGCTGGCCAACCTGTGGTTCAAGTAACATACCAAAATCGGCAACCAAAAGTTATGAAAGAAGCAACAATTACCAATTGGTTAACCAAAAAAGGTCAGACAAAAGAGTTACTAAAAAAAGTACAAGCAGATGTGACAGTGGCACCTAATTCGCTATTAGCTATGGATCTGCCATTGAATGACGTTGTCCTGCCAGCGGGAACTTATACTGTTCACAGCCAAGTAAGCGCTGGTAATCGCGAATGGCAGTGGCGAAAAGATTTTACAATTACACAAACGCAAATAAAACAATGGTCGACGAATACACCTTCAGCAAAAAGGCAACCGTTTTTGTTAGTGGGGAGTAGTGCAATGGTCCTCGTTGTAGTTAGCATTTATTTTTACCTTAAAAAGAGTAGAACTAAATAGTAAAGAAATAAAAAGGAAAAGCAGGTGTTGGTTATGAACAAGAAAATGACTAATCTAATCTGTGTCATATTATTAGGCACGATGATTTTACCAATTAATGGCTTAGCTGAGGGGACTGAGTCAACAACAGTAACGAGTGAAATGCAACAAATTATTGAAGATTCATTACCTAAGCTATCAGAACCGTCCAAGCAAACGATAGAAACAACTGAAACAACCGATTCTTCAATTGAAAAAACTCAAGCAACTGAAGCAACGAAAGAAGTAGAAACTGTTTCCTTTACTTGGTCACAACAAGAATCAGAACGTCAAGTAACTGCCGGAGCGGATTTTTATCTAAAAATAACTAGTAATGTAACTTGGGCGGAAATCCAATTGCCTCAGGAAATTCAATATAATCCCCAAAAGAACCAACAATTGCAGGAGCATAGTTCTTATAATCAAGAACAACATAGCTTGGTTTTAAGAGACTTAGCCCAGTTGGGGGAGAGTTACTTGCTGTTAACGACAACAAAAGCAGGAACCTTTACCTTGTCAGTCAAAGATAAAAACCAAGAAACGTTGGCTAATAATTTAGACGTGACGATTGTGAAAGAGCAAGTAGTAGTGCCACAAGAGACCCAGAAGAGTAGTGAGCAGAAGCAAACAAAGGAAAATGAAAAAAGCAACCCCGTCGTTAAGTCTAAAAACATTGCCGCTAAAGCGAATGGGATTATGGTCGGTTTGACTGCACCAGCCACTTATCGTACATATACTGACCCTGCGACAGGAACAGCACCAGATTACTTAACTGTTTCTTTACCAGTTTCCATCAGCCAAGCGGGCCTCACTGGTACTTCGATTGAGCTTCCTTATGGCTTTTATCCAAGTAAAAGTGACCCGATTTTTAAAGACTTTGATAGTACAGCACCGATATTTTCGTTGGTGACACCTAGTACACCTAGTGCTAACTCCATTGTGGCTTCGTATGTAAACGATACGGCCAATAAAAAATTAATTATTCGCTTGAAAGAAACCAAGACAACTTTAGAGACGATTAATTTACGTTTTAAATTTAATAATGTCTATGATGCCAAAATCCCACCTGAACAAATTGTGTGGAATAATCTCCAAGCGAAGGTGTTTGATAATACGGGGACACAAATAGCAAGTTCAGCGGCAAATAAAGTCTTAAAAACTAATGTGGCTGGTTCTAGTGCTTCAAATGTAAGTTCTAGTTACGCAGTTCCTAGTGATGACAATTATTTTGACGGTGATATTGTTATAGGACATAGTTATTGGTTTAATTATTTAGCTAGAGCGAATTTAGACCCTAGTTATGAGCATCAAGTGTATGTTGAAATTCCCACGGGAGCTACACTAACGGGAAATTTAGCCAATAAATTATTAAAAACCGGGGTCACAAATGCACAAGATCCTAGTGTGCCAGTGGGTTTTACTCGGTACTATCAGAAGTTAGTAACTCTCTCACCAAATATTTTAGACAACCCAGCAACTCGAATTGATTTAACCTATCTCGACACAAAGGTTACTTTGAATAAAACGTATGCAGAAGGGAGTTCTTTTTCCGTTAATTTTGGAATGAAGGTAAAATACCTGAATGGGAAAATAAATACGCTCACCACTACGAAACGTTATATAAAACGTTCTCGGCCAGATTTTCAATTGTCAGGAACAGGCTATCATTCGACTGTCACAGGTTCTACCAACACAGTTAATAACTTAGACAGTATAGCAACAGCTGGAACTTTTTACACTTTTGGCTATGGTTCATTTAACCGCATAATTACTATTAAGAATACTGGCGCCAAACCAATTCAAGGAGTGACATATAAATTACAAGAATTAACTGCAGGATCAGCAAAGGGAAACTTTACTAATTTATATATTTTAGGTTTGAATGATGGAGTGAGTGCCCCCGCCTATTATCGCCCTTTGTATCATATTAAAAATGCTGTAACTGGAACGAGTCGTTCTGTTTGGAGTAGTACACCGGCTAAGACTGGTAGCTTTAGTCCAGCTTTACCGACTTTAGCAATCAATGAGTATATTTCAACCATTGATATTATTCCTATGGGAACCGATGGCACAACTGCCAATTCGTTACCTCCTGGGAATGGGATGGTCTTTCGATATCAGGTCAAAAGTTGGCCTAGTGGAAAGTGGCCAGACGGCACAGGGCTTTCTAGCAAGACTAATCCAATCACCTTTGGAGCCACAATGCAGTACCAAGATGCAACGGGGACTCCTACAGAGCTTAAATTAAACAATAATGTAGTATATTATAATAAAGGCGTAGCTTTACGTGGTGGTGCTAGCTTTACCAGTGTTAATAGTGAAAATAAACTGCCTGGGGACACGATTAACTATGAAATAGTCGGGAGAAATCATGGCTACTATACAGATACTTCTTTTGGGGATTGGGAGAATCCCATTATTACAATTAAAGTTCCCAAACAGTTACGTTTAAAAGCGACTACGAAAAAAGATTTTATTGATGAGAGTAATCAAGTGACCTATCCAGCTTCGGTGACCGCTGAAACCTTAGCTATAAATGACACAACTTATAATTATTATCGTTTTAAGACGTCCAGCACGGCTTATAAATCTAAAGTAACGGGAGCGGCTAGTATTTTTCGGATTCCTTTAGAATTTGTAGTGGATAGTTCAGCGGCTTCTGGAAGCTATCAAATTCCTTATATCGCCTATAGTAGCCCTAAGGCAACTGATTTCTTTCATGGTGTACTTACTCAATTATCTGCTGCAGAAGCAAAAAAAATTGGCTTAGACAACACGAACGAAAATAGCTACGTGATTAACTCATCTACTTCTAATATTGGCTTTTCTGTTGTGGATTCTTCTAAGTTAGACAGCGCTACTAATGCTCGTGGCTCCGCGACGCAAGCTTGGTCAAATACGAATATCTTTGCGGTAGATCGCAAAGGCACCCCGCAAATGCAAACGGTCATTAAAAATTCTGGAAATACAAACTTCAATAACGTTCGCTTGTATAATATTTTACCTTCTTCTAGTGATGGTCGTGGTTCAACAGGCAGCATCGGGTTTACAAACTTGACCAGTAATAATGGGACAGCCAAAACTTACTATACAACTAAGCCTGTCTCACAATTGCCTAGTTATGCTAACAATGATTTGCAAGCGTGGAATGCCACTAAACTAACCAGTTTAGGGTTCACTACAACTAAACCCGCTAATTCAGCTTTAATCACAGCAATCTATGTCGATTTTGGCGCAACGACAATCAAACCAAGTGAGACATTAGATGCGATTATGAGTTTTTTAGTGCCAGATGCAGAGAATCAAAAAGCAATTAACCAATTTCAATATTCTGCTAAAGAAGCTAAAGCAGGAGCCACTTTAACAGCAGTTAGTGATGAAATTACCTTTAGCACAGAGTTTGCTCAAGTAGCCTATGAACAAAATTTACCGAGTATTACAGTTCCTGGAAGTGGAGTGAAAGATTTACCTTCTCCGCAAACGATCCAGTTAGATGTGAATGATGCCGGCAAAATTGTCATTCCAACAGCCAAACCAACGCTTAGTGGTTATACTTTTGTGGAATGGCAAGATGTTGCAACACCAACCCAAAAATATCAACCGGGTGCAACGATTAGCTTTACGTCTACGTCAACTACCACAAAAATAACTCTGCAAGCTATTTGGAAACCAATCTCAGTGAATGTGACTTTTAGTGCCAATGGGGGCTCGGGTGGTACGGCTGCTAAAGCCTATACTTTTGGGACAGTAGTTAATTTAAGCACGGTTGTGAAGCCAACAAGAACAGGCTATATTTTTCAAGGTTGGGCTACAACAGCCAGTGCCACAACACCAGATATTACAACAAACCCTCTCGTTAATTATGCCTCAGCTAAGACCTATTATGCTGTTTGGAAGGGGAACGCTTATACCGTAAAGTTTGATGCAAATGGGGGAACTGGTACTATGCCTAACGCTAGTTTTATTTATGGAACAGGCAAGCCATTACCAGCCAACATCTTTACGAAAGAGAGTAATACGTTCCTTGGTTGGTCAAGGACACGGACAAGTGCAGTTGTCTATACGGATAAACAAATAATTTCGACATTAACTGCTACTAATAATGGGACTGTAACTTTATATGCGAAATGGAGTGGGCAACGACCTGTATTGATGGGGACACCAAGTACGTTTGATTTTGGCAAACAAACGATTTCGCCAACGGCAAAAAGTTATGGACTAAATTCAGCAAGCTATGTAGGAAGTCCCGAATTACAACAAGCTGGTTTTATGTTACGTCTAGAAGATAATCGACCAACTAGCACAGGTTGGAAATTAAACGTTAGTTTATCTGAATTTAAAGATAAAACTGGTAAATCTTTACCACAAGGAGAAGGAATTACCTTGAACTTTGCGGACACTCAACTTCAAAAAGTTCAATATGCTAATACAGCCGAGGAATCAGTAACGACTGGTTTTACCAATGGACCGATGTTAGGTTCTCAAGCTTTTCGATCGGGTGCAACAGCCCAATCAATAATCACAGCAACTGGAGCACAAGGAAGTGGAACTTGGCAACTATATTTTCCTTTTGAAGAGATAAAATTAACTGTGCCTGCAAATGTAGGAGAAATATCAAAAGTATATCAATCGACAGTAACTTGGTCATTGGACGATGTAGTCTAATCTTAGTATGATTTACTTAGAAGGAAAGTTAATTGTATTAAGAAAAAACGCTTCTAAGTTTTACAGGAATATTAAAAAACAAACGTATTGTTAAATACGTTTGTTTTTTTCTATACTTTTTTCGATTTATCCTTTATAATGTAACTTCGATAGTTACATTAACTATTAAATGCAAACAAAGGAGGAGAAGTATGGATAAACAACAGCGAGGCATTCAAGTGATTAGAATTTGGCTAGGGGTGACGATGCTAATTCATGGAGTGATGAAAGTAACGTCATTGGAAGATACTTTAGCGTTTTTTGCTAGTATTGGTTTGCCAAGTCTTTTTGTTTATGGTGTAGCAGCAATTGAATTAATTGGTGGATTATTTATGATTATTGGTTTTTTAATTCCATTGGTATCAGTAGGATTCATAGCAGTTTTAGTCGGAGCTATTTTTTCTTTTGGTTTGGCAAGTGGTTTTAGTGGTTATGAGTACGAATTATTTTTAGCAATAACCAGTTTGGCTATTTTGGTTAGCTATGCCGATAAAAAGTATCTTACGTTAAAACTTTATTTTTAATAAATCAATGTAATAAAGAGTTGGTCAAACTAGTTGTTATTGCGAAAAAAGCCCTAAAACAGTGATATTTAACTGTTTTAGGTTTTTTTTTATCAAAAAGGTCAAAAAAGGTCAATTTATTTATTGACCTTTACTGACCAATAGGGTATAATAAATTTATAAGGTTTACGAATACCTTAACTTTTGAAGAAATCCATCAAAAGTCGGATAATAATAATTGTAAAGAATGTTAAAATAAAAAAAGACAAAACAATAAACGGGAGGGATCGTTTATGAATATTGAAAAAATGACAACAACGCTACAAGAGGCGATTGCTGAAGCTCAAAAAGTTGCGGTGACACGGCAACATCAAGAAATTGATATTGCACATTTATGGAAAATTTTTCTTCAACCAAACCATTTTGGGCGTAATTTTTACACAGATGCTGGTTTAGATGTTGATGCATTTGAACGAGAAGTAGATAACGCGTTAGATGAATATCCGAGTGTGGCAGGCGGTAATGTGCAATATGGTCAAAATTTAAGTCAAAATTTGTTCCATTTATTGCAAGAAGCTGATTCACTTCGAGAAGAATTCCAAGATGAATTTTTATCAACCGAAATTGTACTTTTAGCTTTAATGAAATTGAAAAATTATCGTTTAACAAAATATTTAATGCAACAAGGCATTACAGAAAAAGAGTTAAGAAAAAATATTGAAGAGATGAGAGGAGGAGATCGTGTGACTTCTCAAAACCAGGAAGAACAATATAAAGCACTAGAAAAATACGGTGTTGACTTAGTACAACAAGTAAAAGCAGGAAAACAAGATCCAATCATTGGTCGTGACGAAGAAATTCGTGACGTTATTCGGATTTTATCAAGAAAAACTAAAAATAATCCAGTCTTAATTGGTGAACCAGGTGTTGGTAAAACAGCGATTGTTGAAGGATTAGCACAACGAATCGTTCGTAAAGATGTCCCCGAAAACTTAAAAGATAAAACCATTTTTTCTTTAGATATGGGTGCCTTAATTGCGGGAGCAAAATTCCGTGGCGAATTTGAAGAACGGTTAAAAGCTGTTTTAAAAGAAGTGAAAAAAAGTGATGGCAAAATCATTTTATTCATTGATGAAATTCATAATATCGTCGGAGCTGGTAAAACTGAAGGCAGTATGGACGCCGGGAATTTATTAAAACCGATGCTAGCACGTGGTGAATTGCATTTAATCGGTGCCACAACGCTTGATGAATATCGCCAATATATGGAAAAAGATAAAGCCTTAGAACGTCGTTTCCAAAAAGTATTAGTCAAAGAACCAACAGTAGAAGATACCATTTCTATTTTGCGTGGCTTAAAAGAACGATTTGAAATTCACCACGGCGTGAATATTCATGACAATGCTTTAGTTGCTGCCGCTACTTTATCCGATCGCTATATTACTGATCGTTTCTTACCAGATAAAGCGATTGACTTAGTCGATGAAGCAAGCGCAACGATTCGAGTGGAAATGAATTCGATGCCTACAGAGCTCGATCAAGTAACACGTCGGTTAATGCAACTAGAAATTGAAGAAGCGGCCTTGAAAAAAGAATCAGATGATGCAAGTAAAAAACGGTTAGCCAACTTGCAAGAAGAATTAGCAGATTTGCGTGAAGAAGCCAACTCAATGAAAATGCAATGGGAAACGGAAAAAGAAGAAGTTAATGCGGTTTCCAACAAACGTGCAGAGATTGATAAAGCAAAACACGAATTAGAAGATGCTGAAAATAATTATGATTTAGAACGAGCGGCTGTTTTGCGTCATGGAACAATTCCACAATTAGAACATGAATTGAAAGAATTGGAAGAAAAGAACGCTAAAGATAACGTCAAAATGGTACAAGAATCGGTTACTGAAAACGAAATTGCGCAAGTGGTCGGTCGTTTAACCGGCATTCCTGTGACAAAATTAGTTGAAGGCGAACGAGAAAAATTAATGAAACTGAATGAAACATTACACAAACGTGTGATTGGTCAAGATGAAGCCGTCGATGCTGTTAGTGATGCGGTGATTCGTTCAAGAGCAGGCTTACAAGATCCAAATCGCCCACTCGGTTCGTTCCTTTTCTTAGGACCAACTGGTGTTGGTAAAACAGAACTTGCTAAAGCTTTAGCTGAAGATTTGTTTGATTCTGAAGATCATATGGTACGGATTGACATGAGTGAATACATGGAAAAACATGCCGTGTCTCGTTTGGTTGGGGCCCCTCCAGGCTATATTGGTTATGAAGAAGGTGGTCAGTTAACAGAAGCTGTTCGTCGAAATCCATATACAATTGTTTTATTAGACGAAATTGAAAAAGCGCACCCAGATGTCTTTAATATCTTATTACAAGTTTTAGATGATGGTCGTTTGACAGATTCTAAAGGTCGGGTCGTTGATTTTAAAAATACGGTTTTAATTATGACAAGTAACATCGGCTCTCAGCTTTTATTGGAAGGTGTGACACCTGAAGGAACAATTCCAGAAGAAGTTGAAAATCAAGTCATGAATATTCTAAAAGGACACTTTAAACCAGAGTTCTTAAACAGAATTGATGATACTATTTTATTTACACCATTAAGCTTGGATAATGTGAAAGGAATCATTGGTAAAATGACCGCACAACTTGCTCATCGTTTAGAGCAACAAGAAATTGTGTTGGAAATCACTGATGAAGCTAAAACATGGATTGCTGAAAATGGGTATGAGCCAGCTTATGGAGCTCGTCCGTTAAAACGTTTCATTACTCGCGAAGTCGAAACACCATTAGCAAAAGAAATTGTTTCTGGCCGAGTAATGCCAAAAACAAAAGTCACGATTAGTCTATTAGACAATCAATTAGTTTTTGAAAATGAACCAATAGAAGAAGTATAAAAAAAGAACGAGCGAATTCGCTCGTTCTTTTTTTTATTATGGCAATCGTTGCTTAATTTCTTCCAACAAGTCCTCTTCTGAAGAAACAACCCGACCATTCAATTTAATCAAACCAACTGTATAAAGGTTTAAATAATGGAATTGATTTTCAGCGACTTCGTTCAAAGCATCAAGCTTTTGGTGATTATCAGCACCTTGTTGGCGGCTGTCTGTGTAAATGGCAACCACCGGGATTCCTTTGGCATAAGCAACACCAATTTCGGAAGCTACGCCCGCATCAATGGTTGGTCCGTCTAATAAAGCAACCAATAAGTCGCTAGCAAGGACGTTTTCTGTATCTGCTAAGGCAATCATTTTACTATCGGCATAAGCAGATTTGTCGTTAATCGCCGCATTTTCTTGTGGTAAATAAAGATCGATTGTTTTATCCAATTGTCGAATTTGTTCGACTAAATAGGCATTATAACGTAAGTCAGCTTGCGAAAATAAAGGTCCTGCAAAATAAATTTTTGTCATTTGTCTGTCTCCAATCCAAGGGTTTAGAAATAATCACTGAAATAAGCTTCTTGGTCAGGAAAAATCCGTTCCAAAGAATTTAAAGTTTCTTTATCTGTATCAATGCGCTCAATTCGATGTAAGTACGAAGGGCGTCGGTAATTCATGACTAAACAAGTTAGTGTTTGAATATCTAAGTGAACGGCGGTACCTAAAGGTTCATCCGTAATGGTTACTTGATCATTTTCATCCCAAATTAAGCCAAAAATACCATTATTCCACTCAGCAACAGGATCTTTAACGACAAAATGGAAGGGCTTAGCTGTACTTTCAAAAGGAAAATTTTCTAAAAAGGCTTTGACATCGACAATTCGAGCCATATAATAGGGCTCAATGCTTTCTTTAATTTGGCTGTCTTCTAAAAGAAAGGCTAATGGTTCATTTTTATAGATATCGCCCTTGACCCAATAAACCATCGAAAAATGCGCAGTAATAAAATTCCACAAGCCATTTCGGGCTTCTTGGTTCAAGTAAAACATTTCCTTAATATGAAATACCTCATCGGCCACCCAATAGAAAAGTACTCCTAAAGGTTCTTGATTGGCACCATAATAGACAGCAGCAGTCCGTTCTTCCTCGTTTTCAAAACGCCAATATTCTTCCCAGTTGAAGGCACTACGAATGAGTGCGCCGTGATTTTGACGAGCGAATCGCGCATAGACATCAAAGACATCTGGGTGATCGACAGCTAACCTTTCAATCATTCCTGGAACGGGAACGGTTTTTGGTAATTGCGTATCCCGAATTTTAAAAGATAACTTGTCGGACATGATTTCCCAACCTTTACGTCGGTAATAAGGAATGTTGTAAGGGAAAAGATAAGAAATCCACTGTTTATCTTGGCGCATTTCTTCTAATGCCGTTTGAATCAAGTCTTTCATTAAACCGTGGTTGGCATATTCAGGATAGGTACCGACACCAGTAACGCCGCCCATTTTATATAAAGCACCATGGATATTGACTTCGCATGGATAGATAGCAATTTGTGAAATTAATTGATTTTCGTGAAACCAGCCAAATACTTTTGAAAGTTCTAAAATCGGTTGTTTTGATTTGATAAATGCGCGTTTGTTTTCAAAACCACTTTCTTCAATATCCGCTTCAGTTACTTGAAAAACATAGGAAAGAAGTTCATTAAATTGATCAATGTGTTCTTCCTCAACAGGCTTTAAGGTCAGTTGCTTTCGAAATTCTTGTTCATCCATTTTTCCATCTCCAATAAATTTACTGTTTTTAGTATACCAAATTTTTCGAAACTCTGTTAGCCTTTCGAAACCAAAAGAATAAAAGGGAAGTGCTTTAAATCTTCTTCAAAAATTGGTATAATGAAAAGTGCTGATTATCCTAGACCTTTAAACATGATAATTTGATAAAAAAGGCAACTAAAATATAACAATTGATTGATGAAGCTAGCAGGGAGCTAGCTTTTCTTAAAAGAAATGAGGCAAAAAATGAACAATAAAGAAATGAAAGCAAGACAAGAGAAAATTCGTAATTTCTCGATCATTGCCCACATTGACCATGGGAAGTCAACTTTAGCCGACCGGATTTTGGAAAAAACAAATACAGTTAGCAGTCGAGAAATGCAAGATCAATTACTTGATTCAATGGATTTAGAGAGAGAACGCGGCATTACCATCAAATTAAACGCAATTGAATTAAACTATACAGCCAAAGATGGTGAAACCTATACTTTCCATTTGATTGACACACCAGGGCACGTCGATTTCACCTACGAAGTTTCTCGTAGCTTGGCAGCTTGTGAAGGGGCTGTTCTAGTTGTTGATGCGGCGCAAGGAATTGAAGCGCAAACGCTAGCAAATGTCTATTTGGCATTGGATAATGACTTAGAAATTTTACCTGTTATTAATAAAATTGATTTACCCGCCGCTGATCCAGAGCGTGTTCGGACAGAGATTGAAGACGTAATTGGAATTGATGCATCGGAAGCTGTTTTAGCAAGTGCCAAAGCAGGGATTGGGATTGAAGATATTTTAGAACAAGTGGTGGAGTATGTACCAGCTCCATCAGGCGATATTGAGGCTCCTTTAAAGGCTTTGATTTTTGACTCTATTTACGATAGTTATCGGGGGGTCGTTTTAAACATCCGTGTAATTGACGGTGTCGTTCGTCCTGGGGATAAAATCCAAATGATGAGTAACGGTAAAACGTTTGATGTAACAGAAGTCGGCGTTTTTTCACCGAAACCAATTGCTCGTGATTATTTAATGGTTGGTGATGTGGGTTATATCACTGCTAGCATTAAAACGGTTCAAGATACACGGGTCGGGGATACAGTGACTTTGGCCGACAATCCAGCAGCAGAAGCACTACCAGGCTACCGCAAAATGAATCCAATGGTTTATTGTGGCTTATATCCAATTGATACGTCGCGCTACAATGATTTACGGGAAGCATTAGAAAAATTACAATTAAATGATGCGGCGTTACAATTTGAACCGGAAACATCGCAAGCTTTAGGATTTGGTTTCCGTTGTGGTTTCTTAGGTTTGCTGCACATGGATGTTGTTCAGGAACGTTTGGAACGAGAATTTAATTTAGAGTTAATTACAACAGCACCGTCCGTAATTTATCATGTTAATAAAACAGACGGAACAACCGTTGTTGTTGACAACCCAGCTGAATTTCCAGAACCAGTAACGATTGAATCTGTGGAAGAACCTTATGTTAAAGCGCAAATCATGGTGCCAAACGATTATGTAGGAGCAGTAATGGAATTATCACAACGTAAACGTGGCGAATTCATTACAATGGATTACTTAGACGATTATCGTGTAAACGTAGTTTATGAAATTCCGTTATCTGAAATCGTGTTTGACTTTTTCGATAAATTGAAATCAAGTACAAAAGGCTATGCATCCTTAGATTACGAAATGGCTGGCTATCGTACTAGCCGCCTAGTGAAAATGGATATTCTATTAAATGCTGAAAAAGTGGATGCGTTAAGCTTTATTGTTCACCGAGATTTCGCATTTGAGCGTGGTAAAGCGATTGTTGAGAAACTGAAAAAACTAATTCCACGTCAACAGTTTGAAGTCCCAGTTCAAGCGGCAATTGGTCAAAAAATTGTGGCTCGTTCAGATATTAAAGCCTTACGCAAAAACGTACTGGCTAAATGCTATGGTGGCGATGTTTCTCGTAAACGTAAATTGTTAGAGAAACAAAAAGAAGGGAAGAAACGGATGAAACAAATTGGATCCGTGGAAGTTCCTCAAGAAGCCTTTATGGCGGTTCTGAAAATGGATGAAGATGATCAGAAAAAATAACTTATTAAAAAAGTACCTCAGTCTGAGCTGAGGTGCTTTTTTTGAAAATATAAATTAAAGTAAACTACATTTTAAAATAAAACACGCAAAATTGCGTGCTTTTTTATATTGTGATAGAATATACATACGAAAGCTTATAAATAATCAAAATAATTTTGCAAATCAAGTAAATAAGGAGAGAACAAATGGCTGGAACAATAAAAGAAATTGCTGAAAAAGCAGGAGTATCTAGGGGAACTGTGGATCGAGCATTGAATAATCGCGGCCGAATCAATCCTGAGGTTGCTGAAAAAATTAAAACAATAGCGAAAGAAATGAACTATGTTCCGAAGAAAAAAAAGATGGCCAAAGAAGAACCAATCAAATTAGGTGTTGTGACACAATTGGCAAAATCTTCTTTTATGATTCCAATTCGATCAGGTTTACAAGCAGTTATAGGTGATCTAAAAAAAAGAAATATTGATTGCTTTTTAGAGGAAATAGACGGGGTCGATGAAGCGGCGCAGTTACAGGCACTTGAACGCTTGTTAGAACTTGGTGTAAAAGGAATTGCCATCATGCCAGTTGATAGTGTGGCGATTAGGGAAAAAATCAATCAGCTTACGGAACAAGGCATTAAGGTCATCACATTCAATTCGGACATTGTTGGTAGTAAACGTCAATGCTTTGTCGGAATGGATAACTTTAAAAGCGGGAAGACAGCTGCTGGATTATTAGGAATGTTGACAAAAGGAGAGGGAGATGTCCTAGCTATTACTGGATATTTTGGAAATAGTGTGAATAGTTTACGAGTTGCTGGTTTTGTTGAAGAATTGAAACAGTCATTTCCACAATTGAAATTAACAGGTGTTCAAAGCAGTTTTGATTCGAGCGATGAAGTCGAAAAGATTTTAAGTGACACATTAGAGAACTATACTAATTTAAAAGGTGTCGTTGTGTTTTCAGGAGGTCAAGCAGGAATTGCTCGTGTGTTGAAAAAAAGGGCAGGGAAAGACAGACCGTATGTGATTATCTATGATTTAACTGAGAAAAATATCGAGATGCTGAAAAAAAATCAAGTTGATTTTCTAATTGATCAAGATGGTTTTACGCAGGGTTATCGTTCTTTACTATTATTAGCGAATCAACTACAGAATAATAAATTTATAACAGAAGAGATGTTATTTACAGATATCATTATTAAAACAAAATATAATCTTTAAAAGAAGTGTGAATCTTGCTGTAAAGCAATTCATACTTCTTTTTTTGCGTTCTTTTAAAATGCACGCAAAAATAATGTGCTAATTTAATGTTGCACGCGTTTTGAAAGCGTGCTATAATTCGTTTGTAAATAATAGAAGAACGAAGAAGAGGTGGATCTATGAGTTATATTAGCTTTGATCAATCAAAAGAATTTGATCTAGTTCTTTTAGGTAGAGTGGCTATCGATTTTAACCCTGCCTATAATGAGCAAGTTAAAGAAGAATTTAAGCCTTTAAAAAATGTTCATATGTTTGAAAAGTTTGTGGGAGGTTCTCCTGCAAATATTTCCGTGGGTATCACCAAACATGGGATGAAAGCTGGCTTCATTGGGAAAGTATCCGATGACCAGTTCGGAGAATATGTTATTGATTACTTTAATGAGCAAGGCATTGATACTTCTCAGATAAGTAAAGCACAGCATGGCGAAAAGTTGGGTCTGACTTTTACAGAAATGCTATCACCTAAAGAAAGTAGCATTTTAATGTATCGGAACCAAGCTGCGGATTTACAACTAAGTGTCGAAGATATCGATGAAGATTATTTGAAACGTTCAAAAGCCTTATTAATTTCAGGAACTGCTTTGGCGGAAAGCCCTTCAAGAGAAGCCGTGTTAAAAGCTGTGATGTTAGCGAAAAAAAACAACGTCAAAATTATTTTTGATATCGACTATCGAGAATACAATTGGAAAAATGTGGATGAAATCGCTATTTATTATTCAATAGTTGCGAAAGAATCAGATATTATTATGGGCTCGAGAGAAGAATTTGATTTAACTGAAAGATTGATTCAACTAAATATGACAGATAATGAAAGCGCTGTTTTTTGGCATAATTGTGGCGCTCAAATAGTCGTTATTAAACACGGGATGAAAGGCTCAACAGCTTATACAGCAGATCAACAACAGTTTTCAATTAAACCATTTCCAGTGGAGGCACGTAAGGGATTTGGTGGCGGTGATGGCTATGCAGCTGGATTTTTATACGGTTTATTTGAAGGTTGGGAAATTATCGATTGCTTAGAGTTTGGCTCAGCGGAAGCTTCGATGATGGTCAAAAGTAACAATTGCTCAGATTCTTTACCAACGACGCAAGAAGTAAAAGAGTTCATTAAACTGGAGAAGGAAATATACGGCGAAATGATCGCCAGGATTTAAGGTGGATAAAATGGAAAAGACGATTCGTTTAACGACAGCACAAGCATTATTAAAATTTTTGAATCAACAATATATCAGCATTGATGGAAAAGAAACACCTTATGTGGAAGGAATCTTTCATGTATATGGTCATGGGAATGTTTTAGGGATTGGTCAAGCGTTGGAACAAGCTCCGGGACATTTAAAAAGTTACAGTGGAAAAAACGAACAAGGGATGGCTCATGCTGCTATCGCTTTTGCTAGACAAAGTTTACGTAAGAAAATATTCGCAGTTTCAGCGTCTGCTGGTCCAGGTTCAGCTAATTTATTGACTGCTGCTGGAACGGCCTTCGCTAATAATATACCTGTATTGTTTCTGCCAGCAGATACGTTTGCTACTCGGCAACCAGATCCCGTATTACAGCAGTTGGAACATGAATCAAGTGTAACTTTTTCTACCAACGATGCTTTCCAAGCGGTTTCTCGCTATTGGGATCGTATTAATCGGCCAGAACAACTGATGTCAGCATTGCTACGAGCATTTGAAGTTATGACCAATCCTGCAACTACAGGACCTGCCACCATTTGTTTGCCACAAGATGTTGAGTCAGAAGCCTATGATTATCCAGTAGAGTTTTTTAGAAAAAGAGTTCATTATATCGATCGACGGATGCCGACAATTCGTGAGCTTGAAACAGCTAGTCACTTGATAAGGGATAGTAAACACCCAGTAATTATTGTGGGGGGCGGCTGCAAGTATTCAGAAGCAGGTGAGAGCCTTCAGAAAATTTCTCAAGTTCATCAGATACCTTTGGTTGAAACACATGCTGGTAAATCAACTGTTTCATGGGAATTTGAAAATAACCTTGGAGGCTTGGGAATTTTAGGTACCTCGGCTGCTAATAAAGCTGTTCAGCAAGCGGATTTGATTATTGGAATTGGCACACGTTATACGGATTTTACCACTGCATCAAAAAGTATTTTTAATTTTGAACAATCAAAAATGATAAATATTAACGTAAGTCGACCACAGACTTACAAAATGGAAGCGTTTCAAATTGTGGGAGATGCTCGAGCAACCTTAGAAGGAATTCTGCCAATGATTGAAGGATATCGAACGACTTATGGTGAAAAAATCACTGAACTGAAGAACGAATGGGTGAAAGAGCGGGAGCGATTAAAAACAACTCATTTTAAACGGAAAGATTTTGATCCGGAAATCAAAAACCACTTTACACAGGATATTTTAAATGATTATGCTGATTCTTTGAATACAACTCTGACACAAACAGAGGTTTTCGTTCATCTGAATGATTTTGTCGAAGATGATGCGATTGTGATTGGTTCGGCAGGGTCATTACCAGGAGATATGCAACGATTGTGGAATCCTGTAAAGGAAAATACTTATCATTTAGAGTATGGCTATTCTTGTATGGGCTATGAAATTGCTGGTGCAATGGGGGTACGTCTTGCTAATCCTGATCAAGAGGTTTACGCATTAGTCGGTGACGGTAGTTTTTTGATGTTGCATAGCGAACTGGTCTCTGCATTACAATATGACAAAAAAATCAATATTGTTCTGTTCAATAATTCTGGGTTCGGATGCATTAATAATCTGCAAATGGAGAATGGCGGCGTAAGTCAAGGGACGGAATTTAGAAATACAAAAGGCGAAATTATGAATATCAATTATGCTAAAATCGCTGAAGGATATGGTGCCAAAGCGTATCAAGTCCATTCGATTGAAGAACTAAAACAGGCGATTGTCGACGCGAAAAACCAAACGCAATCGACATTGATTGAAATAAATGTTCTTCCTAAAACGATGACTGCTGGTTACGATGGTAGTTGGTGGAATGTCGGTGTTGCTGAAGTATCAGAAAAACCAGCGATTCAAGAAGCATACCAAGTAAAAAAAGAAAAACTTGCAACTGCTAGAAAATATTAGGTATTCGTCATACAACCAAAAAGTTAGGAGCGAATGAATTGAAAAAAACATTGAAACATCAACCGTTGATAAAAGAACTAGCTCCCGGTGTTCGACAAGTTCAAAATATTCGAAAAAACAACACTGATTTACAGTATATTGAGTTTCAAGTTCTTGAATTAGATAATGGAGCAATGTATCAAGAAGCTGGTAATGAACTGGAAGTTTGTATCGTCGTATTAACTGGCAAAATCAATGTTAAGGTGGGCGATAAATGGTACGAGAATTTAGGTAAACGAACCTCTGTTTTTGAAAAAATTCCGACAGATAGTATCTATATTCCAGCAAAAACGTCGTTTGAACTAATAGCAACTTCTGATACTGTTCGTTTGGCCCTTTGTTATTCGCCAGCTAAAAAAACGTTACCAGTGCACGTGATTACCGCTGAGGAAAATACGGTTGAAAAACGAGGGATATATCAGAATAAACGACTAGTGCATAACATTTTACCAGACAATGTCGATACTGCCAGTAGTTTGTTGGTGGTTGAAGTCTACACTGAAGGTGGTAACTTTTCTAGCTATCCACCACACAAACATGATCAAGAAAATTTACCTGACGAATCTTATTTAGAAGAGACGTATTATCATGAGCTGAATCCAGAGCAAGGCTTTGTTTTCCAACGAGTATATACAGAGGATGGTTCTATAGATGAAACGATGACTGTAGAGCATCAAAATGTTGTGGAAGTACCTAAGGGATATCATCCTGTCGGCGTGCCAGATGGCTACACCTCTTATTATTTAAATGTGATGGCAGGACCTGAACGAATTTGGAAGTTTCATAACGAGAAAAAACACGAGTGGATTTTAAATCGGAACGAATTGACTAACAATTAGAAATAAAAAATAAGTAGACTTTTTTAGGAGGAAAATAAATGACTCGATTTTTAAAGAATTATATAGGTGGCCGCTGGGTAACAAGTGCAGCCACTGAATTTGAAGAAGTGGTTAATCCGGCAACAGAAGAAGCATTAGTAAATGTTCCATTATCTAGTGAAGCAGAAACTGCAGAAGCAATCAGAGTAGCGGATGAGGCTTTTCAAACATGGAAAAAAGTAAGTGTTCCAGTTCGTGGCCGCTATCTTTTCAAATTGCATCATTTATTGATGACGAATAAAGAAGAGCTAGCACGATTAATTACGCTTGAAAATGGAAAATCTTTGTCAGAATCATTAGGTGAGGTTCAGCGAGGGATTGAAAATGTCGAGCATGCAGCGGGCATTACGAATTTAATAATGGCTGATTCTCTATCCACAGCGGCTACAGATATTGAAATTACCAATTACCGTTATCCCATCGGTGTTGTGGGGGGAATTACTCCTTTCAATTTTCCGATGATGGTACCGTTTTGGATTTTCCCAATGGCGTTAGCAGCAGGGAATACGGTGGTGCTGAAGCCTTCCGAAAAAACGCCATTATTGATGGAAAAAATTGTTGAATTAATAGAAGAAGCAGGATTTCCAAGTGGCGTCTTTAATGTTGTCTATGGGGCACACGATGTTGTTAATACTTTATTGCGTGATCCATTAGTAAAAGGAATTAGCTTTGTAGGTTCAAAAAATGTTGGTGAATATGTCTATAAAGAAGGAACAAAAAATCTGAAACGAGTCCAGGCATTAACTGGCGCAAAAAATCATGTCATCGTTTTAAAAGATGCCAACCTTGATCGTGCAGTAAAAGACATTATCGGTGGCTCTTTTGGATCAGCCGGTGAACGCTGTATGGCTGCTTCGGTGATCGTTGTAGAAGAAACTATTGCAGATCAATTCGTTGAAAAATTTAAGGCTGCAGCACAGACGATAAAAATTGGAAATGGTCTGGAAGAAGGAGTCTTTTTAGGCCCCGTGATTCGAAAAGAGGCGCAGCAACGAACATTTGATTACATTCAAAAAGGTATTGATGAAGGAGCGGACTTATTGTTAGATGGCCGTGAAAATATTCCTGAAAAAGGCTACTTCGTGGGACCTACGATCTTTGATCGTGTCACGATGGACATGAAGATTTGGCAAGATGAAATTTTTGCACCCGTTGCCTCAATTGTTCGAGTGAAAAATCTAGAAGCAGCAGTTACACTGACCAATCAATCAGAATTTGCTAACGGTTCATGTCTCTATACGAGTAATGCTTCAGCTATCCGTTACTTTAGAGAGAATGTTGATGCAGGAATGTTAGGCATCAACTTAGGTGTACCAGCACCAATGGCTTGGTTTGCTTTTTCCGGCTGGAAACACTCTTTCTATGGTGACTTACACGCCAATGGAAAAGACAGTGTAGAATTTTATACACATCGAAAAGTTGTAACTGCTCGATACGCTCCTAGCGAAATAAACTAGTTTTACTTCGAAGCTCTGTCAAAGGAGCTTCGAGGATTCTATGATTAAAGCGGTGAAAGTATCTTTTATTAGTACAAATATAAGACATGACTTTCTGAAAATAATGATTGACTAAATAAAATTGTAAGCGTATACATAATACGCATAAAATAAAGAAATCGGAGGACAAATAATTGAAAGTAAAAGTAGGCGTAATTGGTACAGGGGCGATTGGAATCGAACATATTAACAGAATTAATCACAAGACACAAGGCGCTTTTGTAACAGCAGTATCAGATATTAATGTTGAAGCGGCAAGCAAAATTGCTGAGGAGATTGGGGCTCAATTTTTCAAAACAGGCGAAGAATTAATTGCTTCTGAAGAAGTGGAAGTTGTTGTTGTTACTTCCTGGGACCCAACACACGAAAAATATGTCTTGGAAGCAATCAAGCATGGAAAATACGTATTCTGCGAAAAACCATTAGCAATGGATGCCGCAGGATGTCGCCGAATTGTAGATGCAGAAGTCGCTTATGGTAAAAAATTGGTACAGGTGGGCTTCATGCGTCGATACGATCGTGGCTACATTGAGTTGAAAGAAGCAATTGAATCAAAACAGTATGGTGAAGCTCTGATGCTCCATTGTGCGCATAGAAATCCAAGCGCTGATGAAAATTATAAGACGCCAATGGCAATCAGTAATACTGCAATCCATGAAATTGATGTTCTTCGTTGGCTATTAGCCGAAGATTATGCCTCAGTGCAAATGATTTTACCAAAGAAAACCAGTCATACACATGCAGATTTACATGATCCTCAATTACTGATTTTCCAGACGAAATCAGGTGTAACAATTGATTTAGAAATTTTTGTTAATTGTCGTTTTGGCTACGACATTAAGTGTGACGTAGTTTTTGAAACGGCAGAAGTCGGAATGACGGATCCAGCCTATACCAAAATTAAAGCTGCGGAGAAAAATTACACACCAATTTCGCCCGACTGGCAAACGCGTTTTTTAGATGCGTATGATTACGAATTTAAGTTATGGGTTGATTCAATTAAAAACGATAAACTTGTTGGTCCAACTGCTTGGGATGGCTACGTGGCAGCAATCACAATGATGGCTTGTCATGAATCTCGTGAGTCAGGGGAAAAAGTAATGATTGAAATAGATGAACAACCAGCGTTATATACCAAATAATTCTTAAAAAAAGGAGGGGTTTTGTGGAAAATATTAGAGTAGGAATCGTAGGACTAGGTAGATTAGGCAAGGTACACGCAAAAAATTTATCTTCTGCTGTTAGTGGCTGTGAGCTTACGGCCGCCTGTAGTTTAGTTGAAACAGAATTAGCATTTGCACAGAAGGAGTTAGGTGTTAAGTATACGTTTTCTAGTTATGAAAAAATGGTTCAAAGCGCTGTAATTGATGCCGTTTTTATTGTTTCACCTTCAGGATTCCACTGTGAACAAGTCCGTTTAGCTATGGAAAATGGGAAACACGTATTTACTGAAAAACCATTGGGAATTGAAATTGAGGACATAAAAAAGACACAAGAGGTTATTGGAAAATATCCCGAGCAAGTATTTATGTTAGGTTTCATGCGCCGTTACGATGAATCTTATCAGTATGCCAAAAAAATGGTAGAAGATGGGGAAATCGGGGAAGTCACGTTAATCCGTTGTTATGGAATTGATCCGAGTGATGGGCTGGAAAGCTTCGTTAAGTTTGCAATGAACAATGATAGTGGCGGTTTATTTCTAGATATGGCGATTCACGATATTGATTTGGTTCGTTGGTTTACTGGTCAAGAGGTAGAACAAGTTTGGGCAATTGGTAAAAATGCTGCATATCCAGATTTAGATCAAGTCGGTGAATTGGAAACCGGAGCAGCTATGATGAGTCTTAAAGATAAAACAATGGCTTTACTAGTTGCTGGAAGAAATGCTACACATGGTTACCATGTCGAAACAGAAATCATGGGCACCAAAGGGATGTTACGAGTAGCGCAAGTACCTGAAAAAAATTTAGTGACTGTTATGAATAATCAAGGGATTGTGCGACCTTGCTCTCAAAACTTTCCAGAAAGATTTAGAGAAGCGTTCATTCGAGAAGCACAAGAATTTATTTCCTGTATTCAAGAAAAACGTCAACCAGCAGTTAATGCAGAAGATGGTCTACAATCAACAAAAATTGCATTAGCTTGTCAAGAATCATTTGATACGAATCGTTTGGTACAACTATAAATGAAGTAGGAGAGTGACATAATGGCGAAACAAATTCAACTAGCTATTGCGCCGATTGCATGGACAAATGATGATATGCCAGAGCTAGGAAGCGAAAATACGTTTGAACAATGCGTTAGTGAGATGGCGCTAGCTGGATTCACAGGTACGGAGATTGGCAATAAGTATCCAAAAGATCCACAGGTTTTAAAACAATATTTAGATATTCGTGGACTAAAAGTAGCGAGTGCCTGGTTTAGTACATTTTTAACAACAAAACCTTTCGAAGAAACCGCGGAAGACTTCAAAAAACATCGAGATTTCTTACATGCAATGGATGCTAAGGTTATTGTTGTGGCTGAACAAGGACACAGCATACAAGGGATTATGACGGCTCCTGTTTTTAATGAGAAACCAATTTTTTCTGATGAAGAGTGGCAAAAACTAGCTGAAGGATTAGAAAAACTAGGAGACTTGGCACATGAAAAAGGTATGGAGATTGTTTACCATCACCATATGGGGACAGGAGTCCAAACGACTGAAGAAATCGATCGATTAATGAAAATGACGGATCCGACAAAAGTTAAATTATTGTTTGACACTGGCCATCTTGTCTTCTCAGGAGAAGATCCAATCGCAATCTATCAGCGCTATCAAGACAGGATTAAACACATTCACTTCAAAGATATTCGCCAACAAATGGCAGAGGAAGTCAGAACAGAAGAAGATAGCTTCTTAAAGGCCGTGAAAAAAGGCGTCTTTACAGTCCCTGGGGATGGTATGATTGATTTCAAACCAATTTGGTCAGCAATCGAAGAGAGTGGCTATAAAGGTTGGATTGTAGTTGAAGCGGAACAAGATCCTGCCAAAGCCAATCCGTTTGAATATGCCGTCAAAGCGCGAAACTATATCCGAAAGGTCACCGATCTTTAATCTAATCGAGAAGGAGCTAGACAATGAATCTATTTTCAATAATCAGTTTCCTAGTAATTGTCATCTGCGTATGGATTTTTGCCTATTCTCGATCCAGAAGTGTAGATACTTCTGGATCAGAAGGTTTCTTCATGGGTGGCCGAAGCTTAACAGCCTTACCGATTGCTGGGACAATTATTATGACCAACCTATCCACAGAGCAAATTGTTGGACAAAACGGTCAAAGCTATCATGCAGGAATGGAAGTAATGGCTTGGGAAGTAACTGCTGCAATTGCAATTGTCGCATTGGCAGTCATTTTTTTACCAAAATATTTTAAATACGGTATTAATACGGTTTCAGATTTCATTGAAATTCGTTATGATACAGTTACAAAACGAATTATTTCAATCTTGTTTATTGTTACCTATATGATTTCTTTTTTACCAGTAGTTCTTTATTCTGGGTCACTAGTATTCAATAAGATTTTTCATATTGATGAGCTGCTGGGTGTCGAACCTATTGTCGCAATCATTCTTGTGGCGATGGTGATTGGTATTGTTGGGATTCTTTATCTGCTGATTGGCGGCCTATCTTTAAGTGCCAATAGCGATTCGATTTATGGCGTTGGTTTATTGGTTTGTGGTTTGTTGGTTCCAATACTAGGTTTAATGAAACTGGGTGATGGCAGTTTTATTGGTGGGATTGAACAGGTTGTTGAAAACACACCATGGTTACTGAACTCTGTAGGTGCAATTGATTCTGCTGTTGTACCATGGCCAACATTATTTACAGGGATGTTGTTTAATAATTTGTATTTCTGGTGTACCAATCAGATGATTGTTCAAAAAGCACTTTCAGGAAAAAATTTAGCAGAAGCACAAAAAGGAGCTTTTTTAGTGGGGATTTTCAAAGTGTTTGGTGCATTATTCTTAGTATTTCCAGGAATTGTTGCAAGAAATCTTTTTGGGGATGCGTTGATGTCCAATCCTGATAACGCATATCCATATTTAGTAACTGAAGTTTTACCAAAAATGCTTTTCGGCATTTTTGCTGCAGTTATTTTTGGGGCAATTTTATCTTCCTTTGCGGGAGCTTTAAATGCAACCTCAACTCTGTTTTCACTAGATTTTTACAAACCAATTATCAATAAGAAAGCAGATGACAAACAAATTGCTCGTGCGGGAAAAACAGTTACAGTTATTGTAGGGATTATTTCAATTATCGTTGCACCGTTTATTTCTTTTGCACCAGCTGGATTGTACCAATTTGTTCAAGAGTTTAATGGATTATACAATATGCCATTGTTAGTGATTATACTTTTTGCGTTTTATTCCAAAAAAGCAACTGCTTTTGGAGCAAAAATGACAATTGCTATCCACATTGTTTTGTATGCGCTGTCAAAAGTGTTTTTGAAAGATATCCATTTTTTATATGTCTTAAGCCTGCTCTTCTTCTTAGATATTCTTATTTTAATAGTGGTTTCTAAAATAAAACCAGATGGCGAATTTGTTTTAAATTCTTTTGATACGAAAGTAAATATTGAACCTTGGAAACATACAAAACTTGTCGCAAGTATATTAGTTGTCGTGGTTATCCTAACCTATGTAGCATTTTCACCAATCGGATTTGCTAGATAAAAATATTTCATGAATGAGGAGAAGTTTATGAGCAAAAACATATTGATTATTTGTGAGACAGGAATTAGTGCATCGCTGTTAGTTTCAAAATTACTTGAAGCAATTAGGGAAAAAGAGTTATCTTATGATTTAGATTATGCGCCTGTTTGTCGGATTGAGGAAAAACTTGGTTATAAAGAGTATGATGTGTTAATGTTGACCCCACAAGTCGCTCGTGTCAAAGAAAAAGTGGAAAAATATATAGAAGGCTGTCAGGGGCAGGTTGTTTTTATCGATCAAGAAGATTTTCGTTATATGAACACAGAGAAGATACTCGCAAGTATCGAAAAGTAAGATTTAGAGAGTGGGACATCAGTCAGCTTTGGTTGATGTCTTGCTTTTTTATTGTGTTCAAAAAGAGCAGAATCAAAATCTTACGTTTTATAGTGAGTACCAAATACTTTTATAGAAATAAAGCTAAAGTTATTATTTTAGTAAAAAATAGATTAATTTACTAAAATAATATATAATAAAGGTAAAACTAGGAGGGAAGCATATGACGTGTATTTCATTATCGATTTTAAATCAAGAACAAGAAGTTAGAAAAGCTAAGATAGATGATTCAGATTCTTTGAAAGAGTTAACTATTACAGGAAAAGATTTTGTTTGTTTAGCTGCTCGGGATTGTCAATTACAAGACGGCGATGTGATTCAAGTTTGTTTAGATACGCCCAATACTTATTTAATGGTGAAGTTAGATGCTACGCTTGATAGCAGTTTGATTTATGTTCCAGAACAAAAATGGACGTTTCCAATCACAAAAAATGAAAACGCTATCGAAGCGCGAGCAGCGTATCGTTTTGAAACCAAGAAACCTTATATAAGTGTGCGTGTTGCCACTAAAGAAGAAATTAAGAGTTATCGTAATTGGGCGTTAAATCCACATGATTTACAACATTTTACTGGTGCGTATCCTCATGCATCTGCCAACGTGGAAACGCGAAATGATGCCACTTTTTTTGCTTGCAATGCGATTGACGGTACCTTTGCTAATCTTTATCATGGGCCGTATCCTTATCAATCATGGGGGATTAATCAGCAATTAGATGCCGCATTAAAAATTGAATTTGGGCGTGAAGTCTTGTTGGATAAAGTGATCTTAACATTACGAGCGGACTTTCCCCATGATAATTATTGGCAACAAGTGACTTTAAAATTTTCCGACGGTACACATGAAGTTTTTAAAACTGTTAAGACTGAGCAACGCCAGAGCTTTACCTTTGCGAAACGGGCAGCGGAGTGGGTGATACTAACAGAGTTAATTCAAGCAGATGAACCATCACCATTTCCAGCATTAACACAAATTGAATTATTTGGTCAAAACAAATAAAAAATAAGGACGGTTCCTTTATAGGAGCGGTCCTTATTTTTTATTTCTGGCGTGGGCTAGTTGTCGATTGGCGGACAACCAATTCTGTGTTTAACAGGACTCTACGAGGAATGCTAGGCATTTGAATTCGTTTGTGCAATAAATTAATGCCTGTCTCGCCCATTTCTTCAGTAAAGGCATGGACAGAGGATAGCGGCGGTGAGACATATTGAGAAATAGAGATATCATTGATCCCCATGACACTAATTTCTTCAGGAACCTTTATACCGTGTGCGGCTAACGTATGTATCACACCGATTGCAAAGGCGTCATTATAAGCAAGAATCGCAGTAGGTAAATCATTTCCCCATTTTTCTAACGCTTCTTCTGTCAATTGTTCCCCCGTTTTGACATCCAACATGCCATTTTCTTTTAAGATAAAATAATCTTCGTTAAACAAGTGATAATGCTGCATAATGTCAAGATAAGCGTTGGTTGTCGGTGTTTTATAGCGACGGAAACCATACATATTTTCGCTTTCTTCGGCACCAATAAAGGCAATTTTTTCGTGGCCCAATTCCAAAAGATGGGTTAAGGCAATCTCGGTTGCTTGATAAAAATCAGTATTTACAGAATCAAATTCTTCCAGTGGGAAATTACTGCCAATTACACAAAGATTTGGATGTAGTTGCTGCAACTCTTGTAACGTCTTTTGAGTGAATTTGCCAATTGCCAAAATGCCATCAATCCCTTGAAGGTTATGTTGTTCCAATTGAGAAACTTTGAGAATATTGTAACCTAATTCTTCGGCCCGTTTTTCAGCGCCTAAGCGAATCGACATATAGTAAATATCCGTTAGTTCTTCGTCATCTGAACGCCACTGAACGACGGCAATCGAAGGCTCTTGCGGAGCTGTTTGTACGGAAAGGTTAGGTGTCAGTTGCTCCTGCTGTTTGTTTTTATTTTTAGTTTTATATTTCGTATAATTCAGGGTTTCTGCTGCTTCAAAAATTTTTCGCTTGGTTTCCTCTGTAACGGATAAGTTTGGATCATAGTTCAGAACTCGCGATACAGTTGAAATTGAAACATTCGCGACTTTTGCGATATCTGTGATAGTTGCCATTCTAAATGCCTCCTTCTCAAGTACTATTATAGCATATAGTATATTTCTTTTTAGTAAAAAAAAGCAAGAAAAAGCTTTTTTTACTTTTTTTTAGCAAAAACTATTGATTTTTTGACTAAAAAAATATACTATAAAGTCAAAGAAAGCGCTTTAATTCGATGGAGAAGGTGGTTTAGTGAAAAGATTTTCACTTTTTTTACTAATTTTACTTGCTTTAACAGGTTGTAAATCTGGTGAAAAAAATTTGATGAAGAATCTCTTCAAAATCTAAAGGAAACGGCACAGTCTTATTCAGAAACAGAATTACAAAATGGTGACGTTCGTTTAAATGAATATATTTCTTTGAAAGGGGAGATTGTTGAGAGCGACAGTCGTTCCAGTTTAATAAAAAAAGGTGATCGTTTTATTTTGAAAAGTGGTTCTAGTAAATATCAAGTTTTTAATGAGCAAAAGAAAAAATTGAAGATTGGTGACGAAGTGACAGTTTACGGAGAATATTACGGCTTTTTGAAAGGGTCATTAATTGAAAGTGAGGAGAATCATGATTCAGCCACGAATTAGACAGAATTCTTTTGAAACATACGAAGAAGTTGCAGAAGGATTTGAAGATTTATTAGCGCCACTGGAATTGTTTTTTGATCGAGAGTATCAAGGTCATCTGGATTTAGGGACACACGGAACGGTTTATTCTAAAGGGACACGTGATGCGGAGGCATTTTTACGACCATTATGGGGACTAGGTCCTTATGTAACGCAAAATGAAAGTGAGTATTTGAATGACTTTCTAACGGGAATTATCGAAGGAACCGATCCTGAGAGTTCATCTTATTGGGGAAAAACAAAAGATTATGATCAATTGATTGTTGAGATGGCAGCATTAAGTACATTTCTTTTGTTAAACAAAGAAAAAACGTGGGACCAATTAACAAAAGAACAGCAAAACAATTTACACAGTTGGCTGATACAAGCCAATGAAAACATTATTCCGCCAAATAATTGGCATTTCTTTAGAGTGTTGCTGAATTTAGCGATGAAACATTGTGAAATGCCGTATTCAAAAGAACAGATCGCTGTTGATTTGGCTGTAATTGATCGTTTTTATGTCGGTAATGGTTGGTATTATGACGGAGTCGAGACACAAGTTGATTATTATGTTTCTTTCGCTATTCATTATTATAGTTTATTGTATTGTCGTTTTGCCCCGGAAGATACCGCAAGAGTGGCTATTATGAAGGAACGAGCAACTTTGTTCGCGCAAGAGTTTAAATATTGGTTTACTCAGCCAGGAGAAGCGATTCCCTTTGGACGTAGCTTAACGTATCGTTTTGCTCAAGTGTCATTTTTTAGTGCCTTAGTTTTTGCAGATGTTGAAGCATTGCCGTGGGGTGAGATTAAAGGTCTAATCAGCCGACATCTTCATCAATGGATGAACAAAGATATTTTTACAACAGATGGATTATTGTCGGTAGGTTATGATTATCAAAATATGGTCTTTGCCGAAGGCTATAATGGTCCTGGTTCACCTTATTGGGCCTTTAAAATATTCATTTTGTTAGCGGTTCCAAAAGATCATCCTTATTGGCAAGCAGAAACACAGCCTATTAGTTTTCCAGAAAAACACTTACCTTCACCAGAAAGTCGGAACTACTATCAAGTAAATGATGCAGGGACACATGGTTTAATGTTTCCAGCGGGACAATTTATTAATTATCAAGCTCATGCGCATGATAAATATAGTAAATTTGTTTATTCTTCCCATTTTGGTTTCAGTACTATAAAGAGTGATTATTGGTATTACGAAGGTGCTTATGATAATTGCTTGGCTTTAGCTGAAGACGACCACTATTTCCGCACGAAAGGATTAGATGATCAGTACGAAATTCTTGATGATCGTATCATTCATCAATGGCATCCTTGGTCCGATGTAGCAATCAAAACGACAATTGTACCATTAGAAGGCCAACATTTACGGATCCACGAAATTGAGACACAACGTGCATTAGTGGCTTATGAAGGTGGCTTCTCAATCCCGCTCTTCGATGAAAAGGTCACTTGTGTTTCTGATCAAATGGCTGAGGTAAAAAATGCAAAAGGTGTGTCAAAAGTAGAAAATATCAACGGCTTTTCTGAAGCTGCGATTATTCGAACAGAACCGAATACAAATTTACTTTATCCGTTAACGGAGTTGCCATATTTGAAAGCAAACTTGTCGAAAGGGAAACATCTTTTAATTTCATTGGTGACAGGCGTACTACCGAATGAACAAATTGAGCCAGTTAAAGTTAGGTTAAAAGAAAATCAGCTTTTAGTTGAAGAAAAAGTTGTAATTTTGGGGAATTAGGGGGAGAAATACACAATGACAGAAAATGGACAGATTGAGTGGTTGCCGAAGCAAATCAGTTTTGCTTTAAACAAAGTTCGAGGAAATTTAGAGACATTTAAAGAATTAGTTCCACCCGCGGCAAGTTTAAATCAAATTTATTATCCTGAAGAAAATATTGACTGGACGGCCAGCTTTTGGCCAGGAATGTTATTTTTAGCAAAGGAATTAACAAATTCAACAGAGTTCGATGAGGTGATTGCCACACAGATGGCTTCTTTTCAACATCGCTTAGATGAACAAATTGAGCTGGAGACACATGATATAGGCTTTTTGTATATTTTAACAGCCATTGCCGATTATCAAGTCAATGGTCATGAGGCCTCAAAAGAAATGGCCTTGCAAGCTGCGGACTTATTAATGAAACGTTATTCACCAAAAGCCAAGATTATTCAAGCTTGGGGGAATTTAGACGATCCAGAGCAACGAGGTAGAATGATTATTGATTGTTTAATGAACTTACCATTATTATACTTTGCAGCAAAAATGACTGGCAAGCAAGAGTATTATGAAGCTGCCTACAATCATGCGAAACAAACACAAAAATATATTGTGCGAGAAAATCACACCACGTTCCATACGTATTATTTTGATACGGAAACAGGCGAAGCCTTGTACGGAAAGACACAGCAAGGATACTCAGATGATTCTTGTTGGGCTCGCGGCCAAGCCTGGGGAATTTACGGCTTTACGTTAAGTTATTTATATACAGGAGATAGTAGTTTTCTGGAAACAGCAAAAAATGTTGCTGATTACTTTATTCAAGAATTACCAGAGGACAAAATCTGTTACTGGGATTTAATTTTCAATGAAGGGAGTGAAGAAGAACGTGATAGCTCATCTGCTGCAATTGCTGCATGTGGCTTACTAGAATTATCTCGTCAGCTTCCATTAAATGATGAAAAACATGGCTATTATGAAAAGGTTGCGCTAGAACTATTACAAGCATTAGCGGAAAAGTATACAACGGTTTTACGACCAGAGTCGAACGGCCTATTGCTTCATGGTGTCTATGATAAAAAAACAAATACAGGAGTCGATGAATGCATGATTTGGGGCGACTACTTTTATTTGGAAGCGTTAACTCGTTTAGCGAAAAGCTGGTATTCTTTTTGGTAATTCAGGGAGGAAAACTCCTAAAAAATAATAAATAGCGGAGGTAGTACAAATGAAATTTTGGAAAAAAGGCTTAACAGCGGCAGCGTTGTTAGCGGTGGCGGCAGTAACTTTAACAGCATGTGGTGGTTCAAGTGAAAAGAAAGCAACTGAAAAGAGTGAAGATGGCAAAACAAAATTAACAGTAACTACTTGGAATTATGACACGACCCCAGAATTTGAGAAATTATTCAGAGCTTTTGAAGCGGAAAATCCTGATATCACTATTGAACCGGTGGACATTGCTTCAGATGATTATGACACAAAAGTAACAACGATGCTTTCATCAGGAGATACGACGGATATTTTAACCATGAAAAACTTACTTTCATATTCTAATTACGCGCTACGCAATCAATTGGTGGATTTAACCGATCACGTTAAAGATTTAGATATCGCACCTGCCAAAGCAAGTTACGAGATGTATGAAATCGATGGTAAAACCTATGCTCAGCCTTACCGTACAGATTTCTGGGTATTGTATTACAATAAAAAAATGTTTGATGAAGCCGGAATTGCCTATCCCGATAACTTAACTTGGGATGAATATGAAGCGTTAGCGAAAAAATTATCTAAACCAGAAGAACAAGTATATGGTGCCTATCAACATACTTGGCGCTCAACTGTTCAAGCGATTGCTGCTGCTCAAAACAATGCCAATTTGATTGAACCAAAATACAATTATATGGAAACTTACTATGATCGCGCATTGAGAATGCAAAAAGATCAATCACAAATGGATTTTGGAACAGCAAAATCAACAAAAGTAACGTATCAATCACAATTTGAAAATTCAAAAGCGGCGATGATGTACATGGGTAGCTGGTACATGGGGACTTTATTAACCAACATTGATGATGGCAAAACAAATGTCGAATGGGGGATTGCCGAAATACCACAACAAGAAAAAGGCAAAGCAACTACCTTTGGCTCACCGACAAGTTTTGCAATTAATAAAAACAGTAAAAAACAAAAAGCTGCTCAAAAATTCTTAGACTTTGCTTCAGGTAAAGAAGGTGCAAAACTTTTAGCAGAAGTAGGGGTGGTTCCTTCTTATAAAACAGATGAAATTGATAAAATCTACTTTGCAAGAAAAGGAATGCCTTCAGATGAAGTCTCACAAAAAGCCTTTAACCCAGATACAATTAATTTAGAATTCCCATCTGATAAAAACGGTGCCGCAATTGATAAAGTATTACAAGAAGAACATGATTTAATTATGGTCGGCGACGAAAAACCAAAAGATGGTATTGCTAACATGGAAAAACGTGTCAAAGCAGAGATAGACTAATTATTATTTCCAGCAAAAACACAAAAGATTGATGAAAAAAATAAGCTGAAATGAGTAACCTACAATGAATTTCAGCTTATTTTTTTAAATAAAGAATGTAGCTTGAGTTTGGAAGGAGGGCCTGTTAAGTTCACTTAACAGAATACAATTATGGAAATTACTTCAAAAACAAAAACAGCAAATAAATTGAGACGAAAAAATACGTGGACTGCGTTATCTTTTATCGCACCAAACTTTATTGGCTTTTTCCTCTTCACTTTAATCCCGGTTATCTGTTCACTGATTTTAGCTTTTATGAGTTGGGATTCTTTTTCAACTCCTGAATTTGTCGGAATGAAAAATTTCACCAAAATGATTCATGATGATACGTTTTGGATTTCGTTAAAACAAACGTTTATCTATACGATTGGTGTTGTTCCGTTAACATTGATTTGCTCATTAGGACTAGCGATTTTGTTGAATCGTAAAATTAGAGGGATGAAATTTTTTAGAACGGCTTTTTTCTTTCCTTATGTAACGTCATTAGTTGCGATTGCGGTCGTTTGGAATATGCTATTTCATCCAACAATGGGACCAATTAATCAATTTTTGAAATTATTTATTGAAAATCCTCCTGGCTGGACATCTAGTTCTACTTGGGCTTTACCAGCAATTATCATCGTTAGTGTGTGGCGCTTTATGGGGTATTATATGATTTTGTATTTAGCTGGTTTACAAAGTGTGCCAAGAGAATTATATGAAGCAGCGTCAATGGATGGGGCGGGTAAATGGAATCAATTTTTAAATGTTACCTTACCTTCACTACGACCAACGACCTTTTTCGTGACTATCATGCTTGTAATTAACTGTTTCAAAGTGTTTGACTTAGTTCAAGTTATGACTGGTGGTGGACCAGGACGTGCAACGAATGTGTTAGTTTACGAAATTTACAATGAAGCCTTTGTCAAATTTAATTTTGGTTATGCATCAGCCATTGCGATGGTCTTATTCATCATCGTTCTAGCGATTACTGTGGCTCAATTTAAATGGAATCAACATCAAGAGAAAGTTTAGGAGGAGAAAAGATGGAAGCAACTTTTTCAAAAAAAGAAAATACTCGAAAAGCAAAAACGAAAAAAGCAGAAAAAGTCACACCTGGTGGGATCCTTGTAATCATTCTCTTAACTTTACTTGCGTTAATTACTTTGGTGCCTTTCATTTGGATGGTTTCAGCATCATTTAAAACAAACAATGAAGTTTTCACCATTCCAATTCAATGGATTCCTAAAAGTTGGCATCCAGAAAACTATTCCGTTATTTGGGAACGCATTCCATTGTTAACTTTCTTTAAAAATACGTTATTTTTAAGTATTGTGATTACGATTATTCAACTATTTACTTCAAGCTTTGCAGCATATGGCTTTTCAAAAATGAATTTTAGAGGAAGAGATACACTTTTTATTACGTACATCGCAACAATTGCTATTCCTTGGCAATCGTATATGATTCCACAATTTATTATGATGCGTCAATTAGGTTTGACTGACACGTTATGGTCACTTGTTTTATTACAAGCATTTAATGCATTTGGGGTCTTTTTACTGAAACAATATTACAGCAGTATTCCAGATTCACTATGTGAAAGCGCGCGGATTGATGGGTTAAGTGAGTGGGGAATTTATTGGAAAATTATTTTACCATTAACCAAACCAGCTTTAGCCAGTCTCACGATTATTACTTTTGTGAATACATGGAATGACTATATGGGACCTTTCATTTATTTATCTTCTACTGAGAATAAAACGATTCAGTTAGGTTTGAAAATGTTCGTCGGTTTATTTGATGCTGAATATGCCTTAATCATGGCCGCATCAGTGGTTTCTATTTTACCAGTAGGGATTGTCTTTTTAGCAATGCAAAAATACTTTGTTGAAGGTATTGCTACATCTGGAATGAAGAATTAGGAGGAAGTTTGAATGTTTACTAAGCAAACCTTTGATAATAATATCTATATGAAAATTTTTCGCTGGCTTTACATTTTATTTATCGGTAATCTAGGGCTTCTCTTAGTGAACATTCCTTTTTTCATAGCGGTGATTAGCTTAGACATTGATCCACGAAACCTCCCACTTTTTGTAGTAACGTTGCTGCCGATGGGGGCAGGGATGATTGCACTTTTAGGTTTAATCGATACTTTTAAAGAAGAAAAGGAGCTGGATCCATTTAAAACTTTTTTTCAAAAGTTTCGTCAGTTTGGGTTAAGAGGCTTTCTTATCAGCTTGCTAGGCTTAGGAAGTAGCATCATCAGTGTGACAGATATATTCTTTTTTGCCAAAACAACGATTGGTAAATGGTTTATTCCATTGATGGTCCTTCTGCTAATTTTTGGGTTAGCTATTATGCTGAATGCTTGGTATTTTCAAGTACGAAACCCGCAAGCTTCTTTTAAAGATGTGTTTCGGATTTCTGTTTACTATGGGCTGCGGAAATGGTATGTCAGCTGTCTAAATGTTTTTTTACTATTCTCAATGTTTGCAATGATGTTTTTGAAGCCACAGTTTGGGTTTGTTGTAACCCCTGTCCTTTTCCTAGGGATTATTTATTTAAATACTGGGAAATTGCATGAAAAGCAAAAAAAGAATAAATAATTTTTACATAATAAGTAATCTCGATTTTCAGGAAAATGAATGAAGGTGGGGTTGCTTATTTTGTTCTTGACTTGTTTATTAAAGTGGAGGGAGCGAACGAATGAAGAAAAAAATAATTATTTTAAGTAGCTTTTTGATAGGTGCTATTTTTGTGCTTGTTATTTTTACCACCAGCCAGCAAAGTATGATTAATAACGAAGCAATCCAAGTCGAAGAATTGATTGTTTATGGCGATAAAAATATGAATCGTGTAGCGAAGCAATTCTCTGATCAGAATAATTTAACTTCGTTTGGGAAAAATTTCTGGCGCAAAACGTATAACGGAAAATCACCCACTCAGGAACTACTGAAGGTTGCAACGAAGGATTTAGTACAACATAAAATGATTAAACAACTGGCGACGGAGTTAGAAATAGCCCACTCACAAACATTTGGGCAAGAAAAAAAAGAATGGCAAGACCAAAAGAGCAGTTTAACGCTCTGGCAATTTCTAGATGCAAAAGATCAACAATTACAGGACCAAATAAAAGAGAAATTAATGGAGAAAGAAAAGCCAACGCAAAAAGAATTGCGGCAGGCCTTTGAGCAATTGGAGGATAAATATAAAAAGACCGATTACTTTGTTGAAGCAATTGAAATTCCAACTTTTTCAGGTAAGCAAGCAGAATTAGAAAAAATAGCCGAAGCAATCTCTCCGAATCTATCTTATGAGGAGACGTTATTGGAGTGGCAAAATAAATTACCTAATCTTGTTATTGAATCGTATCAATTGAAGAGTGCAGAAATCCAAAAAGAGGATATTTATTCGTTGTCTGTTGGGGAGATTCTTAGTGAAAAAGCTGTTGGTACCGTGGTGAAAGGATACCACGAAAACCAATACTTTTATATTTTTAATAAGGAAGGAGGGCAACTTTTACAGTTTGAAGAAGCACCACAATTTGGCAAAAATGCCTATATCAACACACGCTACAAAGAGAAATTAGCTACGTATCAACAAGCAACCAAAGTAGACTTGTTGGAGAAAGACAGAGAAAAGTTTTTTCAAAATTATCAAAATAAAAACAGTTAAGGAGCAGAAAATGAGAAAAAAAGCGTATTTTAAAAGTGTAACCATCTTCCTTTCTATTTTGCTTGTTTTTTCCCAGCTTCAATTATTTAGTCTTCCTGCTTATGGGGAAACAGTGAGTGATCAACCGTTACTTTTTCGTTCAGTAGGTGTCGCTCAAAGTGGGACGACCTACTATGTGGATGGGGAAGGAGGAAATAATGCCAATGATGGGCAGTCTCCAGCCAGTGCTTGGCGTGATTTTGAAAAAGTGAATCAGACGGAGTTTCAGCCAGGCGACCATCTTCTGCTGAATGCGCAAAGTACCTGGAATAACCAATTGTTGCATCCAAAAGGGAATGGGACAGCGGCACAAAAGATTGTCATTGATTTTTATGATACGAATGACAAAGGAGAAACCATTTTTGAAACAACACGGCGTCCGATTATTAACGGTGGTGGCACCTACAGCACAGGGACTTTCAAACGTGCAATCTCAGGGGCCGTGCAGTTAGTGAACCAAGAATATTGGGATATTTCTAACTTAGAAGTGACAAATACACCAGAGCTAGATAATCTCGAAGGCTATAAGAAACCAGGAGATGCTCAAAGAGCGGGGATATTAGTACTAGGATATGAACAAAATCGAACGTTCAATAGTGTCACGATAAGGAATAACTATGTTCATGATGTTCAAACAGAATATTATTTGAATCTAAGTGGGAATACTGCAACCAAACGATTAAAAGCGGTAGGTGGAATTATTGTTTTAGGAAGTTGGTTTGATGAGAATGGCAATGTAGTAACGGCAGCTAATGATCATCGAACAACGACTGGATTTAATGATATTTTGATTGAAAATAATGTGATTCAACGAGTGGGACTTGAAGGAATTCGAACAAAAGCTGATTCAGATACCTCAAGAGGCAACACTTTCTACAAAACGTTTTCTAATATTACGATTCGTAATAACTATTTAGAAGATATTGCTGGCGACGGGATTGTCTTGTCAGAAGCCAAAAGTGGCGGTGTCGTCGAAGGAAATGTTGCTGTCCGAATGTGCAATGCCGATTATGGTACACAAAATTACGCGGGCGTTTGGGCAATGTCTGTAGATGACGGACTGTTCCAATATAACGAAGTATACGGAATCAAATATGGATTTAACGATGCTGAAGCTTATGATGTGGACATGCAGTCAAACAATGTTATTTATCAATATAACTATTCACATCATAATACTGGCGGCTTTTTATTGCTTATGTCTGATCAAAAAAATTCGGTTATTCGTTACAATATCTCAGCTAATGACGGCGGTGGTAACCGAGGAACAGGTAAAGACAATCCAGGCGGAGCTGGTGGCTACAATTATAAAGAACAAAGCATTTTCCATTATTGGGTAAAAAATGATGGAGCGGCAATGCCAACTATCCACAATAATACGATTTATGTTGGCGACGGCATTTCAACATCATTATTTGGTGAAGGAAATAGTTCTGACAACAGTGGTACAGTAGCCAATTTTTACAATAATATTTTATACAAAGAAGGTACCGGACAATTAAAATTCTTATCTAATTATCCAACAAATGGGACACAACCAATTGAACGTAAAATGGTCGATAATCCAGAAAAATATTTCAAAAATAATGTTATTTGGCCAAAAGAAATTGCTACAGAAAAAAGTGGTGCAACTGTTGAAAAATTAGTATCAAGTGGAAACATTTTTGAAAAACCACAATTAGAAATCACAGATAACCCTGAAAAAGTGAAAGAGTTGGCAGAGCAAGAATTTACGACATTGAAACCAACAAAAGATAATGTGGTTGAATTTACTTCCAAAGAACGCTTACGTCAGCGAGCACAAATGTTCCAATTAAAAGAAACCTCTCCAGCGATTGGTAAAGGCTTGTCGGAAGTGAACAGTGCGGCCGAAGACTTCTTTGGAAATAGCTTGAAAAATAAAGTTTTAGATATTGGTGCACAACAAGCATCCACAATTGAAAAAAGTATTCGTTATCAAAATCAAGTGTTAGAAATTAGTTCGGCAACAGGTGTGTATCCTAATTTGCCAGAGCAAGTTGAATTAACGTACGAAGAAGTCGTTAATGAAGAAGTGGTTGCGACAGGCAAAAAAGAATTTAAGTTACAATGGGAAGCAATCCCTCAAGAAAAAATTAATACAGCAGGCACAGTTGAAGTTGCAGCAACAGTTATCGGCTTACCGATAGATGCTGTCAAAGTAACAGCCAAGGTCTCTTTTGAGGGTGAACTTGGTGAAGGAAAAGACACCGTTAAACTAAAAACAGCTCAAACTGCCTATGTTCAAAAGAGTGATGGTAACCGAGCATACTCTGCTATAGCAGGCGGTACCGCTGCCATTAGTTCAGGAGACGCCTATAAATATCCTTATGGAGTAAACTATACGGGCAATTACGCATTAAAATTAAAAAATGCTAGTTCTGCGGGGTATAATCGCCGGATTTACGTTGAAATTGATACACAAGAATTGAAGAACTATCAATCACTAAAAAGTGCCAATTTAGAATTAAATGTGATGCGTTATGATGCGTGGAATGGTGCTGGAAATACAAATGATGAACGTTTGAAAAATACGCAGTTCCAAGTAGATGTTTATGGAACAGATACTAATTGGATGAGTAACACCATTACTTGGAACAATGGTCCAAATAATTTAAATGTACCAAATGAAGAATTTATTGCTCGACAATCTTTTACAAATAGTTCAATTATGAATAATCAAAATACAATCTCTATCGATATTAGTAACTATCTACGGAAGCTAATTCAAAGTGGTGAGAAAATTCCAGCCAAGTTAAGTTTCTTATTAGCGATTACAGACAGTCGTTTGCCTGGTTATGATTCTGATAATGCTGGGTTTGATGCTTTTTCAAAAGAAGGCGCACAAAAGGCCTATCAAGACTTTTTAGCAGGCAAATTGACCTTGCCAACTGGTCAACAGCTAACAGAGGATAGTTTAGCTCCTAAAATTGTTTTATCGAATGTTTTCGAAGTCAAACATGAGTCGATTGAGGTTGCTACAGAAGCGGGTCAAGCCCCTAATCTACCAGAAAAAACAACTATTTTTTATTCGGATGGTTCACAACGAGAAGTGACTGTCAATTGGTCAGAAGTTCCAGCATCTTCTTATCAAAAAGAAGGAACATTCACTGTTGTAGGACGAGCAGCAGGTGTCTCAATGCCAATTATTGCCAATGTAAAAGTCACCGCTAAACATATTGTTGGATTCAAGGAATTGCCTACGCTGGATCGACTAACAGGCACCTCGCGAGGCGAACTGAATTTGCCAACTGAAGTAATTGCAAAATTAGATGATGGTAGCGAAACGAAATTGAAGGTTATTTCTTGGGATGACGATGTTAGTAATTATTCGCCAAGTAGCCCGCCAGGTACTTACCAGTTCCCTGCTGCAGTAGAAGAAAAAATAGGAATTGCGAATCCTGATGAACGAAAAATCTTCCAAGTCGTGCAAACTCATGCGATTCCTGAAAGAGTTCAATTTGCTACAGAAACAGCCACTATAAAATCAGGCGAAAATTATCAAATTCAATCTAAAGTGATTGGTCAAGCGCCGCACACAGAAACGGATGCTTGGAGCTCGCAAGTAACGTATGAGTTGGTTACACCAGATGCTGGCAATACAGTAAGTGTAGATGAGAACGGTCTGATTAGGACAGAAGCAACGACTGCTGCAGGAAATTATCAAATCAAAGTAACAAGCAAAGTTTTACCGGTAGTGACTGCACAATTTTCAATTAAAGTCACAAAATAAATAAACTGTTTGAAGAGACTGGAACAAGAATTGCTGTAGCTTGCAATCTTTCTAGTCTCTTCGATTATCTAGAATCAATAAATATTCTATTGCCTACTATTCATTCTTTTTAAAACAAGGTAAAATAATAAATGAAAGTAAACGATAAAGGTGTGTAGACAATGAATACTATCTTAACAGGTGATCGTCCAACTGGTAAATTGCACCTAGGACATTACGTAGGTTCCTTAAAAAAACGAGTAGAAATGCAAGCAGACCCTACAAATCAATTATTTGTCATGATTGCAGATTTACAAGCATTGACAGATAATGCAAAAAATCCCGAAAAAGTTTCAGCCAATGTTTTAGAAGTTGCTTTGGACTATTTAGCAGTTGGTTTAGACCCTACGAAAACAACAATTTTTATCCAATCGCAAATTCCACAGTTAGCTGAATTAACAATGTACTATCTAAATTTAGTGACCACGTCACGTGTACGTCGGAATCCAACGGTCAAAGCAGAAATTGAGCAAAAAAAATTTGGGGAAGGTGTTCCGACAGGATTCTTTATTTATCCCGTTTCACAAGCTGCTGATATTACTGCCTTTCAAGCGAACTTAGTCCCAGTTGGGGAAGACCAAAAACCAATGTTGGAACAAGCGCAAGAAATTGTGCATAGTTTTAATCAGACGTATGGTGAAGTTTTAGTTAGACCGGAAGCTGTGTTACCACCAAAAGGCATGGGACGCTTGCCAGGAATTGATGGAAACGGAAAAATGAGTAAGTCTTTAGGCAATGGTATTTATCTTTCAGATCCAGCTGAAGTGGTACAGAAAAAAGTAATGAGTATGTATACCGATCCAAATCATATTCGTATAGAGGACCCAGGACAAGTTGAAGGAAATATGGTCTTTACTTACTTGGATGTCTTTGGGAAAGAGAAAGAATATATTGAAGAATTAAAAGAGCACTATCGTCATGGCGGTTTAGGAGATGTGAAAATTAAACGTTACTTAATTGATGTCCTAGAAGAAGAACTCGCACCGATTCGTCGACGTCGTGAAGAGCTGGCTAAAAATCCAGAAGCGATTATGGAAATGTTGCATAAAGGAAGTCTTGCTGCTGAAAAAGTGGCAGCACAAACCTTAACAGAAGTCAAAAAAGCGATGGGAATTCAATATTTCTAAGCAATAAAAGAACTGGAACAAGTCAAAAGAAGAATGACTTGTTCCAGTTCTTTTTAAGTGGTTTGAAATTGACTATTATATAAGCTGGCGTAAAGAGTCGGAGCTTGTAATAGTTCCTGATGCGTTCCTTTTTCAATAATATCGCCATTTTTCATCACTAAAATTAAATCAGCATTTTCAATCGTAGATAATCGATGAGCGATAACGAAGCTTGTTCGATTTTCTGTGACAGTTTCCATCGCTTTTTGAATATGGGCTTCTGTTCGTGTGTCCACACTCGAAGTTGCTTCATCGAGAATAACAACGGGCGGATTTGCTAAAATGATTCGGGCGATGGTTAATAACTGTTGTTGCCCTTGTGATAATGCACCATTTTCGCTAGAAATAATTGTGTCATATCCTTGAGGAAGGGTCCGAATAAAATGATCACATTGAGCAATTTTAGCTGCTTCAATTATTTCTTCACGAGAAGCATCTTTTTTTCCATAGGCAATATTATCTGCTACGGTTCCTTCAAATAGCCAAGTGTTTTGTAAAACCATGCCAAATAAATTTCTTAGATTTTGTCGAGAAAGTTTCGTAATATCAATCCCATCAAAAGTAATGGCGCCTTGATTTATTTCATAGAAACGCATTAATAAGTTAACTAATGTTGTTTTACCAGCGCCGGTGGGTCCCACAATGGCCACTGTTTTTTTCGGTTGAACAGAAAAATCAACATTCTTCATTAAAATTTTTTCTGGTGTGTAGCCAAATTGAACATTTTTAAATTCAATGGCTCCTTTAGGAGAAGAAATAGTTTCTAAATGAGTTGCTTCTGGCTGTTCATCAGCTTCATCTAAGATAACAAAAATCCGATCAATGGAAGCCATCGCTGCTTGAATTGAGTTAATGACATAAGAAGCGGTAGAAATCGGCTCAGAAATTTGGTTGATATATTGCAAATACGCTTGCAAGAAACCAATCGTAATACCACCAGATAAAACGAGCATTGCGCCGAAGGTAGCACTGATAATAAAAGCCAACTGATTAATAAAACGAATAGCTGGATAAATCGCAAAATTTAGAAACTGTGCTTTTTTAAAGGCACGATAATGTTGTTGATTAACAGCAGCAATTGTTTTTTCAGCATTTTGCTGTTGATTAAAGGTTTTTGTGACCAAATTTCCTGCTAAATATTCTTCCATTTTATTATTTAATTGACCTAATTCAGCTTGACTTTGATCAGCAAACACCTTGTTTTTATTCGCAATTTTTGTCGTCATGAAAGTACTGCCGCCAATTAGCAGCAACACTAAAATAGTTAATTTTGCATCAATATAGAACAACATAATTCCTGCAAAAAGGATAGTCACGACGGAAGTGAAAAATTGGTTGATGCCTGTTAAAAGAACTTGTGACAATTGGTTTAAGCCAGTTGTTGAACGACTAATGATATCGCCCACTTGGTGATTGTCAAAGAAGGCCATTGGTAAAGTTTTAAACTTTTTTGTCACTTCTTTTCTAATTCTTAAAGTAACCCGTTCGCTTAAAGAAGCCATTGCTCGTTCCTGAATAAAAGAAGTGATACTACTAATGATTGAAAAGAGAATTAAAAGTAAGACGGGACCTAAGAGTGCTTCTTCAACTAAAGGAAGTGTCATGCCTTTGAGCCCGACATGCTTGATAGCTTCTAAGAGGTTATCAATCCCGATTGCCATAATATAGGTCATGGCAACAATTAATAAGTTTCCAATTAAACTGCAGATCATTAGACCATAAAAGATTGGATGCTCAGGTTTAATCATTTTCCAGAAACGTTTAAAGCTTTGAATATTCATTGTTTTTTTCATTGTATGGCTTGAAAAGAAAACTTTCTTTCAAGCAGTCACATCCTTTCTTTAATTATTTGGGTAAGATACCTTGCGATTTAGCAAAGTCTTGGTAATAGCTATTAGTGGTAAGTAAATCAGCGTGGGTGCCTTGACCAACAATCCTTCCTTCATCTAGGACGATAATATTGTCAGCGTTCATGATTGTACTTAACCGTTGAGCAACAATGAGTAAAGTTTTGTCCGACATTTGTGCATGTAAAGCGGCACGTAGAGCGGCGTCAGTTTTGTAATCTAATGCGGAAAAGCTATCATCGAAAATATAAACGTCTGCCGGTTTGATTAAGGCTCGTGCAATACACATTCTTTGTTTTTGACCACCAGAATAGTTGGACCCGCCTTGTGCTACGAAACTTTCAATCCCTTGTGGTAAGGAATCGATAAATTCAGAAGATTGTGAAATTTCTAGTGCCGTTCTTATTTCTTCTGTGGTTGCTTTGGCATTTCCCATTAATAAGTTTGATAAGATTGTCCCACTGAAAAGAAAGGCTTTTTGTGGCACATAACTGATGACTTGGCGAATCGTTTGCTGAGATAATGAGCGGATATCTGTGCCAGAATAGCTAATCGTGCCGGCTGTGACCTCATTTATTCGTAAAAGTAACTTAACTAAAGTACTTTTACCAGCGCCAGTTGCCCCAACAATCGCCGTTGTTTTTCCTTTAGGGATGACAAAACTAACATTTTCTAAAACAGGATCAGCTGTTTCTGTGTATTGAAACGTGACGTGATCGAAGCAAATCAAGGCTTTCTCAGGATGATAAGCAATGGTTGCTTCAGTGTGAGGATCGCTAATTTCAATTTCTTCTGACAAAACTTCTTGCAAGCGATTCAAGGAAGCAACGGACCGTGGAATGACAACTAATACCATAGCCGCGATCATTAAGTAGGCCAAAGTTAGAAGCGTATATTCAATCACAGCTGTAACGGTGCCAATTTGTAGGGTGCCTACCGCCACTAAATTACCGCCAAACCACAAAAGAGAGGCATACACAACGCCCATTAATAAAAAGGCAACGGGAGTAATCCAAGCAAAGATTCGATTCACTTTGCTCATGCGTTCAGCATAATTTTTAAATGTTTGATTGGTTCGCTGCTCTTCAAAATCTTGATTATTGAACGCACGAATCATATTAATTCCAGTAAAGAACTCTCGTAAAGTCGTAGTAATTCGATCCATTTTTGGTTGAATTTTTAAAGATAAAGGGGTACCTTTTTTCATTAAAAAATAAACAACGACTAAGTAAAATACGATGGAAGCCAATGTTACCCAAGCGAGTGAAACTGAATAAGAAAATGTCATCACTAAGGCAAATAAACTAATAATAGGCGCTGGAAAGATTAATTGGCAAAATAGCACAATCATTGTTTGAACATTATCTACATCGTTGGTCATTCTAGTTAGCAAAGAATTTGAACCAAATTTATCAACATTTTTCATCGAGAATTGTTGAAATTTTTTAAAGAACAATCCTCTAACTTGAAAACCAAATTTAGCAGCTACTAAAGCAGACAAATAGCTAGAAATAATTGCGGCAATTGTTCCAATGAATGCCACAAGAAACATTTGTATGCCAATCGTTTTAATTACTTGTTGGTCACCGCTAACGATGCCCACATCAATCAACTTGCCAACTAATTTAGGGACGCCAAGGGTTCCTGCGATTTGCAAACAGATGGTTAAAGTTGTCGCAAGAACAATCCATTTATTTTCTTTAATAAACTCTTTCATTAATTTCATGAAATTTCCTCCTTAAACAATACCGTTTTAGCTGTTACAAAGAGTCATTGTACACGTTCAAGTAACTTGAATGTCAACAGTAGAAATGCTAAACTTTTTGATGGAGGGAACAGTATGGAAAAAAATTACACAATAAAAGATGTTTCTGAGTTGTTAAATATCCCTAAGTCCACGATTCGTTATTGGGACGAGCAAGGGTTGATTAGTACAACACGCAATGAAGAAAACGGATATCGAACCTTTGATTTAGAAGATTTGTTCAAAATATATGATATTGATTTTTATCGAAAAATGGGGATTCCTATCAAAGATATGTTGAATTTATATAAAAAGACACCTACCGATCTCTATGCCACCATGGAAGCAACAGAAGAACAACTGGGGCAAGAAATAAAAAGGCTTCAACATAAATACAAAGAAATCAAGAAAAGAAAATTACATTTACATGCGTTAATTGATTTAGAAACATTGGTTTTTTCAGATGAACCAATTCCTTTTGATAAAATTGTTGTTGTTGATATTGAGGATCCAGAAGAGATGAAAGTTTACATGGAACACATTTCAACTTTAGGTATTTACGGGGATTTAAGTGAATCCAATGAACTGACGTATGGGATTTGTTTGGCAAATCATGTGAATAAAAAAAGTTTAGATAAAGTGATTTGGCTCAAAGAATCAAGTAGCCAATACAAAGGCTTTATTTTAAAAGTCAATACACAAGATACCCGTTTGAATAATATCGAAGAAGTAAAAAAGCGTTTAGCAAAACAAGGATTTGAAACAGGCATCGTTGTCGGAGAGCATATCTTGACACAACTAGAAGAGGAAAACCAATATATTGAATATTATTATGGTTGGATTGAAATTTTAGGGGAAAAGTAAAACAATTAAAAAAAGGAACTAGCAATAGCAAATGTAGCTAAGCTAGTTTCTTTTTTTGGTAAATGTAATGAAAATTACATGAAAAAAGTTTTAGTTTTTAAAACAATTTAGAACGAATGTTATTAAAGGGAAAACAATAAAAAAATTACTCTTAAAGCTAGAACTTACCTATGTTTGTATTTTTTTAGGGAAAGTCAATATATTTGCTTCATATAAAACGTGTTATTTAATTCACGAATTTTTGTTGAAATATCGGGTTTTTTTCTTTGTTTAGCTAATATAATGTGTTACTTTTTGATTATAAGGAGAAACGGAAAATCGTACGTTAAAAAAAGTTGTTGTAGCTAAATAAAGAAAGAATTGAAGGTTGAAAAGTATTTTATGGAGGTGGATATTGAGAAACAATGAGTAATTGTAAAAGTTGTTTGAAGATGATTTGTTTAAGTAAATGAAAAGAACGAAGGAGAATGTAAATGAATAGAGCAGTTAAAAATTTTGTGAGTTACCTTATGATTACCATGTTGTTTATTTTAAATTTGTTACCAATGATGAACGCATTTGCTCAAGAAGTAACAAGTGATGCTGAGAATACTGTTGAAAAAGACGGGCTCAAAGTAATAGGGAAAATAGAAGATACATCGTCTCAAGAAGATATTAAAACGGTCACTTACGAAATAACAAATACACGAGATGTACCAATCAAAAATCTCATTTTAAAACAAAAAAATAACAATGATAGTCCAATCAAATTTGTATTAGATACTTTAAGCGAAGAGCGAGGACCTACGTCTTTAGAAGAACAAGCAAAGGTTGAAACAAATGAGAAAGATCAAACAACCGATATTAAACTGCTTAACCTTCAACCAAATTCGACAAGAAAGATTACCATAAATGGGCAAATAACTACAAAAGCGTCGAGCAAGTTATTGGTCAGCGTACTAATAGAAGATAATGAAAAAGGAACACTAGTAATTGATTTACCTAATAAATATATGCTAGCAGATAAAGAGTCGGTTTCGAAGGAAAAACAGGAAACTTCAGAAACAAAAGTAGAAAATCAGGCAAACGAAACAGCCTCTTCTACAAATGAAATGACCGCAACTACTAGTAACGAAACAAAGCCTGAAGCAGGAAAGGCGACAGAAAGTATTCAAGAGACAGCACTAACGCAGGCTACCGAAAGTCCTGAGCAACCTCCATTAAAGGCGCAACCTACTGGTCCGTTAGTGCCACCAACACCTGGTCGGGGGTTTAATACACCGATTTATCAAAGCGTTCATAAAGGAGAACTTTTTTCAACGGGAAATACCAACTTAAAAATTGCGAATGAAAATACGGCGGCTGCACAAACATTTTTAAACACACGAGGAGCAAGTAGTGGTTATGCAATTAACAATTTTCCTTTAGAATTTGCAGATGTTGACAATGATCCAAATACGTATAACTCTAGTCGGGCTTATATTGATTTAAATGGTGCAAAAGAGATTGCTTGGGCGGGCTTATTTTGGAGTGCATCTAGATATAAAGGCCCTGCTTACGGAACAAATCTTTCTGATGAAGAAATTAGTGCACCAGTTCAATTTACTACACCAAATGGAACCGTACAGCGTGTTTCGCCCCAAAGGTACCATCGTATCGATCAAGATGCAACAAACCCAGGACAACGTTTCGGGTACAATAACACTGGATTTTCTAATTATGCAGATGTAACTTCAATTTTACAAGGGGATAAAAGTGCGACAGGGAGTTATACGTTGGCAGATATTCCTATGACAAGTAGTTTAAATGGTCAATATCAATATTATAACTTTAGTGGTTGGAGTTTGTTTGTTGTTACAAAGGATCAGGCAAGTAAGTCAAGAGCTTTTAGTATTTACTATGGAGCACGTGGTAATGCTGCTGGAACCAATAATGAATTTACTATGAGCAACTTTTTAACAGCAAAACAAGGAAATCTTGATCCAATTGTGACCTGGTTTACTGTTCAAGGAGATAAATACTGGACTGGAGACAACGCACAAATTAAAAATAGCGCAGGAATTTGGGTAAATATTTCGAACACGCTCAATCCAGTTAATAATGCTATGAACGCAACTGTGACAGATAACGATGAACATATGGTAGATAAGTATCCAGGAAAATTTGCGCCGGATCATCCTAATTTTTTAGATATTGATATCGATCGTATGGCAATTCCCGAAGGTGTTTTAAATGCTGGACAAAACCAAATTAATTTTAGAACAACAAGTAGTGGTGACGATTATTCTACGAATGCGATTGGTTTTGCTGTAAACGCAGAAACGCCTGAATTTGAAATTAAGAAAGAAATTGTGGAACCAAAAGAAACTTACAAAGTTGGTGAAACGATCACGTATCGTGTCTCACTAAAAAATACAAAAACTGATTCAGAAGCGATAAATTCAGTCTCGAAGGATGCACTAGATGGTCGCTTAAATTATTTGCCAGGCTCTTTAAAAGTTATTAGTGGACCAAATTCTGGTGAAAAAACGGATGCTTCAGGCGATGATCAAGCTGAATATGATGAAACCAATAAACAAATTATAGTCCGTGTCGGCAATGGTGCAACTGCTACACAAGGAGGTAGCTACAAAGCTGATACAGCTGAAACAATTTACGAATTTAAAGCGCAGATAAATGAACGAGCAAAAGCAAATGAATTAGTGCCTAATAGCGCAACAGTTGAGGCAGTAGATATTTTAACATCTGCAAAAGTCAACGAAACTTCTAATATAGTAGAAGCGAAAATTGCGGACGAACAAGTAACTGGCAAATTAACCGCTACAAAAACCGTTAATAACTCTAAACCAAAACTAGGGGAAGAAATCGAGTACACAATCAGTTTCCGCAACACCATCGAAAATGGTGTCCTAAACAAAGTAGTTATCACAGACCAACTACCAAAAGGGCTGACGTATGTCAAAGATAGCCTAACAAGTGTTGGAGATGAACCAAAACCAACCAGCTTGACAGAAGCCAATGGCACAATCACAGCAGAATACCCAAGTATCACCGATATGAAAGAACGGAGTATTCGTTTCAAAGTGATCGTTAACGAAGAAGCGAAAGCGGGCGAAACAATTCTCAACAAAGCCAAAGTAGATGACACAGTTAATCCGCCCGAAGAACCAGAGGTGCCGGTGGTACCAGAAGCGAAAGAAGGCAAATTAACAGCAACAAAAACCGTTAATAACGCTAAACCAAAACTAGGCGAAACTATCGAGTACACAATTAGCTTCCGCAATACCATCGAAAACGGCGTCCTAAACAAAGTAGTTATCACAGACCAACTACCAAAAGGACTGACGTATGTCAAAGATAGCCTAACAAGTGTCGGTGATGAGCCCCAGCCAATCAGTTTGAAAGAAACTAACGGCACAATCACAGCGGAATACCCAAGTCTCACTGATACAAAAGAGCGGAGTATTCGCTTCAAAGTAATCGTTAACGAAGAAGTCAAGGCAGGCGAAACAATTCTCAACAAAGCCAAAGTAGATGACACAGTTAATCCACCAGAAGAACCAGAGGTGCCTGTGGTACCAGAAACGAACGCAGGCAAACTAGCCGCAACAAAAACCGTTAATAACGCCAAACCAAAACTAGGCGAAACTATCGAGTACACAATTAGCTTCCGCAACACCATCGAAAACGGCGTCCTAAACAAAGTAGTTATCACAGACCAACTACCCAAAGGACTGACGTATGTCAAAGATAGCCTAACAAGTGTCGGTGATGAACCAAAACCAACCAGCTTGAAAGAAGCTAACGGCATAATCACAGCGGAATACCCAAGTCTCACCGATACGAAAGAGCGGAGTATTCGCTTCAAAGTAATCGTTAACGAAGAAGTCAAGGCAGGCGAAACAATTCTCAACAAAGCCAAAGTAGATGACACAGTTAATCCACCAGAAGAACCAGAGGTGCCTGTGGTACCAGAAACGAACGCAGGCAAACTAGCCGCAACAAAAACCGTTAATAACGCCAAACCAAAACTAGGGGAAGAAATCGAATACACCATCAGCTTCCGCAACACTATCGAAAACGGCATCCTAAACAAAGTAGTTATCACAGACCAACTACCCAAAGGACTAACGTATGTCAAAGATAGCCTAACAAGTGTTGGTGATGAACCAAAACCAACCAGCTTGAAAGAAACCAACGGCATAATCACGGCGGAATACCCAAGTATCACTGATACAAAAGAGCGGATTATTCGTTTCAAAGTGATCGTTAACGAAGAAGCCAAAGCGGGCGAAACAATTCTCAACAAAGCCAAAGTAGATGACACAGTTAATCCGCCAGAAGAACCAGAGGTGCCCATTACGCCCGAAGAACCAATCACGCCTCAAGTAAAAGAAGGCAAATTAACCGCAACAAAAACTGTTAATAACGCTAAACCAAAACTAGGGGAAGAAATCGAATACACCATCAGCTTCCGCAACACCATCGAAAACAGCATCCTAAACAAAGTAGTTATCACAGACCAACTGCCAAAAGGACTGACATATGTCAAAGATAGCCTAACAAGTGTCGGTGATGAACCAAAGCCAACCAGCTTGAAAGAAGCTAACGGCACAATCACAGCGGAATACCCAAGTATCACCGATACGAAAGAACGGAGTATTCGTTTCAAAGTGATCGTTAACGAAAAAGCCAAAGCAGGCGAAACAATTCTCAACAAAGCCAAAGTAGATGACACAGTCAATCCACCCGAAGAACCAGAGGTGCCCATTACACCCGAAGAACCAATCACACCTCGAGTAAAAGAAGGCAAACTAACCGCAACAAAAACCGTTAATAACGCCAAACCCAAACTAGGGGAAGCAATCGAATACACAATCAGTTTCCGCAACACCATCGAAAACAGTGTCCTAAACAAAGTAGTTATCACAGACCAACTACCAAAAGGACTGACGTATGTCAAAGATAGCCTAACAAGTGTCGGTGATGAACCAAAACCAACCAGCTTGAAAGAAATCAACGGCACAATCACAGCGGAATACCCAAGTATCACCGATACGAAAGAACGGAGTATTCGCTTCAAAGTGATCGTTAACGAAGAAGCGAAAGCGGGCGAAACAATTCTCAACAAAGCCAAAGTAGATGACACAGTTAATCCGCCCGAAGAACCAGAGGTACCCATTACACCCGAAGAACCAATCACACCTCGAATAAAAGAAGGCAAACTAACCGCAACAAAAACCGTTAATAACGCTAAACCAAAACTAGGCGAAACTATCGAGTACACCATTAGCTTCCGCAACACTGTCGAAAACGGCGTCCTAAACAAAGTAGTTATCACAGACCAACTACCCAAAGGACTAACGTATGTCAAAGATAGCCTAACAAGTGTTGGTGATGAACCAAAACCAACCAGCTTGAAAGAAGCCAACGGCACAATCACAGCGGAATACCCAAGTATCACCGATACAAAAGAGCGGAGTATTCGTTTCAAAGTGATCGTTAACGAAGAAGCCAAAGCGGGCGAAACAATTCTTAACAAAGCCAAAGTAGATGACACAGTTAATCCGCCCGAAGAACCAGAGGTACCCATTACGCCTGAAGAACCAGCGAAAAATAAAAAGGAAACAAACAAAGTTGTTACAGACCAGAACAAACCTACAAAAGATAGTAAAAATGAAATTGCCATAAACAAGAAAGAAACGTCTAAATCATCCTATTTACCAAAAACAGGAGAAAAAGTCCAAAAAATATTTGCATATCTGGGTGTAGGACTGATCTTAATTGTATTAATTCTCTATGTTATAAAGAGAAACAAAGAAAAAGAGGAGTAAACAAAATCGATTGTTTTAGAACGACTAATTAGCTGAAAATTTAAGAGTTGGCAACATAAGTCAAAATGACCTATGTCGCCAACTCTTTTTGATTTATAACAAGAAACCCAACATATTGTGTGTGCATAAAGTCAAATAGAAAAATAGTAGTGAAATAGCTAGTAATAATAAAGAACCAGCTTGCATTAAAACTGCAAAAAAATAAACTACAATTAAACGAATTGCTCTAGTGTTTTTACGGATAAAATTCAAAAATAGTCCTCCTCAAAAATAATTAGAGGATAACCTTTGTGAAACTATCAAGTTCTCAGGTTTTATAAAACAAATACACACTAGCAAAATCGCTTTATGAGTGAGGCTTATCCAATTATTTTTAAGGTTCTTAAACAGTTGTAAAAAAAATATCAGATAAACGTTTTCACAAAGAACAGTCAATTCGGCAAATTTTTACCTTAAATGACACAAAATCTATAATTTGTTTCTCAAATCCTATAATTTGTTCCTTAAAAAGATATTATGAAAACGCTATTATATTTATGAAAGGAGCGAAACGAATGAAGAAGAAAAACGGGTTTTTTCAAAATGTATGGCGTTATAAGGCCTTAATCCTTATGGCGTTACCAGGATTTATCTGGTTTATATTTTTCTTCTATATACCAGTCTTAGCCAATGTGGTCGCATTTAAAGATTTTCATATTTCACCAGATGGTTTCTTAGCTAGTCTAAGAGAAAGTCCTTGGGTTGGTTTTGAAAACTTTAAATTTTTATTTGCGTCAAAAGATGCTTGGTTAATTACTAGAAACACCATTTTGTACAATGTCGTCTTTTTAGCCTTTAACTTATTCTTTGCGATTGCTTTTGCTATTATTATGAGTGAATTAAGAAATCGTCGCTTGGTTAAAGTTTATCACACGATGTCATTGCTACCATATTTCTTATCTTGGATGGTTATTAACTATTTTGTTTATGCCTTTTTAAGTCCAGATAAAGGGATTTTGAATCAATGGATTACTGGTAATGGCGGCACAATGATTAACTGGTATGCAGATCCACGTTGGTGGCCAGTAATTTTTGTCTTCCTAAATGTTTGGAAGAGTCTAGGCTACAACAGTATTATCTACTATGCTTCTGTGATGGGGATTGATCCGACATACTATGAAGCAGCGATGGTAGATGGTGCCAACAAATGGCAACAAATAAAAAATGTTACGATTCCACAAATTTTACCAATGATGTCTGTTTTATTAATTTTAAACATCGGCGGTATCTTCAGAGCAGACTTTGGTTTGTTCTACATCGTACCAAGAAACTCAGGTGCACTTTACAACGTGACAAGTGTGTTAGATACCTATATTTACAATGGCTTAACGGCTACTGGTGATGTAGGCATGACGGCAGCTGCAGCGTTATATCAATCTGTCGTTGGGGCATGTTTGTTATTAATTGCGAATTTAGTTGTTCGTCGAATTGAACCAGATTCAGCACTATTTTAGGAGGAAGGATTATGAAAAAGAAAAAAGTCACTAGCGTTAACGTTCGATCCTTCAACCCGACAGCGAATTTGATTTTCAATATTGTCATTGCTATTTTTGCTATTTCCTGTGTGGTTCCGTTTTTCTTTGTTATTATGATTTCATTGACAAGTGAAGGATCATTAGCAGCAAACGGCTACCGGTTTTGGCCAAAAGAATTTTCATTGGAGGCCTATCGTTACATTTTCCAAGGGGCGATGAGTCAACGCATTATTCATGCCTTAGGGGTAACGGTCTTCATTACGGTGACAGGGACGATTGTCAATGCAACAATGACGTCATTATATGCCTATGTCATTTCTCGTTCCAACTTTCCATTTAAAAAATTCTTTACATTGTTTGCGTTAATTACAATGTTATTTTCACCAGGGATGGTTGCGAACTATTTAGTAATGACAAACTTATTGCAATTGAAAGATACAATTTGGGCGTTAATTTTGCCTTTAGCTTTAGGACCATTTAATATTTTAGTGATGCGAACGTTTTTCAAGAAAACCGTGCCTGACAGTATTATTGAATCGGCACGTATTGATGGCGCAAGTGAAATGCGCATTTTTGTCAGCATTGTGTTACCGCTAGCCGTTCCAGGGATTGCCACAATTAGTTTATTTGCGGCTTTAGGTTATTGGAACGATTGGTTCAATGCGTTACTTTACATTCAAAAAGATACCTTGGTACCATTACAGTATTTATTGATGAAAATTCAAAACAACTTAGAGTTCTTATCGAGAAGTACGGATATGGGTGCAGCAGCACAAGAAGGGTTAGGCGTTCTACCAAGTGAATCGGCTCGAATGGCGATTGTTGTCTTATCTACGTTACCAATTGCGTTAACTTACCCATTTTTCCAAAAATATTTCGTGGGTGGTTTAACAATCGGCGGCGTGAAAGAATAAAATTGTACAGGAGGAAATAAGGAATGAAAAAATGGCAAAAAGGATTAGCCGTAGCTGGCGCAGCAGCTTTAGCTGTAGGATTAAGCGCGTGCGGTAAATCTTCAAAAGATGCAGCGTCAAAAGGTGATGATAGTACACCAACGTTATTAATGTATCGTGTTGGGGACAAACCAGATAATTATGACCAATTAATCGATAATGCGAATAAGATTATCGAGAAAAAAATTGGGGCAAAATTAAAAATGGAATTTGTTGGTTGGGGCGATTGGGACCAAAAAATGTCAACAATCGTTGCTTCTGGTGAAAGCTATGATATTTCATTAGCACAAAATTATGCAACGAATGCACAAAAAGGCGCCTATGCTGATTTAACTGATTTAGCACCTAAATATGCCAAAGAAGCCTATGATCAATTGCCAGATAACTATATTAAAGGAAATACGATCAATGGAAAACTGTATGCGTTCCCAATTCTAGGTAACTCTTACGGTCAACAAGTTTTAACTTTTAATAAAGAATATGTCGATAAATACAATTTAGATATTAGTAAAGTCGATGGTAGTTATGAAAGTGCAACCGAAGTTCTAAAAGAATTCCATAAAAAAGAACCAAATATTGCTGCTTTTGCTATCGGCCAAACATTCTTTGCAACAGGTAATTATGACTTCCCTATTGGTAACCAATATCCATTTGCAGTGAAAACAACTGATACTGGCTCACCAAAAATTATTAACCAATATGCCGACAAAGACATGATTAATAACTTAAAAGTCTTACATCAATGGTATAAAGATGGCTTGATTCCAACAGATGCTGCTACAAGTACAACACCATATGACTTAAATACCAATACTTGGTTCATGCGTCAAGAAACACAAGGACCTATGGATTATGGTGATACAATCTTAACACAAGCTGCTGGCAAACCACTTGTTTCTCGTCCACTAACAGAACCATTAAAAACAACAGCACAAGCGCAAATGGCTAACTATGTTGTTGCAAATACGTCTAAAAACAAAGAAAAAGCTGTTGAATTGCTAGGCTTATTAAACAGCAATCCAGAATTGTTAAACGGACTTGTTTATGGTGAAGAAGGCAAACAATATGAAAAAGTTGGCGATGATCGCGTGAAATTATTGAAAGATTACACACCAACAACTCATTTGAGTGCTTGGAACACAGGAAACAACTTAATCATTTGGCCAGAAGAATCTGTCACTGAAGAAATGGTTAAAGAACGTGATAAGAGCATCGAAGAAGCAAAAGATTCACCAATTCTTGGTTTTACTTTTGTAAATGATAAAGTGAAAACTGAAATCACTAACGTTGCTACAGTTATGAATCGTTACGCAGCAAGCTTAAATACAGGAACTGTTGATCCAGAAGAAACACTTCCAAAATTAATGGATGACCTAAAAACAGCTGGCTGGGATAAAGTTCAAAAAGAAATGCAAACACAATTAGACGAATATATCCAATCTCAAAAATAATCACAGGAGGCTGAGGCATTAGCTGAGCGCTTTTGGCTCAGCCTTTTACATAATAGAAAGGAAGAGGAAGATGGAAAGTACAGGGATTCAGCGGTTGTTTTACCTTTCCTGGACAGTAATCAAACTAAATTTACTGTTTGTTTTATTTAGTTTAGCTGGAGGGATTATTTTTGGTGTTGGCCCAGCACTCCAAATGATGACTGATTTCATTTTGGAAGAGGGCATGAATTATCAAGCAATCACCGTTAAACGAGCATTTGAATCATGGAAAGCACATTTTAAAAGAAGTAACTGTTATTTTTTACTTTTTCTCTTCACTTTAGGATTTGTTTTTTATAATATTTATTTAGCCGTTCAATTTACCGGAATAATGTGGTTAATTATTACATTTATTTTATTTTTTGTTTCCCTAATACTCGTTATTTTTTACATTTATATGCTACTATATGAAGGAAGCTATTTTATCTCAACTATTGATTTAATGAAGCTTTCATTTATCAGTATCTTTTTAAACCTCGGTGTATTTTTTAAAGTCTTATTCGGTGTAATTAGTATCGTTGCTTTAACTTGGAAAATGAAAGGACTGCTACTATTTGCTTCGTTTGCCTTAATTATGATGTGGTGTGCCTATGTCACGCGCAAAAATCGCCAGTTTATTGATGGAAAGTTGGAACAAAATGAAGCAAATCTTCAAAAAACTGTTTAAAAAAAAATATTTATTAAATCGATTAGTACAAAAATACAGTCTACTGTTAACAAGTATTATTTTGTTAACGGTGGCTGCTTTGTGCGTTTATGTTACTTATACAATTAACTTATCAATTGATTCACAAAAAAATAACGCCGTTTCCCAAATTGACAGCTATGTAACGAATAAAAATAATGCGGCGACGAATATGATTAATGAATTAGCTGGCTCTGCAAGTAAAATTGAAAACATGCGAAAATATATGGAACTTTCTCCTCCTGAGTATTTTGACTATACGTACAGCCAATGGTCGGAAGATCGGGTCAGTACCCACTTTGGAAATAATTTAAGTACATTATTTAGCACCTTTCCTGACTTAGAAGAAGTGATTATTCGCTTAGATGAATTTGATCAGGTTTTGTTCGCCAATCGCACAGCTACAAATGGGAAAAAAATGGATATGTCATCAATTAAAAAACATGGCTTTCAACTAATGCGAATTATCTCCGATCCTTATACAGGACAACCACTGGGAGAATTGTACACTGTGTTTTCAAGTCAAGAATTGCTAGGCAACCAAGCAGACTTATTGAAAAAATCAGGTATTAATGCGTTTATCTATGATAGTGCTGGAAATCAAATTTTTTCTGAAAAAGCACAATTTACCAAAGAAGAAGAGCGGCAACTAGATAAAAGAATGCACACCGATAGTGACATTCAACAGGTTTTTCATAATCGCTACGATATTACGGAAATAGAAAGCAGTGGCCGGAGTACCATTCTCTTATTAACAAGCCGCCGAGTCTTATTTCAGCAATTGTTTATGAATTATGCGGCCATTTTAGGGATTGGGTTACTTTTGATTGTTATTTTATTAGTGGGCTTAAACCGCCTGTTTAAACGCTATTCTCAACAAGTCCAATTAATTTTAGAAGCGACACGAGCCATTGGCGATGGCAATTTAAAAGAACGAATTGACACGAATCAAGTTCAGGAAGAGTTGAATGATATTGCTTCCGCGATTAATTTTATGGTAGACAGTTTAGATCAATACATTCACGATATTTATACTTTAGAAATTAAGCAACGCGATGCTCACATGAGAGCGTTACAGTCGCAAATTAATCCTCATTTTCTTTATAATACGTTGGAATATATTCGTATGTATGCCTTGAGTCGGCAACAAGAAGAACTAGCTGATGTTGTCTATGCTTTTTCAACGTTACTTAGGAATAATATTAACCAAGAAAAAACCACGACCTTGGCAGAGGAAATCTCATTTTGCGAAAAATATGTGTATTTGTATCAAATGCGTTATCCCGACCAATTTGCCTATAAGTTCGAAATAGAAGAAACAATTGCTGATGTTGAAATTCCTAAGTTCATCATTCAGCCGCTTGTCGAAAATTATTTTGTGCATGGAATTGACTATCAACGACAAGACAATGCTATCAAGGTCCATGCCTACCGAGAAGGCGAAAAAATTATTGTGGCTGTTGTGGATAATGGAAAAGGAATTACCGCCAATCGGTTAGAGGAAATTCGCGAACGTTTAAATCAAACAGAAATAGAAACGGAACAATCCATTGGATTAAGAAATGTTCATGAACGTTTACAACGCTTTTTTGGGGAGAGTTATGGTTTAACCATTGAAGGGAAAGAAGGAGAAGGGACGACAATTCGTCTTTCGTTTGTAGCATAAGGGGTGAAAAGATGTATCGAGTGATGTTTGTTGATGATGAATATATGATTTTAGAAGGCTTAAAATGGATTATTCCTTGGCAAGAGTTAGGCTTTGAAATTGTTAAAACAGCGCGTAGTGCGCAAGAAGCATTGGCTTTTTTAGAAACAGAATCCATTGATGTTTTATTAACAGATATTACGATGCCGGAAATGAGTGGGATCGAATTAATTGAGCAAGCAAAGAAAAAAGGACATCAATTTATTAGTTTAATTTTATCAGGTTATCAAGAGTTTGATTACGTCAAAAAAGGCATGGCTTTGCAGGTCCAAGATTATCTTTTGAAACCAGTCAATAAGCAAGAACTATTAGCCAATATCCAAAGAATCAAAACAGAATTGGACCAACAAAAAAAATCCCATGCTCGCGTGCGTCTATATTTAGAAAATGGCTTGATGCGTTGGCTTAATGATGAAATCAGCGAAGGGGAATACGAAGAGTTAATGCAGCAATTTACGACTATAAAACCAGGTGATTTTACCGTTTTATTGGTTGAAGCTGAGATGCCATTTTTAGAAACAATCAAGGAACTATTTATGAAAAAAGGTCAACTGTTATTCATTGAAAGTTGGATGAGTACGTACCACCAATTGTTACTTATCTATAAAGGGGCTAGACAAGAAGCGTTCTTATTTATTCGTGAAATTGAAGCGATTCTAGCTGGTCAAGGTCAGATTTTTGTAGGGGAATCTGTCAATGAATGGGAAACGGTTTATGAAAGTTATGAGAAAGTAAAACAGTTGCAAGCAATTGAAACGTTTTATCAAGAATTTCTGCCAAATAATCAAAAAGAACAAATGAATCGTTCGGCAGAAGATTTTACTTTCCTAGCGTTTAACCAAGCCTTGATGATTGGGGATATGCAGACCATTCAACGGGAATTAGATGCTATTTTCAATCAGTTAAGTCAACAACACGCTACGCCAGAATATGTACGCTATGTAGTCTTCTTACTTTTTTCAGATATTTCCCGTCAGTATCCAACTGTGTTAGAAGAAAACTATGAAAAAATCGTGGAAGAAATTCGAGCCAGCAACAATCTTAATACACTGTATGCGTTAATGCAGCAAGTCTTGGCAGAAGTGAAAAATAAACCTAAAATAAAAAAATATTCAGAAAGTGTTAGCCAAGCTGTAGAAAGAATTGAACAAGGCTATTTAGAAGAATTAAACTTAAAAACGGTGGCGGATGAGCTTCATTTGAACCCTAGTTATTTAGGCCAAATTTTCAAAAAAGAAACCAAGCGGAGTTTTTCTCAATATTTGAATCAAGTGCGTACCAAGCATGCCCAAAAATTATTATTGTACACGGATGATACAATCAACGAAATTTCAGAAAAAGTAGGATTTAACAATACCAACTATTTTTCAAAAATGTTTAAAAAATTAAATGGAATTACCCCAAAAGAATTTCGAGAGCAATACCAATCAAATTACGCAGGTGTAGAAGAATAAAAAGAAAGATGTTCAATTTTTATGAACATCTTTCTTTTTATTATTTTTCCGTACTTAATGAAAACGGTCGTTCTGCTGTGTTTTGTGGATTCGGGACGATCCCTAATTGATAATCTAAAGTCCCGCCATTTAATAGTTCTTGATGAGTAAAATAAGGCGCAGTATGTTTTTCTTGGTTTAACTGAATTTCATGAATAAATTGTTGTTGGACTTTGTTTGGTGATGTCTGAATGGTTAATTGTTTACCATTTGACAGTTTTACTTCCGCCGTCTGGACTAAAGGCATCCCGATTACATATTCACCAGTTCCTGGTGTGACGGGATAAAAGCCTAAGCTATTAAAAATATACCAAGCAGACATGCTACCATTGTCTTCATCACCTGGATAGCCAGTTGGTGAAGCATCAAATGTTTGCATTAGTTGTTTTAAAAGTGGTTGAGCCATCTCTGGTTTGCCGATGTAGCTGAATAGAAACGGATAATGGAAACTTGGTTGATTTGAGATGGCTAATTGACCAAAATCAATTGCGGCCATTTCACTCATTTCATGAATTTCAAAACCATAGCCTTCAACGTTAAAGTTAGGCGCTTGATTGCATAGCTGAATTAATTTTTTTTCGAAAGCTAACTCGCTACCATATAGCTTAATCAAACCTGCAAAATCTTGATAAACCGCAAAACTTGATTGCCAAGCACTTCCTTCGGCGTAATCTTTGCCCCAACGAATATCTAAAAAGTCAGGACGGAAATTGCCTTCAGTATCCTTTGCTTGCATAAAGCCAGTTTCAGGATTAAAAAGTTGTTGATAATTCAAGGCTTGTTGACGATAAAACGTTGCGGTCTCTGAATCATTCAATGTTTTTGCAACTTGTGAAATGCAGAAATCGCTGTACGCATAGTCTAAGGTATGATTGACAGATTCATGATAGGTTGAAGGAACATAGCCATATTTTAGATAATCCAGAGTTCCTTGACGTCCATAATTTTCTCGTTCGCTTTGTTGTGTGGCGCCTTTTTTCATCGCTTCTAGGAACTGAGGCATCAAGTCAGGACGAATCTTTTTCACGGCGGCATCAGCAATGACAGCGTCAATCAAGGTGCCGGGCATTAAACCACGCTCATCTGGCGATAACCATTTTGGCAAGAAACCTGTTTCGTTGTAACTATTTAAAAAGCCTTCTAGCATCTCTTCGTATTTTTCTTGGGCAATTAGTGAGAACAATGGGTAGACCGTTTTATAAGTATCCCAAAAGCCATTATTGGTATATAGTACACCAGGACGAACCGTTTGCGAGAACGTATCATAATGAATCGGCTGCTGATTTTCGTCCAATTCATAAAAGGTTTGCGGAAATAGGAATGTTCGATACAGTGTATGATAAAACGTTTTAGTATGTTCAAGGTTTTCATGCGTTACTTTAAGACGATCGAAATAATTATGCCAATCTGCGATTCCTTGTTGCAGCATCTCAGTAGAACGCATAGAGATTTCTCGTGCTAAATTTAACTGCGCTTGTTTTTCAGAAATAAATGAACTACTAAAATGAACAACTTGTTGAGCAATATTTCCAAAAGAAAGAAGGATTTTGCCATCTTCACCTGAAGAAGGGGCAAACCATTTGGTTAAAGGCTGTTCAAAATGAAGCACGAAATAAAAACTAAAATCTGGATCTTCACAACCAGAATAGTTGATGACTTTTACAGCCACTTGATGGTCATCTAATTGTTTTACTTGATAACGTCCAGGCAGAGTTAGCAGTAAGTGATTATCTTTTTGTTGATAATCAATGGTTAAGATACCACCATACATGCTTGGGATTAATTGAGAAGTTATTTGATAGCGTAATTGAGTTAAGTTAATTTCGACAGGAGAAAAAAGGCTTTCTTCTGGACGATAAGAACTTTGGGCATGGAATAAAGAAAGTTCCGACAATGAACCACTGACAGGGGTCATTAATAAATGGCTAAAATCACCCATCCAAGGACTTGGTTGATGCGTTACTCGATAGCCTTGAAATGTACGATCTTCTGGATGAAACCACCAGCTGCCTTTTTGGTCAGTTGTTTGCGGGGCGTAAAAGTTCATCCCAAATGGCACGCCAGTATAGGGTAGACAATTCCCATTTGAAAAACTATGTTGGTTGGCAGTTCCGTGTCGCGTATCAATCGCTTGAATATTCATGAAAGTAGCTCCTTTGTTTTAAATGATATATCATATAGGCTGATTATAGCACAAAAAACGAGAAATGAAAGCGTATTTATTCGCTTTTTATTTATTTTTAACGAATTGGTATATTCAATTTGAAGAGGGAATTGACAAGCATGTTACAATGGATAAGGAATCGATATTGGAGTGATTGTTATTTATTTTTTTAGTACAAAAAGTCAGCAATTTTTTGCGTATGTTTGGGCCATTTTCCCAGTCATCGCCTTTTTTTTGGTTAGTTTTTATACATTGGATTTTTTATTTTCCCCAAGCTATTTAATTATGGTGCCTGTATTTACTATTATGTTTAAAATTAACTATAAAAAAGATTATTCATTTGTAGCGCTGCTCAAAATGAGTATCAGGCAATTTGTGATCAGTTTTTTAGCATTTATAGCTAGTAGTTCCTTTAGCTGGTCTATTATTTTAAATAGTAGTGTGACATTTTTAATTGTTTATTTATTTTATTCATCTGCGACACCGATGCGGTATCATAGTTATTTGATGATGTTTACGTTTTGTCAGTTAATCCAGGTTAAAGGAAATACATTTTTGATGCAATCTCAAGTTGTGGCCTTTTTAATTGGTCTTTTTTTATTGGCTTTAACATTAAACGCTTGGTGGCAAACAGGATTAAGTCAGTTAACCAGCTTAAAGAGTAGAGGCCATAAAAGCATTCAATTAAATATGAAACAACAAAAATTGGCGGTTATTAATTTCTGGCACGACTTACAACAGACTTTTTTTGGGATCACAAGTTTCAAACAATTTTTAGAAAGTCCTGACGAAAGGGTGCAACGATTTCGTTTAGCTGTTCGTATGAGCTTCACCATTACGCTGAGTTTTATTTTAATGTGGAGTGTAGGAGGCATTAAAATAATTTGGATTCCGATGAATGTTTTTCTACTCTTGCATCCAGTGAAAGCAGAAATGAATACGCGTATTAAGACACGTTTTTGGGGGACTCTTTTAGGATGTTTCCTTAGTCTGTTTGTTGTCAATTGGCTTCAATTGCCACTGACACACCTCGTTGTTTCTAGTTTGATTGGCATTTTTGTTTATTCCCTAAAACCAGGAACCGTGTTACAAGTGACAATGGCAACGATTTTTGGGTTATGTTTGGCAACAATTAGTTTACGAGGGATGTATGCCGCAGAGTTGCGGGTCTCTTTTGTATTATTGGCAATTTTTGTTGTTTGCTTAATTGATTTAGGTTTATTTGTTTATCAGCGTATTTTACGTTTTTAAAAAGTGTGGCACAGAGGGTGATTTACCCGTTGTGCCACACTTTTTAATTTTCTAAATTCGTTAATTTTTCCAAGTAATGATTTTCTATTTGCGGAAAATCTATTTTTTCTGGTGCTGCATCAGGGGTTTCAAGTACTTGCTTCAAGCGGTTGAGAACAATTGACCAACCAGCGATATCTTTATGGCGAGGTGTTGTAAAATTTTCTGGGAGAGATTCTGAGAAGACTAACAGGGTCTGATGAGGTGCTTGTTCTTTTAAGTCAAAATAGATGATACCAGTATCCCAAGTCACGCCCAGATATTTTTCCTCTGCATAATCAGTGAAAGGCATCGTTTCTTCAAAATCGGGCAGAATAAACCGCCAAAACCCGTTAACACCTAATTCACCAATTTCTAATTCTGGAAACCATTGTTTTAGCTTGTCTGTCTCAGTCAGGTAGCGCCAAATCGTTTGAGGGCTGGCTGAAATTGCTCGTTCTGTACCAAAATAAATCGTCTGGTTTTCTAAGCGAAAGGTATCTTTCATTTTGTTTCTCTCCTTTATTTATTATTCATGAAGTTCTAAAGGTAGTCCATCTGGATCAAAAAAGAAGGTCATTTTTTCACCCGTAAAATCATCTACTCGTAGCGGTTCTGTTTCAATTCCTTGCTCATTTAAAAAAGCAATCACTTCTTCAATATGTTCAACTTTAAAAGCTAAATGACGTAATCCTAAAGCTTCAGGATAAGAGGGGCGAGCGGGAAATTGATCAGAAATAAAAATTTCCAATTCTTGGCTGCCTAATTTTAAATCTAATTTAATATCGTTTTTTTCGGGACGATGATTTTCGCGAAGAACTTCAAAGCCCAACTTTTCGACATAAAAATTTTTAGTTACTTGATAATTTGAGGCATTGATTGCCACATGATGAATTTCTTTAAAAAACATTTTTCATACTCCTTTTCGTTTTTTCCCTCTGTAGTATAGCAATAAAGAAGCAGCTAAAAAAGCGTTCTGTTTGACTCTTTAAGAAAAGACAAGGGATTTGTAAAAAAATAAAATTATTTTTTTGAAAGAAAGCGCTTGCCAAAAAAAGAATAATCAAGTATGATGTATATACAACTTAATTGTATATACAAGTTTGAGAGGAGAATGTAAAATGGGTAAGTTTCAAAGCGATGCACAACAGTTGTTGAAAGCAGTAGGAGGCAAAGAAAATATTTCAGCTGTTTCTCATTGTGCAACTCGAATGCGTTTTGTATTAAAAGATCCAAAAAAAGCGGATGTACCTGTGATTGAAGATATTCCTTCTGTAAAAGGAACCTTTACCAATGCTGGACAGTTTCAAGTAATTATTGGGAATGAAGTCCCACAATTTTATAATGATTTTTCTGCAATTTCCGGTTTAGAAGGGGTTTCAAAAGAAGAAGGGAAAGCAGCTGCCAAAAGTAATTTGAGTCCTGTTCAACGAGTTGTTTCTGTTTTAGCTGAGATTTTTACACCATTAATTCCTGCACTTGTTATCGGGGGATTGATTTTAGGATTCCGCAATATTTTGGAAGGGGTTCCATTTGGCTTTCTTGATGGTCAAACAATCGTGGAAGTTTCTCAATTTTGGAATGGAGTCAATTCATTCTTATGGTTAATCGGCGAAGCAATTTTCCACTTCTTGCCAGTTGGGATTACGTGGAGTATTACGAAGAAAATGGGAACCACACAAATTTTGGGGATTGTCCTAGGGATTACATTAGTCTCACCACAACTTCTGAATGCTTATTCAGTTGCGACGACTAAAGCAGCAGAAATTCCTTTCTGGGATTTTGGGTTTGCTCAAGTTAACATGATTGGTTATCAAGCGCAAGTTATCCCAGCTATGTTAGCCGGCTTCTTGCTTGCCTATCTTGAAATTTTCTTTAGAAAAGTGATTCCTCAAGCAATTTCAATGATTTTTGTCCCATTGTTTGCTTTAGTACCAACAGTATTGGCTGCACATGTCATTTTAGGACCAATCGGTTGGACGATTGGTAGTTGGGTTTCTGATATCGTAAATGCAGGATTAACGTCAACATTTAATTGGTTATTTGGCGCCGTCTTTGGCTTTATGTACGCACCATTAGTCATCACTGGGTTGCATCATATGAGTAATGCGATTGATTTACAGTTGATTGCTGACTTTCAGTCAACCAACTTATGGCCAATGATTGCTCTATCAAACATTGCACAAGGTTCAGCGGTTTTAGCAGTTATCTTTATGCATCGTGGAAACAAAAAAGAAGAACAAGTTTCGATTCCAGCAATGATTTCTTGTTACCTAGGTGTGACTGAACCAGCGATGTTTGGGATCAACTTAAAATATGTTTATCCATTTGTTGCGGGCATGATTGGTTCGGCAATGGCAGGAATGTTTGCCACTTTAATGGGCGTTCGTGCGACCAGTATCGGCGTCGGTGGCTTGCCAGGAATTTTATCTATTGTGCCACAATATTACTTGCCGTTTTTAGGCGCAATGGTGATTGCGATTATCGTACCAATGGGCTTAACTTATATTTTCAGAAAGAAAGGCATCTTTAATAAAGTCGATCCAGTTGATGAAGCAACAGGGATGTTATACAGCGAAGAAGGGTAATCGCTTTTTGAAGTAAAGAAGAATTCGTAGACATTTGTCTACGAATTCTTCTTCTTTTTATAGAAACTATTGGCTTTTTTCTCTCTTTCAGTTAGACTAAAAAGGTTGAGAAAAGGAGAGCGTAAAAATGGATATTTATTTAAAAAAAGCAATTTTACACATTATTGATCGAGAAACTGGGACGCCGGTTTTCTCTGAAAAGGAACTAGATTTAACGACCGAGTATATTCGAACGTATTTAACTGCAAAAATTTCAAAACTTTCGACTGCACAAACAAAGACTGGAACATTGGCGGAAAATAGTTCCTTTGTTGACACGTTACGTGGGATTCCTAGTGATTTTGTGAAGAAAAGCCAAGAAGTTACCCAACATTGGTATGATGTTTATTCAGGAAGCGAAGATGCGCCTAGTGCTGATATTTTGTTCATTTTATATGAATTAGATACGGTGTTACATGTCGCAATGATTAAATTAAACTATAAAGAAAGTTATACGCATTACGTCGACTATGAAGAAGAATCCGTTTATAACAAACTGATTATCAATCGAGCAATTTTGTCTTCAAAATCACAAAAACCAGATGAAGGAATTACAGTTGACTTAGATACATTAGCGTTTGAATTACTAGAGAAAAGATATGAATTTTCAGGAGAAAAAATCTGGTATTTCTCTGAAAAAGTGATTGAGACGCAAGCGGCACCTTCCATGGAAGAAAATATCAAAGAAATTAAAAAAGCAGTCAAACGTATTGGAAAGAAATTTAACGAAGATGAGTTTGAACTAATGGCTTCTGTAAAAGAAGCGGTATATGATAGCATTGAGGAAACGGGAACGATTGACAATGAGCAAATTGCTGAGCAAGTGTTTAAAGAAAATGTATCAGCTAAATTAGCTTACCAAGAAGAAGTGAATGAGTCGAAGTTTGTCGACAAAACACCGCCAGTCAGAGAATCTCGCGAAATTTCTGAAAAGAAATTTGGCAAACAGAAGTTAAAAATGGATAACGGTATTGAATTAATTGTTCCGTTAGATGTTTACCGCAATGGCGATTTAATTGAATTTGTTAATAATCCAGATGGCACAGTGTCCATTATGCTAAAAAATATCGAAAAAATTAGTAATCAATTATAAAGAAAAAACCGTTGGTCGCTTGCCAACGGTTTTTTCTTTATTTTAATTTTTCTAAAGCTTTTTCAGGGACTTCTTTTTCTGTCACTTCATTCCAGCTGATCACGCCTTTACGGGGATTAACTTTCAATTTTAGATAGGCTTTCATACGCAAAGGTTGATCACGGGATTCGTTTAATTCCACGGTTTTTTCTTCACCGTTTTTATTAAACGCAGGTTGTTGATAGTAATAAATGGTCATTGCTTCACCAGAATTTGTTTTTTCATCTTTCTTTTCACCAGATGTTGTGATTTGTGTATAATAGGCTTCTCCACCGTAATAGTAATTATAAACGCCCCAGCTACCACCGGCTAAAATGACTATGGGAATTAATATTTTTAGTAATGTTTTCACTTTCCTCACCTCAAGGAATAGTATGCCTTTTTTTTAGGAAATTTGCCATATTTTTTTCCGTTAATTGAGTGACAATTTTGTTAGTTTCGGCACTTTCTTGAAAAATTCATCATTTTTTTAAACAAAAGACAACGTTTGTCGCTCCCTTTTTTTCACTATCATGCTACAATAAAGAAAAAAAGATGGAGGTAGAGGACAATGATGCCCTTTTATTTTGGAATCGATCCAACCTATATATTGGTAATTATCGGAATTGCGATTTCTGGTGCGGCCTCCGCATATGTTAACAGTACCTTTCGTAAATATGATCAAGTACGAAGCAGTAAACATGTTACAGGCACGCAGGCAGCACAATATATTTTACAAAAAGAACAAATTAATGATGTTGGAGTTCAGCAAATTGCTGGTGATTTAACTGACAATTATAATTCTGGAAACAAAATGTTGAGCTTATCCGAAGCCACTGCTCAATCGACATCGGTTGCGGCTATTGGCGTGGCGGCTCATGAATGCGGACATGCGGTACAAGATCATACGAACTATGTGCCTTTACGTCTTCGTGCAGCTATTGTTCCAGTTGCCAACATCGGTTCAACCATTTCCTTTCCACTAATTTTGATTGGTGTTTTATTTAGTTGGAATCAAACATTAATCAACATTGGAATTTTGGCTTTTTCATTAGCTTTGATTTTCCAATTGGTGACTTTACCGGTGGAGTTTAATGCGTCTAGACGTGCATTAAGTATTCTTTCTGAAGGTGGGTTATTAACAGAAGAAGAAGTCCCAATGGCCAGAAAAGTTCTTTTTGCAGCTGCACTTACCTACGTAGCAGCGGCGCTTTCGACCTTTTTACAACTTTTACGTTTGGTTATTTTATTTGGTGGTAACAACCGACGAGACTAAGTGCTAGTAAAGGTCTTTCTATTACGCATAAAAGTAATAATATGTTATGATTAAAGTAGAAAATAACAGAGGAGCTGAAGGAAATGAAAGCATCAACAAAAATTGGTATCGGTTTAAGCATTGCTGCAGTTGCAAGTGTCTCTGTTGCAGTCATCGCTTCTGAGAAAATTATTAAGAAGGTATCTCATGTTTCCAATCGTTATAAAGTTAAAAAGTTTGTAGACGATAAATTTGATGGAAACCAAAAATTATTATCGATTGTCGATGATTTATCCGATGATGAATTAGATTCTGTTTTAAATGTTGTTGATCGTGTGAAAGATGGCGGTTCAAAATTAGCTGAATATGGCGAAAAAGTTAAAGACAATACAGATTCTTTAAAAGAACGCTTTTTCACATTTATTGAAGATGCAATGAAGTAAAAAAGATGGCCTAGGCCATCTTTTTTTTATAAAAATAATTCTTTTGTTTCAACATAATAGCCTCTGCCACCAACTAGAACTTGATCAATTGTCTTTTGGGATGTAGTGTTCAAACGCACTAAGACTTCTGAAGGAGCGTTTAAGGTATAACCTTGGGCAAAGGTGTAATTGGTTTTTTGTAAAATTTGGTGATGGTACAGATAACAAGCTAACGCACCATTTGATGTACCAGTAGCGGCTTCTTCATCGATGTAATAAAGGGGTGCAAAATTCCTACAAATGATATTTTCTTCAGACAAAGCAAAAAGATGCATCCCAATAACTCCATACTTTTGACTAAGTAACTTGATTTTTTCAAAGTTTGGTTGTAAATCCTGTAATAATTGCGCATTTTTAATGGGAACCAAAATATCTTTTAGGCCCGTTGACACAATCTGGATAGGAAAAGCAGTTGCCACTGCGTTTAAATCAAAGCAGCCGCTCAATTCTTCTAAAGTGAGCGTATCATAAAAAGTTGGGACAGTTTGTTCCATAAATAGTTGTTCACCGTTCGCCGTGATTGCGAGCAAACCGCTGTTCGTTTCGATTGTATATGCTGTTTGCAATAATTTATTTAAGTGCTTCATAATGGTAAAAGCGCCAATTGTCGCGTGGCCACATAAGTCGACTTCTTCTTTTGGTGTAAAATATTCAAGGCGGAAATCAGCAATCTTTGAGTCTGAAATAAAAGCAGTTTCTGCAAATCCTAGTTCTTTGGCGATGGCCATTTTTTGGGTTCTCGTTAAGGGCTGTGTCATAAAAACAACGCCTGCTTTGTTGCCACCTTCGTGGTTTTTACTAAATGCACTAGCGACATATGCGGTAATTTTCATTGGAACGCCTACTTTCTAATTGGGAATAAAAAACATACGAGTAAAAAATGGACGTACTACTTTCTTAATAACAAATAACAAAAGATTAAATCATCCATTTTTTTTAAAGATAAGCCAGTTTGTTCAAAAAACTTTTCCAACCGATAGTGTAAAGTATTTCGATGCATAAATAAATCTTTTGCAGTGGAGCTGATATTGCCTTGATTTTTCCACAAAGCGCTGATGATTGGCTGAATATCGGTGTCTTTATTTAATAAACGACGATAATACTCAACAAGTACATTTTGGCTCATGGCTTCTTTGGTAAAATAGTGGAGGGCAACATCAGTTAAACTAAAAACAGTCGTCCGACTAGAGGAATTAAGTTCTTCTGAAAAAATACGTTGTTCTTCATGGAAACAACGCCGGAGAATGTCTTCAGAGGAATAAAAATTGCCAACAAATACAGCACTAGTGCAATCAAAGTCTGTATCTAATGTTAAAAAGATCCCTTGAATTTCTTCTTGTTGAAAGGTCTTTTTTGACTGTTCTTCAACTAAAATATACATATTATTACTTGGACTGAAACAATCAACTATATCTGGAAACATCTTTGTTAAATTAAATTGCCATTCAGCTTGTAATTCTTTTGTGACATTCGTTTGAATTTGCAACATACGAAAGGTCCCTTCGGCAGGTAATTTTGCCTGTTGAAATAAGTAACTGAACCAAGGATGGTTACCAGTAATTGTTGGGTTTTCAGAAATCGGGAAAAGCGCTTCCAACAAATGCTGTTCTTTAATACTTAAGAAAGCTTTATTCACAATGAAAAATTGGTCGTCAACAGGAATTGAATAGGTGGCTTCGGAACCAATTGTTTTTGATAAATAGCCTTTGGGATAAAGCTGAGATAAATTTTCAATAATCATAGACACACCTCACTGATTTATTGTACCATGAAGCAAGACAGAAGTTTAGTGGGAAAAAGCCGAAAGGTGGAAATTAATTGGGAAAAAAAGAAACAACGTTAACACAAGAAGAAAAAGAATTTTTTATGCGAGAAGCCATTGCAGAAGCGAAAAAAGCAGAAGGTTTGGCTGAGGTGCCTATTGGAGCTGTAATTGTTCGGCAAGGGGAAATTATTGGCCGCGGGCATAATCTGAGAGAAGCACGGCAAGAAGCAACGGCGCATGCAGAAATGTATGCAATCCAAGAAGCGTGTCGCGGGATAGAAAATTGGCGTCTAGAAGAAACCCAATTATTTGTAACTTTAGAACCTTGTCCAATGTGTAGTGGGGCGATGCTTTTGGCACGAATTCCAGAAGTTTATTATGGCGCAACCGATCCTAAAGCAGGCACTGCTGGGACTTTGATGAATTTATTAGAAGATGAACGCTTCAATCATGTAGCCTATGTCGAAGCAGGCGTTTTAGAAGAAGAGTGTCGCTTATTGCTAGTTCAGTTCTTTAAAAAGTTACGGGCAAAGAAAAAAGAAGAGAAACTTTTAAAAAATCAAAAGAAAGACTAGTCAAAAGAATAAAAATACGTTATACTAGGTTTTGCCGAAAGGCTAGGACAATGGCGGGCTAGTGAATTGTGTCAGATCCGGAAGGAAGCAGCACTAAGCAAGTGCCGCCATGTGTCTGATTGAATAAGGAACGTATCAAGGCTGAGAAGCCTTTTTTTATTTTATCTAAAATTAAAAAGACAGGAAAGTTGGTCGCTTTCCTGTCTTTTTTTGTGGATTCAAGATAACACAGCAGCTGCTAAGGCTTGTTGAATAGCAACAATATCTTTATCTTTTCTAAATTGAAGACTTACTGAAGGTAACTCAGCACTTGAAATCCATATCTTTAGTTCTGCATCTAGGTCGAAATGTCCACTAGTTTCAACAGAAAAGCGTGAAATAGATTTGTAGGGAATCGATTTATAATCAACTTTTTTACCTGTAATTCCTTGTTTATCGACTAAAATTAAGCGTTTATCTGTAAAGACAATTAAATCTCTTACTAAAGTGAAGGCCATATCTACTTTTTCGTTAGGGATTAAAACATCCCGTAATTCTTTTTCAGCTGTTTCATTGTTATTTTGTGTTGCATTCCCTAATAATCCATCAAATAATCCCATGTTAATTCTCCAATTCTACTTTTTTGAAAAAAATTCTTTTATTTAAAAGTAAACTTATATCGTGTAAAAGAATCCGCTTTCAATTTGATTATAACGTTAAAGGTCCTTCGAATGCAATTGATTTTTTAGCATAAGAAAGTGAGGCCTAAATCGCTGCAACGTAGGCCTCACTTTCTAAATTTTAAAAGAACCTACTGAATAAAAGCAGTTTCTTCTTATTTCTTGGAGCTAAAAACTTTGGTTTCAACATTTGGTAGGACTATGCCCAATCGCCATTTCTAAAAACTGGAACAATCGTCCCGTCTTCCTTAATGCCGTCAATATTCATTTTGTCAGATCCTACCATAAAGTCCACATGTGTTTGGCTACGATTTAAACCAGCTTCAGCTAATTCTTCTTCGCTCATCTCCGTGCCGCCTTGTAAGTTGAAGGCATAGGCTGAACCAAAGGCTAAATGATTAGAGGCGTTTTCATCGAACAATGTATTATAAAAAATCAAACCGGATTGTGAAATTGGTGAAGGGTCTGGTACTAAAGCAACTTCTCCTAAGTGTTTGGCACCTTCATCAATAGCTAAGAGATTTTTCAATGCTTCTTCGCCTTGTTCAGCTGAGAAGTCAACAACTTTTCCATCTTTAAATGTAAATTTCATTCCCGAAATGATTGTGCCAGCATAACTTAGTGGTTTTGTACTAGAAACATAACCATCAACGCGGCGACTATCTGGGGCGGTGAAAACTTCTTCTGTTGGCATATTAGCCATGAATTCTTCCCCACGCGCGTTATAACTACCAGCGCCTTCCCATAAATGGTTTTTAGGCAAACCAATCGTTAAATCTGTCCCAGGAGCTGTGTAGTGTAAAGCAGTAAATTGTTGTTCGTTTAATTCAGCCGCTTTTTCTTGTAATTTTTTATCATGGATATCCCAAGCAATGACTGGGTTTTCTTCATAAATTCGTGTTGTTTTGAAAATTTCATTCCAAAGTGCATCAACTTGTTCTTCACTTGTTGCTAATTCTGGAAAGACTTTAGCTGCCCAGCCTTCACTAGCAGCAGCTACAACAGTCCAACTTACTTTGTTGGCTTGCGTTGCTTTTCGTAGGTTGACCAATGCTTTCCCATTAGCCGCTTGGAAAGCTGCTACACGTTGTGCATCCACGCCAGCTAATGCATCAGGATTAGAAGAAACCACGCTAATTCGGCTTGCGCCTTTGGCAATCCAATCATCGGTTTGATCAATTTTATATTGAGGAACATTTTCAATACGATCAGTTGCAGCATGAGATAAAAATTCACGTTGAATGGTTTCGTCGCTCCATTGAACAATTACTTCGGCCGCGCCTAAGCGATAAGCTTCTTCCGTAATTAAGCGGGCAAGGGGCGCTTGATCGACACTGATTTGTAAAACAACCGTATGATTGTCCTGAACATTGACACCCGTTTCAGCAATTAAACGTGCATATTTCTTTAGATTTTCATTAAAATTCTCTAAGGTCATTCGTGATTCCTCCTTCATTTTGATGGGTAATGACTGTTCATATCATAACACGGAAGAGCAGGGAACTCAACGAAATAAAGCCTTTATCAACTGTTATTTTAAGTCGGGGTAAAAGTTGTCGTGCTCCCGCTCAGTGAACTTTTGTACAAAGAGTTGTTCTAATTTTGCATAATAGAAAAATCGTGTTACAATAACCATAAGCATTTATTTGGAAGCGTTGTATATGAATGAATAAAGGGGATAGGGAATTATGGCAAGAAAAAAAACCATTACGAAAGAGCAGATTTTAACAGCTGCCTATGAAGTAGTCGCCACTGAAGGATTTTCGAAGTTCACTGCACGTAATATTGCTAATAAAATGAAATGTTCCACCCAACCGATTTATTTGGAATTTAAAAACATGGATGATTTACGCGATGCTTTATTCCAAAAAATTCATAAATACTTAGCGAAAGAAGTCTTTCCAGTAAAACATACCGGGAATACAATTGTTGATTTGGCTTTAAACTATATTCATTTTGCGACAAGTGAAAGTAAGTTATACCGTGCGCTTTATTTAGAAGAATATGGTGGCGGCAAAAAAATGCAAGAATTCTCTTATCACTATTTTACTGAAGCGGTAAAAGCTGATCCTGAGTATGCTAATTTAAACGATGTTCAAATTGACTCTTTACACATGGGAACATGGGTGGTCGCTACTGGTGTGGCTGCATTGATGACTTCTGGAATTATCCATCCTTCAGAAGAACAAATCATTCATTTAATGAAAGATAGTATTGAAGCAATTCTTGAACGAGATGAACCAATTGATATTGACCTATAAAAATTAAAAAAAGTGTAACCTCATGCTGATAACTTCTGTGAGGTTACAGCAAAAGACTGTTTCTTAAAAGAACGGTCTTTTTTTGTTAAGTGTATTAATGGTAGATTATTCGCAACCATGCTACAGTAAAGAAGAGAAATAGAAAGGGGCAAAAAACATGAACCGAGTGAAAGATAAGCGTTTATGGCTAAGTATTGTAGGAATTACCGGACTAGGGCTCTTGTCGGGCTTATTTTCAGTAAATGCGAGAGAATATTATCAAGCGTTGAGATTACCAAGTTTTGCTCCGCCAGGCTGGTTATTTGGACCGGTGTGGTTGGTGTTGTATATTTTTATGGGCATTACTTTTTATTTCATCTTAGTTCATCCAAATAAACAACAGAAAAAACGGATGATTACGCTATTTATTTTACAATTTATTGCAAACTTTTTCTGGACATTTTTCTTTTTTTCTTTACAAAATAATTTATTATCTGTGATTGATATCTCATTGTTATGGCTATTATTAATAGTTCAACAGTGGGACTACTTGCGTTATAAATTAATAACGCGTGGCTGGTTGATGATTCCTTATATTCTTTGGGTTACTTTTGCGGCAGCTTTAAATTACAGTATTTTATTTTTAAATTAGGAATATCAAAACACCAGAGAAAAATGGGAACTAGCCATTTTTTTCTGGTGTTTATTTTATTTATTTCAACGTAGTTATTCTGCGGCAGTTGCTAATTTTTTCGCAAATTCTTCTAAACGTTGGATGTCGTCTTCTTCAGCGGCTAAATCAACTTTAACGCTGTCGGCGCCTTTTTTTGCCCCAATTTGAGTAAAGACTGCTTCGAAGTCGTCCACCGATTTACAAAAATCATCATAAAACGTGTCTCCTGAACCACAAACGCCGAAGATTTTTCCTGATAAATCAATCTCTTGTAAGTCTTCATAAAAGTCGACAATTTCATCAGGTAAATCGCCATCGCCATACGTATATGTAGCTACTACACAGATATCGGCCTCTTCAAAATCAGCGGCATCGACTTGCGTACACTCATCAATTTCGACCTCTAATTCTAAATCTTCAAATGCTTCTGCAACAATGTCGGCAATTTCTTCTGTATTCCCAGTCATGCTTGCATACACAATTTTAGCTAACGTCATAAACTTTCTTCCCCCTCATACAATTCTGTCACTTATTATAGCAGATGCGCATTTCTTATAAAAGACTAGCGAGTGCTTTTATTAAGGGACTTTTTGAAAATTGGTGTTTGAACAATCTTTTTTGCAAAAAATGTGATAAAATAATTTGAATGAAACAAGTTTAGGAGAGATAGTATGATTACATTAAAATCACCACGAGAAATTGAAATGATGGATGAATCAGGGGAATTATTAGCGGATGTTCACCGTCATTTACGGACGTTTATTAAACCTGGCATTACAAGCTGGGATATTGAAGTATTTGTGAGAGACTTTATTGAAAGTCATGGTGGCGTGGCGGCTCAAATTGGCTATGAAGGTTACAAATATGCTACCTGTTGTAGTATCAACGACGAAATTTGCCACGGATTTCCTCGTAAAAAAGTATTAAAAGATGGCGACCTAATCAAAGTAGATATGTGTGTCGACTTAAAGGGCGCAATCTCTGATTCATGCTGGTCTTATGTCGTGGGTGAATCAACACCTGAAATTGACCGCTTGATGGAAGTAACCAAAAAAGCGCTATATCTTGGGATTGAACAAGCACAAGTAGGAAATAGAATTGGCGACATTGGTCATGCAATTCAAACGTATGTAGAAGGAGAAGGCTACGGGGTAGTTCGCGATTTTGTAGGCCACGGCATTGGCCCAACTATCCATGAAAGTCCAATGATTCCTCACTATGGTGAAGCAGGTAAAGGACTACGTTTAAAAGAGGGAATGGTTATTACCATTGAGCCAATGGTTAACACAGGAACTTGGCGCATGAAAATGGACCCAAATGGTTGGACTGCTTATACTGAAGATGGCGGTCTAAGTTGTCAATATGAACATTCATTAGCGATTACGAAAGAAGGTCCAAGAATCTTAACGTCACAAGGCGAAGAATTGACTTATTAATAAGGAGAGTGTGTGATGAAGTTTCTCGACAACATCAAAAAGAATCAATCTTTGATGCGTTTTATTGAGACAACGCAAAGTCACATGGTCACAGCCGAAATAGGCAACAGCTCAGTGGTTGTTGCCTATTATTTATTACTCTCGCTGTTTCCATTACTGATTGCGGTAGGTAATGTCTTACCTTATTTAAGAATCGACCCTAATTCTGTGTTGCCTTATATTGCAGAGGCGATTCCGAAAGATGTTTATAAGAACTTAGAACCAGCGATTCGTTCACTACTGACTCAACGTTCAGGCGGGTTGCTTTCTGTTTCCGCTTTAGCAGCATTTTGGAGTGCCAGTCAAAGTATTAATGCACTACAAAATGCGATGAATAAAGCTTTTGGTGTCGAACAAAGGAAAAATTTTATTCTCGTAAGAGTGGTCTCATTTTTAGTTATTTTATTATTTATGGTAGCGATTGTTGGTGTAGTAGTAATTTTAGGTCTGGGTCAGTACATTATTGAATTACTGCAACCAATTTTCCATTACTCAACGTCTGTGATCGATACTTTCCAAGCGTTAAAATGGCCGTTAACGACCGTTGTTTTATTAGTGATTATGTGTTTGATTTATGCGGTCGTTCCTAATCGGAAATTATCGTTACGTTCTATTTTGCCAGGGGCTATTTTTTCGACAGTCGGTTGGATGCTATTATCACAAATTTTTGGTTTGTACGTAAAATATTTTAGTTCTAGAATCGCAAGTTATCAAATCATCGGGAGTTTTATCATCTTGATGTTATGGCTGAATTTTGCTGCCACGATTATTATTTTAGGAGCAATTGTCAACGCTGTCGTCGATGAATACTTATCTGGAGATAAAGAAAAAAAACAACCAAGTTTTGAACAACGCTTGTTTAGATGGTTTAAAAAGAAAAAATAAATGGATTTCTTTAAAAAAGTCTAAACCGTTGCCAGAACACATGTTTCAGCTTGTAAATGCTTCAGTTTACGGTATAATATACCCTGAACGAGAAGAAAGTGGGTTCGACTATGTCACTATTTATTTATGAAGTTTTGATACGTTTATTTATGACATTTATCTTATCTTTGCTATTAACACCACTTGTTAAGCTTCTAGCGTTTCGGATTGGCGCCTATGATGCACCAGGAGAGCGACGAATCAATACCAAAAATATGCCTACAGCAGGAGGACTTGCAATCTACATTGCTTTTGCTAGTTCATGTTTATTGATTTTTCGTTCGATTATCCCACAAGATTATATTTGGCCGATTATTTTGGCTGGTGGAATGGTTGTTTTGACAGGCCTCATTGATGATATTAAAGAGATTACTCCAATGAAAAAAACAATCGGTATTTTGTTAGCAGCATTAGTTATTTATTTTGTTGCTGGAATTCGGATAGATTTTGTGACGTTGCCAGTTGTTGGAATGATTGATTTGCGCTGGTTTAGTTTACCACTAACTTTATTGTGGATTTTAGCGATTACGAATGCAGTAAATTTAATTGATGGTTTGGATGGTTTAGCATCAGGCGTATCCATTATTGGATTAACCACGATTGGTATTACAGGGTATTTTTTCCTACATGCTAAAACGGTCTATATCCCAATTGTTATTTTTATTTTAGTTGCGAGCATTGCGGGATTTTTCCCATACAATTTTTATCCGGCTAAAATATTTCTAGGAGATACCGGGGCGTTATTCCTCGGGTTTATGATTGCAGTAATGTCGTTACAGGGCTTGAAAAATGCTACGTTTATTACGGTAATTACGCCAATGGTGATTTTAGGTGTGCCAATTACGGATACGGTTTATGCAATTATTCGACGGCTATTGAACAAGAAGCCCATTTCCTCAGCAGATAAAATGCATTTGCATCACCGCTTGTTATCTTTAGGTTTTACCCATAAAGGGGCGGTCATGACTATTTATGCGTTAGCGTTAGTTTTTTCCTTTGTTTCTTTATTGTTCAGCTATTCAAGTACAGTAGCATCAATTTTATTAATTGTCTTTTGTTTAATTGGCTTAGAACTATTCATTGAACTAATCGGTCTAGTTGGCGAAGGACATCAACCGTTGATGTATTTGTTACGGATTTTAGGGAATCGTGAATATCGTCAGGAGCAAATGAAAAAGCGACTTGGCAAGCATTCTAAGAGAAAGTAAAGAAATCTTTAGGTTGCTTTGCGAGAGCGTAAACCTATGATATAATTCCATTAAACTTAAAAAAGTATATGTGTGAAACATATGCTTTTTTTTTAAGACGATGTTTCAGTAGTAAGGAGAAATGAGCATGCAAGAAATGGTAACAATCTCGATTGTCACTTATAATAGTCGTTACATTTTTAATGTACTAGACCAATTAAAAGCTGAACTAGGTACTGATAGTATTTATGATATTCATATCTATGACAATCATTCTGAAACAGCGTATCTTGAAAAATTAACAACATATGAACCATTTATTACTATCCATCGCGCTGAAGAAAATCAAGGGTTTGGTCATGGTCATAATCAAGTGTTATTCAATGCTTCGACAAAATATGCAATTATTTTTAATCCCGATGTTTTGGTTACTAAAGACGTGCTTGATCGTCTATTAGACCGTATCAAAATAGATAAGAACATTGCAGTCGTTAGCCCTAAAGTGTTAAATGAAGATGGCACGACGCAATATTTAGTTCGTCAAAAATTAGATGTCTTCGATTATATGTTACGTTTTATTCCCTTTCAATTTGTAAAGAAAATTTTTGATAAACGTTTGAGTATTTATGAATGTCGCGATTTGTCGGATACAGAAACAACGGATATTAAAATGGGCTCAGGCTGTTTTATGTTGATTGATCGTGAAAAATTCGTTGAAATTGGTGGGTTCGATGAACGTTTCTTCATGTACTTTGAAGACAACGATTTATGTTTACGTTTTGGCAAAGCAGGCTATCGGATTCTCTATACGCCTTTTGAAACGGTTGTTCACATGTATGAAAAGGGCGCCCATAAAAGTCGAAAATTGTTTAAAATCTTTATGCAATCAATGGGGAAATTTTTTAACAAATGGGGCTGGAGGTTCTTTTAATGAGTCAAAGATTAGCGGTAGTCATCGTCTTATATCAAATGAAAATGGCTGATACGCCGAATTATTTGTTATTAAAAGAAGTGGTAAATCATCCCGAATTGCACTTATTTATTTATGACAACAGCCCACTTCCTCAAGAAGATGCATTATTTTTACAACAAAATGTTACTTATCGACATAATCCTGATAATCCAGGCCTAGCGACCGCTTATAATGAAGCGATTGCTTTTAGTCAAGCGAATCAATGTGAATTATTGTTGCTCCTTGACCAAGACACAGAAGTGCCAGCCTCTTATTTTGATACGTTGATCATCATGCCATTAGATCCGACTGTGGCAGTCTATGTTCCAATTGTAGAAGCAAATGGACAACAAATTTCGCCAGTATATAGTGATCAATACGTTGGGCTTAAAGGAGCAAAGCCAGCAGCAGGGATAGCCAACCAACCGTTGATGGCTATCAATTCTGGTACAGTTATTACGGCAGAAACGCTACGCTGGTTGGAAGGATTTTCGGAAGAATTTCCTTTGGACTATTTAGACCATTGGTTCTTTTATCAATTAAATCAAGCCAATAAAAAGATTGAAGTCTTACCAATCCACCTAAAACAAGAATTGTCTGTTTTAGATTATCGTACAATGAGTCCTCAACGTTATCGCTCTATTATTGAAGCAGAAACGTTATTTTATCGTCGATATGATCAAGAAAAGTTTTCCCATCATCGACGCCATTTATTTTTACGCAGTAGTAAGCAATTTTTAACTGTCAAAAATCGCCAAATTTGGCGGCAAACATTGGCAGAATTTCTCAAGTTAATGAAAGGATAATCTATGATCTCAGTTTGTATTGCGACATATAATGGAGAAAAATATCTCGCGGAACAATTAGATAGTATTCTTTTACAAGTCAGTGAAGAAGATGAACTAATTATTTCAGATGATGGTTCTACTGATCATACGTTGGAAATTTTGAGAACGTATGCAGCGAATTATCCCCAAATTCAATTGTTACAAGGTCCAGGGCAAGGAGTGATTGCTAATTTTGCATTTGCGCTTACGCATACGAAAGGCGAAGTAATATTTTTAGCAGATCAAGATGACGTTTGGTTGCCAAATAAAGTAACGACAGTGACAGAATATTTTGAAACGCACCCTGACATCCAAGTGGTTATTAGTGACTTGAAAATTGTTGATGCGGATTTACAAGTTACCAATCCCTCTTATTTTAAGTTTCGAAAAGTCAAACCAGGGTTTTGGCGAAATGCGATAAAAAGTGGCTATATTGGGGCAGGTATGGCCTTTCGTCAAGAGATGAAAAACGTCATTTTACCCATTCCGCCAGAAGTTCCTATGCATGATATGTGGATTGGCTTATTAGCTGCACGGAAAAAGCAAACGGGTCTCATTAAAGAACCATTAGTGCTTTACCGAAGACATGGAGCGAATGTCAGCCCTATTATTACCAAAACAAGTTTCCAACAAAAATTAAATTGGCGTGTGAATTTATTAAAAGCTTTACATCAGCGTTTAAAGGAACAACGCTAAACTTTTACAGATTTGTAAAATTTACGTAAAAAACATGACAAACCCTATGCTTAATGCGATAATAGGGAAGGATATTTGGTTTTATAGAAACTAAAAATAGAAGTATTTAAGGAGATTGTTCATGAAAGGAATTATTTTAGCAGGCGGAAGCGGGACACGCTTATATCCGCTAACAAAAGCAACATCAAAACAATTAATGCCAATTTACGACAAACCAATGATTTATTACCCAATGTCAACGTTAATGTTGGCGGGAATTAATGAAATTTTGATTATCTCTACACCAGAAGATACACCACGTTTTGAAAGCTTATTCGGCGATGGCCATGATTTAGGCATTCATATCGAATACGCGGTACAAGAAAGCCCAGATGGTTTGGCGCAAGCATTTATTATTGGTGAAGAATTTATTGGTGATGATAGTGTCTGCTTAGTTTTAGGGGACAATATTTATTATGGTGGCGGCTTATCAAAAATGTTGCAACGAGCGGCTTCTAAAGAGTCAGGGGCAACAGTCTTTGGCTACCATGTAAATGATCCAGAACGTTTCGGCGTGGTAGAATTTGATGAAGAGATGCGGGCGCTTTCTATTGAAGAAAAACCGGCACAACCGAAGTCAAATTATGCAGTGACAGGTTTGTATTTTTACGACAATGAAGTGGTTGAAATTGCGAAAGGGATCAAACCGTCAGAACGTGGGGAATTAGAAATAACAGACGTTAATAAAGTCTACCTTGAAAAAAATAAACTTTCTGTTGAGGTAATGGGCCGTGGCTTTGCTTGGTTAGATACAGGCACACACGAATCTTTATTAGAAGCGTCAACATTTATTGAAACAATTGAAAAACGTCAAAATTTAAAAGTCGCTTGTTTGGAAGAAATTGCTTATCGAATGGGCTATATTACAAAAGAACAATTGGTAGAATTGGCACAACCATTGAAGAAAAATGGCTACGGCCAATACTTGCTACGTTTAGCAGCAGAATAGGAGCGAAGAAACGTGAAAGTTATTGATACAAAATTACAAGATGTCAAAATTATCGAAATGGATGTTTTCGGTGATCATCGTGGCTTTTTTACAGAAAGTTATTCCAAAGCTAAATTTGCAGAACATGGATTAGACTTTGATTTTGTCCAAGATAATCATTCATTATCAACAGAAGCAGGTGTCTTGCGTGGATTGCATTTTCAAAAAGGCGAAGCTGCGCAAACAAAACTAATTCGCGTTGTAACAGGTGCGGTATTAGATGTGATTGTTGATATTCGTAAAGGGAGTCCAACCTATGGTCAATGGGAAGGCTACATTTTATCAGAACATAATCACCGTCAGCTTTTAGTACCAAAAGGTTTTGCTCATGGTTTTGTCACTTTGACACCGAACGTGAACTTTATGTACAAATGTGACAATTACTACAATGCGGCAGCAGACGGCGGTATTGCTTTTAACGATCCAGCGTTAGCTATTGATTGGCCAATTGCGCCAGAAAAAGCGATTACGTCAGAAAAGGATCAAAAACATCCAACCTTAAAAGAATTTGAAGCGGAAAATCCGTTTATCTATGGCGAAATTTAAGAAAAAAGTAGGAGAGTTTCAATTATGAAAAAAATCATCGTAACAGGTGGAGCTGGTTTTATCGGCTCAAATTTTGTTCATTATGTTGTAAAGAATCATCCAGAAGTTCATGTAACTGTATTAGATAAATTAACGTATGCAGGAAATGAAAAAAATCTTGAAGGTCTACCAAGTGATCGCGTGGAATTAGTCGTAGGAGATATCGCTGATGCTGAATTAGTTAATCGTTTAGTCGCTGAAACAGATGCAGTTGTTCACTATGCTGCTGAATCGCATAACGACAACTCATTAAACGACCCATTCCCATTTGTACAAACCAATCTGATTGGGACGTACACATTGATCGAAGCTTGCCGTAAAAACAATGTTCGTTACCACCACGTATCGACTGATGAAGTTTATGGCGATTTACCTTTAAGAGAAGATTTACCAGGACATGGAGAAGGCGAAGGGGAAAAATTCACTGCCGAAACGCCTTACAATCCTTCAAGTCCTTATTCTTCAACAAAAGCAGGATCTGACTTGTTAGTCAAAGCGTGGGTTCGTTCTTTCAACTTACAAGCAACAATTTCAAATTGTTCAAATAACTATGGGCCATATCAACATATTGAAAAATTTATTCCTCGTCAAATTACCAATGTCTTAAGTGGCATTACACCAAAACTTTATGGTGCTGGTAAAAATGTTCGTGACTGGATTCATACAAACGACCATTCTTCGGCTGTTTGGGCAATTTTAACAAAAGGGCAAATTGGCGAAACATATTTAATTGGAGCCGATGGTGAAGAAGACAATAAAACAGTGATGGAATTAATTTTAGAATTAATGGGACAACCTATTGATGCCTATGAGCATGTCAACGATCGTGCAGGACATGACTTACGTTATGCGATTGATTCAACCAGATTACGCGAAGAATTAGGTTGGGAACCAGAATTCACGAATTTCCGTGAAGGCTTGGCAGAAACAATCAAGTGGTATACAGAAAATGAAGACTGGTGGCGTGCAGATAAAGAAGCTGTTGAAGCAAAATATGCACAAAATGGTCAGTAATTTTTTCTGACATGTGAGATAACAGTCGAAAGGCGATGGCAAAGTACAAAAGCTACTTTGCCCTGCCTTTTTTTCAAGAAGGAGCGAAAAAAATGATTTTAATTACTGGTGGAAATGGCCAATTGGGCACAGAATTACGTCACCTATTAGACGAACAAGGAATTGAGTATATTTCAACGGATTCCACAGAATTAGATATTACTGATGCGGATAGTACGTTGGCAAAAGTGAAAGAAATTCAACCAAACGTCATTTATCATTGTGCTGCTTATACAGCTGTTGATAAAGCAGAAGACGAAGGCAAGGAATTAGATGAAAAAGTGAATGTAGATGGCACACGTCATGTTGCAGAAGCTGCTAAAGCAGTGGGGGCGACACTTGTTTACGTAAGTACAGATTATATTTTTGATGGAACTAAAAAAGAAGGCGTCTATGCGATTGATGATCAACCGAATCCTTTAAATGAGTATGGTCGGACGAAGTTATTAGGTGAACAAGCGGTCCAAGAAATCCTGGACGATTATTATATTATTCGAACATCATGGGTATTTGGTCAATACGGTCATAACTTTGTCTTTACCATGCAAAAATTAGCGGAAACAAGAGACCAACTAACGGTAGTGGACGATCAGTTTGGCCGCCCAACTTGGACAAGAACGTTAGCCGAATTTATGGCATTTGTTATTGCAGAAAAAGCGCCATTTGGTGTTTATCATTTGTCTAATGAAAACAGCTGTAGCTGGTATCAGTTTGCTAAAGAAATTTTAAAAGATACTGAAGTGGAAGTACTGCCAGTGGATTCAACTCAATTTCCACAAAAGGCGCAAAGACCACAATATTCTGTCATGGATTTAAGTAAAACAGAAGCGTTAGGCTTTAAAATTCCTACTTGGCAAGAAGCCTTAGCACAAATGTTAGAAAATGTTCAACAATAAATTGTTTTGTGTAAGTGAGGGGTTTTGTTAGAGAAAAAGTGGAAAGGTGTTTCTCTTTATGAAGGTACTTTTAATCATTCCTGCTTACAATGAGGAAGAAAACATTTTGCGGACGATTGCTTCCATTGAAACATTTAAACAGGAAGTTACGCATTTTCAACATGAATTGGATTATGTGGTAATTAATGATGGCTCGACAGATGGAACCAAACAAATTTTAGAAGTCAACCAAATTAATGCCATTCATTTAGTGTTGAATTTAGGTATTGGCGGGGCGGTACAGACCGGCTATAAATATGCCTTAGAAAATGAGTATGATGTGGCGGTTCAGTTTGATGGTGATGGTCAACATGATATCAATAGTTTACCTATTTTACTGGAACCATTAGCAGAGGGTAAATGTGATTTTTCGATTGGCTCTCGTTTCATTCCTGGAAACGAAGCGGCTTTTCAAAGTACGAAAATGCGCCGTTTTGGTATTCGTTTGTTATCTTTTTGCATTCGAATGGCTTCTGGTAAAACAATTTATGATGTGACTTCTGGTTATCGAGCGGGAAATCGGAAAGTGATTTCTTTTTTTGCAAAGCGTTATCCGACAAATTATCCTGAGCCAGAATCGATTGTTCACTTAATTAAAAAACGTTTTGTGATTGTTGAAAGACCTGTCAATATGATGGAACGGCTTGGTGGTGTTTCTTCGATTCGTGCCTTGGCTTCTGTGAAGTATATGCTAGAAGTCGGCTCAGCAATTCTGATTGCTGCCTTTATGAAGGAGGGAGATTAATGCTACCAACCGTGTTATGGCTAGCTTTATTTTTATTTGCAATTGGCTTTTTCTTATACATTATTCGAGGGATTAATAAAAATATTTTTCTCCTAAAAAATGCTTTGATTTGGTTATTAATCTCAATTGTCTTAATTATTTTTGCTATTTTCCCGCATGTGGCAGAATGGTTAGCAATGGTCTTTGGGTTTGAAACAACATCAAACTTCTTATTATCAGCTGCGGTGATTGTCCTTTTAATCATGGAAATTAAAAATTCTGTGTTGATTTCAAAACACGAAAATCGCATTAAAACATTATTGCAAGAATTATCTATCATGAAATCTGAAGAAAATAAAAAAGATCGCTAATGTGTAGTGACCCTTAAAAGTTGGACCTGAAAGTCTAATATTTAAGGGTCAGCTCAATGAATAGCGATCTTTTTTATTTAAGATTCATAATCACAATGCCGACAATAATAACCACAGCACCAATAAGGGCATTCGTTGTGATTGTCTCTTTTAGAATAAGATTTGAAGCAATTAAAATAGCGATGTTTGTACAGGCAACGCCTAAAGGAACAATGTAAGAAACATCGGAACGACTAATAATTAACATCCATAAAATAAAACTAATTAAATAACAAAATAAACCTAATAAAGATATAAGTGAGATATTCATTGAAAAGATTGTTTGTTGGAGTTGGATGTTCAAACTGCTAGAACCTAGTTTAAATAAGACCAGACCAGCAGAAGACAGAAATACGTAAATAATAAAAAGAACCATAATTTCCCTTCTCTCAAAAATAGTTTCCGTGCAAAAAAATGCAAGACCTCCATTATTGTAGCATAATCTCCTAAAAATTGGACAAGATTTTTTAATATAGCGAAATCAGTTAAATTTTTCTTTATAAAAAGGGGTCTACTATTGAAAAGCTAGGCGTTTATCGATAAAATAGAAATGTTGTTTAAAATGGCATTTTTGTATCCAAAAATTTTAGATAAAAATAGTTTATTACGGAAGGAATAAGTATATGTTTAAAGAAACATTTTCAATTTTCAAGAATATTTTTCAGAACAAAAAATTGTTATTACAATTTTCATTTAATGATTTTAAGGCCAAGTATGCTGGTTCAGCACTAGGAATTGTCTGGGCTTTTTTAACGCCATTAGTAACTGTTTTGACGTATTGGTTTGTCTTTTCTGTAGGCCTTCGTTCTAGAGCTGGCGACAATATGCCATTCATTGTCTATTTAGTAACAGGGATGGTACCTTGGTTCTTCTTTTCAGATTCGTTATTATCAGCCACGAATGTGTTTCGTGAATATAGTTATTTAGTTAAAAAAGTCGTGTTTAATGTACAAATTTTACCAACGTCTAAAATTTTATCGAACTTGTACACCCACTTGTTTTTCATTCTAATTGGTTTTGTAATTACTACAGCTAACGGTTATTATCCAAGTTTGTACAGTTTGCAATTAATTTACTACTTAGCTTGTTTATTAGTCTTTTTAACAGCAATTACGTGGATTACTGCTTCAACACAACCATTTTTACCCGATATTATGCAATTTATCAATATCATTATGCAAACAGTTATGTGGACATTGCCAATTTTATGGCAACCAACTGGAATGATTGCGACAATCTTAAAAATCAATCCATTATATTATATTGTTCAAGGATACCGCGAATCTTATTTAGGCGGTGCATGGTTCTGGGAACATTGGCAATATAGCTTATATTTCTGGGGAGTTACTATTGTTTTACTATTAATTGGCTCAACCGTGTTTAGACGCTTAAAACCACATTTTTCAGATGTACTATAAGGAGAGAACGACATGTCAGAATATGCAATCGATATCCAACATATTACCAAAACATACAACATGTATAAAAAGCCGTCCGATCGGTTTAAAGAAGCGCTTAGTCCAACCAAAAAATCTTACCACGATTTGTTTTATGCGTTAGACGATGTCACGATGCAAATTAAAAAAGGCGAGATGATTGGCTTTGTCGGCGAAAATGGTTCTGGAAAATCAACCATGTTAAAAATTATTACAGGAGTATTAACGCCAACCTCCGGGTCCATGGTGATTAATGGGAAAATTTCAGCGTTGCTTGAATTAGGTTCAGGTTTTAACCCTGAATATTCAGGATATGAAAATATTTTCTTAAATGGAATGGTCTTGGGTTTTTCCCGAGAAGAGATGGAAGAGCGTGTCCAAGATGTCATTGATTTTGCTGACATCGGCGATCATTTGTATCAACCAGTTAAGACATACTCTAGTGGTATGTTTGTCCGCTTGGCTTTTGCGGTAGCCATTAACGTGGATCCCGATATTTTAATTGTCGATGAAGCGTTGGCTGTCGGGGATTTAGAGTTTCAATTAAAATGTATGGAAAAATTTACAGAAATTAAAAATTCTGGTAAAACAATTTTATTTGTTTCTCACGATGTAAACTCCATCCGCCGTTTTTGTGATAGAACTTTTTGGTTGCAACACGGGAAAGTCGTTGAATATGGAGATACGATGGACGTGACTACCAATTACGAAAACTTTTTGAAAAAGAAATCAATTAAAACAGTTGACCGCGAAGCGACCATGAAAGATGAAACCCCAACGCCAGATATTATTGAAGTGGATCATGCGGAACTTTTAAACGCGGATTATGAACCCTTAGAAATGGTAACGCAAGATGAAAAAGTGATTGTAAAAATTGAATATACTGTCAAAAATGACCAAATTAAGAAGCCTGTTTGTGGGGTCGCTATTCGAACAGTGGACAACCATTATGTCTGTGGCTTAAATACGTTATTAGATGGCGTGCAAATTCCTTGGAAAAAAGGACGGAATGTTTTTTATTTAGAATATGAAAAAATGTCATTATTAACAGGTGAATATTATTTTGATATTGCTTTCTTTGAGGAACATGCAACAGTCCCATTAGTCTACAAAACAAAATACGTGACGATGTTTATTACCGGTCGTTATGCCGGAGAAGGAATTGTCATCTTAGATCATAAATGGAAGGATACGACAAAAGATGAAGTATGATTTTGAAATGGAAACAGACGAGAGTACCAGTGTTGGGAAAATCGTAGCACAAATCAAAGAAAATAGTGATGTCTTGGAATTTGGTCCAGGTAATGGGCGAATGACTAGCTATTTGATGGAAGAAAAAAAGTGCCAGGTCTCAATTGTTGAATTAGACAAAGAACTTTATGATCATGTCAGTCAATTTTCAACAGATGCCTTTTATGGCAATATTGATGAAAATGATTGGGTCGAATACTTTGCTGGTAAGACGTTTGATTATATCGTTTTTGCAGATGTGTTGGAACATTTAATGAATCCTCAAAGCGCCTTAGCAAAAGTCAAACCATTTTTAAAACCAGGTGGTCAAATTTTAATCACGTTCCCTAATTTGGCGCATAATTCGGTCTTAATTGATTTATTTAATAATCGTTTAACGTGGAATGAAACTGGGCTGTTGGATGCTACGCATAAATCATTCTATTTACAAGAAGGATTTGAAAAAGTTTTTGCAGAAGTAGGTTTATACATTGCCAAAGAAGATTTTACATTTAATCAAGTTGGCTACAACGAAATTCCTACGACGTATGAAGCGTTACCTGTAGAAGTACAAGCAGCTTTTAAAGCGCGTCCCTTTGGCGAAGTGTATCAGTACTTTTTTGCCTTGACTGCTGAACCAGTAGAACAGCCAGAGCGAGTGACACCAGTAAATTCATACAATGAAAAAAACGTTCATATTTTAATTAATTGCGGCGAAGAAAAAGAGACTGAGTTGGATCAACCAGTTGATTTACAAAAACCTGAAACAAAACAGTTCCAACTGAAGATACCAGAAGACGTCCAACTGATAAAATTATTCCCAAGTTTAACGGGGGCAATTGTCAAATTATCCATGACGATAGACGGCGAGACAGTCCCAGTCGCAGCCACGAATGCTTTTCTGGTACAAGAGAATATCTATTATTTCTTAGATACGCAAGTACCTGTAATCGAAGTAACCGATGCACAAATGGCAGGCAAAGACCTGACAGTGGCCATTGATTATTTCTTTGAAGGCAATTATTCAGAACGTGAAAATACCTTTATTCATGCACTGTTAGATGAAAGAAATCAATTTTTAGAAGAAATGAATAAACAGACGGAGACTGCCCCTATGCCTACTGGAAAATATAAACGAATCACGTTAACTAAATTTGATAAAATGATTAATTTAACCATCGATGATATTGCTCGCGATGTAGAAAATAACGTTTCTGTTATCAGAGGGTGGGCGTATGACAAACAAACAAATTATCCGCTAAGATTCAGCATTGCAGAAGCTAGTGAATCAGTCACTTATACGGTGGAAACAGAATATCGTCGGGATGTTATTGATATGTTTGAATTAGAAGGCGATCAAGATTATGGTTTTGTCATTACGATTAAAGATCCAGAAGATTTACCAGCCTACACGTTAAACATTGACACCAAATCAGGTCAGAAGGTTCAATACGTGGTGGAGCGTCCAAACATGGTTCAACCAGGCACGAAATTTGATCGAGCATGGCGTTCGATTCAGACACGTGGTTTGATGGGCTCAGTGAAGTGGTACTTTAAACGACAAGAAAAAGCAGAAGCCCCTGTTGACGTGGAGGCAGTTTTAGCGGAAATTAAAACGTTCCAATTTCAGCCTAAAATTTCTGTCGCTGTGCCTGTTTATAATGTCGAAGAAAAATGGCTTGCAGCATGTGTCTCTTCTTTACAAAATCAGTACTATGAAAATTGGGAGTTATGTTTAGCAGATGATGCATCGCCAAGCGAACATATTAAGCCCATGCTAGAAAAATATAAAGAACTAGATCAACGAATCAAAGTTATTTATCGCGAAGAAAACGGACATATTTCAGAAGCAACTAACTCAGCTTTGTCGATTGCTACTGGCGATTTTGTTGGTTTCATGGATAACGATGATGAATTAGCGCCACAAGCATTATATGAAGTGGTCAAAGCTTTAAATACAGACCCAACGATTGATTTTCTTTATACTGATGAAGATAAAATTACAGAAAATGGTCGTCGCTTCAACGCGTTTTACAAATCGGACTGGAATCCAGAACTGATTTTAAACCATAATTACATTACACACTTTGTTGTTGTGAAACGTGATTTATTAGAAAAAGTAGGCGGACTGAACTCAGCATATAACGGCGCTCAAGACTATGATTTCGTATTACGAGCAACGGAACAAGCAACGAAAATCAAGCATATTCCTGGTATGATGTATCATTGGCGTGCCATTGAATCATCGACTGCTTTAAACCCTGAAAGCAAAGGTTACGCCTATGTAGCTGGTCAAAAAGCGGTCCAAGCGGCAACGGAACGCCGTGGCTTAAAAGCACAAGTAGAGATTGCCGAATTTTATGGTTCCTATAAAATTAACTATCTTTATGATCATGTGCCGATGGTATCATTGATTATTACGAATGATACAGAGAATATGAGTAGTTACTTACGTCAATTATTAGAAAAAACTGCCTATACAAATTATGAAATTCTATTGCCTGCACGCTTCGAGAATCAAATAAATATCCAAAATGACCGTCTTCGTTATGTTTCAACAGAAACTCGTCATGGCATGATTCAAGCTGCTAAGGGAGAATATGTGGCTTTATTAAATGCTGGATTGGTACCAACGAAAAATGATTGGTTAAAAGAGTTAATGAACATTGGTCAACAAGAGACCTCTGGTTTAGTGACTGGCCGCGTAGTTGACGCACGCTATCGCGTGGAAACAGTGGGAGTATCAGTTGATACAGACAAAGGTCGATTACTTTATCCTGAAAAAGGCACCCCTGGTAAAAGCTTAGGTTACTATTACAGAATTGCTTTACCAAGAAATATTCAAGCAGCAACTGAAGACTGCTTACTATTCAACAAACAACTTTACCTAAATTTAGAAGGAATTAACGAAAACTTAGGTAAAGAGTGGATGGGTGTCGATTTATCGTTACAATTTGCTAGCGCTGGTAAACGAAATGTATATGTGTCTTATGCAATTTTGAAAGCAGACGAAAAAATGCAAAACCATGATAAAAAAGGATCTTATAAAGAACTTGCGGAAAAATGGACCGCGGAAGCTTTAGTTGATCCCTACCGAAATCCGAAACATCTATAAGGAGAATGCACATGAATGAAGACATTAAGGTGATCTTTGATAGTATCTATCGCGACAAAACAACAAATAATTTAACCATTACAGGTTGGGCGTTAGATACAATCACTAAAGAAAGCCCAACTTTCACAATTAATAATGAAAACCAAGTGTCCGCTTATAACATTCAGCGCGTTTTACGTGAAGATGTTAATCAAATTTATCAAACAGAGCCTGCGATTGAAGCTGGCTTTGTTGTTACACTTGAAGGAATTAAACAAAAAAAAGTACTCCCTTTTCATTTTCAATCATCAGCACATGTTGTAACGGTGGATTTTCCCTTGAATAAAAAATATCCAGTGATTCCAGGGACAGAAGATAAAGTAACTCGTCTTTGGATAAAAGCCAAAAAAGGATTTAAGTATATGGCTAAAAATGGTATTTCTCATACCATTCAACGAGCGAAAATTGAGAAACTGAGAAATCAAGCTTCGTATCCTAACTGGTTAGCTAGAAATGAAGTACTAGACATAGAAGCGATGACACAAGAAATCGCAACATTTCATTACCAACCTAAAATTTCCATTGCGATGCCAGTGTATAATGTTGAAGAAAAATGGCTTCGGTTGTGCATTGATTCTATTTTGAATCAAGTCTATACTAATTGGGAATTATGTATGGCCGATGACGCCTCAACAGATCCCAATGTCAAAAAGATTTTAACAGAGTACCAACAATTGGATGAGCGAATTCGGGTCGTCTTTCGTGAACAAAATGGTCATATTTCCGAAGCAACCAACTCTGCTTTAGCGATTGCTACCGGAGAATTTGTCGCCTTACTAGACAACGATGATGAATTAGCGATCAATGCTTTTTATGAAGTGGTTAAAGTGCTGAATGAAAACCCAGAACTGGATTTAATTTATAGTGATGAAGATAAGATTGACATGGATGGAAATCGTTCTGATCCAGCCTTTAAACCAGATTGGTCACCTGATTTACTTTTAGGAACCAATTACATTTCGCATTTAGGCGTGTATCGTCGGAGTATTCTAGAAGAAATTGGTGGCTTTCGAAAAGGTTACGAAGGTTCTCAAGACTACGATTTAGTTTTAAGATTTACTGAAAAAACGACAAAAGAACGCATCAAACATATTCCAAAAGTTCTTTACTATTGGCGGATGCTGCCAACCTCAACAGCAGTGGATCAGGGCTCCAAAGGTTATGCTTTTGAAGCGGGGCTAAGAGCCGTGCAAGATGCGCTCGTTCGTCGAGGAATGAATGGTCATGCAACGCATGGGGCGGCGAATGGCTTATACGATGTTTATTATGACATTGAATCTGAAAAGTTAGTCTCAATTATTATTCCAACTAAAAATGGCTATAAAGACGTACAACGTTGTGTTTCATCGATTATTGAAAAAACAACCTACCAAAATTACGAGATTATTATGGCTGACAATGGAAGTACAGATCCAAAAATGCACGAATTATATGCAGAATTTGAACAACAATTACCTGGTCGCTTTTTCGTTGAATCAATCGATATTCCATTCAATTTCTCAACTATTAACAATCGTGCAGCGAAAAAAGCGCATGGAGAGTATTTATTATTTTTAAATAATGATACCGAAGTGATTACAGAGAATTGGTTAACCTTGATGGTTTCATTTGCTCAGCAAGAACGGATTGGCTGTGTAGGTGCGAAATTATTGTATCCAAATAATACGGTCCAACACGCAGGCGTTATTTTAGGATTAGGTGGTGTCGCTGGACATGGTCATTATGGTTATCCCCATGGTGACTTAGGCTATTTTGGTCGGTTAGCTATTAATGTTAATTATTCAGCAGTAACTGCCGCATGCTTACTTATGAAAAAAGCAGATTTTGATGCAGTTGGTGGTTTTGAAGAAGCGTTTACCGTAGCTTTCAATGATGTTGATTTATGCCTGAAAGTCCAAGCTTTAGGACGTGACAACGTCTGGCTTCATGAAGCAGAGCTTTATCATTTTGAATCTCAAACTCGTGGATATGATGATAAAGGCAAAAAGAAAAAACGTTTTGAACAAGAAAAAGTGATGATGGAAGAAAAATGGGGACCTTTAATTGAAAATGATCCATTTTATAATCCTAATCTGACAAGGGATATTCCCAACTTTTCATTACGAATTGACTAGATGCAATTGCGGATGACGAAATGGAGCGAAAAGATGGAACAACAACTAACTACAAGAAAAGAAAAACAACCATTACGCAACCAAGCTGAGCAGAGCGCTCGCTTGGTTGATCATTTGTTACGCTGGCGCTATCTGCTAGCGGCAGTCATTTTTATTTTACTGGTCGCCTTTAAAGTCCATGGTAGTTCATTAAACATGTGGGATGCGTATGTTTCTGAATATGCGGGTGGTCAAAAAAGTTCATTAATTGCTGGTGAACCAAGAGGTGTTCGCTCGGATGAATGGCTCGTTCAAACCCCATTTAGCCTCTCACAAACACAAACAGGTTTGAAAACACATAATGATGTGATTACGTTAAATGGGCAAGACATGGTGGTAGGTTATAATTCACCAGCGTGGAATTTGGCCACGTTAGCGAAACCTTTTACGTGGGGCTATGTACTATTAGGCAAAGAATATGGCTTATCGTGGTATTGGAATCTTAAATTAATTGGCTTAATTTTATTTTCTTTTGAAATTGGCTTGATCGTCACACGGCGGAATAAATATTTAGCTTTGTTAGCAAGTGTTTGGATTCCGTTTTCTTCGGCCCTTCAATGGTGGTTTGTCTCGCCAGTTGGAGATTTAGTATTTTTTGGCTTAGGTTTTTTAGTGGGAATTTATAATTATTTCTATTATCATAGTAGTGTTCGACGTCGTGTCATTTGTGCGATAACGGCTGTTATTATGGCTTCAGGATTTGTTTTAGTTATTTATCCTGCGTTACAAGTACCACTTGGTTATTTGATTTTATTATTTTTAATTTTATTCTTTTTAGAATTTCGTAAAAAAATTAAGTTGGATAAGTGGGATGGGGTCCTGATAGGTGGGGCACTCTTGATGACGGCGATTATTGTTGGCGGATCGCTATATGGCTCATTGGATTCCTTAAAAGCAGTAATGGATACCGCTTATCCAGGAAAACGGGTAAGTTTAGGTGGCGATATGCCTAAACGCGATATTTTGTTATTTTTAACAAATTGGAAAATGCCGTTTCAAGATGTTCCATATTCAAATAATTCGGAAATCAGTAGTTTTTATCAATTATTTTTTGTTATTTTGCCGCTCTCACCATTTATTTTTTATAAAAAAATCAAAGAAAACATTTACGGTTTTGTCTTATTCGTGTATTGTTTATTTAACTTAGTTTGGATGAGCGTTCAATTTCCAACAATTTTTGCTAAGTTGACATTGTGGTCTTATGTGCCAGAACAACGGGCGATGTTATCCTTCGGGTTTGCCGCTGTGTTGTTAAGTTTATGGTTCATCGATTATTTATGGAATCGCCAAGCAAAAATTCCAATGATGGCCTGGTTAGGGGCGCTAGGATTAAATGTTGTTCTGTATTTCTTTGTTTTATATACGGGCAATTTACGGTTATACGTTACACGAATGGACATCATTGGTGTCTTAGTTGTCGCTACCGTTTTAATTGTTGCTTTATTTAAACGTTGGCGCACGTTATTTGTCCTTGTCTTATTAGGAATCATTATGGTTTCTGGTGCCTTTGTTAATCCAATTTCTCGAGGCGTTTCTGCTGTCTATGGTAAAAAATTAGCGGTAGAAGTGGAAGAAATTAACAAAAAAGACCCCAACCAATTGTGGGTGGGCGAACGCTTGATGTATGGCTATTTGCCGATGTTAGGTGTGCATACATTTAACGGTGTTGCTTTTACACCTGACTTAGAGGCTTGGAAACCATTAGATCCAAAAGGAAAAGACACATTTATTTATAATCGCTATGCGCACATCAATGTTGAAGTAGGAAATCAGACCCCTGTTTTAGAGTTGATGCAAAAAGATGCGATTATTGCTCGTTTATCTCCAGAAAAATTAAAAGAATATGGGATTAAATATGCGGTCGTTTATAAACCATTAGAACCGTTAGACACACCAACGATTCATTTTGAAAAATTATATGGACCTGATCAGAACGGGGCATATATTTATCGAATAAACGACTAGTGATTCATTCATGGAATGAGGTTTGAATATGGGAAAAGTATTGAATAGAATCGGTCGACTTATTTTATTAGTTACAATGATCGGCTCGTATACGATGTGGGTCGTAGGAATTGATGCGCCAGTCACAAAATATATGTATGCCAATAGTTCAATTTTATTATTAATAGCAGTAATACTTGTACTGCTATTAAATTGTACGAAATTAAAATTTATTGACTGGCTGACCGTAGCGTTGGCGCTAGCCACCTGGCTCTTGTTTCACTTTACGGAATCAATCCGTCATAGCACGATGCAAACAGATACAATGATTCCTTTAATTATTTTGTTGGTCCTTTGTTTTAAAGTTTGTGTCTTTGATCGTTTGGATCAAACATTTTTATTAATTGTCTCTTTAGTTGCTTTGAGTGCGACTTTGTATCGGATGTCCGTGGAGTTGCCTCAGTTGATTCCAACAGACGAAATTTTTAAAGAATCAAATAAACTAGAAAGTATTTGGATTAATACCAATACGATTGGTGCAACGTTGATGTTTTCAACAATGATGGCCAGTAGTTTGATCAAAGCATATAGAAATAAGGTCTTTAACCTGCTGCTTTTACCTGTATACATTGGTGGTGTTTTAGGTACATGGGTCAGTCAATCCAAAACCTCTTTTGCCATTTTAGTTGGTTTTATTCTGGTGGATAATCTTTTACCAAAACGTTTCTTGCAACGTTCGAAAGTTTGGCTGTTTGGTTTTGTCGGAGTAGCTGCATTGGGACCATTGTTATTTTACTTATGTGCGGAAACAGATACTGTTGATTTATTTACAGGAAGAGAACGAATTTGGCATGAGTTTTTTGCTAAATGGTTATCTGATCCTCAACATATTAAAGTCGGTATGGAGCCTTTTGTGGCCTCATGGAAACCGCTGGGGACACATAATGCTTTTCTATTTACGTTAAGTAATTTTGGTGTCATTGGCTATCTGATTTTATTTGTTTTTTTAGTCAGTTTGATTTTATTGATTGGTTTCCGCAAAAAAACATTGGATCGTTTGCAAGTTAGTTTACTTTTAGGCTTCCTTTTAATCTGGATTCATTCATTTATGGAAGATATTTTATTAGCGCCTCATTGGATGCCAATTGTTTATAGTTTCCTTGGGCTAGCCTTCTACTTCCGGCCAGAGAAAAAACGAGGAAGACATGAAAGACCAACGACACCTAAAAGAAGAAAACGAGTGAAACAAACAAGTCCTGTTAGCAATGAAGAGCGCCCGATAGCACCTGTTGACGAAGAGGGCTGGGACCAACCTGAAGAATTAAGTCGTGTCCAAAGACATCGCAGATAATTTTCATCCTATAGAACTTTCTTGTCCGCTGACATTATGGTAATATAGGGGTTGCATGTTATTACAAATAATGTAATTACTGGAAGTGAAGAGAGGAAGTTTTTAATGACATCAAAAAGTGAATGGAGTAATGCAAGACGAATTGTAATTATTTTAGCAGACGTTTTGCTCTATAATTTATCAATCATCTTAGGGTTTATGGTGAAATTTGGCCGAGAAATTCCTTCATTTAACTTTGTGGCTTATGAAAAATCTGCAATTTACATTTCAATCTTTTTTATCTTTTTGAATTTGTTGTTAGGTGCGTATATTTTTTATAATCGCAAAATTAGTGACATCATTTTTGTCACGGTGATTGGTCAAATTTTAATGACTTTAACGATTATGATTGTGACATTTGCCGGACGTTGGTTTACGTTCCCGCGTTCTGTTTTAGGATATTCCTTTATAATCGGAATTATTGTTCTAAGTCTTTGGCGAATTCTTGTTTATTATCTTTACTTAAAGGTCAGCAATGAGCGAAAAGTTGTTTTACTAGGTAAAGAAAATCAAGTCATGCGTTCAATTCAAAACTTTATGTCTGATAAAAATAACAAGCATAAAGTAACGAGCGTTGTTGTCAGCAATTACTATGAAAACTTAAAAAAAATTATCGATGAAATCGATATTGTTTATATTTCAAGTAATGTTGATGAGAACGAAAAAGTAAAATTGTATCAATTAATTGTCAAACACAAGAAAAAAATCTTTTTAGATACAAGTTTTGAAAATCTAATTATGTTAAAACCAAACATGATGAACTTTGAAGATGAAAGTATTATCGAAGTCTCAAATTTTGAAATCCAACCAGAAGAGAATTTTATTAAACGTTTATTCGATATTTTAGTCTCTGTTTGCCTATTTGTGATTACCTCCCCCTTAATGCTTATTGCAGCGATTTTAGTCAAAGCAACCTCACCGGGACCAGTGATTTACAAACAAACTCGGATTACATTAGATCAACGTGAGTTCTCGATTTTAAAATTTAGAACGATGTCGGCAACAGCGGAAGCAAAATCAGGTCCAGTCTTATCTACAAGTAACGACAGTCGCGTCACTACAGTTGGTAAATACTTGCGCGCTTTACGTATTGATGAGTTGCCACAACTAATCAATGTTATTCGCGGGGATATGTCCATTGTCGGACCACGTCCTGAACGACCATTCTTTGTTGATCAATTTAATCAGGAAAACCCGAATTACTATTTACGTCACAATGTACGTGCGGGGATTACTGGCTATGCCCAAGTTTATGGGAAGTATGCTTCTGACTACAATAGTAAATTGAACTTTGATTTACTGTACATCAAGAATTATTCATTGCTATTGGATATGAAAATCCTGCTTCAAACCATCAAAATTCTCTTTGATAAAGTATCATCAAGAGGATTGGATGAGTCTGAAGAACGTGAAACGATTACTTGTTCTTATTTAAAAGAACGAAATATAAAGTTATTGAAATGAGGATTTTATTGTGGAGACTGTGCCTATAAGTATTCTAATGTCAATTTACAAAAATGAAAAACCAGAGTATTTAATTGACACAATGGAGAGTATTTTAAGACAAACTATTCAACCTGAAGAAATTTTTTTAGTAAAAGATGGCCCTTTAACGTTAGAACTAGATGAAGTTATTGATGAATATAAACGAAAATTAGGCAATCAACTAAGTCTTTACTCGTTATCAGAAAATAAAGGATTAGGTATAGCGTTGGCAGAGGGAGTTTTAAATTGCCGAAATGAGTTAATTGCAAGAATGGACACAGACGATATTATGGTAGAGGACAGATTGGAAGTTCAGTATAAATTATTTAAAGAAAACTCAAGTTTAGCGATTGTTGGTGGTAATATTATAGAATTTGAGGGGAATGTTACCAATATTTTGGGAAGACGTATAGTACCAGAAAGTAACGAGGAAATTCGCCGCTTTTCGAAAAGAAGAAATCCATTTAATCATATGACAGTTATGTATAAAAAAGAGGATATTATTCAGGTTGGTAACTATAAACCTTTGAAGGGGTTTGAAGATTATTATCTTTGGATAAGGCTGTTGAAACAAGATAAAAAAGCGGCAAATATAAATAAGATTTTGGTTTATGCTAGAGGCGGAAAAGATATGTATTCTAGGCGTGGCGGGATTAAATACCTAGTACCAGGATTAAAAGCGCGTAAAGTAATATATCGGGAAGGTTTAGGATCTTTTTCTGATTTTATATTTGTTTCTGCAGTACATTCAATTATTAGTTTACTTCCTAATGGTATACGTGGAGTGATTTATCAAAAAAGGTTGAGAAATAAATAATATTCAAGGAGAGAATAATGAAAAAAATTTTATTACTGTTGTTACTTCCTATTTGTTTTTGGAGCCAAACGGTTTTTGCTTCAGATAAGCTTCAGGAATCATATTTTACAGAAAACAATAAAATGGGGGATTACATTAAAGCATCAGAAGAAACAATTAATCTAGTTGCAATGAGATCTTTACAAAATTTATCACCAGTAAATGTTAATGCTGGTGATAAGAATACCCCTAGACAAGATTTTATTGATGTTTCTTCATGGAATGAGTATATATCTATTGAACAATATTCATTAATGAAAAATAAATATGGAATTAAAGGTGTGGTAGTAAAATTAACGGATGGTACATCCTATATAAATCCATACGCAGAAAGTCAAATTAGAAATGCCCAAAGTGCAGGCCTAGTAGTTTCTGTGTATCATTTTAGTAGATATACGACTTCTGAGGAAGCAATTCAAGAAGCAAATTATTTCGTAAATTATATGAAAAAATTGAAACTGAACTCAAGTACTATTGCAGTTAACGATGCTGAAGCAACGGAATTATTGCAGGGGGATGTAACTGAAAATAGTAAATCTTTTATAAATCAAGTTAAAGCACATGGATACAATTATTCACTTTTATATACAGGGAAAAATTGGTTAAATAGTGGTTATATTGATCCTAACCAATTTGGATATAAAAATATTTGGGTTGCTCAGTATCCCTTCTATCCCGCTGCAGATTCAATTTGGAATCAAGAATATGGGGCTTGGCAATGGAGCTCGCAGTTTTATTTTCCAGGTATTGCTCATCCTTTTGATATTTCTATGAGCTTTACTGACTATTTTGTGAAATCGCTTAGCGGTTATGATATCATTACAGAAGAGAAATCATTAATTAAGGACGGAAATATTTTATCTACTCCTTTTGATGAATATGGTAATAGACCATGGGGGACAGAAGGTTATCAAAAATTAGGATCTGTAACTCAGTTTTTAAACAAAGACATAAAAGTTAAAAAAGAAGCGGTAACGACATCTAACAATAAGTATTATCAGTTTGAATCTGATGGAAATAATTATTGGACTGACTACAGAAATATCAAACTATTTGACCAAATCGTTTCAGAAAAGCCAATAGATGCAGATGGGACTATCCAATATTTTGAGTATTCAGAGTATGGAAGTGTTCCGTGGGGAACAAGAGGGTACCAATCATTAGGCGTATTGAAGAATTCTATCGGAAAAACAGTAGAAATAACTAAAGAAGTGACAACCTCAGGGAACAATACGTACTATGAATTTGAGCTGAATGGACAGAAGTATTATGGGGATGTCCGGAACTTTAAGTTAAAACAATACGATCAAATCGTTTCAGAAAAACCGCTAGACGCAGATGGTACCATTCAATATTTTGAGTATTCAGAGTATGGAACTGTTCCGTGGGGAACAAGAGAGTACCAATCATTAGGCGTATTGAAAAATTCTATTGGAAAAACAGTAGAAATAACTAAAGAAGTGACAACCTCAGGGAACAATACGTACTATGAATTTGAGCTGAATGGACAGAAGTATTATGGGGATGTCCGGAACTTTAAGTTAAAACAATACGATCAAATCGTTTCAGAAAAACCGCTAGACGCAGATGGTACCATTCAATATTTTGAGTATTCAGAGTATGGAAGTGTTCCGTGGGGAACAAGAGGGTACCAATCATTAGGCGTATTGAAGAATTCTATCGGAAAAACAGTAGAAATAACTAAAGAAGTGACAACCTCAGGGAACAACACGTACTATGAATTTGAGCTGAATGGACAGAAGTATTATGGAGATGTCCGGAACTTTAAGTTAAAACAATACGATCAAATCGTTTCAGAAAAACCGCTAGACGCAGATGGTACCATTCAATATTTTGAGTATTCAGAGTATGGAAGTGTTCCGTGGGGAACAAGAGGGTATCAATCATTAGGCGTATTGAAAAATTCTATTGGAAAAACAGTAGAAATAACTAAAGAAGTGACAACCTCAGGGAACAATATGTACTATGAATTTGAGCTGAATGGACAGAAGTATTATGGGGATGTCCGGAACTTTAAGTTAAAACAATACGATCAAATCGTTTCAGAAAAGCAAATAGATGCAGATGGGACTATCCAATATTTTGAGTATTCAGAGTATGGAAGTGTTCCGTGGGGAACAAGAGAGTACCAATCATTAGGCGTATTGAAGAATTCTATTGGAAAAACAGTAGAAATAACTAAAGAAGTGACAACCTCAGGGAACAATACGTACTATGAATTTGAGCTGAATGGACAGAAGTATTATGGAGATGTCCGGAACTTTAAGTTGAAACAATACGATCAAATCGTTTCAGAAAAACCACTAGACGTAGATGGCACCATTCAATATTTTGAGTATTCAGAGTATGGAAGTGTTCCATGGGGAACAAGAGGGTACCAATCATTAGGCGTATTGAAGAATTCTATCGGAAAAACAGTAGAAATAACTAAAGAAGTGACAACCTCAGGGAACAATACGTACTATGAATTTGAGCTGAATGGACAGAAGTATTATGGAGATGTCCGGAATTTTAAGTTGAAACAATACGATCAAATCGTTTCAGAAAAATCGCTAGACGCAGATGGTACCATTCAATATTTTGAGTATTCAGAGTATGGAAGTGTTCCGTGGGGAACAAGAGGGTATCAATCATTAGGCGTATTGAAGAATTCTATCGGAAAAACAGTAGAAATAACTAAAGAAGTGACAACCTCAGGGAACAATACGTACTATGAATTTGAGCTGAATGGACAGAAGTATTATGGGGATGTCCGGAACTTTAAGTTGAAACAATACGATCAAATCGTTTCAGAAAAACCACTAGATGCAGATGGCACCATTCAATATTTTGAGTATTCAGAGTATGGAAGTGTTCCGTGGGGAACAAGAGGGTACCAATCATTAGGCGTATTGAAGAATTCTATCGGAAAAACAGTAGAAATAACTAAAGAAGTGACAACCTCAGGGAACAATACGTACTATGAATTTGAGCTGAATGAACAGATGTATTATGGGGATATCCGTAACTTTGAGTTGAAACAATAGTAAAAAAGGTGTACGTAAAAGTTTATGTACACCTTTTTAAGTAAAATCGTAATTTTTTTGACTTTCCAGCATAGAAAAGTGTATCATAGAATGAATTAGTTTAAAAGAAATGAGTTAGGAGATAAGATGAAATTAGTCAGTGTAGTCATACCCGTATATAATGTAGAAAAATATGTAGAAAAATGTTTAGACTCAGTTATTAATCAAACCTATCAAAATTTAGAAATTATCATTGTTAATGATGGATCCACCGATAATTCTTTAAGTGTTTGTCAAAAAAAGAAACTATCAGATTCCAGAATAAAATTAATTAACAAGGAGAATGGAGGACTCTCTTCTGCTAGAAATGCTGGGATTGAATGTGCACAAGGTGAATTTATCTGTTTTATCGATAGTGATGACTGGATCGAGCTGGATTATATTGAAGTGTTATTGAACGGAATGGAAAATACGAATGTGGATATATCGGTTATTCAGATGATTAAAGTAAAGGATTTTAATAAAATTGCCTTTCAAAGTGAAAGCCAAACTAAGTGGGACATATTCGAACGAGAAACTGCAATGAGAGAACTATTCTCAAGTAATTTAATTGGTTATTCGGCAAATAATAAGTTATATAGAATTAGTTTGTTTAAAAGCATAAGATACCCAGAAGGGATGTTAATGGAAGATAAAGGAACTACGTATCGTTTAATTGATAGTTCAACCAAAGTTGCTGTTAATGGTTCTACTAAGTATCACTACTATTTACGAGATAATAGTATTTTAAGAACAGATTTTAATCAAAAAAATTTTGATTCTTTTATTATCCATGAAGAAATTTTAAATTTTATGGATGAACATTATCCGAGTATAAGTCCTAAAGTAAAGTCTAGATATGTCTATGAAGCAATTAGAATGATGATGAGAATGATTGAAAGTAATTATACCTCAAAATTAGATTATACTAAATGTATGGATATTGTAGAAAAATATCAAAGTGAAGTACTAAATGATAATAAGATATCTGTTAAGCTTAAATTAATCACAAAACTATTAGTTAAGTTTCCTAGTTTACCAAGTCGCATCTCTAAGAATAAATTAATCGCTAAAATATTTAAAAAAATGGAAGGGATTAACCGATGATAATAAAGATAAAAAAATTTCTTTCACGCTATATTTATCCTGTGTTTTTTTTACTGTTGCCTATTCAAAATAAAAAAATATTTTTTTCTAGTTTTGGTGGGAGAAACTATTCAGGTAATCCGCGAAGAATATCTGAAGAGCTTTATAAATTGAATCCTAAACTAAAGTATATATGGTGCATTAATAAAGATGTTTCTGTTAAAAACCTGCCACCATATATAAAACGTGTTGACAATAATTCGCTTTTGGCTACTTTTCATCTATATACAAGTAAAGTTTGGATTGATGACTCAAGAAAAACAATTTTTTTTAAAAAACGTAAAAATCAGATTTACTTTCAAACATGGCATGGAACTCCCTTGAAAAAAATAGAGTTTGATGCCGTGGATAAACTCCCAAATAGTTATTTAAACTATGCTCTAAAAGATTCAGAAAGCTTAGACTATCTACTTTCTGGTAATAAGTATAGTAGTGATATCTATGCTTCTGCTTTTAGAATAGATGAAAATAAAATTGCTAATGTTGGAACGCCGAGAAATGATCAATTATGCCTAAAAATTGATAAAGAAGTTTCGTTGTTTGAAAAAGAAACTTTTAAGTTGCTATTTGCACCAACTTTTAGAAATAATAAAGCTGATAATGGTCAAAAGCAACTAGATATTTTAGGTATTCCGTACCTAGTTAAATATTTTGAATCACTCAATAAAAAAGTAGAAATTTATTTGAAATTTCATCCTAATGTAAATCAAAGCCTAATTAAGCAGGTAGAAATACGAGATTTGATAAAAAAATATTCAGTTCACTTAATCGATAATAATGTAAGTTCAGAAGATACGTTTCTTGATATGGATTTACTGATTACCGACTACTCGTCTATTTTCTTTGATTTTGCATTATTAAATAAGCCGATTATTCTTTTAAACTATGATGAAGATGAGTATAAGAAGGAAAGAGGATTTTATATTGATTTAGATTATTTACCTTTGCCGAAAGCAAAAAGTTACCAAGAAATTTTGGCTATTTTCGAACATGATAGAGAAACGTTGATAGAAGGTCCTAAAATGTTACTGAAAAAAATAGGTAATTTTGAAACCGGAAAAGCAACAAATTTTGTCACTGAAAAAATATTAGAAAATATTGAGAGATGATAGAGAAATATGAAAAAATTCATTAGTGATGTTTTGTTTAATGCAACTTACCAAGTATTATTAATTATACTGCCAATTATAACAATGCCTATACTTAGTCGTCGGCTGGGAACAGAAGGATTAGGGATATACAGTTATGTATTCTCTATCGCTCAGTTTTTAATGATCTTGATATCAGTTGGGATGAATCCCCTTAGAATTAGAAGAATAGCACAAAATAAATTTAATAAAGATGAATTAAATAAAGAATTTTGGAATCTTTTTATCATGCAAGCATTAATTGGATTAGTGATCACAACTATATATTTTTTCGCAATTTTTTTATTTAAAATTGAGTATAAAGAATTATATTATATACAATTAATTTTTTTAATAGGTACAACCTTTGATATTGCTTGGTTTTTTCAAGGTATTGAACAATTTGCTCAGGTAGTTATTAGAAATGTGATCATAAAATTGTTATCAGTATTGTTGATTATCTTGTTAGTGAAAAACGATAAAGATTTACCTTTGTATGTTTTAATTACATCTGCATCTACTGTAGTTGGAAGTTTAATTTTTTGGCTGAGTCTAAAAAATAAAATTTCTAAACCTAACTTTTCTATGCCTATTTTTAAATCTTTATGGAAACCTAGTTTGATTATCCTTTTGCCACAAGTGTTTATGCAAGTTTATACGACTTTGGATAAAACGGTAGTGGGATCTTTAACTACCAATACAGAGCTTTCTTACTATGATCAGTCTCAAAAAATTGCAAGAATTCTACTAACATTACTCTCATCTTTAACTATTGTTATGTTACCTAAAATGACTGGAGCTATCAAAAATGGGGATAATGATAAGGTATATATGTATACTAAAAAGGCATTTAATTATACGTTGACTTTTTCATTAATTTTGTTTTCTATTATTTTTGCTAATACGAAAGAGTTTGTTGTATGGTTTTTTGGACCTAAATTTGTTCCTATGACCGCAAATATGATGATTGTCTCATTTATTATTATATTAAATCCGATTGGAGGGATTTTCTCTAATCAGTTTGCTTTGGCTATGGAAAAAGACAAAGAATATGGAATCCCATTAATAATTGGTTCAATTGTTAGTTTACTTGGCAATTATATTCTTGTTCCAATTTATAATGCATTAGGTGCGACTATTGTACTAGTTTTTGTAGAACTCATCGTTTGCATATTAAGAATAGTATTGATTAAAGATTTTATTAATTTACAATTTTTAATTACCAAACAGATACTTATTGAATTGGGCTTAACAATAGCAATTACAATTACTGGGCTTCTATTACCTTCAATTTTTGCTAATTCTTTTTTTAACATTGCATATAAATCAATGGTCATGTTATTATTGTTTGGTATCATATTATTTACGACTAAAAGTGAAGTTGTGTTAGATGTAAAAAAAATACTAAAAGGAACTAAAAATTAATGAAAAAACATGTTTACTTAATCATGGCGCATGACAATTTCGATATGTTAAGCTTATTGTTAAAAGAGTTAGATGATATTAGAAATGATATTGTAATTCATATTGATAAAAAATCTAGTAATGTTAATATAGCTGATTTAAAAACACATTGTCAGTATTCGGAAGTTTCTTTTATTGAAAGTATTTCTGTAACATGGGGGGCTTATTCACAAATTGAATGTGAACTGGCATTACTTAAAGCTGCTGTGAAAAGAAATTATAATTATTATCATTTGATTTCTGGGCTTGATTTTCCTCTTAAAAGTCAAGATTATATTCATGAATTTTTTGATAAAAATGATGGAAAAGAATATATACAATTTCAGCAGCCAAAAATTAAACAAAGAAATTTAGAGCGTGTTATGTATTACTACCCATTTCAAGAAAAAGTTGGTAAGAAAAAAAATTTTTTATGGTTTTTAGGTAAACTGTATAAAATTATTCAAAAATTTTTAAATAGTAATAGAATAAAATCAGATAAATATACATTTCAAATGGGGGCAAATTGGTTTAGCATAACTAACGATTTGGCCAAATATGTGTTAGAGCAGGAAAAGTTTATTAATGATTATTTTAAAGATACGATTAACGGAGATGAATTATTTCTACAAACGATTGTTTATAACTCTAAATTTTTAGAAAAAGTAAATACACCCAATTTTGATAATTCTTGTCATTCAAATATGCGTTATGTAGTATGGGAAAATGATACACCAAAATATTTTTGTGACAGCGATTATGATATGCTGATTAACAGAGAAGAATTATTTGCTAGAAAATTTAATGTATCATATTCTGGTCAGTTAGTAAATAAATTAAAAAATGCGAAAGAGAGGAGATATAAATGAGAAAGATAATAACATATGGTACCTTCGATTTGTTACATTATGGACATATTAATCTTTTAAGAAGAGCGAAAGAAAGAGGAGACTATTTAATCGTTGGACTATCTACAGATGAATTCAATTGGGAAGAAAAAGGAAAGAAAACCTATTTTTCTTTTGATAAGAGGAAAAAATTATTAGAAGCTATCAGATATGTAGATTTAGTTATTCCGGAAAATAGCTGGCAACAAAAGATTCAAGATATTAAAGAATTTCATGTCGCTGAATTTGTGATAGGTGATGATTGGTCAGGGAAATTTGACTTTATCGCTAATGAAACTAATGCGGAGGTTATTTATTTACCAAGAACACCTGAAATATCAACAACTCAGATAAAAAAAGATTTAGAAAATAAAACATTTTAAGTTTTTAGGTATCATAATATTTGTATTTAAAGCGTAAATTTGTATGAGGAAGTGGATAACTAGATGCTAAAACCAAATAGCACACTAAAGAATATAAAAGGAATATATATCTTATATTTTGAGCTGATATTAATTTTTCGTACAATCGGGCCATTAATATTAATGCCCAACTTGTTGGATAAACTATTCTTTGTATCATCTGGTCTTATAGGATTAACAATTATTTTTATTGATGCAATTGATTCTATTAAAAAGAGTAATCAAAAAAAATTTGACATATGGCTCATATTATTTATTGCTATTATGTTGATATCTAGTTTAGTCAATATAAAGTATGGATTGGTTGGTAATTTAAAATTAATTATGTGGCAAGCTATATACTTTTTTGTAATATTTCAATATGGCAAAGATTATGGTAAAAAAGATAAGATTTTTGATTATTTTTTTGTTATATTAATAATCTTCTGGTTCTTTTCTGCTATTATTTCTTTATGGATGTTTTTTACGCAATTTGGCGTTAAAATTCCTATGGATAACCGTTATTATCCATTACGTATGGGATTTCTAGGAAATAGACTTTTCGGAGTGTTTCCAGACCCAAATTTTGGAGCTACTATATCCGTTGTTGTAATTTTACTTTCTGTTTATTATATTAAAACAAATTCTAATAGAACGTTTACTTTATTTAATAGCCTTAATATTTTGTTACAGTTAATGTTTATATCGCTATCAGGGTCTAGAACTGCATTAATTGTGTTATTAACAGTAACTGCTGTAGGTATGTTTTTTGTTAGCTATCATAGCAAAAAGATAGATTCTCAGAAATTATTTTTACGTTGGATTCTATCTATAATTAGTTCGCTCCTCACTATTGCGGTCTTGTACTTGATAATTGATGCTCTTAAAACAGGTTTATCATATATTCCAAGCCTTTTGCAAATGAAAGAAGCTTCGCTTCCTACGATTGATACTAAGAATAATTTGAATAAAGTAAACTTAGACAGACCAGATGTTTCTAATGGCGGTGATATATCTAATTTACGATTTTCTCTTTGGAGTAGTGCTGTTGAGATATTTAAATCAAGTTGGTTAGTAGGAGCTTCAGCTGCTAACTATATCCCATACGCACATGATGTTTTACCTGATTCATTTATAGGGCAAAATACATTAACAACACATAATTTTGTGTTCTTAATCATGGCTTCTACAGGAGCTTCTGGATTATTAGTTTTCTTTATATTCTTTATAAATAAAATATACATTTCTTTAAAATATTTATTTGGTAACAGTAGTTTGATTCAAGATATGAATTTTTACGTAATACTTAGTGTTTTAGCTATTACAATATCAGCATTGTTTATTACCGAGCTAGTGTTAGTGAGTACAATTGGTGCTGTTGTGATTTGGCTCTTTTTAGGTAAAATTACATCTTTAGAAAATAAAAAATAAAGATTCTTTGTCAAAATAATGTTGACAAAGAGAAATTATAGAATAGAGTCAAGCCCAGAGGAGAAATTTTTCTGGGCTTTTTTCATTTGGTTCGTATTGCGTGTGTATACTTGATAGACGACAATTGGCAATTTGAAATTATAAAAGTTACAAAACATAGGAATTTCATTTAAACTGTTGATTCCTCAATTGCAGATATGTTTTGAATTTTGTGACTTCATTAAGAAACAATCGAGTGTTTGTAATCCCATAGCGAATGATAATTAAATGATTTGTGCAATGTTAAAGTAAGTGGAGTATGTTGATTTTCCTATATAAATGGTGCATTTAGTTTACAAGTAAAAAATAAACATTTAGTTATACTAATTTTTCAACAAAACTATTAAAAAGTAGATATGCCCAGTTATTTATGAATTTCCTTTGCGAACAATAATTACTAGAAAGTACCAGGATATTAAATTTTAACTTATTAATATAAATCTTCTATTTATTAATGGAAATATATCAAGTTTTAAAACTTGATATTTCATGATAATCTTGTATTGCAAACAATAAGTGTTTAGGTTATCATTTGTTATGTTAATATAGAGTTAATAACTATTTAAGGGGTTAAATAAATGAAATCATTTCTAATCACAGGCGGCGCCGGCTTTATCGGCTCAACCTTAGCAAATTATTATAGTAAAGACAATCAAGTTGTGGTCATTGATGATTTATCAATGGGCCAAACTGAAAATTTAAACGCATCTGAAAATATCACGTTCATTGAAGGTAGCGTGACTGATCAACAATTAATGGAAAAAGTACTACAAGAGTATCAGTTCGATTACATTTTTCACTTAGCAGCGATTGCTAGTGTAGCAGATTCAGTAGCACGTCCAGTGGAAACACACCAAGTGAATTTTGAGAGTGTGTTACAATTACTGGAATTAATTCGGAAATACCAGAAAGATTTAAAACGTTTGGTGTTTGCTTCTTCTGCAGCGGTTTACGGCGATGAGCCAACTTTACCAAAACAGGAAGAGTCAGTAATTCGTCCGTTAACGCCTTATGCTGTGGATAAATTTGCTTCTGAAAAATATGTTTTAAACTATTGTCATTTATATGATGTTCCAACAAGCGCTGTTCGCTTCTTTAACGTTTATGGGCCAAACCAAAATCCTAATTCGCCTTATTCTGGCGTTATTTCGATTGTGATGGACTCTTACAAACGCTTATTAGCCAATCAAGAAGTGACATTCAATATCTTTGGCGATGGAAAACAATCCCGTGATTTTGTCTTTGTTGAGGACGTGGTTCAAGCGTTGAATCTTGTCGCTCATTCTGACCAATCACTTGGGGAAGTGTATAATGTCGGAACAGGGAAAGCAACCGATTTAAATGAGTTAATTTCTTCTTTAAATGATATTATGAAAGTCACTTTGCCAGTTGAATACAAAGAAGCACGAGCTGGGGACATCAAAGATTCCTTAGCGGATATATCTAAATTACGTGCCATTGGTTATGAACCGAAATATAGTATTCAATCTGGTTTGGATAAATATGTTAAGTATGAATTAAAAGAATAAATAAAACTTCTTGAGAGCTGATAGTTCTCAAGAAGTTTTCAGGTAATTTATACGAAGTCGTCATAGATAAAAAAAGTTTAATATGGTATGCTAAAACTTGTATGTAAGTATTAAATTTGGGGGATTTAACCTGTGAAAAAGAAAATTTTAATTTCAATACCCGCGTATAATGAAGCAAATAATATACGTCCTCTATATAAAAAATTAAATGAAACTTTAGAAGAAAAAAGAGATGAAGTTGATTTTGAAATACTATTCATTAATGATGGAAGCAAAGATAACACAGTAAGCGAAGTTTTATCATTAATTGAACAAACGGATAATGTTTCTTTAATTGATTTGTCCAGAAATTATGGAAAAGAGATAGCAATGAGTGCGGGATTTGATTATTCTACACATGATGCTGTTATTACAATGGATGCTGATTTACAACATCCACCAGCTACAATTATTGATATGATTGATCTTTGGCAGCAAGGCTATGAAGATGTCTATGCTAAAAGAAATCAACGCAAAGGGGAGTCATGGTTCAAAAAAACATCCTCTAAATGGTTTTATAAAGTATTAGGAAAACTAGCCAATACGCCTGTTTTACCAGATGCAGGAGATTACCGGTTACTTGATCGTAAGGTAGTAGAGGCGCTGAAGCAAATGAGAGAATCTCAACGTTATACGAAGGGGTTATATAATTGGGTAGGCTTCAAAAAGGTTGCGATTGAATTTGATGCGGATGAAAGATTACATGGTGAAACAAAATGGAGTTTTGGCGCATTATTGAAATTGGCAATTGAAGGAATTACTTCTTATACAACGGCTCCTTTAAAGATTTCAATGTATTTTGGCTTTTTAGTTTCTTTTGTTGCGTTTATTTACATGATATATGTATTAATTAAAACATTGATATTTGGAGCGGATACTTCAGGCTTCCCATCGCTGATGATTATGATGTTGTTTTTGGGTGGATGTCAATTGATTTCTGTAGGTATTTTAGGAGAGTATGTAGGACGTATTTTTTTGGAAACAAAAGACCGTCCATTATACTTTATTGGTAATAAATATAAGCCTAAAAGTAAAATTAAAGGAGAAAAAAGTAAATGAAGGTTATTAACTCAAAGAAGTTTTTTTTTAGTGTATTTTTTTTAATATATGTAGTACTATTGGTTTTAAATTTTTTAACACCGTTGATTGCAGATGATTTTGCATATATTTATAAAACAGAGGGATTTCATACCATATTTCATGATGAGTATTTACAATATATCACACAAAATGGTCGTTCAGTAGCCCATATTCTAGTAAGATTTTTTTTACTACTTCCGAAATTTATCTTTAACTTTTTGAATCCACTGGTATTTTTAATTATTTCATATCTTATATATATAATGACTAACTTTTCTAACCAAAAATGGAACACCGTTAGATTCTTGTTGATTATAATATTGATATTTTTGTTTATTCCTCAATTTGGCGAGACAATTCTTTGGGAGACTGGTTCTTTTAATTATCTATGGACTTTTGGAATTATGTTATTGTTTGTATCTAAATTCCATTTTGCTGTGATAAATAATGATAAAATGAAGAGTAGCTGGCAAATAATATATATGTTTTTTTTAGGAATTGTTGCAGGATGGTGTAACGAAAATACCTCAGCGGGAATCATTCTCATAGCTAGTGGTTATATGTTGGTATATAAATTTGTAAACAGAGCGAAAATAGAAAAGTGGATGAAAACAGGAGTTTTAGGATTAACTATAGGTTTTATTATTATGATGAGTTCCCCTGGTAATAAAATTAGAAGTTCATGGTTTGAAAGAAGTTCATGGTCATTGCCTAAGAAACTTTTATATGGCTTAAGAGATGTATCAAATACTATGTCTGAACATGCATATGTAATGATTTTTATAGCTGTTATATCAATAATATTTTGTATATTTTTATACAAAACAAAATATAATTATTTATTTGGAATAATTTATTTATTTGTAGGTGGGGCTGTATGCTATTCTTTGGCATTATCGCCTTCTGGTTATACTTGGGGTCGTTCATTTTTTGGCGGAGTAATGTTTATTATTATAGCAATAATGATGTGCTTTCCAACATTCGAAGTTCATAAAATTGGACATATAATTAACCCTATATTTACAACACTTTATATAATGTTAATATTTTCTGCTTTTTTTACAAGTACAAACGCATTATATGATACTTATTATTCCTACAGTGAGGTAACTAAACGTTATAAAGTTATTGAGAAAGAAAAACAAAACGGTAATTTGAATCCAGTTGTCCCAGATTTTAATTTTCAGCCGAATACTGGTTATCCAGCTTATTCAAATAAATTATCGCATATCAATGAAGATATTAATTATAAATATAATATTTATACGGCAGATTATTTTGATGTAAATACAGTAAAAGCTATTCCCATGAAAGAATGGGAAGAAAAATATGGTAGATGGTAAGTGGTTTCTAAAAATATATTAAAAATAAAGAGGGAATCTAGCCCCTTTATCAAATAATGTTGGTAAAGAGAAACTATAGAATTGCATCACGTCCACACGTCCGGAGGAGAAAATCCTCTGGATTTTTTTATTTGGTCTGTACGGCTTGTTCTTATTGGACGAAAATCCGCAATTTGAAATTATAAAAGTTACGAAAACCATAGGCATTCCGCTTTAACACTTTGATATGATTATTTAGACATTCCAATTGTCTATTTGAATAATAATAACTCAAGGCATGATGAAACTGTTTTTGATTTTTTTAAAGGTTCGTAAAGTGGTTTGATAAAGTACTTGGCAAGTGAAAAACACTTTGCGTAAGCAAGCATCAAAATACGTTTAATTTCGTTTATGAACAGCATACAAGAAATCTTGGTACAACGTGTAGCCTTATGCTAATTCAACGCTATAGAAAAAGCAGGCTGTCCACAAGCTCTATTTCAGCCAAATAAGTTTTAAACGAAGGGTGCCAACAGTGGTTTAAACTATCCAACTTTTCTTGATTTTTTTTAATAACTTCCAGTGTTTTTTGAGTTGTTTTCCTTGGCGTTTTTCAGCCAAACTTGAACTTTTTAATAGGCGGTTTGCCTAAGTGATTCTATGGTTTCGAAAGGTCCAGCTGATGTGTTGAACGATATAGAAGCAAACAATGATGAGCTACGCGTTAGGAAAGTATTTATTCACTAGAGAAACAAAAGGTGCGTACATATCAATGACAATAAATTGGACGTTTTTCCTATATTTGAACCCACCTCACTCCAATGGTACAATAAACAAGATTGGAGTGAGATCATGACAGATATTATTGCACATCGAGGAAGTAAAGGCACCCATCCTGAAAATACGTGTATTGCTTTCAGAGAGGCTGTTCGTGTTGGTGCTGAAGGAATTGAATTAGACGTTCACTTATCTAAAGATGGTTATTTAATCGTTATGCACGATGAAACGGTTGATCGTACGACAGATGGTCATGGTGAAATCCAACAGTTAACATTAAACGAATTAAAACAACTAGATGCTGGAAGCTGGTTTCAGAAAAATCCTTCTGTTCAATGTGTTCCAACATTGGAAGATGTTTTAAATTGTCTTGTAGAAGAACAATTCAATGGTTTTTTGAATATTGAACTTAAAACGGATATTATCCATTATGAAGGAATTGAGAAAAAAGTCGTCCAACAAATGAAGCAAAAAAAATGGCCGTTTCGTTATTTATATTCCAGTTTTTATTTTCCAAGTTTAGTTAAATTAAAAAAAGCTGATCCTAAGACAGAAATTGCCTTTATTTATGAATCTGCAGAGGATTTAAGTCAAGCGGGACCGGCATTCGCGCTTGTCGATAGTTTACATCCAAAAATGTCTTGGGTGTTGGCTCATGAAAAAGAACTTATCGCAATTGGCAAACCGCTGCGGCCGTGGACTGTTAATCGGATGGAAGAAATGGAAAATTGTTTTCAGCTAAAATTGGCAGGCGTTCATACAGATTTTCCTGAGGAAGCAAAATTTGCTCGTCAAAATTGGCAAGAAGAAGGAGAAACATAATTGGAGAAAGTATTAGTTATTGTAGGACCCACTGCGGTGGGGAAAACAGCATTAAGTATTGCTTTAGCAAAAAAATTTAATGGTGAAATTATTAGCGGTGACTCCATGCAAGTTTATCGCTCGTTAGACATTGGCACCGCTAAAGTCACAGAAACAGAAAAAGAAGGAATTCCTCACTATTTAATTGATTGCCGTGAAGTCAGCGAAACATATTCTGCCGCTGATTTTCAGAAAGAGGGTCGTCAAAAAATCAAAGAAATTACTGAAAAAGGGAAACTACCAATTATCGTTGGAGGAACAGGTTTGTATATTCAATCACTCCTTTATGATTTTCAACTAGGAAGTCGTGAGATAGATGACTCGCCTGAAATTAGAGAAACGTACAATTTATTTGCGGAAGAAAAAGGGAACCAAGCCTTATGGCAGTTATTACAACAAAAGGATCCTCTAGCGGCTGACAGCATTCATTTTAATAATCGCAAAAAAGTCATTCGTGCGTTAGAGGTCTTTGATAAAACCGGTTATAGTATTTTGACCCCGAAGGAAAAACCAGCTCGTCTCTATGATTATTATTTGTTAGGTTTGGAAACAGATCGCGCTTTATTATATGAGCGTATTAATCAGCGGGTGGATCAAATGATGACAGAAGGACTGTTGGAAGAAGCAAAACAGATGTTTCAGCAACCACATGCACAAGCAGCTCAAGGTATTGGCTATAAAGAATTTTTCCCGTATTTTTCCGGTGAACAATCATTAGAGATGGCGGTTGAAACAGTCAAACAGCAATCGCGGCGATATGCCAAACGTCAATTGACTTGGTTTAGAAATCGAATGGCTGCGCATTGGTGGAATTTGGTTCAGCAGCCAACAGATTTGCCCAAGTTGGAAAAAGAAGTAGCGGAATGGCTACGACAGAAGGAGAGTGAGTAGGCGATGACCACTCATGAAAAAGTGATTCTAGTAGGAGTTGAGACGGAAAAAAATTATCAGACATTTTCTGCATCAATGGAAGAACTGGCGAATTTAACGGAAACCGCTAATGGAGAAGTGGTGTTTGTTTTAACACAAAAACGACCACAAGTCGATCGACAAACCGTAATCGGTAAGGGGAAATTGGAAGAATTAATTCAATTAACAGATGCCTATGAAGCGGATCTTGTTATTTTTAATCATGAGCTCACACCGCGCCAAAATCAACTGTTATCTGAAGCGTTAGCTGTGCGAGTAATTGATCGTGTACAATTAATTTTGGATATCTTTGCTTTGCGTGCGCGCTCCAAAGAAGGAAAGTTACAAGTTGAATTAGCACAATTGGATTATTTATTGCCTCGCTTGGCTGGTCAAGGAAAACAGTTGTCACGACTTGGAGGAGGTATTGGGACACGCGGGCCTGGTGAAACGAAATTAGAGTCGGACCGCCGACACATTCGGAATAAAATCTTAGGCATCCGTCGTGAGTTAAAAGAAGTCACTGCTCATCGTGAACGAAGCCGCCAGAAAAGACAAAATTCAGAACTATTTCAAATTGGCTTGATTGGTTATACCAATGCTGGCAAATCAACCATTCTCAACATGTTGACAACAGCAGGAACTTATTCAGAGGATCAATTGTTTGCAACGTTAGATCCTTTAACTAAAAAATGGCAATTGCCTCAAGGCATGGAAGTTACGCTGACCGATACGGTTGGCTTCATTCAAGATTTACCAACACAGCTGATTGAAGCCTTTCAGTCGACATTGGAAGAAAGTCGGACGATGGATTTACTGCTCCATGTGGTGGATGCAAGTGCGCCAGATCGTTTACAACATGAACGCACAGTTCAAACATTGATGAAAGAATTAGCGTTGGAAAATATTCCGTGCTTGACGGTTTATAATAAAAGAGATCAAGTGGACAGCAAAGAATTTGTCCCAACCTTATTTCCCAATGTATTGATCTCAACTAAAATTTCTGAAGATAAAGAACGACTGGTTCAAGCTATCCGTGCCCAAATGATGGAATTACTCGAGCCTTATCAATTAGAAATTAGCCCAACTGACGGACAACTATTAAGTGAACTTCGCCGGATGACACTAATGATTTCAGAAGAATATGCTGAAAATGAAAATCGGTATATCGTGAAAGGCTTTGCGAAAAAAAAGTCTAAATGGTTGGCTGAATCCGAAAAAGAATAAAAAATGGTAAGTTGATTAGAAATGATTTGTAAAAACAAATCATTTCTATTTTTTTGATTAGTAGGAGAAAATCAGCCGTGAAAAGATGGAAAAGTCCATATTTATCAGGTTTTTTGTTTTATGTTAGAAAATCTAACATAAGTTCTTGACAATTTGTCATTCTATTGTTATTCTAAGAAATAACTAAGAGAGGAGGATGGAGATGAGAGAAAAAGAGTTACGCCGTTCCATGTCAGTTTTTCCAATTGGTACAGTTATGAAACTAACGGATTTGACCGCTCGACAAATTCGCTACTATGAAGAACAGGGATTGATTCATCCAGAACGTAGTGAGGGCAACCGACGCATGTATTCTTTAAATGATATTGATGTTTTGTTAGAAATTAAAGATTATTTATCTGATGGATTGAACATGGCAGGGATTAAGCGTGTGTATGAAATGAAATTAGAGGAACAAAAAAACACCGCCGAGGCAACTCGTCCGTTAACCGATGCAGATGTTCGTCAGATTTTATACGACGAAATCCTTTCGCAAGGAGGACTTACTCAGCAAAATCCGTTCCAATCGAATGTACCAAGGCTTTAACGTTTCAGCAGCCAATAAAAATGAAGGATGGGGATCAGACCGATGACAAGAAAAGCCAAAACGGCAGAAGAGATTAAACATATTGCAGAAGAAGAAAACGTACGTTTTTTACGACTAATGTTTACCGACATTATGGGAACAATTAAAAATGTTGAAGTTCCTGTGAGTCAGCTAGATAAAGTATTAGATAATAAAATGATGTTTGATGGGTCATCCATTGAAGGATTCGTTCGTATCGAAGAAAGTGACATGTATTTATACCCTGATCTATCTACATGGATGATTTTTCCGTGGGAAAGCGACCATGGAAAAGTTGCGCGCTTAATTTGTGATATTTACAATCCTGATGGTACCCCTTTTGCCGGAGATCCCCGCGGTAATTTAAAACGCGCCTTAGCAGATATGAAAGAATTAGGCTTTACTTCGTTTAACTTAGGACCAGAACCAGAATTTTTCCTATTTAAATTAGATGAGAATGGTGAAATTACCACTGATTTGAATGATAAAGGTGGCTATTTTGATTTTGCGCCAACCGATTTAGGTGAAAATTGTCGCCGTGATATTGTTTTAGAGTTAGAAAGTTTAGGCTTTGAAGTGGAAGCTTCGCATCATGAAGTAGCACCTGGTCAACATGAAATTGACTTTAAATATGCTGATGTAGTTGATGCTTGTGACAATATTCAAACGTTCAAATTAGTTGTGAAAACTATTGCGCGCAAACATGGCTTGCATGCAACATTTATGCCAAAACCTTTGTTTGGAATTAATGGTTCTGGTATGCACTGCAATATGTCATTATTTAATGAAGAAGGTAATGTTTTTTATGACGAGTCAGGAGAGATGGGCTTAAGCCAAACTGCGTATCATTTCTTAGGTGGTTTATTAAAACATGCCCGTGCCTATACTGCGGTATGTAACCCAACAGTGAACTCTTATAAACGCTTGGTACCAGGTTATGAAGCACCTGTTTATGTAGCTTGGAGCGGCAGAAATCGTTCACCACTCATTCGAGTTCCTGAGTCTCGTGGTTTATCGACTCGTTTAGAGTTACGTTCTGTCGATCCTTCAGCGAATCCGTATTTAACAATGGCAGTCTTATTACAAGCAGGTTTGGATGGTATTCGTAATGAACTTACGCCACCGCCAGCGGTTGATCGTAACATTTATGTGATGAATGAGGAAGAACGTCAACATGCACAAATTGAAGATTTGCCATCAACCTTACACAATGCCATCAAAGAATTACGTAAAGATCAAGTAATGATTGATGCATTAGGTCGTCACATTTTTGCCAATTTTGTAGAAGCGAAACGAATGGAATGGGCAGCCTTCCGTCAAACCGTTTCTGAATGGGAAAGAGAACAATATTTGGAGTTGTACTAAAAGCTGTTACTTTTAATAATCTTAATGTTTAGAAAGAGGGAGATAAGTCGAAACGCTTATCTCCCTCTTTCATTCTTTAGTTTGTGAACGAATGGATAATTTCTATTTCACAAAATAAAGTAATTTTAATTCAGTGAAATAGTTTGTTTATAGGGGATAAAGTGGTTTTTTCTCAATTTCTCTTTTATTTTTAAGCAAAAAAATTGACAAAATCTTTCATAATTTGTGAAATTCCGCTATAATAAACAAGAATATGCGTGCAACTATTCTATTTTTTAGATATAAAGGATGAGAAAAACATGCGGAAAATGAAAACAATGGATGGAAATGCTGCAGCAGCTTATATTTCCTACGCCTTTACAGAATTAGCAGCCATTTATCCAATAACACCAAGTTCAACAATGGCTGAACTTGTTGATCAGTGGTCGGCCGAAGGTAAGAAAAATATCTTTGGTCAACCTGTGAAAGTAGTCGAAATGCAATCGGAAGCTGGTGCTGCCGGCGTGGTCCATGGCTCTTTAAAAACAGGCGCGCTTACCACGACCTATACGGCTTCACAAGGGTTACTTTTAATGATTCCTAATATGTACAAAATAGCTGGAGAACTATTACCATCTGTTTTTCATGTGGCGAGCCGAGCTTTAACCACGAATGCTTTAAATATTTTTGGTGATCAAGGAGACGTAATGGCCGCACGCCAAACAGGCTTTGCTATGTTGTCAGAAAGCAGTGTGCAAGAAGTGATGGATTTGGCACCAGTGGCTCACTTGGCTTCGATTGAAGCGAGTGTTCCATTTATGAACTTTTTTGATGGCTTTAGAACAAGTCATGAAATTCAAAAAGTGGCAGTTCTTGACTATGAAGAATTAGCACCCTTAGTAAACCAAGAAAAATTAGCCGAATTCCGTCGTCGGAGCATGAATCCGAATCACCCTTCCGTTAGTGGAATGAACCAAAATCCAGATATTCACTTTCAACAACGAGAAACAATAAATCCTTATTATGAAAAATTACCTGGTATTGTTCAAAAATATATGACAGAAATTAACCGGTTACGGGGAACCAATTATGATTTGGTGACGTATTATGGCGCAGAAGATGCAGAAGAAGTGATTGTCACAATGGGTTCAGTTGCACAAACAATTGAACAGACGGTTGATTATTTACAAGAACAAGGAAGAAAAGTTGGTTTTCTTAATGTCCATCTTTATCGGCCATTTCCAGTTGAAACATTTCTTGAAAAAATACCACAATCAGTTAAAGCAATTGCTGTCTTGGATCGGACGAAAGAGCCCGGTGCTGGTGGCGAACCGTTATTATTGGATGTCCAAAGTGCGATGTATGAAGCGGACATTCGCCCAACAATTATTGGTGGGCGCTATGGTTTAGGTTCTAAAGATGTGCTGCCAAATCAAATTGTTGCGGTTTTTGATGAATTAATGAAAGAACGTTCTGCCATGAAGAAGCGTTTTACAATTGGGATTGATGATGATTTAACTTATACTTCATTAGAAGTTGGCAAACCACTTGATTTGACGAATCCGAAAACCTATCAAGCTAAATTTTGGGGCTTTGGTTCTGATGGGACAGTAGGGGCGAACAAGTCAGCAATTAAGATTATCGGTGATCATACAGACAAGTATGCACAAGGATTTTTCTATTATGATTCAAAAAAATCAGGCGGGTTGACCGTTTCTCATTTACGTTTTGGCGAGACGCCTATTCGTTCAACGTACCTCATTGAACATTCTGATTTTGTGGCTTGTCATACAGCCGCTTATTTGCATACCTATGATTTAGTAAAAGGGTTAAAAAAGGGCGGTACTTTCCTCTTAAATACCATTTGGAATGATGAACAACTAGCACGATTTTTACCCAATCAATTAAAACGGTATCTAGCTGAAAATGAGATTCAGTTTTATACAATCAATGCAGTAAAATTAGCTAGTGAAGTCGGACTAGGCGGGCGAATTAATACCGCGATGGAAACAGCTTTCTTCAAATTAGCGGAAATTATGCCTTTTGAGCAAGTGTTGCCAATTTTAAAAGAAGAAGCACTGAAAAGTTATGGTCATAAGTCCATGAAAGTTGTCGAAAAAAATATTCAAGCAATCGATAAGACCGTTGAATTGTTGCATCAGGTACCTGTTCCAGCAGAGTGGAAAACGCTTGAAGTTCAACCGCGAAAACGTTCAGAAAATGTTAGTGATTTTGTTCATGAAATTGTTGAACCGATTAATCGTCAAGAAGGCAATGCGTTATCTGTTGCGACACTAGCGAAAAATGGGATGACAGATGGGCGGATGCCTTTGGGAACTGCGGCAGTTGAAAAACGTGGGGTGGCATTAGAAGTACCTGAATGGATTAGCGATCGGTGTACCATGTGTAATGAGTGTGCCTTTGTATGTCCCCATGCGGCGATAAGACCATTCTTAGCCGATGAAGAAGAAATGACTGAAGCTCCAGAAGGATTCATTGTGCGTGATCTACGTGGTGCCGACGGCTTGAAATATCGTATCCAAGTCTCAGTCAAAGATTGTACTGGCTGTGGACTTTGTGTTGAAGCCTGTCCAGCTAAAGGCAAAGCTTTAGTAATGAAACCTTATGAAGAAGAAAAAGAGCAGGCTATGAATTGGGCGTTTGCTATGACGTTACGTCAAAAGGAAAACCCAGCAAAACCGAATACTGTTTTAGGTTCGCAATTTAATAAACCTTTATTAGAGTTTTCTGGTGCTTGTTCTGGTTGCGGCGAAACGCCTTATGTTAAATTATTGACGCAAATGTTTGGTGACCGAATGCTGATTGCTAATGCAACAGGTTGCTCATCGATTTGGGGTGCTGCAGCGGGTGTGACACCTTACACTACTAATGAACAAGGACAAGGTCCAGCTTGGTCAAATTCTCTTTTAGAGGATAATGCCGAGTTTGGTTACGGCATGTTGTTAGCAACGCAAGCGCGTCGCGAACGTTTAGCTAGTAAAATGACCAAAGCTTTTTCTGTAGCCAGTGATTCTTTACGTTTATTGATGGAAGATTGGATAGCACATCTGTCCGAAAGTGAAGGTACGCAACAACGTGCAGCTAAATTACGTGCAGCTTTGCTTGAAGAAAAAACGAATCAACCTTTATTGGAAGCAATTTATGACGATCAAGATCTTTTTGTCAAACCAAGTCAGTGGATGATTGGTGGGGACGGCTGGGCTTACGATATTGGCTACGGCGGTATTGACCACGTGTTAGCTAGTGGCGCGGATGTAAATATGTTAGTTTTAGATAATGAAGTCTATTCCAATACAGGTGGCCAAACTTCCAAAGCAACTCCTGCATCAGCGATTGCGAAATTTGCTGCCAGTGGGAAGTATGCCTCTAAAAAAGATTTAGGGATGATGGCAATGACTTATGAAAATGTCTATGTCGCTCAAATTGCCTCAGGTGCAAACCAAATGCAGACGATTAAAGCTTTTGAAGAAGCAGAAAAATTCCCTGGACCATCGATTATTATTGCTTATACACCATGTATTACACATGGTTTAGCAGGTGGGATGAGTCAAACGTTGAAAGAAGCGAAAGACGCGGTTCATTCAGGTTACTGGTCTTTATATCGCTATAATCCATTATTGCGAGAAAAGGGCAAAGAACCAATGACATTGGATTTCAAAAAACCAGATTTTTCATTAATGAAAGAGTTTATGCGCCAACAAGTTCGCTTTGCATCCTTAGAATCTAGTCAACCAGATACAGCGGAATTGTTATTTAATAAAACAATTAATGATGCTAAGAGACGGTTCTATAATTATGCTCGTTTAGCTGGTCAAGAAGAAAAAATTCGAGCAAAACTAGAAAAACAAAGTGAACCAGAAATAACTGCGCTAGAGAACGAGAAGCCACGAGTGAAAAAAGAACGCGTAGTTGATCCGGAAGCGGAAGCAAGAAGGGCTGCCCGCCGCGCAGAACGAGCAGCCAAGAGAAAACAACGTGAGCAAGATTAAATAGAAATCAAAAAAACGTGTCTGAGCTTTTTGCTTGGACACGTTTTTTAGTTAGAAATGCGATTTTTTGATGAAAAATTTCAAGTTATTTGAAAAAGTTCCTAAATTTTTTTGATGTTTCCGCTTGCGTTCTGTGATGAAAGAAAATAATGTGGTATACTTGTTAGGAAATCTTGAGAGAGAAGTGAGGGGTATGATGTCGTTTCAATTGAATCAATTATTAGATTTGAATTATTGGCAGCAAGTCATCTCAACGGATTTCTTATCTAAGGATTTTGTTATCAATATCATAGATATCCTAGTCGTATGGTACCTCGTTTACAAATTAATCATGCTTGTTCGTGGAACAAAAGCAGTCCAACTATTAAAAGGTGTCGCTGTTTTTATCATTATCCGCATTCTAAGTGAGATAATTGGTCTACATACATTATCTTGGTTAATGAATCAAGTCATCATGTATGGTGTAATCGCCGCGGTTGTTATTTTTCAACCAGAAGTGCGAAGAGGGCTGGAACATCTAGGGAGAAGTTCGTTTTTCCGCCCGAATAAAGGTGCGCAACAAGAAGATGAGCGTATTATTCAGGCCTTTGACAAAGCCATTCAGTACATGTCAAAACGGAAAATTGGTGCTTTGATAACCATTGAACGCAATACTGGTTTAGATGAATACATTGAGACAGGTATTGATTTGGATGCCGATATTACTGGTGAATTACTGATTAATATTTTCATTCCAAATACACCACTACATGATGGTGCAGTGATTATCAAAAATGAAAAAATTGCTGTTGCTAGTGCGTATTTACCGCTATCAGAAAGCAATTTAATTCCAAAAGAATTTGGAACGCGCCATAGAGCCGCAGTCGGTATCAGTGAAGTCAGTGATGCCATTACGATTGTTGTTTCTGAAGAAACTGGTGACGTTAGTTTGACGTTGAACAATGAATTAATTCCTGGTCTAACGCAAGAAGAGTATTTAACAATTTTGCGTAAGGAGTTAATTTCGGAATCATCGGAAGATAAAAAAAGTGCTTTACAGCATTTTATCGATGATGTAACAAAGGGGGTTAAACGCAAATGAGAAAAGCCTCCCAAAAAAGCTGGTTTAATGGTTTGCTTTCATTGCTGTTTGCATTGTTGTTATTTTTTAATGCCAATGCAACAGGCAATAATCCCTCCAATTCAGGTTCAAGCCAAACGTATAGTGAAACATTGAATAATATTCCGGTCCAAGTCCAATACGATAAAGACAAATATTATGTCTCTGGATTTGAAGAGAGTGTAAATGTTCATTTACGTAGTGCGAACCGCATTCAATTAAACATGGAATCAAATGCTGACACACGAAATTTCCAAGTGGTCGCAGACTTAACCAAATTGCCATTAGGGACTTCGGAAGTGCCTTTGACAGTTCGGGGACTAAGTTCAGCTGTTACAGCTGAAATTGAACCGAAAACAGTGACTGTAACGATTGAAAAGAGAGTAACAAAAAAATTCGATGTAGAAGCACAACTTTCTGATAACATTGAAAAAGAAGGCTACAAAGTAAAAAATATTTCTGTAGATCCAAAAACTGTAGAAGTAACAACTGGAGAAGAAACAGCGAAAGCAATTGACAAAGTGATTGCGCCAGTCTCAAGTGCCAAACAAACAATTGATACGATTAAACAAACGGTAAATGTCCAAGCGCTAGATGCCAAAGGTCAAGTCCTAAGTATCGAAAATCCAGCACCACAAGTCAAAGTAACAGTAGGCTTAACTGCGCCAACAAAAGATGTACCACTGAATGTTAGTATGACAGGTACGCCACCAGCTGGGATCGCTCATTACAATTATAGTTTATCAACGTACCAAGTTAGGGTCAGTGGCCCGCAATCAATTTTAGATACGCTAGAATCAATTGAAGTACCGGTAGATATTTCTGATATTCGCAAAGAAACAAAACAATCAGTGACTATTCCCGTTAATGGAGAATACGTAGTTACACCAGATGAGGTTGACGTTTCTTTGAGCCCCGTGTACAATCAACAACAGTCATCAAATACAAATGAAACTTCAGGGGAACCTGCAAGTTCAACAACGGTTGGCTCAGGTAGCCAAGCAGTACAACCAAGTACATCCAGTCAAGTAGAATCAAATACTTCTGAAACAACAAGTGAGGGATCAACAGTAGAAAGTACAACTGCTGGTTCAACTGAAAATACAGAGAATCAAGTGACTAAGGAGAATCAAAATGGGTAAATATTTTGGAACAGATGGTGTAAGAGGAATTGCAAATAAGGAGTTAACACCTGAATTAGCTTTTAAATTAGGACGTTACGGTGGTTATGTGTTGAGTCAACATGAAGATAGTTCAAGAAAACCTCGTGTTCTCGTAGGCCGCGATACACGTATTTCAGGTGAGATGTTGGAACAAGCATTGATTGCTGGACTATTATCAGTCGGAATTGAAGTTTTCCAATTAGGGGTGATTTCAACACCTGGTGTAGCATATCTTACTCGTTTACAAAAAGCATCCGCTGGCGTAATGATTTCAGCTTCACATAATCCTGCGGAAGACAATGGGATTAAGTTTTTTGGGGCAGATGGCTTCAAATTAGTAGACGATCAGGAAGCAGAAATTGAAGCATTGTTAGATGCAGAAGAAGACACCTTACCAAGACCTTCTGCAGAAGGCTTAGGCTCATTAGATGAATTTCCAGAAGGCTTACTAAAATATTCGCAATTTTTAGTTCAAAGTATTCCTGGCGATTTAGCAGATATGACTGTTTGTTTAGATGCTGCCAACGGAGCAACTGCAACAGCAGTCAATCGTGTCTTCGCGGATTTAGAGACAGATTTCTATACAATGGGAACAAGTCCTAATGGATTGAATATCAATGATGGTGTGGGTTCCACTCATCCTGAAGCTTTGGCAGAAATGGTTGTTGAAAAAGGCGCGGATGCTGGTTTGGCTTTCGATGGCGACGGTGATAGAATTATTGCAGTCGATGAATTAGGACGAATTATCGATGGTGATAAAATCATGTATATTTGTGCTAAATATTTAGCTGAGAAAAAACGTTTGAAAAAAGATACAATCGTTACAACAGTGATGAGTAATCTAGGTTTCCATAAAGCTGTAGAAGAAATTGGCTTAAAAGATGTGGTAACGCAAGTGGGTGATCGTTATGTTGTAGAAGAAATGCGTAAAAATGATTACAATTTTGGTGGCGAACAATCTGGTCACATGATCTTTTTAGATTACAACACAACAGGTGATGGTATGCTTTCAGGGATTCAATTGTTGAATGTTATGAAGCAAACGGGAAAAAAATTATCTGAATTAGCGGATGAAGTGACGATTTATCCACAAAAATTAGTCAATATTCGTGTCACAGATAAAAATGGTGCAATGGAAGTTCCAGCAATCAAAGCAGTTGTCGAACAAGCAGAAGCAGAAATGAATGGCGAAGGTCGTATTTTAGTTCGTCCTTCTGGAACAGAACCATTGTTACGTGTGATGGCTGAAGCGCCGACACAAGAAAAAGTTGATTATTACGTTGATAAAATTGCCGAAGTAGTACGTGCAGAAATCGGCGTTGAATAAGAACCAATTAGAAACCAGACACTTAATGCTAGCTTGCGTTAAGTGTCTGGTTTCTTTGTTGGAAATCAAAAAAAGAAAATAGCTAATAAGCTCCGTCTATCATTGACATAGAGCGGTTAAAAGGGTACTATTTTAGAAGTAAGATGCACCGCGTATCTTCTTTTTTTATTTGATAAAATCAAGAAGGGAGCGGCTGTAAATCAATGGAGTTATAGAATGGAGGAGCGAAATGAAAGAAAAAATGTCCGTCAAGACAATTGTAGCAATTGGAATTGGCTCTGCAGTTTTTGTTATTTTAGGTCGATTCGTTGTAATTCCAACTGGGATTCCTAATACGAACTTAGAAACGTCGTATCCATTTCTTGCTTTAATGTCAGTTGTTTTTGGACCAGTAGCTGGAGGGCTAATTGGTTTGATCGGTCACACGTTAAAAGATTTTACCACGTATGGTAGCGCTTGGTGGAGCTGGATTATTTGTTCAGGAATTATTGGTATTATTTTTGGCTTCGCTGGTCGTAAAATGGATCTTCAACATGGTGAATTTACAACAAATGACATGGTGCGTTTCAATATTTTCCAAGCCTTTGGCAATATCGTCGTTTGGGGCTTAATCGCGCCTAGTTTGGATATTTTGATTTATAGTGAACCCGCAAGTAAAGTATTTACACAAGGCGTATTCGCGACTGTTTCAAATATTGTCGCTGTGGGGATTATTGGAACATTGTTGATGAAAGCTTATGCATCAACAAGAACAAAGAAAGGCAGTTTATCGAAAGATTAAGAAACTGTCGAAATAATTTAAATGGTTAAGGGTCTGCCCTAGTAATTACTTTGCTAATGCTCAGACCCTTTCTTTTATGGAGAAACTGAGGTGAGGCCGAATGAAAAAACCAATCATTACTTTTAATAATTTTTCCTTTCAATATCATAGCCAATCTGAACCGACATTAAAGGGGATTCAATTAACCATCTATGAAGGAGAAAAGGTTTTAATCGTTGGGCCTAGTGGTAGTGGCAAATCAACATTGGCGCAATGTATCAACGGGTTAATTCCCAATATTTATGAAGGTGAGATTCAAGGAACAGCTACGGTTGCTGGTAAAAATATCCAAGAAACAAGTCTATTTGATTTGTCTTTTGATGTAGGAACTGTTTTGCAAGATACCGATGGGCAGTTTATCGGTTTAACGGTTGCTGAGGATATTGCTTTTGCTTTAGAAAACGATGCAGTTGAACAAGCAGAAATGAAAAAAGCGGTCCACAAATGGTCCGAGATTGTTGAGCTGAATCAGTTATTGCAACACCGTCCACAAGATTTGTCAGGTGGTCAAAAACAACGTGTATCTATGGCGGGCGTTCTAATTAACCAATCAAAAATTTTACTTTTTGATGAACCTTTGGCTAATCTTGACCCACGAGCGGGACAAGAAACAATGACTTTGATTGACACCATTCAACAAGAAACAAAAGCAACTGTTTTAATAATAGAACATCGCTTAGAGGACGTTCTTTGCGAATCAGTTGATCGAATTATTGTCATGAATGAGGGCGCAATTATTTCTGATACAACGCCAGATGAATTGTTACGTCAAGATACGTTGACCCAGCAAGGGATTCGTGAACCTTTGTACGTTACAGCCATGAAATATGCTGGGATTGATTTAACACAAGTTAGTCATTTAGACAAATTAGCCGAAGTATCAGGCGAAACGGTTTTGCCCAAAATGACACAGTGGTCTGTCCAACCTAGTTCAGTTAGTGCGGTCAAAGGAGCTGAACTATTACGTTTGGAACAAGTGTCCTATCAATATGATCGTCATGGTGAAAAAGTGTTAGATGACTTCTCAGTAACTATTCATCATGGAGAAATGATCAGCATTGTAGGAAAAAATGGTGCCGGGAAGTCTACACTTTCTAAAATAATTTGCGGGTTCATCACGCCTCAATCGGGCAAGATTTTATGGGAGGGACAGGATTTTTCCAATTATTCAATCAAAGAACGTGCAGATAAAATTGGTTATGTGATGCAAAACCCCAATCAAATGATTTCTAAAAAAATGATTTTTGAAGAAGTAGCTTTAGGATTAGTTTTACGAGATGTGCCACAAGCAGAAATTGAGGAACGTGTGACGAATATTTTACATATTTGTGGGCTGTATCCCTTCCGGAACTGGCCGATTTCCGCATTGAGTTTTGGGCAGAAAAAACGGGTAACTATTGCATCGATCTTAGTTTTAGAACCTGAATTATTAATTTTAGATGAACCAACAGCTGGGCAAGATTTTAAACATTATACAGAAATGATGACATTTTTAGAAGAATTGAACCGCTTAGGTGTGACTATTTTAATGATCACTCACGATATGCATTTAATGTTGGAATATACAACACGTGCGTTAGTAGTTTGTGATGGACGTTTACTAGCAGATGCGACTCCAGTTGCTGTTTTAACAGATGAAAAATTAATTCAAGCGGCTTCTTTAAAAGAAACGAGCTTGTTTACCTTTGCTAAAGCGTTAGGCTTGGAAAATCCCTTGCTATTTACGGAAAAATTTGTTGCTTACGATCGTGAGGTGCGTTTTGGATGAGTGAACGACAAATGTTAGGCTATCATCCTGATTCAACCTGGATTCATCGCTTAAACGGCACAAGCAAATTAGTCTTTTTAATCGTTGTCTCTGTGGCTTGTATGACCACGTATGATACTCGTTATCTGTTAGGAATGTCTGTGGTTTCGCTTGTTTTGTTAAAATTATCAAATATTAAATGGCATCAAATATCTTTTGTTATTAAATTTATTGCTATTTTTTCTTTGTTAAATATCTTAACGGTTTACCTTTTTGCACCTGAATATGGGGTTGATTTATATCAATCACGTACCGTGATTTGGGAAGGAATCGGACGGTTTACTTTGACACAAGAAGAATTATTTTATGAATTTAATTTAGTTTTAAAATATTTCTGTACGATTCCGTTGGCATTAATCTTTTTATTAACAACAAATCCTAGTGAATTTGCCTCCAGCTTGAATCGAATTGGTGTGAGTTATCGGATTAGTTATGCAGTAGCGCTGGCTATTCGTTATATTCCCGATATCCAAGAAGATTTTTTTAATATTTCTTTAGCACAACAAGCGCGAGGCTATGAGATGTCTAAAAAGGGACGGTTAGGCCAACGAATCAAAGGCGTAGCACAAATCGTTTTACCCTTAATTCTATCTAGTTTAGATCGAATTGAAACTGTGAGTACCGCTATGGAATTAAGGCGTTTTGGTCAAAAGAAAAATAGAACGTGGTATGCGCAACAACCTTTTCATCTGCGTGATTTTTCGGTAATGATACTTGCCTTATGCTTATTAGGAATCAGTTTCTGGTTGTTCCATGTGAATGGTGGCCGGTTTTATAATCCATTCCAATAAATAACAAATTGATAAGGTTCTATAAATAGAACGGATATTTTTTTATTATTAAGAATCTAGTACTTTCTCTTACTATGAGTGTACTAGATTCTTTTTTTGCAACTTTAAAGAACTAGACCAATTTTTGGTTTTTAGATTTTTGTTGACAAGTACCTACTTTTAATTGTATGATTATTTATGTTTCTACGGAATATATTTACAAAGGAGGTATATAGACCAATATCGGATAGCGCCAGACCTGAACGTTCAGGTGACGAGGAGAGAGCTTATCGAAGATTCGGCGGGTGGCTCTAGGGACTGCACTCTACAGATAACAAAGAAAAACTAATTGTGAAGTTAGAACAAAGCGGTTATCACGCAGGTAGAAACATATAATGGGATTTGCTAGTTAAACAGGACCTAGTAAATACAGAATTTCAATTGGAAAGTAGGAATTAGCATTATGTGTGGAATTGTCGGAATGATTGGAAAAGAAAATGTCACGGAAAGTTTGATTCAAGGATTAACAAAATTGGAATATAGAGGTTATGATTCTGCTGGGATTTGTGTGAATGATCAAAGCCAACAGCCCCATGTAGTTAAGGCAGTTGGGGGCATTGCCGATTTAGCAGCAAAATTAACGCCAGAAATCGATGGAACAGTTGGTATTGGTCATACTCGTTGGGCCACTCATGGCGAACCAACTGTCGCCAATGCACATCCCCATGTTTCAAGCGATCAACGCTTTGCATTAGTGCATAATGGTGTCATTGAAAACTTTGAAGAATTAAAAGAACAATTTTTAAGTGGTGCTCACTTAATTGGTGATACAGATACTGAAATCGTCGTTCAATTAATTGCTCATTTTGCTGAAAATGGTTTTTCAACAAAAGATGCTTTTAAAGCGGCTTTAGCCGAAATTAAAGGTTCATACGCTTTTGCATTAATGGATAAAATGGACCCCAATACTATCTACGTAGCGAAAAATAAAAGCCCGTTACTTATCGGTCTAGGTGAAGGCTTTAATGTTATTTGTAGTGATGCGATGGCGATGATTAAAGAAACCAATCAATTTGTTGAGATTGTTGATGGTGAAATTGTAACTGTTACAGCGGACAAAGTAGTAATCGAAACGCCAGAAGGACAAGTAATCAACCGAGAACCTTTTGAAGCGCAATTAGATTTAAATGACATTGAAAAAGGAACATATCCGTTTTATATGCTCAAAGAAATTGATGAACAACCTGCAGTGATGCGCAAAATTGTTCAAGCGTATACTCAAGGTGAAAAAGTGACTTTAGATGAGGCGTTACTTGAAAAAATTAATCAATGTGACCGAATTTACATTATTGCTTGTGGGACAAGTTATAATGCAGGTTGGGTCGGAAAATCTTTAATTGAAACGATTGCCAGTATTCCTGTGGAAGTTCATTTATCAAGCGAATTTGGCTACAACATGCCTATTTTATCTGAAAAACCGTTCTTCATTTTCTTAAGTCAAAGTGGTGAAACGGCAGATAGCCGCCAAGTACTGGTACAGGTTAATGAATTAGGGCATCCATCACTTACATTAACAAATGTTGCTGGCTCAACATTATCACGTGAAGCGGACGATACCTTGTTATTACACGCAGGACCAGAAATTGCTGTTGCTTCCACCAAAGCTTATACTGCTCAAATCGCTGTCTTAGCTATTTTAGCAAAAGCAATTGGTGAAGAACGCCAAACATTAGCGGCCGTCTCATTTGATGTGGCTCACGAATTGAGCGTGGTAGCAGCTGTCATGGAAACCTTGATTGATGAAAAACAACAAATGAAAGCCTTGGTGGAAGATTATCTGACGTATACTCGAAATGCCTTCTATATCGGGCGAGGAGTCGACTATTATGTGTCGATGGAAGCGGCCTTGAAGTTGAAAGAAATTTCCTACATTCAAGCAGAAGGCTTTGCGGCAGGTGAATTGAAGCATGGAACGATTGCCTTAATTGAAGAAGGAACACCTGTGATTGGGATTGTGACAGATGCCAAAGTCGCAGCCCATACAAGAGGCAATTTAAAGGAAGTCGAAAGTCGTGGAGCAAGAAATATTGTGATTGCTTTGGAATCCTTGGCAAAACCACAGGACCAACTGATTATTCCAGATGTTCATCCGTTACTTTCTGCCTTAGTTAGCATTGTTCCAGGCCAATTATTAGCGTACTATGCAACCTTACAAAGAGGCTACGATGTTGATAAACCAAGGAACTTAGCCAAAAGTGTAACTGTTGAGTAAATCAAGAACCTGAGAGAAAGATGTTCAACAGGTTTTCATAAGTTTTAATATCTGAGACAAAAATCTAAAGTGATTCTTGTCTCAGATATTTTTTATAAAAGAAAGATATTCAGTCAAAAATGAAAGATTCCAAAGAAATTCTTTTTTTCCGTTGAAAACTGTTTGCATTTTAGCAAAATTAGATATAATTAATAAGAACCGAAAAATAAGAATTAGCCAGTGAGGTAACTTTGTTTGAAAGAAAGCAAAAAGTAGGTTAAGCTGAAAAGTGCTAATTTATTTAACAAAAAAAGATTGTGAGTTGTTTGATATGGATCAGTTTAGTACATTAACTGAACAAGAATTTACTACCTTTGCAATGACACATCCTGCAGGTAACTTTTTAGAAACACCCGAAATGAAACATTTATTGGAACGACGTGGCTGGCATTGTGAATACGTTGGCGTCAAACGAGAAGGCCAACTAATTGCTGCGTGTATCCTAAGCAAGAAAAAAGTCAAAATTGGTTATGCTTTCGACATTGACGGCGGAATTTTGATGGATTATACAGATAAAAAATGTGTAGAAGCCTTTTTCACAGGCTTAAAAAAATATGTGAAAAAAAATGATGGCCTTTATTTAACCTTTACTCCAAATAAACAAATTTGTTTACGTGATTTTAATGGCGGTGAAGTTGAAAAGGTCAATCAAGAAACATTTGACTATTTCACATCAATTGGTTTTGAACACCAAGGATTTGATGTGCACAATTTTGATGGCGCGCCACGTTGGCTGTTTGTCAAAGATATGGCTGGATTAACAGAAGAAGAGCTTTGGAAATCTTATGGAAAAGATGCTAAATATGATATCAAGAAAACATGGGAATACGGAGTAACAACCCGAGAACTTCGTTACGAAGAGCTACCTCTCTTTAAGAAATTAACGGAAGAAACAAGTGCACGGCGTAATTTTGAAGATAAGGATTTAGCTTATTACCAAGCTGTTTATGAAGAGTTTGGCGAACGAGCGAAATTTATGGTGGCGGAACTAAACTTTGCTACTTATTTAGAAAATCTTCATGAGAAATTACGCAAATTACAAGAGACGCTCAACGAAGTCAATGAAGCGTTAATTGCCAATCCTAAAAGCCGTAAAAAAAATAACCAGAAACGTGAATTTGAAGATGAAGTTCGTACCGTGCGCAAACGGATTGACGAGGCTAAAGAAATGAAAACATCAGATGAACCTGAAATTTTAGCAGGTGCCTTATTCATTGTTCATCCACAAGAAGTTGTTTACTTGTTTAGTGGTACGTATGAAAAATATAAACAATACTATGCACCGTATTTAATTCAACATAAAATGTTAACTTACACAGTAGAAAATAACATTCCCAAATATAATTTTTATGGCGTTGACGGTGTCTTTGATGGAAGTGATGGGGTTCTTAAATTCAAACAATCCTTTGGCGGTCATGTCGAAGAATTAATGGGCAATTTCCAATGGAAAGCCAAACCAATGAAATATGCCTTATATCACGCATTAAAAACAATTAAAGAAAAAGTCTAAAATTAAAACCCAATCCTTAAAAAGGAATGGCAAAGTGAGGCGTTTAAATGGAAAATCAAGTTGAGGTTATGACGTATGCACAGTTAAAAGAAATTATGCAGGCGTTAGAAGCAAACGAAGCGATTACAGAAGATACAAAGGTCTTTATTGATACAGGCTGGGATAGCGTGCAAGAAGTAGCACCAGATGCAGTCAGTATTGAAAAAGTTGCTAAATTCACAGTAGCAGATGTTTTAACAAACGAAAGTTTTGCTGGGTATAGTTTAGAGGAAAAGGCGGAGAAGATGAACGCTGAGGGCGACCTAGAAACGGCAATTATTATTCGTAATCTTTACTAAAAAAGTCCGTTTGAATAGTTAAAATCGAGGTCGGGACAGAACCGTTTAGCTCCGAGCAACGCGTAGTGTTGGTTCTGTTCCCGCCGGTTATCAGGTTTTGAGCCTGGAGCAAAAATCCAAAGTGATTTTTGTCCCAGGCTCATCTGCTTTAAATAAGAAATAAAGGAGGTTAGATATGAGTACCATTCATGAATTTCCCAAAAACTATGAACGTTTTATTGCACAAGGAGAAGAAGCACTTGTAGAACATAATCAGATCGCCGCTTTAGAAAATTTTCAACAAGCCTATCAGCTACAACAAACGCCGCCAGTAAACCAAAAAATTGTCCAATTATTGTTGGAAATGGGTGAAGCTGACGAAGCACTAGCATTGGCAGAAGCGTTCCAAGAGTCTTATTTTGAGAACCTTGAAACAGCGGCAATTTATATGCAAATTTATAGTCAAAGTCGTCGCTTTATTGAAGGGTATATTTTATTGAAGCAATTACTTCAAACTAAAAAAATAACGCTAGCACAACAAAAAACGTTAGAACAGCAATTAATGCAAGTGGAAGAGGCGTATCAACAATTAGAAACGCAGCAAATTCAAGCAATTAAAAGGAACTTGTTAGTAAGCGATCAATTGCCCGTTTATCAACAATTAGCGAACATTAAAACCAGTTTATATTTGCCTAAACCAGTATTTGTGGAAGTCGCAAAAGATTTAGTTATGAACCAAGCACTTAGTTATTTTGCTCGGGAATGGTTCATTGAAGAATTAGCACTGTTGCAATTTTCAGAACCACTGACTTTTCTTTGGTATGACAATCAGCCTCAGACAGTCTTACTAGAAGGAAAAACTGGACCGTTAAATACGCCGATCTATTCCGAAATTTGTACTGAACTTAGGAATCGTTTAGAAAATGATGATCCAATTATGTTGCAGCATTTGGAAGAAGAAATTCGGTTGCATCTTGCCTATTTGTATCCATTAGCAGAGACGGTTATTTCAGATCCAACTATCTGGGTCTTGGGTTATTTGGCAACCTACTATCCTGAATATATTGAAAAAGAATTGACTGAAGCAAAAGGCCATCAAATCGCTGCTGTTCAAAAAGTTCAACAGGCGATACGAACGGCTTTTACACAAATAATGCTTTAAAAAATGGCACGTCCTAAAAACGAGGACGTGCCATTTTTTCGGTTTCAGAAATTTGCTGAATCTGCTCTAATTGCTTTTCTTGACTGATTATTGCGGATAATAGAAAAAAGCAAGACAGAAATAAGTAAAAAGGATTCCTTGAATCAAGCAAATCACAACGAACAATGGCGTTGCTCCTGGAAAAGAATCAGAAATCCGTGTAATTAAAAATTCAACTAACCATAAAATCATTGAAAATAAAAATAATTTTTTCTGACGAGTTCTCATAGTCCGCAACAACCTTTCTGGTGATTTTCACTTCTCTATCATAACATAGAAAACGAGCTGTTTTTTCTCAAAAATTTTGTTACTTCATAAGAAAAATGGGAAAGAAACAAGTTTCAGGAAGTAATAAATGTACCCGAAAAGAATACTTAATCCATCTTAATCAAACCATACAGTCACGTTTATTGCAAAAGAAGTGTTTTTGGATGGAACAAATTATTTCATAAATACAAATATTTCTTTGTTGTTTGTATAAATGTCATAAAAGTGATTACTTACTACTTTTTGATTTTTAGACATATCCGTATCGGTCAGTGGTGCCATCTCTACTCCTAAATTCGATGAAGTATTGAACCAAACATAATTAGGGAAGTATAGACCGTCATTTGGTGGCACAATTTTTGAAAGAATTGGGTAGTTTCGACTTGTATTAGCATAAACAGTTGAATTTTTGAAAAACGTATTTAAATAAACTTTTTTTCGTTCGTTTGTTACAACATTTTTTAAATCATCTGTTAAAACAGCTGATTGGCGGTTGAATGCTTCTTTTTGATAGTTTAATGTGGAAGAATACACCAAAACAAATGATAAAATATAATAAGATAACAAGCTGGCCACAAGTAACGAAGTTAGATAAATTGCTTTCACTTGTCGATTGTTAAATAAACTTAACATGCTGATTGTAACGAAAACAGCAAATCCGTAAATATAGCGAGGCGCATCACCTGCGATATTTCTTGAATAGACAATAAAAATACCAAAACTTAAGAGAGAAGCAAGTCCTAAATACAAGATACAATAAAGGAAACTTAAGCCTAAGTTGATTTTGCTATTTGATAGATGACTAATAAAAAATAAAACAAGCAGTAGGAGCAGTAATAAAAGCCATAAACGATTACTCTGGTTCAATAGCTCTGAAAAATAATGGTAACTATTTTGATAAGCCACACTGGGAATATCGTGGAAACTTGGTAAGGCCTGACTGCCCCCAATGTTGTTTGTTGCGGAAGGTACAAATTTTAACTCGATAAGGTAGCTGACTATAGAAAGTAGATAAGCGATAGCAGCAAGTGCGACTTTTTTACAAAGAGCAATGAAATTTTCTCCAGCAAGTAACTGCTTGAAAGTAAGGAATAAGACGATAACTATATAAATTCCTGACGAGGCTTGGTAAGTATTAAACATAACAAACAGTGAAAAGACAGAAACCAAGAAAAACGTAAAAGAATTACGCTGCCACCAATAAAAAGGAAGAAACGAACAAAAAATACTCAATGCCATATAGGGACTATCAAACCTGAAACTAAGACATTGGAGGAACCAAGGATTGAGGCCAATTAAAGTAGCTACTAAAGAGGAACCCCAGCTAATTTTTTGGTCATTGATGATATAAATTGCCAGTATGCTTGTGAGAGATAAGATAAGACCTGTTAGAATCGGTGTGGTCAAGCCCAGATCTGTCAAATGACGACTTCCTTGAACAAACCATGAGAGAAATTCACTGCCCCAACGTGCGTAAGTCGTACCAAAATCTGTCATTCCAGCGACTTGGCGAGCATTATCATCTAAGTAAGGGAAATTGATAATGCCGATGGATAAAACTGCCACTTGATAAATTAAAATGATCAATAGAAGATAGGCTTTATTTTCAATACACCAATTCTTTAAATCAAATTTTTTTGATTCTGTAGGTAATTGTTTCATCATTGTACTCCACTCCAATAATTATTTAACAATTAAAATATACCATAACGAGTGGAATGAAGAAATTGCTTTTGTTATTTTCTCATCTTGACAGAACACTAAGGGTAGGCAAAACAAAAAAATCCCAACTCTTTATTAAAGAGTTGGGATTTTACCAAAAAGCCACCTGCCGGGCTTGAACCGGCGACCCCCACCTTACCATGGTGGTGCTCTACCAACTGAGCTAAGGCGGCACTTTCAAAGGCTAAACTAACTCGGGGATTGCAACGAAGTGAAACCCATAGAGTTCATTTTCAAAGGCTACACTGCGACGAGTAATCGTCAAAGTTCCTTTTGAAAAATCGTACAAATCTCGTGCACAAGAAATAGAATAACGTATAGACGAAAGTTTGTCAATTGCTCTTTCGTAAAAAAAGAAAAATGATTTTTTTCTAAGAAAAACTGTTGACAATCTCTTTTTTCTCTAGTAAAGTGTAAATCAACATCACAGATAACTATTCATTCGTTGAAGAGAAGAGTAAATTTTGATGACCTTCAAAAGAGAGTCCTGATTGGTGAAAAGGGACAAGGTTCAGAAAAGTTGAAGATGGCCTCTGAGAATAAATTGCTGATAAGTAAGCAATTTCGGCTAAGCACCCGTTACCATGTGCACCAAGTTAATAAAGACTTGGATAAGAGATGAGATATAAAGAATCAGTTATATTTCGAAAAAAGGTGGTACCGCGAATCATTCGCCCTTTACTAGCAAAACGCTAGTGAAGGGCTTTTTGCTGTGAATCACTACGACTGGCGCGAAGCGACAGAGTAGATGCTGTCTGCGATTACTCGACGCAGTATGGCCTTTGTAAGTGATGAACAGTACAAGATGACCGGAGGGCAGGTTGTGTCATTTGCACGAAAGTGTTCCTACGATTCTCGCCAAGGCTGTGATTCTCGTCACAGTCAAATCCTGTTGAGCACTACGACTGGCGCGAAGCGACAAAGTAGATGCTGTCTGCGGTTACTCGACACAGTATGGCCTTTGTAAGTGATGAACAGTACAAGATGCTTGAAGGGGTAGGAACTCTAGTCTGTTTGATTTTGAAAATAAACGAAAATCAGTTTAAAATGAATAGAAATAAAAAAGCAGTGATATAGTAAGTACAAGACTTGATTTGTCTAACAGAGAGCCTAGGTAGCTGAGAATAGGTGACAAAGACGTTTTGGAAAATGGCTATTGAGCAAGCGCTCCGAGTGTTAAACACAAGGCGGCGACGGGTGCTCCCGTTATCGAGCTAGGGTATCGAACATATTGTTCCGTACTTGAAAAGGGAATTTGTGTGAGCAAATTCTGAACATGAGGTGGTAACACGCAAAAAAGCGTCCTCAACGATACAACTCGAGTTGTGTCGTTGAGGATGCTTTTTTCTTTTTTATGAAAAAAATGCAGGTTGGTAAGAATGAAGGGGGATAAAGAATGATTGAACTAAAAAATATCAGTGTGACATTTCAACAAAAAAAACAAGAAATTCAGGCTGTCCAAGATGTTTCTTTGACAATTGATAAAGGGGATATCTACGGAATCGTTGGTTATTCCGGTGCTGGAAAAAGTACGTTAGTACGGGTAATTAATTTATTGCAACGACCAACAGCGGGCACCGTTATTATTAACAAAGAAAATATTTTAACTTTTTCTAAAAAGGAATTACGACAACAACGAAAAAAGATTGGAATGATTTTTCAACATTTTAATTTGATGAAAGAGCGGACCATATTTAGTAATATCGATTTTTCATTAAAATATTCTGGGCTAAGTAAAAGTGAACGGCGTCAAAAAATCAGCCATTTATTAGAGCTAGTTGGACTAAGTGAAAAACGGGACGCTTACCCCAGTCAACTATCAGGAGGGCAAAAACAGCGGGTTGCGATTGCCCGCGCTTTAGCAAATGATCCTGAAATTTTACTTTGTGATGAAGCGACGAGTGCGTTAGATCCAAAAACAACGGGACAGATTTTAGCTTTGTTAAAAAAGTTAAATCAAGAACTGAACTTGACGATTGTCTTAATCACCCATGAAATGCAAGTGGTTAAAGAAATTTGTAATAAAGTCGCGGTGATGGAAAATGGCTGCGTTGTCGAATCAAACGATATTGTTTCGATTTTTAGTCAACCCCAACAACCTTTAACCAAAGATTTTATTCGGACAGCAACTCATATTGATCAAGCATTAACCACGATTCTTGAACATCCTAAATTAGCTGACTTAGATAAAAATCAAGAATTAATTGAGTTTTCTTATGTGGGAGATCAAACGAACGAGCCATTAATTGCACAATTGTATAGCCAATATCAGGTGTATACGAATATCCTTTATGGCAATGTCGAAATTGTTCAAAATGTTCCTATTGGCCATTTAATTGTGGTGCTTTCTGGTGATGAGGCCCAGCGTCAACAAGCCCTTGCTTATTTAGCGAAACAAGGCGTGCGAACCAATGTTTTGAAAACCTATCAGCAAACGAAGAAAAAGCAGAATTTACAGGTGATTTAAAAAAGGAGTGAACTGAGAATGTATCAATTATTTGAGAAATATTTTCCGAATGTTGTCCAATTAAAACAAGAGTTTCTTCAAAGTACATGGGAAACAGTATACATGGTTTTTTGGACAGCCTTGATTGCTGGTGTGTTAGGAGTCTTGTTGGGTGTCGTGCTTGTCAGTACTGGCCCCAGTGGTGTTTTGAAAAATCCACCCCTGTATAGTGTCTTAGAAAAAATTATTAATGTTTGCCGCTCTATTCCTTTCATCATTATGCTCGCACTGATTCAACCATTAACACGAATTTTGGCAGGAACGACAATTGGTACAACCGCAGCGTTAGTCCCATTAGTTATTGGCGTAATCCCGTTCTTCGCGCGCCAAATTGAAAATGCGTTATTAGAAGTGGATCCTGGCGTTATCGAAGCGGCAGAAGCTATGGGGACGAGTCCCTTAGGGATTATTTTTCGGGTTTATCTAATTGAAGGGTTACCAAGTATTATTCGTGTTTCAGCGGTGACAATTATTAATTTAATTGGATTAACAGCCATGGCAGGAGCGATTGGGGCTGGTGGTCTGGGCAACTTAGCGATTACTCGAGGCTACAATCGCTTTCAAACCGATGTGACATTTATGGCCACGTTAATTATTTTAATTATGGTATTTATCAGTCAAGCCATTAGTAATCAATTAATCAAAAAAACATCACATTAGAAAAAGGAGAAATGACAAATGAAAAAATTTAGTAAATTAATTGGACTTATTGGGGTATTAGCTTTTACGATTGCAGGTTGTGCATCGGGGACTGCGAAGGATACTAAGACAGAAACTGTTAAACTAGGCGTTGTAGGAACAAAAAACGATGAATGGGAATCGGTCAAAGAGCGTTTGAAAAAGAAAAATATTGATCTACAATTGGTAGAATTTACAGACTATACGCAACCAAACGCAGCATTAGCAGAAAAAGAAATTGATTTAAATGCCTTTCAGCATCAAATCTTTTTAGACAATTACAATAAAGAACATGGGACGAAATTAGTATCAATTGGCAATACAGTCAATGCACCATTGGGAATTTACGCTAATAAATTGAAAGATATCACGAAAATTAAAGACGGCGGAGAAATTGCTATTCCTAATGACCCAACGAATGGTGGGCGGGCGTTAATTTTATTACAAACTGCAGGACTGATAAAAGTTGATCCTGCGAAACAGCAACTACCGACTGTCAGTGATATTACTGAAAATAAACGCCAATTGAAAATAACTGAATTAGATGCTACGCAAACAGCGCGTGCTTTACAAGATGTCGATGCTTCAGTGATCAATAGCGGCATGGCTGTCGATGCTGGGTATACACCAGATAAAGATGCAATTTTCTTAGAACCTGTAAACGAAAAAGCGAAACCTTATGTGAACATTGTCGTGGCCAGAGAAGAAGATCAAGAGAATAAACTTTATCAAAAAGTTGTAGAAGAATATCAACAAGAAGAAACGAAAAAGGTCATTGCAGAAACATCAAAAGGCGCCAATGTTCCAGCCTGGGAAACATTTGGTAAAAAATAAAGGAGGCATTTATAATGAGTACAACAACGATTCAAACAATCCAAGAAGCTATTGCTACAGAAAAGGAATGGATAATCCATTTAAGACGTCATTTTCATCAATACCCTGAAGCAAGTTTAAAAGAATATGAAACGATTAAGCGAATTAAAGAAGAACTACTAGCCTTAGCTATTCCTTTTGTAGAAGTAGGGGAAACGGGTGTTTTAGCAACCATTGAAGGAGGTCTTGGCGCTGGCAAAACGATTTTGTTACGTGCAGATATTGATGCGTTGGAATTGCCAGATGCAACAGGTGCTGCCTATGCTTCTAAAAATCCAGGACTCAATCATGCTTGTGGACACGATGGTCATGCGGCAGCATTGCTAGGTGCAGCTAAAGTGCTCAAAAAACATCAGGATACCTTTTCAGGAACGGTTAAACTGGCCTTCCAGCCAGCTGAAGAAATTGGTGCAGGCGCTCGACAATTTGTGGAAGGAAATTATTTAGAAGCAATCGACCAAGTGTTTGGGATTCATTTAGATTCCAGTGTGCCGGTCGGAAAATTAGTCGCTACCAAAGGTGCCACCAACGCCTCTTGTGATATTTTTAAAATTGAAGTCAGTGGTCAAAGTAGTCACGTCGCCCAACCACAGAATGGCCGGGATGCTGTTTTAGCAGCGGCCAGTATCGTTGTGGAATTACAAAAAATTGTAGCTCGCGAGATTGATCCTTTAGATTCTGTCGTAGTAGGAATTGGCGTTTTACAAGCAGGAACACGCTATAATATTGTAGCAAACCAGGCAACCATTGAAGGTACTGTTCGAACATTTAGTCAGGAAACGCGCCAATTTGTTTTACAACGAGTCGAAGAAATTGCCCATGAAATTGCCCAGTCTCATCGCACAGAAATTGCTGATTTTTCTGTTTATGCGGCAGCGAATCCATTAATTAATGAAGAACAAGCAACCAACCGTGCACAGCAGGTAGCCAGTGAAATTGTTGGTTTTGAAAATGTTGTGACCGATCATCCTAAAAGTTTAGGGGCGGATGATTTTGCTGATTACTTAGCGGTAATTCCTGGTATCTATGGACGGGTCGGTTCACGAAACCCTGAAAATCCTGCTACCCATTTTGGACACCATCATGAACAATTTGATATTGATGAACGTGCCTTACTTTTAGCAGCAGAGTACCACGTACGCTATGCATTAAACTATTTATCAGAATAATAGGGATAGGGAGCCGACAAAATGATGGTTTGTGGGCTCCTTTCGTTATAAACCAACGTGGCTTGCTTTCTTGTCATTCTATGGTAGAATACAAGCATAAGAAAGGTGATTCACATGTTTTTTGTTTTAACTGATAAATTAACAAGAAAAGTAGCTCCCGATAGTTTAAGAACAGATGAAGCACTGTTGTGGAGCCGAGCAATTAATTTCTTCATCGCTTGATAGGACATTTTTTGACTAGAAAAGCTAGTCTTATTTGAGTGTACGTACAAGCGGTTGTCGGGATTTCTGTCAGGATGGACGACGTGCAGACGTGGTTCTTTTTTTGTTGTCCCAAAATAATCAGTTAACAAGAAAGAAGTGACGAAAATGAGTATTTTAACTATTGAACATTTAACGCATCGATTTGGCGAAAAGGTCTTGTATGAAGAGACTTCATTGCAAGTGAATAAAGGGGATCATTTAGGCTTAACTGGCCAAAATGGTGTCGGCAAATCCACCTTAATTAAAATTTTAACGGGGGAAGTATTGCCAGACGAAGGAACGATTCAGTGGCAAAAAAATTGTAAGATTGGGTACTTGGATCAGCACGTTTCTGTAGAACAATCACTAACGATGGTTGATTTTTTGAAACAAGCCTTTCAAGAACTTTTTGATAAAGAAGCGAAACTGACAAAACTTTATGAAGAATACAGTCAAACGGCTTCGGAAAAACTTTTAGAACAAGCAGGCAAGTTACAAACAGATTTAGATGAAAGTAATTTTTACCAAATCGACACGATTATTCAGGATTTAGCCAATGGGTTAGGACTACAAGCAATTGGTTTGGATAAAAAGTTAGGGGAGCTAAGCGGTGGTCAACGTTCAAAAGTGATTTTAGCAAAATTATTGTTAGAGGCCCCTGATGTGTTACTTTTAGATGAACCCACCAACTATTTAGATGATACACATATTCAATGGCTTGTTCGCTATCTGAATAATTTTGAAGGAAGCTTTCTATTAGTCTCCCATGATTATCAATTTTTAAATGAAGTGACGAATTGCATCGCAGATATTGAGTTTGGCAAATTAACCAAATATACTGGAAATGTAGAAAAATCTTTTGCACAAAAAGAGCAGAATAAACAAACCTATTTGAAACAGTATCAGGCCCAACAAGAAAAAATTGAAAAAATGGAAGCCTATATTCGTAAATACAAAGCTGGAAATCGAGCAACGATGGCTAAAAGTCGACAAAAACAATTGGACCGGTTGGAACGATTGACTCCGCCAGGTTCCTTGACTAAGCCAGCGATTGAATTTCCTTATCAAGGGTTAGTTGCAACGCAAGCACTAACGACCCAGAAGTTAGTTGTCGGCTATCGGGAACCTTTGTTAGAACCGTTAGATTTAATGGTTCATGTCGGTGAAAAAGTCGCATTGAAAGGCTTTAATGGGATTGGCAAATCAACATTAATTAAAACATTGACGAAAGTGATTCCTTCATTAGATGGAGAATTTCATTATCCGCTGAATACAAAAATTGCTTATTTTACCCAAGACTTAGCGTGGCCTAATGAGCAGTTAACGCCGCTAGACTATTTATCAGATCGTTTTCCAGATACAACGATTAAAGAGCGAAGAAGTCATTTGGCTAGAGCAGGTTTACCAGATAAGTTAGCAATGCAGTCGTTAGCCCTGTTAAGTGGTGGTGAGCAAACAAAAGTAAAACTAGCGGAACTAATGATGCAAACAAGTAATTTGTTATTTTTAGATGAGCCAACCAATCATATTGATGAAGCGGCCAAAAAAAGTTTACAAGAAGCAATTCACGTTTACCCAGGAACGGTTTTTCTGGTTTCCCATGAAGCAGATTTTTATGAGGAAATTGTGGATCGAGTAATTGATATTGAGGAATTAGTTAAATAAAGAAGAAAGAACCAAGTTGAGGGGGAGTCAACTTGGTTCTTTCTTCTTTATTATTTATTTACTCATTAAGCCATCATGGATTTTTGTTAAATTCCAGTTCATCATGCTGTAGTACGTATCGCCTTCTGTTCCTTCTTTGGCAAGAGAGTCTGTGAAAAGTGTATCGTAAATTGGTCGTTTCACTTCTTTTGAGACCCGTTCCATACTACGTTTATCGACACTGGTTTCAACAAATAACACAGGTGCTTTTGATTTCTTAATGGTATCAATAATCGTGGTCATTTGTTCAGGTGTTCCTTGACTTTCTGTGTTAATTTCCCAAATATAAGCGGCATTTAAATCATAAGCTTTGGAGAAATATTTAAAGGCACCTTCACTTGTAACTAATAATTTTTTATCATCAGGAATATCAGCGAATTTAGCTTTGGCTTCCTCATGTAGTTTGCTAAGTTTTTCGGTATAATTTTTCGCGTTTTCTGTATAGAAATCTTTATTTTTTGGATCTTTTTCTACTAACACGTCACGAATGTTTTCTACATATTTAATGCCATTTTCAATGTCTAACCAAGCATGCGGATCTTCTGTTTGTTCTTGACCGGCACTTGTTAAATATTGTGGCGTAACATTTTTGCTTGTAGAAAAGTAATCTTTATTCTCAACTTTTTTGGCCGTTTTCATTAATTTGTTAAACCAGCCATTTCCGCCTGTTTCTAAGTTCAAGCCGTTAAAGAATAAAATGTCCGCTTCAGAAGCTTTCGCAATGTCTTCTGGTAACGGTTCATATTCGTGAGGGTCTGTCCCAATTGGCACAATACTATGCAGCTCAATTTTGTCTTGCCCAACATTTTTCACTAAATCGGATAAGATCGAGTTCGTTGTCACAATTGCTAATTTTTCTTTCTTTTCAGCGGCTTGATTCCCGCAAGCAGCTAACGTTAACCCTGCTAAAAATGTTAAAAAAAATAAACTAAATTTTTTCATTCGTTGATTCCTCCATTTCTTTCTCACGGTTTACAAATACTAGGCCTTTCTTTGGTGAGAAAAAGAAAGCCAATAAAAAGAATAAGGCGGCGGTTAAAACAATCGTCGCACCAGAAGCTAAGTTATAAGAATAACTAAAGAATAGGCCAATCACTGAACTTAAAATCCCAAAAGTAGAGGCTAAGCCAATCATTGTCGGTAAGTGATTTGTTAATAGATAAGCTGTTGCCGCTGGCGTAATCAGCATGGCAATGACTAAAATAGTTCCGACGGTTTGCAAAGAAGAAACAGCGACTAATGTTAGTAAAAACATCAATGCATAGTGGAAAAATTGAATATTTAAACCATAGGCCTGAGCCATTGTGGGATCAAAAGAAGTGAGTTGCAACTCTTTATAAAACAATGCCACAAAAATCAAAACAATCACGCCGACGACACAAGTAATTAAAATATCGGTATCTGCGACCGCTAATACATTTCCAAACAGAATATGATATAAATCGGTGGAACTTTTTGCAAAAGAGATAAAAATAATCCCTAAAGCAAAAAAAGAGCTAAAGACAACACCAATGGCAGTATCATTTTTTAGTGGACTTTTTTGGGTAATAAAGCCGATTGATAATGCAGCTAATAAGCCAAAAATAGAAGCGCCAAAAATATAATTGAAACCAAACATATAAGAAACAGCGACCCCTGGTAAAACAGCATGTGAAATCGCATCACCCATCAAAGACATCCCACGTAAAATAATGAATGAACCAATTACCCCTGAAATGAGTCCGACAATTACAGACGTCAAAAGGGCATTTTGTAAAAATTGATAACGGAATAAACCATCAATAAATGCAGCAATCATTTTGCAACCCCCTGTATTAATAAATCACCTAACAAATCACCGTATGCTTCTTGGAGCGTTTCTGCAGTAAATGTTTGTTCAACAGGACCCGCAGCAATTAGCCGGTTTTTCAAAACGATTAATTCATCAAAATAGTGGGACACTTTGTGCAAATCATGGTGAACAATGATAATCATTTTACCTTGATTTTTTAATGATTTGAGAATATCCATAATCACTTTTTCACTAGACATATCAATGCCGACGAAAGGTTCATCTAAAAAAATCACCTCAGCACCTTGGGCCAAAACACGAGCGATAAACACACGTTGTAATTGGCCACCAGAAAGTTCGCCAATCTGGCGTTGCGCATAGTCTTCTAATTGCACCATTTTTAATGCAGCCATGGCTGCTTGCTTTTCTTTCTTTCCTGGGCGTTTTAATAGTCCCAAGTTTGGATAGGTTCCTAGCAAGACCGTTTCAAAAACGCTAATTGGGAAACTAAGATCCAAGGCGCTACGTTGTTCTACATAGGCAATGGTTGTTTTTTGTTGGTCAATCGCTTGATTATTTAACAAAACATCACGTTCCTTTGTTTTAATCAAGCCTAATAACCCTTTAATAAATGTTGACTTTCCAGCACCATTTGGTCCGATAATTCCAGTAATTTTACCGGAGGGAATAGTAACGTGGATATTATTTAAAGCGGTCCGTCCTTGATATTGAACGGTTAACGCTTGAACAGCTAAGTTAAAGCTTTTTCTCATGAAATTCCTCCTTTTTAGGTTTGCCTTAAAATCAGTATAAGGGATAGTTTAAGAAAATGCAAATAATTTTTAGGCGCACCTAAATACAAGCGCTTTTTTCACAAAGAAAACCGTTTCTTTCAATAAATTAAGGAGGATTCCATGATTTTTATGACAAAAAATGGTAGAATATGAATGAAAACGACTATTATTTTATATTGACGGAGGATATCATGACCGAAAACTATCAAGATGACACCTTACGCATCTTCAGTTTAAATGCAAATCGACCACTTGCTGAAAAAATCGCAGCATCAGTAGGAACAGAATTAGGAAAAAGCACCGTGCGCCAATTTAGTGATGGCGAAATTCAAATTAATATTGAAGAAAGTATTCGTGGCGATCATGTCTACATCATCCAAGCAACGAATGCTCCTGTAAATGATCATTTGATGGAATTGCTTATTTTAATTGATGCATTAAAACGTGCTAGCGCAAAAACAATTAATGTTATTTTGCCTTACTATGGTTATGCTCGCCAAGACCGCACAGCGAAACCAAGAGAACCCATTACTGCGAAATTAGTTGCTAATATGTTGGTAGAGGCAGGCGCAACACGTTTGTTGACATTAGACTTGCATACTGTTCAAGTCCAAGGATTTTTTGATATCCCAGTAGATAATTTATTTACAATGCCTTTGTTTGCTCATTATTATCGTCAACAAGCATTAGTAGGGGAAGAAATTGTGATTGTTTCGCCTAAAAACAGTGGCGTTCAACGCGCACGTAGTTTATCGGAGTACTTAGATGCGACCTTAGCAATTGTCGACCATGAAGAGATTGATGGGGTGCGCCAAGAAGGTTACGTTATTGGGAATGTCGCTGGGAAAAAATGTATTCTTGTTGATGACATTTTGAATACTGGTCAAACGTTAGCCACAGCGGCGGAAGTTTTAATGAAAAATGGTGCGCAAGAAGTGTATGCTTGCGCCTCGCATGGTTTGTTATCAGAAGGCGCAAAAGCAACCTTAGAAAATGCGCCGATTAAGGAAATTAGTATTACTGACTCTGTTTATACGACAGCAGACCGCCAACCAGCAACCTTGAATATTATTTCTTGCGCTGAGTTAATGGGGGAAGCGTTACTTCGTATTCATGAAAATAAACCAATGAGTCCATTATTCCGTTTAGAACCAAAAGGAGAATAAGTGATTCCTTAAACTAGAAATAGGTCTAACAACTTTAATAGTGTTGGGCCTATTTTTCTTATCTCTTTAATAAATAGAAGAGAAAGTATTCTGATTTTGTGTTTTAAGCTTTTTATGCTAGAATAACGCCAGAACATAAGGAAAGGGACGAGTCATTTGGAACCCATTTATTTAGATCATGCGGCAACAACACCGCTTCATCCAACGGTCATTCAAGCGATGACTGAAAATATGCAAACGACTTTTGGCAATCCATCAAGTATTCATCAGTTTGGACGAAAGGCACACGGTCTTCTGGAAGAAGTGCGTCAAACGATTGCCGAGAGCTTACAAGCCAAACCCCACGAAATTATTTTTAATAGTGGTGGCACAGAAGGGGATAACACAGCCATCTTGGCAGTTGCTTTTTCTCGTCAAAAGGAAGGAAAACATATTATTACTACGGCAATTGAACATCCCGCTGTGTTACGAACGATGGAATACTTAGAAACGTTAGGCTTTGAAGTGACTTACTTGCCTGTGAATGAAAATGGTCAGATTTCAATGGATCAATTCAAAAAGTCTTTACACGAAGAAACGATCTTGGTTTCAATGATGTATGGCAATAATGAAATTGGAAATCGATTACCGATTGCTGAAGTTGGTGCAATTCTTAAAAATCATTCGGCGATTTTTCATACAGATGCCGTCCAAGCTTATGGAAGTGAAGTCATTTTACCTCATGAATTAGGGATCGACTTATTAAGTATTTCCGCTCATAAAATCAATGGTCCAAAAGGCGTAGGTTTTTTATTTAAAAGCGATGCAATCCAATTACCACCTCTTTTACATGGTGGGGAACAAGAAGAAAAACGACGTGCGGGCACGGAAAACTTAGCTGGAATTATTGGCATGGGTACTGCCGTTTCATTACTAACTTCTGCAGAAAAGCAAGCAAGAAAAACAGCCTATCAAAGTTTTCAAACGATTATTTTAAAAGCGTTAGAAGAAGCCAATATTGATTTTTCAATTAATGGTGAACCAACGAATCGTTTAGCGCATGTCTTAAATCTTCATTTAAAAGGAATTCCCAGTGATTTGCTCTTAATGCATTTGGACTTAAGGGGTATTGCGATTTCAACTGGCTCGGCTTGTACAGCGGGAACTGTGGATCCTTCGCACGTGTTGACAGCGATGTATGGAGAAAATTCCTCAGCTATTAAAGAATCAATCCGGATTAGTTTTGGCTACGGGAACACACCAGAAGAAATTGCGACTTTTTCTGAAGTACTAGTTGCAGTGATTCAACAATTGAAAAAATAATCTGATTGCGGCAGCTACAGGTTTTCGCTATAATGAAGATAACAATGAAAATAACGAGGTGGAACCCATGGCATTTACAACAACGGCTGCTGTTGAAGGCTCAACAGTTTTTTACAAAGTACATCCTAGTGCAAAACGCTATACATTAAAAGATAACGGCTTTACTGAAACAAAATCAGGGAACTTTCAATTGATTCGTTCCTTAGATCCAACGCCTCAGAGAAATGAAGGCTTCAAATTGAAAATTACGATCACTGCTGATCTAAAAGAGTTGAAAATGTCCATTACAACGGCAAATGGTTTAAAACCAATGAATATTTTCAAGAATGAACAACATGAAATGAGTAAAGAAAAATACTTTTTCTTAATGGATGGCTTAATTAGCCGTGGTGTATTAGAGAAAGTAGAATAATTTAGAGAAACCTGAAGAAACAAGTGAAAGTAGCTTGTTCCTTCAGGTTTTCTGTTTATTTGAAAGCAATAGCTTGTTGGCTGTGTCTTTGTTCCAAGTATTTTCTCATTATACGCCCGGCTTGCTTTACTTATTTCAAAAAAATAGTATAATGAAAAGCACTGAAAAGTTACGACCTTCAAATCGTGGATGATTTCAGAATCTAATTGAAATGATGGTGATAAAATGGCAGATAACAGCAAAACGCGTGTCGTGGTAGGCATGAGTGGCGGTGTCGATTCATCTGTCACAGCGTTGCTTTTAAAAGAGCAAGGCTATGATGTAATTGGGATCTTTATGAAAAATTGGGACGATACAGACGAAAATGGTGTCTGTACCGCAACTGAGGATTATAAAGATGTCGCAAAAGTAGCGGATCAAATTGGGATTCCGTATTATTCGGTCAATTTTGAAAAAGAATATTGGGACCGTGTGTTTGAATATTTTTTAGCAGAATATCGGTTAGGACGGACACCAAATCCAGATGTCATGTGTAATAAAGAAATTAAATTTAAAGCATTCCTAGATTATGCTATGCAACTAGGCGCTGACTATGTTGCAACTGGCCACTATGCGCAAGTAGAAACGGATGAAAATGGCGTAGTGCATATGTTACGTGGAATTGACAATAATAAAGACCAAACCTATTTTTTAAGCCAATTATCACAAGCCCAATTGGCAAAAACAATGTTTCCATTGGGTGGTATGGAAAAATCAGAAGTTCGTGCAATTGCTGAACGTGCTGGATTAGCCACAGCCAAGAAAAAAGACTCAACGGGCGTTTGTTTTATTGGTGAAAAGAATTTCAAAGAATTTTTGAGTAATTATTTACCAGCTAAAAAAGGCAACATGGTGACAGAAGATGGCGAAATCAAAGGACAACATGATGGTCTGATGTATTATACTATCGGTCAACGCCAAGGCTTAGGAATTGGTGGCGGCGGTAAAACACAAGAACCATGGTTTGTAATTGGGAAAGATTTAACCACCAATACATTATATGTGGGACAAGGATTTCACCATGAAAAACTATATGCAACACATTTAGAAGCCAGTGAGGTTCATTTTACTGTTGATACACCAATGCCAAAAGAGTTTGACTGTACGGCTAAATTCCGTTATCGTCAAGCAGATATTCCAGTGCATGTTTCCTTATCTGAAGATGGCACAAAAGCAACCGTTACGTTTAAGGAACCAGCCCGCGCAGTCACTCCAGGTCAAGCTGTTGTTTTTTATGATGGAATGGAATGCTTAGGGGGCGGCTTAATTGATCGCGCCTACCAAGATGAAAAAGAACTACAATACGTCTAAAAAAGTTTCACGAGTTGTGAAACAAAAAGGATGAAGTTAACCAAAAGAAAAGCGGATATGCTGGTCGTAAAACCAGTAAATATCCGCTTTTCTTTTTTGTTTTATATGCCTATTTTTTTTAAAATAAGAAAAAGAGAAAAATTAAAAATTCAAATTGTGGATAACTTTTCTGTGTATAACTTAGTCATCATTTTTCTCTTTTTTTAATTCGGCGGTGCTTCGACGAACCCATAGAAGGTTAATGAGAACCAGACAAGAAGTGGAAATAAAGACCCCACGATAACCGAAAGCGGCAGATACGCTTGAACCAATCATAGGACCAATCACATTTCCTGTCGCTTGGAAAGATTGATTGTAACTGAAAATACGACCTGCAGCGTCACTTGGGGAATAACGAGTGATCAACGTTTGAACAGCTGGTAGTAAACAGGCATCGGAAATCCCAACTAAGAAACGAAGCATGGCAAGCTGCCAGACATTTTGAACAAAGGCCATTGGTAGGTAAACGAAAATGGCTAAAATTAAGCCAATTGTCAAGATGCGTTCACTGCCAATACGATCGCCTAACCGGCCGAAACGAGGGGCGGCTATTAACGTTGCAATCCCTGGAATAGAAGCAATGACTCCGCTAATTAAGGTGACATTTCCGTGACCACCCAACAATTGTTGAATATATAAACTGATGATGGGACTAATTGAATTATTGGAAGCTTGAATGATTAATGTCGTAATAAACATTCCAAGAATCACGTGGGGATGTTCTAGTTTTTTTAAAATTTGTTTCCCAGATGCGGCTTGATTTTTTTCAATTGGCACAAACTCTTCATGGACAAAGACGAGACTCAAAACAAAAACGAGTAATAAAATCGTACCAGTAATGAAAAAGGTTGGCCGATAACCGAAAATAGAAGCAGTGACACCGCCCAAAAGAGGACCAAGCAACGTGCCGGTAACAGAACCAGTGGCTAAAGTACCAAGCACTTGACCGCTTTTTTCCTTAGGTGTGCCTGTAGCAACTAACGCAGTCGCATTACTGATATAACCAGAAAAAACACCTTGTAATAAGCGTAAGCCAATCAATTGATAAACACTTGTGACTGCGCCCATTAAACTAATGACGATAGCCATCCCTAATGAAGCGCGTAATAACATTAACTTGCGTCCTTTTCGGTCGGCTAAACGGCCCCACCAAGGTGAAACAATGGTCGTGACTAAAAAAGTGGAGGAGAACGTGATTCCGCTCCAAAAATTCAATTGTTGGTGGGTAAAAGTACCTAATGTGTTGATATAAAGAGGCATAAATGGCATCACTAAGCTAAAGCCAATACCAGCCATAAATGTGCCAAACCATAAAACAAGCAGATTTTTTTCCCAAGGTTGTCTTGGACGGAAAATTTTACTTTTAATTAATTCATACATTCTATTTCCTCACTTTCTAGTAAAGAAATTCAAATTTGGCTTTGGCGAGTCGTTGATCATTCAATGCTTGATGCAATTCATTCGCAAAAAAGCCTTCTTTTAAATTTAGTGGATTTTTTGTAGCGTATACATATAACGTATAGGTGTGCACACCAGAGCGAGGACTTAACCCCAGATAACGTTCGGTTAACTCAGGTAACGTTTCAGTGGCAAGCGCTGGAATCATCTGTTTCCCCAAAGGAGAAGCAAGACTATTTTTTCCTTGAATGGTAGGCTTGAGTGCTGTTCGACTAAAGTCTTCAGGAATCTCATTGGTTACAGGAACATTGGCAGCTAACCAATGAATAAAAGGGAAACCGATTAGAGGAATCGTGTCATAATCAATTAATTCCCAGGATAAATAGCGGGCTTCTTTAGGAATGGCCGCTAAAGAAATAGGAAAAGATAAAATAGGACGTTCGTGTAATAAAAATTCTGCACTGGTTCGTTTGCCATAACGATCGGCCAAATGAGAACGGTTGGTAATATGCATGCCAAACAGCCTTCTTTCAAAAATGATGTTTACAAATTATTATTATAAACTATAATTTATAGTTTAAAAAGAGTCAATAGATATGATAAACTAATACTTGTCCAAAATTTAAGAATTGGAGGCGTCAGAAAGATGGCAAAAAAACGGAATTTAACGAAAGCCAAAATCCTTGAAAGTGCCCGCAACCTAGCGGAAGAATTGGGCGTTCAACAATTAACCTTTCAAAATTTAGCCGTTGATTTAGGCATCAAGTATCCTTCACTCTATAATCACTTTAAAAATATTGCTGAAGTAAAAAATGCTCTAGTGGACTTGTTAATTCAAGAATTAAATGATGCATTGCGAAGAGCCTTAGTGGGTAAGAGTGGCGCAGAAGCAATTCGGATATATGCTGAAACGTACCAACAATTTGCTTTTGAAAATTCTGCAGTCTATGAATTACTTATCAGTGTGCCGAAAACGCAAAACCAACAATTAATTGAAGGCATCCATGAAACCAATCAAATTATCTTACAACTTTTAGCTTTTTATCCATTTAATAATGAAGAACGACTGCATAAAAGTCGAGAATTACGTAGCTTAATCCATGGTTATATTACCTTACGTTTTTTAGGTTATTTTCAACGCGAAGAAGCCACGCCAGAAGAAAGTTATCGTCGCATGATTGAAGATTTTATTGTTTCTTTAGAAGTGGCAGGATAAAATAAATTTCAAAAATTTCTCAGTCCGAAACCAAATCCTTGCAACTTTTTCAGAAAGTGACTATGATACCTACAGTAGCAAAAAAAGGAGCGGTTCAATGTATCAAGTAATTACAATGTATGGCGACAATGAACCTTGGTGGTTTTTTGATGATTGGCAAGAGGACATTGTTCAAGAAAAAACCTTCGATAACTTGACCGATGCAGAGACATATTATGTGGAAGTTTGGCAAAAACTTTCTCAGAATTATACATACGTCAACACAAAGCCTAATTATTTAACGGCTTTCTGGAATGATGGGGAAGAACGCTGGTGTGAAGAATGCGATGAAGATTTACAACAATACTTCGGTTTAGCATTACTAGAAAATCATCATGCAGTTACTTTTGAAAATAAAGCTGAGTTTACCACAATATCCAATCATTTTGGCAAAACAAAATTCTGCAAACGGAAAGTTATTTGAAACGCATGAGTTTAAAGAAAAACCTCAGGGAATTTTCTTTAAACTCTTTTTCTATTCTCGGAATTTAGAGAAAATCGAACCAATATTTGGTATAATACGAAAAGATAGCACTCAAAAAGGAGCGAAACTAGTGGTTGCAAAACAATTAATTATTGCTGAAAAACCTAGCGTAGCAAAAGATTTAAGCCGCGTTTTAGGAGCAAATCAAAAAAATAAGAATTATTATGAAGGACCCAACGTGATTGTCACCTGGGCTTTAGGCCATCTCTTAGGACTAAAAATGCCAGAAGATTTAAACAAAGAATGGCAAACGTGGCAAATGGAAACTTTACCGATGATTCCTAAGAATTTAGGGATTAAACCGTTACCGAAAACGGGACATCAATTAAAAGCGATTAAACAATTAGCTAATCGTAAAGATGTTTCTGAAGCCGTGATTGCCACTGATGCTGGTCGTGAAGGTGAATTAGTGGCCCGCTGGATTTTAGAATATGTCCGTTTTAACAAACCAGTCAAACGCTTATGGATTTCATCTCAAACAGACAAAGCCATTAAAGACGGGTTTAAGAAAATTCGCCCAGCGAAAGACTACGATAATTTGTATTACTCTGCCTTGGCGCGCGCAAAAGCTGACTGGTTAGTTGGGCTAAACGTCACACGAGCCTTGACAGTGAAATATCAAGATAACTTATCCGCAGGTCGTGTTCAAACACCAACTTTAGCAATGGTACGCCAACAAGAAAAAACGATTGAACAATTTAAGCCTCAAACTTATTTTACTATCTCGTTAACTGTTGAATCAGAAAAAGCAAAGATGACCCAAAAAAATCCATACGCTTTAAAAGAACGGCAGGAAGCAGAACAATTAGTCAAAGAACTCTCAAAACAAAAGGGCTTAGTTACCGATATCCAAGAAAAAGTTAAAACAGAAAATGCGCCGTTACCATATGATTTAACCGAAATCCAGCGTGAAGCCAACCAGCGATTCCAATTTTCTGCAAAGAAAACGTTGTCTCTTGTACAAAGTTTATACGAAACCCATAAAATTGTTTCCTATCCTCGAACTGACAGCAAATATCTAACGACGGATATGAAAGGAACGATGAAAGAGCGCCTTCAAGCTATTGCTGATTTTTCACCAGAAGTGAAAGGCTACCTTAAAAATGGGGCCGTTGTTAAACAACAAAAAGTTTTCCAAAATGCAAAAGTCACGGATCACCATGGGTTGATTCCAACTGAACAACGTCCTCGTTATGAAAAACTAAGCAATGATGAACAAAAAATCTATCAAATGATTGTTCAACGATTCTTAGGTTTGTTTGCTGAGCCAAATCAAACCAAACAAACAAAAGTTACAGTCGCTTTTGGAAAAGAAACATTTGTCTTTCATCAAAATAAAGTAGTTGTTGCTGGTTGGAAAACAACAGCCGAACAGCCGCTATCCACTGTCCAATGGCAAAAAGGCATGACCGTTGCGCCAAACTTTACCATTAACAAAGAATTAACGTCGCCGCCAAAACCATTAACCGAAGGAACGTTGTTAGGAAAAATGGAGAAACACAGTTTAGGCACACCGGCAACGCGAGCTGAAATCATTGAAAAACTGATTAAATCAGAATTGATGGAACGAACCAATAGCGGTTTAAGTGTCTCTGCCAAAGGAAAGCAACTATTAGACTTGGTGAATCCATCACTTGTGACACCTGAACTAACGGAAAAATGGGAAAAGTCGCTCGAAGCAATCGCTTCGGGTCAACAAAAGAGTCAACTTTTCTTAAAGGATATTGAAGAGGATACGAAAAAATTAGTCCGTGAAATTAAACAAAGCGAGAAAAAATATCAAGATTTTTCCATTACGCAAAAAAAATGTCCAGATTGTGGCTCAAACTTACGGGAAAAAAATACGAAAGATGGGAAGATTTACGTTTGTACAAACCAAGAATGTTCTTATCGTCGGCGAAAAGATCCTAAAGTATCCAATCACCGTTGCCCACAATGCCATAAAAAAATGGTTATCATAGAAGGAAAAAATGGTCGTTCTTTCAAATGTAAATTCTGTTCGATTACTGAAAAAATTCCCGATAAAAAAGAACGAAAACAAAAAATGACTAAACATGAAGAACGTCGTTTGATGAAAAAATATTCACAACCAGACGAACCAGAAGAAAGTGCTTTAGCGCAGGCCTTAAAAGCCGCTATGAATCAAGAGTAGCGACTTGACGAATGTTGGCTCTAAATAATCAAGTCATCCTTGTTGGTCTTTAGTAAACTTTCAAATAGAAAGAGAGGGACACGGATGCTCGCAAATTTAAATCAAGCAATGGATTATATTGAAGAACATTTAACGGAAGAAGTATCCTTCGATGAATTGGCAAAAAAGACAGGGATTTCTGTTTACCATTTTAAACGAACTTTTTCGTTTATTGCGGGTATGAGTCTGGCTGAATATATTAAAAAGAGACGTTTGGCGGAAGCAAATTTAGCATTACTTGCTGGTGAAAAAGTGACAGATGTAGCTTTTAAATATGGTTATCAAAGTATTGAAGGATTCTCAAGAGCCTTTCGCGATTGGTCAGGACAAGCCCCTTCTGAAGTAATGAAAACACAAATCCAAAAAACGTTCCCTAAATTCTCTTTCTATATTGATATTAAAGGAGGACAATCAATGGATGTTAAATTGATTGAAAAACCAGCGTTTCAAATAGTCGGAGTTAGTCAGAAGGTTCCCTTGCAGTATCAAGGGGAAAATCAAGCAATCATGGAATTAGCACAGCGCATTACACCACAACAACGAGCGGAAATGCATACATTTGATGACATATATCCTCATCAAGTAGTAAATGCTTCTTTTGACTTTCAAGAGGGACGAACAACAGAAGGTGGAGAAATGACACACATGATTGGCTTTGCCACTTTGCAAGAAAATACCTATGAAGATTTGGAGCAACTAAGCGTACCTGCTCATACATGGGCGGTTTTTCCAAATGAAGGTCCTTTCCCACAAACTTTACAAGAAACCTGGGCAAGGATATTCTCTGAATGGTTGCCTTCATCTGGTTACCAAGTCGTTGCAGCACCAGAAATTTCGTTTACGCAATATCAAGGACCAGCAGAAGCTAAGTATAGTGAAATCTGGCTCGCTGTTACAGCTACTAAATAAAGAAAAACCACCATTGAAAAATGGTGGGTTTTTCCGCCAAGAAGGAGAAAGTTTGGTATAATAAACGTGAAGAAAAAAATCAGACCTTCTAAACTGAAATCTAGCTATGGATAAGTGATGCGAATACGGAATCATGGAGAAAAAATAATTCTCCGAGGTTTTAGAGTCATGTTGTTTAGAATGGTACCAAAACATGTTTTCATTGAAACGTGTTTCTCTTTGTGTTTTAGAGTCATGTTGTTTAGAATGGTACCAAAACTAAGTTCAACAGATTCCGATGGAGATGTAAGTTTTAGAGTCATGTTGTTTAGAATGGTACCAAAACGTTGGTACATTATCAATAACGAAGGTAGTCGTTTTAGAGTCATGTTGTTTGGAATGGTACCAAAACTGATCGTGGATTTTCTGACAGGTTGGATCAGTTTTAGAGTCATGTTGTTTAGAATGGTGCCAAAACATTACTTGTTAAGGCTTCAATTATCAATTCGTTTTAGAGTCATGTTGTTTAGAATGGTACCAAAACAAACTTTTTTGATTTGGCTTTTTCTCCCCTGTTTTATAGTCATGTTGTTTAAAAACAAACTATCACTACAAGCAATCCGTAATTTTCATCACAAGATTAGAATTTTTATCATCAAAGACGAGCTGCTTCAATTTTCGAAAACTAATCAAGTGATAAGTCAAAATGTTGATAGATTGAGATTAGTTCTTCCTTTTTTTAGGAAGGGCTTTTTTTATTGATAGAAGAAAGGGAAGAAATCTTGGTAGCACCTAAAAAAATTGTGAGAAATGCTTCTGTATTGTTTGGTTTCTGCCTCAGAAAGTTGTATACTTAGATTGGAATTATTCTATATTACATGCATTTTCACACTTTTTGGAAAAGTTCACTTGAATTTTCTTTTAGTTTCGTAGATAAAAGGAGTCATCGCTAATGGAAATGAACAATTCAGGTAAGCTTGTTTCTTTGTGTGGAGGCAAATCAGGGAGGAAATAATATGTTTGATATTGTAACATTGGCGAGAATCCAATTTGCGATGACAACAGTTTTCCACTTTTTCTTCGTACCGTTTTCAATAGGATTAGCACTTGTTGTAGCAATTATGGAAACAATGTACGTTGTGAAAAAAGAGGAACGTTATCGTAAAATGGCCAAGTTTTGGGGAAATATATTCCTATTAAGCTTCGCTGTTGGGGTTGTAACCGGGATTATTCAAGAATTTCAGTTTGGGATGAACTGGTCTGATTATTCTCGATTCGTCGGAGATATTTTTGGGGCACCGTTGGCGGTAGAAGCGCTCTTAGCTTTCTTCTTAGAGTCAACATTCTTAGGTTTGTGGATCTTTACTTGGGATAAAATGAATCCAAAAGTTCACGTAACGTTTATCTGGTTAGTCGTATTCGGTTCAATGATGTCTGCTTTCTGGATTTTAGTTGCCAATAGTTTTATGCAACATCCAGTAGGTTATGTCATCAATAATGGCCGTGCTGAAATGGTGGACTTTGTAGCTGTCATCAGCAATCCAAAAGTTTGGTATGAATTTTCACACGTTATCATGGGCGCCTTTACATTGGGCGGCATGGCAGTAGCTGGTATGGCTGCTTTCCAATTGTTGAAAAAACGGGATATTTCATTCCACAAAGCATCTATGCGCATTGGCTTATGGGTTACTTTGTTCGGTTCAATCGGCGTTTTATTAGCTGGCGACTTGCAAATGAAAGCTCTAATTGAAGGACAACCAATGAAATTTGCGGCGATGGAGGGGGCCTATGAAGACTCTGATGATCCTGCTGCTTGGACATTGATTGCTTGGGCAGATGAACGAGAACATAAACAAGTTTTTGGTATCGATATTCCATATATGCTAAGTATTTTATCGTATAACAAATTATCAGGTTCGGTTGATGGAATGGATACAGTCAACAAGCGTTTGGTAGAAAAATATGGGGATGATAAAAATTATTATCCACCAGTTAACACTTTATTCTGGAGCTTCCGTATCATGGCTGGTTTTGGTGCCTTAATGTTATTGGTTGCTGCCTTAGGACTATTCTTTACAAGGAAGAAAAAACCATCGCTGTACGAGAAGAAATGGATGCTGTGGATTGTTGCTTTATGTACATTCGCACCATTCCTTGCCAATACAACAGGTTGGTTAGTCACTGAATTAGGTCGTTATCCGTGGACTGTCTATGGATTATTTACGATTGAACAAAGTGTTTCACCAAATGTATCGGTTGCTTCATTAATTACGTCAAATGTCATTTATTTCTTATTATTTGCTGGTTTAGGTAGTGTCATGGTTTACTTGGTCATTTTAGAATTACGTAAAGGACCAGACTATGAAGCGAAAAAATTAGCGAAAGAAAATGAACCAGCGTTGGATCCATTTGATAAGGGGGTATTTGGCGAATGAGTACACTACAATTATTATGGTTTGTCCTTATCGGCGTCTTGTTCTCAGGTTTCTTCTTCTTAGAAGGATTTGACTTTGGTGTTGGAATGGCCGTTCAAACGTTGGCACACAATGACGACGAAAAAGATCAAGTCGTTGCAACAATTGGACCTGTTTGGGACGGAAACGAAGTTTGGCTATTAACAGCGGGCGGCGCAATGTTTGCCTCTTTCCCATATTGGTATGCTTCATTATTTAGTGGCTACTATTTAATTCTATTTACGATTTTATTTGGCTTAATTATTCGCGGAGTTTCCTTTGAATTCCGCCACAACATGCCGGAAGGTAAACGTCGTCGGATGTGGAACTGGACGCTATCAATTGGTAGTTTCCTTGTACCGTTCTTCTTTGGTATTTTGTTTATCAGCTTAGTCCAAGGGATGCCTTTAGATGCAAACGGCAATATGCATGCACAATTTACGGATTATTTTAATCTGTTTTCAATTGTTGGTGGAGTAGCCTTAACATTACTTTGCTACTTACACGGCATGAACTATATTGCTTTAAAAACAGAAGGCCCAATTCGTGAACGTGCTCGAAATTATGCAGAAATCTTATACGGCGTTTTATATGTCGGTTTAGTTGTTTTTGCAGTGTTGATGTACTTCAAAACGGACTTTTATGAAAAGAACTTTGCGGTCACTTTAATTTTAACGTTAGCAATTGTGGTCTTAACGGTCATTGCTAATGTTGGGGTGTTTAAACGCAAAGAGATGTTAGCTTTTCTAGCGAGTGGTTTAACATTAGTTGTACTAGTTGCTCTCTTGTTCAGTGGCTTGTTCCCACGTGTTATGATTGGTAGTGAAGGTTTTGATTTGTTGATTAAAGATGCAACAAGCACACCATATACACTAAAAATTATGACGTGGATTTCTTTAAGCATTTTACCATTCGTGTTAGCTTATACTGCTTGGTCCTATTATATTTTCAGAAAACGTATTTCACAGACAGCCGTACCAGAGGGGTATTAAATCTATGATTGATAAAGACATCTTACAGATGCCTAAAATCAAAAAAATTCTTGTCTTGCTTGCAGGTTTTTCTTTCCTGCAAGCAGTCTTTATAATTGGGCAAGCTTTTTTTCTTTCAAAAGCCATTGTCGGCCTTTGGAGTGGCGGGCATCTTAACCAACAACTACAGAGTATTTTACTCTTTTTTATTTTTTATCTTGGTCGACATGTTATTACGTATTTTCGTGAGAGAATGCTCGATACATTTAGTTATGAACGCTCGAAAGAATTACGCGAACAATTATTAACCAAAATTTTCCGTTTGGGGCCAAATGTTGTTCAAAAAAATGGAACTGGAAATATGGTTACTATGGCTTTAGAAGGCATCAGTCAAACCGAAAATTATTTACAATTGATTTTGACAAAAATGATGAATATGATGATTATTCCTTGGATTATTTTGGCCTTTGTTTTTACACAAGATATTCGTTCAGGCGTAACATTGCTGATTGTTTTTCCGATTATTATTATTTTTATGATTGTGTTAGGTTATGCAGCACAAAGTAAAGCGGACAAGCAATATGCGGCGTTTCAAATGCTTTCCAATCATTTTATTGATTCCTTGCGAGGAATTGACACGCTGAAACTGTTTGGGTTGAGCAAAAAATATGCTGGGAGTATTTATCATACAAGTGAACGATTCAGAAAAGCGACCATGAGTACATTGAAAATTGCTATTTTATCAACCTTTGCGTTAGACTTTTTTACGACATTATCGGTAGCTGTTGTGGCAGTTTTCCTTGGATTAAGTTTATTAAACGGCACGATTTTATTATTTCCTGCCTTGGTTACTTTAATTTTAGCACCTGAGTTCTTTTTACCGATTCGTGATTTTTCAAGTGATTATCACGCAACCTTAGATGGAAAAAACTCTTTTCAAGCGATCCAAGCGGTATTAGCATTGCCAGAAGCAGAACAGACCGATGTGCTCACGTTAGATGATTGGCATCAAGAAAGTCAGTTGTCAGTCACCGCGTTAAATTTTTCCTATGAAGATGCAACGCAAGAAGCGATTCAATCGTTGCAATTCTCTGTTGATGGTCGCAAAAAGATTGGAATTATCGGGGCGAGTGGTTCTGGTAAGTCAACGTTAATTAATTTATTAAGCGGCTTTTTATTACCAACAGAAGAAACGAGTCAATTGGCGATAAATGGCCAAACGATTCCACATTTTTTACAAAAAGACTGGCAAAAACAAATCCTTTATATTCCGCAAGCACCATATATTTTTCAAGATACTTTGGCAAACAATATTCGCTTTTATACACCTGAAGCAACAGATGAGGCGATTCAGCAAGCGATTCAGTTAGTTGGCTTAGAAGAGCTGGTTAAAGACCTTCCCGAAGGAATTCATACCTTGATTGGGGAAAGCGGTCGAATGTTAAGTGGGGGACAAGCGCAACGAGTAGCGTTGGCCCGCGCCTTTGTCGATCAAAAACGCCACGTCTTGCTGTTTGATGAGCCGACAGCGCATTTGGATATTGAAACAGAAGTTGAAATGAAAGAGCGCATGTTGCCATTAATGAACAATCATCTTGTCTTCTTTGCGACACATCGTCTGCATTGGATGGAAGAAATGGATTACATTTTAGTGATGGAAAAAGGTCAATTAGTGGAACAAGGAACGCTAGCAGAGTTGATTGAAAAAGATGGCTACTATGTTCAATTAATGAAGCAAATGAGAGGAGGACGCCAATGATGGAAAAACAGCCGACAACGAAAGACGTTTGGAAAAACGATCAATGGGTTCGTCCTTTTTTAAAACGCTATAAAAAAACCTTGTATTTTGCCTTACTTTTAGGCTTCTTGACGTTCTTTAGCGCAGGGGCATTAATGTTTACGTCTGGTTACTTAATCAGTCGTGCGGCTTCCTTACCAGAGAATATTTTATTAATTTATATTCCCATTGTTTTAACAAGAGCATTTGGGATTGGCCGTCCTGTTTTTCGTTATGTGGAGCGTCTAACGAGTCATAACTGGGTGTTAAAAATGACCTCTGATCTGCGCTTGAAACTTTATAATGTGCTAGAAAAAGATGCGATTTTCTTTAAGACAAAATATCGCACTGGGGATATCTTAGGTTTGCTTTCGGAGGATATTAATCATATCCAAAACTTGTATTTACGAACGATTTTCCCAACTGTTATTGCTTGGATTTTGTATATCTTTTTAGTGATTGCGTTAGGTTTCTTTTCTTGGTGGTTTGCTTTATGCATGTTACTGATGTTAGGAGTGGTTGTTTTTCTATTACCACTTGTTTCAGTTCTAGTGAATGGTGCGCGTCAAGAAAAACATAAATATGCCAAAAATGAGTTATATCAAACACTAACCGACAATATTCTAGGTGTGTCTGATTGGGTGTTTAGCCAACGAGGTGCTGAATTCGTTGCTCGTTATGAAACAGATGAAGCAAACGTTCGTGCATTAGATGAAAAAATGAAGCAATTTAACCGTGGCCGAGACTTTGTTTTACAACTTCTGTTCGGTGTGATTGCGATTGCTGTCTTAGCTTGGACTAGTGTGCGGTTTCCAGGTAATCATGGGGGCGCAGCCAATTGGATTGGTGCCTTTGTTTTAACCGTGTTTCCGTTAATTGATGCTTTTGCTCCGCTTCCTGCTGCAGCACAGGAAACAACGATTTATAAGGATTCCATTCGTCGTTTTAATGAGCTTCCTGAAGGGGAAGATGACTCAACAGAAGCGCCTGTTCAGCCAAATGGCACCAGTTTATCGATAGAACATTTGTCTTTTGCATATGAAAATCAAGAGAAAAAGGTATTAAATGACTTATCGTTAACAATTCCTGAAAAACAAAAATTAGCGATTTTAGGGCGCAGTGGTTCCGGAAAGAGTACGTTGGCTTCGCTCATTCGTGGTGATTTACGACCTACTTCGGGAGAAATCCTTTTAGGAAACATCCCAACTGAGGCATTTGGTGAGACGATGACTGAATATATTGGGGTTATGCACCAAGCGCCGTACCTATTTCGAACAACCATTTTAAATAATATTCGGATTGGTAGAGAAGAAGCGAGCGAAGCAGAAGTTTGGGCGGTTTTAGAAAAAGTTGGCTTAAAAGAAATGGTTACCCAATTACCAGAAGGTTTACAAACAATGGTGGATGAAGCAGGTTTGCGTTTTTCTGGTGGCGAACGACATCGCTTGGCACTAGCGCGGATTCTTTTGCAAGATACACCGATTGTGTTATTAGACGAACCAACTACTGGTTTAGATCCAATTACAGAACAGCAATTGCTGGAAACCTTTTTTGAGGCATTAAAAGATAAAACCGTCATCTGGATTACCCACCATTTGCAAGGCGTAACTTTGATGGATCAAGTGATCTTTATTGAAGATGGCCAATTAGAGATGAGTGGTACACCAGAAGAATTACTTGCAACCAATGCGCATTATCAAAAACTTTACCGAATTGATCGTGGCATTAGTTCTTTCGAGGAATAAAAAAACGACTGGTTGTTGATTAAAGCAAACAATCAGTCGTTTTTCTATTTCAATTAATGGCAATTCTTCCATAAAACGTTTAAAATGAACGATGTAATAAGAGCTCAGTTAAGGAAAGTAAGGTTTCTTTTGCTGTGCCATCAGGCAATTGTTGAATATCAGTGATTGCTTTGTTGGTTACTTTTTTAGCAAAAGCTTGTGCTTCTGTAACGCCATGATAGTCGTTGACTAGCGCCGCAACTTCAGCTGCTTCTTCTAAGGTAATGGCGCGTCCTTTATCCAAATAAGGGCTGAATACGTCAGGTGCTGCTTGGTAAGCGAAGAGAAGGGGTAACGTATAAACACCTTGTGACAAGTCTTCTAAAGCGGGCTTTTTCAAGGTTTCCGTGTCAGCAGTATAATCTAAAATATCGTCATAGACTTGAAAAGCAATGCCAATATGACGGCCAATTCGTTTAGCTAAACGTTGGACTTCTTTTGAACTATGACCGAAATAGGCCCCTTCAAGACAGCTTAGTGAAAAAAGTTCGGCTGTTTTGCCGTTGACACTTCTTAAATAAGCAGGAATCGACATGCGGCGGTCAAATCGATGACTCATTTGATCGAGTTCACCAAGTAATAACCGTTTCATTCCTTGTGCATTGATTTTCATAAATTCAGAGCCATTCATGGCATCTGCAATCAAAGTAAAGAATTCAGTGAATAGTAAATCACCTGTGTAAACAGCCACGTCTTTACCATATTGTGATTGAATAGTCACAGCGCCTCGGCGCAATGGAGAATCGTCAATAATGTCATCGTGAATCAACGTAGCCATATGTAGGATTTCCAAAGATGCAGCTATTTTTAATAATTGTTGTTTCTCTTGTTTTTCTTCATCACCCAGTTGAGCAAAAAGAAAGAAAAAAGCGGGGCGTAATAATTTGCCGCCAGAACGAGCCAAAGTTACTAAGGCTTCTTCAATGTCTTCGTTGCGTGTATGCAACGTTTGTTCAATTAATTCACATGTTTCCGTTAAAGAACGTTCAACGTCAGGAAACGACTTCCAAAATGTGTTCATAAATATACTACGATCCTTTCAGTGGTTCAATACTATTTGATTGTATACGAATTGGCGACAGAAATACAGTAATTAAGTTTTAAAAGTAACAAAGTTTGTAAAAAAGTAGCGGAGGGATAGTTTGAATCGAGAAATATTTTTTGAATTAGTAGAATTAAAAGCAAAAACAGCGAGTGTTTTGCCATTTTTGTTAGGAATTTGTTTTAGTTGGTACCAATATGGGCGGCTCCATGTCGGTTATGTTTTAATTTTTTTCATTGCGATGTTTATTTTTAATATGGCGGTCGATATTTTAGATAATTATAATGATTACCATCATGCCACAGAAGTTCATGATTATAAGGAAAAAACGAATATTATCGGTCGAGAAAATTTATCTTTGCCATTAATACGCAAAATGATTTTTTGGATGATTCTCGTTTCTGCTTTAATGGGGATTGGGTTGTCATTTATTGTCGGCTGGCCGTTATTAATTATGGGTCTGTATTGTTACTTAATTGGTATTTTTTATTCATCAGGACCGAAACCTTTGTCCAGTCTACCATTAGGGGAAGTTTTCTCAGGATTTACAATGGGGTTCATGATTACCCTTATTTGTGTCTACATTAATACGTTTGAAGTTTTCAATTGGTCAGCAGCTAATTTATGGGGGATTTTCTTAGTCGCTTTACCTAATACTTGTTACATTGCTAACTTAATGTTAGCAAATAATATCTGTGACTTAGAGGAAGATGAAAATAACAAGAGATATACATTAGTTCATTACCTTGGCAAAGCAAGTTCTTTGAAATTATTCGTCGGATTAAATACAATAGCAATGTTAGCCATTTTGTTAGCTGTCGGTTTAGGATTAACCCCGCCAACAATGTTACTCATGCTTTTAACTTTACCTTTTGTACGGAAACAAACCCAAGCCTTACTGAAGGAACAAGTGAAGAGTAAAACATTTGTTTGTGCTGTGAAGATCTTAGCTGTGGGAGCAACTGCACAAGTGCTATTTTTTGCCATAGGTTTGTGGTGGCTGTAAATTTTTTATAGAGTGGAAGGGAATCAAAATGAATAAGAAACATGTTGTTATTTTAGGTGCTGGTTACGCAGGCTTAAAAACATTACGCGAATTACAAAAAGGCGCCAAAGACGTCGAAATTACTTTAGTGGATCGTAATAACTATCACTACGAAGCAACGGACTTGCATGAAGTTGCTGCTGGAACACAACCAGCTGAAAAAATCACATACAATATTATGGATGTTGTCGATGAAAAAATGACAACCTTTATCCAAGGAACAGTTAAAACAATTGATGCTGCAACACAAACAGTTGCTTTAGAAGATGGCCAAACAATCAATTATGATTACTTAGTTGTTTCTCTTGGGTTTGAATCAGAATCATTTGGTATCCCTGGTGTGCAAGAACATGCTCTACAAATGGTAGATGTGAAAACGGCTTTAAACGTGTATGAACATATCCAAGAACAAATGCGTCAATACAAAGCAACTCAAAACGAAGAATTCTTAAAAATTGTTGTCTGCGGAGCAGGCTTTACAGGGATTGAATTATTAGGTTCTCTTGTTGAAAATAAACCAAAATTTGCTGAAATCGCAGGTGTCTCAGCAGATCAAATCCAAATTTATTGTGTCGAAGCAGTTACTCGCCTATTGCCGATGTTTAACGAAAAACTTGCGAACTATGGTGTGCAATTATTAAAAGATTCAGCTATTCATTTATTATTAGGTAAACCGATTAAAGAAATCAAACCAGGCGCAGTTGTTTATCAAGATAACGAAGCAGGCGACTTGGCAGAACTTTCTGCTAAAACAATTATTTGGACAACGGGTGTTAGTGGAAGCCACGTTGTAGGCGATTCTGGATTTGAAGCTCGTCGTGGTCGTGTCATGGTTCAACCAGATTTAACAGATGCGAACCATAGCAACGTCTATATTATTGGTGACTGCTCAGCAGTTATGGATACAGAAACTAATCGACCTTACCCAACGACAGCACAAATCGCCTTGAAGATGGGCGCTCATGCTGCTAAAAATATTCAAGCACAATTGAAAGGGGAAGCAACTAAACCTTTCAGCTTTAAATCACAAGGTTCTGTTTGTTCTGTCGGAAATACACGTGCTTTAGGAATTGTTGGTAAAACAGACATTAAAGGATACCCAGCTTCATTCATGAAAAAAATTATCATGAACAAAGCGCTCTTTGAAACAGGTGGTGCCAAAGAAATGATGGCTAAAGGTCGTTTCGACTTATACCATTAAGAATCAGCAAAATAAGAAATAATGAGGTCGGGACAGAACCGTTTAGCTCCGAGAAATAAGAAGAAATTTCCGAAAATTGCTCTTTAATTTTTGGAGAATTTCGGCTTATTTCCGAAGGAGTTGGTTCTGTTCCCGCCGTTTATCAGTTTTTGAGCGTGGAGCAAAAATCCAAAGTGATTTTTGTCCCACGCTCATTTTTCTTAAATGAAAGTTTTTAAAAAATTTCCATGATTTTTCAAGTAAAATGAGGTGGGCACTTTTGTTCGATTCCATTTTTATGTATAATGAGAAGTGATGGAAAGAGGGAAGTTAAATGGCACAAAAAAGAGCAACAAATAAGAAAAAAAGTACGACAAAGAAAAAGACCAAAAAACAACAGCAACAACAAGAACGTTTAAATTATATGTTTCTTGGCCTGATTTTTATTTTATTCGGTGTCTTTGGACTCTTTCGCTTAGGGTTTTTAGGCACGTTATTAGCGAATTGTTTACGCTTAGTTGTAGGTAATACCTTTCCATTTGCAGCGATTTTACTAATCCTGTATGGCTTATTAGTCATGATTTATGGGAAAGATTTTCCGTTAAAAAGAGGGCGCCCTATTTTTGGGGCTGTTCTGATTTATATTAGTGTTTTGTTATTTTTCCATGCCTTTATGTTTCGAAATGTTAGTGGCAGTCAACCTGATATTTTAGGTAACACTTGGGAATTTTTGCAAAGCGATTTAAAAGCCAACCAAGTGACGCAAAACGTAGGGGGCGGTATGATTGGCGCGCTGCTTTATCAAGGAACGTACTTTTTGGTGGCACAATTTGGCAGCTATTTAATTGCCACATTGCTACTGTTAGCGGGTATTTTCTTGATGAGTATGTGGGATTTTCAGCAAATTGTTGATCATTTCCAAAGTATTCAAGATCGCCTAAGTCATGTTTCGGCAAAATCACAGGCGCGACAAGAAGAAAAAGAGGCGAAGCGAGCAGCGAAGAAAGAAGCCAAAGCTGCAGAACGCCAAGCAAAAATTGAAGCCGCTGCCCAACAAAAATTACAAGAGCGGGAACGCATGGAACAAGCGGCAGCCGAGCGCTTAACAAAAACACCAGTTGAAACCCACCAACCAATGGTGGAAGAACCGACTGCACCAACGCCTGTTCAAATTGATTCGTTTCAACAGCAAAATCAGGCGATGCCTGTACCACCAATCGCAGCAACAAAACCGCAACGAGAGCAGGAAGAAGAGGCGGCAGATGAAGCTGGTGTTCTCGAATTTGAAATTTCTGAAGAAGCGGAAGATCGTGATTATCAACTACCACCAACTGATTTGTTAGATACAATTCAAGCAACGGATCAAAGTGGTGAATATGAAAAAATCGAAAAAAATATTGGCGTCTTAGAACAAACCTTCAAGAGTTTTGGTGTTGATGCTAAAGTAGTCAAAGCTAGTTTAGGACCATCTGTCACAAAATTTGAAGTTCAACCCGCTGTTGGGGTAAAAGTTAGCAAAATTGTTAACTTGACGGATGACATTGCTTTAGCGCTTGCGGCCAAAGATGTTCGTATGGAGGCCCCAATCCCTGGCAAATCACTAATCGGGATTGAAGTTCCTAATAGTGCAATTAGTACAGTATCCTTTAGAGATATTGTTGAGGCACAACCAAGTCATCCAGATAAACTATTAGAAGTACCTTTAGGTCGAGATATTTCAGGGATGGTTCAAACTGCGGATCTATCAAAAATGCCGCATTTATTAATTGCGGGATCGACAGGGAGTGGGAAATCGGTTGCTATCAATGGCATCATCACAGGTATTTTGATGCAAGCGAAACCCCATGAAGTAAAATTAATGATGATTGACCCGAAAATGGTAGAATTGAATGTGTATAACGGGATTCCTCATTTATTAACGCCAGTGGTTACTAATCCGAGAAAAGCGGCACAAGCCCTGCAAAAAGTAGTTCAAGAAATGGAATTTCGTTATGAAAAATTTGCAGCAACAGGCGTCCGAAATATCACTGGTTACAATCAACTAATTCAACAGAAAAATGCGGAAGATGGCGAAAATCGTCCGATTCTGCCATTTATTGTTGTCATTGTTGATGAGTTAGCTGATTTAATGATGGTGGCAAGTAACGAAGTAGAAGATGCGATTATCCGCTTAGCCCAAATGGCACGGGCAGCGGGCATTCATATGATTTTAGCGACACAACGGCCAAGTGTGGATGTCATTACAGGAATCATCAAAGCAAATGTCCCTTCTCGAATGGCTTTTGCGGTCTCAAGTGGGACAGACTCGCGTACCATTATTGATACCAACGGGGCGGAGAAACTATTAGGTCGAGGCGATATGCTCTTCTTACCAATGGGAGAAAATAAACCAATTCGTATCCAAGGGGCCTTTATCTCTGATCAAGAAGTCGAACGAGTGGTTGCGTTTGTAACGGACCAACAAGAAGCTGAATATCAAGAAAGCATGATGCCAACAGATGAACCGACCACTTCAGGCGGTGGCGAAGCTCCTCAAGATGAGTTGTTTGAAGAAGCGAAAAACTTGGTGGTTGAAATGCAAACAGCTAGTATTTCATTGCTACAAAGACGTTTTAGAATTGGCTATAATCGTGCGGCTCGCTTAGTAGATGAATTGGAAGCACACGGAGTTATTGGACCATCAGAAGGTAGCAAACCAAGAAAAGTCTTTCTACAAGCGGAATCAGAAGAGGCAGCACCTGAAACACCAGAACAATAAACAAAAAGAACAAAAATAGATAAATTTATCTATTTTTGTTCTTTTTTTATAATTTCAGCAAAGCATCATGTTATAATCATCATTTTCTGGTAAAATAGAAAGGAATAGTGCGGTTGGGAGGGAGCGTATCATGAGAAGAAAGAGCGTGCTTTATTTAGAAGTAGCAGATCAGATTAAAGAAGATATTTTGAGTGGCAAGTATCCAGTAGGAACGTTTTTACCAACAGAAACAGAATTGGAAGAGATGTTTAACGTTAGTAAAATTACGATTCGGCGGGCAATCGAAATGTTAGCAACAGAAGAATTTGTTGAGAAAAAAAGTGGCCGAGGCACAACTGTGTTAAGCAATCGTCCCTATAATAAACTATCAAAAGCAGGGACATTCACTGAATTTTTGAATGAATCAGGTCAGAAAGTCACTAAAAAAGTTTTACAAGTTGAAAACTTGACGTTGTCAAAAGAGATGCCGGCTTATCAATTTTTAGGAGAAGAAGTGGTTCACCTTTCACGGTTATATCTAATCGATGAACAACCCTATATTTATTTTAATTACTATTTGCCAGCTGCCATGAAAGACGTATCATTGACTGAATACAAAGAAGAATCCTTGTATCGTTTGATGGATCGACATGCCATTGAAATTTATAAATTTGAAGACCGTTTTGAAGTTGCAACTTTGACAGAAGCAGAGCAAAAAATGTTGCAAACAACTGAAACAACGGGCTTAAAAAGAATTCGGCGTTCGTTAAGCCCAACAGGTCGTTGCGTAGAATATTCAGAAGCTATTTATAATACGAAGATTCATCCTTATGTGATTGAATATGAAGCATAACTTTTAAAAGAATAACAGTGCACTTACAGTAATGTAAGTTCATTGTTATTCTTTTCTATTGTCGTTTTTTTTCGTTTTCGATACACTAAATGAGTGAGAAGAATAGGAGTGGAAAATATGTTAGAAGTACAAAATTTGAAAAAAGTTTACGGAAACGAAATTAAATATGAAGCTTTAAAAGGGATTAATTTAACTGTCCAAGATGGTGAATTTATTGGTATTATGGGACCTTCTGGAAGTGGGAAAAGTACACTTTTAAATTTGTTGGCAACAATCGATAGTCCAACAGACGGTGAAATACTTTTAAATGGAAAAAATCCAAACAATTTGAATCAAGAACAAATTGCTAAATTCCGTCGTACAGAATTAGGATTTGTTTTTCAAAGCTTTAATTTAATGCCAACATTAACTGTTGAAGAAAATATTATTTTACCATTGACGCTTGATGGAGAAAAAGTCTCTGTAATGAAACGACAATTAGCAGAATTAAGTGAGCGTTTAGGTATCAATCATCTGTTGAAAAAACGAATTGCAGAAATTTCTGGTGGACAAGCACAGCGTGTCGCCGTTGCGCGGGCAATGATTCATCATCCGCAATTATTATTGGCTGATGAACCAACAGGAAACTTAGATACGAAATCATCTAAGGATGTGATGGGCTTGTTACAACAATTAAACGAAGAAGAAGCGGCGACTATTTTAATGGTGACCCATGATCCGCTAGCCGCAAGTTATTGCAAGCGCATTGTCTTTATTAAAGATGGTGAATTAATTGATGAAATTATCCAAAACGGCAACCAAAAAGAATTCTACGATTTAATCATGGTGAAACTGGCTGAGATTGAAGGTGTCGATAATGAATTTTAATCAGTTTGTTATAAGAAACACGATTCGAAATAAGCATTTATACTTGGCTTATTTCCTAAGTACAATGTTTTCTGTGATGATCTTTTTTACGTTCACTGGTTTTGTCTTTCACCCAGCCTTAGCTAATGGTTTAAATCCTAAAGCACAAATGGGAATGACGGCTGCGGCAATTATAATCTATGGTTTTTCTTTCTTATTCGTTTTATACTCGATGGATGTCTTTATCCAATCTCGGAAAAAAGAGTTTGGAACCTTGATGATTCAAGGGATGAGTCCAAAACAGTTAAAGAAAATGATTTTTATTGAAAACTTAGTGATTGGTTTCTTTGCTACAATTTTTGGTAGCATTTTAGGTGTTGGATTTTCACAGTTTATTTTATGGATTAGCAATTTATTAATGCATCTAGGTTTAGGTTTTTATTTGCCAGTGATGCCGTTTATCATTACTGTCATTTCATTTGCGGTCTTGTTCTTAGTAATTTCTTTCTTTATTCAATTCCGCTTGCCAAAAGCGACACTTCAAGAGCTATTAAAAGCAGGAGAAATGGGTAAAGGTGAAATCAAAAGCTCTAAAGTTAAATCTTTCTTAGCCGTGTTGCTTTTAGTTGTCGGTTACGGAATTGCTTTAGTTGCTAAGGGACAGTTAGTTTTAATGGTGATGTTCCCAGTAATTTTCTTAGTTATTTTAGGGACAAAATTCTTATTTGACCAATTGAGTGTTTCTGTCATTGAACGTTTAAAACGGAAACCAAAAATCTTTTGGAAAAAAACCAATATGGTCGTTTTATCAGATTTAGCATTCCGCATGAAAGATAATGCACGTTCGTTCTTTTTGGTTTCGGTGATATCAACGGTTGCTTTTGCTGCCATTGGAACGTTATACGGCGTGAACGAGATGATTTTTAAAGGAATAAGTTCTGTACCGTACGAACTGACATTGTCTGATTCGACCAACCCAGAAAATCAAGAAATGAAACAATTTGCGACAAAAACATTCCAAGAAAAAAATATTCAGTTTGATGAAGTGGAGTATCCACAATTTACAACAAATGAAGGTATCCGCTTAATTCAAGCATCAGAATATAATAAGTTAGCAAAAATGATTGACGAACCAACGATTGATGGGAATAGCGTAGTTAATTTAAAACAAGAAAATGTTCCTTCAGATATGTTTGTGGACGTAAAAACAGTTAGTTTAGCTAACAATCAAACTTTAAAAGTCGATAAAATCTCTAAAACCAATGTTTTGCCAACAGCTGGAGGGATTTTAGTTGTTCCTGATACAACACCGTTAGACGGAGTTAAAAGTGAAATAAATACCATTTGGCAGCCCAAAGCAGGAACTGATCGTGAAGAATTGATAAAAGCAGAAAATATTATTGGTGACAAGTATCCCATGTTACTAGGAACAGCTGCAATGTCGGCAGCCATTACGCAATTTTATACGCCAGTTCTATTTGTCGGACTATTTATCGGTATCGTGTTCTTTGTTTCGGCGGGTAGTTTCTTATACTTCCGTTTATACAGTGATATGAATACGGACGTTGAAAAATTCAAGATGATTTACAAACTTGGTTTGACGAAAAAAGAATTGAAGAAAATGATTTACCAACAAGTAGGTATTTTATTCTTTACACCGATTGTTGTTTCATTTATTCATGGAGCTGTTGCTTTGAAAGCAATGTATGCCGTGTTAGATCAACCAATGCAATTAGCTGGCTGGGAAGTTTTAGGCGTTTTCTTATTGATTCAGGTCGTTTACTATTTAATTGCTAGAACGTTCTACTTCAAAAAAGTTTATCACTTAGTGAAAGATTAATTATAAAAAATCGTTAAGCATGCACGCTTAACGATTTTTTTTGATGTTCTTCGTGATATTGCATTCAAAGTGAGAATACGTTATAGTTATGAAGCGAATGTAATAGCAGAAATGAGGAAAAGAAATGCAGAAAGAATCCATTTATGGACTGACGAGAGAACAGCTTGTGGACTGGTTTTTAGCCCATGGCGAGAAGAAATTTCGCGCAACACAAGTGTGGGAATGGTTGTATACAAAACGTGTTGCTTCATTTAGTGAAATGTCGAACATTTCTAAATCGTTGATGACTTTATTAGAAGAAAATTTTTCATTAAATCCATTAAAACAAGTCATTGTGCAAGAAGCGCAAGATGGTACCGTGAAATATTTATTTGAATTACCAGATAAAAATATGATTGAAACAGTCTTAATGCGTCAAGAATATGGATTATCTGTTTGTGTGACCACTCAAGTTGGTTGCAATATTGGGTGTACATTTTGTGCTAGTGGGCTATTAAAAAAACAAAGAGATTTAACTGCTGGCGAGATTGTTGCCCAAATTATGTGGGTGCAACATTATTTCGATGAACGTGGGTTGGATGAACGTGTTAGCCATGTCGTTGTGATGGGAATTGGTGAACCATTTGATAATTACGCCAATGTCATGAACTTTTTACGAACGATTAATGATGATAAAGGCTTGGCTATTGGTGCCCGTCATATTACAGTTTCAACAAGTGGTTTAGTGCCAAAAATTCGTGAATTTGCAGACAGTGGACTACAAGTAAACTTAGCAATCTCATTACATGCTCCTAACAACGAAGTCCGTACATCAATTATGCGGATTAATCGTAGTTTTCCAATTGAAAAATTAATGGCAGCAATTGATGAATACATTGAAAAAACCAACCGACGTGTTACATTTGAATATATTATGTTGAGTCAAGTGAACGACCGACCAGAACATGCTCAACAATTAGCAGATTTACTACGGAATAAGAAAAAACTTTCTTATGTTAATCTGATTCCGTATAACCCAGTGAGTGAACACGATCAATATAGCAGAAGCTCTAAAGAAGCGGTTTTAAAATTTTATGATGTACTCAAAAAGAATGGCATCAATTGTGTTATTCGTAAAGAACACGGAACAGATATTGATGCGGCTTGCGGACAATTACGCAGTAAACAAATGAAAAAAGAAAAAGTCAAAAACCAATAACATAGTTAAAATCGGATCAGAAAGGTTTCTTTTTGATTCGATTTTTCGTTTATTTAATAAAAAATCGTCGGTTTTTCAATTCTTGTTTATAAACAAAAGATGAATGCTCTAAAACTTTTATGACAAATTTTCTTTTTGTGGTTTTCAAACTTGAAATTCTAAAAGAAATAGCTATACTGAAAAGAGATCGTCACAGAATTTTTCATGAAAACAGCTATTATTTTCGTTATCTTTTCAAGAAAGTGAAATTTTGTTACGCTTGTTTAGTTTAAATGAAATGAGGGAGTCTATGGAGAAAAAGCAATTAAAAAGAGAGATAACAACGTTTGGTGCGTTATCCACGGTAATGGGTACGGTGATTGGCGCTGGTGTTTTCTTTAAAGCTGCGAGTGTCGTTGGACACGCACAGTCAGCTAGTTTAGCTATCTTTGCTTGGGTGTTAGGTGGTGCCTTAACCATTTGTGCAGGATTAACCAGCGCCGAACTTGCTACAGCAATCCCTGAAACAGGTGGCGCAGTGAAGTATATTGAATATACATATGGTAAATTAGCTGGTTTTCTTTTAGGGTGGGCACAAAGTATCATTTATTATCCTGCCAACATTTCGGCGTTATCCATTATTTTTAGTACACAACTAATCAATTTGTTTCATTTATCGGCAAATTTATTGATTCCAATTGCCATTCTTGCGGGAACCAGTATCACGATAATTAATTTATTAGGAACAAAAATTGCTTCTTTGGTCCAATCAACAACATTGGTGGTAAAACTGATTCCAATTGCCTTGATTTCTTTAGTAGGATTATTTACTCCAGGACAGGTAGCTGTTTCACTTTTTCCTGTTGAAACAACAGCGAATACTGGCTTTTTAGTTGCTTTTAGTGGCGCCTTAGTCGCCACCATGTTTGCTTATGATGGCTGGCTAGGTGTGGGTAACGTGGCTGGTGAAATGAAGCGACCAGAAAGAGACTTGCCTAAAGCCATTATTTTTGGTTTGTTATTGATTACTTTAATTTATGCTTTAATTAATTTTGTATTTCTAAAAACATTACCAATTGAGCAAATCGCTGGGAATTTGAATGCAGCTTCGGATGCTTCTGTGGCTATTTTTGGACCAATTGGCGGCAAAATCGTAACTATTGGGATTTTAATCTCTGTATATGGTGCGTTAAACGGCTACACAATGACAGGGATTGGGATTCCTTATGCCTTAGCCTTAGATAATCTGATGCCTTTTAGTCGTCAGTTTCAAAAGTTGTCTAAACGCTTTGTTGTTCCTTACGTTGCTGGAATTTTCCAGTTAGCTGTAGCCATTATCATGATGTTTTTCGGGACCTTCGATTTATTGACGGATATGTTAGTTTTTGTTATGTGGCTGTTTAATCTATTAATTTTCTTAGCCGTTTTTATTTTAAGAAAACGAGAACCTGAATTAAAACGACCGTATAAAGTTCCTGGCTATCCAATTATTCCAATTATCGCAAGTCTAGGTGGTATCTTCATCTTGGTTACAACGAGTATTACACAGCCTATTCTAGCATTGATTGGTATAGGAATTACGCTTCTAGGAATTCCAGTTTATTTAGTTAATAAACAAAAAACGAAGCCAAAAACGTAAACAATCCAATCGGATTATCATAGTTTTTCTCAAAAATTTTGTGATTCAGAGAAATTTTTGAAAACTAAACGCAAGATTTTTTTAGTATAATACTAAGTGTCTAGGAGTTCCACTATTTTGGGGAAGATAGATGGACAGCGCAAACTTCAAAAAAAGAACCTTCATCTTACTGGTGAAGGTTCTTTTTTTTGCTGAAATCATAAAATAAATGCGTAGTTTATTAGTGAGAGGAGGAAATGAATGACTGAAAATGTAAAAAAATTAGCTCATCAATTAATTGAATGGGGCGTCCTTCATGGGGCGCAAGACGTTTATTTTTTACCCAATGATACTGAAATAGCCATCTCTTTTCGGACAGGGATGCAACGGACACCTTACACACAAGTTTCCGCAGAAATAGGCGAAAAGTTAATTTTCCACTTTAAATTTATCGGTGGTATGGATGTCGGAGAAAGACGAAAAGCGCAATTAGGCGCGACAACTTATCTAATTGGCGAGACGAAGCAACGCTTGCGTTTATCATCTGTGGGAGATTTTCAGAATCGAGAGAGCTTGGTAATTCGTTTTTTGCACCGATTTGGTGAACAAGCTGAACATTTTTTCTTTCCCCACCAGCTAAATGAAATTGAAGCATCTTGTCAGAAACGAGGACTTTATTTATTCAGTGGGCCAGTTGGTTCTGGGAAAACAACAACCATGTATCGTGTGGCTAAACAAAGAAGTGGCGAACAACAAGTGATAGCGATTGAGGATCCTGTTGAAATTGAGGAAAAGCAGTTTTTACAGTTGCAAACAAATGAAAAAATTCAGTTAACGTACGAAGCCTTAATCAAAGTTTGCTTGCGCCATCATCCTGATATTTTGATTATTGGTGAAATTCGTGATGGCGAGACGGCTCAAGCAGTTATTCGAGCCGCCTTAACGGGTCATACTATTTTTGCGACAATTCACGCCCGTAACTTATTGGGGGTGCAACGGCGTTTGATAGAATTAGGTGGCCCAGAGCATGAATTGGCTGAATGCTTGCAAGGTATCATTTATCAACAGATTTTGACAACCACGATTAATAAGGAACAAGTAGCGGGAATTCTTTATGATTATTTCTTCTTTAAGGAAGCTGTTATAAAGAGTAGTTGGCAAAAGAATCTAAGAAAGGCATGGGCGTATGGGTTTATTACAGAAAAAACGTATTTTCAAGCCATCGAATAAATTAACGAAAAAACAACAGCAGCTTTTTCTGAAACTATTAGCGGATTTGCTTGCAAATGGTTTTAATATACAAGAAAGTTTTTCCTTCATGAAAAAATCAAACACCTTACCTCAGCGCAGTATAACTTTTTTAGTTGAAGGCTTTTCCTCAGGCATTGCCTTACAAGCTTTAGTCGAAGAATTAGGATTTTCAACAATGGTCTCGGCACAATTGTCGTTTGCTACTGCACACGGGGATTTGGTAGGGACACTACAAGCGATTTCCGAACATTTTTTTCAAACGGAAAAATATCGGCAACAGTTCTATAAAATAATTAGTTATCCGCTGCTCCTGATTGCTTTTTTGATTCTCGTCATTGTTGGTATTCGGCAATTTTTATTGCCCCAATTAATGGAAAATGATGCCAATAGTTATTCTAAAAATATTGGGATTCTTCTGATTGTTTACAGTCCATACATTCTGGTTACCTTAGTTTTTGTCCTCTCATTTAGTTTCTTCATTTTAAACCGTTATTTGAAGCATCAGTCTGCTATTCAGCGGGCCTTCGTATATCTGAAACTGCCAATTATCCGTGGCCTTTATCGGGAATACGTCAGTGCTTTTTTTGCACTAGAATGGGGGAAGTTGCTTGCACAAGGATTAGAAATGAAAGAGGTCATCGATTTGATGCGCCATACAACCAATTACCCCTTAATGAAAGAATTAGCTGGAGCAATTAGTGAAGGACTGCTAGTTGGTGAAACCTTACATAGACAATTAGCTGCTTATCCTTTTTTTACAAAAGCATTGGGTTTAATGATTCAACAAGGAGAAGTAAAAGGAAAATTAGGCAAGGAGTTGATGGTTTATAGTAATGTCTGTTTCCAAGGTTTTTTCAAAAAAATTGAACGAGTCATTACTCTCGTTCAACCACTTATTTTTATCATAATTGCTTGTTTAATTATCGGTGTTTATGGGGCAATGTTGCTGCCTATTTATGGCAATATGGAAGGAGTTTTATAATGAAAAAGAAACAAAAATACGCGGGGTTTACATTATTAGAAATGTTGATTGTCTTATTGATTATTTCCGTATTGATTTTACTTTTTGTCCCTAACTTAGCGAAACATAAAGAAACAGTTGACAAAAAAGGCAATGAAGCAATCGTAAAAATTGTAGAATCACAAATCGAGCTCTACACACTAGAAAAAAATAAGACGCCTTCCTTAAATGAATTAGTCAACGAAGGCTACATTACTAAAGAGCAGTTAGATAAATATACAGCAGAAAAGCAATGAACAAGTCAGCAGGATTCACATTAATGGAAACACTTGCTAGTTTAACGATTGTTTGCTTTATGACTATGCTCCCAACACTCGCTATTCACCGCTGGCAAGAAACATTAAAAATTGAACAGTTTCTTGCTACGGTAGAAAAACAACTTCGTTTTGCGCAACAGCAAGCAATTGTTTTAGAGGAAACACAAGAAGTTTGGTTTTTTGAAGAACAACAAAGCTTTTCATTTCCTGATAAATTGAACCAACCAGCTCGAAGGACTTCGCTAGCTGTACCTGAAAAAATGACAGTGAGTGGCCCAAGTAAACTCAGTTTTCTTCATTCGTCAGGGAACAATGGCCGTTTAGTGAAATATATTTTTACTTGGACTGAAAAGAAACAGCAACTTATTTTACAATTTCAGATGGGGAGTGGCAAATATACGAAGAAAATTAACTATTTATAGCGGTTTTATTTTATTAGAGAGTCTCGTTAGTTTTAGTATTGTATGTGTGGTAGCAGGGATATTCTCCCTGACTATTACACAATTAATTCAGCAAAATTATCAACGGGAGCAAGAATTAACGCGCACTCGTCTAGGATACGAAGCAATTTTATTTTTAGAGCAGACGGGTGATTTACGTTTCAAAGAGCGGATATATCAAGGAGAAACTTACCGATTTTCTTTGATGGAGAACGAGGGAAGAAGGATACTAAAAGTCACAGATTCAAGAGGAGCGATTTTGATTGGTCAATAAAAAATATGCGGGTTTTACAATGTTAGAGTGTTTAGTGGCACTAGTCGTTTTAAGTTGTATGTGTCAATTGTTTCAGTTGATGATTCAACAAAGTTTTATCGGAAATCAATATTTGAAAAACAATGATTCGAAATCCTGGCATATTTTTTTAATTCAATTAGAAAAAGAATGTCAAAAGCTCGTTTTCCAAACAGGCTCTGCTCAAGAGATTTCTTTCCTCGACTCAGAAACAAACAAGACTATTTCAATTCAAATCAAAGAAGATAAAATTATTAAGCGAGTCAATGGTAAAGGCTATCAACCGCTGTTAATTGGTATCAAAAATGGACAGTTTAAAAATGAAGGACAATCGTTTACTTTGGAAGTTACTTTTACTTCTGGAAAAACATTTGATAGTTTTTTTCCGATAAAGGGAGAATTTTAATGAGGCAAAAATATTCAGGAAACTTATTGTTCACGGCCATGGCCTTTGTTTATTTGATGAGTTTTCTCGCCCTTCAGTTACTAGAAGAACGTCAGTTAACACAAAAATTTACGCAAGCTACCCAGGAATACTATGCAGGGAAAAGTATCCTTCATTTATTTCTTGCAGATGTTAAACAAAATAGACGAAAGTTAAAAACAGAAGAAAAGCTCATGTACGAGCAAGTAACCCTCGATTATACATATAAAAATGAACAATTAAGAATAACTGTTTTATTAAACAAATCTGGTCGAAAATACCAATATCAAGAGAGAGTTTCTCATCAAAAAAAAGCGGAAACAATGCTGGAATAGCGTTGTTTTTCTACAAATTATTAGATTTTAGAAGAAAGACAGTAAAGGCATTGATTATTCTTTCTTTTTTCGTTAAAATAAAACAGGTATGGAAGTTGTTACATTTTGAATAGAATAGAGGTGCTAATTTGTTCCCAGAAAAAATTGAAGAGGCTTTCGAGCCAATGGAACAAGCAATCCAGTTATTGCAACAGTCATTGGATACTTCTTTTTTAGATGCGTATATTGAAAATGGTGAAAATATTTTAGATGATTTTCAAGTACGAGTACTTGACGGAGTACCTAATCCAGAGACAGTGAAACAATTAGAAACGCTGTATCATACGATTAAAAAAATTGATTTAGCTCCTGAAGATGTGCGACGCTTGTCCCAATTACTTTTGTTAAAAGGAACGAGAAAAGAGCAGCTTCAAGCAAATCATCAATTGACGCCAGACGGTATTGGCTTTTTGTTTGTTTATTTAGTAGAACAATTAACAAATAAATCAGAGCCATTAAAAATTTTAGATCCTGCTTCAGGAATGGGAAATTTACTGTTAACGGTTCTGCTAAACCTTGAAACAGCTGGTTACAAAGTTTCTGGTTATGGTGTGGATATCGATGAAACACTTTTGGCGGTATCTTCTGTGAACAATGCTTGGTCACAAGCTAATATTCAGTTGTTCCATCAAGACGGATTGCAAGATTTGTTATTGGATCCAGTTGATTTAGCATTAAGTGACTTGCCGATTGGCTATTATCCAAATGATGAGCGAGCAAAGGGATTTGCTGCTGCTGCGGAGGAAGGCCATAGTTATGCGCATCATTTATTAATGGAACAAGCCATGAAATACGTGAAACCAGCAGGGTTCGGCTTATTCTTAATCCCAACCAATATTTTAGAGACTGAGCAAAGTGAATTCTTTAAAAATTGGTTGACAAAAAACGTCTATTTACAAGGAATGATACAGTTACCTGATGAATTGTTTAAGTCAGAACAATCACGAAAAAGTATCTTGCTTGTTCAAAACAAGGGTGCAGATGCTGAGCAAGTGAAGGAAGTTTTGTTAGCAAAACTTGCCTCTTTGAAAGATATCAATAAAGTAACGGAGTTCTTTAAACAATTTGAAGCTTGGAAAGCTTCAAATTTAAAATAAAATAGTAACGAAGAGGAGAAAATTATGTCTAAAACAATTGCAATTAATGCAGGTAGTTCAAGTTTAAAATGGCAATTATACCAAATGCCAAATGAAGAAGTGATCGCTAAAGGAATCGTTGAACGTATTGGCTTAAAAGATTCTATCTTCACAATTAAATATGGTGAAGGACAAAAATATGAAGTAATTGTTGATATTGATAACCATGAAGTGGCAGTAAAAATGTTACTAGACCAATTAATCGACTTAAACATTTTAGGTTCTTATGATGAAATTACTGGTGTTGGTCACCGTGTAGTTGCTGGTGGAGAAGAATTTAAAGATTCTGTTGTTATTACAGACGAAGTATTAGAAAAAATTGAAGCTTTATCTGAATTAGCACCTTTACACAACCCAGCGAATGCGATGGGGATTAAAGCATTTAAACATATCTTACCAGAAATCATTAGCGTGGCAGTCTTTGATACGTCGTTCCACACAACAATGCCAGAACACAACTATTTATATAGTGTACCGCGTGAATACTATGAAAAATTTGCTGCACGTAAATATGGGGCACATGGAACAAGTCATCGTTATGTCTCTCAACGTGCTGCAGAAATGTTAGGTCGTCCAATTGAAGACTTGAAAATTATCACTTGTCACTTAGGAAATGGTGCTTCAATCACTGCAGTTGATGGTGGTAAATCAGTCGATACATCAATGGGCTTCACTCCTCTTGCTGGCGTTACAATGGGGACTCGTTCAGGGGATGTTGATGCGTCACTATTACCTTATTTAATGACAAAACTTGGCTTGACTGATGTACAAGACATGGTTGATATTTTAAACAAAAAATCTGGTTTATTAGGTTTAACAAATGGTTTATCAAGCGACATGCGCGATATACAATCAAACTTAGATAAACCTGAAGTTCAAACAGCATACAACATTTTTATCGATCGTATTCGTAAATACATTGGTAGCTATGTCACTGTTATGAATGGCGTTGATGCGATTGTCTTTACTGCTGGAATCGGTGAAAATGCAGTTGGCGTTCGTAAAGATATTATTGATGGCATGACTTGGTTTGGTTGTGAAATCGATGATGACAAAAATAATGTACACGGTGAAGAAGCAGTTATCTCAACTGATGATTCAAAAATCAAGCTTCTATTAGTACCAACTGATGAAGAGTTAATGATTGCCCGTGACGTAGAACGTCTAAAATAATTAAACGAACACACCTTGTGAGATGCTCTCACAAGGTGTGCTTAATAGGTAAATAAAAAGAAACTGAGCCAACTATCACTTTTGATAGTTGGCTCAGTTTCTTTTTATTTTTTATTTTTCTTCATTTTTTGGTAATTTGTTGTCTAAATCCGTCCGTACAACGAGAACATCGCAACTAGCGTTACGGATAACTGATTCAGAGACAGAGCCAATAAATAAACGCTCAACGGCATTTAATCCAGTTGCTCCTAACATAATTAAATCAATGTTGTATTCTTTTGGTAATTCTTTGGCAATAATGTTCTTAGGAGAACCATAGGCTAGAACGCTAGAGACTTTTGTTTGTCCCATATCCACCGCTTGTTGTTGGTAGGTGTCTAAGGTTTCTTTTGCCATTGACATTGCTTCTTCTGCTAGCGCACCATCAAAAGAGGACACTGATTGGAAAGAGCGCGTATCAACAACATGTGCTAATAGTAATTCAGCATCGTTTCGTTTAGCGACGTTGACCGCTTTTTTAAAGGCTAAGTCTGCTTCGTCAGAACCATCGATTGCTATCATAATTTTTTGATATTGTTGTAACATAATAACCGCTCCTTTCAGCGTAAAAAAATCATTAATTGTTTCTATAATAATTGTAAAACAAACAAAGAAAAAAAGAAACTGAAACCGCTTCTTTTTTTTCTGAATATTGGCAATTTTTTGTAAAAAAAGAACCTGGGACAAAAATCACTTTGGATTTTTGTCCCAGGCTTAAAAATTGATAAACGGCGGAAACAGAAGCAACTCCTTCGGAAATAAGCCGAAATTCTCCAAAAATTAAAGAACAATTTTCGGAAATTCCTTCTTATTTCTCGGAGTTAAACACTTCTGTCCCGACCTCTTTAAATTCATCGTCTTTTATGACATTTTTTTTGCAAAAGTTAAACTAAATAACGTTGAAAGTAATAAAACAAAAAAGATAAAACCAATTGACAATAACGGGCGATTAAAAATAGCCGCTAGAACACCTAGAATGGCGATAATCAAGTAATAACGCCCAAAACGTTCGATAAACTGTTGACTTTCTGTTGCAGTTTCTTTTTTTAAGAGTGGTAAAAAAGCTGCACTTTTCTTCATCAAATAATAACTGGCTACGCCTGTGACAACGGCGAGTAATAGTACGAGTATACGAATCATCTTGTCCTCCAAAAAAAAACAACTTGCCAGAGCAAATTGTTTAGAAATCTTCATAAAAATGGTAAAATCCGTCGATGCCGGTAATCGTCCTAGAGTATTGAACCCGCAAGATAAGCAGGTGGGTTCCTCGATCGCAGTATTGAACTACCAAAAGAAAAGGCATGTTACCAACTTTGATACAAGCAGGATCCCTAGATATCAATAAAAATGTTCGGTCAACACAGTGAAAGGACAACGCGTACATCACAGATTTACCATCTTTATAATAGCATACTCTCTCAAAATCGGCAACGAGATTGTTTCTTTTTTTGAAAGCGTATTATTTTGTTATTTTTTCTGTTTCCATTCTTGGATACGCTTGAGTTGCTGATGTAAGGCTTGTTCATATTTACCAATATCAATCGGTTCGTAATAACGTGCCTCTTTTAATTTGTCAGGTAAGTATTGCTGATTGACCCAACCGTTTTCAAAATTATGTGGGTATTGATAACCAATGCCACGGTTTAATTCTTTGGCTCCAGCATAGTGGGCATCACGCAAATGATCAGGAACGTCTCCCACAGAGCCTTGTCGAATATCTGCCAAAGCAGCATCAATCGCTGTGACTGCAGAATTTGATTTTGGCGATAAACATAAATCAATGACGACACTAGCTAGAGGAATCCTAGCTTCTGGAAACCCTAGCTTTTCGGCGGCTTGAACAGCGGTGACTGTCCGAGCGGCGGCCGCAGGATTCCCAAGACCGATATCCTCATAAGCAATGACCATTAAACGACGACAAATAATCGGTAAATCACCTGCTTCAACTAAGCGACCCAAATAATGAAGTGCAGCATCTACATCGCTTCCTCGGATCGACTTTTGGAAAGCGGAAATCACGTCATAATGGGCATCGCCATCTTTATCATGGGTTAAGGCTTTTCGTTGCACGCACTCTTCAATAATCGGTAAGGTGATCTTAATTTCGCCTTGTTCATTTTTGGGTGTTGATTTAACAGCTAATTCTAGTCCATTTAGCGCACTACGTAAGTCACCGTTCGTTGCGCGTGTCAAATGTTGTAATGCTTTTTCTTCTAAGTGGACGGGATAATCGCCTAAGCCACGTGTGCTATCGGTTAAGGCTTCTTGAATCGCTTGCTGAATGTCTGTTTCCGTTAAGGGCTTTACTTCAAAAATTTGCGTGCGACTACGAATCGCAGGGTTAATTGTAATATATGGATTTTCGGTAGTGGCTCCAATCATAATAATTCGTCCGTTTTCTAAATGAGGGAGCAAAAAATCTTGTTTTGTTTTATCTAATCGGTGAATTTCATCAAGCAGTAAAATCACTGTGCCACTCATTTTGGCTTCTTCAGCAACGATTTGTAAATCTTTTTTGGTGTCTGTGGCCGCGTTCAACATGCGAAAGGCATAATTTGTTGAACCAGCGATTGCGCTGGCAATACTGGTTTTTCCAGTGCCAGGCGGCCCATAAAGAATCATCGATGAAAGCATTTTGGCTTCGACCATCCGACGAATAATTTTACCAGGGCCGACTAAATGTTGTTGACCAACTACTTCGTCTAAGTGACGAGGTCGCATTCGATAGGCTAAAGGTTGTTGCATAAAAGGACCTCCTTTTTCATAATCATCTTATTATAACATAAAGAACGTACATTCGCTTTTTGGTGGTTTTTTGGGTTTTAGATGGATATAGCGGAAGGTTTCGTGTATGATAGGGAGTGGTGAAAGAAATGAAAGAAACGATAAATATCTTTAACACAAAAACAACTGAAGAAGTGGCGCAATACTTGTTAGGGATGTATTTAGAGCACGAAACAGCAACAGGCGTTTTAGGTGGGTACATTGTGGATGCAGAAGCTTATTTAGGTCCTGATGATGAGGCGGCCCATAGCTTTGGCTTGAGAAAAACGCCACGCTTACAAGCCATGTATGACAAACCAGGCACGATTTATTTATATACTATGCACACGCATTTAATTTTAAATATGGTGACACAAGAACAAGGCAAACCACAAGGGGTGATGATCCGCGCGATTGAACCTGTTGAAGGTGTAGACAAAATGATTGAAAATCGCCAAGGACGTCAAGGCGTGGAATTGACCAATGGACCAGGTAAATTAGTTGCAGCCTTAGGAATTGATAAGCAATTATATGGGCAGTCGATTTTTTCTAGTTCGTTACGGCTTGTGCCAGAAAAACGAAAATTTCCGAAAAAAATTGAGGCACTACCACGAATTGGAATTCCCAATAAAGGTCGTTGGACAGAATTGCCTTTAAGATACGTCGTGGCTGGCAATCCATATATTTCTAAACAAAAAAGAACAGCAGTAGACCAAATAGATTTTGGCTGGAAGGATGAAGAAAATGAAAAAAGCAACAATGCTCACATACTTAGAGGAACAACTTGAAAAACACTTAGGAGATTACGAAGTAGGCCTTGATTGGGATCGTAAAAACCATACCATCGAAGTCATTGTTCGTTTATATGCAGAAAACAATGAGCAAGTGGCGATTGATGATGTTGATGGTACGCTTTCAGAAGAAGAATTCATTGAATTTGAAGATGGTTTGTTATTTTACAATCCGCAAAAGTCAGTCGTTGATGACGAAGAGTATTTAGTCACAATTCCTTATGAAGGAAAAAAAGGGCTACGCAAAGCAGTTTTAGACGGATTCATTCACTATTTAAAAGTGGTTTTAGATGAAGGGCAAAGTGATTTGTTAGACTTTTTATCAGATGAAACAGCGGAAGTTTTTGAATTGCATTGGGAGCCAGCAGATTTTGAAGCGATGATTAAAAAAGTGGCAGAAACAGAAAAAGAACAATGGATTGCGTATCCAAGTTATTAATTTAGAGGTGAGAACATGAAGTGGACAGAAGTAAAAGTAGAAACGGCTAGCGAAGCAGTTGAAGCAATTTCAAACATTATGATGGAAGCTGGTGCAAGTGGCGTGGCCATTGAAGATGCGTTGGACATTGAAAATTTTGAAAGTGATCTGTATGGGGAAATTTTAGATAAAGAGCAATTCACCCACATTAAAGAAGGGGCGATTGTGATGGCTTATTTTCCTGAAACAACCTTCTTACCAGAAATTTTACCATTTATGAAAGAAAATATTTTACGCTTGCCAGAGTACGGCTTATCCATTGGTAAAAACGAAATGACAATTAGTGAAGTAGCAGAAAGCGACTGGGCAACTGCTTGGAAAAAATATTATCATCCTGTCCGTGTCACACGATTCTTAACGATTGTGCCAAGTTGGGAAGCCTATCACGCACAAGATGAAGCAGAAAAAATTATCACATTGGATCCGGGCATGGCTTTCGGTACAGGCACGCATCCAACGACTCGTTTAACCTTGCAAGCTTTAGAAACTGTTTTACGTGGTGGCGAAACAGTTCTAGATGTAGGAACGGGTTCTGGTGTTTTGAGTATTGCAAGTCGCTATTTAGGGGCTAAAGACGTCTACGCATATGATTTAGATGAAGTAGCAGTTGCAGCGGCAAAAGAAAATATGGATTTAAATCCCATTGCGGCCGATGTTCATGTGTCAGCCAATGATTTACTAAAAGGGATTGACCATTCTGCTGATGTAATCGTCGCAAATATTTTGGCAGATATTATTGTGTTAATGATTGAAGATGCTTGGCGTTTGCTAAAACAAGACGGTACCTTCATTATTTCTGGAATTATTGAAGATAAAAAAGCAATGGTTTTAGAAGCACTAACGAAAGTCGGGTTTGTGGTGGACCAACTCTTTAATCAAGGCGATTGGTATGCGATTATCTTGAAGAAACCAGAGGAAGAGTAAAATGCAACGGTATTTCATGAAAGAAGATTATCAAGAAAAAGATTTGTATAAAGTCGCAGATGAAAACTATCATCATATTGTGCGAGTTATGCGAATGACGCCGAATGATCGTTGTTATTTAGTATTTCAAAATAAAACTGCCATTTTAGCTGAGATTGTGGAAATTGATTCAACATCTGTTTACTTTAAAGAAATTAGTAAAGAAGAAATGGACAAAGAATTGCCAATTGAAGTGACGATTGCGTGTGGGTTACCAAAAGGGGACAAGTTAGAATGGATTGTTCAAAAAGGCACGGAGCTAGGTGGCAATCAGTTTATCGGCTTTCCTGCGAAAACTTCCGTTGTCAAATGGGACCACAAAAAAAGAGCAGCCAAAGAAAAAAGATTACAAAAAATTGCCACAGAAGCGGCGGAGCAATCGCATCGGCAGCAGACACCAAGTGTTTCTTTGGTGGAAAAAACACAAGAAATCATTGCGCAATTTGACTCATATGACACAGTCTTGGTTGCGTATGAAGAATCAGCAAAACAAGGAGAAAAAAGTCAATTAGCACAAGTATTATCCACTTGCCAGCCAGGCGCATGTTTGTGTGTGCTCTTTGGACCTGAAGGTGGCTTTGCACCGCAAGAAATTGAACAATTTCTGCAGGCTGGGGCGAAACTTTGCGGGTTGGGTCCGAGAATTTTACGAGCAGAAACAGCACCGTTGTATCTTTTAAGTGCGGTTAGCTACCAAATGGAACTTTTAAATTAAACGAAAGCCCGCCTGTAAAATTCTTGTAGGCATTCTCTTTGAATAAACAGAGAGTAAAAAAGCGACAGTGATTGAAATTTAAGGGAAATTTAGTATAATAGAGTTGTTGAAAGTGCTACTGTTTCAAGTGGTACTTTTCTTTTTTATTAAAATAGATAAAACGTGAACGAAGTGTTCTTTATCCAAAGGTCACCTTCATAGAGGAGTGAATACCATGCCAAAAGAAGAAATACTGACAGGCCCAGCGGTCATCAAAATTGTAAGTACCTATATGGGACCAGAACATGTTGAGTTGGTTCAAAAAGCATTAACTTATGCTGAAAAAGCACACGAAGGTCAAGTCCGACAATCAGGTGAACCTTACATCATCCATCCGATTCAAGTGGCAGGCATTCTGGCTGAATTACATATGGATCCCCATACTGTAGCAACAGGATTTTTACATGATGTTGTCGAAGATACGGACGTAACACTGGACGATTTAAAAGAAGAATTTGGCGAAGACATCGCAATGTTAGTCGATGGCGTAACGAAACTAGGAAAAATTAAATATAAATCTCATGAAGAACAATTAGCCGAAAACCATCGGAAAATGTTATTGGCAATGGCGCAAGATTTACGGGTCATTATGGTGAAACTAGCCGATCGTTTGCACAATATGCGCACATTAAAACATTTACGTGAAGATAAGCAACGACGGATTGCGCAAGAAACTTTAGAAATTTATGCGCCTTTAGCACATCGCTTAGGGATTAGTCGAATTAAATGGGAATTAGAAGATACGGCCTTACGTTATATTAACCCCAACCAATACTATCGAATTGTTAATTTGATGCAAAGTAAACGCGATGAACGTGAAGCTTATGTGGCAGAAGCAGTCGAAGATATTCGTTTAGCTACGGAAGATTTAGAAATTTACGCAGAAATATATGGTCGACCAAAACATATTTATTCAATCTATCGTAAAATGAAGGACCAAAAGAAACAATTTAATGAAATCTATGACTTATTAGCGATTCGTGTTATTGTCGATTCCATTAAAGATTGCTATGCCGTGTTAGGGGCGATTCATACACGTTGGACACCAATGCCAGGTCGCTTTAAAGATTATATTGCTATGCCAAAAGCGAATATGTATCAGTCTATCCATACGACAGTTATTGGGCCAAAAGGGAATCCAGTAGAGGTCCAAATTCGGACCCATGAGATGCACCAAATCGCCGAATTTGGGGTGGCGGCTCACTGGGCCTATAAAGAAGGCAAAGCGGAAAAAATTGAAACAGATGAACTGACGAAGCAAGTCGATTGGTTCCATGAAATTATTGAATTACAAGATGAAAGCTACGATGCTTCTGAATTTATGCAAGGTGTGAAAGAAGACATTTTTAGCGACAAAGTCTATGTCTTTACGCCAAGTGGAGATGTAACCGAACTGCCAAAAGGCTCCGGACCACTAGATTTTGCCTACAGCATTCATACTGAAATTGGGAATAAAACAACCGGTGCGAAGGTCAACGGCAAAATGGTACAGTTAGACTATGTCCTAAAAAATGGGGATATTATTGAAGTCCTAACATCACCGAATTCTTTCGGACCTAGTCGCGACTGGCTGAAAATGGTTAAAACAAGTAAAGCCAAAAATAAAATCAAACGTTTCTTTAAAGAACAAGACCGTGAAGATAACATTATTAAAGGGCATGATGCTGTCATTAAATACATGACAGAAATCGGCTTTACACCGAAAGAATTTTTAACGAAGAATAAAATGGCGGAAGTGCTAGATAAATTTAAATTTCAAACGGAAGATGATTTATTTGCGGCAGTAGGTTATGGCGAAGTAAGTGCGCAAGTAGTGTGCAATCGTTTAACAGAAAAAGAACGCCGCGAACAAGAGTTGGAACGTCAACGCCAAGAAGCAGAAGAGTTGTTAAATCAGCCAGCTAAAAAAGAATCAGAAAAAATGAAAGTTCGTCATGAAGGCGGCATCGTGATTCAAGGGGTGGACAACCTATTGATTCGTTTAAGCCGCTGTTGTAATCCAGTGCCTGGTGATGAAATCGTTGGTTACATTACCAAAGGACGGGGCGTTTCAATTCATCGTGCGGACTGTCCTAACGTACAACATCAAGAAGAATTAGCACAACGTCTAATTGAAGTTGAGTGGGAAGATACCGAGCACAGTCGCAAAGAATACGCTGCCGATTTGGAGATTTACGGCTATGATCGTAGTGGCTTACTGAGTGATGTTTTACAAGTCATTAGTTCGATGACAAAAAATTTAGTCGGCGTTGAAGCTCGTCCATCCAAAGATAAGATGGCCCAGATTCATGTCACTGTGAAAATTCAAAACCTTTCTCATTTAAAAACCATCGTTGACAAAATTAAAAGTGTACCAGATGTTTATAGTGTTCGTCGAACCAATGGGTAAGTGTTAAAAGTGAGGCAAAAAAGATGAAAGTAGTTATTCAAAGAGTCAGTCAAGCACAAGTTGCGATAGAAGAGCAGATAGTGGGACAAATCAAACAAGGCTTCATGGTGCTGGTGGGCATTCATCAAGAAGACACGCCAGAAGATGTGGCTTATGTTGTTGGCAAAATCAGTAAATTACGTGTTTTTGAAGATGACGAAGGAAAAATGAATCGCAGTATTCAAGAGATTGAAGGATCAATTTTGAGTATCTCTCAATTTACCCTCTATGCAAAAACTAAAAAAGGCAATCGTCCCAGTTTTATTGAAGCGGCTCGTCCAGATGTGGCGATTCCTTTGTATGAATTATTTAATCAACAATTAGAAGCAGAAGGAATAGCGGTAGCCACAGGAGAATTTGGCGCGGATATGCAAGTGTCGTTGACCAATGATGGTCCAGTGACCATTGTGATTGATACACGAGAAAAATAATTGATTTTCCTGTCGGAAACCCTTGACTTTCTAAGAGAACTTTAGTAGTTTATAGATAATATTAAAAATCTACGAAGGAACGAGTAAGTTTCATCTGTCTGCGAAGAGAGAGTTGCCGTGGCTGAGAGCAACTTCAACAGTGAAAGTGAAAGACATTCTGGAGATGGACGGAAGAAAAGCCGTCCCGTTACGAGCGTTAATCGTTGAGGAAAGAGTCAAATCTTTCAAAACTAGGTGGTACCGTGTAAAAGAGACTTTTACGCCCTTGTATGTTCAACATACAAGGGCTTTTTTCATTTTTAGAAAAAAGAAAATGGCGCACACATTTTTGTGGAATGATAGAAGGAGAGAAAGACAATGAGTTATCAAAAACCAAAAGGAACAAACGATATTTTGCCAGGAACTTCTGAAAAATGGCAATTTGTGGAAGAAACAGCTCGTTTGATTTTTAAAGATTATCAATACCAAGAAATCAGAACCCCGATTTTTGAACATTATGAAGTGATATCTCGCAGTGTTGGCGATACTACAGATATTGTTTCAAAAGAAATGTATGATTTTTATGATAAAGGAGACCGTCACGTGACGCTACGTCCTGAGGGGACAGCGCCAATTGTTCGGGCCTTCGTTGAAAATAAATTATATGGTCCGGAATATACGAAACCATATAAAACCTATTACATGGGGCCGATGTTCCGCTATGAACGCCCACAAGCTGGTCGTTTGCGTCAATTCCATCAAATTGGTGTGGAAGCATTTGGTAGTGAAAACCCAGCATTGGATGTTGAAATTATGGCTATGGCTTTGGACTTCTTCAAACAATTAGGCATCCAACAAATCAAATTAGTTATTAATTCCTTAGGGGATAAAGAAACACGTGCTACGTACCGTCAAGCATTAATCGATTATTTAGAGCCCCATATGGCAGAATTAAGCGAGGATTCACAACGTCGCTTACACGAAAATCCATTGCGGGTGTTAGACAGCAAAGATAAAAAAGACAAGGTGATCGTCGCAGAAGCGCCCTCCATTTTAGATTATTTAAATGAACCATCTAAAGCACATTTTGAAGCAGTAACTGATATGTTAGATTTACTAGAAATTCCTTATGAAATTGATAGTAATATGGTTCGCGGCCTGGATTATTACACACACACAATTTTTGAAATTATGAGTGAAGCGCCTAAAATGGGTGCGCAATCAACTATTTGTGCAGGAGGCCGATACAATGGTTTAGTTGAAGAATTAGGCGGCCCAGACACACCAGGTTTTGGTTTTGGTATGGGCATTGAGCGAGTGTTGTTAACAATGGAAGCTGAAGAAGTTGTGATTCCAGCGTTATCTGAATTAGACGCATATGTGGTTGGGATTGGTTCAGAAACCAACGTCGCAGCTTTGCAACTTGTTCAAAGCATTCGTAACTTTGGTTTCTCAGCTGATCGTGATTACATGAATCGCAAACCAAAAGCGCAATTTAAAACGGCCGATAAATTACAAGCAAAATTAGTTTTAACAATCGGTGAAAATGAATTGAATGAAGGCATTGTCAACGTAAAATCAATGGCAACACGCGAAGAAAAAGCCTTCCCGTTAAGTGCTATTCATGATTCATTTGATGAAGTGTATGACGAAATGATGACAAAAATGATTGAAGAATAAAAAGGAGAGATTGAGAAATGGCAAAACGCACAACCTATTGCGGCAATGTATCTGCCGAATTTATTGAAAAAGAAGTTGTATTAAAAGGATGGGTTCAAAAACGTCGTGACTTAGGAGGCGTTATCTTTATTGATTTACGTGACCGTGAAGGAATCGTCCAAGTGGTCTTTAACCCAGAAAAGTCAAAAGAAGCATGGGAAATTGCTGATAAATGTCGTAGTGAATACGTCATCGAAGTTAAAGGTCAAGTCGTTTATCGTGATAAAGAAGCGATTAATCCCAAAATGAAAACTGGCGAGTTTGAAGTGATGGCGACTGACATTACGATTTTAAATACTGCGAAAACAACGCCATTTACCATTGAAGATGATAATAACGTTAATGACGAATTGCGCATGAAATATCGTTATTTAGATTTACGTCGTCCATCAATGACAAACAACATTAAATTACGTCACCAAGTAACGAAAACAATCCGTCACTATTTAGATAATCATGACTTTTTAGACATTGAAACTCCTTATTTAGGCAAATCAACACCAGAAGGCGCTCGAGATTATTTGGTTCCTTCTCGTGTCCATGCCGGTCATTTTTATGCTTTGCCACAATCACCACAACTCTTTAAACAATTATTAATGGGGGCAGGCTTCGATCGCTATTACCAAATCGTTCGTTGTTTCCGTGATGAAGATTTACGAGGCGACCGTCAACCAGAATTTACACAAATCGATATCGAAACGACCTTTTTAACACCAGAAGAAATTCAAACATATACAGAAAATATGTTGGCTGAAGTGATGAAAGAGACAAAAGGAATTGAGATTTCTGTTCCGTTTCCACGAATGAGCTATGACGAAGCGATGGCACGCTATGGTAGCGATAAACCCGACACTCGTTTTGCTATGGAATTAATTGATGTTGCAGATGTAGTGAAAGACGTAGACTTCAAAGTTTTCCAAGCAGCGTTGGAAAATGGTGGACATGTGAAGGCTTTGAATGCAAAAGGCGCCGCAGATAAGTATTCTCGTAAAGATATGGATAACTTAGGTAAGTATGTGAGTCAATTTGGTGCAAAAGGCTTAGCTTGGTTAAAAGTTGAAGAAGATGGCTTAAAAGGACCAATTGCTAAATTCTTAACAGAAGTTAGTGATGAATTAATTGCTGCTACCAATGCAGAAGTCGGTGATATTTTAATGTTTGGTGCCGATAAACCTGAAATCGTAGCCGCTGCTTTAGGTGCGGTACGTACACGTTTAGGTAAAGAATTAGGTTTAATTGATGAATCGAAATTCAATTTCTTATGGATTGTGGATTGGCCGTTGTTTGAATATGATGAAGAAGCTGGCCGCTATGTTTCTGCTCATCATCCATTTACACAACCAAAAGCAGAGGATGTGGCCCGCTTAGCAACAGACCCAGCCTCTGTGTATGCTGAAGCTTACGATGTTGTCTTAAACGGCTACGAATTAGGCGGTGGCTCATTACGGATCCATACACGAGAATTACAAGAAAAAATGTTTGAAACGTTAGGTTTTACAAAAGAAGAAGCACAAGACCAATTTGGTTTCTTGCTAGACGCATTAGATTACGGCTTCCCGCCACATGGAGGGATTGCTTTAGGGCTAGACCGCTTAGCAATGCTATTGGCTGGGGAAGAAAATATTCGTGAAGTGATTGCCTTCCCTAAAAACGGGAAAGCAATTGACCCAATGAACAACGCACCAAGTTTAGTTTCTCCATTACAATTGTTTGAATTAAACATTGATGTAACAGCCATTGACGAATAAATGTTAAATCTAAAGAAAGAGTGACTTCATTGACGGATGAGGTCACTCTTTCTTTGGGAAGGAAAAGGATAACAAAATAAAAAGTGGCTGAGCTAAAAATCTGCCAATTGGCTGTTTTTTCTTTTTAGAAAACTTTGTATGATAACTGAGTGTATAAAGGAGCGAAACAAATGACAAAAATAATTTTAACAATTGGCGGTTCCGATCCTTTTTCAGGTGGCGGGATTCAAACAGATTTAAAAACGTTTGAAAATCATCAAGTCTTTGGCTTATCAACTTTAACTTGCCTTGCTACAGCCCCCAAGAATCATTTTCAGATTCATGACCTGGAGACTTCTTTGGTGAAAGAGCAACTCGCTTCCATACCTGCCGGGAGTTTAGACGGCATCAAGATTGGCTTGATTCACAGTGAAGAAAGTATGCTACAAATTGCAACCTTTTTGAAAAAGCACGCAGGTCTGCCGGTGGTGTTGGATCCTGTCTTGGCTTTTAAAGAAACGACTTCAGTTTATGAAAAAAGATACATGCAGTTATTGATTGAAAAACTTTTTCCATTCGCAACGATTATAACGCCTAATTTAAAAGAAGCAGAATTACTCATTGGCAGAAAATTAACAACCGTCGAAGAAGTTCAACAAGCGGCGGAAGAGTTAAACTCTTTAGGAGCGGCAACGGTGGTGATTAAAGGTGGTAATCGTTGGCTTGGCCAAGAAGCACGTGACTTTTTTTATGATGGACAACAACATATTCAATTGGTCAAAGAAAAAGTAATGGCCCACACCATTGATGGCGCTGGTTGTTCCTTTGCCTCTGCAATTGGTGCGAATTTAGTTAAAGGATATCCGTTAATTGAAGCAGTTGATTTAGCAAAAACATACGTTCATGAAGCCATTGTTTCTGGGGTCCAGCTAAATGCAGCTTTTGGAAGTGTGTGGCATGAAGGATTACTAGCAGGAGGTGTGGCGGATAATGACAAGAAAAATTAGTCTATATGCAGTAATTACCGCTTTAACAGTGGCTGTGTCAATGGTCTTTATTATCCCCGTCCCAGCAACAAATGGCTTTGTTACATTGGCGGATGCAGGGATTTACATTGCTAGTTTACTTTTTGGTCCGATTGGTGGCTTGACAGTCGGAGCTTTAAGCGGTGGTTTAATTGATTTATTGTCAGGCTATCCACAATGGTTCGTTTTTTCGTTATTGATTCATGGCGGACAAGGTTGGTTAGCAGGGCACTTCTTTAATAAAAATAAAAAGATGCAAACGCTAGGATTACTTTTAGCCAGTCTCCTCATGATTAGCGGGTATGCTTTAGCGACTAGCTGGCTTTATGGCGTGGGTGCGGGGATTGCCTCATTACCAGGGAATATCATTCAATCCTTATTTGGGGTGATTGTAGCATTGCCTCTTAGTCAAACATTAAAACGTGTGTTACCAAAAAATGGTCGTTTAGAAGAAAGAAGGATGAACAAATGACTATCGATGAAAAAATGTTAAAAGAACAGTTAGTGACAATTACAGAAGAAGTCATTACAGCAGGAAATTTACAAAAAGGGGACCTATTTGTTTTAGGTTGTACCACTAGCGAGGTAGTAGGTGGCGTCATTGGTAAAAATTCCAGTGCCGAAGTAGGACAATGGATTGTCTCAACCTTAATTGAACAATTAGATAAAAAAGGCATCTCTTTGGCTGTCCAAGGATGCGAACATATTAATCGTGCTTTAGCGATGGAACGTCGTGTGGCTGAAGAAAAAGGCTTTGAAATTGTCTCGGTAGTACCACAATTACATGCTGGCGGTTCTTGTTCAGTGGCTGCCTTTGAAAAATTTGATGAACCTGTGGAAGTGGAGCATATTGTTGCTCAAGCAGGGATTGACATTGGCGATACATCTATCGGTATGCATGTAAAACATGTGCAAGTTCCTCTTCGCTTGAGCATTCGAACGTTAGGTGCGGCCCATGTTACAGCATTATATTCTCGTCCTAAATATATTGGTGGACCAAGAGCCCATTATGAAACAACCCAAGAACGAAATCGTTAAGATTTCGTTCTTTTTTCATTTCTATAAACATTTGATGAATCTTCCGTAATTATTATAGGAATCTCTTTTTTTCTCTCGGTAAACCACGTATAATATGAAAAGAAATGTAATTTATTGAAAACCTGAAACGAGGCTATTATTTATGAAAAAAATTTATGACGGACTGCCAGTTCATGACTATACAACAAAATTTTCCGTGTCGATTGTCTATGCTATTCTTGCATCAATTGCCATGAACTTTTTCTATCAACCAGGAAATATTTATTCCAGTGGCTTAACAGGCTTGGCACAAATTTTAACAACCCTCTCAACAAAAATTGTCGGTTTTAATGTGCCTGTCTCCATTACATTGTATCTTTTAAACGTGCCGTTATTCTTTATTGCGTGGAAAAAAATAGGTAAGAAGTTTACAATTTTTACTTTCATTACCGTGACTTTAACTTCATTATTTATGCATATTGTTCCGCAAACGGTGATGACTCAAGATCCAATTATCTGTGCTATTTTTGGTGGGGCGATTTCTGGATCAGGAATTGGTTTTGTTTTAAAAAACGGGGTTTCTTCTGGGGGCTTAGATATTCTAAGCATTACCATTCGGAAAAAAACGGGGCGTTCCGTTGGCTCGATTTCAATTTATTTTAACGCACTAATTGTCTTCGTTGCAGGTTATTTATTTGGCTGGCAGTACATGTTCTACAGTGCGTTATCAATTTTTGTAAGTGGGAAGGTCACAGATGCCGTTTATACTAAGCAAAAGAAAATGCAAGTTATGATTGTCACTAAAAACCCAGATCGAGTCGTGGATGAGATTCAAAAGAAAATGCGCCGCGGTATTACAATTATTCATGAAGCGGAAGGGGCGTATCGCCACGATCGCCAAACTGTTTTGCTAACTATTGTGACACGCTTTGAGTTGCCAAGTTTAGAAGCAGCCATGAAAGAAAGTGATCCGAATGCCTTTGTCAGCATCTCAGATAATGTTAAAATTTTAGGACGTTTTTACGAAGAAGATTACAAATAAAAGGATATGAAGCAACGAGAGAATGGCTGTGTCTATTCTTTCGTTGCTTTTTTTGAAAAATAAGTAAAAAAATGCTTTGTGTGAGGACCTGAAATTCCCATTTAAACAAGAAGTTAATTGAAAGACGTTCGTGAATTCCTTTGCTTTTGGTTTAATTAAATCTAATTATTCGGAAATAAGTCGCTATTGTTTCTCGCAAACGAATGCTTTGTTTGGATTTGAAAGAAAACGATGAAAAAAGAATCATTTTTATTGAAAAGACCCAAAAAAACTGGTACACTAAGTGTGTAATTGATAAGTACTTTTAATACTGTTATGAATAAATAGTAGGAAAAACGAACATCAATTCTATTTTTTTAAAGTTCATAGGTCGTTTTCAGTCTTACTTGGACATATTTCGACCCACAAAAGGAGCGCATCATGTTAAAAGAATTTAAAATGATTGAAGCAGTTGCTCCAGATATGCTCGATGTATTACAAGAAAGATTCCAAATTCTTCGCAATATTTATTGGATGCAACCTATTGGACGTAGAAGTTTATCAGAAACGATGGGAATTACAGAGCGAGTCTTGCGTACAGAAACAGATGTTTTGAAGCAGCTCAACCTGATTGAACCTTCAAAAAGCGGAATGACATTAACAGAACGCGGTTTGGAAGTCTACCAAGGCTTAGAATTAGTCATGAATCAATTGCTTGGCATGCACCAAATCGAAAAAGAAATGACACAGTACTTTGGCATTCAACGTTGTATCGTTGTTGCAGGAGATAGTGATATCCAAAAGAAAGTTCTTTCGGACTTTGGAGATGTCTTAACCAATACGCTGAATTTACTCTTACCAAATGGTGAGAATACAATTGCGGTTATGGGTGGGACAACAATGGCCATGGTGGCCGAAAATATGGGATCACTAGAAACTGAAAAACGTCATAATTTGTTTGTTCCAGCCAGAGGAGGGATTGGTGAAGCAGTTTCTGTCCAAGCCAATTCAATTAGTGCTGTAATGGCCAACAAAACGGGTGGTAACTACCGGGCGTTATATGTCCCAGAACAATTGAGTCGTGAAACGTATAATAGTTTATTACAAGAACCCTCGATTCAAGAAGTTCTTACGTTAATTAGTCATGCCAACTGTGTGGTGCACAGTATTGGTCGAGCGTTGCACATGGCGGCACGCCGAAAAATGTCTGATGACGAAATGGTTATGCTCAAACAAAAAAATGCCGTGGCAGAATCGTTCGGTTATTTCTTTGATGAAGAAGGAAAGGTGGTCTATAAAATTCCACGAATTGGTCTTCAATTAAAAAACTTACAAGAAATTCCCTATGTCGTCGCAATTGCGGGCGGCAAAACGAAAGCCAAAGCCATTCGCGCATATATGAAAAATGCACCAAAACAAACGTGGCTCATCACAGATGAAGCTGCTGCAAACGAGATTTTAAAAGGGGTAACCCTTTAAAATAAAAAATTTTTGATTTTCATAAGGAGGAAATCTTTAATGACAGTTAAAGTAGGTATTAATGGATTTGGACGTATCGGACGCTTAGCTTTCCGTCGTATCCAAGATGTAGAAGGAATCGAAGTAGTTGCAATCAACGACTTAACAGATGCTAAAATGTTAGCACACTTGTTAAAATATGACACAACTCAAGGCCGTTTCAACGGTACAGTTGAAGTTCACGAAGGTTCATTCAACGTTAACGGCAAAGAAATCAAAGTTTTAGCTAACCGTAACCCTGAAGAATTACCATGGGGCGAATTAGGCGTAGACATCGTTTTAGAATGTACTGGTTTCTTTACTTCTAAAGAAGCTGCTGAAAAACATTTAACTGCTGGTGCAAAACGTGTAGTTATTTCAGCTCCTGGTGGTAACGATGTACCAACAATCGTTTACAACACAAACCATGAAACATTAACTGGAGAAGAAACTGTAATTTCAGGCGCTTCTTGTACTACAAACTGCTTAGCTCCAATGGCTAAAGCTTTACATGACAACTTTGGTGTTGTTGAAGGTTTAATGACAACTATCCACGCTTACACAGGTGACCAAATGACATTAGACGGACCACATCCTAAAGGCGACTTCCGTCGTGCGCGCGCTGCTGCTGCAAACATCGTACCTAACTCAACTGGTGCTGCTAAAGCAATCGGCTTAGTAATCCCAGAATTGAACGGTAAATTAGATGGCGCTGCTCAACGTGTTCCTGTAGCTACTGGTTCATTAACTGAATTAGTTACTGTATTAGACAAAGAAGTTACTGTTGATGAAGTAAATGCAGTAATGGAAAAAGCTGCTAACGAATCTTATGGTTATAACACAGACGAAATCGTTTCTTCTGATATCGTAGGTATGACTTACGGTTCATTATTCGATGCAACTCAAACAAAAGTTATGACAGTTGGCGACAAACAATTAGTTAAAACTGTTGCTTGGTATGACAACGAAATGTCATACACTGCTCAATTAGTTCGTACTTTAGAATACTTCGCTAACTTATAAGATTCATTCTTATCATTAGTGAAATTTGAACAATTGTGAAATAATAAGCGGGGAAGCAACGCGCTTCTCCGCTTTCTTTTTTTAAAAAAGAAAAATCCTAAAATTGACAATACAGGAGGTCTACTCATGGCTAAAAAGACAATTAAAGATGTAGATTTAAAAGACAAAAAAGTCCTTGTCCGTGTTGACTTTAACGTTCCGTTAAAAGATGGCGTGATCACAAACGATAATCGTATCGTAGCGGCTTTACCAACAATCAAATACGTGATTGAAAATGGCGGAAAAGCAATTCTTTTCTCTCATTTAGGTCGTGTAAAAACAGAAGAAGACAAAGCTGGCAAATCATTAAAACCAGTGGCTGAACGTTTAAGCGAATTACTAGGTCAACCAGTTACTTTTGTTCCAGAAACACGTGGTAAAGAATTAGAAGACGCTGTTAACAATATGAAAGACGGCGACGTTTTAGTATTTGAAAACACTCGTTTTGAAGATGTTGACGGCAAAAAAGAAAGTGGCAATGACGCTGAATTGGGTAAATACTGGGCTTCTTTAGGCGATGTATTTGTCAATGATGCTTTTGGTACTGCACACCGTGCACATGCCTCAAACGTTGGAATTGCTTCAACTGGTATCCCAACAGTTGCTGGTTTCTTAATGGAAAAAGAAATTAAATTCATCGGCGAAGCTGTTGAAAATCCAAAACGTCCATTCGTAGCAATCTTGGGTGGCGCAAAAGTTTCTGACAAAATCGCTGTCATTGAAAACCTAATTGAAAAAGCCGACAAAATTTTAATCGGTGGCGGTATGGCTTACACATTCATGAAAGCACAAGGCTATAGTGTTGGTTTATCTTTACTTGAAGAAGATAAAGTGGACTTAGCGAAAAGCTTAATGGAAAAAGCTGGCGACAAATTAGTTTTACCGGTTGATACAGTTGTCTCTAAAGAGTTCAGCAATGACGCTCCTTTCCACACGGTTCCTTCAACTGAAATCCCAGATGATGAAGAAGGCTTGGATATCGGTGAAAAAACAATTGAATTATTCGCTAACGAATTACAAGGTGCGAAAACAGTTGTTTGGAATGGACCAATGGGCGTATTTGAAATGAGTAACTTTGCCAAAGGAACAATTGGTGTTTGTGAAGCGATTGCTAATTTAGAAGACGCAACAACAATCATCGGTGGTGGGGACTCTGCTGCTGCAGCAATTCAATTAGGCTACGAAAACAAATTCTCTCACATCTCAACAGGTGGCGGAGCAAGTTTAGAATTATTAGAAGGCAAAACTTTACCAGGTTTAGCTTCTATTAACGATAAATAATCAGTTTAAAAGACAATATTTTTAAAAAAAGAAAAGGATGTGCTTTTCATGCGCAAACCAATTATCGCTGGTAACTGGAAAATGAACAAAACTTTAAGCGAAGCACAAAGCTTTGCAGAAGCAGTAAAAAATGCTGTTCCATCAAACGACGTTGTTGACGCTGTGATTGGATCTCCAGCATTATTCTTAGCTCCTTTAGCTTGGAACCTAAAAGATTCTGAAGTGAAATTAGCTGCACAAAACTGCTACTGGGAAAACGCTGGTGCCTTCACTGGTGAAAACTCACCAGCTGCAATTGCCGATTTAGGTGTAAACTATGTGATTATCGGACACTCTGAACGTCGCGAATATTTCCACGAAACAGATGAAGATATCAATAAAAAAGCCAAAGCAATCTTTGCAAATGGTATGACACCAATCTTCTGTTGTGGTGAAACTTTAGAAACGTATGAAGCTGGTAAAACAGCGGAATGGATCGAAGGTCAAATCACTAACGGCTTAGTTGGTTTATCAAACGAACAAGTTGCTTCAATGGTTATCGCTTACGAACCAATCTGGGCAATCGGAACTGGTAAATCTGCAGATGCTAATATTGCAGATGAAATCTGTGGTGTTGTTCGTTCAACAGTTGAAAAATTATACGGCAAAGAAGTTTCTGAAGCTGTTCGTATTCAATACGGTGGTTCTGTTAAACCAGAAAACATCGCTGAATATATGGCAAAAGAAAACGTTGACGGTGCTTTAGTCGGCGGCGCAAGCTTAGAAGCAGATTCATTCCTAGCTTTATTAGATGCTGTAAAATAAGAAATCACTAACGGTAACGTTTTCTCAATGACTTTTGCAAAAAAATGTTTGCATAGTTTGCGAGAATTAACTACAATCATACATGAGGGAATCCCCTTAGTATAAATACAAACTCAAAGGAGAGACAAAACATGTCAATTATTACTGATATTTACGCACGCGAAGTCTTAGACTCACGCGGTAACCCAACAATCGAAGTAGAAGTTTACACTGAAAGCGGAGCTTTCGGCCGTGGAATGGTTCCTTCAGGAGCTTCAACTGGTGAATACGAAGCAGTTGAATTACGTGATGGCGACAAAGCTCGTTACTTAGGTAAAGGTGTTACTAAAGCTGTAGATAACGTAAACAACATCATTGCTGAAGCAATCATCGGTTACGATGTACGCGATCAAATGGCTATCGATAAAGCAATGATCGATTTAGATGGAACTCCTAACAAAGGTAAATTAGGTGCTAACGCTATTCTTGGTGTGTCTATCGCCGTAGCTCGTGCTGCTGCTGATTACCTAGAAGTGCCTTTATATCATTACTTAGGCGGATTCAATACAAAAGTATTACCAACTCCAATGATGAACATCATCAACGGTGGATCACATGCTGACAACAGTATTGACTTCCAAGAATTCATGATCATGCCTGTAGGTGCGCCTACATTCAAAGAAGCTTTACGTATGGGTGCAGAAGTATTCCACGCATTAGCTTCAATCTTAAAAGGTCGCGGCTTAGCTACTTCAGTAGGTGACGAAGGTGGTTTCGCTCCTAACTTAGGTTCAAACGAAGAAGGTTTCGAAGTAATCATCGAAGCTATCGAAAAAGCTGGCTATGTTCCTGGTAAAGACGTTGTTCTTGCTATGGATGCTGCTTCTTCAGAATTCTACGACAAAGAAAAAGGCGTTTACGTTTTAGCTGACTCAGGAGAAGGCGAAAAAACAACTGAAGAAATGATCGCGTTCTACGAAGAATTAGTTTCTAAATACCCAATCATTTCAATCGAAGACGGCTTAGACGAAAACGACTGGGACGGATTCAAAAAATTAACTGAAGTATTAGGCGACAAAGTTCAATTAGTTGGTGACGATTTATTCGTAACAAACACAACTAAATTAGCTGAAGGTATCGAAAAAGGTATCGCTAACTCAATCCTAATCAAAGTTAACCAAATCGGTACTTTAACTGAAACATTTGAAGCAATCGAAATGGCTAAAGAAGCTGGCTACACTGCAGTTGTATCTCACCGTTCTGGTGAAACAGAAGATTCAACAATCTCTGATATCGCTGTTGCAACAAACGCTGGCCAAATCAAAACTGGTTCATTAAGCCGTACTGACCGTATTGCTAAATACAACCAATTATTACGTATTGAAGATCAATTAGGCGATGTAGCTGAATACAAAGGCTTAAAATCTTTCTACAACTTAAAAAACAAATAATTCATTTAATGAATAACGCTTAAAGGGACAATTGGTTAATGAACCAATTCTCCTTATACTCGGACGTAAAAACACGCCTTTCTGCAAAGAAAGGCGTGTTTTTTTATATTTATAAAAATATTGAAAAAAATAGATTAGAAATAACTTCAACCGTACATCGCTCTATAATCACTTGTTTAAAAATAACAAAACATTAACAAAACAACATTATATAAAAATTTAATAAAACAAAATAATTGTTATTTTATAATTTTAGTATTGACTGGTTTCAGATAACGCTGTACGCTTAAAGAAATAGTATAGAATTTCACAAAAAAATGAAAATACAAATTTAACTTGGAGGATGTTGAGTAGTGAGCAACGGGAAAAAGATTTTTATTAGTCATAGTTCAAAGGATTAAGAATATGTGGATGCGTTTATCCAATTGTTGAAAAAGTTTGGGTTTCGAACACAGGATATTTTTTATAGTTCCGCTATTGAAACAGGTGTACAGCCAGGAGAATTAATTTTTGACACGATTAAAAGGGAGCTAACCAATCAACCTGTCATGCTGTATTTTTTATCTGATCATTATTATCAGAGTATTCCATGTTTAAACGAAATGGGTGCTTCTTGGATGCTATCAGATAAACACTATCCAATTGCGTTAAATAATTTTTCTATGAAAGATATGAAAGGTGTTATTAGCAGTGAGCGTTTGGCGATTGCGTTTAATGATAAGACAAGTACTAATGAAATCAACTGCTTATTAAAAAAGTTATCTCATGACACAGATGTACAAGCTGAGCCAGATTTTGAACTAAACGTTGAGAAAAATATTCAGCCATTCCAAAATAAACTGACACAACTGATTCGACAAGCAAGTTATTTAAAACCTGATGAAAAGGGATATTTTGAAACGACTCTTAGCACTCATCGTCCTGTGTATGGCACAGCAAAAGGGGTGTATGACTGTTTTAAATTACCTAGCTTAATTGAGCCTAAAAGTTTAGGTTTAGACACGCTATCAGAGGATGAAAGCCATTGGCTATTCTTTTTTCTTACGTGGGGAACTTTTCAAGAAGGCGAAAAAGTGCGGTTTAAATTGAAAAAGGATAAGGCGTATAACAATCGGGAATTCAGTGATATTGGTAAATGTAAAAATATTTACGTCTCTTATTTAGAGAAGGTAGAGTAATTGGAGGAGGTAATAAATGAAAATGAATTGGCGTCAGTTGGTTGGTACATATCGTATTTCTGATAATGGTAAACAATATCAAAATGACTGGTTAAATAAGCAAGTTGATTTAGCCACAGAACTTCGTAAATCTTTAGATAGTGACTATCGTAGAGTAATTAAAAGTGATGCATTTAGACGTTTACAAGACAAAACACAAGTTTTTCCTTTAGAACGTAATGATTTTGTAAGAACGCGTTTAACGCATAGCTTAGAAGTGGCAATGCATAGCAGGGATATACTTAGATTAGTTATTTCACAGTTGAACGAACGAAACATTGAGGTTATGGAATTATCAGAATGCTATCGGTTGTTAGAAACAGCTGCATTAATCCATGATATTGGCAATCCCCCTTTTGGACATTTTGGGGAAGAAGCCATTCGTATTTGGTTTGAAAAAAATGGTCCTTTGTATGCTTGTTGGTCTGATTTTTCGGAGCAACAACAAAATGATTTTCTTAACTTTGAAGGAAACGCTCAAACCATCCGACTTTTAACAAAACTGCATCATGATAATGGGACTTCTAAAGCAGGAATGAAACTAACTGCCACGACATTAGATACAGTTATCAAATATACGGCATCTTCAGATCAATTAAATAAGCAACAGCTTTTGTCTAAAAAAGTTGGCTATTTTTACTCGGAAAAACAAGTGTTTAACGCCATTAAATTTGCGACAGGAACACAAAATAAGCGACACCCATTAGTCTTTTTGCTAGAAGCCTCAGATGATATCGCCTATACTTTTTCAGATATCGAAGATGCCTATAATTATGGTTTATACAGCTATCAAGATTTAAAGCAGTTTGTTGATGGGCAAACAGGAACAAAAAAATTTTTAATGTTAGAAAAAGATAAAACAGAAGAAGCTACCTTACAAGAATTTTTGAGAAAGACACAAAGAGCTGTTTGTCAAAGCGTAGCGAAAAATTTTGCTAATCATTATGACTTAATTATGAGAGGTATCTATCATAATGAAATTATCATTGAAGATTGTGATGAAGTGAAATGCTTTCAGGCATTAAAAAACTTTTCTAGAGTCTATGTTTTTCAAACAAAAACAATTTTGGATCAAGAGGTATTGGGCTTCAATATCATCAATCGTTTACTAGATGAATTTGTTCCAGTCGTACTGAAATATGAAAAAGTTTCCATGAATAAGTATGAGGAGCGAATCTTTAATAATATTTCGGAAAGCGCGAAAGCGTTGTATAGAAGAGAAGCAAAGAACGCTACAGAAGCAGAAAAAGACTATTATCGTTTGAAAATGGCGGTGGACTTTGTATGTAATATGACGGATGGATATGCCAAAAAAGTTTATGATACATTATTCACTTAAAATTTGAGAAAAAGCTTCTCAGCGGTTGCCGCCGCTGAAGAAAACTAGTTCATTGCACAGGCTGATCGTTTCAGTAAAAATTTTAAAGATGCTAGTAATTTCACTGAAAATCGGGTACACTAAAATTAGCTAGTGTAACTAGCAAAAAAGGCAACTGGAATAGATAGGTTGTGCTGTCTATGAAGGGCTTTGTTTGTCAGGTGGTGCTGACATGCAAAGTGCCTTTTTTCTTTTTCTCAACATTTTAAGGACAAAAAACGATTGCAACATGTCACAATCGCTAACCTCGGAGAAAAAGGAATTTTTCTCCAATGGTCATTTCGATAACCTGTTGTGTGTTTCGAAACATTCAGAACGGTGGTGCGTTCTTTCAGTGCCTAATTATCCAATTCGTTTCTTGTTCCTCTATTTACAGTATACTGAATGAAAGCCTATTCTGCAATGATAGAATCAGGTTCCTGTGATTAAATAACATAAAAAATGGGCTCCTTATATAAAGAAAAATAACAAAAGAAATTTTGAATATTGACGTTTTTTTTAGGTACGTTATGATAAATGAGAGGTGATTTTATGTTAAAAATGCAAATTGTTGATTATTTACGCAATCAAACAGCTTTTTTTGAACCATCTTTAGTCAGTGAAATTTTCACAGCAAGCAATATTGCAACGACATTTTCTATCAAACGAAATACAGCTAGTCACTATTTAAATCAGTTAAACGAAGAAGGGATTCTAGTTAAGATCAATACACGACCAGTTTACTTTTTTCATAAAGAAGCGTTTCAACAACAAAACTATCTTTTAAAAAGAACTGTTTATCAAAGTTTCCAAGAAATGATCGATGAACAGCCTGTTTTTGATCGCAAAAGTGATTTTTTTCAGTCGGTCATTGGTTATCGAGGTAGTTTAGCCCAGACCATCGAACAATTAAAAATGGCAGCGCTTTATCCTGGCGGTGGATTGCCTGTCTTAATTACAGGTGAAAGTGGTACGGGTAAAAGTTTTTTAGCATCCTTATATTATCAGTTTTGTCTTTCAAAAGAACTACTTGACGATTCAGCACCTTTTGTGACAGTTAATTGTGCGCAATATGCCAACAATCCAGAGCTTTTAACTAGTCAATTATTTGGGCATCTTAAAGGCGCTTTTACGGGAGCAGATTCCGATAAAATTGGAGCCTTTCAAAGTGCAGAAGGGGGCGTTTTATTTTTAGATGAAGTTCATCGTTTGAGTCCTGAAGGGCAGGAAAAATTGTTTACATTTTTAGATCAGGGTATTATTTATCGGATGGGTGAAACCAATCGGCCCATTCCTGTTACGTGTCGGTTGTGCTTTGCCACAACTGAAGAAATTTCTAGCACCTTTTTAACGACATTTTTAAGACGAATTCCTATTCAAATTAAAATCCCAAGTCTTGCTGAACGCACTCAAGCGGAAAGAAAACAATTAATTATGCGAGCATTTTATGAGGAACAGCAAGCTATTCAAAAAGCAGTTACTATCACGCCACAAGTTATCCAACTTTTAGAAAACCACCATTATGTAGGCAATGTAGGTGAATTAAGAAATAATATAAAAATTATTACTGCACGCAGCTTTGCCGCCAATCTTGATAAACGTGTTATTCCAATCACTTTACACGATCTACCGAAAGAATTTCTGGATCAATCAATCAAACTAGCTCCTAATGAAAATGAATTGCCTATTCGTTTAGATGAGCAAACAAATCTGATTAGTTTGTTAGAGGAAACAGAGCTTGCGCAAAGAAGAATTATCCAGAGTTATGAACGAATCCTTCGTCTTTATGTCTCTCACCATCATCATCTTTCCACTGCCAATAACGACATCTCGAAAGAAATTGAACGCTTATTCGATGATTTATTATTTGAAAAGAAGCGAGAGAAAAATCACGAAATGCTATTGTTTATTACGCAAAATATCCGTCAATTATTGGAAACGATTGAATCGTCTTATCAAATTCGGTTTAATGGCAGTTTAGTCTATGCATTAAGCACCTATCTGTTTCAACGAAGATGTATTGATTGGTTTCCAGAAAAAGAACCTACAACAGTCATTGACGAACTTTTAACAGAAGTTCAAACTAAATTAGCAACTAGTTATGGCTACGCTGAACAACTGTTAACTTTAGTGAAACGTTCATTAGATATTGAACTATCCCAGATGGATCGAATTATTGTCACCATTTATCTTCACTATTCGGGTTCAGTAAAGGAAAGTCACTATCCGAAAGCGGTGATTGTTGCCCACGGATATGCCACAGCAAGTAGTATTGCGAATGTTGCAAATCGGCTGTTAAATGTGCCAATTTTTCAATCGTTTGACATGCCGTTAGATGTTACTCCCAAAAAAATTTCCGAACACTTAATTCACTATATGGAACGTCAAGAAACGAGGAATGGTTTAGTAATTCTTTTTGATATGGGTTCATTGAAAGAAATTTATCAGTATTTTCCGGCAGAAGAAGAAGGTCCTTTTTTATTAATGAATAATGTGACAACAAGCTTGGCTCTATCTATAGGAGAAGCCATTAAAGACGAAGTTTCTTTTGAAGAATTGCCCCAAAAAGCGTTAACGGTTCATCCAAATGAATGGGAAATCATATTACCTGAAAATAAAACGGAACGTGTCATTTTAACAACGTGTAGTACCGGAATTGGCACAGCCGTTAAAATTAGAGATTTACTTGAAAAAAGTTTACCTGCGGAAGCACAATTAAAGATTATTCCTTGTGAATATAATCAATTACGTAATGCAGAGTCGATCAAAGAAAGTTTTCCAGAATATGAGATTGTCGGCATCATCGGTACAAACAACCCGTCTTCAAATGACCTCCCGTACATCTCTTTAGAAGAGTTGATTGCAGGAAAAGGAATTACGACCCTTTTAGAATGGACAAAGAGAGAATTAACTAAAGATATGCTGTCTTATGTAAATCATGAGTTGATTCGGAACTTTTCATTAGATCGGGTCATTCAATCAGTGACGATTTTAGATACAGAAAAAATTATTCGACAAGTAGAAGTCTTTTTAATTCAATTAGAAGAGCGGTGGCAACAAACAATTCAAAATGATCGTAAATTAGCGGTATATGTCCATGTCAGTTGTTTAATTGAACGATTAATCCGGAATGAACCTATTGAAAATTATAATGGCGCCGAACAACTAAAGCAGTGTCAAAGAACGGTCTTGCAAGAGTTAAAAGAGGCGTTTAGTGTCATTGAAAAAGTTTATAGTGTCAATATACCTGAATCGGAGCTTTTTTATGTCTATGATGTGTTGTTTGGAAAAACGGAGTTTAACAACGCAGAAAGCGATTTTTAAAATAAAAAGGAGGGAGTGCCACTTTTTTGGCACTCTTTTTGCTATATAAAGAAGTAAGTGAGGTGAAGAAAATGGAACGTAAAATTATTCTGGCAACACATGGTAATTTCGCTGCAGGGATTCAGACATCATTAGCTTTAATTTGTGGTGAAACAAAGAATGTGGAATGTCTTTGCGCTTATATGGAACAACCTTATGATTTAGCCAAGACGGTCAAAGACATTTTAAAGAACAATCAACAAAATGAATTAATTGTGATTACAGACCTATTTGGCGGAAGCGTGAATAACGAATTCTTTAATTATGTGGGGAAACAAGCAATGCATTTAATTTCAGGATTAAATTTAGCAACATTAATTGAAATATATACCCAAATAAATACTGTTGATTCATTAGTTGATTTAGTAAAACGTGCCGTTGAAAACGGACAAGAAAGTCTTTGTTATTGTAATGAGTTATCTAGTAAAGAAATTTTAGAAGAAGAATTTTAGGAGGAAATGAAATGATTAAATTGTTAAGAGTCGATCATCGCTTGTTACATGGTCAAGTGGCTTTTTCATGGACCCAAGGCTTAGGCGCCGATTGTATTTTAATCGCAAATGATGACGTACCTAAAAATGATATTCGAAAAACAACCATTAAGCTAGCTAAGCCAGCAGGAGTAAAACTGGTCATTAAAACGATTGAAGATGCGATTGCCGCACTAAAAAGTGGTGTTACAGAAAAATACAAACTTTTTATTGTAGTTGAGAGTGTAGAAGATGCTTATCGATTGGCTACTGCTTATCCAGAAATAAAAGAAATTAACTTAGGAGGGATGAAAGTAAGGGAAAATACTCGAAACATTTCTAAAGCAATTAATATCACACCGGATGAAGAAAAAATGGTTAAAGAATTGGTCGCAAATGGTTGTGAAGTTGAAATTCGACAAGTCCCAAATGACAAAAAAGTAGCAGCATTAAATGTCTTGTAGAAAGGAGAAATACAAATGATAGGACAAGCGATTCTTTTAGGTTGCATCGCTTTTATTGCGCAGTCGGAATATGCTTTAGGAACCTCGTTGCTTTCAAGACCAATTGTAACCGGTTTATTTGTCGGAATTGTATTAGGTGATGTCAAAACGGGCGTAATCATGGGCGCGACCTTAGAGTTAGCTTTCATCGGTTCTTTTTCAGTGGGCGCATCAATCCCACCTGATGTAGTGACTGGTGGGATTCTTGGTACAGCGTTTGCTATTACTGCTGGCGCAGGAACAGAAACAGCCTTAGTCTTAGGCTTGCCAATCGCAACGTTAACGTTGATTCTTAAAAATATTTATTTGGGTTTGCTCATCCCAATCATGAGTCAAAAAGCTGATCAGTATGCTGAAGAAGGAGCATATAAAGGGGTGGAGCGCATGCATTTACTTGCAGGCTTTGGCTTATCGTTCATGCTAGCGCTCATTGTAACTATTTCATTTGCCGTGGGCAGCAACACCATTAAAGGCTTACTTGATCTGATCCCTGAATTTATTCAACATGGGTTGTCTGTTGCAACTGGGATTATTCCAGCGCTAGGATTTGCGATGCTTGCACGCTTACTGATTAACAAACAAGTGGCGCCATATTTCTTTTTAGGCTTTGTCTTAATGGCTTACTTTAAGTTACCTGTAACAGGAGTAGCAATTTTGGGTGCCATTACAGCAGTAATTGTTGTGAATATCATGAATTATGCCAAAGGAAAGAATGAAACAATACAAACAACAAGTGGGGAGGTAATTGATGATGACGAAGACTTCTAAAACTAAGACAGAAAACTTAATTACAAAAAAAGAACTTAATCAAGTCTTTTGGCGTTCATTCCAAATGGAATTTTCATGGAATTATGAACGTCAGATGAATATGGCTTATGTCTATGCCATGATCCCTATTTTAAAGAAATTATATCCTCAAAAAGAAGAGATGGCGGCAGCTTTAAAACGGCATCTTGCTTTCTTTAATACCACGCCGCATATCGTGACGTTTATTTTAGGAATTAATGCTGCAATGGAAGAAGAAAATGTTCTGGACGAAAATTTTGAAGTTGGAACAATCGATAGTATTAAAACCTCGTTAATGGGACCTTTAGCTGGTTTAGGTGATTCCTTTTTCTGGGGAACCTTACGCTTGATTGCAACAGGTGTTGGAACTTCGTTAGCTTTACAAGGGAATGTGTTAGGGCCAATTCTATTTTTACTCATTTTTAACGTCCCCCATGTGATTGTTCGTTATTTACTGAATCGTTGGGGCTATAAATTAGGAACTGGTTTTCTCAAAAAAATTCAAGCAAATGGCATGATGGAAAGTCTCACATTAGGCGCTTCAATAATTGGCTTGATGGTGGTAGGTGCTATGACCGCCTCCATGATTGATTTAACTATCCCGATTACAATCAGCGGAAGTGGCAAAAATGCAGTCACGGTTCAAAGTATCTTTGACGATATCATGCCTAAATTATTACCGCTTGCATCCTTTGGTTTTGTTTTTTATTTATTGAAAAAAGAAGTAAAACCTTTAGCGATTTTAGGTGGCATGGCAATTGTCGGAATTCTTGGCTCATTAATTGGTCTATTTTAGGAGGCAAAATATGAAAACGATGCTGGATTATATAAATGAGGAGCAAGCAGCCCTAACTCAGATTCTTAACCAATTTCAATTAACTGATACAGACGTTTCAAAGGTCACGCACTGTCTAATTTTAGCAACTGGCTCGTCACATAATGCTTGTCAGGCGGCTAAAGTTTACCTTGAAGAAGTGGCGCCTATTTATGTGGAAATCCAAGAGCCGTTCAATTTTGCTCATTATGGCAAAGTGAATGATCGGTTTGATCTGGTCGTAGCGGTTTCGCAAAGTGGTAAAAGTGCTTCAACAATTGATGCCATTGCAAAAATTAAAAACCAAACGTCTGTAAAAACAGTGGCCTTGACAAGTGATGTCACCAGCCCGATTACGGAGGTTGTGGATGAAGTCCTGGATTTAAAAATGGGGCTTGAAACAGTTGGTTTTGTCACAAAAGGCTATACGGCAACACTTTTAAATTTATTTCTATTTGGTTTGAAACTGGGCTATCAAAAGCATCAATTAACAAAAGTAGAGGTTGAAGAAGAATTAGCAAAACTTGCCAAAGCAATTCAGGAAATCGATTCGGTGATTTATAAAACCGAACAATTTTGGCAAAAAACGAAAAAAGAATTAACAGAGGGGACACAATTTATCGCAATTGGTTATGGGCCCAATATTGGTACGGCGAAAGAGTTTGAGACGAAGTTTACAGAAACAGTTCGCTTACCTTCCCAAGGATTTGAAGTCGAAGCCTATATGCATGGGCCTTATCTTGAAGCGGATACTACACATCTTTTGTTTTTTATTGAGAATCAAAGTCCTATTCAAGCACGTAGCCAAGCCTTGAAAAATTATCTAGCCAGTTATGTTGGCCAATGTTACACAATTACAACGGGTTCAACGAGAGCATCAAATACGTTAGGTTTAGCAAGTGATGTCGAAGAAAAAATTAGTCCGTTATTATTAGTTATTCCATTTCAATATTTGGCGTATCAAGTAGCTACAAGTAAAGGAATTGATTTATCTCAACGGATTTTTGATGATTTTGATTGTGTCCTAAAAAGTAAAATAGCAAAGAAAGAGGGAAATCAGCCATGTTAAAATTTAATGAAGAACAACAAATCAAAGACATACGAGGTGCCTTAGCCTTGCGTTCAGATGTTGAAAAAGTTGTTGATCAAGTTTGGACGAAAGGATTTGATGCGGTCTATTATTTAGGAATCGGCGGTACTTATGCTTCAGCCATGCAAGCAGTTACTTATGCGAATGGAAAAAGTAATTTACCAATCTATGTTCAACATGCTGCTGAGTATTACACAACAGGCAATAAACGTTTAACAGAAAAATCATTCGTCATCTTGTCTTCCGTTACTGGGACAACACAAGAAGTGGTGCAAGCCGTTCAAGAAATCAAAAAGGTCGGCGCAACGTTATTTGGTTTTATCGATGCAAAAGACAGTCTTTTAGCAGATTTATGTGATTATGTGGTGACTTATCCAGCTCCAGGAACTGAGCAAATCAAGTTCTTTATGGTAGCTGATCGTTTAATGCAAAAAAACAACGAATTTACAGATTACGAAAATTATTACCAAGAATTGGAAGAATATTTGCCTACAGGTTTAGCTGAAGCCGAAAAAAGTGCCGATGCGTTTGGCTTAGCTTTTGCGGAAAAACATCGTCATGATAGCATTCACTATTTTATTGGCGCAGGAAACCAATGGGGAGCGGTCTATTCTTATGCAATGTGCTATTGGGAAGAGCAAAGTTGGCTTCGTTCAAAATCAATTCATGCAGCAGAGTTCTTACATGGAACGCTAGAAATTGTAGATGAAACTACGCCAGTAACGTTGTTTATTGGAGAAGACGAGCAGCGACCGTTGGCAGAACGAGTAGCAAAATTATTGCCGAAAATCTGTGCCAATTATACAATTATTGATTCGAAAGCGTATGAACTTCCAGGAATTAGTGAAAAATATCGTGGCCGAGTTGTTTCATTTCTCCTAATGCATGCGGTAACGCAACGCATTGATGCGCATGTAGAAAAATTAAATTGTCACCCATTAGAGATTCGTCGTTATTATCGTCAATTTGATTACTAAGACAAAATAGCCTCTTTTTCCAGCAAGCCTGTGGTAGACTGAAGAGAGAATACTTCAGAAAGTAGGAAAACCAATGACAAAACCGAAAATCTATACAATGACCTTTGCCAGTGTTTACCCGCTATACATCCAAAAAGCAGAACGTAAAAATCGAACGCAAGCGGAGGTTGACGAAATTATTTACTGGTTAACTGGTTATGATGAAAAAGGCTTGCAACAACAATTGGCTCAAAAAGTAACGATGGAAACATTTTTTGAAGAAGCACCCAATTTTAATGAAAACGCCCAATTGATCAAAGGCGTAATTTGTGGCTATCGCGTGGAAGAAATTGAAGATCCTTTAATGCAAAAAATCCGTTACCTAGATAAATTAATCGACGAATTGGCCAAGGGAAAAGCGATGGAAAAAATTTTAAGAACATGAAGAGGTCGGGACAGAAGTGTTTAACTCCGAGAACCAAGTAGGTACTGTTTAACATCTATTTGCTTTGCAAATAGTGTTTCTCAGCAATAAGAAGGAATTTCCGAAAATTGTTCTTTAATTTTTGGAGAATTTCGGCTTATTTCCGAAGGAGTTGCTTCTGTTCCCGCCGTTTATCAGTTTTTGAGCGTGGGACAAAAATTCAAAGTGATTTTTGTCCCACGCTCTTCATGTTTTCTTGTACACGGAATTTAACTATTTCCTGTATTAACGAAAGAGGTAACTCTTGCGTGTAGGGAAATTGAATGGCACCTTTCGAGGTTTTAAAAGGGCGTAATTCTTTGCTGAAACGTTGGATGGCTGATGGCGTAGGATAGAAACCTAAATGTTGCTTGGCCGCCGCAAAATGCACTAAATTGCCATTTAAGTAAAAGGTCGGCATTCCATAAGCGATTTTTTCAGTAGTCTCCTGAGGAACAACCGCTAAAATTGCTTGGTAGATTTCTGTTAACTGTGTTTGATGTTGGGATTGCTGGCGTATATAGTTTGCAATGATGGTCATCTAAAAACACCTCCGTTTGTTTCAGTATACTATGTAAAAAATAAAAGGCGAAGAGGATACAAAAAAACCGTCTAGTATTTTTTCTTTACTAAACGGCTTTTAGCTTAAATAACTACCTAAAGGGTCTTGCATGGAAATGTTTGTCACTCCTTAGTTTAATTGTTTTAAGTGTGCAATTGCTTCTTCAATTGTGTGACCAGTTGCTGTTTTACTTTCATTTTTTGCATCGAAAACAATGAAAATATTTTTGTCTGTGTCTAATTGAATACGGTATTGAATGTTTTTTACTTTGTAAGTCATAGTTATTCTCCTTTCATAAAGTACTCTAAAAAGGCGACGATAACTGATAACGAAATTCCATTGTTACTATACCACTGGAAAATTATTTTTGCAACAAATAACATTTTTTCTTTACCATTCCTTAGACTTCTTTGCTAGCTACTTCTTTACATTCTTTTTCAAGAAGCATAAAATAAATACATTACTAGTTTTTGAATAGGAGATCGATGTGAAAAAGAGAGTTGAGAAATTTAGACGATGGCCCTACCGCTACCTTTTGTATGGAATCGGGTTCATCTTATTAATTATTTTTAGTAATTTATATTTGCAATGGTGTCAGAATAACTTGTCTGTTGATTTAGCCTTCAAGTTTGCTTTTTCGTGGCATACGGAAAAGTTTTTCTTAGGTTGTTTTGTGCTAAGCGTTTTTTTACTTTTTTTATGTAGTTTGGCAGGCTCATTAGGAGTTGGCGCTCTTTTATATAGTGTCATAATAGGTGTTTTAGGATTTGCGGACTATCAAAAGATGTTTTATCGTGTCGAACCTATTTACCCAGACGACTTAAAAATGATCACAGAAGTTAGTTTATTAAAAGAAATGGTTGGTTTATGGCCGTTTATTTTTGTGGTAGCGTTAGGTTGTGTAGCACTTTTTTTCTTAGGAAAAGCCTTTTATAAAAGTTTCTTTTTATCGAAGAAAAAACAAACGATTCGTGTGTTAAGTCTTGTTCTTTCGATTGGTCTATTTTCATATATTGGTGATTTTAACAATCCGCAAAATTTGTTACGTAAAGCCTATAATAAAACCGCGTTATGGATTCCTTACAGCCAAAAAATGAATTACTACAATACAGGATTTATTGGTGGTTTTCTATATAATTTAAAAGTAGAGGCTATGGACCAACCAAAGGGTTATTCAAAAGAAGCTATTTCAGAAATTACTCAGAAATATCAAAAGTTGGCCGAGGCGAAAACAGTGCCGAGCAATGAGCAACTAAATATTGTGTTTGTCATGAGTGAAAGTTTTTCAAATCCAGATCATCTGAAAGGTTTGTCCATTATTGGTAACCCTTTAGCTGATTATCAGCAAATCGCTGATAAAACTTACAGTGGCCAGATGCTTTCACAAAACTACGGGGGCGGAACTGCGAATATTGAATTTGAAGCCCTAACAAGTTTTTCGATGGAATTAATGAATGCCCAAATGACTACACCTTATACAATGATGATTCCTAAGATGACGGAATTGCCTTCCATTGTTTCATTACTTAAGGAACAAAAGTACCAAACAACGGCTATTCATCCGTACAATACATCTATGTATAAACGAAAAGATGTGTATAAAATTTTAGGTTTTGATCAATTTATCAATGAAAAAACAATGAACTATACGGATAAACTAGAAAATAATCCTTACATTTCAGATCAAGCAGCGTATCAGGAAGTGACGACACTGCTTAAAGAAAAAGAGCAACCGCAATTCATTCATTTAGTTACTATGCAAACACATATGCCCTATGAAAATAAATACACAACGTCCAATTATTTTTCTCAAGGAAACGGCAATCAAGTCGCGCTCAATAATTACTTGCAAGATATTGCCTACAGTAGCGAAGCTTTGAAAAATTTCCTACAAGAAATCGAAAAAATGCCCAAACGCACATTAGTCGTTTTTTGGGGAGATCACTTACCAAGTATTTATGATGAAAACATTCAAACGTTGAATGAAGGGGCAGCCCTTCACCAGACAGAATTTCTAATGTATGATACGGCGAACCAGTTAACAGAAAAAAATCAGCATCAAGCAACTATTAGTCCATTTTATTTTGCTCCCTCACTTTTCCAACAAAGCGGCTTACCGCAATCGGGATTTTACGCTATGCTAAATGAGGTACAAGAACAATTGCCTGCTTTTGAAAAGGGGAATTACTATCTCGGCGGGGAATGGAAAAAAACAGTAGAAATGAATAAAAAGCAAGAACAACTATATGAGGAATACCGACTGATTCAATATGACATTGTTTCAGGGAAGCAATATAGTTTAGAAAATCAATTTTTTAGCTAAAAAAAACACACGAAATATTCGTGTGTTTTTGATTTTTATTTTAAAGTTTTACGATAAACAATGACATAATAGCTGAAAGCTAACAGACAAGCAAAACTTAAAAAGTAAAGCGGTAAGACCCAAATGGTACCATTGTGAAAGTAACTAATCAAATAGGTAAAGAAACTAACAAACAAGTAATAGACAAAACTAAAAATTCCACTGGCAGTACCAATTACAGATTCATAGCCTTTTAAGGCCATACTTAAGGCATTGGGCAAAGTAATATTAATCCCTAAGAAAAAGAGAAAAATAAACAAAATAAGACCAATGATTGTTTCAAATTGTGTCATTATTAATAAACAGCAAGCCGCAAAGATACTTAGCAGCAAACCAGCAAAGGCAATTTTTTCCGCTGACCAATATCCTAGCAACCAATTGATAAGAACTGCAGCAAGAATACTAGACACAGCTAAAACTAAACCAAGAAAGCCATATTGGACACTGCTAAAGCCAAAGTGATTGATGAAAATAAACGGAGCTTCTGCATAGTAGCTAAACAATAAACCATTAATGCCCCCAATCAATAAGCCGTAGCACCAAACTTTCGAATCGAAGGAAAGGCGTTTCGCCACGGACCAAAAAGGCGCTTTCGTTAAGGTATTTCCTAAGTGAAAGGTTTCTGGTAAACGATAAAAACTATAGAAAAGTAATAGAACAGCCATGACAATTAAGGTGCTAAAGACATGCTGATAGCCAAAATAGGTTTGAACAAGTCCGCCGACTAAGGGTCCGATGGCAGGAGATAGCGATAGGGCAGCGCTTGTTTGAGCAAAAATTTTCCCTCTTTGAAGATCGTTAAAGCTTTCCCGCATCATCGATTGGGTAATAACAGAACCAACGCTTGCACCAAATGCTTGAATTAAACGGAAGAATAACAGCCAAGGAAACGTCGGACTCAAAAAAAGGCCAATATTTCCAATTAAATAGCATAAAATTCCTAATAACATAGCTGGGCGACGTCCAATCGTATCGGATAGAATTCCCCAGAATAAAACGCCAACGGCAAAGGCAACAAAATAAATACTCATGGTTAATTGTGCCACGCTATCGTGAATGTTAAAAGCAGAACTAAGCGCTGGCAAAATGGGTGTGAAAATCGACTCGCTGATTTGTGGAAATCCCACAAGCAAAATAATAATTAGTAATGATGGGACGGTGTTTCGGGTGTTTTTCATGATTTTTCTCCTTAAAAGTTTAATCTAATCAAAAACACCCATTGTCTTTTACAACCGCCAAATTTAAAATAAGTAAAATAATGTCACCAACTTTCCTTGAAATTTTTTATTATACAAAGTCTAAATGAAGAAGCGCTTCTTCTTGACTAAATTCATAAGTGTAGCGACCGGATAAACCGGCAAGCTCACCTGATGCTTGAAATAGTTCACCTGGGCAGTCTAAAAGACCCTGTGTAAACGTCCCTTTTTCGCAAGCAGTAAAGGTGCTTTTTTTTCCTAAATAAGTTCCTTCGAAATGTAGGAAACCGACCACTTGAGCCACAGCTTCAAGCCCATCTGCCATTGAAGAGCCTTGATAAGTCATTAAGTATTCCACAGAAGCTGTCCCAGATAAGGCCCCTGACAATTGATAAGTAGCGCTCGCTTGATTCACTGGGAAATTTTCATTAAGATTGTCAATCGGTTGTTCTTGCCAACTAGATACAGTAAATGATGCTTGCTCCATTGCTGTCCCTTCTTTCTTATTAATAAGAATAGGGTAGCGGGAAGCGCACTATTTGTCAACAATCCACCACTTTAACTCTTCATTTTTTGCACAAAAGAATGTAACGCTAAGCGGTTGATGTGATAAGCAGTTCCTTGTTTTTGAATAAAGCCGCGCTCTCGAAATTGTTTGAAGGTATAAATAAGATGGCGATAACTAACCCCTAAGTATTCGGCAATCTCAGTATGTTTTTCTTTATAAACATCTTCGTGATTAGCGGCAACCAATAGCAATTCCGCTAGCCGATAACTTAGTTCATAGGTCTGATTCGTTGTAAAGTGGTCCACCCGTTGGAGCATTTTTATCCCTAGATAATGGCTGAGTTGCTGCATAAAAAGTACCTTGTTTTTTAAAACAGTTTCTGCGTAAGCTAAAGGTACAGCCAAACAACAGGTTTCACCTAAGGCGATAACGTCCTTGGTTATCGTTTCCGCTTGAACTAATGTTAAATCGCCAATTAAATCACCTGTCGTTAAAAACTGAACAATGGATTGGCGGCCATTGCGTTCTGTTTTTAAAATTTTCGCTTTTCCTTTGATTAAATAAAAAAGATAATTTAATGGCTCTGCTTGGTGATGAATGAATTCTTGATTTTCAAAATCGATAATAAAACTGTGTTTTAAATCAGTTTCATTAAAAAAAGGCGTATTTTTAGCTAATTCTTGTTTCGGTGATTGTTGGTAGGCTGTTTTAAGCATTTTTTTCTCCTTATAATAGGAGATATCTCCTATTTGTTTCTTCTATTGTAGCACATAATAGACGTATCAAGAGTAGAGGAGTTTTTATAATGTGGAAGAAAAAAATTGTACTATCGTTTCTTTTTTATTTAATTAGTGCATTGGGCATCAGTTTGACAATTCAAGCAGGCATCGGGGTTAGCAGTTTTAATGCGTTTAATGTGACCTTTGCAACACTTACACATTTAAAAGTCGGAACTGTTACCACAGCTATCAATTTCGCTTTTTTAGGCACGTGTTGGTTGTTAGATCAGCAGCGTAAAATTCAGGACTATTTGATTATTTTGGTGGCGTTAATTGGCTTTGGTTTTGTCATTAATTTTTTCTTATATCAATTATTTGGTTCGCTTGTTTTTCAAAATTATTTGGTTAAAATTGTTCTATTTATTTTAGGGACAATCATAGCAGGAATTGGGACAGGACAGGTAGTTGCGCTAGGTGTTTTGCAATTTCCCATTGAAAAATTTTGTACACTTATTTCTGAAAGAACGCGCTATAGTTTTCAGTTTTATCGTTATTTAGTTGATATTTTTTGTGTCAGTTTAGCACTAGGATTGTCCATTAGTTATCATTTGCCGATTTTTGTTCGTGAAGGAACCGTGATTAGTCTTTTCTTACTTTCTTGGGTTATTAGTTGGTCGCGAAAGCGGGGACAACAGCGTATTTTACGAATACAAATCAAGAAACTGGAATCCGAATGAAAGGATTTCAGTTTTTTTCAAATGAGCAGAACTTTTATTTGAAAAAAAGAGTGGAAAACGGTATACTAATTAAGTAATTATTCATAACATTGGTTCTCCAATCAATGTTAAATAGTTTTTTCATGAGGGAGTAACTGACAGTATTTATGCTGTGACAACATCACCAACTCCGAAAGCAATTTCTGGTGTTGTCTTAAACGGTGAGACTTATGTATGTTCGACGAAGTAGCATACACAAGTCTATTTTTTTTCATTTATTTTTGATGAAATGTAAAATAGAACTTGGAGGATGCTGCAAAAAATAGAGGAGGAAGAACATGTCAGAAGAAAAGAAAACACAATTGTCTGAAGCGTTTTACGCACAAGACGACACAGTTGTTTTGGAGAAAATGAACACAACAACTGATGGATTAAGTGCACAGGAGGCTCAAAAGCGTTTAGAAACGTACGGGGAAAATGTGCTAGATGAAGGGAAGAAAAAATCACTTGCCGTGAAATTCTTTGAGCAATTCAAAGATTTTATGATTATTGTTTTATTAGCGGCAGCGGTCATTTCAGCCGTCTTTTCCCATGATGTGGTAGACTCGATTATCATCTTAGTGGTTGTTATCTTGAACGCCATCTTTGGGGTCATCCAAGAAGCCAAAGCGGAACAAGCCATTGAAGCATTAAAAGAAATGTCTTCACCAAATGCGAATGTTCGCCGTGATGGACACGTCATTACTGTTAAAAGTGATGAATTAGTGCCAGGTGACATTGTTTTATTAGAAGCAGGGGATGTCGTTCCAGCCGATTTACGTTTATTGGAAGCGAATAGCTTAAAAATTGAAGAAGCAGCGTTAACCGGTGAATCTGTTCCAGTTGAAAAAGAAGTAACCATCTTAGAGGGAACCGATATTGGTATCGGTGACCGAATCAATATGGCTTATTCCAATAGTAATGTGACGTATGGACGTGGTCTTGGCGTTGTGGTTGGCACAGGAATGAATACAGAAGTCGGTAAAATTGCTGGCATGCTAGCAAGCGAACAAGAAACGGAAACGCCTTTAAAACAAAACTTAAACCAATTGGGTAAAATGTTAACAATTGCCATTTTAGTCATTGCAGCGGTGATGTTTGTGGTAGGAATGATGAATGGTCGTTCATGGATTGACATGTTATTAACGTCAATTTCGTTAGCTGTAGCGGCAATTCCAGAAGGATTACCAGCGATTGTCACAATTATTTTGGCTTTAGGGACCCAAAAAATGGCCAAGAAAAATGCGATTGTCCGTAAGTTACCAGCCGTTGAAACATTAGGAAGTACAGACATTATCTGTTCAGATAAAACAGGTACGTTAACCTTAAATCAAATGACCGTTGAAGCGTTGTATACAGATGGTCAAGTTTTATCTGCTTCCACAGAAATCCCTACCGATAATATGGCTTTAAAAATCATGAACTTTACGAATGATACAAAAATCGCTCAAGATGGTTCATTAATTGGTGACCCAACAGAAACTGCCTTAGTACAATTTGGTTTAGATCATGCGTTTAACGTAACCGAAAAAGTAGCAGCTGAACCTCGTGTGGCAGAGATTCCTTTTGACTCTGATCGTAAATTAATGACTACTGTTCATGAATTAAAAACAGGTGGCTTCCTAGTTTCTGTCAAAGGTGCACCAGATGAATTATTGAAACGTTGTACGGAAATCTTATCAAATGGAGAAACAAGTCCATTAGATGAAACAAAACGTCAAGAAATTTTGAAAACCAACACCTCATTAGCGAAACAAGCCTTACGTGTTTTAGGAATGGCTTATAAATATGTTGAGACGATTCCAGCCGAAATGAGTTCTGAACTTGTGGAAAAAGATTTAACATTTGCTGGTTTAGTCGGTATGATTGACCCAGAAAGAAAAGAAGCTGCAGATGCTGTAAAAGTCGCGAAAGAAGCGGGTATTCGTCCAATTATGATTACGGGTGACCACCGTGATACAGCAGAAGCAATTGCGGCACGTTTAGGCATCATCAAAGAAGGCGACGACGATGCAGTCATTACAGGCGCTGAATTAAATGAATTGTCAGATGAAAAATTCGCACAAGTCGTGGGACACTACTCTGTCTATGCTCGTGTTTCACCAGAACACAAGGTTCGGATTGTTAAAGCGTGGCAACAAGAAGGAAAAGTGGTTGCGATGACTGGTGATGGCGTAAATGATGCCCCAGCCTTAAAAGCTGCTGACATCGGCATTGGTATGGGGATTACCGGAACAGAAGTATCAAAAGGTGCTTCAGATATGGTCCTTGCCGATGATAACTTTTCAACAATTATTGTGGCAGTAGAAGAAGGACGTAAAGTTTTCTCAAATATCCAAAAAACGATTCAATATTTACTTTCAGCTAACTTAGGGGAAGTATTAACCTTGTTTATTGCAACAATGCTCAATTGGGATACCTTGTTACCTGTTCACTTATTGTGGATTAACTTAGTAACGGATACTTTCCCAGCGATTGCGTTAGGTGTGGAACCAGCAGAACGTGATGTGATGAGCCATGAACCTCGTGGTAAAAAATCGAACTTCTTCTCTGGCGGCGTTTTAAGCAGTGTTGTTTATCAAGGGATTACGCAAGGGGCATTGACTTTGATTGTGTATAAAATGTCAATTATGTTCCCAGCACATACCGCAGCTAACACAAACTTATCGGCGCAAGCGTTGTATGATTTACAACACGGCGATGCTTTAACCATGGCCTTTGCTACTTTGGGATTAATTCAATTGTTCCATGCCTTTAATGTGAAGTCGATTTATCAATCAATTTTCAAAGTTGGCTTATTCCGCAACAAATCATTTAACTATGGGATTCTTGTTTCGTTCTTGCTATTAGCTGCAACGATTGTTATTCCAGGATTTAATGATTTATTCAGCGTTACACATTTAGATGCATATCAATGGGCAATTGTAGCAGGTACTTCTTTTGCTATCATCCCAATTGTGGAAATTGTGAAGTTCTTCCAACGTAAAGCAGGTAAAGGTGCTTAATAAATAAGAAAAGAAAATTGGCTGGTACTTAAACCAGTCAATTTTTCTTTATGTAAGGAGTGAAAGGGCTTGAAACGGAAAATTATTTTCGAAACACAACGACTTATTGTCAGAGAATGGCAGTCGGAAGATGAAGTGGAATTGAAAAAATTTTTGCAAGATGAAAATGTGATGTATGCCTATGAACACGCTTTTTCTGATGAAGAGGTTGCAAACTGGCTAAAGTGGAACTTACAGTCCTATCAAGAATACGGCTACGGCTTATGGGCGTTAGAGAAGAAACGAACAGGCGAAGTCATCGGCGAGTGTGGTCTCACCAATCAATTAGTAAAAGGTAAGAGCTATCCAGAAATTGGTTATCATTTATGTGTGAAAGAATGGCACAAAGGGTATGCGATTGAAGCTGCCGCAGCGGCAAAACAGTACGCATTCGATGTATTAAATTTTCCAGAAGTTATTTCAACGATTCGTGATACGAACTTAGCCTCTATGAATGTCGCTATTCGAAACCAGATGCTTGTTAGGGATCGATACATTAAAACATACCGTGGCAAAACGATGCCTCACTATGTTTTCTCTGTTAAAAATCAAAAGAATGAAGACTGAAAAAGTGCCACTTGTCAGATGGAATAGAAAAAGTGTAAAATGGAGTGAAAGAGAAAAGGGAAAAGAGGGATGGTTATGAGACCAAATTTAGGATTTTACGTTCAAACAATTAATGATATCGTTAAAACAACAGAAGACATTGGCGAAGTCATGAATCCATATTACGAAGAAGTTCGTCAAGCGATCGATAAGAATAAAGTGAATGATTTAACAGCCGAACGAATTGCAGAAATTCAAGCAAAATTTAAAGAAGGTACTGAAAAATATGCATTAATGCTCAAAAAAGTCGGAACATTAAAACCGACGCCACAAGTACTTGGCATTCACAAAAAATTTCAACATGCTTATACAGAATATGTAGCAGGATGCAATGAAATGATTTTAGCAACAGATCCAGAAACAGGTATTGATGCAGATTTATTTAATGCTTCAGAGGAAAAGCAGGATCAAGCAACGGATGAATTAACCTTTGCCATTACGCGGATGAGCAACATTCTTTTGAAAAAATAAAAAACTAATAAAAATAACTAACGAATTTAATATTTTTTTCATGTCTTTTTTATGGACAAAAGAGAAAGTGTATTGTATTATTAATTCATACCAACAACAACCTTTTTATTTTTCATTTTACTCTTATTGAGTAAATACTCCTTTTCCATCGGCAAAACTGCCGGTGGTTTTTTTGTTATTTTTTTTATTTTGAAACATTGTTATGTTTTTTAGGTAGCATCATTTAAAATGTGCGTAATGTTGCGTGCATAAATAAGACTAGTCAAAATCTTTTAAGTATAGTAAAGTGAAATTATCATCGGAGAAAGAGTGAGCAGATATGACAAGAACTAAGTACATGGAAATTTATGAAAGCCTACGTGATAAAATTGATACTGGTATTTATCATGAAATGATGCCTTCTGAAAATACTTTAGTAAAAGAGTATGGAGTCTCACGCAATACAATCCGTCGCGCGTTAAAAGAATTAACGAATCAAGGATTAACAGTTAGTATCCCTGGGAAGGGTGTCTCAATTATAAGTACACCACATTCGTTAGGTGTTTCGCTAGATAAAATAGAAAGTTTTAAACAATTCACTAATCGCACACATCTAGAAATGTCTACGAAGGTATTGTCTTTTTCTGAAGAAGTGATGACGGAAGAATTGACCAAAAAATTACCTTTTCAAGTGGGAGAAACAATTTATCGAATTGTTCGATTAAGAATGCAAAAAAATGATCCAATCGTTGTGGATGAAAATTATTTTCTAAAAGATGTTGTGCAAAGTTTGTCTACTGAAATAGCAGAAGATTCCATTTATGAATACTTGGAAAAAACGTTGAATATTCATGTTTCAACATCAAAACGCGTCATTACAGTTGAACTATTAACGAAAGAAGATAAAGATCTATTGCACAGCCATAGCTATGATACTGCAGTGATCATTAGAAATACGGCCTATACACAGTTAGGTAAATTGTTTGAATACACAATTTCTAAACATAGACCGGATAAATATGTATTTACAGAAGTGGTGGTCCATTAAAAAAACAAAAGCCAGTTGGCTTTTGTTTTTTTATTATTTAGTAACCTGTTTAAACAAGTTGTTGACTAACTTGTTTAAACAGGTTACAATAATTTTGTAAACGTTTGCGGTTAAATGATGAGTTTCTTGGCCAGTAAACTCATGAAGGAGGAGAAGATAGTGAAATCAAATTATCAAGAATTGGCACAGGCAATTATTGTTGGCGTTGGTGGAGAAGATAATATTGAAAAAGTATTTCATTGCATTACACGTCTGCGATTTACTTTAAAGGACATCGAGAAAGTAAATCAAGAGGAACTGGAAAAGCTTTCAGCACCTAAAGTTCCTTCAGTAAAAGCTTTTTATAACACCAATTTAAATCAGTATCACGTGGTGATTGGTCAAGCGGTTGAAGATGTTTATACTGCTGTAGATAGTCAATTAGCTACAAAAGATTTTAAAAATCAAACAGATAAATCAGCAAAATTACCAAAGAAACAACCACAAGGCTTTAAAGAAATTATTTCTCACTATTTTCAAATAATTATCGGAACAATAACAGGATCCATGATTCCTGTTATTGGGTTATTAGCTGCTGGTGGATTAATTAACGGCTTACTAGCTATTTTCACAAAAGGGAATGGATTAATTAATGTGCTTGATCCACACAGTACAACGTATTTATTAATTTCAACATTATCAATGGTTCCATTTTATTTTTTACCTGTTTTAATCGGTTTTTCTGCCGCAAAACAACTAAAAGCTGATCCATATGTCGTAGCGGCAGTCGGGGCAGCCATGATTGCACCAAACATTCGTAATATTGTTAGTTTGGATCATCCAACAGTAGTCAATTTTACAAAAGGAGCAATCGAGACCGCAAATCAAGCAATTGCGGCAGCTGGCGTAACAACGAATGGAGCAACGGCGATAGCAAATTATGATGTTCATGGTGTTTTAACAGGATGGACAGTAACTGCAGGTAAGTTATTTCAGATGTTTGGAGCAACAGGACCTACATTTAATGCTGATTATTTTGGTATTCCGATTGTGTTGCCTAACTATGCGTACTCTATATTTCCAATCATTGTAGCAGCGGCTATAGCTGCACCTTTAGGAAGGTGGCTCAAAAAAGTTTTACCGATTGCACTTCAGCCAATTTTTAGACCGTTAATTACTTTTTTTGTGACAGCATCAATCATTTTTATTGGCGTTGGTCCTGTTATCTCAATGATTTCATCTGCTTTTGGTTCTGGTGTTGAATTTTTAATTGGTAATGGACAAAATGTTATTCAACTTGGGATAGCCGGTTTAATAATTGGTGGATTCTATCAATGTTTGGTGATTTTTGGTCTCCATTGGTTAGTTGTTCCAATCATTTCATTACAAATTGCTACAACTGGTGAGTCTAGTTTAAATATGTTGGCTAGTTATACAATGCTTGCTCAAGGAGCAGGAACGCTGGCGGTATTCTTAAAAACACGCAAAGCGCCAGTTAAAGGATTAACTTTACCAGCTGCAATTTCTGCCTTTTGCGGTGTAACGGAGCCTGCAATGTATGGTGTAAACTTAAAATATCCACGTGTGTTTATTATGAGTTCCATTGGTGCAGCTGTTGGTGCAGGAGCGGCGGGCTTTCTAAATCTCCATATGTATGGATTTTCTGGTTCGCTAATTGGTTTTCCAAACTTTGCAGCTAAAGGAGTATTGAATCCTACTACACAAGAATGGGTAAACGGAAATCCAAATAATTTTCTGGTTTTTTGGGTGACAACAATTTTGTGTATCACTGTTTCTATGGCACTCGTTTGGTTTTTTGGTTATAAAGATGATGATGTTATGGGAACTGGTATAGAAAAGAAAAATGTTTTTAAAAATGCAGTAAATTAAGGATGGAATAGAAGATGACAAACGAAAATTGGAAATCAGGCACGATTTATCAAATTTATCCACGTTCATTTAAGGATACGAATAATGATGGATTTGGTGATATCAAAGGAATCATTGAAAAATTAGATTATCTGGAAAATTTAGGTGTTTCCTATCTTTGGTTAACCCCTATGTATGTCTCTCCGCAAAGAGATAATGGCTATGATATTGCTGATTACTATAACATTGACTCGAAATTTGGGACAATGGCTGATTTTGAAGAATTATTAAATAAAGCACATGAAAAAAATATCCGAATAATGATGGATTTAGTTGTTAATCATACTTCTTCTGCACACTATTGGTTTCAAGAAGCTTTGAAGGGCAAAGATAATCCTTATCGAAATTATTATATCTGGAAAGACCCTGTCAATGGAAAAGAGCCAAATAATTGGGTATCTAAATTTTCTGGTTCTGCATGGGAATACGAGCCTAACTCAGGACAATATTATTTACATTTATATGAAAAAACAATGCCCGATCTGAATTGGGAAAATCCTAAATTACGAGAAGAAATAATCACTATGATGAAATGGTGGGCGGAAAAAGGAATTGATGGTTTTCGTTTAGATGTGATTAATAATATTTCTAAAGACCAATCCTTTCCTAATGATACATTAGAGACACCGAAAAATGATGGGCGAACGTACTATTCGGATGGACCACGTATTCATGAATTTTTACATTTAATGAATAAAGAAGTTTTTAAACCGTATCAATTAGTGACGGTGGGGGAATTATCATCTACTACGCCTGAACAAGTTATTTTATATACGAAACCTGAACGCCAAGAACTTTCAATGGCTTTTAACTTTCACCATATGAAAGTTGATTATCCAAATGGGGAGAAGTGGGCAGTAAGTGACTATCAGTTAACGGAACTAAAAAAAATAATGGCGTATTGGCAACAAAAAATGTACAATGAAGGCGGCTGGAATGCTTTGTTCTGGACGAACCATGATCAACCACGTGCGCTGGCACGCTTTTTAGATGATGAGGAATTTCGGACTGAAAGTGCGAAAAATTTAGCAATTACAGAATTTGGCTTACATGGTACAACTTTTGTCTATCAAGGGGAAGAAATTGCCATGAAAGATGCTTATTTTCAAAATATTTCAGAATACGATGACCGTGAATCAATTAATGCCTACAATATGATGATTGCACGGGGCGATTCAAAAGAGTATGCTTTAGCGGCATTACGACAAAAATCACGAGATAACTGTCGAATTCCTATGCAATGGACGGATGAAAAATATTATGGCTTCTCTACTCACAAACCTTGGTTAATGGGTCCTACTCACGATGAGGTAAATGTTGAGCGAGCACTTGAAGATAAAAATTCGGTTTTTTATACGTATCAAAAACTAATTAAATTTAGGAAGGAAATGCCGATTTTTGTTAAAGGAGATTTTGAATTAATTGATGCAGAAAATAATCAAGTGTTTGCCTATAAGCGAGTATTCGATGATGAAACCCTTTTGGTTGTATCGAATTTTACAAGTGAAACTATTCGTTTTGATACAGGGATTAATTTAACTGAGGGAAGTCAAATCTTAGTGGCTAACTATCCGCGGAAAATAGTGACACAGGAACTAGAATTACAACCTTTTGAAGCTATGATGATTTTAAAAAATAAGTAATTAAAAAGAGAAAAAACTTCGCGTTGAACGAAGTTTTTTCTCTTTTTAATTTTCAACATTTCGCACATAATCATCAAAGTATTGAATTAACTCTTTCTTGATTTGTTGATAATCTGCTTCAGAATAGTTCTTTTCTTCTAGCGTGCCATTAAAAAATGGCAAATTTAGTTCTTCTTTTAAACGTTCAATCACTTCTTCTTGCTTCATAAGGACCCCTTCTCAACGAATTGTTCTCTTCTATTATAGAACATTGTAGTCATCCGTCAATTGTTCAAAGGCAATTTTCATTTCTTCTAGACGTTCATTCAATTGATTGGTTTCATCTTCTTCATTGAAAAAATGTTGTTTTAATTCAAAATAAAAATTTTCGAAGGCTTGGAAAAAAGGCTCAGACTTGTTGTTTTCAAGAGCAGGAACACTTGTGTAGAGAACACGAGCGCTATGATAGTAAGTGAAAACCTCGTTAATATTTAATAAAATACGCGCTTCTTCTGGGCGTGGTCGACTTGTAACTAAGTCATGTAAAGATAAACTTTTTGTATGGGTTTCAGATAAATAAAATAAAAATAGTTCCAATTGCTCTTTCGTTGCAGACATGAAAACTCCTCCTCAAACAGTAGTAACATTTATTATAAATGAAAATGAAAGTGCTTGAAAAGCAATGCGCTCAGCAAAAATAATTATTTTAAGGGAAAACTATAGTTGTTGCTTTAGCATTCTTTTTAATCATGATAAACTGAGAGAAGTATAATAGGTCCTGACAGAGGAGGAAACAAATGAAAATTGTGATTATTGGTGCATCATTCGCAGGTATTTCCGCAGCAATTGCTTCAAGGAAAAAATATCCCCAAGCAGAAATTTCTTTAATTGACAAACAAGCAACAGTGGGGTATTTATCTGGTGGCTTAAGTGCGTATTTTAATCATACCATCAATGAATTACACGAAGCACGTTACATAACGGAAGAGGAATTACGTCGTCAAAAGATTCAGTTGCTTTTAAATAGAGAAGTCGTGGCAATGGATGTTGAGAACCAACTGATTGCTTGGGCGCAAAAGGAAGAACAACAGTGGTATTCTTATGATAAATTGATTTTAGCGACAGGCGCGAGCCAATTTTCCACGCAAATTCGTGGTAGTCAAACAGAAAAATTACTCAAATATAAATTTTTATCAGGTGCTTTAGCGGCTGTTCCATTACTGGAAAAGAGCCAGACAGTAGCCGTCATTGGTGCAGGACCCATTGGAATGGAAGCTATTGATTTTCTTGTGAAAATGAAGAAAACGGTCCATGTCTTTGAAAGTTTAGAAAATCTATTGCCTAAATATTTTGATAAAGAAATGGTTGCAGATGTTCAAAAATCTTTGGAAAAACAAGCAGTAATTTTCCATTTTGAAGAAACGGTCCTAGGAATTGAAGAAACAGCAAATGGTATTGTTCTTGAAACAAGCGAACAGAAAATTTCTTGTGACAGTGGGATTTTTGCTTTAAACTTACATCCTCAATTAGCCTATTTGGATAAAAAAATTCAACGAAATCTGGATCAGACAATCGCGGTGGATGCTTATTTACAAACTTCAGTGCCAAATGTTTTTGCCATCGGAGATTGCATTTCAGTTATGAATGAACCAGTCGCGGAAACTTTTTATGCTCCGTTAGTGAACAATGCGGTACGAACTGGCTTAGTAGTCGCCAACAATTTAGAAGAAAAAACACACCGATTCATTGGCTCTTTGCGAACAATGGGAACAAAAGTGGGGGACTATTACCTTGCTAGTACAGGTCTAACCGAAACGGAAGGTTTATTTTTTCCGCAAACACTTGCTTCCGTAATTGTTAGACAGCCAGCGCCGCCTCTACAACATGGGACAGAAATTTTAGGCAAATTAATCTATGATAAAGTGACACAACGGGTCCTTGGGGCACAGCTTTGTTCAAAAAACAATTGTTTAGAAAAAATAAATACGTTAGCATTAAGTATCCAAACAGGTCAGACACTGACAGACCTATTACAAAAAGATTATTTTTATCAACCTTCCTTAACCAATATTTATGATATTACAAATTTGATGGGTGCTTCGGCTTATTGGAGAGAGAACGATGAAAGTTGAGACGTTATTGGAAAAGAAAGCGATGCGACAATTATTAACGGTGCAACAAACCATCTTAGCAGGCGGTACCTGCTCAGTCTCTGATTTAACAGCATTTTTAGCGGTCACAAAAGCCTCCTTTGAAAAAGACTTAGAGGATTTACATTATTTTTTGAAACCTTTTGGACAGGATTGTCAGCTTACTTATGATGGCCAACAGCTATCAATCACCTTATCGGATTTTTTTTCGTTGAATCATTTAATTGAAGCATTTGTAAAAGAGTCTCTTAAATTTCAACTTTTAGATTATTTATATCGTAATAAAGAGTTTTCTATTGTTCAATTAACGACTAAATTTATGATTAGTGAGTCTTCTTTATTTCGAAAGATTAAGGAACTCAATCAATTGTTAGCCGCCTTTGATTTGCAAATAAAAAATGGACAACTACAGGGAGAAGAATTGCAGATTCGTTACTTTTACTTTCAGTTGTATTGGTATATTACTCCCTATGAAACACACCAGAAAAAAACGATGTCCCCGTTAAATAAACGGATAATTGAAGGGATTGAAACTGGCTTAGGTTTTACTTTTAATGAACATAATGCGTTAAAAGTTAGCCTTTGGTTGAGTATTACGAAAAAGCGCCTAGCGGTTACTTCAAAAAAATATCAACAATTGAGAAAGAAAATGATTGATTTTAAAGAAGATCCGTTATTTAAGCAAGTTCGACAATTGTTTTTCCGTTTTTCTAGTCGCTATTCATTAGAATTAGACGAAGGAGAAAGCATGATTCATTTTGTTTTTCTAATCACAATGTCGGTCTTACCAGAATCAGCTTTTGATGAATATTCCTTAATTCGGGGACGTCGTTCCGCTGTTTCTTTAGCTGATACGTTTATCTTGGAAAATGTGGTCTTGTATTATCGGCCCCATAAATTTGAACCTACTCTTGAGAAAACCATGGCTTACTATTTTTCACAAATTCATGGAAAACTCTATTTTTTTAAAGGAGAATTGGAAGTTTTTGATCGGGCCCATATCTGGGAAAAAGAACAGCAATTATCTAGTCGGGAATTAGCTTCTTTTTCAACAACGTTATTAGAAAAAGCTTTAGCTTGTTTTGATGAAACGTATCAACCAGGAGATAGTTTGCATGAACTTTCTCTGGTCAAATATTTAAGCGTGTTGGCATTAATTGAATTTAAAATGATTGGTGAAATAAAAATTGGAATTCATTTAGCAATGGATGCTCTTTATCAAGCGGCGTTAACACAAGTATTAATGCTTAGTCTTAAAAATATGAATGGCACGCTAGTGGAGAGGTATCAGCCTGAACAAACATATGATTTAATTGTGACCAATTATCAGCAAACGAGCTATCAAGGAACACCGGAAGTCTATGTTTTGTCAGAATTAAGTTCGACCTATGATGTGCAACAATTAAAAAAGAAAATACGCACCTTGCGGGAGAAATAAACAAAAGGTTGGTGTGACGGAAATTGTCTGATCCTCGCACCAGCCTTTTTACAACTAAAAGTCGAAAATTAGGCTTTTTTAAACAAAAATGTTTCTTTTTATTGAAAAATTAGAGATAATAAAAGTATTATTGAAAGCGTTGTCTTTGTTGGTTTTAGTAGAAATCCTTTCAATTTTTTTAAAATAAAAAAAGTTTTTGACATGTTTAGTTATTCTTTTGTTTGTAAGATAGGAACATAAAGAAAACGATTTCAAAAACGTTTAGGAGGAATTATCATGGCAGAAGAAAAATACATTATGGCGATTGATCAAGGAACGACTAGTTCTCGTGCAATTATTTTTGATAAAAAAGGAAACAAAATTGGTAGTTCACAAAAGGAATTTACTCAATATTTTCCTAATGCAGGCTGGGTGGAACATAATGCCAATGAAATTTGGAATTCTGTTCAATCCGTTATTGCAGGTTCTCTAATTGAGTCAGGAGTGAAACCAACGGATATTGCCGGAATTGGGATTACAAACCAACGGGAAACAACCGTTGTTTGGGACAAAGCAACTGGGTTACCCATTTATAACGCAATTGTTTGGCAATCACGCCAAACGACACCTATTGCTGATCAACTAAAAGAAGATGGCTACAGCGAAATGATTCATGAAAAAACTGGGTTAATCATTGATGCTTATTTCTCAGCAACGAAGGTTCGTTGGATCTTAGATCACGTAGAAGGTGCGCAAGAACGTGCAGAAAATGGAGAATTGATGTTTGGAACAATTGACACTTGGCTCGTTTGGAAATTAACGGGAGATACTCATGTCACTGATTATTCAAATGCAAGCCGGACGATGTTGTTTAATATCCATGATTTAGATTGGGATCAAGAAATTTTGGATCTTTTAAATATCCCACGAGTGATGTTACCGAAAGTCGTTTCGAACTCTGAAGTGTATGGATTAACAAAAAATTACCATTTTTACGGAAGTGAAGTTCCTATCGCTGGGATGGCTGGTGACCAACAAGCCGCCTTATTTGGTCAAATGGCCTTTGAACCTGGGATGGTTAAAAATACCTATGGAACAGGCTCATTTATTGTCATGAACACTGGCGAAGAACCTCAACTTTCTAAAAATAATCTGCTTACCACTATTGGCTATGGCATTAACGGCAAAGTATATTATGCCTTGGAAGGAAGTATCTTCGTGGCTGGTTCAGCGATTCAATGGTTACGAGATGGCTTAAAAATGTTGCAAACGGCTGCTGAATCTGAAGCAGTAGCCAAAGCGTCAACAGGGCACAATGAAGTTTATGTGGTTCCGGCATTCACTGGTTTGGGCGCACCATATTGGGATTCACAAGCGCGTGGGGCTGTCTTTGGATTAACACGCGGTACCACGAGAGAAGATTTTGTCAAAGCGACACTTCAAGCAGTTGCGTATCAAGTTCGTGACATTATTGACACGATGAAAGAAGATACAGGCATAGACATTCCTGTCTTAAAAGTAGACGGTGGAGCAGCAAACAATGATTTCTTGATGCAATTCCAAGCAGATATTTTAAACACTGCTGTTCAAAGAGCCCATAACTTAGAAACAACGGCCTTAGGCGCAGCTTTCTTGGCGGGCTTAGCGGTTGGCTTCTGGAAAGACTTAGAAGAAATCAAAGCATTCCAAGAAGAAGGACAACAATTTGAACCCATTATGGCGGAAGAAGAACGAGAAGATTTATATGAAGGTTGGCAACAAGCAGTAGCAGCTACCCAACAATTCAAACGTAAAAATAAGTAAATGGAAAAGGGGAATTTTCTATGACTTTCTCAATAGAAACACGCCGACAATCAATCGACGCTTTAAAAACACAACACTTAGATGTCTTAATTATTGGTGGTGGCATTACTGGCGCAGGCGTTGCCCTGCAAGCCAGTGCCGCTAAAATGAAGACAGGGTTAATTGAAATGCAGGATTTCGCAGAGGGCACCTCTTCACGATCAACCAAATTAGTTCATGGTGGTATCCGCTATTTGAAAACGTTTGACGTGGAGGTGGTAGCAGATACAGTGAAAGAACGAGCCGTCGTTCAATCCATTGCGCCACACATCCCTAAAGCGGATCCCATGTTATTGCCGATTTATGATGAGCCAAATGCAACATTTAATCTATTTTCTGTCAAAATAGCAATGGATTTATATGATCAGTTAGCTGATGTAACAGGTACCAAGTACGCCAACTATCTGTTGACAAAAGACGAGGTTTTGGCACGTGAGCCACAACTAAAAAGTGAAGGTCTACAAGGTGGCGGTGTTTATTTAGATTACCGAAATAATGATGCTCGTTTAGTTATTGAAAATATTAAACAAGCAGTAGCTGACGGGGCACATGCTGTGAGTCGGGTTCAAGCGGTGGGCTTTTTATACAATGATGAAGGGAAAATTACTGGCATTCAAGCAAAGGACCTACTAACTGACGAACAGTTTGAGATTCACGCAGATGTTGTGATTAATACTACTGGTCCTTGGTCAGATAAATTAAGAGGCTTAGACAAAAACGATTCATTTACACCACAAATGCGTCCAACCAAAGGGGTTCATTTAGTTGTTGACAAAAGCCGTTTAAATGTTCCTCAACCAACGTATTTTGATACAGGTAAACAAGATGGCCGCATGGTCTTCGTTGTTCCAAGAGAAGAAAAAACATATTTTGGGACGACGGATACAGATTACCATGGAGACTTTCAACATCCAACAGTAGAACAAAGTGATGTGGATTACCTATTGGAAGTAGTCAATAATCGTTATCCAGAGGTACAATTGACAATTGATGATATTGAAGCCAGCTGGGCTGGCTTACGACCTTTAATTTCTGCTAACGGTGGCTCAGATTATAACGGGGGAAACAATGGCAAACTTTCAGATAAAAGTATTGATGAAGTCATTGATGTCGTTGACAGATACCAAAAAAATCAAACAGATAAACGAGAAATTGAAGAAGTCCTAAACCATCTAGAAGACAGTTTGGTGGAAAATAAAGTCAATCCTTCAGCTGTCTCTCGAGGCAGCTCATTGGAAAGATCAGCGGATGGCTTGCTCACTTTGGCTGGTGGGAAATTAACAGATTATCGTAAAATGGCAGAAGGTGCGATGAAAATGATTCAAACCATCTTAGCAGAAGAATACCAGAAAGAATTCACCTTAATTGATTCTAAAAACTATCCAGTTTCAGGCGGGAAATTGAACCCTGCAACGGTAGACGAAGAATTAGAAGCGTTGGCAAAACATGGCGTGTCTAAAGGGTTAAGTGAAAAGGATGCACTATACTTAGCTCATTTATATGGCTCCAACGTGCCAACTGTTTTTGAAATGATTGATGATGCCAAAGTAATTCCTGGTTTAACCTTAACAGAAACTGTCTCTTTAAACTATGCGATGGAAGAAGAAATGGCTTTAACACCCGTCGACTTTTTATTGCGACGGACCAACCACTTATTATTTATGCGTGATCGTTTGGACCAAGTGAAAGCGGGAGTCATTGAAGAAATGGCACAGCATTATCAGTGGACAGCGGAAGAAAGAGCACGACACATTGAAACATTAGAAAAAGTAATTGAAGAATCAGATTTAAAAAATTTGAAAGTAGGGTGAAGAAAAAATGGGAACTTCGATGATGACACAATTATTCGGTGAATTTTTCGGAACGATGATTTTAGTTTTACTAGGGGATGGCGTCTGTGCCGCAGTTAACTTGAAGAAAAGCAAAGCCTTTGCTTCTGGTTGGGTCGTTATTGCTTTAGGTTGGGGCGCTGCTGTTACATTAGCTGTTTACATGTCTGGGTATATGAGTCCAGCGCATTTAAATCCTGCTGTAACAGTTGCGATGGCAATTACTGGAAACTTTGAATGGGGCATGGTTTTACCTTATATCGTAGCTCAAGTCCTAGGCGGTTTTATTGGTGGTTTAGTTGTCTGGTTAGCTTATTTACCCCATTGGAACATTACAGAAGACAAAGGTGCTATTTTAGGAACCTTCGCCACTGGTCCAGCTGTCCGTAACTATCCAGCCAATGTTTTAACAGAAATTATCGGCACATTTGTCTTGGTTTTTGGCTTACTAGCCTTTTCTCAAAACGACTTAGCGGCTGGCATTAACCCAATGCTTGTTGGGATTTTGGTCTTAGGACTAGGTCTATCATTAGGCGGACCTACAGGTTATGCAATTAACCCTGCACGTGATTTAGGACCTCGTTTAGCGCACCAAATTATTCCTGTGAAAACAAAAGGTGATTCTGATTGGGCTTATTCTTGGGTGCCAATTGTGGGACCTATCTTAGGTGCTTCATTAGCTGCAGTAATTTATTTATTCACTATTTAATAAAATGAAATGTAAATAGTTGTTTTAGACAATAAAAAACGCTTGTGAGAAGTAATCAATTCTTGCAAGTGTTTTTTGCTACATATTAAACCAAAAAAGATTTCCTTAGACATTTAGACAATTTGTCCAAATGCGGAACAGAACAATTTTTCTATATGATACAATAAAAGTGCACAAGTAATTGGGGGAGTAACACTTCATACTTATTTGTCAATTTTAAGCTGGACAGTGTGTTATTCAGTAATATATACTAATTTAAAAAGGAGTAAATGATTTGAAAGGGATAATGGTTTTGTTAGTGGGGACTGGGTACATTGGTTGGGTTATTTATAGAAATGGTCGTATGTATTTCCGTTATAAAAAAAATCTAAAAAAATATCAAACGACGCACCATCTAACGGACAGTGACCTAGAGATGTACCAAAGAATTATGGACGAATTAAAAAAACAAATTATTTATTTAAACGAACTAACGAATAAGTCACGAAATTTAAAAAAAATTGAACAAGTAGAACTGGGTGTTGCTTCCGCTAAAGGCATCTTTAAACACTTAGTGAAGTATCCTGAAGCAATTACTCATTTTAGTGATTTTTTATATCATAAGGTACCAGAGATTTTACGAGCATCAGAACGGTTTTTAAGCATTAAAGAAGATAAATTGTCAACAGAAGAAATAACACTTGCAACTAATGGTATCTTAAGTACCATACGAGTGTTGTCGGAAAGTATCACAGATGATTATGAAAGATTAGTCTCCGAAGCATCTGAGGAAATTTCCTTATCAAAAAAATTAGTGGAGAGAAAAAATGGCTAAACAAAAGAATTTTTATGATACATATGATGCACTTTTTCAAAAGCCAAAATGGTCGTTTTTTCCTGTCACAAGAACAGACACAGTAAAGCAACTTCCTAACCCCAATAAAAAAGTGGTAAAACCACAGACGAAAAAAAAGAAAAAACAAAAAAAGAACAAAAAAATTATTTGGATAGGCATTGCTGTAGCAATTGGCTTTATAGTATATATTGATCTTGCGGAGAAAGATGATTATTGGGATTACTCCGCTTCATCAGAAGATGTTTATCCTTTAAAAGAAGCTGGACTTACCACAACTGGACCTGTTGATTTAGAAAAACCACTAAAAGTCACAATAGAACAAAATAAACTTTTATTTAATCAAGGCTACCAAATAGAAATTATCGGCGATGCCGATATTGAAACCAGTGGCGGAAAGAACTTTTTAATTTTACCTTCTACAGAGGAGTATCCAGATACAAAATATCTAGGCAATATCAGTTTTTATGAAAAAAGAGACTATTATACATCGGCAGGTATGTACCTTTCTGGCAATCTTGTCAACAGTCTTTCTGATTATTTGGATACAAGTAAAGAGTTTATCAAAGCATATCCAATTGATAAAATTGCTGATGTACAAACCGGCTATATTTTAAAACGGAATCAAGGATATACAGACATCTCAAAATATTATCTCTTTAAAGATGGAACAGGATTTGAATTAGAAGTCTCTGTTGACCAATTGGAAAAGGTCAAAGATCCCAAAGACTATTCTTCTTTTGTAAAAACATACGCAAAAGAAGTCGCTTTTATAGAAAAAAGTTTTAAATTTGAGTCTACTGATGAGGAATCTCGATAGAGAAAATAGTTTTCAGCTTCAAGTAGCGCCTAGCAATACCTTTGTTGAAAAAATGTAAGAGCCTGAGACAAAAAACACTTTGGATCTTCGTCTCAGGCTTAAAAACTGATCAGCGGTGGAAGCGTAGCACTTTAAGGACTGAAGTACGACGTGTACCCACTTACTAGATTGTCTTTGAAGGTAACGTAGAAAAGAACAGCAATATACAAGTGACCTACAAACTATTTTCTGTCAGACTAAAACTGGCAGAAGTGGTTTGTAGGTCGCTTGTTTTCATTATGGCTGGTGAGACAGGTTGGCGCTTGATGTTTGTTTTAATATTGCAAATCAAAAATGGCGATACTTATTTTACTGAAAATTAGTTCCCAATCTTCTCGGGTTAATTCTTCTTCTAAAATGTAAATTCGGTCTATTTCTTTTGGTAAATCAAATAAGGGATAGTCAGTAATCACAATATCACAACTAGAAAAATCGGTTCGTTCAAAAATAATATCCTCACTAAATGCTTGCTTGATTTTCATCATAATAAAGCTAGCAATGTAAAAATCGCGAGAATATGCAACACCAATTTTAATTTTTTTGCGGGGACTATAGTGCTTATAAATTCGTAACAACAATTCACATGTCCAAATTGGGTTCTCCTGATCCTTAAATCTTAACTGATAAGGGGAATGCGCTGAAAAGTTTTGATAAAAAGCATAAATTTTTTTCTGTAAATCTTTTTGATAAGTACTATTTTTATTGACTAAAAAATCTAGAATCGCGGTATTTGGTTGCTGTGAAATAAATAATTGGTTATAGATAATATTTTTAAATAAAATAAGTAAGAAGTAATGACGATCAAATTCACGCATTTTTGGAATTTGAAAAACTTCGCAAAAATTGGTTAATAAAGAATCAACGTAGAAATATTCTGGGCAAGAAATTTCATTTAGAGCAGTCAGTAAATCTTTGGCTCGTTTTGCTGAATCAAAATTATCAATGGCAATGGGTGCAATGATATCTACAACCCGCTGTTGATCTTCTGAAAAATTTGATTGGGAACAAAAAATAGTTTGTTTTGAGTCTGAGAAAAGCCTTAAATAAGGATGTTCTTCAAATTCTTTTTGGAGATCATCTTCACAAGTATATGGAAAGCGATATTTTGCGATGTGTAAAAGTAAATTTAATTTTAGTAGAGAAGCGTGTTCCAAGCGTTCAAGAATTTCTGGTTTAATATGTTGCGTCAGTATATCTTCAAAATAAGTAGAGGTATAACGTGGTAAGGCTAAGGTATTTAAAAAGATGGTCCAGTAGACATCAAGAAAAGCATATAGGACTTGAAATTCAGAACCTGTAATCACTTTACTCGCGGAGGGGGAAAAATGGACGGAAATTCCATACAAACCAAATAGTTTATTAATGTTATTTAACCGTTTGTAAATGTAAGATGAGCTAAAATTAGTTTCTTGACTCACTTTCCAGACAGAATTGTTTTCTTTTTTGATAATTGCTTGAAAAAGAATGAAGTCAGTAGAATGGACACAGTAATAATTAAATAATAAAAAATAGTGGGAAAGAAAATCATTGGAAGTCGTATGTAATGAAATTTTTCCGTGATGGATCTGAATCTCTAAGGTATTTTCAGGAAGGGTTGCTAAGTCTTCTTGAATTTCACGAAGATAAATTGATAAATTTTTAGTAGAAAGATCGAATTTTCGGGCAACACTAGATAAATCAAGGTTCGTTTGTTTTGCTAAGTATAAAAAGACAGCCAATTTTTTTTGTGTTTTCTTTGAAAGTAAAAATGTTTTTATGGCATCTTGTGTTTTGATGAGACTCACTCCTTAGTAATAACTTCTCTTTTATTATAATAGTTCGCCTAATAAATTGTAATAAAAAAGAACAATTCTCATTGGTTTATGAGAAAATAACAAGATATTCAGCAGGAAAACACCTGTGTCAGTCGACACAGGTGTTACGATGAGCAAAAAGAGCGGGTTCTTTTTTTATCAAATAATTTTCCAAAGTGACGTGATCAACTAAAGAATCAATCACCCCTTCTTTAGAAACTGAAAATCCTGCAGCCTGAATTGCTATTTGAATGGCTGCTTCAGTCGGATAACCTTTCGAAAGATAGGAGGCGAGCGCGCTGATAAAGCTGTCACTGGCACCAGTGCTATCCACAGCTATATTTTCTGTTGCAGGGAAATAGTGGCACACTTGGGGTGTTTTTAATAACACGCCTTTTTTTCCTAAAGTAACAATGACATTTTTTACGCCCATTTCTAAGAAGTACGCCGCTTTCTCTTCTAATGTACCAGTATCTGGTTGAAGTTCCAATAATTCATCTTCATTGGGAATGAAAAAATCAACCTTTTCTAGTATATTCACTGGAATATGATGAATAGCAGCTGGTTTTAAAATAATCGGCACCCCTGAATGTTGGGCGATTTCACAAGCTTTTTCTACAGCAGACAAAGGAATTTCTGTTTGAATGAGACAAAAACTGGCATCCATAAATAGGTGTTTTTGCTGTGCGATTTTTTTAGGTGTAAGCGCTGTGTTTGCACCAGGTAAGATTGAAATCATGGAGTCGCCGCTTGTCTCAACATAAATATAAGCTTGACCAGTCTCAGTATCTTGAATACGTGTGATACCATCTGTCGTAACGTGGTATTTTTCTAATTCTTTATATAAGTAATTCGCATCTGTGTCTGAGCCTAAACAACCAATTAAGGTGGCCTGATGCCCCAGTTTGGTTAAGCCAACAGCTTGATTTAATCCTTTTCCGCCGGGGAATTTAGCATAGCTAGACAAAAAATTTGTTTTGCCGTTATGTGGTAAATTTGTTGAATACAGATAATTATCAACGTTTAAACTACCTACTACAATCATTTTGCTATGTGGATTAACACTAGACATGCCTAATGTATTTTTGTGATCTAGCACCAATTTTTCAGCGTCATTAATCAAGGCTGTTTTTTCTTTGCGTTTGTTAAGCAATAATAAGGCTAACTGGCTGCCAAACGTCTCTGTGTCTAATAAGACGGAAGAAATATGATCAGGTAAAAATGAACGATCAATTTTTCGCTTAATTGCGAGTAAAGAGTAATTATCGGGGGTTCGCAAACCGCTCTGCTTTAAAAGCTGTTCCAAAAAAACAGCCTGGGTATAGTCATCGGTAAGGATACCCGTAATCCCATCTGTGATAAGCTGATTACTGAAATCAGCAGGGATAGTAGTTAAAATATTTTCTTTACTAAAGGGTAAATTGACATCAAACAAGGCTTTTTTATAGCCTGCAATAATTGCTTCTTTATATTTTGGGTTAGTGACGAAATAACTAATTTTTTTATGGTTATTCTGTAATAATTCTTGGGTTAAAACATAACTAGCTTCTTCATAAAGCCCCGCTAGAGAAGGTAATTCGTTAGTTGAGTGATTGACGAAATAGTAAGGAATCGTTAATTCTTCTATAAATTTCGCGTATTGTTTACTGTTTTCATTGATTGGGTCCCAAATAATGCCACTGGCTTGTTTTAAAGTTGGCGAGGTAATATTTTTCAGTTCTTGTTCTAAACTACCGTGACTATTTAAAATCAAGCAGTTATAGCCATTTTCTTGAGCTTTATCAATAAAGCTCGTAACCCAAGCCTCAAAAGTTTCATGGCTATTTAATAATAACACGAAGGTTTTTGTAGTACTATTTGTGACGAGATTTGCTGAGTAAGGTGTGTAGTTGTAATCTCGAACGATTTTTAAGACACGTTCACGGGTTTCTTTACTAATAGTTTGATCTTTATTATTTATAATTTTGGATACAGTTGAAGCGGAAACGCCAGCTAATTTTGCAATATCTTTAATATTCATCATTTTCGTCCTTTCACTGAACTCTTTTTTATAGTAAGCATTCTAAAAGCAGAAAGTCAAGAAAAAGCCTAATTATTTATTATTTAGAAATTCTGCTTGACTTTTAATGAAAGCGCTGTTAATCTCAAGTTAAGAAAACGTTTCCGGAAATGTTTTTCCTAAATGTGAATGGAGGAAGAAAAATGGATACAAAGAAAAGACCGATCATTATTGATACGGACCCAGGAATTGATGATGCTGTAGCTTTAGCGATTGCACTGAATCATCCTAACCTAGAAGTTCGCTTAATAACGACGGTTGCAGGGAATGTAGATGTAGAAAAAACAACAAATAATGCCTTGAAACTTGTCGATTTTTTTGGGAAAAAGGTTCCTGTAGCCAAGGGGTGTAATTGTCCGTTACTTATTCAATTGGAAGATTCTGCTGAGATTCATGGGGAGACTGGCATGGATGGCTTTGAGTTTCCGCAACCTATCTCTACGTGTTTAGATATTCATGCAGTGGAAGCTATGCGAAAAGAAATTCTGTCTAGTGATGTTCCTTTGACCATTGTTCCAATTGCTGCATTAACGAATATTGCTTTGTTACTGACCCTCTATCCAGAAGTCAAAGAAAATATTGCAGAAATCGTCATGATGGGTGGCTCATTAGCAAGGGGAAATACAAATACAAGTGCCGAATTTAATACGTATGTCGATCCACACGCTGCACAAATTGTTTTCCAATCAGGTGTCCCGATAACAATGGTAGGATTAGATGTTACAAGTCAAGCTGTGTTAACGAATCATGAAGTAACAGCTATCAGAGCACTTGGTAGAGTTGGGGAAATGTTTTATGGTCTTTTCCGTCATTATAGAGGCGGCAGTTTAACTACAGGTTTGAAAATGCATGATGTCTGTGCGATTGCCTATTTAACTTCACCAGAACTATTTGAGACAACTGAAACGTTCATTGAAGTTGCTTTGGAAGGTCCAGCTGCGGGAGCTACTGTTGCGGATTTAAAAATGAAGTATCATAAAAACACGAATGCCGTTGCCTGTATAGATGTAAATGTTGAAGCTTTTCAAAAATGGGTTGTCGAAAAAATGAAAGCGGTTAATTAACTGAAGGAGGATAAGTATGATTGAAAGTTTATTGGTATTGGTCGTTTTAGTTGTTGTAGCCTATTTGATTGTAAAAAATTATCATCCCGCACTCAGTTTAATTATTGGTGCGCTTGTTCTACTTGCCTGTGCATGGATGTTAGGACATCCCATTTATCCTGCAGGGGAAGGAACCGGTTTTGGATTATTTGATATTTTCTTGAAGTTTAAAGATACAATTATTGCACAAGTGAGTTCAGCAGGAATTGTAATTATGATTCTTTTTGGTTATTCAGGCTATATGAATGCAATCGGGGCCAATCAGATGGCTGTCAACTTTTTGGTGAAACCATTAATGAAGATTAAACGTAAATCGTTATTTGTCCCTGTAGTCTTTTTAATTGGAAATTTAATGTCACTAGTAGTTCCTAGTGCATCAAGCTTAGCGATTATTTTAATGTCTATATTATATCCGATGCTAGCCAGCATGGGGATTTCATCATTAACTGCTGCAGGTGTGATTGCAATGACGGCAACTATCATGCCAACACCTTTAGGCGCGGATAACGTAATCGCCGCAAATAGCCTTGGTTATGATGTGTTAAATTATGTTGTATGGAATGCCAAAATTTCGCTGCCATCGTTATTAATCATTGCGGTGGCACAGTACTTCTGGCAAAAATACTGCGATAAAAAAGAAGGCGAGGCTGCCTATGTCTCATTAAATGAAGAAGGCTTAAGCAAACAAAAAGAATTTGATGTTCCTAAATTTTATGCAATATTGCCAATATTACCGCTATTATTAATTGTTGGAGTGGGAATCGCAGGAATGTTTGTCAAAGGAATAACGATGGATATTTTTGTTCTTACATTTATTTCTTTCTTCATTGCGGTATTGGTTGAGACGCTTCGCTTGAAATCTTTTAAAAAGGTTCAAGATACGGCTGTCGAGATGTTTAAAGGAATGGGGCAAGGGTTTAGTCAAGTCGTGATGCTTGTCGTAGGCGGTTCATTATTCACGTCTGCGATTCAAACGTTAGGAATTATTGATAGTATTATGGCATCTGTCGAAGCGTCAAGTTCAGCAGGAATCGTTACGACCTTAATTTTCAGCGGTGCAACGACCCTTTTTGGAATTTTAAGCGGTGGTGGACTGGCAATGTTTTATGCGGTTATCGAACTAATCCCTGGGATTGCCGAAAAAGCTGGGATTGATGGTATTTTAATTTCCTTGCCAATGCAGATGATCGCGAATTTAACTAGAACGATTTCTCCTGTAGCAGCAGTTGTCATGATTGTCGCATCAACAGTAGGAGTTAGTCCCATCAGAATTTTAAAACGGACGAGTGTACCGACCATCATTGGCATTATTAGTGTGATTGTCTTGTCGATTCTATTGTTACCTTATTAAGAGAATAAACAATGAAAATTAGAGTGGCTGATGAGAAAGAGTTACCGATGATTCTTCAATTTTTAACAGAAGTAAAGGCATACATGGATGTTGTGGGCATTACACAGTGGACAAAGGACTACCCTTCTCAAGAAGACATCCAAGAAGACATTACAAAAAAACGGTTGTATTTGCTAGTGCACGAAGAAATGATTTTTTCAATGGCAACGTTCTGTATGGAGCAGGAACAAGACTTTGTTTGGTTAAAGCGTTTTGCAACTTCGCCTAATTATATTGCTAAGGGTTATGGCAGTTTGTTGTTCCATGAATTGGAGAAACGAGCAGTCTGGGAAGGAAGACGTAAAATGTATGCTCAGACTAATCATACAAACCATAGAATGATTCGATTTTTCGAAAGTAAAGGGTTCACAAAAGTTCATGAATCTTTACAAATGAATCGCTTAGACTTTGGCTCTTTTTATTTATACGTTAAAGAATTGGAGAACCAATCCATCGTTTAAAATAAGAAAACAGGGAGCGTGGGACAAAAATCACTTTGGATTTTTGCTCCACGCTCAAAAACTGATAAACGGCGGGAACAAAAGCAACTCCTTCGGAAATAAGCCGAAATTCTCCAAAAATTAAAGAACAATTTTCGGAAATTCCTTCTTATTTCTCGGAGTTAAACGCTTCTGTCCCGACCTCCTGTTATTTTCCAAGGAAATAGTCAACTTAATTATACAAATAAAACACAAACACATTCGGGAACGGCAACATCTTTTTGAATCATTTCTAATAAGCCTGTTTCTTGGTTCCGACGATAAAGTGTTAAGTTATCAGAGTCTTGATTAGCGACAACAACGAAATCTTCAGAAGGATCTAAATCGAAATCTCTCGGAATATCGCCTTCTGTTGAAATTAATTGAATTCGTTCAATCGCTTCGCCATTTTCTGAAACAGCATAGACAGCAATTGAGTTATGGCCACGGTTTGAAGCATAAAGGAAACGGGCATCAGAAGAAATACGAATCGCAGCACCACCATTAAACGCATCATAATCAGCAGGTAAAGTAGAAACTTTTTGTAATTCAGTGAAAGAACCATCTGTTTCATCATATGAAAGAACTGAAACAGTGCTATCTAATTCACCAAATAGATAAGCCAATGATTTTGTTGGGTGGAACACTAAATGACGTGGACCAGTCCCTGGCTCAGTCACGAATTGAGCGATTTCAGAAAGCTTTCCATCTAAGCTAACATTATACGTATACACACGATCGGTTCCTAGATCACAGACGACTAAGCGTTGATCAGGTGTTAAATCTGTGTAATGAACATGGGCATTGTTTTGGTTTTCATGAGGACCAGTTGGCTCTGTATGAATCACTTTGTCAGCATCTTCCAAAGAACCATCTTCTAAGATACGATACACGTGAACGATACCTTGGTGATAATTTGCTGCATAGACAAGTTGTCGGTTTTCGTCAACAGCTACATAACATGGCGGCGCACCTTCCTCAGTTACTTTATTCAATAAGTTAAAATGGTCCATTTCTGGTTGATAAGCGGCAGTGCCACCTTCACCGTCAACACTAGTGACGCTAAAAAGTTCGCCCTTTTGACTCAGAGCAAGATAGGTAGGACTCGTTTCTTCTAACAAAAGTGTCGCTTCTGTTAAACGACCTTGTGTCGTATCTAATGCAATTTTATAAATGCCTTGGCTGGCTCTTCGAGTATAGGTACCTAGTAAAATTTGTTCTAACATCACAATTCCTCCAATTTGTTTCAACACAATCACTTTTTATGAAAGTGCTTTTATATAATGTAGTATACCATAAGAAGTCTAAGAACAATAAAACTTTCTATCTGAGATGTTCGCATTTTAAAGTGGTTTGTGCTATTATGATGAGAGACTGTGATGACAGTCATTTTTTGATTTTTAGAGGGGTGACGAACATGTACGACAATACGGATAATAACGGGACCGTTCGTTGTTCATTTTGTGGGAAAACACAAGAAGAAGTAAAAAAAATTGTTGCTGGTCCGGGTGTCTATATTTGTAATGAATGTATTGATCTATGTAAAGAGATTATTGATGAAGAATTTTATGATGAAGCAGTCCGAGAATTAACGGATGTGCCAAAACCCCAAGAAATTTTAAATGTTTTAAATGAATATGTTATTGGACAAGAACGTGCAAAACGCACACTTTCTGTTGCTGTTTACAATCACTATAAACGTGTAAATCAATCAGAAACAGCTGCAACTCAAGATGACGTTGAATTGCAAAAAAGTAACATTTGTTTAATTGGACCAACAGGTTCAGGTAAAACTTTCTTGGCTCAAACGTTAGCAAAAACATTAAATGTACCTTTTGCAATCGCTGATGCGACCAGTTTAACAGAAGCAGGTTATGTAGGGGAAGATGTTGAAAACATCCTTTTAAAATTACTACAATCTGCTGACTATAATGTTGAACGCGCGGAAAAGGGCATTATCTATATTGATGAGATTGATAAAATTGCCCGTAAGAGTGAAAATGTTTCGATTACTCGAGATGTTTCAGGTGAGGGTGTTCAACAAGCCTTACTAAAAATTCTTGAAGGAACAGTTGCAAGTGTACCACCACAAGGGGGCCGCAAACATCCACATCAAGAATTTATCCAAATTGACACAACGAATGTTCTCTTCATCGTTGGTGGAGCATTTGATGGAATTGAAACCATTGTTAAAAACCGCTTAGGCGAAAAAACTATTGGTTTTGGTAAAACTAATTCTGCTTTAAATGAAGAAGAAAGCATCATGCAACATATTATTCCAGAAGATTTATTGAAATTTGGTTTAATTCCAGAATTTATTGGACGCTTACCTGTAATGGCTGCGCTTGATAAATTAACGAATGATGACTTGGTTCGAATTTTAACAGAACCGAAGAATGCCTTGGTGAAACAATATCAAAAATTATTGTCTCTTGATGACACTAAATTAGAATTTGAACCAGAAGCATTAAAAGCCATCGCAGCCAAAGCCATTGAACGTAATACTGGCGCACGCGGACTTCGTTCAATCATTGAAGAAATTATGATGGACGTAATGTTTGATGTTCCTTCAGATGAAAGCATTGAAAAAGTTATCATTACTAAAATGGCCGCTGAAGGTACCGGTAAACCAACAATTATTTATAACAAAAAAGATAAAGAAGCTGTATAAGATTGAAGCTGAAAACAGCTCTTTCGGCGGATCTCCGAAAGAGCTGTTTTTGTTAAGCTTTTGAATGAAAGGCTGAACAGAAGAACGGAGGAAAACAATGAACGTACATAATGCAGAAATCGTGATTAGTGCGGTATCCCCTAAACAATATCCTGAATCTCAATTACCGGAGATTGCTTTAGCTGGACGTTCGAACGTTGGGAAATCATCTTTTATTAATACCTTGATTAATCGTAAAAATTTAGCAAGAACTTCAGGCAAACCTGGTAAAACGCAAACGCTAAACTTTTATTTAATTGAGGATGCCTTACACTTTGTGGATGTTCCTGGCTATGGTTATGCCAAAGTTTCTAAAACAGAACGTGCGAAGTGGGGAAAAATGATTGAAACGTATATCACTCAACGTGAGCAGTTACGTGCAGTCGTTTCTTTAATTGATTTACGTCATCCGCCGACCCAAGATGATATCCAAATGTATGAATTTTTGAAATACTATGATTTGCCAGTTATTATTGTGGCAACTAAGGCAGACAAAATTCCGCGGGGCAAATGGAACAAACACGAGAGTGTCATCAAAAAAGCCTTGAATTTTGATAAACAAGATGACTTTATTATTTTCTCTTCTGAAACAAAAGAAGGAAAAGAAGCAGCTTGGACAGCAATTGAAAAATTTCTATAGAAAAAAACAAGCAAAATTACTCTTTTGCTTGTTTTTTTGCTTCTTCTTTTTTTACTTCTTGTCGTTGTTTTGCCAGTTCTTCAAGAGGTACTTCTTTCTTTAATGGATCAACGGCGAAAGAATCGAAGAGTTTATCTAAGTCATTGGAACGTTCAAATTTTAATCCCATTTACTAAGCCTCCATTCCTTTTTTTATAGTGTAGCACGTTTTTTTTCATTTGGATAGCAACAGAAATGTAAGAATTCGTCATAGGTGCACCTGGTGTAATTTCTCGTAACTAAGACTTGCCAAACATGAAAAAACAAGCTATTCTTTAGTAAGAATTAGTTAGAAAGAAGGCACTTTATGAAAAATCCGTTAATCGGCGGTGTTCGTTTTTATCAACGATTTATTTCTCCAGGATTGCCTGCACGTTGTCGCTATTACCCAACGTGTTCACAATATATGATTGATGCAATTCATACACATGGAAGTGTCAAAGGAACAACGATGGGGGTAGCACGGATTTTACGATGTCATCCTTTTGTTAAAGGCGGCATTGACTATGTTCCGTTGAAATTTCGCTTGACGAAAAATCCTGATGAGACCTATCATGGACCGTATACGTATCGAAGAAATAAGAAAACAGAAGTAGAAAAGGATGGATAAATATGGCAATTTTAGCATTTGATCTTGGCGGTTCTTCCGTGAAATACGGCGTTTGGACAGGCAAAGAATTAACAAATCAAGGGAGCTTTCCAACACCTGGCTCTTGGGAAGAAATGAAAGCGCATTTATATTCGGTTTATGCAGACAAAAGAAATGAGTCGATTAGTGGTGTTGCTTTTAGTTCACCTGGAGTAGTTGACGAAAAAAGTCAACAGATTTTAGGGATTTCCGCCATTCCATATATTCATCATTTTAACATTTATGAAGAATTAGAAGCGTTGTTTGGCTTACCAGTGACTATCGAAAATGATGCGAATTGTGCTGGTTTAGCTGAGATATATGAAGGCGCGGCGAAAGGAAAAAAAGAAGTGCTTTTTGTCGTTATTGGGACAGGAATTGGCGGAGCGATTTTTCGCAATGGTGAATTGTACAAAGGCGCTCATTTATATGGAGGCGAGTTCGGACTGAACTTTTTAAGTAATGGCCAAACATTCAGTGAAATTGGCACAGCTGTCAAGATGGCTCAGCGCTATTGTGAACGAATTGGAGTCGAAAAACAGGCGGTGACAGGAGAAGAAGTTTTTGAACTGGCACAACGAGGGGATGAGATTGCTCGCGAAGAAGTCAATAATTTTTATGATTATTTAACACAAGGATTATTCGGCTTACAGTTTTCTTATGATCCTGAAATGATTGTACTCGGAGGCGGTGTTTCTGCTAAAGAAGGCTTATTAGCAGAGATTAATCGCCGGATGCTAACGCATTTACAGACCTTTGAATTAAAAGATTTTGTTCCAGAAATCGTGACCTGCCATTATCAAAATGATGCTAACTTGATTGGCGCAGCCGCCAACTTTCAAGCAAAAACGAATTGGGAACTATAAAGAAACAGCCGATTGTTATTCTCTTCAATCGGCTGTTTCTTTATTTATTTGCCTTGTCGTCAGTGCTTTCTTCTGCGTCAATCCGCGCTTGAACTTGTTGGCGTAAAGCTTCTAGTTCTTTTTCTTTCTTTTCTAATTCAGCTAAATCTTCAGAAATTTCATGGGCTTCTTCTGCTGGCTTAGGTTGTAAAAAGACGTTTAAACCAATCGCTATAAAGGTCCCAATGAATGTATCCAACACACGTTCCATTGCATATTGAAAGGAATCGCTTTGCGGAATACTTAAAGAAATCATTAAAAGTGTCGCAGTTGCAGAAATGATTCCAGCATTGTTATTAATCCCATCAGAAACAACGATGACGATAATGACTAAAAGTGGTAGTAGCAGTAATTCTACTAAGTGTTGATTAGGAAAATAATCTTGTGCTAATACATAAAGCAAAGCTAAAAAGCCACCCAATGTGTTTCCAATAATGCGCGATTTTCCAAAAGACAAACTGGTATTTAAATCTTGTCTTAGCGAAAAAACAGCTGCTAAACAGGCAATCATAGGTGAGCCACGATGGAAAAATTGAAATAAAAGAATACACAGCATGACAGCAATTGCTGTTTTTAACGTTCGCATGCCTAAACGAAATCGACCCACTATCATAAATATTCGCTCCTAAATAACTTTTCTCTTTAATGATAACCGAAATAGAGGTAAAATTACTAGAGAAAAGTGAAGAATTATTATTTTTTAAGGGGAGTATGCATGAAAATTGGTTTACGAACAGTCAAGACAGCCATTAGCGCTGCATTAGCAATGATTATTGCGGAAAAACTGGGATTACTTTATGCCCCTTCGGCAGGGATTATTTCAGTTTTAAGTGTTACTAGCACGAAAAAAACATCTGTCATGACAGGAATTTATCGTTTGTTATCCTTAGCTTTAGCAACTATTTTAGCGTATATTTGTTTTACTTTTTTAGGTTTTACAGCGATTGCTTTTGGTATTTTTTTGTTATTATTTATTCCAGCAGCTGTGTATTTTCAATTATCTGATGGTATTGTTGTGAGTTCCGTTTTGGTAACTCATTATTTAGTCGAAAAAAATCTTTCTTGGGCGATTATTGGAAATGAATTTTTATTAATGAGTATTGGTGTGGGACTAGCGTTATTAGCTAATTCTTATATGCCTGATACAGAAAAACGTTTAAGAGAAGACCAAGAAGTCATTGAAACAATGTTTCGTAAAATTTTAAGGGAAATGGCGCTACATTTAAACAACGCTGCAGGAGAGCGAAATTTGGTCATGCATTGTGCAGATTTAAAAACCTTTATTCGCACAGGCGAGACGTGGGCCAAAAATCATGCCGAGAATCAATTGCTGTCTACCAATACGTACTATTTAGAGTACTTTGCGATGAGAAAAATGCAAAGTAATATTCTAAAAAACATGTTGGAATTATTAGAAGATATTACTGTTGATGCGCAACAAGTTCGCTATATTCAACAATTATTGGAATATACGGCAGAAACATTTGCAGAGAATAATGATGGACAAGAAATTATGAATCGAATTAAGACCGTTTATGAAACCTATCGCACAAAACCATTGCCGCAAACAAGAAGTGAATTTGAAAATCGGGCGCGGCTCTTTCAGTTTTTACAATTATTTCAGTCATTCATTCAAGTCAAAGCGGACTTTGCCAAACTACAACTAGATAAATAAAAAAAAAGAAACCTTTTTAAACGGAGGTTTCTTTTTTGTTCTCTTAAAAATTCAGGCAAGTTCTTTAGTATTCATTGAGAATGTGTTAAACTAATGAGAAAGAAAAATAAAAGGAATGACCGCAATGGATAATGCTCAAGTGAAGAGAAAACATTTCCGTTTTCCAGCGTATGATGATGAACAGGGCGTAAAATTACCAACAGATAATGAACGTAACTTATTTCAAGATGATCTGATTGGTAAAGCAATGTCTGGTAGCAGAAGAACTGCAACATCTGCCGAAGATACTAGACAAAGCACACCATCCGTCCAACAACCAACAACGAATCAATCAACTACAAATAAACAAACACAACAATTAACGGCAGCACAACAAGAGCAATTAGCACGTCATCGTTCTAATTTGCCAGACTACACAAAACATGCTAGTAAAGCAACGAAAAATAAACAAGCAACGAAAAAAAATAATAGCCTTTTTGGGACGCCAAAAGGAAATGGCTGGACACAAACGTATAAAAAAAAAGAAGTCGTAGCGAAACCAAGTAGACCTGCCGCATCACCATTAGTGCAGAAAACGACACCTTCTTATTTTGTTCCTAAATATATCCCGGCTTCTGTGATTCCTGAGGAACAGGAACCTAGTTTTACTGAAGAAGAGTTGCTAAAAGCAATGAAAAAAGATCGTCGTTCATATGTGATTCTTGATGATGAACCAACGGCTTTTCAAGTGAAAGATACGGAAGAAGATCCAACGGTGCGGAAATTTAATATTCCAACCTCAGAACCTGAGATTCCTTTAACTAGACGACAATATCAACAAATCAAACCAGACTTAGAACGTTTTGGCGAAGATGCGTTAGATTTACGTTCGCGTTCCCGTTTGAATGCCGCAAAGAAAAATGCTAAAAGTCAAACTGCTTATGGGAAAAAATTAGCTAAAGCGAATGCTCAAGTGGAGCCGGAAGCACCTGTGACAGAAGAGAAGAAAAAGGGCATCTTGGATAAACCATTAAGTGGGATGCTAGAAGATTCAAGTTCTGTATTAGAAAACAGTAAATATTTTAGTTAAGAGATGAAACTTGCATGTGGATTTGAAACATGTAAGTTTTTTATTCTGTTTTAATAGTTGATTATTTTTTTGTTTTATACGATAATGAATCTCGTATGATTGAAATTTTTTTAAAAAAGGTATGTTTTATATAGTGACAGAGAAGAGGATTATAATGGGAAATCAAGAGAACAAATTATACCATTTTGTCGGAATTAAAGGTTCTGGCATGAGCTCATTAGCGTTGGTCTTACACCAAAAAGGCTACAACGTTCAAGGATCAGACGTAGAAGAGTATTTCTTTACACAACGGGATCTTGAAAAATCAGGTGTCCCTATTTTACCATTTAATGCAGATAATATTGATAAAGACATGATTGTTATTGCTGGAAATGCTTTTCCAGATACCCATGAGGAAATCGCCCGCGCCATCGAATTAGGCGCAGAAGTAATTCGTTACCACGATTTCATTGCTCGTTTTATCGAACCCTATACAAGCATTGCTGTAACAGGGTCACATGGGAAAACAAGTACGACTGGTTTGCTAGCACATGTATTAAGTGGTATCAATCCAACTAGTTATTTAATAGGTGATGGCACTGGCCACGGCGAACCAGATGCTGATTTCTTTGCATTTGAAGCGTGTGAGTATCGCCGTCATTTCTTGGCCTATTCACCAGATTATGCGATTATGACGAATATCGATTTTGATCATCCAGATTACTACAAGAGCATTGAGGACGTTTTTTCAGCGTTCCAAACAATGGCTCATCAAGTCAAAAAAGGAATTTTTGCTTATGGTGATGATAAGTATCTTCGCCAGTTAGAATCAGAAGTGCCAGTTTATTATTATGGTGTCAGCGAAGAGGATGATATCCAAGCACGAAATATTCAACGAACAACGGAAGGCTCATCTTTTGATGTTTATCACAAGGATGATTTTGTAGGTCATTTTGTCTTACCAGCATTTGGCCATCACAATATCATGAATGCGCTAGGTGTGATTGCTGTGGCTTATTTTGAAAAACTTGATATGCAAAAAGTCGCAGAAGAAATGCTAAGTTTTAAAGGTGTAAAACGTCGTTTTAGCGAGAAAAAAGTCAGTGACATGATTATTGTTGATGATTATGCGCACCATCCAGCCGAAATTAAAGCAACGATTGATGGCGCTCGTCAAAAATATCCTGACAAAGAAATTATTGCTGTCTTCCAGCCACATACATTTACACGAACAATTGCCTTAATGGATGAATTTGCTGAAGCACTGGATTTAGCAGATGAAGTATTCTTATGTAATATTTTTGGCTCTGCGCGTGAAACACAAGGCGAGGTACGCATTGAAGATTTAGGTGAAAAAATTCAAAAAGGTGGACAAGTAATTACCGAAGATAATGTGTCGCCTTTACTAGATTTTGAAAATGCAGTGGTGGTCTTTATGGGCGCTGGCGACGTTCAGAAATTTGAACAAGCCTACGAAACATTACTAAGTAACACAACTAGAAACGTTTTATAAGAGAACATAAACAAAATCGGGACAGGGGTATCTGGCTTCAAAAAATAAGAAGCTGCTCCTGTTCCGTTGTTTGTTTTTAAAATCTAGCATGGCAGATAAGTTGGTTTTGTTTAAACATCCTTTAAGGACTACTTTTTAGCTTGCCTTTTAAGTACATTTTGGTACAATTATCTTATCAATAACGGAGGTGTACTAATTTGAATATCGGAAAACCGAGAAAATTAGGCAAAACCATCGAAGATATCGAAGAGGGAGATTCGTTGTCCTTGACAGAGTCAATTGAAGACAAGGACTTATTACTTTACTTGGGCTTGACCAATGATGCGAATCCTTTATATATCCAACATGATTATGCCCAAAAAACAGAATATGAAAAACCAATCGTACCATCAATTATGCTGATGGGAATTATCACTAGTGCGATTTCAAAACATTTACCAGGACCAGGTTCACATGTTGTGAATTTCTCTGTGAACTTTGTGGAACCCGTTTTTCATTACGAAACATTGACTTTCCAATTAGAAGTAATCAAAGTCGACAAAATGAAAGATGTGATTACCATTTCAGTTGAGGCTGTTAATGAGCAAGAAAATCGCGTGTTAGATGCAGTGGTGATGGTTCAACCACCCCAAGTGACGATTGATGAACTAACAGAGAAAGAAGGGACTTTAACTTATGAATAATCAAGAGTATATCCAAACTGGCACAGGTTTGAATAAATTTTATGCCAAAATTTACGGATTTTTAGCGTTAGGAATTGGTATTAGCGCAATCATGGCTTATGCAATGACAACTGTCTTTTTACCCGTTCTAGCTACTTTATTCCAATCAAGCTTAGCTTTTTGGATGATTTGGCTTGTTGAAATTGGCTTAGTTTTATATCTAGGCGCAAAAGCACAGAAGAATCCAACCATTGCGATTGCAGGATTTGTTGCGTATGCATTATTAAATGGTGTCACTTTATCCGTGACGTTATTAATGTATACTGGTGGAACAGTGGCCGGCGCATTTTTAAGTGCAGCAGCTACCTTTGGCGCGATGTCATTAGTAGGTGTCTTTACGAAGAAAGACCTATCAGCAGTTGGTCATGCCGCTTATAGTGCCTTAATCGGAATCATCATTGCGATGTTGCTAAATATGTTCCTTTTACACAGTAATGCTGTAGAATTCTTTATTTCCATTTTAATGGTCCTAATTTTCTCAGGGATTACTGCTTATGATAACCAACGTATACGCCAAGTCTATGCGCAAACAGGTGATCAAGCAGGTACTGGGATGGCCGTTTTCTTCGCATTACAATTATATCTTGACTTCATCAACTTATTCTTAGCTTTCTTAAGAATTTTTGGTAAAAACAACTAACATGAACGTAAAAGAGCCAATCTGCTCAGCAGATTGGCTCTTTTTTTAACCCATTCCAATAGCGAAATTCAACAGTTTATCGGAGTATGTTGGATTTTCTAAATCGGTTTTCATTGTTTCGTTCAGTAGACTTAGCTGATCGGTAATGATGCCATCGACGCCATAAAAAATCATTCGTGTCATAACATCTTCATCATTTGCTGTCCAAGCATAAACCTTTTTCCCATCATGATGAGCGGCATTTACAAAGTTACGATTCATTGTACTGTATTCCATAGTAAAAAAGTCAACTGGCATTTTAGGCGGTCCCACAATGTTGAAAGGAATAACGTAGCCTACATAAAAGCGTGGTTCTTCTTTCTTTAAGGCCATCGCCGTATCATAGGTTAAGGTATGAAGGATATGACCGTTTTCTAAAATATTTTCGCGGTATTGTTTGACAAAACGCTGTACTAAATCAGGGCTATCTTGAGGCGTGGTTTTGATTTCAATTAATAAACGTTGTTTTAATTGATTGGCTTTGGCTAAATAATCATCGAAAGAAACCATTTTAGCAGTTTGACCATTTTCTGTGACATTCATATTCGTTAATTCTTTAAGTGTTAATTGATTCGGTCGTTTATTAACGCCCGTTAACGCCCGTAAATTAAAATCGTGCATGACAATAAATTGATGGTCTTTGGTTTCTTGAATATCCATTTCAACATAATCAGGTTTTGCCTTATTGGTCTCGATTAAAGAGTCTAAGGTGTTTTGAACGCCATTGTTACCATTGACACCACGATGGGAGATGGTAACCGGTTTTCGGTCAGGTGTATGACTTAGGTAATTCGTATTATAGGTGCCTACACCAATTCCGAAGATGATTGCAATCAAACAAAAAAGAACGACTCTGAAGGTGGTCCATTCTACCCGAACCTCTGATTTCGGGGTGAACCATTCTGGCGTGTCAGGCAAAATCCCTTCATCTTCCATATCATCAACAATAATGTAAAAAATAGCAACACTAGACAACACCAAGTTTAAGAGCATCATAACCTGAAGGAGTGTCATAGCGATGACAGCGCTAGGTAAAGACCACTCAGGTTTAAACGTTTCGACGGCGGTTTGACCTAAAAATATCAAGAAATAGCCAGCCGTAAAAATCCCTAAAACAGTTCCACCAATGATAATAAATTGTCCTAAAATCTGGAAAAAGCGTCGCTTTGTAATTTGCCAACTACGTTTCAAAGACTCACGAAAACCAACATCACGTAAAATCAACTCTGGAAGGGCAAAAGCAAGTCGAATCGCTAAATATAAGATAATCAGCTCTAACAATACGAAACCAATAATAATAATGACGCGATTTGCAAAAATAAAATCTAAGATAAAGGCTGGAATCTTAACTCTTGTTAATAAATAAGAGCGGAAGGTTAACCCACTTAATGGTAAAATCAAAAAGAAATATGCTAGGAAAAACAGAAAGGTAATTCCTCGAACTTTTTTGATCTGAAGCAAGGTGCCGTGCAATAATTGCGTTAGAGTAATTGGTTGCTTTTTCTTAATAAAATAAACACTAAGCAATAAAAAGGTAAATTCAAAAAAGAGCGCCAGTAAAATTAACAGCCCAATTAGTAGAAAAGTCAAAAGTACATAGGGATGTTGCGTAGCAATTGCCCCTAAGTTATCGTAGGAAATATAATCAATCCCACCTTCTTTGAGTACCAATTTGGACAAACTTGTCAATAAAGGCAATAGAACGAATAACATAAATCCGTGCATCAAGAGCACATCGCGAAAATACGCCGTTGTCCCTTTAAGAAAATCTAGCGTATTCACAATACTATTTTTAAAATAACTAAACATCAAAAGTCCCCCAGTTTCTACCAAAATTCCATAATAAAAGGACTAAATCAAACTGACACAGGCAGAGTTTTGATTTAGTCCGTTCGCTTTTTTATTTATTTTACATTCCCAGTAAGCTAGTTAAAAATGTACCGCCATAAATTAACGCAAGACTATATAAATAGATAGAAGCAGGTTTTGCTAATAAAATAATCAGAGTAAATTTTTTCACAGACATTTTTGTTAAACCGGCCATTAAACAAAGCGCATCATCCGGTGCAATCGGGAAGAAAATTGCTAAAGCAAACAATCGTTCAAAACGTTTTTCATTGTCTAACCAACCGATATACTTGTTATATGTTTTATCACTGACAAGGCTCATAATGAATGGTTTCCCATAATTACGACCTAATAAGAAAATGATAATAGAGCCAAGTGCAATACCAACGTAATTATAGACGAAGCCCATTGTTGGCCCGAAAATCAAGACCCCTGCAGCACAGCTAACACCACCAGGAATAATCGGAATAACCACTTGAATAATCTGAATTAACATGAAAATAATCGGACCGAGAATGACAGATTGCCCTACTAGTCCTCTTAGTGCATTGATGTCCTTGAAGACACCTAATCGGATAAAATAGATGGTTGCAATTATGGTTGCAACAATGCCCAAAATGGAAATAATATTAACAATTTTTCTAGATAGGGTAACACTCACATTTCTCATCTCCTTTAGTTATACTCATCGTACTTTTAGTATATAACTTTTTATCAATAAAAAACATCGTTTGTTCTTTCTGCAAACGAACAAAGTTGTAAGATACACATCATTTGATAAGTTTATTATACAAAAAAAGAGACAGAAAAGACATCCTACTTAAGACCCATTCTGCACTGATTTTTCGAAAGAGAGTAAAAGAAACGAAAGTGGCGCATTTTTTAGTAATATTATAGAGGGGCAAAGAGTGAAATTAAATTTGCATCCACGTCTTTAATGATTGCGTATCGTTGACCCCAAGGTGCATTCCAAGGTTCTTTAAAAACAATGTAACCAGCTTGGCTCATTTTTTTCACGGTTTTATCAACTTCTGCGGCCGTTTCACAAAGAAAAGCAAGTTCGATTTTATCGCCTTGTTGGCTAGGCGCAAACCCATAGACACCAGTAATCATTTGTAGTGAATTTAAAGAAATCCTGACGCCATTGTTTTGTAATTCTGTGTAATCAGGCGAAGCTTCTCCCAGCACGTTAAAACCTAGTGTTTGGTAAAAAGAGAGTGCTTGTGTCATATCGTTGACGATAATACCGACCATATCTAACTTCATCCTCATAACCTCCGATCTATGATAAAATAAGTGTAAGGGATTTTTTGGTAAAAACCAAACGATTTATAGCGAAAGTGCTTAAAAAATTAAAATGTAACAGTTTACAACGAAGAATAAGAAGACTATAATTATGTTAACTAGTTTTAGGTATACCTAAAAGTGAAATGTGTGAACAAGATAGATTGAGGGATGTTGGATGAAAGAAAAGAAAACGGAAAAAATGCTTAATTATGCAAATGGACCTAGTTTAGAAGAGATAAATAATACCGTTGAGGTACCTAAAAACGCAAGCTTTTGGCGAACTTTGTTAGCCTATAGCGGACCTGGCGCTTTAGTGGCTGTTGGTTATATGGATCCAGGAAATTGGATTACGTCAATTGCTGGCGGAGCGGAATATAAGTACACGTTACTTAGTGTGATTTTGCTTTCTAGTTTAGTTGCCATGTTACTACAAAGTATGGCTGCGCGCTTAGGAATCGTGACAGGAATGGATTTAGCCCAAGCGACTAGAGAGCATACAAGTAAACGAACGGGCGTTGCCTTGTGGGTGGTGACGGAGTTAGCCATAATGGCAACAGATATCGCTGAGGTAATTGGTGGTGCCGTTGCTTTGCAATTATTATTTGGTTTTCCATTATTAATTGGTGTGTTGATAACAACGTTTGATGTTTTATTACTTTTGCTACTGACAAAGTTAGGCTTTCGCAAAATCGAAGCAATTGTTTCTTGTTTAATTGCAGTCATCTTTTTTGTTTTTGCTTATGAAGTGGCATTAGCAGATCCAAATGTTGGTGAAGTATTACGAGGTTTTATTCCAGACACAAAAATAGCGACAGATAAATCCATGTTATTTTTAGCCTTGGGGATCGTTGGAGCGACAGTCATGCCTCATAACTTATATTTGCATTCTTCCATTGCGCAAGCACGGAAATTTGATCGTAACGATGATGCTGAGAAAGCCAAAGCAATTCGTTTCACTACTTGGGATTCAAATATTCAATTAACTGTCGCTTTTGTCGTAAATTGTTTGCTGCTAATCCTAGGGGGAGCATTATTTTATGGAACCAACAGTGAATTAGGTAAATTCGTTGATTTATTTGATGCTTTGAAAAATCCAGATATTGTTGGTAATATTGCTAGCCCAGTGTTAAGTATTCTTTTTGCAATTGCTTTACTGGCTTCTGGTCAAAATTCAACGATTACAGGTACGCTGTCAGGACAAATTGTAATGGAAGGCTTTATCCATTTAAAAATGCCGTTGTGGGCAAGACGAGTGTTAACTCGTTTGTTAGCAATTGTGCCAGTCATTATTTGTGTCATTATTTATGGCGGTAGCGAAACGGCTGTTGAAGACTTGTTGCTTTATACGCAAGTTTTCCTAAGTATTGCTTTGCCAGTGTCGATTATTCCTTTAACGATGTATACAAGTGATAAAAAATTAATGGGCCAATTTGCGAATCCAGCGTGGGTGAAATTTTTAGCTTGGATTATTGCTATTGCCTTGACGTTATTGAATTTATTTTTAATTTATGGCACATTAACTGGTTTAACGAATTAATAAAAACAAAGGCTGACTAGAAAAGTTGGCCTTTGTTTTTTCATAGAATTTGCGCGTAAGAAATGGTAGAATAGGAAAGATGAAATACAAGGAAGAGAGGCTTTCACGTGACAGATTATTTAAATGTAGGAAAAATTGTGAACACACAAGGAATCAAAGGAGAAGTTCGGGTCATTTCGAAAACGGATTTTCCAGAAGAACGTTATCAAAAAGGGTCAACGTTACTGCTATTTCAAGAGAAAAAAGCACCAATTGAATTGGTCGTGAAGTCCCACCGCAAGCATAAGAATTTTGACATTTTGAGCTTTGAAGGACATCCAAATATCAACGATGTTGAAAAATATCGTGACGGTATTTTAAAAGTTGCAAAAGACAATCTCGCTGAATTGGGAGAGGACGAATTTTATTATCACCAAATCATTGGTGCCACTGTTTATGATGAAACCGGTAGTGAACTGGGAAAAATTAAAGAAATTTTATCTCCTGGTGCGAATGATGTGTGGGTCGTCCAACGACCAAAGAAAAAAGATTTACTTTTACCGTATATTGAAGGCGTTGTTACAAAAGTCGATGTCGAAAATCAACGGATTGATGTGGACATTCCAGAAGGATTGATTGACGATGAGAATTGATGTATTAACTCTTTTTCCTAGAATGTTTGAAGGACCAATGGGGGAATCAATTATTGGGAAAGCTCGGGAAAAGCAGTTATTAGAATTGAATGTCTCTAATTTTCGCGATTTTTCAGATAACAAACACCAAACGGTCGATGATTATCCGTATGGCGGTGGCGCAGGGATGCTTTTAAAAGTACAACCGATCTATGATAACCTAAAAGCAATTGAAGAAGAGACAAACCAGCAACCAAAACGGGTCATCTTATTAGATCCAGCAGGAAAACCGTTTAATCAAAAAATGGCCGAGGAATTTTCACAAGAAGATCATTTAGTTTTTATTTGTGGACATTATGAAGGCTATGATGAGCGAATTCGCACGATGGTCACAGATGAAGTTTCATTGGGGGACTACGTTTTAACAGGGGGCGAATTAGGCGCAATGGTCATGATTGATGCGACAGTCCGTTTATTACCTGATGTCTTAGGTAACAATCTTTCTGCACAGACGGATTCACATTCCACTGGCCTATTAGAGCATCCACAATATACCAGACCTGCTATTTTCAATGATATGGAGGTCCCTGCCGTGCTAACGAATGGGAACCATAAATTAATTGCAGAATGGCAACTAAAAGAATCATTACGACGGACCTTTTTGCGTCGACCTGACATGTTGGAATCAGTAGAAATGACGCCTGAAATGTTGAAGTTATTAGAAGAAATTAAACAAGAAGAGCAAAAATAAGGGAACTTTCAAGAAAATTCTCTTTACAGCTTATTTTGTCTGTGGTAAACTAATTTGGTGAGTGCAATGCGCTCTAACTATTACAATATTCCGCTGTGGCAGAAGTGACCATAAGAATATTTGGGAATAAGGAGAAGGATAAAATGAATCCATTAATTCAAGAATTAACACAAGAACAATTACGTACGGATATTCCTGCGTTCCGCCCTGGTGACACTGTTCGCGTTCATGCGAAAGTAGTCGAAGGTACTCGTGAACGTATCCAGTTATTCGAAGGTGTTGTAATTAAACGCCGTGGTGCTGGAATCAGCGAAACTTATACAGTACGTAAAGTTTCAAATGGTGTTGGTGTGGAACGTACATTCCCATTACACACACCACGTGTTGCTCAAATTGAAGTGGTTCGCTACGGTAAAGTACGTCGTGCAAAACTTTACTACTTACGCGCATTACACGGAAAAGCAGCTCGTATCAAAGAAATCCGTCGTTAATCTTTACTATTCGACAAACGAACACCCTCTTGCTCAGCAAGAGGGTGTTTTTGTGTGTAATTAAGTGGAAAATCACTTTGACTTTTTTTTGAAGTCACATAAGTGTGAAAATTAGGTTTTTGGACAATGATTCAGAAATCTTTTGAAAATTGAAGGTGTGAGGAAATTTAGAAAGATAAAAAGAGGGAGTACTGAAAACCAAAATTTCAGTTAAGTGCTTGGATCAAGAAACAAAAACTACGTTAGTTTGTCAATATCAGTTGAAATTGGAGAAGAAGCAGAATGGGGTGATAGTATTGGCAAATTAATTATTTAAGGTCATCGTTACAGGATTTTTGTTTTTTATATTCAATCAAAAAGAAATAAATACAAAGAACACAGATAAGTATTTTAGCAAGTAACCAATAACTAGCAGGACTGTTGGTGCTATAAGAATACAAGAAAATAGTAGTAAACTTAATTAAGAATCGTTTGCTATTTAAATAGTGTTCTTTTCCTTGTAAAATATATACGATAAAATAAGTATATTAATTGTAAAAGGACATGATAATTATGGAAGAATTAGAATGGAATAATTTTTATGTTTGCTATAGTTTTGAGGGTAGTGATTCTTTTAATAACTGTCAAGATAGTAGATTACTTTGCGAATACTCCTGAAGTACAAATACAGAGAAAACTTCCTGAGTTTGAAAAAGTGCCACCTTATGATCCAAGAGATAATTCATTTCTGATACAAATTATTCTTTAAGTAGGACAACGACTAAGTTTATTTACCAAACCATTACAATAAGAAAAGGTGCAAGTATACCTAATTACTATTGGTATGATGATGGTCAATTTAGAGGAAATCTAAAACTTCAACGTTGGCAAGACTACGGAGAAGATCCAAACATAAGAGGATATATCTGTACTTATGGAGGCTACGTTACCAATGGTTCAAGCCCGGCGCAAAGAATTGTCGATATTAATGAACAATAGCTATTCTAACTTTATGTAATAGGAGGGAGTAATCATGAAAAAAATCGGGTATTTTAGTTGTATTATTTTTTTCATGTTTTTGGTAGGTTGTAGTAATAACAAAAAAGAAAACGGCAATCTTTTGAATGCCAGTTCGTTTCCTTTAATACTCACCACGATTATTGAAAAGGAAGAAGACCTAACGAAAGGTTCAATTTTTTTCAACAAGGATAAAACCATGACGCTTGAAAAAGAATATTTAGTTAATCCCAATAATGAAGACACAAAAAAAACAAGTAGAACAGAAAAAAAGGTATATAAAAATATTAAAATACAAGAAAATAAAGAGAACTATGAAATTACAGGTCAATTGGACAAAAAAACGAAAAAAATAGAGTTTAAAAAAGTTGATGAAGGTAAACGTATATCTGATGCAGAAGGTAATGTGTATGGTGATTTTGGTGGTAAATAGGATAGTTAAGTCATAAAAAAGAAGGCTAAAAATTTTTATTTTTTTCATCTCTATATTTTCTGATGCTGGTAAAAAAACTAACATCAGAAAGTATAGAGACGTTTTTGTGTAATTAAACAAAAAATCAACATTGACTAAGACCAGAAATACTTTCTATAGTTGTTCCTAGTTGCTCTAATATAAGACACCAAATTGATAACCATTTGCTTGATAAAACTCTATTAATTGTGGCAATGCTTGTTTTGTTAATTCCTTATCTGCTGAATCATGCATTAAGACTACTCTAATATTATAATCCGGATAAACCTCAAGTGAATGTTGATGGAAAGCGAGCATTTCTGCGACTGTAGTAGGCTGTCTGTCTAACGGCTCCGCATCCCCAACCATCGCATTCCAGTCAATCCAATGGATGCCAAGTTGTTTGAATAATTCATCAGATTTTTCTGTACCTCCCCATGACATATGACCTCCTGGGTATCGCCAGAGAGTTGTTTGAAATGTTTCGCCCAATATTTTTTTAAGAGAGTTCTCCATGGTTGCTATTTCCGCTTGTATTTCTTCAGTGTTGACAATCCCGTTTGGATATAACGTTGCATAATCATGAGTTGAACTATGAAAGCCTATTGAATGCCCTTCTGCAACTTCACGTTTCACTATGTTTTTATTTTCGGAAGTTAGGGTATTTCCTACAAGAAAAAAAGTTCCGTGGACGTTATACTTTTTTAATGTATCTAGGACTTGTGGGGTTATTTGATTATTAACGCCATCATCAAAGGTTAAGAATACTAATTTTTCACCTTTGTAAGGTTCTTCTCCAGTTATATATTTTCTGATTTTGTCTGCTGAATAAGCATATTTTTTTGATGAAATAGTCATGTGTGTTGATTCCTTTTCTAACTTGGTCGGGGAATCTTTTTTTGCAGTTGAATTTTTAGTCGATGTCTGCGTAGTATCATCATTTTTACTTGTTATCTTGGGTTGAGTTAATAGGAACGTTTGAATGAAAACAAGAACAATGAGGATTAACGCACTAAATAATACATACCCGTTTATTTTGAATTTTCTTTTCTTATGTCGCATACTTTCACTCCTCTTTGGTTAATGAAAAAGTTAAAAAATACACCTCCACGTTATACAAAATTGAACGTCCTATTAGTTATAGACGAATTTTAGGACCAAAAAGTTTCAATTTTTTCAATTTAGTTAGTTGTTTATTTAATAAAAAATAAAAGGTTGCTAGAGGATGAAAGGAGTATAATTTATTTATCTAGAAGAGTAATCGGAATGAGAAAGGACTGTGGAAATGGATCATCAACAGGTGTTGAAAAATGAAATTAAACAATATTTAGTGAGTAAAAACTGTGAGAAGACGTATTATCATTGTATGGAAGTTGGAGAGTATGCCTATCAACTTGGTGAAAAATATTTAACTAGTCCAGAAAAAGTAAGTATTGCAGGATATTTACATGATATCTCTGCGGTTTATCCAAATAATCAGAGAATTAGTGTCGCACAAAAATATGGGATTGAATTAAACGAAACAGAAATGGCCTTTCCAATGATAATTCATCAAAAAATTTCTAAGTCTATTGCGAAAATGGATTTTGGTATTGAAGACAATGAAATTTTATCAGCGATTGAATGCCATACAACATTGAAGAAAAACTATTCGGACATAGATTTAGTTTTGTTTGTCGCTGATAAAATAAAGTGGGATCAAGAAGGGAAGCCACCATACTTAGATGGTTTATTACAAGCTTTAAATTGTTCTTTAGAAAATGCCGCATATTTCTATATCGATTATATTTTGAAACACGATATTAAAGTCGTGCATCCTTGGTTATGGGATGCTTACAATCAACTTAATTTGATAATTAAATAACAAATAAACATAGTCGTTTTTAATCGAGTTTTGCTGGTGAGAAAAGTGGAAAAGTAGTACAGTATTCTTGTCAGAAAGAAGGGATTCCCAATGAAAAAAATAATCTTGATAGGTCTTTTATTGAGTATTTTATCAGGATGTTCTTCCAACAAAAGTGGCGATAGCACTGCAAGCAAATCAAGCAAGCCGACAGCAACATCAGAAATGAAAGCACCTGCTACCGTTAACAACAGCCAAGCAAGTCAAATGAGCACGGAGTCAAAATCTAGTACGACTCAAAGTAATTCTTCTGCTTCTACTAAAACTGAAAATCAGTTGTGGTCTGCACAAAAAAAGGCACAGCTACAACAATTTATGGCTGATTGGGGGCAACGGATGAACCAAACGTATAAAGAATATACACCAGGAAATTCAATCAATTTTAATGGTGTTCAAGCGCCTGATGGTCTAGTAGGAAATGCTACTATGCAACCAGCGATTGATCAGCATCCCATTTATTTAGAATGGTCTGAAAATGGACAAGTGAAGGATGGATATGCGTTAGTTGCTGTTTACTCTGATGCAGAAACGCAACCAGAAATGCAAAAGCATTTGTATTTATTCACCATCGTTAACAATCAGCCCTTAGTTTTAGTGACGATGCAAAATCAAGGAGATCCTTATGGCTATCTGTATTTTGGAGCAACAGATAATGCAAAGTTGAAGGCTGGGTTTGAAAAAATTGTAGGTGCCCCGTCAATTACTAAAGAACAAATCCCAAATATTTCAGTCAATCCGTGGTCTTCAAAAGAGGAAGCGATTGATTTTTACGAAGGAATGTATAAAAACACGGCAAACGAAATTTCAACTCAAATTGACTGGCATAACTATCAGCGGGCAAATTGGCGCGAGGTAGAAACAAAAGGCGACACGTTGACATTGCATTTTGCCAACGTGGGCGGTGCTGGGGGCTCATACACACAATTCACGAAAGTTGGTACGAATACTGTTGTTGTATCATTTGATGGTAATGCCGCTTATCCCGATAACCCAAGTAGCGTCTTGCTTGTGCAAAACAGTGATTATAAAGTTTTAAGGACTTTGAATCAGTAATAGGGGAAATACGTCGCTTACTTAAACATAGGCAAAGGCGGGGTGCTTACCATTTTATAAGTAACCTGCCTTTGCCTATGTGCTATTTTGGGGGATAGAGGTGCTCAGGGTAGGGGATGTTTATGCTAGATCTCTGTTTGACTAGGCTCAAATAGATCTAAATCAATCGTTGAAGTGATATCTGTTTATATAAAGATAGGCTAAATCGTCAATTTTTTACAAATCGTCGTTCATGTTAAAATAAATGGAGAAATGTTTTAGTATTCATAGTAAGTATTTTATCGTAGAATAAAAGATATACTAACAATGGAGCGATGAAAATGCTAAAAGAAGAAAGATTAAATGCGATAGTCTCTCTAGTAGATCAAAAAGGGGCAATCAAAGTTACTGAAATTATGGAACGATTAAATGTTTCGGATATGACTGTTCGTAGAGATTTGACAGAATTAGAAGCAGCGGGGCGTTTAAAACGAGTACATGGAGGAGCTAGCAGTTTAAATACATATCGTCCACATGAACTGTCTCATGCTGATAAACAAATTATTAATAGTGTTGAAAAAAAAGAAATTGTCCAAAAAGCATTAAGTTTAATTCACGAAGAAGAAACTATCTTCCTAGGACCAGGAACAACTATTGAACTTTTGGCCGAGGCAATGGAATTTAAACATTTAAGAGTAGTAACAAACTGTTTGCCTGTGTTTGAAACGTTAAGTAAAAAAAAGAATGCGTTGACCATTTATTTGGTTGGTGGAGAAATGCGACTTTTAACTAAATCTTTTTTTGGTGAAATCGCTAATAAAGCATTAGAAGAAATGCATTTTCATAAAGCATTTTTTAGTTGTAATGCGTTAAAAGATAATAAAATTATGACAGCCACTATTGAAGAAGGACAAACACAAGCAATTGCATTAGATAACTCAATAGAAAAATATTTGTTAATGGATACTTCTAAAGTAGAGAAACAGGATTTTTATTCTTTTTATCAATTAGAAGAAGTGACAGCGGTAGTTACAAATAAAGATAAATTTGACACATCTAAAGTATTGGAAAAAGTTGTCAGGGTGATCTACTAAAAAGAAGAGGTGCATCTGCACCTCTTCTTTTTAGTTTCCCTTATTGAGCTTTTTGAGCATAAATAATATTTCGCTTCTTCATTTGTTTTGCATACCAAATGAAAATCAGTAGATAGGCGACTAGCGCCAGACATGCGTATAAAATAAATTCGAGTTGACCTTGTGATGCATTGCCGACTAAGTATCCTAAGAATTTTTCCATTGGCCCTTCCATGGTAGTATGTGAAATTAAAGTATTATTATTTAGACCCGCTGGGAAAGCGCCAACTTTTTTTGCGGTTTCGGTAACGAACGGTGCAATTAGGGTACCAGACCATAAGAACAAAGGTAATTCGATTGCTCCAATGATAATCATTCGGATGAGTTTACCTCTTGTTACTACTAGTAGAGCAGGGGTTACACCCATTGCAATAATTCCGCCAAGTGGTAAAAGTTTATTGCCAGGTAGGACAATGGCTTCTAATAGCATAATTGGAGCCAATACGTTAGCTGCTGCCCAGATTTCAGCACGACCAGCTAAGAAAGGCCAATCTAAACCAATATTAAGTGTACGCCCTTTTAATTTATTCGAAGCAAAATCAGTGATACCTTGTGATAAAGGCTCAACTGCAGCGATAAACCAAGTTCCAATTAAAGAGAATAGTTCCAAACAGACTGCAGCCGTAAAGGATAGAGAAAAAATTTGCGTGGGTGTTTGGCCAGCTAAAAGACCCACAAAAATCCCTAAGTAAATCCCAATGGCAAATTTTGATCCCCAAAAGCCAATTTTACTATTCAATTTGGCAGCGTCAAAATCGTATTTGTCTAACCAAGGAAAAAGCTTATCAAAAATTTTATCAAAAACCATAATGATTGGATTCATCATATAGTTCATATGCGTGGTAGTCATAGGATTTGTATCTGGGGCGTTAAGTAAATCGTTAAACGTTGGTTTCATTAAGTCAGAATTGATAATTTTTAAAACACCTATGAAAATAACTAAGATTGTTGCAATTATTAAGTTTGCGCCACAAAAAATAGCAAATAAACCAACAATCGATAGATGCCAAATGTCGAAAATATCCACATCTAATGTGTTTGTTTTGTTTAGAATTAACATAATGACATTGACAATCACCATAATTAAAAGAAAGTAAAGCGTGTAAGGAGATCCCCAAGTGATGGTGGCTAAAGGTGCCCAACCAACATCAGTAATATTTAAAGAAATTCCTGTACGTTCTACGAAAGAGGCCATTGCATCTGAGAAAGCAGTAGTTAAAATTCCTATAATAGCACTGATACCAGTTAAAGCAATTCCTAGTTTAAGACCACCTTCTAATGCGCGAGTGGGTTTTACCTTAAAACAAAGGGCAATCAGTGTTAAAACAATAGTCATTAAAGGAGCAGCACCTAAATCAATTAAAGGTTTAAAAATTGTATTTGCTAGGTCAATAATCGTATTCATTTATTTTCTCCTTCATAAGCTAAGATAACAAAATTTTTATCTTAGTTTTGTTATTGTTGACAATGAAGCGTAAGTAATTAGTCTAAAAAGGAAATCATTTGTTTAAAGAGTGAATGATACTTTCCATTTGTTGATAAACAGGTTCAGCCATTGCTGGAATTCGATAAAGAATTGCGCCTGCATCAACTACAGGAATCGTGATTGGGAAACCTAAATCTGTTTTGGCGATTTGGGCGAAAATATCATAATGGGATAGCATCTCTTGATTGATATCTTTAATCATTACGGCATCGCAAGAAACTTGGTAGCCTCTTTTAGATAATTCTGTTTCTAATGCAGATTTGATTTGATGGCTAGAGTTTACCCCAGCCCCACATGCAGCTAAAATTTTAATCATGTTAAATCTCTCCTTTAAAATTTTTTTGTAAAAAACGATAAACTTCTTCTTTATCTTCACATTGAAAAAAAGCCAATAGTGATGAACGGTCTGTCGTGTTAATAAAATCCATGATAGTCGCTAAAAGACCCGTTTGTTCAATACCGTTTTCATTTAAAATCATGAAAAGAAAGGAAACAGAGAGCGTTTCATCTGGGATAATCATGTTATGAAATGATAAGGATTGTTTCAATTTAATCGGGATAATTCTTGTCGTGCGTACAAAGGTACTTTCGGTATGCGGAATGGCGATATTCGGTAGTGCAGGATCAATCGGTGTTAAACTTAAACCAGTCGGATAGTTATGTTCTCGTTCCAATAAATTAGTTAGAAAATCAGGTGTAACTAATTTCTTTTTTAACAAGTCTAAATAAACTTCTTCAAAAACTTCTTCTTGTGTTTTTTTGTTTGAAATATAGGTAGTATCTAATGAAAAAATCGATGTTTTAATAACCATAGAACCCCTCGTTTCTTTAATATATTATTATTTATTTACAAGTATAATATAAAACGCTTTCAAAAAGATGTCAACACAATATTAAACAATAATAAACAAAAAAGAAAATAAATGTTGAATAAAGTTCGATATTGTTTTATTATGTTTTCGAGAAGGGGATTTGAGTTTAAAGAAAGGGACAGAATTTTAATAGTAGATACACGAGGTAAGGAGGAAAACAAAATGCGTGTCATACTTGGTTCAGATTTAGATGGAATAAAATTAAAAGCAGAAATGAAACAATACTTATTGCAAGAAAAAGTTGAGGTAATCGATAAAAGTGAAAGTGCTTCGGAAGACTTTATAGAAGCAACGCTTGCTGTTGCTCATGAAGTTTTAAAGGATACTGAAAGTTTAGGAATCGTTTTTGATGGTTATGGGGCAGGTAGTTTTATGACTGCTGCTAAAATTAAAGGAATGATTGTCGCTGAATTGTCAGATGAGCGTTCTGCATATATGGCGCGAGAACACAACAATGCTCGGATGATCACGGTGGGCGCAAAAATTGTTGGAACGGAACTAGCCAAAAACATAATAAAAGAATTCTTAACAGGTCATTATGCAGGCGGGCGTCATCAAATACGTGTAGATATGTTAAATAAAATGGCTTAACAAATAATAGAAAGGAAGCGTTTTTATGAGAATTGCCATTGGTTGTGATCATATTGTGACGGATACCAAAATAGCAGTTTCTGATTTTTTGAAAGCAAAGGGATATGAAATTTTAGATGTAGGCACGTATGATTTTACTCGAACTCACTATCCTATTTTCGGAAAAAAAGTGGGAGAAGCCGTAATGAGCAATCAGGCTGATTTGGGTATATGTATTTGCGGAACAGGCGTTGGAATTAACAATGCGGTTAACAAAGTGCCGGGTATCCGTTCTGCTTTAGTTCGCGATATGACTACAGCGTTGTATGCGAAAGAGGAATTGAACGCAAATGTTATTGGTTTCGGTGGGAAAATAACAGGAGAATTCTTGATCTGTGATATCGCTGCGGCCTTTATTGAAGCACACTATCATCCAACAGAAGACAACGAACAACTAATTGAAAAAATTAATCAAGTTGAAAAACAACATCCAGAACAACAAGATGCGCACTTTTTCGATGAATTTTTAGATAAATGGCAACGAGGAGTCTATCACGATTAGTATTTAATCAATGAAGGTTACTTAAGAAAGTGATCTTAAATAATAATCATTGGTATTTGAGTTAAATTCCCCTTCATTAATTTTTATTGCTGTTTTAATGTGGCACTGTAAAGAGCATTATTAAGAAAAAGAAGTAACAAAGGAACAAATTGAAGGCTATACAGGTAACCATAAAAAGTACACGAGTTCTTTTCTCGTGTACTTTTTATGGTTTTACTGCTTGTTTTATTTTAGTAATTATTTTTCTATAAAAATAGTCCCAGAATTATTAAAATAATGCCGATAACTAAACTGCCGATGCCAGAAGCCGTACCATATTTTTTACCTAAATTTATATCAGTAGTATTTTTAGGAATCAAGTTTGAGAAAAAATAAAATTTTTTTACCAAGATTAGATATGCAACAAGTAAAAGTAATAATCCTAAGAGAAGATAACTAAGATTTTCAGCTAATAAATCTAGATGAGCTAATAACAATATCCCTAAAAAGAGGCCTACCAATCCATATTTCATCGTTTTTTTTTTTGCTGACATATAAATATCCCTACTTTACTTTTTAATTTATCAAGAGCATAAAACCATAGATTCGATATAAGTTCATTTTGTTGTATCCAAAAGAGGATGACCTGGAATGACCTATATAATTAGAAAATTGGAGTGATATATAGTTATTTTACCATAGCTTAAATGAGTTGATTAACTCCGAATAATGTACAACTATGTACACCTATTGTGGGTGGAATGTGTGTTGGGACTTTGCTAACCTAATAGTTGAAAAAATGAATCAATAAATTTAGAAAAGGGACTATTCAAACGTAAATTTTTTTGGAAATTGCTATATTATTTATTTTTTTAAGCGTAATCAACTAAATGTTTTTATGGATAAAGAAAGTCATTGTTCCTTGTCATCAAGCTACAACAGCCAAATTCATTAGAACTTTTTTAGTGAATGACTTTAATTTTAGAAAGGTACTGTTGTTAAACATTCATGCTATCAAAGGAGTGTGAGGCGAACGAAGCAAATATTTTCATTTTATAAAAGTTGTATTATGGACTCTTAAAAAGAGGTGATTTAAAAAATTTTGAAGTAGAAATGTTAAGAAAGGAGAGAGGAAATGACTTATTTAGTTCTGGTCAGTCATGGCGATTTTGCTAGAGGGTTAAAAAATTCATTAGGGATGTTTGCTAGCGATGAGATAGAGACAGTCAGAGTGTTTGGCTTACAACCTGGTGAATCTACCGATAATTTTGGTAAGCGGTTTCTTTGTGAGGTTGAAAAATTACCGCAGGAAACGAGGCTAATCGTTTTGGCTGATATTGTAGGCGGAAGTCCACTTGCTACTATTTGTAAAGTATTAGATAAGCAAAAAATGCTAGAAAATTCTCTGATTGTTGGAGGAGTGAATTTTCCAATGGCTTTAAATGCGCTTCTATTGAAAGAAACTAGTGAATTATCTGATTTGAAAAAAATGATAGTAGCAGATGCTTGTCATGGTATTAGAGAGTTAACTGTAACTGAAGACGATGTAACTGAAGAGGATATCTAAAGGAGAAGATGAACATGTCAATTTCTTTTGTTCGAATCGATGATCGAATGATTCATGGCTTAATTACTTTACGTTGGACTAAAGAAATGCCTTGTGATGGCATTATAGCTGTGAATGACAAAGCAGCAAGTAACCCTATTTTAAAGGAAGCATATAAAGCAGCTGCACAAGATAAAAAAACCTTTATTTGGACAATGGCGCATTTTTTTGATGTAAAGGATAAAGTATTAGCGTCTAAGTCAAAATACTTTTTGATTACAAAGAGCCCTTTGGATATGAAAAAAATTTTGGTGGATTGGCATTTTGTTCCAAGTGAAGTAAAAATGATTAATGTTGGACCGGGGAATGATCGCGAAGGGACAATTAAATTAGGGGATAACCAATCCTTTACAGCAGAAGAAGCAGCGGCTTTTGAAGAAATTGAAAAGGCTGGTTACAAAGTGGATTTTGCCTTGTTACCTGATCAACGAATTGGTTCTTGGGCGCATTTTAAAGCTAAATTTGGTTACTGATTCTAGAAGTTTTGAAAAGAGGAGAGTAGTATTATGACAATCAACTGGATACAAGCGGCTATTTTAGGCCTATTTGCTTGTCTGTGTTCAAATTCTTGTATGGCTGGACAAGCGGTGGGAAATTATACGATTGGGCGTCCTTTAGTCGGCGGATTAGTTTGTGGCATTATTTTAGGAGATTTAAAATTAGGAATCGCTTGTGGCGTAGCGATGCAATTAGTTTACATTGCTTTAGTCACACCTGGAGGCACAGTGTCTGCTGACGTGCGGGCAATTTCATATATCGGGATTCCTTTGGCGATGGTGGCGATTTCGACCAAAGGGTTAGATCCACTTGGCGGCTCTGCAGCCGACCTGGCTAAATCGGTCGGCACATTAGTTGGAACGATCGGAACGGTATTATTTTATTCTGTTGCTGCGTTAAATTTAGTTTGGCAATCGTTTGGTTGGAAAGATATAAAAAAAGGCAAGCTTGATCATTTATATGCCATTAATTTTGGTTGGCCGTGGATTTCTCATCTACTTTTTTCCTTTTTGCCAACCGTGATTTTAACCTATTTTGGGGCTACGGCTGTTACAGCAATGAGAGATGCATTACCTATGGATGGTCTTGCAATGAAAACGCTTTTTACTGTAGGTGGCATGCTTCCGTGTGTGGGAATTGCAATTTTGTTACGTCAAATTGTTAATAAGAACATTGATTTTGTCCCTTTTTTTGTAGGGTTCACATTAGCTGCTTCATTAAAACTCAATTTAGTCTCAATAACGATTATTGCGCTTCTTTTTGCTGTAATTTTTTATAAAATTGCTTTGATTAAAAACAATACTAAACTGGTTGATTCAACAGGAAGTCTAACGAATGATGACGAAGAGGAGGACATATGAGATGGAAGAGTTGAAAGCCAATAAATTAGACCAAAAAACGTTAAAGCATTCTTTTCATTTATGGTTTTGGGGAGCGTTAACTTGTTTTTCACAACAGCATATGCAAACCTTCGGCTATCTTTCTTCAATGCTTCCTATTATCAAAAAACTTTATCCAAAACATGAAGACCAAGTGAAAGCCATTCAAGCATATACAGCTTTTTTTAACACAAATCCAATGCTTGGAACGGTCATTGTTGGTGTGACTGCTAGTATGGAAGAGGCTAGAGCAAGTAAGAATGAAATTGATGGAGAAACCATTAATGATATGAGGGCAGGATTAATGGGACCAATTGCAGGGATTGGTGATTCATTAGTTGATGGTACCTTGATTCCTATCTTGTTAGGAATTTCCTTAGGAATGTCCACGGGCGGTTCGCCAATTGGTGCCATATTTTATATTATTGTTTGGACGTTAATTTCCTATTTTGGCCAACGCTTTTTGTATTTTAGAGGCTATCATTTTGGCGATAAAGCAGTAAGTTTCTTAGTTGGGAAAGAAGGAGCCGCCGTTAGAGTTGCTATCGGAGTTATTGGTAGTATGGTTGTCGGTGGGGTCCTTGCATCTTGGGCAAATGTGACTACTTCTTTTAAATTAATAGGTGCTGACGGAAAAGTTTTCCTTAAACTGCAAGATAAAATTGACAGTATTTATCCAGGATTATTAACGATACTTGTTACCTTGTTTTGTTGGTGGTTAATGTCCAAAAAACATGTTTCCGCTATTTGGACGATGCTTATTTTAGTTGTTATTTCTCTCGTTGGCGTTTTATTAGGTGTTTTCAATCCAGGATTAACTTACTGAACAATCACCAAAAAGGACTCTAGCTGTTAGAGCAAACTGGCTTTTGCAGAAAATCGATGCCGAAAAAGCTAATAAATTAAATTATTGTTCTCTAAGACACAGAAAGAATCTTGTGATTAAAATAAAAATATATAAAATAGAAGAAATTTAGAGACTAGCTTCTATTTTATATATTTTTTTGTTTTAGAAATTTAGTGGTTTATTAGAATTTTAGGAAAAATTTTACGAAAAGTGTCGCAAAAATGGCTCCTAAAAACGGTGCAGTTCCGGGAACAATCAACCCATATTGCCAATCATTATTGGTTTTATTTTTGATTGGTAAAAGTTGATAGGCGATACGAGGACCTAAATCACGTGCTTGATTCATTGCGAATCCTGTAGTACCACCTAGCCCCATGCCGATTGCCCAAACAAGCAAGCCAACAGCAATGGGTAGTTGTGTTTCGTAGGAATGTGCAATCGCTAAAATAGATGTTAAAAAAATGAATGTTGCAAAAGTTTCAACAAAATAGTTTCTTGGTAAATTTCGTTGGTTCGGATTTGTAGAAAAAATATTACGAATGGCGATTGGATCGACACTATCGGCGGATAGCTTGAAATGATCAGCATACATAATATAAACAATGACGGCGCCACAAATGCCGCCTAACATTTCAGCGATGACATAGGGAATGAAGTAAGACCATGGAATCATTCCTAAAATAGCTTGAGCGAGGGCCATTGCTGGATTAATACAGACTCCGCCAAAGACGAACAGAACAACAGAGATTCCAAAAGCCCAAGTAGTGATTGCAAACATGTGACCAGAACCAGCGTATTTTGTTCGTTTTAGGACATCGTCGCAGTGAACACCTACCCCAAATACGATCATTAATGCAGTTCCCATAAATTCTGATAAGATATGATGAAACATAAGATAAAGCTCCTTTAATCAATAGTTTTGTTATTTAATGTTTGGACGAGGCGATAGACTTCCTCAATTGTAAAATTATATTGTTTAGCAATTCGTTCACAATCTTGGTATTCAATAGACTCTTTCAATAGGCCATGATAATGATTTTTTTTAATATGGACCTTACCAAAAGGTGTTTCCAAGATTTTGAAAGAACGGTCCATCACACTACGTTCCATTGTTTGAAAACGCATACCAATTGTAGAAGTATGTTTAAAGAGTAGTTCTGTAAAATATTCTTTTTCCTCTGTTGTTGTTAAAACCGTTAATAGAATGGCACTTCGGTTTTTTTTCATATGAATGGGCGTGAAAAAAACATCTAGAGCACCATGTTCCAATAATAGATCCATTACGTAACCTAACTGTTCAGGAGTTTGATTGTCTATATTTGTTTCAATTTTTAAGACTTGGTCATGGTGTTCTGTCCTCTTTTTTTTACTATGTGTTTCAGTAAAGATTGATCCTCTGAGGGCATTGAACTTGCCTGTTTCCCGTTTGCCAAATCCGTAACCTATTTTTTCAATTAATCGTTGTTCTGGTGCGACAAATAGAGGACTAAGTTCTTTAAAAATAGCTAAGCCAGTCGGTGTGACAAGTTCAGTTTTTATCTCAAAGTCTTGTTGAATGATTAAATTCGTTTCTTTACGTAATTCCATCACCGCAGGAACTGGTATTGGCATGACTCCATGGGCAATTGTGATAGTACCACTTCCATCTGTAATTGGCGTTGAATAGACTTGTTCAATTTCTAACTGTTCCCATAGGATAAAAAAGCCAACGATGTCAACAATTGAATCAATTGCTCCGACTTCATGAAAATGAATAGTGTCAATTGTTTGTTGATGCACAGCAGCTTCAGCTTTTGCAATGTCATAGAAAACATTTTTACTATGTTTTTTTACAAAATTGGACAAGTCGCTTTTTTCAATTAATGTATAAATATCTTTTAAATTTCTAGAATGATTATGATGATGTGCATGTTCTTTCGTTTCATGATGTTCATTTTCGTGGTCAGGAGAGAGACTGTGTTTTATACCGTAATCCTTTTTTCCATGTTGTAGGAGAACATCGAAATCTGTTCCGTAAATACAACTTTTAGCAATTCGTTGGGCTTGAATGGTGAACCCATCGATGGGAAGTTTTTTTAATTCGATTAACAGTTTGTTTAAATCCCCGCCTAAGTCAAGCAACAATCCATTTAACATATCACCACTAAGACCAGAAAATGGTTCTAAAAATAAGCTTTTCATAGTGAAGACTCCTTTATTTGATTAATCATACTTGCATTATAAGCGGCACCAAACCCGTTATCTATGTTGACTACACTAACGCCAGAGGAACAACTATTTAGCATTCCTAAAAGAGCAGTCAGCCCTTGGAAATTGCTGCCGTAGCCTATGCTAGTAGGGACGGCAATCACTGGCACGCTAACTAGTCCGCCTAACACGGACACCAGTGCGCCTTCCATGCCTGCAATCACAATAACCGCCGAAGCCTGTTGAATCTCATCTAGGTGAGCGAACAAACGATGAATGCCAGAAACGCCTACATCATAGATACGTTTTATTTGATTCCCGAAAGTTTCTGCAGTGATTGCTGCTTCTTCAGCAACGGACATGTCTGACGTTCCAGCAGTAACTATCGCAATATAGTTTTTTGTTGTAGCCTCCATTTGGTTGATAACGAAACAACGTGCAAGTTCATAGTAGGTTCCATGAGGAAAGTTCGACTCTAAAGGCTGGGCTTTTTGTTGTGAAACGCGAGTAACTAAGATTGTATTGTTTTCTTTTCTTAAGCTATTGATAATTTTGATGAGTTGCTCAATTGTTTTCCCTTCCCCATAAACGACTTCTGGATACCCAGTTCTTTCTTTACGCTGCGTATCAATTTTTGCAAAGTCTAATTCGCAAAAGCCATTTAATTTGTTTGTTGCTTCTTCTAAAGATAATTTTCCTTCTTTAAAAGCTCCTAAAATTTCTTTCGGTTGCATAATACAACGCTCCTTATTCCTGATTTCTCAAGGATCATTATTCTACAATGACAGACAAGCCATCTCGAATCACAGTCACTTTTGCATTTAGACCTTCTCTTTCAAATGCTCGCTCTAACGCTTTATCAAACGTTTTTGCTATTTCCATATGCATCGAAGTGATAAGCTCAGGATCAACAAGATCTGAAACAAAAATTATATGATGATGAACTAAAATTCGCGCTAAAATTTGCGAAGTCCATTGATCTGGCACGGTTTCTAATCGTGGTGTATGGATGGCTGCTTCTAAAAATTCGTTTGGATTTTTAACATTGGCAATATTTTCATAAAAACCTTCACCACCGTGACCATCACGACACCCAGCGACCATAATAATGACACCGCCGTCTTTATTGGTTGCTTCTGCAGCGGTCATCCCTTTAACTGCTTGATAAATGTTTTGATCAAGTGGAAATCCGCCGTTCGTTGAAACCGCAATGTCGCAAGGTATTTTTTTGACACGGGCAATTTCTTTTACAAAGTTACAACCAACTTTATGCGCTTCAATCATATCGCCTGCAAAGGAACCAATAATTTTTTTGTCACCATCTAAAACGACATTAACAATAAAAGCTAGATTCGCTTTAGCGGCAGCGTAGACCATGTCATTATGAATCGGATTATCCGTTAGATTTCCTGTCCGTGAGTTGGAGGAATCAATAAATTCTCCAGAATGGTTAGCCATGATGGTTTTATAAGAAGCAATTCCAGGTAAAACAGATTTACGTCCACCAGAAAATCCTGCAAAAAAGTGTGATTCAATAAATCCTTCGGCCAGAAGTAAATCTGCTTCTGCTGCAATGCGATTAATGATACAATCGCCCCCTGAAGGTAGTTGACCGATTTTGACCATTGAGGAATCATCAGTAGAGATATGCATAACGATTTCTTCATTCTCTACAATCTCTTTACCATATTTGCTAATCAGTTCTTCTCGTGTAGAAGGGCGATGAAAGCCTGTAGCAACTAAAATCCGGATTCTAGCTGTTTTGTTCACTGAACGAATTCTACGCAAAATAATTGGGGTGATAATATGTGAAGGAACGGGACGTGTGTGATCGGAACTAATGAGGACAATGTCTTTTTTACCCTTAGCTAATTCTTCTAATGGAAGGCTTCCAATAGGATTGTCCAGCGATTTTTCGACTGTTTCTTTCTCAGTATATGGATTTGAAAAATGTTCAGCTTTTGATTCGAGAAGCCCAATAAAATTTTTATCGGGAATTCTTGCAGTAATCATTTTCTTGTCATAAGGTAGGTTAATTTCTACCATAGCAATCATCTCCTAAGTAATATTTTACGAGACTAAGTATAATGAAATTTAGGAATCACACAGTCCTTATTGTGGGTAACATTTGCTAACAAAAGGTTGGTGAGAGTGTTTATAATAGTTAACGAATCAAACAGAAACTTAGTCAAAGGAGTGACAATTATGGAGTCAGATTATCTTACAGCTTTCTTAGATAGAAAGAAGACGCCGATTATCAAAAAAAAACGCCATACTTATCTCGCTTATCATGGATTGGAGGAAGCGTACACCTATGTATTAAAGAAAGGGGTCGTTAAGACGAGTATTATTTTAAAGGATGGACGAGAATTTAATCTGTCGTATATTGTGTCTCCTGACATTATTTCATTGTTACGTGATGAAGTATCAAATTATACATCTGCTCCTTTTAATATCCGCATTGAGTCGGAAGAGGCTAGCTTTTATCGGATACCAAGGACTGTATTTTGGGAATATGTTAGAGAAGATGCTGTTCTTCAAGATTATGTACGGGATTACTACCGAGCAAAATTATCGGAGAGTATTAGTTCCTTACAGAATATGACAATGAATGGTAAGAAAGGGGCTGTTTGTACTTTTATTTACCAATTAATTGATTTGTTTGGTGTACAGACAGAGGAAGGAATATTAATTGATTTTCAAGTAACTAATGAGGATATTGCGGGGTTTTGCGGGATTTCAACGAGAAATAGCGTAAACCGAATTATCCATGATTTAAAAGAGGAAAAAGTCATCGATATCAAAAAACAAAAAATTGTGATTTACGATCAAAGTTATTTAGCTGATTATATTGATCGATAAGATAGGAGTCTGACGAACATGCATATTCCAGAAAATTATTTAAGCCCACAAACTTGCGCAGTGATGGGCGCGATTATGGTACCTGTCTGGTACCGCGCGGTAAAAAAAGTTGACGTTCAAATTAAATTAAAAAAAGATACAGGGACCATGTTAGGGATTTCCTCCTCCTTGTCATTTTTAATAATGATGTTTAATTTGCCAGTACCTGGTGGAACAACTGCGCACGCTGTTGGGGCTGTTCTCATCGCATTATTGATGGGACCTTGGGCCGCGACGCTGTCTGTTTCGGTGGCTTTACTATTACAGGCTTGTTTATTTGGTGATGGTGGTATATTAGCTTTTGGTGCAAACGCCTTTTCTATGGCGTTTGTGATGCCATTCGTGGGATATGGAGTTTATAAGCTAGTTACGCGTGTAAAAAAATTTGAAACAATGGGTCTTTTCTTAGCTGGGTATCTTGGTGTAAATGTTGCGGCATTTTCTACTTCTGTATTATTAGGTATCCAACCCTTACTATTCCATGAAGCGAATGGTACGCCACTTTATAGCCCATATGGTCTTTCTATAACTATACCAGCAATGATGAGTGTCCATCTGTTAGTAATAGGAATTGTTGAAGGTCTCTTCACCGTGTGTGTCTATAATTTTGTAAAAAGTGTGTCAAAAGATGCAATTTTTATCGAAGAAAAGAAGAAAAGGACTCCGTTGTTGCGATTAAAGAGACTGTTATTGGTTATGGTAATTTTATGTCCATTAGGTTTGATTGATCATGCCACCGCTTGGGGTGAATGGGATTTATCTGAATTAGTCAAGAATTTAAAACAGAATCATTTGCCTGCGGTACAACCAAAAGGTATGGTGAATGGTTTTTCATTTCATGCACTTTTCAGTGATTACTTTATTCCAGGACTGCCATTAGCACTCGGGTATATTTTAAGTGGCGTAACAGCCATAATCGTTTTTTTACTCATTTTTCGTTTATTTAATGGAAGAAGGCAAAGTTGATGCCTGAATGGATGAAAGAATCTTCCACGTCCTTTGAACCTAATAAAAAAGAAACCTTTATGCTTAAAAATCGAAAAGGAATCCTTTTTTTATTAAATAAATTTCAGGTGAGTGGGAAACGCAATAAGACTATTCTCAGTGATATACACCCAGCAATTCAACTGATCAGTACTTTTTTACTAATTGTTTTAATCAGCACAGCACAAAAAGTTCTTGTTTTGTGGCTCTTAGGCATCTACCTAGGCATGTTACTTTTAGTTGAAAAACCAACTATTCTACGAAACATTGTCAAAAAAGCTAGTATCCTCATTTTGATGCCGCTGATTATCTATTTACCGATCTTTTTTTTAGGTCAATTTAGTTTATTATTTATTGTTCATTTGTTTTTTTTTAGCCATAGCGATTAGTCAATATATGGAAACAACCAACATGAATCAATTTATAGCAGCATTAAAAATCTTTCATTTTCCGAATATAATACTTTTACAATTAGATATTACGATTAAATATATCTTTTTCTTTGGAAATCTCTTAATCCAACTGCTTGCCGCTGTAGAAGCTAGAGCAGTTGGTGGAAATATCCAGTTGAGTACGGGTAGTAATTTAATCAGTCTAATTTCTTTAAAATCTTTTACGTATGGGGAAAAGTTGGACATGGTGATGGAAGCAAGAGGATATACTGGTCAATATTATCGAGTAAAGCAACCATTAAAAACGAAAGATTTTTTGGTTAGTATTGTCTATCTTTTATTTTTCGGGGGGTTGCTTTATTTAGGGAGGAACTAATATGTATCGAGTAAATCATTTGGTTTATCGCTATCAAACGAAGCCTGTTTTTTCGCCTTGTAATTTGGAAATAGCCAGAGGAGAATATCTGGTTTTGATGGGAGATAACGGCAGTGGAAAATCCACTTTTTTAAATTTGCTCGCAGGTTTTTTAAAACCTTCCGAGGGAACGATTTATTTTATGGAACAATCATTAACGGCCTGGAAAAAAGACCCTATTCATAAAAAGAAGTATTATGCTCATTTGGGTATATTATTTCAAGAGACGGACACACAATTATTTAATGCAACAGTTTATGACGAATTGGCATTTGGCCCTAGACAGCTCCAACTATCCGAGCATGAAACAGCAAAAAGAATTAATGATTGTTTGAATTTATTAAAAATTACCCATTTAAGCAATCAAGTACCTTATCAATTATCGGGAGGAGAAAAGAAAAAAGTGGCTTTTGCTAGTCTGTTAGTAATGAATCCAGACGTGTATTTATTAGATGAGCCGTTTGCTGGGTTGACAAAAGAATCGGAAAAATTATTTAAAAAGATAATAAAAAATCTGCATCAACTTGGTAAAACAATTATCCTTTCCACCCATGACTATTTGAGTATTTGCGAGGAAGCTGATTCCATTTTATTGTTTGATTCGGCTGTCACAAGGTACTCAAAGGAAGAGATAGAAGCCAATGCTAACTTGTTACAACATTTAAAACGGTATTAAGTGTACAAATATTGACAATAATTGATACTATGAATCGTGATTTTTTCTAATGTGGAGATGTCTATAATTAATTATGTAAAAGAAAATCAATAGGAGATGGTTTAAATGTCTGTCATGAAAACGAAAGAACAAAATTTAGTTAGCGAATTACAAAAAATGGATAAGTTGGCTGTTGCATATTCAGGTGGAATTGATAGCTCTTACTTGCTAAAAAAAGCTTTGGACACTTTAGGTGCTGAAAATGTACTTGCGGTTGTTGTAAATTCAGAATTATTTTCTGATGATGAGTTTGATAAAGCGGTCGATTTAGCTAATGGATTGGGAGCAAATGTGTTAGGCCTTGAAATGAGCGAATTAGCGGATGATAGAATTGTTGCAAATAACCCTAATAGCTGGTTCTACAGTAAAAAATTATTATATAAAACTATTCGTTCGGCTATTCAGAAAGAGGGATTTGATGTTCTGGCCGATGGGATGATTATGGATGATAATACTGACTTTCGTCCTGGATTAAGAGCAAGAGATCAAGAAGGGGTCATCAGTCCGCTACAACAAGCTAAATTATATAAAATTGAAATACGTCAACTTGCTAAAGACGCAGGTATTTCCAATTGGAGTAAAGTTGCCTCATGTAGCATTGCTTCAAGAATTCCTTATGGCATTAAGTTAACACGCTCAGCTATTGATCAAGTATTTGCTAGTGAAAAATATTTACGGGAAATAGGTTTTCCAATTGTCCGTGTCAGAGCACATCATGATTTAGCACGGATTGAAATTCCAGAAGACAAACTTTCTCTGTTATTAGAAAACAGAGAAAAAATTGCAGATTATCTTAAAAAACAAGGATTTAATTATGTAACTTTTGACTTAGAAGGATTTAAATCTGGCCGAATGAATGATATCCTCACAGAGACTGAAAAAAAGGTTTTTTGTGAATGTTAGACAGATAAGTTTATAAAATTGAGTCGGTGTAACGGAGTCAGGACAGGGGTATTCCGTTACAAAAACCAAGTTTTCTGCTCGATTAGGTCGGTTGTTTTCATTGATTACTCTGCCAGTAGATTATCAACTTTTAAGCCTAGGAAAAATTCCCTTTGGATTTTTCCTAGGCTTTTTGTCTATTTAATCATTTGATATTTGCTAAAAAGAAATTAGCTGTAGAATTTTTTAAGATTACCAGTGATTGTTCAATTTGAGGAAAATAAATGGATTGTTCGGACTGGTTGATTAGTCGATTATTTTTGGGATTCGTGAGTGAAAGTATTTGCTGTGAATAGTTAAATAACTCAGTGTTTAGTGTGTCCGGCCTAACTGGCGTTAATTTTTTTAAGTAGTATTGTGTTTTCATAAGTTCTAAAAGAAGCTCTTCCATAGCAGTTTGCATTTCCAACAGTTGATCATTTAGTTGTTTTTGTTGCATTAAGCTTTCAGCAGAGGCATCGTTACTATAAATAGGAGATTCAAGAACAATTTCTTGAATAGAATAGTTTACTCTACGTTGTACCCGATAAGCTAGTACCCAAGCATCACTAGGCAACGTGGTCTCTTCATTGATTAACGCTAGCAAAATAGAGCTGATCGTTTTTGACCAACTATTGATATTTTTACGTAATACTTGACTATGCCATGTTGGGAAAATAAAAAACATAACAAAAGCAATCAGCGCACCAATAATTACATCAAAAACTCTTGTATAGCCTGCAGAACTACCACCTAATGTGAAAGTTAACCAAGTGGTCACACTTAGCATTAGAAATGCTTGACTTAATTTACGGACGGTTTCATACAATATAACTAGCAAACAAGACAATAGCATTGTCCATAAAGGATTTAGGTTTGTTAAGTTAGCAATTAATTGAGACAAAAAGATGCCTAAACAACCACCTAAAATAGAACCAATAGTTCTTGAAGTGATTTTACCGAGTGTACCATGATAACCTGGCATAACCATTAAACAACCAGAAATAACTACCCAGAATTCGTGATTAGCTAAAGGCAAAGGGTACATGTAATTAAGAATAAGCGAACAAAAATGACACACTAAACCTGTTAAAGCTAAACGAATTGCGAATCTAGCAGAGCTGCCTTTGTAAGAATGAAGGATCTCTTTGGCTTCTGCAAGTCCTTCTTTTGTGGGTAAGAAAGATTTAAATGAGATTTTTTTAAAGGATTGTTTGTTTTGTATCAAAAGGATTGCTGATTTTATTTCGGTGTTTGCTGAAGCAAATTCTTGAAGAGGCAGGGTTAATTGTTCTCCTTTTAAAAAGAGTAGAATTGCTTTTAAAGCAGGAAGATTTTCAGCTGCATTGGTTGAATCTAACGAGCCTGCAATTGCATCTGCTTGTGAAACCAAGGGATAAATCCATGGTGTTTTTTGATGATTGACCCATGGCATCGTTTCAACAGATTCGCGTACTTTTATTCTGAAATGGACATAGCGTGCGGGTTTTCCTTGTGCTAATAAATATAATTGTTCATATAAATCGGCTACTAATTTTCGTGCTTCATTATTTTGCGGCTTAGAATAAAGACAATAGATTAAACAAAGGATGGACATACCTAAAATTATTGCACCCAGACCTTCAAAAGTTTGACCAATAGACAAATTGCCTTTTAATTGCGCACCAGCTAGTAAAGAAATGGTCCCAAAGAGACATCGAATATACAGACCAATACTAAAGTTTCTTACAATCCCCGAAAAATACAAACCAAGGACGAATAATAAAATAATGAATATACTTGACGACTGTAAAAGTATCCCCAGACTGGCACCAAGAAAAATCATTAAAATACCATCTATGGCACTTCTTTGTGGAGAGCTATGTCGTGGTAAGACACAAATTACAGTGCCCAAAAAGCTACCAACATTTACTAAAACAAAAGCGAAAGGAAAGACTATTGTTAGAACAGCACCAACAGCATTTGCAATAATGATACTAAGAACAAGGGCAAACCAGTTCTGTCTTGTATCAAAAGTTAGTATAGGGCGACTATACGCCCAAGATGATTCTAAGAAGACCTCAAAAAAATTTTTGATAGATAATTTCACAAAACATTCCTTCTTTAAAAATTTATTAAAAGCTAAAAAATTATTCCTCTGCTAGTATACACCTCTAAATTTTTTTTTCAAATTTGCTCTTTTTAAGAAAACTCACAATTATAGTCCAACATTAAGTTTAGCCATATATTTTTGTTGAATAAATTCTGTAAGCTCATGCCAACTTTCTTCATTTTCAATGGAATCTAAGTAGAAAATATCTTGATTAGAAGTAGCTTTTTCGAAGGAATCTGTGATGATGATATCCGCATTTGTGAAGTCTTCGGTAATAGAGATTGCGTTTGTATTATATAAGGAGGATAACCGTGTTTTAATAAAATAACTTGCATAAAAATCTTTGATAATTTGTAAATAGATTCTCACTTGTACTTTTTTTTCGGACACAGACAATGTGTAAAGCAGTTGACTGAGTAACTCTAAATGCGTTTCTTGGTGAACTAATTTTGCCACCGTTCGTTTTATTCGATTAAAGTATGCCACATCTGACGGAGTACAAATTTCTGGCTGCGGTAAATAAAGTGTTAAAAAAGTATAATAATTGCCCTCCGTTAAAAAGTACCAAGCATTAAAAATAGAAAGATAGTAAACGTATTGATAATCATGCTGATTTGTCAGTAAGTAGGCTACTTGCTTAAATAATTTTTTTGATAAGACACAATAAGGATGGTTAGATTCTATAAATAATTTTTCTATTTGTTTCGTTTGCTTTTCCGAAAAGATATAAGGGATAAAAATGCGAGATAAAAAATTAAAGTATAAAATTTCAGTTTTTCTTGTTTCGCATTGAATGTCAGCGAAGGAGTGTTCAAGAAAAAATAAAGTCACATGACTGTATTGATTGATCAGAATAAAAAAAGAATGCAGGTTTTTAGAGTGCGGCATCTTTAAGAAGTTTTGTGCACTTGTTCTAGTTTTAAATATCGCATATAAAATATAAAACGCTCTTTTCTTCATTCGGACATTTTTATAGGATCGTTCAAGAAGTTCATCGGGTAGACTTTTTTTTATTTCTTCAAGACTTATTTTAGAAAAAGGCCAAGCCAATTCTTGAAAGGAATCTTGTAGGAAAATGAAAGAAAACACTCGAATCGATAATTCATTGCCAGTTAATTGATAAATACCCTTAATACTAACGATTACTATATCAAAAATTTTAAAAAAGTTATTCAGTTGTTTCGTGATTTTTACCAGATAATGTTCAGAAATATATAAAACTTTAATTAATTCGTTTTTATCAATGGAAGAATGTGTGACCAATTGTACGCAATAATTAAATTGTACATTGTTTTTTAAAAGATTAAGTTTTAACGTGTAGGCGTATTCGACCGCGCTTTTTCGGTACGCTGGATTTACACAAACAATGCCATTATTGTTAGAGACAATAAAATGTTGGATTTGATAAGTATCCTCGAATTCTTGATTTATTTTTATCAGATTTTCTTTGACCGTTCTTTTTGAAATTTTTAAATTGGAAGAAATTTCATTTAATGACGTATGAGCTCGCTTCACTATATAAAATAAAATTTCTAGCTCATTCGTTAGGTAGGATGGAAACATGTTATGGACCTCCAAAAGTAAAATTTAGGTTCATTGTAGTCTACTTTCTTTAAATTTTTGTATTGATATGTTAACACAAGCGCAATAAGAAGCGGCCATCACAATTAATGTACAGCCTTATACATTAATTGTGTGTGGCAAAGCAATTTCAATGTTGATAAGCTAGCAGTAGTTAGAATAATTATTATTTAGTTTCTAATTCCAAAAAAGGTCAAGGTGAGTAAGCAATGAAAAAAATCAACGAACAATTAAAAATGAAAATGCCAACCTACAAAAGAAAAAAAAGCATTGCTTATTTCTTTTACTCTTGTCTACTATTGGTATCGATTTCTTGTTTTTTGAGCGTGCATTTTCAAGAATGCGAGGCAGCTTCGCTCTATCAAGCGGGAGGGATAGCCATTGATTTGAGAACTGATTTACCTTATGGAATGGAGATAAGCCATGACGGTGGTGGTGGTCCTGATGGATCATTTGGAGGAAAATTACACGTAAAATTATACGGAACAGTGGACACTTCTCATACAGAAGCATTGAAGTTTCTTTCTTTTGGTACTGTAGGAATGCAATATGGACTGATGTTTCATTTGCCAGAAAATATAAGTGCAGATAATTTTAAAGCGGCTTATGACAAGGCTTTTGCGGATAATCCAGAAAATTTTTATTCAATTAGTGGACAAAAAAACACACAAATACCAATTGTTAACACAAAAGGAATGCGGACGTTTAACGGTTCTTCAGAAGATGGTTCACCGGGATGGGGTGATCCTGATCAAGATTATAGCGGAATTGATACTGAGCATCAGGTGATGTTTTGTGAACGGGGGGACACTATTAATTTTTCTTTTACTAAACTTTATGAAATTTGGCGACATGAACCTGACAAATCGGCCATAAAATTTGAACTTCATTTTGATTTAGATGTTGCTACTTTAATGAAGGATGGCGATTCAAAGGATTATTCCCTCAATAAAAATTTAACGAAACATCGCTTACCAGTATCAAATGTTTTGTCAGATGGTACTGAAAGTGATCAATTTTCGTTGTCGGCAGATTTTTTTGGTCGAACTTACGAATCAGATACAACGAATACGGTTAATCATAATTGGCTATTGTTTAGTTCGGATATGTGGTTACGTGCGACAAGTTTAGCGGCAGCAGCAAAGCAAGATCCAAATAATTTGAATCATCAAATTATCACTGGAATCACTGGGAAAGTGGCTACTTGGTCTTCTTATATCTCGCCATGGGACAGCGGCGATAAAGACAATCCATTATCCAATTACAATACCCAAGATGCCTCTAAATATCCTGAAATACCTGAAAGCAAAACGATGTTACCAGGGGATTTTTTATCACCAAAGTTTACGATGAACCAAAGACAAGACAATCCGCTTAATTGGACAGATGGGTATGTTGCTCAACGGTTTGCGCGCGTAGTTAATTTTCATACTCACACAGTTGATCCTAAGGCCAATGTGAATGTCTCTTCACAACAACAAAACGGGTTAACAACCTATTTATTTAGTGGCAAAGATGGTTGTGGGCTGCCGTTAGTCAATCCGCCAGGAACGGATTCTTCAGAGCCCACAGATAAAACATATATGCGCGTCACAATAGATCCATACCAAGTGCCAAGTTTAGAAAAGGCAGCTTTTGTTAAAGGTCAAACAACATTTCACCCGCAACAAAAGATACCAGTAGAACTAACCGTTAAGGCTCCGACAACTAGAAAAGTTCAGATTGAAGAAAAAATTTCAGGTGCTGCCCAAACTGATTTTCATAAAATTGGGGAGCAAGATTTAAAAAATTTACCAGTCACAGATGATTGCGTTAGTTTTAACTGTTTAGCAGATGCTTTACCAACTTCAGGAGATTACACATTAACATTTAGAATTCTTGATGTTGATGATACATCTAAAAGCTACTCAAATGAGAAAAGTTTAGCTGTACACATTGATCAAGCGCAAATTAAAGTTAAATCTCAAGATACGGTTTATCAATATACTCAATGGCAACCAGAAAGTGAAGTGACTAGCCTACAAACACCAGATGGTAAAAAAGGTGATTTTCGAGACGTATGTGTCACCATATATAAACTGGACGGAGAGCAAAAGGTCCCAGTAGATGCGGTGGATACAAAAGTGGTTGGTAAATATGAAATTGATTATAACTACCTAGGATTAGAGGCGCAGACTGCACTAGAAGTCATTCCCTCTTCAGCTCATATTGGTGCACATAACGGCAGCTTTTCTGTGGGGACGCCCTTCGATCCAAAACGTCTTTTTGATAGTGCAACAGATAATGATGGACAGTCCATTCCTTATAGTAAGATAACGATTCGCTATACGCCTAAGCAGGTAAACGATGAAGTAGCGGGCATCTATAGAATTACTTATGATATCTCTAAAATAGTAGGTTTTAGTAAAAGTGTTACTGTTGATTGGACCTACTATTACTCTAATCGTCTAGACTTTTATCACTTATCTGAACAACTAATGCCTTTTGAGAACGTAAAATTTAATGGCCAAGATCAAACACAGACATTAAAAAGTTGTGAGATGAACATTGAAGATACGGGGGATCCTAATCGGACAACTGGCTGGCAGCTTGAAGTAGCCTATAATTTAAATGATCAGAAAACACAAGCGTGGAAAGACGCAGGGCTTGATCTCACGCTAAATCCAAAGTCAGTCGATTATGTAACAACTGAGCAAAATATTATGGTTAACGATGAGCAACAATTAGTAGCTGATGTAAGTAACCAATCTATCAAAAATAAAAAAGTTTTGACGAAATTACAATTATTGCCCACATTAACTATTTCAAAAGTCACACCTGCTGATAAATATGAAGCTCAGTTAATTTGGAACTTAGAAGCAACACCGTAAGGGAAGAGGGAATAGCTGTGAAATGGTTTATCTATGATTTATTGTTTGTTGCCTTTATTCTTGGTTTGCCAATTCAAGCACAAGCTGAAGACAAGACAACTGACGCACAAGCTGGCACAAAAGTCATGGTAATAGTGAAAGAGAGTGAGGATATTGTTCCACATCCCAATGAGCTTATACCGCAGACTAACGATATGCCAACTTCACGAGGACAACCTAATTTTTTACCAAAAACAAACGAGATTACGTCTCAAGAGACGCTTTTTGGGATCGTGGTACTCGGAGGTACATTAATCGTCGGACTTTATAAAGAAAAGAGGAAAAATAATGAATAAAAAAATAATTGGTTTAACTGTCACTTTAGGAACGGGGATTTTTTTAATTGGACAACAAACTGTGAATGCGGCTGATAATACCAATACCACAGCGAATGTGTCGGTTTTAGGTGGCGGATTAACCATTACACCATTAGCACAAATTAACTTTGGGACGGTGACAAAAGACGGCCAAGATCATACGCAACCAGATCAAAGCAAGTCGCAACTTATCATTAATGATAATCGTGGGACAACGAATACAGGTTGGTATCTGACAGCGAATTTAGAAGATAAAGGAAAAGGTGTCACTGGCTTAGACGGAATGACACTTCATTTAGACACTAAAAAACCTGACGGATCTTCTGAAAAAGGTACCTTTACGGGCGTTGATTTAACCACAGATGCTTCAACCATTATTTCGCTAGATAAAAGTGATATCCGTTTATCAGACACTGTCACGACAGCCGATTTAAATGCAACGTTAAATATACCTAAAAGTATTGCTGCAAATACCTACTCTGGGACCATCGTCTGGAATGCCATCGATGGAGCACCCGCCTAAGAATTTAACATAAAACGATGTAAGAAAACGAGGCAGATAAATTGAAAAGAATTTTAAAGATACTTTTTATATTGACTATTCTCTGTTTAGGTGGAGCGATGCGTGCCTGGGCAGAGCCGTCTAATACCAATAGTTCAGCAACAATTGACAATGCGAATGCGTATACAGTCACACCCGTTTTCGGAGCAACTCAAAATAACAAAACCAGTAATTTTTTTGATATGACATTAACTCCGAAACAAAAAGATACATTCAAATTAACGATAACCAATACTACGCCGAACCCTCAAAAATTTAAAGTTCAGGTAAATACAGCAACAACAAATAGTAATGGGATAGTTGACTATACAAAAAGTAGCTTTGAAAAAGATTCATCGATGAGTTTGGTACTTAGTGATTTGATTAGTCCTAATAGGAAGGATATTAGTGTTCCTGGTAAACAATCACAAACGATTGATTTTCAAATAACGATGCCAGAAAAGTTATTCTCAGGAATTTTATTAGGTGGAGTGACGATTCGACCTGTAGAGATAGCTGGGGACCAAAGCAAGGGTGGGATTCAAAATGTTTATATGCATACGATTGCTATTCGGGTGAATGAAACAGCAGAGACCATACCTGCAAAATTGGAAAGTGGTTCTGTTAAAATTGGGCAAATTAACCGCCACAATACTGTTTCGATGGAAATTAAAAATCCACAGCGGAAGTTATTGTCAAAAGTCGAAGGAGATTTTTTTGTTAAAGAAAAAGGAACAAACAAAACGATCATTCACGAAAAGAAAAATAATCTGAGTTTTGCACCAAACACAAGGTTTGACCTGCCTATTTTACTGAAAGATTCGTTTAAACCTGGAAACTATAACTATACCATTAAGTTGAAAAATCATGAGGGGAACTGGACGTTCTCAAAGGATTTCACGATAAACAAGAAGCAAGCTGATCAGTATAATAAGCGTTCTGTTGATCATAAAGCCAAAAACCTTCACTGGCTTAAGTACCTCATGGCCTTTTTAATTCTAGTTATTTTAGGTGCCGTCTGCTATATCTTAGGAAAAAAGAAGGGAAAAATGAAGTTGTAAAACCTGCCTTTAAAATAGTTGACAATTATGCAGAAAAAATCATGCCAGTATGAATTATCTATGACATAAGGGAAGAATAGCTGTCTAGCAAGGATAAATTGTCAAATTAGCGTTAATTTACGCAAGTCATTGGTGTTCCTTATTTTGGAAAGTAGTATTATACTATTATTGTTCAATGATTCACAATAGAAACAAGGGGGAAAGAACCATGTATAAAGCAATTGTCGCAGCAAAAGGAAAAACAACAAAAATTGTTGAAAAAGAATCGCGTCCATTGAAAGATAATGAAGCGCGGTTGAAAATGGAAGTCTGTGGTGTCTGTCATACGGATTTACACGTTAAGAATGCAGATTTTGGCGATGTTAGCGGTTGTACCTTAGGTCACGAAGGAATTGGGATTGTGACGGAGGTTGGAAAAGACGTTACTAGTTTAAAGATTGGTGATCGTGCATCTGTTGCATGGTTTTATGAAGGCTGCGGGCATTGCGAATATTGTACTTCTGGTCGAGAAACGCTTTGTCGTTCAGTAAAAAATGCTGGATATACAGTTGATGGTGCCATGGCCGAAGAATGCATCGTCACAGACGGTTATGCGGTGAAAGTACCAGAAAATTTAGCATCAGAGCCAGCTTCCTCTATTACTTGTGCAGGGGTAACAACCTACAAAGCGATAAAAGAATCTGGGATTCGTCCAGGTCAATGGCTAATGATTTCAGGATTAGGTGGGCTAGGTAATCTAGCTTTACAATATGCCAAACATGTCTTTAATGCCAAAGTAGTAGCTGTTGATGTGAATGATAATCAGTTAGCTTTTGCGAAAGAAATGGGTGCTGATCTTTTAATTAATCCAGTTAAAGATCCTGATTTTGCTGCACAACTTCAAAAAGAAATTGGCGGTGTCCATGCAGCAGTAGTTACTGCGGTAGCTAAATCAGCATTTAATGGCGCAGTCGATGCAGTCCGTGCGGGAGGAACGGTTGTCGCCGTTGGATTGCCTGTTGAGACAATGGATTTATCTATTCCACGTCTTGTTCTTGATGGCATTCACGTAGTCGGATCGTTAGTTGGAACCCGTCAAGATTTAAGCGAAGCTTTCCAATTCGGTGCAGAAGGAAAAGTTGTTCCTGTTTGTCAAACACGCCAACCAGAAGAAATTAATGCTATTTTTGAAGAAATGGAACAAGGAAAAATTCGCGGGCGCATGGTCATTGATTTTCGCAGTTAATTTAGTTTTTTAGTGATTCGTTGATTTAATCTGAAAACCATGAAAGGATGGATGGAATGTTTGCGAATCTTACTCTCCGTGAGAGACGACTGCTTAAGCAAGCACAAGTGGGAGCCACAATTAGCTTTATTCTTTTGTTTGTACCAATTCTGACAATCAGTCTTTTGCATACTAGTGACTTATTAGCAAAATGGCTAGGTATAGTTGGGGTAATTATGGTTTTACCATTGTTGTATTTTGCGTGGCAGATTTTAAAGATAGCCTATAAAGATCAAAAAGATAATCCAACGCCTCCTTTATGGGTTCCGAAAGTTTATGGGATTGGGCTTTCGATCAATCCCTATCACCGGTTTGGAAAGTTAATTTTTATATTGCTAGCGGTACTGATAGTTGGCATCATCATTAGTTTGCTTTTCACACCAGCAAGTCAAATCAATCACTAAAAACAATTATTAAACACCCTCTTGCTGAGCAGGAGGGTGTTGATTATTTTTAAATAGACTAGATTTGAGCAACAGGTATTAGATTTTTGAAAAAAGTCTTTCTTTTTCTGATGTGGATATTTTCGCAATAAAATCATCATTATAAGTGAATTAACAGGTTTATCAAGGGTTAATACTTGTTAATGGTGGCTGCTATAATTAACCGTTGACAAACACAAAAAAACCATCATACGATAATTATGTTATTAAAAAAGTGAAAAATTGGTAGTCAACAAATGAAAACGCATTTATTGGGAAATTGTGATTCTGTACTAAAATTTTTATATAAGATGAAAATAGATTGTTTTCATTTAATAATTTATTGAAAGGATGTGTTTATGGAGGGGTTACTGAAACTGACTTTCTAACAGTCTCAGTAAACTAAGAAAATCGTTATGACTTTTCATCTGGATAAAACTTTGTTGGGTTTTGGATTTTGTGAGTAATTGTGTCGGAACTATTTTATGGGGAGCAATTTTAAGGAGGAAAAAATGAACAAAGAGTATCAGGGTAAAAAAATTTACGGTAAAAAGCACTGGTTGACATTTTTATTAGTGAGTTCGTCTGTATTGGCGTTCCATTCGTTTGTTACGATGGATTCTCAAGTGGTTGATGCGCAAGAGCAAACAGCAAAAGAAGACGTAGCTGATTCAGGAACGTCAGTCGGAGCAATTGTGTCGATTGAAAAAGCGGAGAAAAACTTTGTCATTACGTATGCTTCTGGAAAAAAAGCACAAATTAGTATTTTAAACGACCATCTTTTTCGCTATCATCTAGATCCAACTGGTAAATTTGAAGAATATCCAACGCCAAATGATCCAAAGCATGTTGCGAAAATTACGGCTAAAACAATGGCCGACTATGGTACACAAGCCTTTGAGCAAACGAACGTCACAGATTCAGGAAACCAATTTATTCTAGAAAATAATGGTTTAAAAATTATATTCGAAAAAGAAAGCGCTTTAATGAAGGTTCTAGACAAGAAAAAGAATCAAGTCATTTTAGAAGAAACCGCTCCGCTATCCTTTAAAAATGATAAAGCTACACAAACGTTAAAACAAAGTAGTCAAGAAAATTATTTTGGCGGAGGAACTCAAAATGGTCGATTTACGCATAAAGGAACAGCTATCCAGATTGTCAATACGAACAATTGGGTAGATGGCGGAGTAGCATCGCCTAACCCATTTTATTGGTCAACTGCAGGGTATGGCGTTGTTCGAAATACATGGAAACCTGGCAACTATGATTTTGGCAGTCATGATCCACAGACAACCACAACAACGCACGAAGGAACAGATTTTGATGCCTTTTATTTCTTTAATGATTCCTCAGCAGGTATTTTAAAAGATTACTATGAATTAACCGGGAAACCAGCTTTGATGCCAGAATACGGGTTCTATGAAGCGCATTTAAACGCGTATAATCGGGACTATTGGGTGAAAGTAGCAGAAGGAACCGCGGGAGCAGTTAAGTTTGAAGATGGTAATTTTTACAAAGAATACCAACCAGGCGATCTAGGAAACTTAAATGGCACGCTAGAATCTTTAAATGGAGAAAAAGAGAATTATCAATTTTCTGCACGCACAGTTATTGATCGATATAAGAAAAATGATATGCCGTTAGGGTGGTTCTTGCCAAATGACGGCTACGGTGCTGGCTATGGCCAAACAGATTCATTGGACGGCGATGTACAAAACTTAAAAGAATTTACAGAGTATGCTCAAGCCAATGGTGTTGAAGTGGGGCTGTGGACTCAATCTAATCTCCATCCAGCGGATCCTAAAAATCCTAAAAAAGGAGAACGGGATATTGCGAAAGAAGTTAGTGTCGCTGGTGTTAAAGCTCTCAAAACGGACGTGGCGTGGGTCGGGTATGGGTATTCCTTTGGCTTAAATGGTGTAGAAGATGCCGCGGATGTTTTTGTAAAAGAAACAGACGGCGCAGTTCGTCCGATGATTGTTTCATTAGATGGTTGGGCCGGAACCCAACGGCACGCTGGTATTTGGACAGGCGATCAAACGGGTGGTCAATGGGAATATATTCGCTTCCATATCCCAACATATATCGGGACTTCGTTGTCTGGACAACCAAATGTCGGTTCAGATATGGATGGAATTTTTGGTGGAAAAAATAAAGAGGTCAACATACGTGATTTCCAATGGAAAACTTTTACACCAGTGCAGCTAAATATGGACGGCTGGGGCTCCAATCCAAAAACGCCATTTGCTTTTGATCAAGAAGCCACAGATTTGAACCGAGCGTATCTAAAATTAAAATCAATGATGATGCCTTATAACTACAGTATTGCCAAGGAATCAGTTGATGGACTACCAATGGTACGGGCCATGGCTTTAGAATTTCCTAATGAAGGAACAGCATATACAAAAGATTCTCAATACCAATATATGTGGGGACCCAATTTACTCGTTGCCCCAATTTATAATGGCAATCAAGATGAGGCAGGAAATTCAATCCGTGATGGAATCTACTTACCAGATGAAAAACAAGTCTGGGTTGACTTATTTACAGGCGAAAAATATCAAGGTGGCCGTGTCTTAAATGGAGTAAAAACACCGCTCTGGAAGGTGCCCGTTTTCGTCAAAGATGGCAGTATTATCCCAATGACGAATCCAAACAACAATCCAAAGGAAATCCAACGGGATCAACGATCTTTCTTGATTTATCCAAATGGCGCCACTTCTTTTAATATGTATGAAGATGACGGAATTTCAACTAGTTATGAAGCTGGGCAATCAGCTACGACTAAAATAAATAGTCAAGGCCCTAAATCAAACGAAAAAGGGGATCTGACCGTTACTATCGAACCGACAAAAGGAAGTTACAAAGGCTTTGTTGATGAACGAAGCACCACGCTTGATTTGCTAGCTTCAGAAGCACCCGAAAGCGTAACAGCAATGGTGGGGGGAACAGAAGTAACCTTGAAACAAGCAGCTAATAAAGAAGAATTTTTAGCTGGCACAAATCTATATTATTTTGATAAAGAATTCCAAGTGAATCAGTATCTTTCTGAAGCTTCAGGAGAAAAACTGAACCAATCAGCGTTATCAGTAAAACTAGCGAAACAATCTGTGACCGCCAAAGATGTTCAAATAACTGTCAAAGGTTTCATTAATAAAGGAACGGTTGATGGAGGAAATACAACGGTCGATGACCAGTTAACTATTCCGGCAAATGTCGCAATCAATGAAGAAAAAACAACGCCATCTTCTTTGACTCTTCAATGGGATCAAGTAACTGAGGCAACAAGCTATGAAGTAGAGCGTGACGGGACTGTTTTCGGAAATATTCAAACGAATACAGCAACATTTGATGGATTTTCCTTCCTAAGCGAACATACTTTTCGAGTTCGAGCTGTTGGAAAAAACGGGGTCTCTGAATGGAGTGAACCGATTAAAGGAAAAACACAAGATGATCCCTATAAAGAAACAATTAATCAAGTCAAAGCAACAAGTAATTTACCAGAACAACCAGGCGCAGAATTGAAGAAATTAACAGATAAAGATTTGAGTACAGGTTGGCATACGAACTGGTCAACCGGCATCGCTAATCCAAGTGATGGAAATTTCTTGTCTTTAAAATTTGATCTTGGTGCGGAGTATCAAATGGATAAAATTGAATACTTGCCAAGAGACAATGCCGGCAACGGAAATATTTTGCAACTCCAGTATCGGACGTCGAAAGATGGAGCTAATTGGACAGAGTTTTCAGAACCTATTAACTGGAAGCAAGATGCTTTGACAAAAACCATTGAAACGAAGGACCAAGCGTATCGTTTTGTTGAAATGAAGGTATTAAAATCGGTGGGTAATTTTGGCTCTGGTCGTGAGATGCTCTTTTACAAACAACCAGGAACAGAAGGAATCTTACATGGAGACATTACTAACGATGGAACGATTGATGAAAATGATGCAATGAGTTATCGAAACTATACAGGCTTAGAATCTGTGGACAGTGACTTTAATGGCTATGTTGAAAAAGGTGATTTAAATAAAAATGGGGTAATTGATGCTTATGATATCAGTTATGTTTTACGACAATTAGATGGTGGGATTGAGATACCTGATGTCGAAGAAATTGCGGGCGGTTTATCCCTTGCTGTGGTTAATGAAAATGGCAAGGATACCTATCTTCCTGGCGATACATTAACCTTTACACTTAAAGGTCAAGACTTAAAAAACATTAATGCGTTAAGCACAAAAATGTCCTTTGATTCTAGCAAATTTGAACTTGTCGGTCAGCCTGCAACCACGAATAATACAAAACAAATGGAAAATTATTCTAAATATCGGAAACATTCAAATGATGTGGAGAATCTATATTTAGTTCTTAGTAATCAAGGAAATAAACAATTGTTAAATGGTTCAATGGACTTAGTTACCTTTAAAGTTAAAGTAAAAGAAACAACTCGCGTAAAACGTGCGACAACTGTTGAGCAGCCATTACAATTTGATATGAGTCAAGGCTTATTAGTAGGCCAAGGATTCCAACAAGCCACACTTTCAGATTTTTCTGTAACAGTGAAGCCCACAGAGCTAGTAGATAAAGAGTTATTACAAGCGCTAATTACGCTAAATCAAGCACGTGTCGAAAAAGAATATACGCCTGAAACTTGGGCAATTTTTAAACCAGTCTTAGATGAGGCAGTAGCTGTTCTAGCCAATGAACAAGCCACACAGACAGACGTTTCTGCTGCTGTGGAAAACCTAAAAAAGGCTGTAGAACAGTTGGAAAAAATGCCTGATGTAGCGAATAAAGCTGATTTAGAAAAAGCAATTCAAGAGGGGCTAACGAAGAAACCAAGTGATGGGCAAGAATTCACCGAAGAAACTAAAAAAGTTCTCGAAGAGTCATTAGCAGCAGCTCAAAAAGTATTTGCTCAAGAAAAAGTTACCCAAGAAGAAATAGACCAAGCGACTAAAACATTGCGTGAAGCAATTGCACAATTAAAAGAACAACCCGTCGCCGTTGATAAGGAAACCTTAAAAGAGAAAATCGCTCAAGCCCGAGGAAGAAAGCCGGAAGAAGGATACCAATTTACAAAAGAAACAGAAAAACAATTGCAAGAAGCAATTCAAGCGGCTGAAGCAATCGTAGCGAAAGAAACGGCGACAAAAGAAGAAGTCTCAGCGGCTCTAAACGCATTGGAAACTGCAATGGCTCAATTAAAAGAAGTACCCCTTGTAAATAAAGACCAATTACAAGAAGTTGTCAAACGAGCGCAGCAAGTCACTCCAAGTGAAGGGCACCAATTTACTGCCTCCTCGTTACAAGATTTACAAAAAGCGCTTTTAGCAGCTAAAAACACATTGAAAAACCCAGCAGCTAATCAAAAAATGATTGAGGAAGCGGTTGCTGAATTAACTAGTGCCATTGATGGGTTACAAGAAGAAGCGTTAGTTACAGATAAAAAAGCCTTAGAGGCAATGATAGCCAAAGCAAAAGCAATCAAACCATCTGCCGGAAAAGAATTTACCAGCGAGTCTAAAGCGCGCTTAACTGAAGCAATTGACCAAGCGGAAGGGATTTTAGCTGATAAAAATGCTCGGCAAGAACAAATTGATACTGCTGAAAAAAATGTAAAAACTGCTTTGGATAGTTTAGAGGAACAAGTCCTTCAAGCGGATAAAACAAAGTTGAGAGAACTGCTTCAAAAAGCAGAAACCTTGAAACCTAAAGCAGCAAAACAATTTACAAAAGCATCGCAAGAAGCTTTAGCTGAAGCAATTAAACAAGCAAAAGCACTTGTTGAGGACCCAAATGCGACGCAAGAAGCTGTGGACAAATGTTTAAGTATTTTAGCACAAGCCATTGAAGCAATGGCAGAAGAGCCAATCAGTAGCAACTCTACAGGCAACAATGGAAATCATGGCACGGTTAGCGGGACTGGTGGTGTAACCAGTCCAGGAAAGGGCACAGCAGCAGGTGGAACGACAACAAAAACCACCACTTCTGGTACTTTGCCAAAAGCAAATGAAGTTGTTTCGCCAATCTGGTCAATCAGTGGTTTTCTATTGATAGTAAGTATTGGTTTAGGAAAATTATTCTTCAAAAATAAAAAAGACCAAAATTAGCGTATCATTAACTTACAAGGCGCATTTGTACAAAAACAGTGTGCAAATGCGCAAGTAAGTAATAGGAGAGGATTTTTACGAATGAAAAGAAAGAAAATCAAGAATCAACTACTTGTTTTAACAAGTATTCTCGTTCTTCTGAGTTTGGAAGTCGCTCCAGTTGTTACGTTGGCTGCAGAATTACCAAGTAGCTCGCTACAAACAGCTCTGTCCTCGGAAACGACAATTACTTCGGAAGAAAAAGTAATTGAAACAACCGAAACAACTGTTGCTACATCGACAACGTCCACTAGTAGTTCGTCATCTGAATCAAGTAGTTTTACCGATACGACTACCGAATCAACGAGTCAGTCAACGACAGAAACGACAACCACAAATACTAGTTCTGAAACAAAAAAAGAACCTACAGAGCCAACGGTATCATCAGAAATCACGCAGCCTGTTGAACAATCGCAACCACCACAAGTTCCTGTGACCAAGCAAGAACCTGAAGAACCTATTCAAGTTCCTGAAGCCACCAATAACGTTGTTGAAGAAAATCAGGCTGTATCGTTAAATCCGTCCCTCAAAGTAGATGAAATAGCTTCTTCAAATTTAAAAGGCTACGAACTTCCACTGTTGTCGTCTTTTGGCGAAAAGAAACGGGCAGTCGTGGTGGCTGAAGCATTAAGACACGTTGGGAAAACAAAAAAAGAATTTAATTTGACGGAGCAAGCATTGACCAGTAGTTTCCTTGCCCAAAAAATTTACCAACAATTATTTAAAATAGACATTGGCAGTACACCGCAAGAACAAATGACATTTGGTAAAGTTCGTTCTATAGAGGAGGCAGAACCTGGTGATCTGATTTTTTGGCAAACAGCTGAAGGAAAAACGCTTCAAAATGGTGTTTATCTTGGCCAAGGAAAATATTTAATTGCCGCAGCGGAAGCGGATTCTAAGGAGGAACCAGAAGTAATCGCTCAGTTAGAGAATATCTATACTGCCAAACAACAACCAGACTCAAAAGAGGAAATACGCTTGGTAGTGACTAATCCTTTCAAGGAGTTCACATTAACGGAGTATGGCAAAGAAGTTTTAGCAACATATGGTGCGTCATTTGAAATGCAGAAGTCAGAACAAACCACAGCGTTTATTAAAAAAATTGGTGAGACAGCCAGAGAACTTGGCGAAAAATACGATGTTTTTGCATCAGTGATGATAGCTCAGGCTATTTTAGAAAGTGGCTCTGGCGAAAGTCAACTAGCCAAAGAACCTTATTATAATCTCTTTGGCGTGAAAGGTTCGTTCCAAGGAAATAGTGTTAGCTTTTCAACAAAAGAGGCTGATCAGAGGGGCCAACTTTATACAATTTCCGCTGGGTTTCGCGATTACGGTGGATATAATGACTCACTGCAAGATTATGTTCAATTACTCCGACAAGGGATTGACGGAAATCAAGATTTTTATAAACCAGCGTGGCGTTCGGAAGCCAAAAACTACCTTCAAGCAACGCGTTTTTTAACAGGTAAATATGCAACAGACAAGCAATACGATAATAAATTAAATTCGTTAATTGCGGTTTATAACTTAACGCAATTTGATTTACCAAAAACAGTGGACGGTTTGATTATCCAATCTAAAAATGAGCTGTCGGAAGCGGAACAGCAACAAATGCATTTTCCAGTCTATGATGGGATCAATTATAATCGAAGTGGTAGCTATCCCGTGGGCCAGTGTACGTGGTATGTCTATAATCGTTTCAAACAGTTGGGCACTTCTGTGGATGAATTTATGGGAAATGGCAGTGACTGGGGAAGAAAAGGACGTGCATTAGGCTATCAAGTTAGTTCATTGCCTAAAGCTGGTCGTGCGATTAGTTTCCAACCAGGAGTTGCTGGCGCAGATAATCAATATGGACATGTTGCTTTTGTTGAAGCGGTCACTTCTGATGGAATCATTATTTCTGAAAGCAATGTCATCAATGATCAAACGATTTCGTATCGTGTCTTACCTAATGTAATTGCTTATAGTAGTGGCGTGACCTACATTGGCGCTTGATCGACTCATTCAACAGGAAGAAGTGTGGATGTTTAAGTAAAAAATTAGCACAATGATCCATGTGTGAACTAACAAATTAAAATAACCAGAATCGACCAATGAATTGATTTTGTCATGTATAAAATGACAAGAACAGTTTGGCGGTTGATTCTTTGTTTTTCATCAACGAAGAGACAATAGTCCTCATGATTCGTTAGAAAAAGATGAATAGTCCAAAGTACTCTTTCTTGATGCTTTGTTATTTTATGTTTTTGTTTGCAGGAAACTACTGAAATCGCTATACTAAATTTATGTGAATATACTAACAGACAATCAATTTTTTTATCTCTTTTATTGGTGTATAGATTGATTGAACATTATAATCATTTGTCTTTTGTTGTGTAATTTTATATCTTCTTGAGAAAGGGATGAGTGAACAAATGGCTATTTATATATTAGAAGACCAAATTATTCAAGCAAAAGCGTTAGAAGCATTGTTAACAAATATCCTACATTCAAGAAATATTTATAATGAAACAATCCATTTATTTTCACGTTCAGATGAATTATTACAAGTGGCACACCAGGACGCCCAACTAAATATCTTTTTCCTAGATATTCAAATGAACAATCATATCCAGGCAGGATTTGAGGTTGCTAAAGAAATCAGAAAAACAGACAGTGAAAGTCTGATTGTATTTATTTCTACTCACACAGAATTAGTTTTAACTTCCTACAAATATATGGTTTCAGCTCTTCAATTTATTCAAAAGAACGTGGATTTTCTAGATTTCCAAAAAGAGGTCGAAACATGTGTCGATGCATATATTCAACAAAAAGAAAATATAAAGACAAAAAGTGAATATATTATCATTAACTTAAAAGCGTCCTCTATAAAAATGGATATTAATGATATTTATTTCTTTCAAACGGAATACGATCATCGTGTATCAATGGTTGGTAAAAATTTTAAAAGAGAATTTTATGGAACGTTATCAAAAATTGAACAACTGCATCCAGATTTGATTAGAGTCCATCAATCAATCATCATCAATAAAAAATATGCGTCAAAATTAAATTATAAAACGCATCTTTTAACTATGAGAGACGGAACGGAAGTACCAGTCTCAAGAAGATATTATACTCAGGTCAAGGCACTATTTCTTACTTAGGGAGGGATAATGACTAATTAAGGAATTATCTATCTATTAGTCGCTATATTCGTTATAATTTAGCGCAATACTTGAAGAGGAGGGCGATATGCTAATCGATTGGATTCTAAAAAATATTATGGATATGGATCAGGAAGATCAATCAGGAAAAACACAATGGACAAAGTATTATCTAACCGTTTATTTTTCTGGCTTATTTAATTTTCTGATGATTCTGATTTTATCAGTTTTATTTGGGACGTTAAGCGAAACCTTTATTGTATACGTCGTACTGATTTTTTTACGGCCTGTCGCAGGTGGCTGGCATGCAAAAACTAAATGGCTCTGTCGTCTAGAAAGCATTGTTATCTATGTCGCCATACCATTTGTATTGAAAAATTCTTCTGTGAGCTTACCGTTTATTTATAAAATTCTATTGATTTGCCTCTTAGTTGTATTATTTTATTGGTATGCGCCACAAGGAACAGCAATTGAACCTGTTCAACCATCTGATTTAAACGTGCTCAAAAAGCAAAGCCTTATAAGGGTGTGTTTACTTATTTTATGTAGTCTGTTTGTCAAAGAAAAGATTGCTTCAGTAATACTCTACGGTCTCGTCATCCAAGGTCTGATGATACTCCCTGTAACAAAAAATTTAATTGAAGGAAGTGTTTTTATGAAATTTGGTAAAAAAATAATTAAAAATGTTATTGAAAAAAGAGTTGCAAAAGTCAGTGATGGTGTGGGAACTAAGCCTAGATTAAATCAAAATTCGCCCAATATATTTGGACAATGGATGGGACAAACTGAAAAACCTAAAAAGAATATTGAAAAATGATTTTGTCGTTATTAGCTACTAACGTTTTGCTTGTATCTAGCTTTATCGTTTTTGTCTTTTTACGAGTAACATTGATCAAGATTGAATGTAAAATACCGTTACTTTCATTGCTTATTGTCATTAATCTTTGTTCGTTTGCGGCATTAATGTTGGGCTACTCTTGGTTGATTTATGCGCTGACAGTCGTTATTTTTACAGGATTTTTACTCATTCACAAAAAGAGGTTCTCAATTTTTAAAGCGATATTTTTATCCGTTTTTACATTGCTTATGGTTTCGTTTATCAATTACACGGAGCAAACGATTTTAAGTGTTTTTTTTCAACAGATTTATCAAAATAAATTATTATGGATTGCCTCAAATGTTCTTCTGTTGCTTATAAATATCTGGATTGCTTTAAAAATTCCCAATAGTGTTTTTTTAAGATTAAATCGTGTGTTAGAAAATAGCCGAATTTTTTTTGGTTGTTTACTTTTATTGTTGATTCTGTTGTTACTTTTTGTGTTTTTGATTTCGCCAGAGATTTCACCTGACTTTATGCGAGGATTTGTCACGGTAAATAGTTCTAAATTGGAGTTATTAATAAGTGTAGGTTTATTTTTAATTCTGATTGGTTTAGTCATTGAAGCTTATTTGGAAGAACAACGTATCAACACTCAATTATTGAATAATTTAACGATTTATACTGAAAAAATAGAATCCATTAACGAAGAGCTAGCGATGTTTCGTCATGACTATAAAAATTTATTGTATAGTTTACAAATTGCTATTTCATACGAAGATATTCTGGAAATCAAAAGAATTTATGAAGAAACGATTGCACCAACCAAAAAAATTATTGATAATGAAGAATTTGAACTTATGAAGTTAAATCGTTTGAAAAATATGGAACTTAAGGCACTCATAAGTATGAAAATTAATACCGCAAAGCAAGCAAAACTAAAAGTGATTGTTGATGTGCCAGAAGTATTTATTCTTGATACATCAATCGAATTAGTGGTTGTGATTCGTTTGTTGGCTATTCTATTAGATAACGCGATTGAAAACAGTGCAAAATCAGAATTGAAAATGTTCGCTATCTCAATTTTCAATAAAAATGAAACACAAGAGTTTGTGATAACAAATAGTGTTCAAGCCGAATTTGATTTTAGGGTTATGAAGAAAACCAAATTTAGTTCTAAAAGTAACCCTGAAGAGCATGGTTGGGGATTGTTATATGTAAAAGAAATTGTTGATTTTTCAGATCAATTTGACTTGCAAACGTCCTTCAATGAAGGATCGGTTACTCAACATTTAATTATTGAAAAAAATCATAATAGTAAAAAAGTTGTTAACGAATGAATTTGTTAACAACTTTTTTGCTATGGTATTGAGATATGAGGGGCAATACAGGAAAAAATGTCGGCTGATTAAGGAATTTAGATAGTGCCGGTTAGGTAGTTGTCTATAATGAAAATAGCAACAAATATTTACGCAGGGAAAGGGGCGGTCGTTTAACGGGAAAGATTAGGGAAGATAAAGCAATACTTTTGTTGGGAAAAGAAATAAAAGGAAACTGGGGAAGGAGTTAATCGTTTAATGAAGGGAAATAAAATTTTATACATTTTAGGTACAGGCATCTTTGTTGGAAGTTCATGTCTATTTTCTTCACTTTTTGTAGCAGCAGAAGAACAAGTTTATTCAGAAAGTGAAGTTTCAACAGTTTTATCGAAGTTGGAAAAGGAGGCAATTTCTGAGGCAGCTGCTGAACAATATACGGTTGTAGATCGAAAAGAAGATGCGTGGGGGATGAAGCATCTTAAGTTAGAAAAGCAAACGGAAGGCGTTACTGTTGATTCAGATAATGTAATTATTCATTTAGATAAAAATGGTGCAGTAACAAGTGTTACAGGAAATCCAGTTGATCAAGTTGTGAAAATTCAATCGGTTGATGCAATCGGTGAAGAAGGAGTTAAAAAAATTATTGCTTCTGATAATCCGGAAACTAAAGATCTTGTCTTTTTAGCTATTGACAAACGTGTAAATAATGAAGGGCAATTATTTTATAAAGTCAGAGTAACTTCTTCACCAACTGGTGACCCCGTATCATTGGTTTATAAAGTGAACGCTACAGATGGAACAATTATGGAAAAACAAGATTTAACGGAACATGTCGGTAGCGAAGTAACGTTAAAAAACTCTTTTCAAGTAGCGTTTAATGTACCAGTTGAAAAAAGCAATACGGGAATTGCTTTACACGGAACGGATAACACAGGGGTTTACCATGCAGTAGTTGATGGCAAAAATAATTATTCTATTATTCAAGCACCATCACTAGCAGCATTAAATCAGAATGCTGTTGACGCCTATACGCATGGAAAATTTGTGAAAACATATTATGAAGATCATTTCCAACGACACAGTATTGATGATCGAGGGATGCCCATCTTGTCAGTTGTTGATGAACAACATCCAGATGCTTATGACAATGCTTTTTGGGATGGAAAAGCAATGCGTTATGGTGAAACAAGTACACCAACAGGAAAAACGTATGCTTCCTCTTTAGATGTAGTTGGTCATGAAATGACACATGGTGTGACGGAACATACTGCCGGTTTAGAATATTTAGGACAATCAGGTGCGTTGAATGAATCTTATTCTGATTTGATGGGTTATATTATTTCGGGTGCATCTAATCCAGAAATTGGTGCGGATACTCAGAGTGTTGACCGAAAAACAGGTATTCGAAATTTACAAACGCCAAGTAAACACGGACAACCAGAAACCATGGCTCAATACGACGATCGAGCACGGTATAAAGGAACGCCTTATTATGATCAAGGCGGTGTTCATTATAATAGTGGAATTATTAATCGGATTGGTTACACCATTATCCAGAATTTAGGCATTGAAAAAGCACAGACTATTTTCTACAGCTCATTAGTAAATTACTTAACACCTAAAGCACAATTCAGTGATGCTCGTGATGCGATGCTTGCTGCTGCAAAAGTTCAATATGGCGATGAAGCAGCTTCAGTGGTGTCAGCAGCCTTTAACTCTGCTGGAATCGGAGCTAAAGAGGATATTCAGGTAAACCAACCAAGTGAATCTGTTCTGGTCAATGAATGAAAAAAATTCCCCAATTAAATAAAAATGGATAAGGAGTGGCATAATCTTATGAAAAAGTTCTCCATACGAAAAATTAGTGCTGGTTTTTTGTTTCTGATTTTAGTAACTTTGATAGCCGGTTTTAGCTTGTCTGCAAATGCAGAAGAGTATATCGTTCCTGCCGAAAGTCATTCACGACAAAAAAGATCGTTACTGGACCCTGAAGACAGAAGACAAGAAGTGGCAGATACAACCGAAGCGCCTTTTGCGTCAATCGGAAGAATCATTTCCCCTGCCAGTAAACCAGGCTATATTTCTTTAGGAACAGGCTTTGTTGTTGGAACCAATACAATTGTCACCAATAATCATGTGGCTGAAAGTTTTAAGAATGCCAAAGTATTAAATCCGAATGCCAAAGATGATGCTTGGTTTTATCCAGGTCGAGATGGCAGTGCGACACCATTTGGCAAATTCAAAGTGATTGATGTAGCTTTTTCCCCGAATGCGGATATTGCGGTCGTGACTGTCGGCAAACAAAACGATCGTCCAGATGGCCCAGAGTTGGGAGAAATTTTAACGCCATTTGTTTTGAAAAAGTTTGAATCTTCAGATACCCATGTCACAATATCAGGCTATCCAGGTGAGAAAAGCCACACACAATGGTCTCATGAAAATGATTTGTTTACATCTAACTTTACAGACTTAGAAAATCCATTACTATTTTATGATATCGATACAACAGGTGGTCAATCTGGTTCACCAATCTATAATGCTCAGTTTGAAGTAGTTGGTGTTCATTCCAATGGTGGCATTAAGCAAACAGGAAATCATGGTCAAAGACTAAATGAAGTGAATTATAACTTTATTGTTAATCGAGTGAATGAAGAAGAAAATAAACGTTTATCCGCTGTGCCAGCAGCGTAAAGAACCATAAAAATACTCGGAATTTCCAGAATCACGGGAAATCTCGAGTATTTTTGTTTTTTAAGATAGTGTAAGTTACGATAAAAGTACCTTGTAATTATCGGTTAAAAGCATATAATAGTGCTGAAAAGAAGGCAAATAATCCGATTAAGTTAGTATTTCTAAACCATCATAACTCGTAATGATTTCATGCTTTTGAGATAAAGCCGCCATCTCCGCATAAGACAAGCCGCCATTGTGAGAAAAATGGTTGGCAACGTAAATCGTTTTATCTGTGACGAGTTTTCTTTCTTTTAATTCTGCAATTAATTTTAAATTTTCTTCCCAATTCATATGACTATTGCCAGTTTCGTTTGTTTGACTAGTACAATCTAGAGAAACAATACTAAGAAGTAAATGGCTCTTTTCAAGATATTCAAACATTTCTGACGTAAAGTAACCTGTATCATGGGTGGATAAAAAAGCATCTTTACCATCGTCTATAACGAAAATAAAACAATCTTCACTGAAATTTCCATGTTGTGCAGGAAGGGGATAAATCGTATAGTTCGCAATAGTAAAACATTTGTAGGGCTGAATAACCTGATACTGTAATCGGGTATCGTCTTGACGACCTTCTAAATCAAAGGCGCGCTGATAAAACGTCTTAACTGCTTCATTTCCGTAAACAGTTAAACGATTGGGAATATCTAATGCATAACCAGACATTCGATAAGCCAAATCCTCGCCGTAAAAATGATCGGAATGCCAATGAGAGATTAGTAAAGAGTCAAAGTCTGCAAAACACAAGTCATACTGCAACAAGTGTAAATAAGAATCCCCTGGAAAATCAATCAGCAGGACATCATCAATAATTAATTGAGTTTGTGTACGAATTTCTCGTCCTTTTTTCTCTCGAGCGTACTTACATAATTTACAATTACAAAAAATTCCTGGAATCCGTTCTGCTGCACCCGTACCTAAATAGTTGATTTTCATTGGGAGTACCTAACCTTTCTTTGACATTCTTCATACTTAGTAGATAACGCTGAACCTTAAAGTAAATGGGCATGGAAACTGAAACATTTGTTGTGTCCATCTTACCTTTTTTAGAAAAGAATTGAAATGGAATTTCTTAAGTAAATTTGCGTAAAATAGAAAAAGCTAGACGCCTTTTTTAATAAGCTGAATTTGTTGCGAATGTTCATGCTATTTCCGAGAAAAAGTTTTACCAAAGGCACTTTCATATCCATCTGCTATTAGTTATAGAAAAATAACAAGATGGACATAGCTTATTAGAGCAAAAATAACTACGCTATTGATAAAGAGTGAGGCGTGTTTTGAACAGGTTGCGTGGGCAAATGAATTTGAATAAAAGGGATGACAAAAGATGACTATTGAAAAATTAGAATATTTTTATACCATTGCAAAATATAATAGTATTTCCAAAGCAGCCTCTGAACTCCATGTTAGTAAATCAACCTTAAGTGCGTCATTAAAAGATTTGGAAAGTGAATTGGGCCATTTACTTTTTGACCGTAACGGTAATTCTTTGACGTTAAATTCCTATGGTGATAAAATCGTCCAATCTGTATATATCATTTTAAACGAGGCCAAGAAAATGAAACTTAATTTGCATGAAATGATTGAGAATCCAGTGATGCGTTTAGGTTTTGGAAATACGTCCTTGATGTATAAAGTGACAGAAAACGAGGATCAACTGAATCGTTTTTGGGAATGTTACCATGGTTCATCGTTTGAGTTATTGAATAAATTGGAGAATCATGAGTTGGATTTTGTGATTACTTCTGCAGATGTGAATAGTCCAGTTTTAAAGAAAGAACAATTAATTGAACTAAAAATGTATCTTTGTGTTTCAAGAGAAATTAAACAAGAAATTGAGGAAGAAGGCTTCACCTGTTTGACCAACTATCCATTTCTATTTTTGCCGCATCACTTAGATCATTTAGAAGCTACCAAGAGTGTGCTAGAAATGTTGCAATTAACAAGTCCGCTTGTTTGTTGCTACGATACGTTGATGCTTACTCGTCTCATTGAAAAAAGTAAAGGAGTTTATGCGGTAATCTCTCTTCGGAAAGAACAACTGCAGGAAATTGATTCTAAACTCTTCTTTTTACCGATTGAACGAAAACAAAAATTTTATTTATACCGAAATGTTTCCAGTTCGGTTTTTGTCCAACCTGGTCAAATCAAGGCAACTTTACAAAAGTTGCTAGAGACTTAGCCATTAAAATTACTTTGGAATAGTTACCAAAAATAGCTTTATTCGCTTAGATTTACTTCTGCTGCGGATAAGGTTATTTTTGATGTTCATTGTTTAAAAGAGATGCTCAATTATGGGACTGTTCGATATTTCTGAACGGAATGTTCAATTATTTAATAACTTAAGAATCGATAAATCGTATCTATTACGGTTCAATTTAAAAGGGTTCTGGTGTATAGTTTGGCTATCTAAAGATTTACTTTTTTAAGTATAAAATAACTAAATGGCAAGCAATATAAAGAACTGTTGATACGTGAGTACTTGCGATAATCGTGTCGTTAGAAGTTTAAGTGTCATTGTTGCTTTTCCTGTTTTATGTAGTTGCTAGAAAGGACTGTTTTTATGATCGATAGAAAAAAAGTTATTTTGTATACTTGTTGCATGAGTTTGTTTGTAGTGACCATGGATGTTACGGTTGTCAATGTGGCGTTACCATCCATTCAAAGTGATTTTCACACGAATCTGTCTACATTACAGTGGGTAACAGATGGGTACACTTTAATGGTAGCATCCTTATTATTGTTATCTGGGTCTACAGCAGACCGAATTGGCCGTAAACGAGTCCTTCAATTGGGCTTAGCCTGTTTTGGTTTAGCGTCTTTCCTATGTGGGATTTCGCAAACCCCAGGGCAATTGATTGCGTTTCGCATGTTGCAAGGGATTGGTGGTTCTATGTTAAATCCGGTAGCAATGTCTATTATTACACAGGTATTTACCGAAAAGTTAGAACGTGCGAAAGCAATTGGCTTGTGGGGCTCTGTTACAGGGATTTCCTTAGGCATGGGCCCGATTATTGGCGGACTAATTGTTTCTTATTTTAGCTGGCGGTATGTCTTTTTTGTAAATGTACCGATCATTGCTGCGGCAATCATCCTTACACAAAAGTTTGTACCTGAGTCAAAAGTAGAGAAAACGGTGAAAAATGATTTTGTTGGTCAAGCATTGATGATTCTTTTTCTATTTAGTTCTATCTATTCCATTATCGGACTACCTAGAAAAGGGCTTTTCGCGCCAGATATTTTAAGTACTGGGATAATCGGCTGCTTAGCCATTGTCATTTTCTTTATTTATGAATATAACATTGACAATCCGTTAATCAACCCGCGTTTCTTTTTATCTATTCCATTTACATCGGCTTCTTTTTTAGCTATTTTTGGCTTTATCATATATAACGGCTATTTATTTTTAAACACGCTATATTTGCAAGAGATGAGAGGCTTCAGCCCGTTGGAAGCTGGCTTATCAACCATTCCTTTGGCTTTTGTTAGTTTTCTTGTTGCCCCGAGAGCCGGCGAAATGGTAGGGAGAATAGGGACGAAACGTCCTATTATGCTTTGTGGTATTTCAATGTTGGCTGTTAGCTTTTTACAATTATTTGTAACTAAAACAACGCCTATGATTATTTTATTTATTATTTATATCTTTTTAGGCATTGGGTTTGGGATGTTAAATTCGCCGATTACCATTACAGCGATTGAAGGAATGCCACTTTCTCAGTCAGGAACGGCAGCAGCCATTGCGGTGACATGTAAGCAAATTGGCAATTCTTTAGGGGTTGCGCTACCAAGTCTTTTAATTACAAAGCCTATTACTAGTTCGCTTACTCGAACACCTTTTACAAACGTATGGCTTTTATTTGGATGTTGCGCCATTGCGATTATCTTTTTAAGTTATTTATCCAATTCTCCGCTAGCGAAAAAGTCATTGCGCAGAGTTAGGTTTTATTTTTAACAAATCAAGATTTTTTTTGAAGGGAAAGGAAGACAAACTTAGATGAAAAAAATAAATAACCGATTAGGACTCTTTTTATTTTTTGTTTTACTCTTTTGGGCAAAAACGATTCTGGCGTATTACCTAGATTTCTCATTGGGCGTTAAGGGCAGTCTCCAGCGAGAAATTTTATGGTTCAATCCAGTTGCTACTACGCTGTTATTATTTGGCTTTAGTTTGTATTTTAAAAAGCATAAAACATTTATGCTTAGCTTAACTCTTTTAAATGTTTTAAATACATTAATTTTATATTTGAATATTATTTTTTATCGTGAATTCACTGACTTTATTACCATCCAATCTGTTTTTGGCTTTTCAAAAGTTTCAGAAGGGATTTCTGGTGATTTACTTGCTTTAATGAGAGTCCACGATGTCTTTTATTGGCTAGATACTTTAGTGCTGCTCGTTTTGGTATTTTACTCTTTTAAACAGCGACGGAATCATCAAGTCTTTGTGACCAAACCTATCAACAGAAGATTGGCGATCTCAATTAGTTGTTTAAGTGTCTTGCTCTTTTCGGTTAACTTATTTTTAAGCGAAACCGATCGTCCTCAATTGCTTCAAAGAATTTTTGATCGTAATTATATTGTAAAATATCTTGGCTTGGATGCATTCACAGCCATCGATGGTGTCAAAACAGCCATGTCAAATGAGGTAAGAGCAGAAGCTAGTTCAAACGAATTACCTGAAATCATGAAATTTACCAAGCAAAACAATTTACCGCTTAATCCGCAGTATGCCGGGATTGCCAAAGGAAAAAATGTATTTGTGATTCATTTAGAAAGTTTTCAACAATTTTTGATTAATATGAAAGTCCAAGGCCAAGAGGTTACACCGTTTTTAAATCAGCTCTATCAAAACAAAGCGACAATCAGTTTTGATAATTTCTTTCATGAAGTAGGGCAAGGAAAAACGAGTGATGCGGAGAACATGTTAGAAACAGGAACATTCGGGCTCCCGCAAGGCTCTCTTTTTACACAATTAGGATCAGACAATACTTTCGAAGCGGCTCCCGCTGTTTTAGGACAAAAAGGCTATACAACCGCTGTTTTCCATGGAAATGTGGGGAGTTTTTGGAATCGAGACCATGTGTATAAAAACTTAGGTTATCAATACTTTTTTGATCGGTCATATTTTTCAAAAGATGACAAAATGCTAGGTTACGGTATTTTAGATAAACAATTGTTGCGTGAATCAGCTAGTGAGCTTGAACATTTACAGCAGCCATTCTATGCGAAGTTTTTAACTGTGACCAATCATACCCCTTATTATACGGATGACCAAAACTTCCCGTTTCCTAAATTGAACACAGGCAATTCGATTGTGGATGATTATGTTCGAACAGCGCACTATTTGGATCAATCGCTAGAACAATTTTTCCATTACTTGCAAACAACAAGTTTATACAATCATTCTATTTTTGTTATTTATGGTGACCACTTCGGTATTTCAGATGCGAACAACAAGGACTTATGTAAAGCTTTCAACCGCGATCCAAAAACGTGGACAAACTATGACAATGCGCAATTGCAAAGAGTACCTTTGATGTTTTACATGCCAGGCTATACGCAAGGGAAAATCATGCACGAATATGGTGGGGAAATTGACGTTTTACCGACACTGTACCATCTTTTAGGTGTCGATGATAAAAATTATATCCATTTTGGCACGGACCTTTTATCTCCTCAATATAAACAAGTGGTTCCTTTTAGAAATGGCGATTTTGTAACGCCTCGATTTTCTTATCTAGGTGGGGAAATCTACAATAATCAAGGGAAAAAATTAGACCAAGTTCCAGCAGATTTAAAAGCAGAAGTCACGAAAGATAACGATTGGGTGAAAAAATCGTTAAGTTTATCTGACAAATTAAATCAGGAAAACCTTTTACGTTTTTATAAACCACAAGGATTCCAAGAAGTGCAACCAAAGGACTACAACTATGATGTGGCTTTTGAAAAAAACAAAGTCTTAGAAGTAGAAAAACAAAAAAATGCACAATCAACCAGCTTGTTTAGTCAAAATGGCAATCAAACGACAGTCCAAAATTATCCGACTACGCCATAGATCATTTAAGAAGGATAACTTTTGGAAGGGAAAGAGAATCATATATGAAGTGAAAGAGGTCAGAACAGAGTCGTTTATTTTCGAAGCAATTGGTTCTGTTTCCACCATTTATCAGGTTTTGAGCCTGGAACAAAAATCCAAAGTGATTTTTGTCCCAGGTTTTTTCGCTCTTTTATTGAGTAAGAAGTCAGTTTAGAATTTATATTAAGTTTCGCTGTACATTTTAAAATTACCATCAACAGAAAATACAACAGGCGAATTTTAGATAAAAAAATTAGTAAAACAAGTATTAAATAAATAGTATTTTTGAGGATAAAGTAAGAGAAATGTTGTTTTTTTAATAGTTGTTAACGGAAAACAAAATTATTTTATAGCCATAAAATATATTTTTATTATAATTATATTATAAAATAATGAGCATATGATTTGCAGATAATTTTTTCAGGGCCTATTCTGAATAGGAACTTAGCTATAAAAATAAAAGAGGAGAGTGGTTTTGATGAGAAAAAATCAGAAGATTGTGCCAATTGTGACAGCTTCAGACGAAAATTATGCTCCTTATTTGAATGTAATGATGACAACTGTTTTAGAAAATTGTCATTCGGAGAGATCTGTTCATTTTTATGTGATTGATGATGGGCTGTCGCTATCTAGCAAAAAAGCACTCCAAGAAACGGTTAGTAGTAACTCACAAAATGCGACTGTTGAATTTCTAACAGCAGACAAAGAAGTCTATCAAAATTTTTTAGTGAGTGATCATATTACAACGACCGCATACTTACGCATTTCTTTACCGTCACTTTTACAAAAATATAGCTATAAAAAGGTTCTTTATTTAGATGCAGATACGCTGGTTTTAGATGATATTGTCCAGTTGTATGATACGCCATTAGTGAACCAAACGATTGGCGCGGTTATTGATCCTGGTCAAGCATATGCCTTGAAACGTTTGGGCATCCATTCCTCCGATTATTATTTTAATTCAGGAGTCATGATGATTGATATTGACCGATGGAACGAGAAAGCAATCACTCAAAAAACAATTCAGTATCTAGAAGAAAATGGGGACCGCATAGTTTATCATGATCAAGATGCTTTAAACGCTGTTCTTTATGAAGATTGGCTAGCTCTAGAACCAAGATGGAATATGCAGACGTCTTTAGTTTTTAATCGTCATGAAGCGCCTAATGAAGCCTATCAAAAATTATATGCAGCGGGAAATCAAGAGCCAGCGATTATTCATTTTACTGGTCACGATAAACCCTGGAATACGTTAGAAAATCATCCTTATACAGCTCTTTATCTAAACAAGTTAAAGAAAGTAGGTGCAAGAAATGGAAAATAGAAAAGAATTAGCGATTGTCTCATGTTGCAATACCAACTTTGTACCGCATCTTGCTGCTATGTTTGTTTCAATTTTAGAAAATAGTCCTTCAGCGGCAGCTGTTCATTTTTATGTGATTGATGACAATATCAATTTTGAAAGCAAGCAACTACTGTATTTTACGATTAAACATACCCAAATCAATGCAGAGTTAACATTTTTAAAAATCAACCCCCATTTTTTCAAAAATGTTGTAACCAGTGAACGAATTCCCAAAACAGCTTACTACAGGATTGCTATTCCAGAGTTGTTTAGAGGAAGCCAGATCGAACGGCTGTTGTATATGGATTGTGACATGATTGCCTTAGATGATGTCGCAAAATTATGGACAGTTGATTTAGGTGAAAATATCATCGCCGCTGTTGAAGATGCAGGGTTCCATCAACGTTTGGAAAAAATGGCGATTCCTGCAGAATCTATGTGTTATTTTAACTCAGGCTTGTTGCTAATCGATGTTAAAAAATGGTTGAATTTAGATGTAACCACTAAAGTCTTAAGATTTATTGAAGAAAATCCAGATAAATTACGTTTCCATGATCAAGATGCATTGAATGCGGTTTTACACGACCGTTGGACCCAGTTACATCCTAAGTGGAATGCCCAAGGTTATATTCTGTCAAAAGCGAAAAAACATCCGACTATTTATGGAGAAAGACAATATGACGAAACGAGAAGAGCACCATCCATTATCCACTTTACTGGCCATGTCAAACCTTGGACGAAAGAATTTCAGTGGTATACCAAGCGTTATTATGATCAATATGCGAATAGGACGGCCTTTCGTTGTGTCAACACATTCAATCAATATTTATCTTATACGAAAATTAGCAGAAGGATTGAATATGCTCAATAATGAATATTGTCATGGATTTCGTAAAATCAGTTACTTGTTAGTTGTTGCCAGAACCAAACAATAGAAAGGAAGAAGTCGGGATAGAACTGTTTTTCAGATTTTGAGTATGAGACAAAAATCTAAAGTGATTTTTGTCTCATACTCTTTTTTGTCTATTTAAAATAAAGCCAGCAACTGGTATCATATTTAAGGATGGTTTTTTATAAAAAAATGATTTCTTGAGGGAAAAAATATTACAATAAAGAAAAATAAAAAAATGTAAACGTTATCATTTCAAGGTTATAGCGGTATGAAGATATTTATTAATACTTTTTATTGACAAAATAAAAAAAACCACCGTACTATTGGTTTGTGGTTATAACCAGTTAGGGTAAAGGAGAAAGTTATGGAAAATGCCTTTAAAAACAAAGCTTTGTATCATCAACTTGTTGATTTGCTGCAGGAACGAATCGAAACATGCATGATTCCTCATGACAAGTTGCCCTCTGAACGTGAATTGACTGCACAATATGGAGTGAGTCGGACGACGGTCCGGTTAGCGCTACAAGAACTAGAAAATAGAGGTTCCATCTATCGTCGTCATGGCAAAGGAACATTTGTTTCAGATATAAAAAAAGAGGCCGCTGATTTAGCTGGCGCATATAGTTTTACAGAACAAATGAAAGGGCTGGGTCGAAAACCACATACCCGTATATTATCCTTCGAAAAATTGGAAGCGGATAAATTTATTTGTCAGCATTTGAATCTTTCGTTAGGAGAGGCAGTTTTTAAATTAAGTCGGTTGCGGATTGCTGATAACGAGCCATTAATGGTTGAAGACACATACTTGCCTGTGAAATTTTTCTTATCACTCACGGATCAATTACTACGTAGCAAGCCATTATATGATCTATTTTCGGAAGATTTTAAGCAAACCGTTCGTTTAGCTGATGAAGAATTATACGCTAGCATTGCGTCAAAAGAAGATGCCAAATTATTGATGATTCCGGAAGGAGCGCCAGTCCTTCATTTAGCACGCCAGACATATAACATGAAAAATGAAATTATTGAATTTACGTTGAGTGTGGCGCGAGCAGATCAATTTCATTATCAGATACGCCATATTCGGAATAGTTAGGAGAGTTAAGTATGTTTACAGCAGAAAAAGAAGAACTAGAACAACTAGGAGCGGAAATCACGACACGTGAAATTCGTCAGCAACCTGAGCTTTGGCAAGAAACCGTGACACTTTATTATGAAAATCAAACAGCTTTGGAAAACTTTTTAAAAGAAGTCCAAGCCAAAGCGCAAGGAAAACGCACAAGAGTAATTTTTACAGGAGCAGGGACTTCACAATATGTCGGTGATACGGTTGTACCTTATCTCCGAGCACACGGCGACACACAAGCTTTTTCATTCGAAAGTATTGGGACAACGGATATTGTGGCCAAACCAGAAGATTATCTGATTAAAGACGAACCAACATTGTTAGTTTCGTTTGCAAGAAGTGGAAATAGTCCTGAAAGTTTAGCGGCAGTTGAAGTAGCTAATCAAGTGGTTGAAACAATTCATCATTTAGCGATTACTTGTGCTGAAGAAGGACAACTGGCACAAATAAGCCAAAAAGAAGAAAACAGCTTTTTATTCTTAATGCCAACACGTTCCAATGATGGTGGTTTTGCGATGACTGGTAGCTTTTCTTGCATGACCTTGGGTACATTACTACTCTTTGATCAAACAGCCTTTGAGCAAAAACAAGATTATGTAACCGCTCTAATTAAATTAGGTGAAGAAGTGCTATCCCGTGAAGAAGAATTAAATGAAATTGTTAACCTTGATTTTGAACGCATTGTTTATGTTGGTTCTGGAAGTTTAGCTGGTTTGACAAGAGAAGCGCAATTGAAAATTTTAGAACTAACAGCCGGCAAAGTTGCCACAATTTTTGACTCTTCTATGGGCTTCCGTCATGGACCAAAATCATTTATTAATGAAAAAACAATAATGTTTGGTTTTGTTAATAATACACCATACACAAGAGATTATGACTTGGATATCTTAGAAGAAGTTCACGGTGACGAAATTGCGGCGGGTGTTTTTGCGATTGCTCAACCTGGCAAACGTAATTTCTCAGGTTCAACTATTGAATATTCCGCAGAAACTGCTCTATTACCTGATGGCTATTTAGCATTAGCAGATATCATGGTAGCCCAAACAGTCGCACTTTTAACATCTATTAAAGTTGGAAATAAACCGGATACCCCTTCACCGACAGGTACAGTGAATCGTGTGGTTAAAGGTGTAACGATTTATGACTATAAATAATACAACATTTGGAGGAGGAACTATGCTTACGTTAACAGCTGGAAAAAAAGCGGCAATGGATCGTTTGTCAACCCAAGAAGGAATCATTAGCGCATTAGCCATTGATCAACGAGGTGCCTTGAAAAAAATGATCAAAGCGCTAGATGTAGAGCCAACTGATGCACAAATTGAAACGTTTAAAGAATTAGTCTCGAAAGAATTGACACCTTATGCGTCCGCCATTTTATTGGATCCAGAATATGGATTGCCTGCTGCAAAAGCACGCGATACCGAGGCTGGATTGTTACTCGCTTATGAAAAAACGGGCTATGATGCAACAACTCCGGGACGATTGCCTGATTTACTAGCAGATTGGTCTGTTTTACGCTTGAAAGAAGAAGGCGCAGATGCGATTAAATTTTTACTCTACTATGATGTGGATGAGGATCCAGAAATCAATCATCAAAAACATGTATTTATTGAACGCTTAGGGAGTGAATGTGCAGAAGAAGACCTACCATTTTACTTAGAATTAGTTTCTTATGATGCACAAATAGCAGATGCAACTTCTTTAGAATATGCAAAAGTTAAACCGCATAAAGTGAATGAAATGATGAAAGAATTTTCTAAACCCCAATATAAAGTAGATGTATTGAAAGTGGAAGTTCCAGTTAATATGAATTTTGTAGAAGGTTTTGCGCCGGCTGAAACAGCGTATACAAAAGAGGAAGCGGCGAATTATTTCTTAGAACAAAGTCAAGCCACTGATTTACCATTTATCTTTTTAAGTGCCGGTGTCTCAACAGAGCTATTCCAAGAAACACTACGTTTCGCTAAAGAAGCTGGTTCAACATTTAATGGTGTTTTATGTGGCCGTGCTACGTGGAAAAATGGCGTGAAACCTTTCGTTGAAGCAGGAGAAACTGCGGCTTGTGATTGGTTAAAAACAGAAGGCCGAGAAAACATTGAAAGTTTAAATGAAGTCATCGCGGCAACCGCCAGCTCTTGGCATGCGAAAGTTCAAGTAAACGAAGGGTAATTGGGAGGCATAGCTGTGATAGTAACAGTAACAATGAATCCGTCAATTGACATCTCCTACCTATTAGATCATCTAAAGCTTGATACCGTTAATCGGACCAGTCAGGTGACCAAAACCCCTGGTGGCAAAGGACTAAATGTCACTCGCGTTATTCATGATTTAGGTGGAGATGTTATCGCTACCGGCGTTCTTGGTGGTTTTCATGGGGCGTTTATTGCAAACGAGTTAAAGAAAGCAAACATCCCCCAAGCATTTACATCAATCAAAGAAGAAACACGTGATTCGATTGCGATTTTGCACGAGGGGAATCAAACTGAAATTTTAGAAGCTGGACCGACTGTTTCCCCAAAAGAAATCAGTAACTTCCTTGAAAATTTCGATCAATTAATTAAGCAAGCAGAAATTGTCACAATTTCTGGCAGTTTAGCGAAAGGATTACCATCAAATTTTTATCAAGAATTAGTTCAAAAAGCTCAAGCACAAGAGGTTAAAGTACTACTAGATACTTCTGGTGATAGTTTAAGACAAGTTCTTCAAGGACCATGGAAACCGTATTTAATTAAACCTAACTTAGAGGAACTAGAAGGATTACTAGAGCAAGATTTTTCAGAAAATCCATTAGCAGCTGTGCAAACAGCTTTAACAAAACCAATGTTTGCTGGAATTGAATGGATTGTCGTATCTTTAGGAAAAGATGGTGCAATTGCCAAACATCACGATCAGTTCTATCGTGTAAAAATTCCAACGATTCAAGCTAAAAATCCTGTTGGTTCAGGAGATGCAACCATTGCTGGTCTTGCATATGGACTAGCGAAGGATGCCCCAGCGGCCGAACTGCTAAAATGGGGCATGGCGGCTGGAATGGCTAATGCCCAAGAAAGAATGACTGGGCATGTAGACGTAGAGAACGTGAAGAAACATCTTATGAACATCCAAGTAGTCGAAATTGCTAAATAAAGAGCTTTCTTTATTTAGCAATTATCCAGTAATTGAAAGCGTTTACTAGAAAGGGTGGCAATGTGGAAAGATTTGAAATTAAAGAGGAGTTTCTTTTAAATGGTCAACCATTTAAAATTTTATCAGGTGCCATTCATTATTTTCGTGTAGATCCCTCAGATTGGTATCATTCACTTTATAACTTGAAAGCTTTAGGCTTCAATACAGTTGAGACATATGTACCATGGAATTTACATGAACCGCAAAAAGGAACATTTCATTTTGAGGGAATATTAGATTTGGAGCGCTTTTTAAAATTAGCACAAGAACTTGGACTATATGCGATTGTGCGGCCGTCTCCTTATATTTGTGCAGAATGGGAGTTTGGCGGTTTTCCAGCCTGGCTATTAAATGAACCAGGACGGATGCGTTCGAATAATCCAACCTATCTGAAGCATGTTGCGGAATATTATGATGTTTTAATGGAAAAAATTGTTCCGCATCAACTTGCTAACGGTGGCAATATTTTAATGATTCAAATCGAAAACGAATATGGTTCATTTGGCGAAGAAAAAGCGTATTTACGGGCGATTCGCGATTTGATGATTGCACGCGGCGTGACAGCACCATTTTTTACTTCTGACGGGCCATGGCGCGCAACATTGCGGGCAGGCAGCATGATTGAAGATGATATTTTAGTAACCGGAAATTTTGGCTCAAAAGCCAAAGAAAATTTCGGTATGATGCAAGCCTTTTTTGAAGAACATGGTAAAAAATGGCCGCTAATGTGTATGGAATTTTGGGATGGCTGGTTTAATCGTTGGAAAGAGCCAATTATTAAACGAGATCCGCAAGAATTGGCTGAATCAGTTAGAGAAGCATTAGCATTAGGCAGTATCAACTTATATATGTTTCATGGCGGCACCAATTTTGGGTTTATGAATGGCTGCTCCGCACGAGGAACCATTGATTTACCACAAATCACTTCCTATGATTATGATGCGCCTCTTGATGAACAAGGGAACCCAACCGAAAAGTATTTTGCGTTACAAAAAATGCTTCACGAAGAGTACCCTGCGTTACCACAAGCTGAACCATTAGTAAAAGATTCTTTTGCGCAAACAGCAATTCCTTTAACCAACAAAGTGAGTTTGTTTGCGACTTTAGAAACGATTAGTCAGCCAGTGGTCAGCGTTTATCCGCAAACCATGGAACAATTAGGACAAAATACCGGCTATCTTCTTTACCGAACAAGCATTGAAAAAGATGCTGCAGAAGAAAAGCTAAGAGTGATTGACGGTCGTGATCGTCTGCAATTATTTGTCAATCAGGTACATCAAGCAACGCAATATCAAACGGAAATTGGCGAAGATATTTACGTTACACTGCCGCAAGAGAATAATCAAATCGATATTTTAATGGAAAATATGGGTCGTGTCAATTACGGGCATAAACTATTTGCAGATACTCAGAAAAAAGGGATTCGAACGGGTGTCATGGCAGATTTACATTTTATGACGCAATGGCAACAATATTGTTTATCTATGACAAGCTGTGAACAGGTAGACTATTCAAGAGAATGGCAGCCTGATCAACCAAGCTTTTACCAGTATCATGTGGAGTTAGCAGAAGTGAAAGATACATTTATTGATGTTTCTAAATTCGGCAAAGGAATTGTTTTTGTTAACCAAACCAATCTTGGTCGTTTCTGGAATGTTGGTCCGACGCTTTCCTTATATATTCCCAAAGGATTATTAAAAGAAGGGCAAAATGAGATCGTCATTTTTGAAACGGAAGGAACGTACCAACCAGAAATTCAGTTAGTAAAAGAACCACTATATAAAGAAATGAAAGAGGGATTACAATGAGTATTATTGGCGTAAGAATTGATGGACGTTTGATTCATGGACAAGTGGCAAATTTATGGGCGACAAAATTGAATATTTCCAGAATTATGGTCGTTGATGATGAGGTTGCAGGGAATGCCATTGAAAAAAGTGGCTTGAAATTAGCAACACCAGCTGGCGTGAAACTAAGCGTGTTACCAGTTGAAAAAGCTGCTCAAAATATTTTAGCAGGAAAATACGACTCACAACGTTTACTAATTGTGGTACGGAAACCAGATCGTTTATTAAAACTAGTAGAACTTGGGGTGCCGATTAAAGAAATCAATGTTGGGAACATGTCTCAAACAAACGAAACACGGTCGATTACTAAGTCAATCAATGTGGTCGATCAAGATATTGAGGTTTTTAAAGAGTTAAATGCTAAAGGTGTCCATCTGATTGCTCAAATGGTGCCAAGTGACAAAGCGGAAGACTTTATGAGTTTGATAACAAAATAGGAGGGAACAAAAAATGAATATCTTATGGTGGCAGATCTTATTATTAACATTATACGCAGGATACCAAATTTTAGATGAATTACAAATTTATTCTTCATTAAGTGCGCCAGTGTTTGCAGGTCTTTTTGCAGGATTAGTGATGGGGGATATTAAAGCAGGACTTATTATTGGTGGAAGTATGCAATTAACTGTATTAGGAGTTGGGACTTTCGGGGGTGCCTCCAAAATTGATGCTAACTCAGGTACGATTCTTGCCACAGCATTTTCTGTGTCTTTAGGAATGAACCCTGAACAAGCAATCGCTGCTATTGCAGTACCAGTTGCTAGTTTAATGATTCAATTAGACATTTTGGCTCGTTTTGCGAATACCTACTTTGCACATCGAATTGATAAAATGGTCGAAGATATGAACTACAAAGGAATTGAACGTAACTTCTTAATGGGTGCCTTACCTTGGTCTCTTTCTCGAATGATTCCAGTCTTCTTAGCACTTGCTTTTGGTGGTGGTTTAGTACAAAAAGTTGTATCTGTCCTAAATGGCGATTTGAAATGGTTAGGTGATGGCTTGTCTGTTGCTGGGGCGGTCTTACCAGCGGTCGGTTTTGCAATTTTACTACGTTACTTACCAGTGAAAAAACATTTCCCTTATTTAATTCTTGGTTTCACTGTAACTGCTTTACTAGGAACAATCTTTACAAACATGCAACTTTTAGGAACATCTGTTGCGAGCGTTGTGAAAGACTTCAGTGGTGTATTTAACGCACTACCAATGTTAGCAGTCGCTTTAATTGGTTTCGCTTTAGCCGCAATTAGCTACAAAAATGGTCAAATGATTCCGAGTGGGCCAGCAGCCAAAAAAGAACATGCAGCGAATGATTCAGACGAAGGAGAGATTGAAGATGACGAAATCTAATTATAAATTGACGAAAGAAGATTTTAAACAAATTAATCGCAGAAGCTTGTTTACTTTCCAATTAGGTTGGAACTACGAAAGAATGCAAGGATCAGGTTACTTGTATACGATTTTGCCACAATTGCGTAAAATTTATGGGGATGATACGCCTGAATTAAAAGAAGTGATGAAAACACACACGCAATTTTTCAATACTTCAAACTTCTTTAATACGATTATTACAGGGATCGATTTGGCCATTGAAGAAAAAGAAGGCATTGCTGGAAAACAAACAGTTTCAGGTTTGAAAACTGGTTTAATGGGACCGTTTGCAGCAATTGGGGATTCAATTTTCGCAGCTTTAATTCCAACTATTTTTGGGGCGCTAGCTGCTAACATGGCGATTAATGGTAACCCAACTGGTATCTTTATCTGGATTGTTGCTCAAATTGCCGTGATGGTCTTCCGTTGGAAACAATTGGAATTTGCGTATCGCGAAGGAATTTCTTTGGTAACAACTATGCAACACCGCTTAACTGCCTTAACAGATGCTGCAACTTTACTAGGGGTCTTCATGGTTGGCGCTTTAGTGGCAACGATGGTTAATGTCAAACTATCATGGGCACCAAGTATTGGGGATGTAACACTTAACATGCAAAATAACTTGGATATGATTTTACCACGTCTACTTCCTGCAGGAATTGTCGGTGGCGTTTATTGGATGCTAGGTAAAAAGAATATGACGTCTACTAAAGCCATTTTTATCGTATTAATTGTCTGTGTCGCATTGTCTGCGTTAGGTGTTATTTCAAAATAAGTAAGACAGGAGAAAATCGATGAGTGAACATTTAGTTTTAGTAAGTCATGGCCGTTTTTGCGAGGAATTGAAAAAAAGTGCGGAGATGATTATGGGACCGCAAGAAACAATTTCCACTGTTGCTTTATTACCAGAAGAAGGTGAAGCTGACTTTTTAGAAAAATTTGAAGCGATTACGGAATCGTTAGAAGATTTTGTTGTCTTTGCTGATCTATTAGGGGGGACACCTTGTAATATATTATCTAAAAAAATTATGCAAGGTGCTTCGTTTGACTTATATACTGGAATGAATTTACCGATGGTTATCAGCTATGTAAATGCAAATTTATTAGCGATTGAAGGTGACTATGTTAAGGAATCAGCAGAAAGTATTGTGAAAGTCAACGAATTGCTGCTAAATGTTGCAGTAGATGATGAGGATGAATAATTCTGACTTGTTGTCGTAAGTAATCAAAGTTTTTAAGAGAATGATTTAGAGATGGACGTTCCAAAAATAAAAGAATTTATTTTTGGAACGCCCCTTTAATTGTTAATAATGAAAGCGTGTTCAAAAAATGTTAGGGGGCTGATTTATCAGATGAAACATGGAAAAATAAAACGATTTAGTACATTGACACTATTGGCAAGCGCAACGATTTTAGTACCATTAAGTACGTCTGCAGAAGAAACAACAAACAGCAGCACTGAAACAAGCTCATCAATGGTGGAACCTGCCGCAACAGAAGAAAAATTGTGGCAATCTGATTTTCCAGGAGGGAAAATTGGTGAGTGGCAAGATGTGATTGGTAAAACAAATCGAGAATTAGCAGGAGAGTCATTGGCGATTTCACGAGATGCAGCAGCAGGTAATAATGCCGTATCTTTAAATTTAGATTCCCCTAAATTAGCTGATGGTGAAGTAGAAACAAAGTTTAAATACACTGCTGGAAGCGGTCGAACGGGTGTGATTATTCGTGGTAATACCAAAGATAGCTGGGTTTTTGTAGGCTACAACGCGAATGGCAAATGGTTAGTTGAAAGCCCTAATTCGTGGAATGATTCGATTTCTGGGCCAACGTTAAATGAAGATACGAATTATTTGTTGAAAGTACGTTATGTTGGTGAAAAAATTACTATCTGGCTTAACACCACGTTGATTTACGAAGGAGAACCTGTTTTGGCCAACGGAGACAAAATTCCAACAGAAGCCGGACATGTGGGTGTCCGTTTGTGGTACGACAAAAAAATTGTCAATTATGACTATTTTAAAAATGGCCCCGTAGATAGCATTCCAGAAATTGTGCCAGAAGTGACACAAATTGCGCCAGTCAAAGTTTTTACAAAAATTGGTGTCGCACCAAAATTACCGAAACAAGTAAAAGTGACCTATAATACTGGTAAAGAAGCCAATGAAGCAGTCAGTTGGGATGAAATCGATCCTGATGCATACAAAGAACCAGGAACTTTTGAAGTCGACGGTACTTTGGAAAATACAAACATCAAAGCAAAAGCCAGCATTGTTGTTGCTAAAGACAATGAAGCTGAAAAAGGCGACAAAATCTCTTCCGCAGATTTAACAGCCGTGGTTGATCCACAATTTCCACGAATTATTCGCTACGAAGACCCTCAGAGTAATCAAGTGATTTTTAATGGCCAACACGAGAAAATTGACCAAGTAATGATTGATGGCAAAGCATATAAAGCAACTGCTGAAAAACAAAAGAGTGAAGCAAATCAAGCCGTTTATAATGTAGCTGTCCCAGAAATTGGTTTGCGTTTCACAACGACATTGACTGTTTCCGAAGGCCAAGAATTAGCTATGAAACTCTCAGATATTCGTGAAGAAGGAACTAAAATACACACAATTTCAATTCCAAATCAAGGCTTGATTTCTGTCAATAGTACAGATGAAGGGGCGACTTTTGCTGGCGTTGTGATGAATACTGGGACAAATGCAAATAACGGAAATAAAAATGGTGATACTATCCAAGATTTAACTACAACAAGCCAAGAAGAAACGAAAAAATATATGTATGGTTTCTTAAATACAGCGAATTATGCTGCAAGTTTTTGGACGAACGCCTATGGAGACGGCTCTGTCGATGGTAGTGACAACAATCGAATCCATAAACAAACAAAAGAAGCGGCGACTGGTTTTGTAACAACCTTGTCAAGTGGGGCATGGACCTATCGACCATTTGATGCACCGGAAGATTACACAACTGGAGAAACGCCAGAAGTGAAAGTTAAATTCTCAAAAGATAGCAACGACGACAATCGGGTGGATTGGCAAGATGCGGCAATTGGGTTCCGTTCAATTATGAATAACCCAATGGGCGCGGAAAAAGTCCCTGAATTAGTCAACCAACGGATTCCTTTTAACTTTGCTAGTCAGGCGACAAATCCATTCTTAGTGACGTTAGACGAATCAAAACGTATTTACAATTTAACAGATGGATTAGGACAAATGAATTTACTAAAAGGGTATCAAAATGAAGGACATGATTCTGCGCATCCAGATTACGGTGCTATTGGTCAGCGACCTGGTGGGGAACAAGCGTTGAATCAATTAATTGATGAAGGCCATAAATTAAATGCCGTTTTCGGTGTGCATATTAATGACACCGAGTCTTACCCAGAAGCAAAAGGATTTAATGAGGAATTAGTTGATCCAACGAAGCGTGGCTGGGATTGGTTAGATCCGTCTTATTTTATTAAACAAAGACCCGATGCATTGAGTGGTCGTCGCTATGAGCGCTTTAAAGAATTAAAACAAAAAGCACCGAATCTAGATTATATTTATGTTGATGTTTGGGGCAACCAAGGCGAATCAGGTTGGGCAAGTCGTCAACTAAGTAAAGAAATTAATTCACTCGGTTGGTTTACAACCAATGAATTTCCGAATGCTTTAGAGTATGACTCGGTTTGGAACCATTGGTCTGCAGAAAAAGATTACGGCGGTACAACAACGAAAGGCTTTAACAGTACAATCGTTCGTTTTATTCGGAATCACCAAAAAGACACTTGGATTATTTCCGACAACCCTTTGTTAGGTGGAGCTGAATTTGAAGCCTATGAAGGTTGGGTGGGTAAAACCAATTTTAATACCTACCGCCAAAAAACTTTTGCCATTAATGTCCCAACTAAGTTCTTACAGCATTACCAAATTACGAACTGGGAAACTACAACAGCAGAAGATGGTCAAATCTATGGCACGATTAAATTAGCGAACGGTGCTGAAAAAGTGACCGTTACTCAAGCAGATGCTAATTCGCCAAGAAGCATTACGTTAAATGAGACAGAAGTTCTAAAAGGTGATGCGTATCTACTGCCTTGGAATGTCAATGGTCAAGACAAACTATATCACTGGAATCCAAAAGGCGGTACCAGCACTTGGTCATTGGATAAGAAAATGCAAGGAAAAACGAATTTACATTTATATGAATTAACAGATCAAGGGCGTATTGACAAAGGCACAATTGCCACTACAAATAACCAAGTGACCATCCAAGCCGAGGCTAATACACCGTATGTCATTGCTGAACCTGACAGTATTGAACCGATGACATTTGGAACAGGAACACCATTTAAAGATCCTGGATTTAATGAAGCCAATACCTTGAAAAATAACTGGAAAGTTTTCCGAGGTGATGGAGAGGTTAAAAAAGATGCTAACGGTGATTATGTCTTTAGTTCAGAAAAAGAAAGAACCGAAATCAAACAAGACATCAATCTTCCTAAATCAGGAAAATATAGTTTGTATCTAAACACAGAAACACATGATCGCAAAGCCACAGTAACTGTTAAAATTGGTGGTAAAAAATATACGCGGACAGTGAATAATTCGGTTGCCCAAAACTATATTCAGGCAGATATTAACCATACAAGCAGGAAAAATCCGCAGTATATGCAAAATATGCGAATTGATTTTGAAATCCCAGATAATGCCAAAAAAGGCTCGGTGACGTTAGCGGTTGATAAAGGCAATTCCGTTACAAAATTTGATGATTTACGAATTGTTGAGCGTCAAACGGATATCATGAACCCAGACAAACAAACAGTTATTAAGCAAGATTTTGAAGACACACAAGCAGTTGGGTTATATCCGTTTGTTAAAGGCTCAGCTGGTGGTGTAGAAGATCCACGGATTCATTTATCAGAAAGAAATGAACCTTACACACAATATGGTTGGAATGGAAACCTTGTTTCAGATGTATTAGAAGGCAACTGGTCCTTGAAAGCCCATAAACAAGGAGCAGGTTTGATGCTTCAAACAATTCCGCAAAATATTAAATTTGAACCGAACAAGAAATATACGGTCCAATTTGATTATCAAACTGATGGTGAAAATGTCTTTACTGCTGGGACCATTAATGGGGAGTTGAAAAATAACAATGACTTTAAGCCAGTCGGTGAGTTGACTTCGACAGCAGCAGATGGTCAAACCAAGCATTATGAAGCAGAAATAATTGGGGATGCTTCAGGAAACACTACGTTTGGTATTTTTACAACAGGTGCCGATAAAGATTTCATTATGGATAACTTTACGGTCACAGTGGAATCGAAAAAATAAATTTAGTCTATCTAAGCAACTTGGGCTACAAGTTAAACGTACTTGTAGCCCAAATTGCTTCTTTTATGAAAAGAAGAAAGGCCTAGTGCCTCATTTTTATACTGCAGAATAAACAGACACATTTTTTAAAGTGTTTGGCTTCTTTGTGTATTTCATCAAGAACGAATGGACAAACTTGCCTTTTGCCACAAATCGTTTACAATTACAATGATAGGCATAATTTATTTAGAGGTGAAGTGATTGAAGAAATACAATGTTGATTGGAATTACTGGGTTGTCCGCTTTTTATTTGTAATGGCGCTGATTGTTGGCTATTTATTAATCACGAATTATCAGCACTTTGTCCATAGTGTTTCGGGTTTGTTAGGCATCTTATCCCCATTCATTACTGGGTTCGTGATTGCTTATTTATTGAGTGGAAGTCAGAAAAAAATCGAGGGATTACTAGAAAGAGTTCCTTTACCAGTCGTTAAAAAAGCGAAACACGGCTTGAGTGTACTCCTTTTGTACCTGATTATTTTGTTTATTTTTGTCTTGACATTAAACTATATCGTTCCGCTACTCATTAGTAATTTAGTAGATTTAGCAAACTCTTTACCCACTTTTTATGATCACATGGTTCAGTTTGTGATGAGTTTAGAAGATAAAGGGATTTTAAAAACAGCCGCGATTGAAAAATATTTAAATAGTGTCCTTAAAGATTTGTCGCCGGAACGTTTTTTAAATCAATGGACACAAGCGTTATTTTCATTAGGAACGTTGACTAAAAATGTTTCCTCATTCTTTTTAAATGCATTTTTAACGTTGATTATCTCAATATATGCGCTGGTATTTAAGCAATCTATTTTGACATTTGTTGAAAAGGCCGCCCACAAATTGCTGTCTGAAAAAGTGTACAAGCAAACACAAACCTGGTTAAATACAACGAATAAAATTTTCTATAAATTTATCAGTTGCCAATTTCTTGATGCTTGTATAATTGGCGTTTCATCAACGATTTTGTTAAGTATTTTGAATGTGAAATTTGCTGTGACTTTGGGGATTTTATTAGGTATTTGTAATATGATTCCTTATTTTGGTTCGATTTTTGCGTCAATTGTTGCTGGTGTGATTACGCTTTTCACAGGTGGTGTTACTCAAGCCATTACGGTGTTACTAGTTTTATTAATTTTACAACAAATTGACGGTAATATTATTGGTCCTCGAATTATGGGAGATGCCCTAAATGTCAATCCGATTTTAATTATTGTTTCAATCACGATTGGGGGAGCGTACTTCGGCGTCTTAGGGATGTTTTTAGCAGTTCCTGTTGCTGCAATCATTAAAATTATTGTCTCGGAGTGGCTAAATGAATCAAAAGAAAATGATAAGATTGTAGATTCTATTGAATCCTAAAGTAAAACTTTTCGTCTCGCGTTGACGAAAAGTTTTTTAGTGAGAAAGAAAGTTTCATTATTTGGAATTTTTGATATGCTATACTTGAAGTAAATAGAAAATCAAAATTGAGGTGAATAAATGCAGTTTTTAAAAAAATATGGCGGCTATTTTTTAGTTTTAGGGGTCTTACTTGATTTTTTTACACCTTATTATGTCGGATTCAAAGATCAAGGTTACAATCAATTGACAGAAGTAATTAGCTTATTAGGTGATGTGAATAGTCCAGTTAGGGAAACCTTTAATCATTTAACTATCATTGCGGGAATGTTGATGTTAGCAAGTTTACCTAGGATATATGCTATTTTTTCCAGAAAAACGAAAAAAGGTGCTTGGTTAGTAGTGGCAATGATTGGCGCTTATGGTTTATTTGATTGTATTTTCAGTGGGCTCTTCAGCGTAGACACTTCAAGCGCTGACACAGTTGCTACCGCGTTTCATAACGGAGGATCAGCAGTCGGTTATACAGGCTTTTTGTTGTTATCAGGCGTCTTAACCATTATCTATAGTAAAGACGGTTCGCAAAAAAATAAAAAACTTTTTGGCTTTTTGTTTATTTTATGTATACTTGCAGCCGGCTTATATGGCTTAGCAAGGATTCCACAGCTACAACAGGTAAAACCATTTAATTATTTAGGCTTATGGCAAAGAGTGAGTTCATTTTGTAATTATCTACCAATGCTGGCACTGTGTTTACAAACTAAAACCAATGACAAATTTGATTGAACATTTGTCATTGGTTTTTTACTAGTTAAAATTGTCTGGTAAGAACTTAATTATTGGCTACGGTGACTTCACCAGTAACAGTGGCGCCATCTTTTTCTAAGTCAGCAGAATCTTTGTATTCTTGTTTATCAAAAGTAATATTGCCATTAACTTTGGTACCATTTAAAGTAAAGCCATTTGCTTTCACCTCAATATCACCTTTGACAGTCCCGTGAACGATGTTGAAATTTTCAGAAGAAACGATTAGTTTAGGAACAGTGATTTCATATTCAGCAGTTACTTTTTTATTATCATCTTGAGAATAAAGCGCTAATTTACGATAGACATCGTTGGAATCTTTCCCCTTATCATGGAAAGTACCAGCAACTGTTACCTCTTTATCAAAAGTGACATTGTCAGTAGCTGCGACAATCCAATTTCCTTTATCACTTAACGCCATTTCGAGTTCTTCAGGTTTGGCACTAATTGAAGCACCAGAGACTACTTCTGTACTTGAATTAGCTGTTTCTTTGCTACTAGAACTACTATCTGTTTTTTTATCAGATGAACAAGCACTAAGCAGCACAAGAGCAGCAGTTGCCGTCAAAACAGTGGTGAGTACTTTAGACATTTTCATGAAAATCCCTCCAAAAAATTTATTTATTTCTTCCTTTATCATAACTGATTCAAAGGGAAATGAGTAATCATACACTCAAAGATTGAGAAGTTTGGAAGGGGAATCCACTTTAAAATGTATTTATATTTTTAACAATTTATTGTTATATAGTCAGTAGTATAAATTGGAAACTTAAGCATTCTTTTAGAATTTGATGGTTTTTAGCTTCTTTTTTTATTAATAGTTTTTATTTTTTGCAGCCTCTTTTTTCACAAGTAACATATTGGGTTGTATTTTCCCAGTCTTCAGGATTGTCATCGATTCGAGCTCCACAAGCTGTATAATTGCCATTTCTTACGTGGATTTTCCCTTTTTCAGATTTTTTTGTATCATTTCCAATATATTTTACATTAGCCATAAATTAGCAACTCCTTTTGTTGTATTTATAAATTTTTACTTCTGCTTAAGTTTCCATAAATAAAGATAGCATTTTTTTACATTGCAAACAAATATTTTTAGTTAACCTTAAAAAAAATAAGTTTTTGATTCATTTCTTTTTCAAATGTTCCTTTTCTGTAGTAAGCTAGTAATAGACAGAATTTAAGGAGGAGATTTTGATGCCTTGGAATATGAATGATTATCCTACATCAATGAAAAATTTAGCACCTTTGATTCGGAAAAAAGCGATAGATATTGGCAATGCGTTGCTTGCGGATGGCTACCCTGATGATCGTGCCATTCCAATTGCGATTAGTCAAGCGGAGAAATGGTATCAAGAGGCAAGTGCAGCAGACAAAAAGGCATTTGAACAAGAAGCAAATCCTACGAAACAAGATTCGCATAAACAGGATAAACATGCGGGAAAATTATTAACGGCGGCTGTCAACGTTAAATATAAAGACGGCCAATGGTTGGTGATTTCAGACAGCGCTGAAAAAGCAAGTAATACATTTACCCACAAACAAGAGGCGATTGAACGAGCCCAAGAAATTGCTCGGAATAAGCAAACAAAGCTGAAAATCTATAAGCAAGATGGTACGTTACAAGAAACCAAAGAGTATACTGAATAATTTTTCGAAACCTTGATATTCCGTTGCAATTCAAGAAACGGCTATCAAGTTTTTTTTGCGAGGGAGAAATGGACAAGTAAGAAAAAATAACAAAAGTTAAGAATGAGAATAAGGCTTGCTTTTCTAGTTTTTGGTGGGTACAATTACACTAATTAAGATAAAAAATCAAAATAATTGAGGTGCTACGACAATGGAAAAAGCCAATCTTGATTGGAATAATTTAGGATTTTCTTACATTAAAACGCCCTTTCGTTATATTAGTTATTGGCGAGATGGCAAGTGGGAAGAAGGCACGCTAACAGATAACAATCAGTTAACGATTAGTGAAGGTTCGCCTGCTCTACATTATGGCCAACAATGTTTTGAAGGATTAAAAGCGTATCAATGTGCAGATGGTTCTGTCAATTTGTTTCGTCCAGATGAAAATGCCAAACGGCTACAAAAAAGTTGTGCGCGTCTACTGATGCCACAAGTACCAGTAGAAACCTTTGTTTCTGCATGTCAAGAAGTGGTGAAAGCCAACCTTGCTTATTTACCGCCATATGGAACGGGCGGTACGTTGTATCTTCGCCCTTATATGATTGGTGTCGGCGATAATATTGGTGTAGCACCTGCCAAAGAATACATTTTTTCTATTTTTTGCGTGCCAGTTGGTTCGTATTTTAAAAATGGTTTAGCACCAACCAACTTTATCGTTTCTGACTATGATCGAGCAGCGGGTCGAGGAACTGGGGCCGCTAAGGTGGGGGGCAATTATGCAGCTAGTCTTTTACCAGGTGCAGAAGCACATGAGAAAGAATTTAGTGATTGCATTTATTTAGATCCGTATACGCATACGAAAATTGAAGAAGTTGGTGCAGCTAATTTCTTTGGCATAACCAAAGATGGTACTTTTATTACGCCGAAATCAGCGTCTATTTTGCCAAGTATTACTAAATATTCATTATTGACGCTAGCAAAAGAACGTTTAGGGATGACGGCGCTTGAAGGAGACGTTTACATTGATCGATTAGCGGACTTCTCCGAAGCAGGTGCTTGTGGCACAGCGGCGATTATTTCTCCTATCGGTGGGATTCAAAATGGCACAGATTTCCATGTGTTTTATAGTGAAACGGAAGTTGGACCAGTGACTAAGCAACTATATGATGAACTGGTTGGCATACAGTTTGGTGACAAAGAAGCGCCAGAAGGCTGGATTGTAAAAGTTTAAAGAGACAAAAAAGAGAGAATTCATGCTCTCTTTTTTTGTGTAGAATATTCAGAATTTTCTATAAAAATATTGACTTTGATTCTATTTAAAGGAATAATGGAAGATACAAGATTTAAAAAAGGAGGGAAAGCTATTGCTTATTAAATCAGCAGAATCAGAAGAAATGACGATTTTTTTTGATAAAGAAAACCAACCAAATGCACAAGTTCAAATGGGCATTATTACATTACAACCTGGTGAAAAACGGCCTTTAGCTGGATATGCTCGCCATGAACAGGATGAATATTCTTATGTGATTTCTGGCGAAGCACATACGATTTTAGAAGATGGTCAAGACTTAGTTGGAAAAGCTGGACAAGCCCAATTAATTGAAGCTGGTGAGGGGCACATTAATTATAATGATGGGTTGGAGCCAGCGGTCGTTGTCTGGATGCTTGTGGAAAGGACAAAATAAAAGGGGAGCTGTCTTTCTGTAAGTAAAAGCATAAAAAATGAAGAGTTATAGGAGAAAGAAGATGAAAAAGTATTTAAAAATCATAATGGTTTGTATTTTATTGGTAGGATTTTTAGCTGGGTGTACCAATAAAAATGAAAATAAAAAGAAACAGAAAAATACCAAAGAAGCCGTTCAACTGATGTCACCTTCAGAATTAACAACGCTCAACACCTCTGTATTATTGGATTTTCCAGATGCTATTGTCCAAACTGCAGCGTTTGAAGGGTTATATAGTTTAGATGAACAAGACCAATTGGTACCAGCTGTAGCAAAAGCATTGCCGACGATTTCAGAAGATGGAAAAACCTACACGATTTCTTTAAGAAAAGAAGCGGTTTGGAGTAACGATGATCCTGTCACAGCGCATGATTTTGAATATGCTTGGAAAAAAATGATTGATCCTAAAAACGGCTTTGTTTATAGCTTCCTCATCGTTGAAACAATTCAAAATGGTGCAGAAATCTCAGCGGGGAAATTAGCACCCAATGAACTAGGTGTCACAGCTGTGGATGATTATACATTAAAAGTGACGCTCAAAGAGCCAAAACCCTACTTTACGTCCTTGTTAGCTTTTCCTACATTTTTCCCGCAAAATCAAAAAGTAGTCGAACAATTTGGTGCGGACTATGGAACTGCTAGTGATAAAGTCGTCTATAATGGTCCGTTCGTGGTAAAAGATTGGCAGCAAACAAAGATGGACTGGCAACTAGCAAAAAATAATCGCTATTGGGATCACCAGAACGTGCGCTCAGACATTATCAATTATACGGTTATCAAAGAAACATCTACTGCATTGAATCTTTTTGAAGATGGACAATTAGATGTGGCTACACTAAGTGGTGAACTGGCGCAACAGAATAAAAATAATACGTTGTATCATTCGTATCCAACAGCGACAATGAACTATTTGCGCTTAAATCAAAAACGGAAAGGGCAAGCAACGCCGCTTGCAAACGAAAACCTGCGTAAAGCGTTGGCTTTAGGCATAGATAAAGAAAATCTAGTCAATAATATTATTGCAGATGGTTCTAAAGCGCTACATGGTGCGATTACGGAAGGCTTTGTGGTGAATCCCACAACGGGTCTCGATTTTCGTCAAGAAGCAGGTAATTTAATGGTTTATAACAAAGAAAAAGCGCAAAGTTATTGGAAAAAAGCACAAGCAGAATTAGGAGAAAAGGTTAACGTTGAATTGATGGTAACAGATGATGGTTCTTACAAAAAAATTGGTGAAAGTTTGCAAGGCTCGCTACAAGAACTGTTTCCTGGTTTGACAATAGAGCTAACCGCATTGCCAACGGAAGCTGCATTGAATTTTGGGCGAGAAAGCGACTATGATTTATTCTTAATTTACTGGACACCAGACTATCAAGATCCTATTTCTACCCTGATGACTTTATACAAGGGCAATGATCGCAATTATCAGAACCCTGTCTATGACAAATTATTAGATGAAGCAGCCACAACCTATGCCTTAGAGCCAGAAAAAAGATGGGCGACACTGATTGCAGCTGAAAAAGAAGTGATTGAAACGACTGCTGGCATGATTCCACTTAGCCAAAATGAACAAACAGTCCTGCAAAATGATAAAGTCAAAGGCTTGAATTTTCATACCTTTGGCGCTCCATTAACGTTAAAAAATGTTTATAAGGAAAAATAAAAAGAGAGCCTGGGCTGAAAATCGCTTTTGATTTTCGGCCCAGGCTTAAATCCTGCTTTTTAACCCAAAATTTGTCACCATTTAGCCTTTTCGGGTTTTATCTCGAACGCTTCTGTTCTAATAGTTCAGAATCAGGTGCAGTGTGGGGCTGGGCATATTTTTTCATATATGTCGGCAAGGCTTGACTAATCTTCGTAGGTAAAACAACATAGTCAGTTTTGGCCAAATCATCACCAATGAGACTGTGTAAGTAGACGGCGCCAGCAACGGTTTCAATTGTCGGCTTAAACTGAGCTAAAAAACCAGCAATGATGCCAGCCAAGGTATCCCCAGTTCCGCCAGTAGCCATCCCAGGGTTGCCGCCTGTATTTTGAAAAGGTTCTCCTGCGTGGAAAATTGTTGTGCGATGACTTTTTAAAACAATCGTACTGCCTAATTTTGCTTGTTGGCGCTGGTTATTTGCCAGTGTTTGTTGCTCAATAGGTAAGTGACTCAAACGTTGCCATTCCATTTGATGAGGTGTGAAAACAACTTTTTCAGGATAGGTAAGGGAAAAATTGCCTTGGCTAAACAGGGTAATCGCTGAGCCATCGATAATTAACCATTGTTGTTTTTGATGTTGGGCGAGTACCATCTTTAATATTTGTTGTGCAGTAGCATCTAAGCCTAAACCTGGACCAATTAAAATAACCTCCGCTTGCTCTACGACGTCCGTCAGAAGGACTGTTTCTTCAAAGCCCACGACCATCGCTTCTGGGCATCTTGCATGTAAAGGCCCGTGATTTTTAACATCAGTAATCACAGTGGTGAGACCAGCGCCACTATTGATACACGCTTCGGTACTCATGATGATGGCTCCGCCGTATTGACGGTTTCCTCCGATTAATACGACACGCCCAAAATTGCTTTTATAAGAGTCGGAGGGGCGTTGAGTGATGACTTCCTCTAAAATGTCCTTGCTTAAATAGCGCATTCTATCACTCCTTTTCTTGGGATTTCTTTGTTCTCAGTATACTACAAGAGCACCGAAAAAATCAGTTTATTTAATGTTAAAAGTTACTCTATTGAAGGCAATGAGGTGTATAATAAGGACCAGATAAATGAGTTAGGAGAGTGAAATAGATGGAAGAGAAAAAAACATTTTATATGAGTGGCTACGTAGGAATTGCGAGCTTATTAGTTATTTTAATTGCGGGAATTGGTTTATTTATTTATGGAGCGAGTCATACTAATGGTGTTCTTGTTGTTTTAGGTATTATTTTGTTAGTTGGGGCTATTTTATTTTTAAGTTCCTTAACTATTGTTAGTCCCAACCAGGCGAAAGCTATTTTATTTTTTGGTCGTTACTTAGGTACGATTAAAGAAAATGGGTTGTTTATTACCATTCCATTTACGCAAAAAATGAACATTTCTTTGAAAGTACGAAATTTCAATAGTTCTCTATTAAAAGTCAATGACTCTGACGGGAATCCAATCGAAATCTCTGCGGTCATCGTTTTTCGGGTAGTCGATACAGCTAAGGCGTTATTTAATGTCGATTATTATCAAGACTTTGTGGAAATTCAAAGCGAAACGGCAATCCGGCATGTAGCAACACAATATCCTTATGACACTTTTTCAGATAATGATGTAACTCTGCGAGGAAATACCGAACAAATTTCCGAGGAGTTAACCAAAGAATTGCAAGAACGCTTAGCAGTGGCTGGTGTAGAGGTTATCGAAACACGGTTGAATCATTTAGCTTATGCAACTGAAATAGCTAGCTCCATGTTGCAAAGACAGCAAGCAAAAGCAATCTTAGCGGCTCGACAAACAATTGTTGAAGGTGCGGTAAGCATGACACAAATGGCCTTAGAACAGATTGAAGAAGGGCAAGAAATTAATTTTACCGATGAACGAAAAGTACAACTTATTAATAATTTACTAGTCTCAATCATTACTGATAAGGGCACACAACCAGTTATTAATACAGGCGACGTTTCTTCTTAAAGAGGAAGCAACGCTAAAAATAGCAAAAAAGAGTCATCTTTCCGATGGCTCTTTTTTTGATAAACACGAACATTATATAATTTTAATCTATAATATTTCGGTTTTTCTTTGACATCTCTTTTTCTCATTGTTAGAATAACAGTGAAAAAAGGCGGAAGGAGTTATTACATTCATGAAACCATTAGTCGCTGTGATTATGGGAAGTACCTCAGACTGGGCAACGATGAAAGCTGCTTGTCTTGTGTTGGAAGAGTTGGAAATTCCTTATGAAAAACGAGTGATATCAGCACATAGGACCCCTGATTTGATGTTTCGTTTTGCAGAGGAATCACGAACAAAAGGATTGAAGGTTATTATCGCTGGCGCTGGTGGAGCGGCCCATTTACCAGGGATGGTAGCTGCAAAGACAACCTTACCTGTCATTGGTGTTCCAGTTAAAACACGAACATTAAACGGTATTGATTCACTGTTGTCTATTGTGCAGATGCCAGGGGGAGTTCCTGTAGCAACAACTGCGATTGGCACAGCAGGTGCTACCAACGCTGGGTTATTAGCTGCAGAAATACTAAGTATTGATGATTTACAGTTAGCAGAAAGAATCCAAGCAAGACGACAATCATTGGAAAAAGCGGTTATGGAAAGTGGGGAACAACTTGAATAAACCTTTAAAAGTAGGAGCAACTATTGGCATTATAGGTGGGGGACAGTTAGGGCGAATGCTAGTCATGAGTGGTAAAAAAATGGGTTTCCAAATGATTGTGTTGGACCCAACGATCAATAGTCCAGCTGGTCAAGTAGCTGACCGTCAAATTGTGGCAGCCTTTGATCAGATATCTGCTTTAACTGAACTAGCAGAATTAAGCGATGTGATCACCTATGAATTTGAAAATATTGAAGTGGCCTCCCTAGAAAAGGCCATTCCACTAGAAAAGTTGCCACAAGGAACAGAATTGTTAAAAATTACTCAAAATCGATTGCTTGAAAAAACGTTTCTTCAATCGATTGGCTGTAAGATTGCCCCTTTTGCGGAAGTAAAAAGCCAGAAAGAGCTGCCACAAGCAATAGAAAAGATTGGTTTTCCATGTGTCTTAAAAACTATTCAAGGTGGATACGATGGAAAAGGACAAGTCGTCTTAAAATGCGAAGAGGATTTCTCCCAAGCGACTAAATTATTAGCTAACGCCACTTGTGAATTAGAAAAGTGGGTGCCTTTCACTAAAGAACTTTCAATCATCGTTGCAGGGAATAAGCATGGTTACCAAAGCTTTCCTGTATCTGAAAACATTCATCGAAAGAATATCTTGCATGAATCAATTGTGCCAGCTCGAATTTCTGAGAATGTGCAACAAAAAGCAGCGGAATTGGCGCAACACATTGCTGAGGAATTAAATTTATCTGGGGTTTTAGCTATCGAAATGTTTTTAACGGATTCAGAAGAGTTGTACGTCAATGAATTAGCGCCACGGCCTCATAACTCAGGTCATTACTCTATTGAAGCTTGCTCATTTAGTCAATTTGATGCGCATATTCGAGGGATTAGCAATTGGGGCATTGGGTTACCCCAGTTACTTCAACCAGTGGTTATGGTGAATCTCTTAGGCGAACACTTAGAAAAAAGCTACCAATTATGCACGTCAAAACCCACTTGGCAAGTCCATTACTATGGAAAAGCCGAATCAAAAGTAGGCAGAAAAATGGGCCACGTCACCATTACAACACCTTGTATATCAGAAACGTTAAAGGAAATTGAGACTGTTGGTATTTGGAATGTAACTTAATAAATGCTTGCTCCAAGCAAGTTTTTTATTTTTACATTCGATAAACACGAACGATTATTGTTTTTTTGTAACTAATGTAAGTCTTTGTCTGGTGTAAATCGGCTGGCTTAGAAAGAATAGGGTTCATGAAGCTAACGAGAAGAGGGAAAGAATGGAAAAGAAAGCACTTGTGTATACAGGAAAAGCGAAGAAGTTGTATCAAACAGAAAATGCAGCGGTTCTTTTTGTGGAATATCTTGATCAAGCAACAGCTTTAAACGGTCAAAAAAAAGACAAAGTTCTTGGGAAAGGCGCTTTAAATAATCAAATCACTAGTCTAATTTTTGAACATTTACAGCAACAGAAGATTCCCAATCATTTTATCAAAAAAGTATCTGAACACGAACAATTAATTCAGGCCGTAGAAATGATTCCTTTGGAAGTTGTCGTACGTAATTATGCGGCAGGAAGTTTTTCAAAGCGTTTAGCGATTGAAGAGGGCACTAAATTAGTGACGCCTATTATTGAATTTTATTACAAAGAAGATCGTCTGGATGATCCTTTTATTAACGAAGACCATATTCAATTTCTAAAAGTAGCCACTCCTGCTGAAATTGTGGAGATTAAAGCATTGGCTTTACAAATTAATCAGGCGCTTAGTCAACTCTTTCAACGCCTCAATATTTGTTTGATCGATTTTAAAATCGAGATTGGTCGGACGAAGGCCAATCAATTGTTACTGGCAGATGAAATTTCTCCAGACACCTGTCGTTTATGGGATTTAAACACAAACGAACATCTGGATAAAGATGTTTATCGCCGTGAATTAGGAGAAATAGTTCCTGTATATGAAGAAGTTTTACAACGTTTACTAACAGCTAATTGAGGAGGAAGCGCGTATGTATTTTGTCAAAGTCTATGTTACGTATAAAGAATCAATTTTGGATCCCCAAGGTGAAGCGGTTAAGGAAGCAGTCCATCGGCTTGGTTTTACAGAAGTAGCCGAAATCCGTGTCGGTAAGTATTTTGAAATGCACGTCCAGCAGACAGAAGCAATTGAAGAGAAAATTGAACAAATTTGTGATCAACTATTAGCCAATGTAAATATGGAATCCTATCGTTTTGAAATTTTATCTTTGGAGGAAATTTAAATGAAATTGGCAGTGATTGTTTTTCCAGGATCCAATTGTGATGCAGACTTATTGTGGGCTGTCAAAGAGGTGATGGGCGTTGATGCAGAATTTGTCCGACATGATGCCACTTCTTTAGCAAAATTTGATGGCGTGTTATTGCCGGGCGGTTTTTCTTATGGCGATTACTTACGTTGTGGTGCAATTGCTCGGTTTTCGCCAATTATCAATGAGGTGATTCGCTTTGCTACAGAAGGCAAAATGGTTTTTGGTACTTGTAATGGCTTTCAAATTTTAACAGAAATTGGCTTGCTTCCTGGTACGTTGTTAAGAAATGATTCGCTTCGTTTTATTTGTAAAAGTGTCCCATTGAAAGTGAATACGCACACAAAGTTTACAAGCGAGTATCCTGAAAATGTTTCGATACATTTACCAGTAGCGCATGGCGAAGGGAATTACTATTGTGATGAAAAAACGTTGAAAGAGCTGAAAGAAAAGAACCAAATTGTTTTTACGTATCAAGAAAAGGTGAACGGTAGTCTTGCGAATATTGCTGGTATTTGTAATGAACAGGGCAATGTTCTAGGAATGATGCCTCATCCGGAACGAGCGATGGAAGAATTGTTAGGTTCAACAGATGGACGCAGCTTTTTTGCTTCAATCATTAAAAACTTTGGAAAGGAATTAAGCCAATGATGAATGAACCAACACCAAAAGAAATCAAGGAGACACGGTTGTATGCAGAATGGGGACTAACAGATGAAGAATATCATCAGATTGAGACCATTTTGCAAAGAGAACCTAATTATACAGAAACTGGCTTATTCTCCGTGATGTGGAGTGAACATTGCTCTTACAAAAATTCCAAGCCCGTTTTAAAAAAGTTTCCGACGGAAGGGCCACAAGTGCTTCAAGGCCCTGGTGAAGGAGCTGGGATTGTCGATATTGGTGACGGATTAGCTGTTGTTTTTAAAGCAGAGAGCCATAATCATCCTTCTGCAGTAGAACCTTACGAAGGAGCAGCTACAGGCGTTGGTGGAATTATTCGCGATATTTTCAGTATGGGGGCGCGGCCGATTGCTTTACTGGATTCGCTAAGATTTGGCGAACTGACGGATGCACGAACACGTTATTTGTTTCAAGAAGTTGTGGCGGGGATTAGCGGTTATGGAAATTGTATTGGTATTCCAACCGTTGGCGGTGAAATTGCTTTTGAGCCATGTTATCAAGGAAACCCACTTGTTAATGCTATGTGTGTGGGATTGATTCGTCATGATGAGATTCAAAAAGGCCAAGCAAAAGGCGTCGGAAATAGCATTCTTTACGTAGGTGCGAAAACAGGACGAGATGGAATTCACGGTGCGACCTTTGCTTCAGAAGAATTTAGTGAAGGTGAAGAACAGCAACGATCTGCGGTACAAGTAGGTGATCCGTTTATGGAAAAATTATTATTGGAAGCTTGTCTTGATTTAATCAAAAATCATCAAGATATTTTAATCGGCATCCAAGATATGGGGGCGGCTGGCTTGGTTTCTTCAAGTGCTGAAATGGCATCAAAAGCAGGTTCAGGCTTGATTCTAGAGCTGGATAAAGTTCCGCAGAGAGAGACGCAGATGAGCCCCTATGAAATGCTCTTGTCTGAGTCCCAAGAACGGATGTTAATCTGTGTGGAAAAAGGAGCAGAACAGCAAGTTTGTGAATTGTTTCAAACGTATGACTTAGAAGCGGTAGCGATTGGCTCCGTAACAGATGATGGACAGTATCGTGTCTTTCACGGTGGCAAAATAGTCGCAGATGTACCAGTAGATGCTTTGGCAGAAGAAGCCCCTGTCTACCAGAAAGCCTATCAAGAACCAGAGCGGATGCGTGCTTTTAAAAAATTAGCGCCCTTCATTCCAGAAATTACGAATAGTACGGAATTATTAAAACGCCTATTGCAACAGCCAACGATTGCATCGAAAAAATCAGTTTACGAAACCTATGATAGTCAAGTACAAACGAATACAGTGGTGCAACCAGGAAGTGATGCAGCTGTTTTAAGAGTGCGGGGCACCAATAAAGCCTTAGCGATGACAACAGATTGTAATAGCCGTTATTTGTATTTAAATCCTGAAATTGGTGGGCAAATTGCGGTTGCAGAAGCAGCCCGTAATATTGTAGCAAGTGGAGCACAACCTTTGGCTATCACTGATTGTTTGAATTATGGTTCCCCTGATAAACCAGAAAGTTTTTGGGAATTATGGACGTCGGCGGATGGAATCGCCGCAGCCTGCCGTCAGCTAGGAACACCCGTGATTTCAGGGAACGTCTCTCTTTACAATGAAACAGATGGTCAAGCCATTTACCCTACGCCGATGATTGGCATGGTGGGCGTGATTGAAGATGTTTCACAAATTACCACACAAGCGTTTAAACAAGTTGATGACTTAATTTATCTCATCGGTGAAACCCACGCAGATTTTAACGGCTCAGAAATTCAAAAAATGCAACTGGGTCGAATTGAAGGGCAATTACGCTCATTTGATTTAAAAGAGGAAAAAGCAAACCAAGAATTAGTTTTAAAAGCAATTCAAGCAGGCCTAGTTGCTAGCGCGCATGATTGCGCTGAAGGCGGCATTGCCGTTGCTTTAGCCGAGTCGGCTTTTGCCAACGAACTGGGGCTACAAGTGACACTGCCATTAAAAAAAGAATATCTATTTGCGGAGACGCAATCCCGTTTTATTCTTTCAGTTAGTCCCCAGCATCAAGAAGCATTTGAAACACTTATCGGAAAAAAAGCCCAACATATTGGGAAAGTGACTGAAACTGGTTTGGTCATTCATGCGTTAGATGATGTGATCAATTGTTCAACAAAAGATGCCAAAGCCTTATGGGAGGATGCGATTCCATGTCTTATGAAGCAAAAAGCTTAAATGAAGAGTGTGGTATTTTTGGTATTTGGGGTCATCCTGATGCGGCACACGTGACCTATTTTGGTTTACACAGCTTACAGCATCGAGGCCAAGAAGGCGCAGGAATTGTGGCGAACAATTCTGGGAAATTAGATGGCCACCGTGATTTAGGTTTATTAGCAGAAGTATTCCAAAAGCAAGAACAACTGAATGCGTTAGAAGGAACGGCGGCTATTGGTCATGTACGCTATGCAACCGCTGGTACGGGTAGCGTGGATAATATTCAGCCATTTTTATTTAAATTTTATGATAGTCAAATTGGGTTAGCACACAATGGCAATTTGACAAATGCCAAGCGTTTACGAAAACAACTAGAAAGAGAAGGCGCTATTTTTCATTCCAATTCAGACACTGAAATTTTAATGCACTTGATTCGAAAAAGCACTGCTGCCTCGTTTCTCGATAAATTAAAAGAGAGCTTGAATTTGGTTAAGGGTGGCTTTGCTTATCTTTTATTAACAGAAACGATGATGATTGCTGCACTGGATCCCAACGGCTTTCGCCCTCTCTCCATCGGACAAATGAACAATGGGGCGTACGTTGTGGCATCCGAAACGTGTGCATTAGAAACAGTTGGGGCTCGCTTTATTCAAGATGTGGCGCCTGGTGAAGTAGTCATCATTTCTGATGAAGGCTTGAAAATAGAGGTTTTCACTACGGAAGTCCAACCGGCAATTTGTGCAATGGAATATATTTATTTTGCACGACCAGATTCAAATATTGCTGGAGTTAATGTGCATACAGCTCGTAAAAGAATGGGGAAGAACTTGGCAATCGAAAGTCCAGTCGCAGCTGATATGGTAATTGGTGTACCGAACTCGTCATTGTCTGCAGCTAGCGGCTATGCAGAAGAAGCACAGATACCTTACGAACTAGGTTTAGTAAAAAATCAATATGTCGCTCGAACATTCATCCAGCCGACACAAGAATTAAGAGAACAAGGTGTCCGTATGAAACTATCGGCAGTTCGTGGCGTGGTCAAAGGAAAAAAAGTCATTTTAGTAGATGATTCGATTGTTCGCGGGACCACTATTCGGCGCATTATTCATTTATTAAAAGAAGCAGAAGCGCAAGAAGTTCATGTCAGAATTGCTTCACCGCCATTAAAATATCCGTGTTTTTATGGCATTGATATACAGACGAGGGACGAACTAATTGCGGCAAACTATTCAATTGAAGAGATCAAAGAGCAGATTGGCGCAGATTCGCTGGCTTTTTTGAGTGAAGCAGGGCTGATTGATGGGATTCAATTAAATTATGATGCTCCTTATTCTGGGCTGTGTATGGCTTACTTTAATGGAGACTATCCAACGCCTTTGTATGATTATGAAGAACAATATCAAGCATCCTTGAAAAAAGAAACTAGGAGGAATTGACATGGAAAATGCCTATTCAAAAGCTGGCGTAAATGTTGAGGCAGGATACGAAGTAGTGGAACGAATTCAAAAGCATAGCCAAAAGACACAACGGACGGGAACGTTGGGCATGCTTGGTGGTTTTGGTGGTTGTTTTGATTTAAGTAGTTACAAGCTTAAAGAACCAGTTTTGGTATCAGGAACGGATGGCGTAGGCACAAAGTTACTCTTGGCAATTGAAGAACAGAGACACGAGACAATCGGAATTGATTGTGTAGCAATGTGTGTCAATGATGTCGTCGCACAAGGCGCCGAACCGTTATATTTTTTAGATTATTTAGCGTTAGGGACCGTTAATCCAGCTAAAGTTGAAGCAATTGTTGCGGGTGTTGCGGCTGGCTGTTGTGAGGCGAATGCAGCCTTAATTGGGGGCGAAACAGCTGAAATGCCTGATATGTATGAAGCAGATGCTTATGACGTGGCTGGTTTTGCCGTGGGTATTGCTGAGAAAAGTCAACTCTTGACTCCAAGTAACGTAAAAGAAGGCGATTTCTTGATTGGTCTTCCTTCAAGTGGTCTTCATTCTAATGGTTACTCTTTAGTAAGAAATGTTTTTTTTAAGAAACATTCGTTTAAAACAACGGACGAGCTTCCAGAATTGGCACCCAAAACGTTAGGGGAAGAATTATTAACACCAACAAAAATTTATGTGAAGGAATTATTGCCATTGTTAAAAGCAGGACTCGTGCATGGGGCTGCGCATATTACTGGCGGCGGGTTTTTAGAAAATCTACCAAGAATGTTTTCTTCCGCATTAGCTGCAGAGATTCAATTAAATAGTTGGCCAGTGCTACCAATTTTTAAATTGCTTCAAAAATACGGTGAAATTCCACCTGAAGAAATGTATGAAATTTTCAATATGGGCTTAGGAATGATTTTAGCGGTGAGTCCAGAGCATGTTGAAAAAGTTCAGGAGCTTTTGCCAGAAGCTTTTGAAATTGGTCGTTTGGTACCTAGGAAAACGAAAGCCGTTATTTTTAAGGAAGCCTTATGAAGATAGCTGTTTTTGCATCTGGCAATGGTAGCAATTTTGAGGCGATTGCTGCAGCTTTTTCCCAGAAAAAAATCGCAGGGCAGTTGAGCTTAGTCTTTTGTGACCAGCCTGAAGCCCATGTATTGACCCGTGCCCAAAAGCGCAAGATTCCCGTTGTTTGCTTTTCGCCATCTGATTTTCCATCTCGTGGGCAGTATGAAGAACAAGTATTGAAACATTTAAAAGAGCATCAGATCGATTTAATCGTGTTAGCTGGTTATTTGAGAATTATCGGCAAGACTTTACTGGAGACTTATCCAAAGAGAATCGTCAATATTCATCCTTCTCTGTTACCTAGTTTTCCAGGTCTTCACGGAATTGAAGAGGCATTTCATTATGGAGTGAAAATAACAGGAATCACTATCCATTATGTTGACTCTGGGGTTGATACAGGACCGATTATTTTCCAAACAACCACCAAGATTGATACTGAAGATACATTGGACACATTAACAGAGAAAATTCATGCTCTTGAGCACGAATGGTACCCAAAAATAATTTCACAAATTGTAAAGGAGACAATGAAATGACCAAAAGAGCATTGATTAGCGTTTCAGACAAAACAGGAGTGACAACATTTGCAGCAGGCTTAGTTGCAAATGGCTTTGAAGTTATCTCCACTGGGGGAACAAGGACTGTCTTAGAAGAAGCGGGGGTACCGACACTTGCTATTGACGACATCACTGGCTTTCCAGAAATGTTAGATGGTCGTGTCAAAACGTTACATCCGAATATCCATGGCGGACTTTTGGCAAAAAGGGGAAACCAAGCGCATCAAAAAGCACTGACTGAACAAGGCATTCATTTTATTGACCTTGTAGTAGTGAATCTTTATCCATTTAAAGAAACAATTTTAAAACCAGCAATCTCTGAAGCAGAAGCGATTGAAATGATTGATATTGGCGGTCCTAGCATGTTACGTTCAGCGGCAAAAAATTATCAAGACGTAACAGCAGTGGTTGATCCTAGTGATTATGAACAGGTATTAAGTGAAATTAGCAGCACTGGAACTAGCCAGTTAGCCACTAGAAAAAGATTAGCAGCAAAAGTCTTTCGTCATACCGCTGCTTATGACGCGCTTATCGCTGACTATTTAACGACGCAAGTGGGTGAAACTGAACCAGAGAAACAGACGCTTACTTATGAACGTAAGCAAACATTGCGTTATGGCGAAAATAGCCATCAACAAGCCACCTTTTATCAATCCGTTGTACCTGTATCATTATCCATTGCTTCCGCTCGACAACTTCATGGCAAAGAACTGTCATATAACAACATTCGAGATGCTGATGCAGCACTCCGGATTGCTAGCGAGTTTACAGAACCTACGGTCGTCGCTGTTAAACATATGAACCCATGTGGAATTGGAACAGGAAAAACGATTTTGGCAGCCTATCGTCAGGCATTTGAAGCAGATCCAGTTTCAATTTTTGGTGGCATTGTTGTTTTGAATCGTCCAGTGGACCAAGCGACTGCGGCTGAAATGCATCAAATCTTTTTAGAGATAATTATTGCGCCTAGTTTTGAGGAAGAAGCTTTGGCACTGTTATCTCAGAAAAAGAATCTTCGTTTGTTAACGTTAGATTTTCATGCTCAAGAAAAAAAAGCGGTGGAATTAGTTTCTGTTATGGGCGGGTTATTAATTCAAGAACAGGATACAGTTGTTGAAAATGACCAAGCATGGCAAGTTGTTACAGAGCGCCAACCCACACCAGCTGAAAGAGACGCATTGAACTTTGCTTGGAAAGCAGTCAAGCATGTAAAATCAAATGCTATTGTTTTAGCCAATGAAAGCCAAACGGTGGGGATTGGCGCTGGTCAAATGAATCGAATTGGGTCAGTAAAAATTGCAGTTGATCAAGCCCAAGCAGCTGGAAAATTACAAGGGGCCGTCTTAGCAAGTGATGCCTTTTTCCCCATGGCAGATAGCGTGGAATATGCTGCACAACATGGTATTCAAGCAATTATTCAGCCAGGCGGGAGCATTAAAGATCAAGCATCAATTGATCTAGCGAATCATTATGGTATTGCGATGATTTTTACTGGGACTCGTCATTTCAAACATTAATTTTTAAAGGAGAAACCGATGAATATATTAGTGATTGGGCGTGGTGGTCGTGAACATGCAATCGCCAAAAAATTACAGCGAGAAGACAAAGTCAAGACTGTTTATTGTGCACCAGGTAATCCTGGTATGAGTGGTGATAATATTCGGACCGTACCTATCAGTGAAGAGCAGCAAACGGAACTAATTCAATTTGCGAAGGATAATCAGATTGATTGGACATTCGTCGGACCAGAAACGCCATTAATTGAAGGGATTGTAGACGCCTTTCAAGCAGCGGGATTACTGATTTTTGGCCCGACAAAAGCAGCTGCAATTATTGAAGGTTCAAAAAGTTTTGCGAAAGATTTTATGCAAAAATACCAGATTCCAACGGCGGAATATCGGGTCTTTCGACGTTTGGCACCTGCCTTAGAATATATTGAACAGCAAGGAGTACCAATTGTTATTAAGGCAGATGGTTTGGCAGCTGGAAAAGGAGTAGTAGTTGCCGAAACAAAAACAGCCGCAAAACGGGCGCTAGTTGCGATGATGGAGGACCAACAATTTGGAGCAAGCGGTCAAACGGTTGTAATCGAAGAATTTTTGCAAGGAGAAGAATTTTCCTTAATGGCTTTTGTTTCTAATGAGAAGGTATATCCGATGGTGATTGCTCAAGATCATAAGCGGATTTTCGATGGGGATGCTGGGCCGAATACAGGGGGGATGGGCGCTTATACACCAGTGCCTCAGATCCCAGAAGAAGCGGTTCAGCAAGCCATTAGCCAAGTCCTGAAACCGACTGCTAAAGGAATGGTGGCTGAAAAACGTCCGTTTCAAGGGATTTTATATGCTGGTTTAATCCAAACAGCAACTGGCCCCAAGGTTATTGAATTTAATGCTCGATTTGGGGATCCAGAAACACAAGTTGTGTTGGCCCGTTTAGAGAGTCCCCTTTCAGAAATAATTTCTTCATTGCTGGCGAAAGAGCAACCAACGATTGTATGGAATGAGTTAGCGAGTGTTGGTGTTGTTATAGCAGCAGAAGGCTATCCTAATCAATACAAGACAAATCTACCATTGCCCGAAATGTCTGGTGAAACCATCTATTATGCAGGGGTAACTCGTTCAGAACAGGCTCTGGTTTCGGCTGGCGGACGAATCTTTTTAGCAGAAGCAACTGCTTCGACTCTTGAAGAAGCCCGCAAAAAAGTTTATCAAACATTGGATAATTACTCATTTCCTGGAATGTACTACCGAAAAGATATAGGTGTGAAAGGCTTGATTTAGGATTTTCAAAAACAGAGGCAAGGACATTTAATCGAATGTTTCCTTGTCTTTTTTTTATTGCAAATTCAGATAGGGAGGCATAAACTGAAAGTATATCCATCATTAAACTAGAGGAGAAAGCTAAAATAATGAGAGAGAAGCAGATTGAAAAAGTTAGTCAGCGGTTGTTTATTGTTACAAGTATTTTAGCAGTCAGTTTACTATTATTAAGTGCGGTGGTCTATCCTGATTTACCAGCTCATGTGCCCATTCATGTGAATTTTTGGGGCGAGGGTAATTCGTTTGGCCCAAGATCTAGTATATTTATGTGGCCAGCGGTCCTGTTTGGCTTGAGTATTTATCAACGAAGTTATCAATCAGTACAACCATATGGCAGATGGCTGAAGGTATTATTAATCATTGTTAATCTTGGCGCTTTGTTTAGTATTCTGCGTCTATTTATTCATTTGTTGGTTTGAAGGGGTCGAAAGGTGAGAGAATGAGAAAGTTAATTTTGGTTTTTGTGGGCTGTGCCATGGCCTTTTGTTTATGGCCTAATCAAGCGGCGGCTGTAGCTGGTGGCTATGGCGGCGGACGTGTAGAAAGTCCTAGCGGAGGTAATCCCTCGAATGGTTTTTCGCCAAGCGGTGATGGATCAAGAAGTTATGTTCATAATAACGAGACCGGGACCAGCAACACAACGCCACTGGAAGGCTTAATTTCAACAGTGTTTTTTGTTCTTTTTGGGGGCGCGATGATTTGGCAAAGACGCCGTAGAAATCAACCAGTCGATGAAGGAGCTTTTCAAGAAATGTGGGCGGCATTACCTGGAACATCAAAAGAAAAAAAGGCACTCTTAAAAGAAATACAACAAACGTTTTTAGAAATACAACAAGCGTGGGATCAAGAAAACTTGTCTGTGGTCAAAGATAACTATACAGAAAAATTTTATCAAAAACATCTTGCAGTATTACAAGCAAATCAACAAGCGGGCATCAGAAATCATGTGAAAAAAGTGAAAGTAGCGCCAGCTTCGAATTATCATCCTATTAGTGAAACCAGTTTTTCACTGATGCTTCATTTTTCTTGTATTGACTACGAGGAAGATACTCAAAGCGGTCGTGTTTTATCAGGATACAAGCACTAAAAACAATATTTTTCACAACTTTGGTATTTTGATTACAATCCATCTCTTGGAAAATGGCAAGCAGACTTCATTCAACCTAAAGGATAGTGCTGAAAAGCGCTTGGGGTTTAAACCCCAAGCGCTTTTTTATTCTTCGATGCGTTTTACAAGCTGTATTTTTTTATTTAATACGTAAATCAGAATACCGCCGACGGTCATTGAAAGAAGTTCACCAAGTCCAACGGTCAACCATGTGTACCAAAAAGGTAACTGATAAAAGAACGTTAAGGGTCCGGCGACAGTGAACATGGACAAAGCAAAAAGAATGGCCGTCAGCATTAGTTTAATCAATAAATTTTGCTGATTTTTTGTCGCAAAATAGGCAATCCATAAGACTGCGCACGTTCCAGCGCTACCGATGACTATATCGATGATACCAAGAGGCGAAGCGGTGTTGGCAATCGCAACCCCTAACGTAATGGACCAGATATATCGCTTGTTAAAAACGCCTAAATAATTAAATAATTCGGCAAGACGAAGCTGTATCGGACCAAAACTAAGCGGAGCGAGAAGTACAGTGACAACAACATACAAAGCGGTAACCAGCGCCATTTTAGCCAACGCCGTAGCTGACCACGTACTGGTTTGTGGATTTGATGAATGATTCATTTAAGATTCTCCTTTATAAAACAACGACGTGTTTTAGTGATAACCATAACCAAAGGAAGGGCAGTAAAGCCAACTGAAGTGTTATGGTGTGAGTTGCCTCACTGTGTTACATGTTACTGAAGAACAGACACTCTGTAAAGTCTTTTTATTTCATGGTCCAACCACCATCAATGGTCATAACTGTGCCATGGATATAATCAGCGTCATCACTAGCTAGAAATAATGAAAGTTTTGCTACTTCCTGTGGCTGCGCCCAACGGCCCGCGGGTGTTTCACGTGCTACCCAAGTAGCCATTTCACCTTCTCCTACAAAATCAGCTGCGTTCATGGGTGTTTGGATGGCACCTGGCGCAATCGCATTTGCTCGAATGCCTAATTTGGCATAATCGTAGGAAAGTTGTTTTGTATACCCGATGATTGCGTGTTTGGAGGCAGTGTACGCTGCGCCGCCGCCCCCAGCTACTAAGCCAGCGATAGATGCCATATTAACGATTACTCCTTTTTTTTGTTGGAGGAAATAAGGTAATAGAGCATTGGTCACTAAAAAGACACTTTTTAAATTGGTTGCTAAAATTTGATCCCACAAAGCTTCCGAAGTTTCTAGAGAAGGGCGATAATCATCTAAAATACCTGCCGTATTTAATAAAATATCAATTTGGCCGTTGTTTTTCACAATTTGTTTCATCGTGGCTTGCACAAATGAGGGAGAAGACACATCACCGACAAAATAAGTAAATGGCTTAGTAGAATCTGGATTAACCAGTGCGGCTGTCTGTTTTAACCCCGTTTCGTCTAGGTCGATGCCAATAACCTCAGCACCTTGCTCAGCAAAGGCAATTGCTTGTGCTTGGCCAATCCCTGAAGCTGCACCGGTTACAAGCACCCGTTTTGTTTCAAATTCTTTTGGCATAAGAAAAACTCCTTTAAACATTTAAAAATTAAGGTCTAGAAGAACGAGCAATCGCCGTAATCTGCCAGACCTTATGTGTGTAATTATGCTTCAACAATCACCCAATCTTCTGCTAAGACATCACAAGGTGTTGGTGAAAACATGCTGTAGCCTTCATCAGAAGTTTTGATTAAAAAATACGGGGTAACTTGTAAAAATTCACCTTCGGAGGTGCCAATTTCATCACGTAATTCAATAAAAAGTTCAAAACCGCTCCAGCCTTTACGTACGGCTTTTTTTCCTGCTTTAATCTGTGGCAATACTTCTTCAAATGTCATTTGATTGTGCTCCTTTTTCGTTAAATGGTAGTTCGTGATAGCTCGTTGCGCCTTTTTCAATTGTCAACTGACCGTTAAGTAGATCCGTCATTTCAGCTATAAATGTTTCTGTTGCTTGTTCATCTACTAAACAAATTAACTGAATAGACTCTGTGTAAATAGTTTCTTTAAGCGTGTAGGGACTATGTTCCAAAAAGGCTTGGGCTTTTCCTAATAAAGGATAGGCGATCGTAATCAATAGTTCTTGTTGCAATTTGCCAATGACTAAACCAATTTCATCTAAAGTGTGGGAAAGAGCATGACTATATGCTCGGATTAAACCGCCAGCGCCTAATTTTATTCCGCCAAAATAACGAGTGACAACAGCCACTACGTTGATTAACTCTTTTTTCTTTAAGACTTCTAGCATTGGAACACCAGCAGTGCCACTAGGTTCGCCGTCATCGCTGCTCCGCTGAATGTCATTTTTTTCGCCGATCACAAAAGCACTACAATTATGATTGGCTTTCCAATGTTCTTTTTTTATTGCGGCGATAAAGGCTTTTGCTTCTTCTTCTGATGTTACGCGCTTTACAGAACAGATAAACCGCGATTTCTTGATTTCAATCTCGCTGAAACCATCTTGTTTGACTGTAATATAGCTTTCTAACATATGGGCATCCTTTTCTCTCGTAATAAAGTCAGTATAAAAAAGAATCAACTGAATAGCAACTTTTTCTCTCATCTTTTTTGTGAGATTTTTTGGAAAAAAACGTTATAATAAGGTATGATAGAGAAAAGGGAGGCGCTGGAAATGGTACATACACGACAGAAAAAATATGATACAATTACTCATTATTTGAAAACGAATGGCGGTTCCCAAGTTACCTTGACCTTTACCCAGTTTGATGAATTGTTATTCCCTCATTCTGGTTTACCAAAAACTGCTAAGACAGATGTCGATTGGTGGGCGAACGATTATAAGCATCCAGAAAAGGGCGCTTATGGTTGGTTGAATGCGAGTTACCAAGTAGTTCAAGTGAATTTGGAAAAAGAATATGTGGTATTTAATAAATTACTGAAATCAGCATGGTACGTTTAAACCAAGATTGTATCCGCTTTAAAAAACAAGAATGATTGACAAAAATTAACTTTACACTATAATATTTTTAATAGATAATGTTGAAAATTGAAAAAGGCAATGGTAAAAGGGGCTGTTAAAATGTCAAAAAAAACAATTATGTTAGTTTGCTCCGCTGGAATGAGTACTAGTTTACTTGTTACAAAAATGCAAAAAGCAGCATTTAATCAAGGCTTAGATGCCCATATATTTGCGGCTTCTGCATCGGAAGCAGAAACAAATTTAGAAAATAATCCAGTCGATGTGTTATTGTTAGGTCCACAAGTTCGTTATATGAAGAGTGATTTTGAAAAGCGTCTATCACCAAAAGGTATCCCAACAGATGTCATTAGCATGTCTGATTACGGCTTAATGAACGGGGAAAAAGTGTTGGAACAAGCCTTGGGTTTGTTAGCACAAGCAGATAAAAAAGAGTAAAAACAAGTTGTTTTTTCGAGAATTTTCGAAAAAGCAACTTGTCTTTTTTTATGACTTTAGTTAATTGGAATTGAGCTGAAACAGTCATTCTAGTTTATCAGTTCCATAAATTATAGAGCCGAAATTAGTCCTGTGAGCTAGAGAAAGACAACTGTCTTTAATTTTTTACTTTAATCTAGATACTAAAAAAACATACTTAACAATCTATTTTCTGAATAATGAACGCCTTTTTCCGTAGTCTGAAAGTTGTAATTCAAAGAATGATTAACAATATTTTTATATACGAGTCATTATAGTATGGCATAAGCATTTCGAATAACAGACTTATTCAGCAAATAAATGAGAGAGAATTCTGTTTTTGTTGTTTAAAAATAATGAGGTTATTTCATAAGGCATACTTTCTTCATACGTGATTTCTAAAGGACTATCTTTATCAAAAGAAATAATTTGTGAGTCAGGCATTGCAAGTAATATAGGTGAATGAGAGACAATAATAAACTGAGACCCCTCATCAATTAGTTTTTTTATAGATATCATTAAGGCTAGTTGGCGTTGAGGTGAGAGAGCCGCTTCAGGTTCATCTAACAGGTACAGACCATTTCCTCTAAACCGATGGTTCACCAGATTCAAAAAACTTTCGCCGTGTGATTGATGATGTAGGGATTTATCGCCATATTCAGAAAAATCTAAGTCTATATTTTCTGCATATGTAGCAACATTGTAGAAACTTTCAGCTCTTAAAAAGAAGCCATCCGTAGCACGCTTTACACTTTTTGCAACAGTTAAATAATTATGTAAATCCAAGTGAGTATCGTTTGTAGAGAAATTAAAATTAATACTACCGCCTTCAGGATTAAATCCCCAATTGACTGCAATTGCTTCTAATAAAGTGGATTTTCCAGTTCCATTTTCACCTGAAAAAAAAGTAATAGGTTTTTTAAAATTTAGTGAATTAAATTTATTCAGCCCTTCAATTTTTGAAAAAACAGAATCTTCTTCAAAAGCTTTGAGTTCTAGTCTTTTTAAAAAAATATTTTCCATGATAAAGTTTGCTCCTTTCTAGTCTTTTCAAATTAAAGCTTGAATTACTAGATATACTTTAACATTAATTTTTCTTTAAAGGTAGATAAATTTGTTTATAAAAAAGCTGCATATAGGTAAGTCGAAAGTAGAAGATTCGTGTAAACAATAAAGCGTATCAAGAGTTTGTTTAGTAGGTAACGACTAGATAAGAATAGAAAGATAACGGTGGGAGATCTCCTTTTTCGCAAAAAAGCTAGAGAAATGCGTATTTTATAATTGAGGTGGTTAACATGGAAGATTTGCATGGACGTAAAATAATTATTGAAGAAACAGAACCTTCAATACAGACAAAACTGGTTTATTTACCAACAATGTTAGAGCGTTCCCCCCTAACAATTCAATGTCAGCGGTGCGGGGAAGTCGTATCCAAAAAAGAAAACAGACTGGCGACAAATGTATACTACTGTCATGCGTGCATTCAATTAGGCCGTGTGACTTCTTGTCAAAAATTTTGTCATTTACCAGAAAGGCCCAATAGCCCAAGAACTGTCTTTTTTGAGTGGTCTGGACAATTAACAAAGGGACAGCAAGCGATCTCGGTTGAACTTTGTGAGACAGCAAAAGCAAGAGAGAATCGCTTAGTGTGGGCAGTTACAGGTGCAGGCAAAACAGAAATGTTATTTGCTGTTTTACACCAAACCTTACAAGAAGGGGGGCGGATTGCGCTGGCTTCGCCGCGTGTCGATGTTTGCTTAGAACTGTTTCCCAGAATCCAAGCGGTTTTTCCTCATGAAGCAATTGCTTTACTTCATGGAAACAGTCAAGAACCATATCGCTATACGAAACTAGTGATTTGCACCACGCATCAATTATTGAAATTCCATCAAGCGTTTGATTTACTTATCGTTGATGAAGTCGACTCTTTTCCTTTTGTTAATAACGAACATCTTTATTATGGAGTGCGTAACGCACGAAAAAAAAGAAGTAGTTTGGTGTACTTAACAGCAACGCCTACGAAAGAATTGCGGAAGCTTTTACAGCAAAAAAAGTTAGCAGCCAGTATTTTGCCAGCAAGATATCACCGTAGGCCATTACCTGTGCCACGCCGATTTTGGGTTCAGTCGTGGCAACGTCTTTCTAGCAAAAATATTAAAATCATTGCACATCATTTGAAACGTTTATTGGTGCGTAATTCAGTTTTACTATTTTGCCCAAGCATTTCATTAATTCACCAATTGCATGCATTAATAGCTGAGCGATTTTCCGACAAAGAAGTTGTCGCCGTTTATGGTAGTGATGAGCTTCGCCTAGAAAAAGTTCAAGCAATGCGTCAGCAGAAAACGGATATTTTGATCACTACAACCATTTTAGAACGTGGTGTGACTTTTGATGCAGTCTCAGTTATTGTTTATGGTGCTAATCATCGAGTCTTCACTTCTTCAACACTTGTCCAAATTGCGGGCCGAGTCGATCGAAGACAAGAATTCAATTACGGCGAAGTTTTATTTTTACATGATGGGGAAACAAGAGACATGAAAGAGGCAATTCGGCAAATAAAGCAAATGAATCGCTTGGCTAGCAAACGAGGGATGTTAGATGGATTGTAAAAATTGCACAAGCCCCATTCGTTTGGAGATAACATTAAAAATGCTCTTACGTTTTAAAAAATGGGCGAGGCCTTCACTTTGCCAGCACTGCCAAGCAAAGTTCCAGAAACTGCCAATGACAGGCACTTGTTTTGGCTGTAGTCGCGTCAGCCAAGAGCGCTATTGTTTTGATTGTCAAAGGTGGCAGCTGCTTTATCCAGAGTATTCTTTTCATAATGCAGCGTTGTTTCATTATGATGAAGGAATGCAAGAGTGGATGGAACGCTATAAATTTCAAGGAGACTATCGCTTAAGAATGTGTTTTAACGAGGAAATCAACTTTTACTTTCAGCAACAATCTGCGGACTATATTATTCCGGTGCCCTTATCCGAAAAACGAATGCAAGAACGAGGCTTCAACCAAGTAATTGGCTTACTAGAAGCGGCTGATGTTCCGTACAGCCCTTTTTTAATTAGAAAAGAGGAAAATGTTCCGCAATCTAAGAAAACTAGAAAGGAAAGAATGCGGTTGCAACAACCATTTGCCATCCAAAAAGAAAACCAAAAAAAATTAAAAAAATGTTCTGTTATTTTGGTGGATGACATCTATACCACTGGACGAACTCTTTTTCACGCAGCGGCTGTTATCAATGACTGTTATCCTAAAAGTTTGAATACGTTTACTCTCGCGCGATAAAAAGAAAAGAATTCATAAATTTGATGACTATTTTGTTGGCAAAACCCAGATTATTCGATATAATGAAATTAAGAAGAAGGGAATTAAAGAGTGGTCCTTTAATCTTTTCTTTACTGGTAGATGAAAGGGGTAATTGTTATGTTTAGATATAATGTACGTGGAGAAAATATCGAGGTAACCGAAGCGATTCGAGACTATGTTGAGAAAAAAGTCGGTAAATTAGAAAGATATTTCAGCGATTCACCTGAAGCAACGGTTCACGTGAATTTGAAAGTGTACACTGAAAAAACAGCCAAAGTCGAGGTTACTATTCCTCTTCCTTATCTAGTTTTACGAGCTGAAGAAACGTCACCTGATTTATACGCAAGTATTGATTTGGTTGTCGATAAATTAGAACGACAAATTCGTAAATTTAAAACAAAAATCAACAGAAAATCTCGTGAAACAGGACGTAACAATACAAAAGCCGCTGTCTTCTTAGTTGGTGAAGAAACAGAAGAAACACCTTCAGAATTAGACATCGTTCGTACAAAACGTCTATCATTAAAACCGATGGACAGTGAAGAAGCTGTTTTACAAATGAACATGTTAGGACACAACTTCTTCATTTTTGAAGATGCTGAAACAAATGGAACAAGCATTGTTTACCGTCGTAAAGATGGCAAATATGGCTTGATTGAAACAGACTAAAGCTTAAAATAAGAGCTGAAATGCCTTCGTGCATTTCAGCTCTTTAAACATCTTTAAAGCACGGAGTAAAGAAAAAATAAAGAAATACATAAAATAACTTTAAAAGTTCCTCTTTTAAAGGAAAATGTCTGTAAAATAGAGAGAAATGGTTTTCTTTCTCGTCAAGTAATGATAAAATAAAACGGATAGATTGTGCTTCTTGTACAAAAAGGATACAAAAATAAAAAGAGGTAATTGAAAGGAACACAGATACCAATGGCAAATTTTTTGAAAAAAATGATTGAAAACGATAAAAAAGAATTAAGACGATTAGAAAAAATCGCCGATAAAATTGATGCACATGCAAGTGCAATGGAACAACTAAGCGATGAACAATTACGTGAAAAAACAGATGAATTTAAAGCCCGTTATCAAAAAGGGGAAACCTTAGACGAACTATTACCAGAAGCGTTTGCGGTTGTCCGTGAAGCTGCTAAACGTGTACTAGGTTTATTCCCATACCGTGTCCAATTAATGGGTGGGATTGTGCTTCATGACGGGAACATTCCTGAAATGAGAACAGGTGAAGGGAAAACCTTGACTGCCACAATGCCTGTATACTTGAATGCACTATCTGGCGAAGGAGTACACGTTGTTACAGTTAATGAATACTTAGCAACCCGTGACTCTAACGAAATGGGAGAATTATATAATTTCTTAGGCTTAAGCGTTGGCTTAAACATTAACTCTAAATCTTCTGATGAAAAACGTGAAGCGTATAACTGTGATATCACTTATAGTACAAATAACGAATTAGGATTTGACTATTTGCGTGATAACATGGTTGTTTATCGCAGCCAAATGGTTCAACGTCCATTAAACTATGCAATTGTCGATGAAGTGGATTCAATCTTAATTGATGAAGCAAGAACCCCATTAATTATTTCTGGACAAGCTGAAAAATCGACAGCACTCTATACGCGTGCCGATAATTTTGTCAAACGCTTAAAAGAAGACGAAGATTACAAAATTGATATTCAGTCTAAAACAATTGGTTTAACAGAAGCAGGGATTGAAAAAGCTGAACAAACTTTCGGATTGGATAACCTGTACGATATTGAAAATACAGCATTAACGCACCATTTAGATCAAGCGTTACGGGCAAACTATATCATGTTATTAGACATTGATTACGTGGTTCAAGACAATAAAGTCTTAATTGTTGACCAATTTACTGGTCGTATCATGGATGGTCGTCGTTATTCTGATGGCTTGCATCAAGCGATTGAAGCAAAAGAAGGCGTCGAAATTGAAGATGAAACAAAAACAATGGCGACGATTACGTTCCAAAACTACTTCCGGATGTACAAAAAACTAGCCGGGATGACTGGTACTGCTAAAACAGAAGAAGAAGAATTCCGTGAAATTTACAATATTCAAGTCATTCAAATTCCAACCAATCGTCCAATTATCCGTGACGATCGTCCAGATTTACTTTATCCAACCTTAGAAAGTAAATTTAATGCAGTGGTGGAAGATATTAAAGAACGTTACCACAAAGGACAACCAGTGTTGGTGGGGACTGTTGCGGTAGAAACGTCAGAATTACTTTCGGATAAATTAAACGCAGCTAAAATTCCTCATGAAGTATTAAATGCGAAAAATCACTTTAAAGAAGCCGAAATCATTATGAATGCCGGTCAAAAAGGCGCAGTTACAATTGCAACAAATATGGCTGGTCGTGGAACGGATATTAAACTTGGTTTAGGTGTACTTGAACTAGGTGGTCTAGCGGTTATCGGGACAGAACGTCATGAGTCACGTCGTATTGATAATCAGTTGCGTGGACGTGCAGGACGTCAAGGGGATCCAGGGGTTTCACAATTTTATTTATCTTTAGAAGATGACTTAATGAAACGCTTTGGTTCAGAACGAATTAAAACATTCTTAGAACGAATGAATGTGCAAGAAGAAGATGCAGTTATTCAAAGTAAAATGTTTACTCGCCAAGTAGAGTCTGCTCAAAAACGTGTGGAAGGAAATAACTATGACACACGTAAAAATGTCTTACAATACGATGACGTGATGCGCGAGCAACGTGAAGTTATTTATGCGCAACGACAAGAAGTAATTATGGAAGAAAATGACTTGTCTGATGTATTGATGGGCATGGTAAAACGGACGATTGGCCGAGTGGTGGATAGCCATACACAATTAGAAAAAGAAGAATGGAATTTAGATGGGATTGTCGATTTTGCAGCCTCAACACTTGTCCATGAAGATACGATTTCTAAAAAAGATTTAGAAAATAAATCAGCTGAAGAAATCAAAGACTACTTAGTGGCACGTGCGCAAGAAGTATTTGAAGAAAAATCTCAACAATTGAATGGCCAAGAACAATTGCTAGAATTTGAAAAAGTAGTCATCTTGCGTGTTGTCGATACTAAATGGACAGATCACATTGATGCAATGGATCAATTACGCCAATCTGTCGGCTTACGTGCGTACGGTCAAAACAACCCATTAGTAGAATATCAAACAGAAGGTTATTCTATGTATAACAATATGGTGGGTTCAATCGAATATGAAGTAACACGTTTATTCATGAAATCGGAAATTCGCCAAAATGTCCAACGTGAGCAAGTAGCTCAAGGACAAGCGGAACATCCAGAAACAGAACAAGATGCAGCTGCACAAAGCAACACAAGTGCGAAGCGTCAACCTGTGCGTGTAGATAAAAAAGTGGGCCGTAATGATTTATGCCCATGCGGAAGTGGCAAAAAATTCAAAAATTGTCATGGAAGAAACGCTTAATTAAAGAAAAAACGCAGGGTGGGGCAATTTGTCCCGCCTTTGCTCTTTTTACAATAAAAAGAAAGAAGGAATCATTTTGGAAAACCCAGAAATTCGTACATTATTAGACGAAATGACACAAAAAATTACTAGCTTCAGGAGGTCTCTTTGACTTAGACCAGTTAGAAGAAGACATTGCCGAGGCGGAAAATCAGATGGGAGAACCTGGTTTTTGGGACAACACAGAAACGGCTCAAAAGCTAATTAACGAAACCAATAGTTTGAAAGAAAAATATCAACAATTTCATCAGCTCTCTGAGGAACTTGACGAATTAACGGTGATGTTTGAATTACAACAAGAAGAATATGATGCAGAGATTCAAGAAGAATTGGAAGAAAGAATTCATCTCTTGCAAGAACGTTTAACAACGTATGAGCTATCCTTACTACTAAATGAGCCATATGATCATAATAACGCCCTAATTGAATTACACCCTGGTGCCGGTGGTACTGAATCACAAGATTGGGGAAGTATGCTTTTACGAATGTACACACGTTGGGCAGAAAGTCACGGTTTCCAAGTTGAAACGTTGGATTACCAAGCTGGAGATGAAGCAGGGATTAAAAGTGTCACCTTATTAATCAAAGGTTACAATGCTTATGGTTACCTAAAATCTGAAAAAGGTGTCCATCGTCTTGTGCGGATTTCGCCCTTTGATTCCGCTAAACGCCGTCATACTTCGTTTTGTTCAGTTGATGTAATGCCTGAATTAGACGACACAATAGAAATTGCGATCAATCCAGATGACTTAAAAATTGATACCTATCGAGCAAGTGGTGCTGGTGGTCAGCATATTAATAAAACAGAATCGGCTGTTCGAATCACACATATTCCAACAGGTACCGTTGTCGCAAGCCAAGCACAACGTTCTCAATTAAAAAACCGTGAGCAAGCAATGAGTATGTTAAAAGCCAAATTATATCAATTGGAAATGGAAAAGAAAGCCCAAGAAGCAGCAAGTTTACGTGGTGAACAAATGGAAATTGGCTGGGGCTCACAAATCCGTTCTTACGTGTTCCATCCGTATTCAATGGTCAAAGACCATCGGACAAATTACGAAACCGGCAATGTACAAGCTGTGATGGATGGAGACCTTGATGGTTTCATTGATGCCTACTTAAAACAGCGCTTAAGTTAAGCTCTTCATTAAATTGAAATAAAAATGTAACTTAATGCAAGAAGTTTGCAATATTGACATGTTATAATGAGTAGGATTGAAGAAAAAAGAGATGGAGAGAACGCCATGATTGAAATGAAAGATGTAATGAAGAAATATTCGAATGGTACAACAGCGATTCGAAATATTTCAGTAGAGATTGACCAAGGCGAGTTCGTCTATGTGGTTGGTCCCTCAGGTGCAGGGAAATCAACCTTTATTAGATTAATGTATCGTGAAGAAAAAGCAACAAAAGGTAATTTGACAGTTGCAGGTCATGATTTAATGAAAATAAAAAATAAAGAAGTTCCTTATTTACGTCGTGAAATCGGCATCGTTTTCCAAGACTATAAACTATTACCAAAGAAAACTGTGTATGAGAACGTGGCCTATGCGATGCAAGTTATCGGACGACGTCCTCGCGAAATCAAAAAACGCGTGATGGAAGTTTTAGATTTAGTCGGTCTAAAACATAAGGTACGTGTTTTTCCAAGCGAACTTTCTGGTGGGGAACAGCAACGGGTATCCATTGCACGAGCAATCGTAAATACACCGAAAGTTTTAATTGCCGATGAACCAACTGGGAACTTAGATCCAGAGAATTCATGGGAAATCATGAAATTGTTGGACCGGATTAACGCACAAGGAACAACAGTCGTGATGGCAACGCATAATAGTACAATTGTAAATACGATTCGTCACCGTGTTATTGCCATTGAAAATGGTCGCATTATCCGTGACCAAGTGGAAGGAGAATACGGCTACGATGATTAGAACATTCTTTTCTCATTTATTTGAAAGTATCAAAAGTTTAAAACGGAACGGTTGGATGACTGTTGCCTCAGCAAGTGCGGTTACAATTACATTAGTTTTAGTTGGTATTTTTATGGGCGTTATTTTTAATGCAACGAAACTTGCTGATGATGTCGAAAAAAACGTGACAGTGTCAGTTTTTGTCGATATTGGTACAAAACAAAATGAAATGAAAACATTAGAAAAACAACTTAAAGGATTAGACAATGTTGAAGATATTTCTTATTCAAACAAAGATCAACAATTGAAAAAAATCCAAGAACAAATGGGGGATGCCTGGAATCTTTTCGAAGGCGACAGTAACCCATTATACGATGTGTATTATGTCCGTGCAAAAACACCAGAAGACACGAAAGATATTGCGAAACAAGCAGCTAAATTCCCAAGTGTTTTTAAAGCCGATTACGGTGGTGTAAACTCAGACAAAATCTTTAAAATCGCTCAAACCGTTCGAACTTGGGGCTTAGCAGCTGCTGCATTACTTTTATTCGTTGCAGTGTTCTTAATTTCCAATACCATTCGGATTACGATTTTATCTCGTCAAAAAGAAATCCAAATTATGCGTCTTGTAGGAGCGAAAAACAGTTTCATTCGTTGGCCGTTCTTCTTAGAAGGTGCTTGGATTGGGTTGATTGGCGCAATCGTGCCAGTCATTATTATGACGTTAGGCTACCATCAAGTTTATAACATGTTTAACCCGCAGTTATTGCGTTCGAATTATTCATTAATTCGTCCAGAAGATTTTATCTGGAAAGTCAATCTATTAATGATTGCAACAGGAATGATTATTGGATCACTAGGTTCAGTTATTTCAATGCGTCGTTTCTTGAAAATTTAAACGAAAAAAAGCTCTCCAAAATGGAGAGCTTTTTTTGTTTTAGTTTTAAAATACTTGTTATTTAATTTAAGAGTTTTCTCAGTTGTACCAACAAATTGATAACTTATAATTTTCAAGTCCTACATATAATGGTAAAATAGAATAGATTGAAATTAATTGGAGGAATAATGAATCGATGAAAAAAAGATTGCTATTATTTATTGGTTTGGCAAGTATACTTACTTTAACAGGATGTGCAAAATGGATTGATCGTGGTGAATCCATCACAGCGGTAGGCTCATCAGCTTTACAACCATTAGTAGAGACAGCGAGTGAGGAATATCAAAGTCAAAATCCAGGAAGATTTATTAATGTCCAAGGTGGCGGAAGCGGAACAGGTTTGAGTCAAGTCCAATCTGGCGCGGTAGACATTGGTAATTCTGATTTATTTGCAGAAGAGAAAAAGGGCATCAAAGCGGAAGACTTAATTGATCATAAAGTTGCTGTCGTTGGGATTACACCAATCGTTAACAAAAATGTCGGTGTCAAAGATATCTCAATGGAAAATTTAAAGAAAATCTTTTTAGGTGAAGTAACAAACTGGAAAGAACTTGGCGGGAAAGACCAAAAAATTGTTATTTTGAATAGAGCGGCCGGTAGTGGTACGCGCGCTACTTTTGAAAAGTGGGTCTTGGGAGATAAAACAGCCATTCGTGCGCAAGAACAAGATTCCAGCGGCATGGTTCGTTCCATTGTTTCTGATACACCAGGAGCGATTAGTTATACCGCATTTTCATATGTTACTGATGAAGTAGCTACGTTAAGCATTGATGGTGTTCAGCCAACAGATGAAAATGTAATGAACAATAAATGGATTATTTGGTCTTATGAACACATGTACACTCGTAAAAATCCAAGTGATTTAACCAAAGAGTTTTTAGACTTTATGTTGTCAGATGATATCCAAGAACGTGTGATTGGTCAATTAGGGTATATTCCTGTTTCGAAAATGGAAATTGAACGGGATTGGCAAGGAAATGTCATTAAATAATTCTCTTAACACAAAATTTACAAAATTAACATAAAATTTACATGTTATTAAAAACAAATTGATGTAAAAAAGGTACACTATTTTTATCTGTAAAAGTTGGATTGTTTGAGGAGGAAATATTCTTGGAAGATGTACAGAAAAAATTATTAACAAAATCGAAAAGAGCCAAGATGGAGCAACGAGGGAAATTTATTAGTTTCCTATGTATTGCCTTAATTGTAGCAGTGGTTGTTTCAATTTTCTATTTTGTTGCAAGTAAAGGACTTGCTACATTCTTTAAAGATAAGATTAATGTGTTTGATTTCTTATTTGGAACAAACTGGAACCCAAGTGATATCGGCGCAGACGGTAAACCCATGGTTGGGGCTTTACCGATGATTGCGGGTTCCTTTATTGTAACGTTTTTGTCAGCGATTGTTGCGACGCCATTTGCGATTGGAGCGGCTGTTTTTATGACAGAAATTTCACCTAAAAAAGGAGCGAAATTTTTACAACCAGTTATTGAATTACTTGTAGGGATTCCCTCTGTTGTATATGGATTTATTGGTTTATCTGTCATTGTTCCTTTTGTCCGTTCAATCTTTGGCGGAACTGGCTTCGGTATTTTAGCTGGTACGTTTGTGCTATTTGTCATGATTTTACCAACGGTTACTACGATGACCGTAGATGCATTAAAAGCTGTGCCTCGACATTATCGTGAAGCGTCGTTGGCGCTTGGTGCTACGCGTTGGCAAACAATTTATAAAGTTGTCTTGCGGGCAGCTGTGCCTGGTATTTTAACTGCGGTTGTCTTTGGTATGGCTCGTGCGTTTGGTGAAGCCTTAGCAATCCAAATGGTAATCGGAAATGCAGCTGTGATGCCAACTAGTTTGACGACACCAGCTTCGACACTAACAAGTATTTTGACAATGGGGATTGGGAATACAATTATGGGAACAGTAGAAAACAACGTTCTTTGGTCTTTAGCCTTAATTCTATTGTTGATGTCTTTACTATTCAACATTGTTATCCGAATTATCGGTAAGAGAGGAGCCTTAAAATAATGAATGCAAAAAAAGCAGATAAAATCGCAACAGGTATCTTATATGCCGTATCTGGCGTCATTGTTTTAATTTTGGCGGCCTTACTGATTTACATTTTAGCTAGAGGAATTCCACATATTTCGTGGGAATTTTTAACACAACCATCCAGAGCCTATCAAGTTGGTGGCGGGATTGGTATTCAGCTTTTTAACTCACTATATTTACTATTGATTACAATGATTATTAGTATTCCAATTTCATTGGGTGCTGGAATTTACTTATCGGAATATGCGAAAAAGAATTGGTTAACTGATTTAATTCGTACCTCGATTGAAATTTTAAGTTCATTGCCTTCCGTTGTTGTCGGGCTGTTCGGCTTCTTGATTTTCGTTGTACAAATCGGATATGGCTTTTCAATCTTATCAGGTGCGTTAGCATTAACATTTTTTAACTTACCATTATTGACTAGAAATGTTGAGGAATCTTTGAAAGCCATTCATTATACACAGCGTGAAGCGGGGTTAGCCTTAGGTCTTTCACGTTGGGAAACAGTTAAAAAAGTTATTTTGCCAGAAGCGTTACCAGGAATTTTGACAGGTGTTATTTTGAGTTCTGGTCGGATTTTCGGTGAAGCCGCTGCGTTAATTTATACAGCAGGACAAAGCGCACCTGCCTTAGATTTCAGTAATTGGAATCCATTGAGCGTTTCAAGTCCGATTAGTATTTTCCGTCAAGCGGAAACGTTGGCTGTGCATATTTGGAAAATTAATACCGAAGGAACGATGCCAGATGGCGCTGCGGTCTCAGCAGGTGCCTCCGCTGTGTTAATTTTAGTAGTTTTACTTTTCAATTTCGGCGCTCGTTTTATCGGCAACCGTCTTTATAAGAGAATGACATCAGCTTAATGTTAGGGGAATTAGCATGAAAGAATACAATTTAAATGATACCCATTTACTTCAACTAGATAGCCAAAAAGACCCGATTGCGTTACACACGGAAGACTTACATGTCTTTTACGGGGACAATGAAGCTATCAAAGGTGTTGATTTACAATTTGAAAAGAACAAAATAACCGCCTTAATTGGACCTTCTGGTTGCGGTAAATCCACGTATTTACGTTCGCTAAATCGTATGAACGATGGCATTGCCAATTCACGTGTTACTGGAAAAATCATGTATAAAGATGTCGATGTCAATACGAAAGAAGTTGACGTCTACGAAATGAGAAAACGCATTGGCATGGTTTTTCAGCGGCCCAATCCATTTAGTAAATCTATCTATGAAAATATCACATTCGCATTGAAACAGCATGGTGAAAAGGATAAGAAAAAATTAGATGAAATCGTTGAAACAAGTTTGAAGCAAGCCGCACTTTGGGATCAAGTGAAAGATAACTTAAACAAAAGCGCCTTAGCTCTGTCTGGTGGGCAACAACAACGTTTGTGTATCGCTCGGGCAATTGCGATGAAACCAGATATTCTGTTGTTAGATGAACCGGCAAGCGCGTTAGATCCGATTTCAACAGGAACGGTTGAAGAAACGTTAGTGAACTTAAAAGATGATTACACGATCATCATTGTGACACATAACATGCAACAAGCGGCGCGGATTAGTGACTATACAGCTTTCTTCTATATGGGTAAAGTCATTGAATACGACCATACAAGAAAAATCTTTACACGACCAAAAATTCAAGCAACGGAAGACTACGTTTCAGGACATTTTGGTTAGGAGGAGCAAGATGGGCAAAGAAATTATTTCATCAAAAGATTTACATTTATATTACGGGAAAAAAGAAGCATTGAAAGGCATTGATTTAACTTTTAATCAAGGAGAATTAACTGCCATGATTGGTCCTTCTGGTTGCGGGAAGTCAACGTATTTACGTTGCTTGAATCGTATGAATGATTTAATCCCAGACGTAACTATTACTGGAAGTGTCGTCTATAAAGGAAAAGATATTTATGGACCGAAAACAGATAATGTTGAATTACGTAAAGAAATTGGCATGGTTTTCCAACAGCCTAATCCATTTCCATTTTCAGTTTATGAAAATGTGATTTATGGCTTGCGCCTAAAAGGAGTCAAAGACAAGCAAGTCTTAGATGAAGCAGTTGAAACCAGTTTGAAAGCTGCTGCCGTTTGGGAGGATGTCAAAGATAAACTTCACAAAAGTGCACTTTCACTTTCTGGTGGACAACAACAGCGGGTTTGTATCGCTCGTGTGTTAGCTGTGGAACCAGATATTATTTTATTAGATGAACCAACTAGCGCCTTGGACCCAGTTTCTAGTGGTAAAATTGAAAACATGCTGTTAACATTAAAAGAGAAATATACCATGATTATGGTGACACATAATATGTCACAAGCATCACGGATTTCTGATAAAACGGCCTTCTTTTTACAAGGTGATTTAATTGAATTTAATGACACGAAAAAAGTATTTTTAAATCCAAAAGAAAAACAAACAGAAGATTACATTTCTGGTAAATTTGGTTAAAAGGGGGAAAAAGAATGTTACGGACACAATTTGAAGAAGAACTATTGAATCTGCACAATCAATTTTATGAAATGGGTATGATGGTTAGTAGTGCCGTCCATAAATCCGTGAAGGCATATATTAATCATGATAAAAAATTGGCTCAAGAAGTGATTGATCGCGATATTGAAATTAATGATATGGAAGTCAAACTTGAGAAAAAGAGTTTTGAAATGATTGCGTTACAACAACCAGTGACAACAGACTTACGTATGATTATCACTGTTATGAAAGCTAGTTCGGATTTAGAAAGAATGGCGGACCATGCCGTTTCAATTGCTAAATCAACGATTCGCTTAAAAGGAGAAACACGTATTCCTGAAATTGAAAAAGAAATTTCAGATATGTCTGATTATGTGAAAAAAATGGTGGATAATGTTTTAATCGCCTATGTTAAAACGGATCAAAAAGATGCACGAATGATTGCACAAATGGATGATCGTACTAATGAATATTTCGATAGTATTTACAAACATGCCGTAGAAGCAATGAAAGCTAATCCAGAAACGGTCATTAGCGGAACTGATTATCTACATGTGGCACAATACTTGGAAAGAATTGGCGACTATGTCACAAATATTTGTGAGTGGATTGTTTACTTGGCAACTGGTAAAATTACCGAATTGAATAGTAATCGTGACGAACAATTTTAAGAAAAACAAATAAAAAAACTAGGAGACGGCCTTTTTTAGACCAATTCCTAGTTTTTTTAGCGTAAAATGAGCTGATTTTATAAAACTAGTCCTTACTAATGAGAAGAAATCGTTCTTAAGTCCTATGACAAATGATCAAAAACAAGGCATAATAATGCATGTAAGGAAAACACTATTGAGTGAAAAATTTGCTAAGGAGGCAATATCCATGAAAGAAAGAGAACGCGTATTAGAATTAGTGAAAAAAGGTATTCTAACGTCAGAAGAAGCGTTAATTTTATTAGAAAATATGGCAACTGAAAAAGATGAAAAACAAATCGAAAAAGCTGCTGAAAAAGTTGATACACAAAATATTGGAACAACAAATAAAGAAGATCAAGTCGCAGATTTAATGGATGCATTAGAAAAAGGCGAATCAGAAGGACCTACTGTTGATTCGTTTGAAGAAAATACACAGGACAGTGCAGAAAAAGATCGTGAAAACTTAGAAAGAATTCTTGATGAGTTAGCAACAAAAGCCAATCGTGCTTCGGCTGAATTGGACGAAGTCAACGCAGAAATTGCCGGCATTAAAGAAGAAATTAAAGAAGTCGCAGAAGAAATTGGGACATTAGATACAAAAGAAGAATTAGATGCATTAACAGAAGATGAACAAGTTCAACGAAAAGACTTGCACGTTTTACTTGCACAATTAGAAGAAAAATTAGCGACTCAAAGTACTGAAAAAACAGCACTGGAAGAAGAACTAAAAAGCATTCGCAAAGAACAATGGAAAGGTCAATGGAATGATACAAAAGAAAAAGTTTCTTCTCAATTCTCTGAAGAGTGGAAAGATCAAGCCACAGACACCTTTAACCAAGTCGGCGGCAAAGTTGCCGAAGTTGGCGGCCAAGTGGGAGAATTCTTGAAAAAAACATTTAATTCTTTCAGTGACACCATGAATGATAATGTGGAATGGAAAGACATTAAAATGAAAGTTCCTGGTGTGGCAACAACTAAGTTTGAACATGAATTTAACTATCCAAATCCACAAGCAAGTTTAATTGATGTCAAGGTAGCAAATGGTACCGTGGTTTTCAAAACTTGGGATCAAGAAGATGTGAAAGTCGAAGCAAAAATCAAATTATATGGTAAAATGGCAGGAGATTCACCAATGGAAGCTTTCTTAGAACGAAGTGACATTGATGTGGATGATGAAACAATTTCTTTCCAAGTGCCAAACAAACGGGTGAAAGCAGATTTAACGTTCTATTTACCAAAACGCACTTACGATCATGTATCTGTTAAATTATTAAACGGAAATGTCTTAGTAGAAGAGTTAACAGCGAAAGATGTTTACACAAAATCAACGAATGGGACGATTACGTTTAAAAAAATTGATGCAACTATGTTAGAAATTGAAGGCGTGAATGGTGAAATTAAAGTCCTAGAAGGAACAATTTTAGATAACATTATTGAAACAGTCAATGGCGATGTGTCTATTTCCGCGGCACCAGAAAGTCTAAGTGTTTCTCTGATTAATGGAGATATCCGCATTACAGCTAAAGAAAAAACGCTTCGCCGTGTTGAAGCAAGCTCTGCAAATGGGAATATCAAGTTGGCCTTGCCTAATGACTTAGGCGTTGAAGGGCAAGTGAAAACGAATTTAGGTAGTATTAACAGCCGTTTAACAGATATTGAAGTTGTTCGTGAAAAGAAAGATCGCGGCAATCAACAATTACATTTTAGACGTGTACTGGAAGAATCAATGGCTCAAATTAATGCTTCTACAACAACGGGAAGTATTTTCCTAAAAGATACGGATAAATAATTAACAATTTTAAGCTAGAAAGGCTGACGAATCAGCCTTTCTAGTGTAAAATTTAGTAGACGAGGTGAAAACATATGAAAAGAAAACTAACAAAATCTCCGAATAACGTGGTTTTAACAGGAAGCTTAGCTGGGATTGCTGATTGGCTAGGAATTGACCCAACAATTATTCGTGTCGTTTATGTCTTGCTCAGCTTTTTCTCAGCAGGATTTCCAGGCATTCTCTTATACATTGCCTTAGCAGTCTTGATCCCTTCTGGAAGAACAGGAAGCGATCGCGGCTACGGCCATCAAAATCCTTATAATAGAAATGTTCGCAATGAAAATCCTTATGCTGCCAATAAAAAGCAACGTAAAGAAGCGGAAAAAATTGATGATGACGAATGGAGTGACTTTTAATGACATATTTTCAGCGATTGGTTGTTAATACACTGACATTCATTTCTTTATCAGTTGTTTTTCCTGGCATGATTCATGTGAGAGGCATAATGCCTGCAATTATTGCCGCCTTTGTTCTCTCAATCCTAAATATGTTGGTGAAACCAGTCTTAACAATCTTGTCGCTCCCATTTACTTTATTAACGTTTGGTCTATTTAGCTTTGTCGTCAATGCAGCGATTTTACAAATGACCTCGTTTTTTGTGGGGGAAATGAACTTTGGCTTCTCAAGTTTTTGGGCAGCGGTGCTAATGGCTGTAATTATGTCAATTGTCAATACGATCGTTACGGATCACAATTTATCTAAATATGAATAAAAAAGCCTGAAGAACGTAGCATAAAATGCGTCCTTCAGGCTTTTTCGATGGTTAAATTTTCTAGGTGACATTCTGGATGGCGGCTGATATAGCCATATAAAATGTTTAAAAAATCAACTTGTTGCTTCGAGTAATGCTCAATTGTTTTCGGTGGTTTTTTGGGCATGATTTTTTTTGCTAGTTCAAGCGATGAATATTTTTGAAACGTTTGTTTAGTTACAACACGTGTTGCTACCACCAAGCCTTGGTAAATTAAATAGTATTTGATTTTTTTCTGACAAGGTAACCACATCAGTTGCCAATCTCGTTGGTTAGCTTGACTAATTCGTTGATTTTGGTTTGCAAAGCGCGTCAGAAAGAGCCAATCTTCTTTGAGTTTTGCCGCTTTTTCGAAGGCTTGTTTTTCAGCAGCTTCTTGCATTTGTTGAGCAATTCGTTTGATTGGTTCTCGTCCTTGATTATGGAAAAAGTCGAACAATTCTTGTTGAAATAGTTCGGTCGGAATGGCACTCTCTTTTTGAAAGGTTTGATGCCAATAGTTGGTTGGGACGAGATCGTAGATACTATCCAAAATTATTTTTAAACGGTTTAATTTTCGACGAATCGAATAAGGACCAAAACAGTTCTCTTTAGTGGGAATATTTAAGAGTTTAATCTCTAATTGCCGCTCATTAACGGCTACCGATACATAAGAATATTGTTCATAAGCATTCATTTGGCGATTATAGCGCGGCCGGTACTGTTGAATCAGTTGACATTCTAGGAGGAGCGCATCCAATTCTGTGTCAGTATGGAGAACATCGAAGTCTATAATTTGTTTGACTAAACGCATCGTCTTTCGAGAATGTTGATGACTATTAATAAAATAGCTCGACACGCGATTTTTTAATTTTTTGGCTTTACCCACATAAATAATTGTGTCGGTTGCGTCTTTCATTAAATAAACACCCGGTGTTAACGGTAATTGATGGGCTTTTTCCTTTAAATATTCTTTCATAAGTTTCCTCTTTTCTTAAAAGGATCGGCTTCAAGTATACAAAGTTTTCTGAAATAGTCAAGTAACAGAAATAGCATAGGTAATTTCACTGAAAAATAGTTTCATTTTTTTGAAATATGATAATTCTAGGAATTATCTAGTGAATAGCTAGAAACTTGTATTTTTAAATGATAAAATATAACAAGTAGCAGAAAGGACTGACATTCGATATGACAGAAGTGGTAAAGATTTATCAACTGGTAGAAAATCTTTCTTTAGAAGTAGTATACGGAGATGAAGAAAGCTTAAATAGAACAATTAAAACTGGTGAAATTTCCCGGCCAGGTTTAGAATTAACTGGGTACTTTAATTATTATTCCCATGACCGTTTACAATTATTTGGGAGCAAAGAAATTACCTTTGCAGAACGAATGATGCCTGAAGAGCGTTTATTAGTGATGCGCCGTTTATGTGCGAAAGATACTCCAGCCTTTATAGTATCCAGAGGACTAGAAATCCCCGAAGAATTAATTACAGCAGCAAAAGAAAATGGGGTTTCTGTATTACGTTCACCGATTTCAACTTCCCGTTTACTAGGGGAACTATCCAGTTATTTAGATGGCCGTTTAGCTGTTCGGACAAGTGTCCATGGGGTTTTAGTTGATGTTTATGGACTTGGTGTTTTGATTCAAGGAGATAGCGGTATTGGTAAAAGTGAAACAGCTTTAGAGCTTATTAAACGTGGACATCGGCTAATCGCAGACGATCGTGTCGATGTTTATCAGCAAGATGAATTAACCGTGGTTGGAGAGCCACCAAAAATTTTGCAGCATTTAATTGAAATTCGTGGTATCGGGATTATTGACGTCATGAACCTGTTTGGAGCTAGTGCGGTCCGCGGCTTTATGCAAGTTCAATTGGTCGTTTATTTAGAGGCATGGGAAAAAGACAAGAAATATGATCGCCTCGGTAGTGATGATGCAATGGTTGAAATAGCTAACGTTGATGTCCCTCAGATTCGTATTCCTGTTAAGACCGGCCGAAATGTGGCCATTATCATTGAAGTAGCAGCAATGAACTTCCGCGCGAAAACAATGGGCTATGATGCAACAAAAACGTTCGAAGAGCGCTTAACCCGTTTGATTGAAGAAAATTCAGGAGAATAGAAGGAGAAGATGTGATGATGTTAGCTCAAGTAAATTCAATTGCATTTCGCCTTTTCGGTATTCCCGTCTATTGGTATGCAATTATTATTGTTTCAGGGATTGCTTTAGCTGTTTGGCTAAGTAGTCGTGAAGCCGTTCGTGTTGGTTTAAAAGAAGATGATGTCTTTGACTTTATGCTCTGGGGATTACCTGCAGCAATTGTTGGCGCGCGCTTGTATTACGTCGCTTTTCAATGGCAAGATTATGTAGACAATCCGATTGAAATTTTCTTTACTCGAAATGGTGGCTTAGCGATTTATGGTGGTCTTATTGGTGGGGGACTGGCGCTGTTTTTCTTTACGCGTCATCGTTTCATTTCTACATGGACTTTTTTAGATATTGCCGCACCAAGTGTGATTTTAGCGCAAGCAATTGGTCGCTGGGGCAACTTTATGAATCATGAAGCCTATGGGCCAGCGACCACCAGACAATTTTTAGAAAATCTCCATTTACCATCGTTTATCATTGATAACATGAATATCAACGGAACGTATCATCAACCAACATTTTTATATGAATCTGTCTGGAATGTTTTAGGCTTTATCGTTTTAGTGTTATTACGCAAAAAGCCACACTTTTTAAAAGAAGGCGAAGTCTTTTTAGGTTATATAATATGGTATTCTTTCGGCCGTTTCTTCATCGAAGGCTTACGGATGGACAGTTTGTATGCGTTTAGTAACATTCGTGTCTCACAATTGTTGTCTTTAGTGATGTTCGTGGCAGCAATTGTTATTGTGATCGTTCGTAGAAGAAATCCCAATTTGAAATTTTACAATCGGGAGAAACAAAAGAAAAAAATAACAACTTCTTAATCCAACTTGATTGAAGAATATGGTAAACTAAAGAAGTAACGTTGTTTAGCGAAAGGAGAGTTTCACCGATGAAACAAAAAGTCGCTGTTTTAGGTCCAGGTTCCTGGGGGACAGCTTTAGCTCAAGTATTAGCCGAAAATGGACACGAGGTCTGTATTTGGGGAAATAAACCAGAGCAAATCGATGAAATAAATACAAAACACACCAACAAACATTATTTACCAGAATTAATCTTACCTACTTCAATTCAGGCAACCACTGATTTAGCCACTGCTTTAGTAGATGTGGATGCGGTACTGTTTGTGGTACCAACTAAAGCCATTCGTTCAGTAGCACAAGAAGTGGCCCAACATTTAAAAACAAAACCAATTATTATTCATGCAAGTAAAGGGCTCGAACAAGGTACACATAAGCGGATTTCAGAAGTGATAGCGGAAGAGATTCCAGCAGAAAAACGGCAAGGGATTGTGGTTTTATCTGGTCCAAGCCATGCAGAAGAAGTCGCTGTGCATGACATTACAACCATTACAGCAGCAAGCGAAAATTTAGCAGACGCTGTGTATGTGCAAGAGTTGTTTATGAATGATTACTTTAGAATTTATACGAATGATGATGTGATTGGTGTAGAAACAGGGGCGGCCTTAAAAAATATTATTGCTTTGGGCGCCGGAGCGATTCATGGCTTAGGCTTTGGTGATAATGCCAAAGCGGCAATTATGACTCGTGGTTTAGCAGAAATTAGTCGTTTAGGGGTTGCGATGGGAGCAAACCCATTAACATTTATTGGTTTAAGTGGTGTTGGGGATTTAATTGTTACTTGTACAAGTGTCCATTCTCGAAATTGGCGTGCGGGTAATTTATTAGGAAAAGGCCATAAGTTAGATGAAGTCTTAGAAAACATGGGCATGATTGTGGAAGGTGTTTCAACAACTAAAGCAGCCTATGAATTGGCACAACAACTAGAAGTCGAAATGCCAATCACAGAAACAATCTACAATGTCTTGTACAATGACGAAGATGTACAACAAGCAGCAAAAGAAATCATGTTGCGCGATGGCAAAACCGAAAACGAATTTACACTTGATTTTTAGGAGGAAAAAAGATGAAAGTTAAAAAGGCAGTTATTCCAGCAGCTGGGTTAGGAACACGTTTCTTGCCGGCTACTAAAGCGATGGCAAAAGAAATGTTACCGATTGTTGATAAACCAACGATTCAATTTATTGTAGAAGAAGCACTAGCTTCAGGAATCGAAGATATTTTAATTGTGACAGGCAAAGCCAAACGTCCGATTGAAGATCATTTCGATTCAAATGTTGAATTAGAAAATAATTTAAAAGAAAAAAATAAAACCGATTTATTGAAATTAGTCGAAGAAACAACGGATGTTAATTTACATTTTATTCGTCAATCCCATCCGAAAGGCTTAGGTCACGCTGTTTTACAAGCGAAAGCATTTGTTGGCAATGAACCTTTTGTCGTGATGTTAGGCGACGATTTAATGGAAGATAAAGTGCCATTAACGAAACAATTAATGGATGATTACGAACAAACACATGCTTCGACAATTGCGGTAATGAAAGTACCCCATGAAGATACTTCAAAATATGGTATTATCAATCCAGAAAAAGAAATCGAAAAAGGACTATACAATGTCGAGAACTTTGTTGAAAAACCAAAACCTGAGGAAGCACCAAGTGATTTAGCGATTATCGGCCGTTATTTATTAACCCCTGAAATTTTTGATGTACTTGAAAATCAAAAACCAGGCGCTGGTAACGAAATTCAGTTAACAGATGCGATTGACACTTTAAATAAAACACAACGCGTTTTTGCTCGTGAGTTTAAAGGAGAACGTTACGACGTTGGCGATAAATTTGGGTTTATGAAAACAAGCATTGAATATGGTTTGACTCATCCAGAAGTAAAAGATAATTTACGAGAATACATTATTAATTTAGGTGCTCAATTAGCGAAAAAAGAGCAACCAAAAGAAAAATAAATAAAAATAAGCGTAAAATTTCAATTCGTTAGAAGGAAATTTTACGCTTTTTTTCTTAAAGAAAAGGGCATGAGAATTTTATAAAATAAATTGTCATTCTTAGCTTTATGAGTTGTGAAAAATATAAGTTGGTGTTATCCTAAGATTATAAATAAAATTTCAGAGGGGAGTAATGATATGTCAGGTGGGGAAATTGCTGCCTTAATTGCAGCGGTAGCATTTGTTGTTTTAGTCATCTTTTTAGTACTTGTGTTATATAAAGTTTCTCAAGTTGTTTCAAAAATTGAAGATACAATTGATGAAACAAATACAACAATCAAAGTCGTGACTAGCGATGTGAATGTATTGAGTCGCCAAGTGGAAGGCTTGCTTGTTAAAAGTAATGAACTATTAACAGATGTGAATCAAAAAGTGGCAACGATTGATCCGTTGTTTACGGCCGTTGCTGATTTAAGCGAAAGTGTCTCTGAATTGAACACCTCAAGTAAACATTTGATTACGAAGGTAGGAACCGTAGGGAAAGGCACAGCGAAAGCTGGTTTAGTGAGTAAAGTAGGCGGTTCTGCTTTTAGAGCAATGCGTTCAAAAAATAAAAAAACAAATAACTAATTGGAGGAGATTTTTATGGCTAAAAAAGGCGGATTTTTCTTAGGAGCAGTAATTGGTGGAACAGCAGCAGCCGTTGCAGCATTATTACTTGCACCAAAATCAGGTAAAGAATTACGTGATGATTTATCAAATCAAACAGATGATTTAAAAAACAAAGCGCAAGATTACACAGATTATGCTGTTCAAAAAGGAACAGAATTAACAGAAATCGCAAAACAAAAAGCCGGCGTTTTATCAGATCAAGCCTCTGATTTGGCAGGTTCTGTCAAAGAAAAAACAAAAGATTCATTGGATAAAGCACAAGGTGTTTCTGGCGACATGCTTGATAACTTTAAAAAACAAACAGGTGATTTATCTGATCAATTTAAAAAAGTAGCTGACGATGCTCAAGATCACGCGCAAGATTTAGGTGAAATTGCCGAAGATGCAGCAGAAGATATCTATATTGACGTTAAAGATTCTGCGGCAGCAGCCAAAGAAACTGTTTCTGCTGGTGTCGATGAAGCAAAAGAAACCACCAAAGATGTTCCTGAAAAAGCTGCAGAAGCAAAAGAAGATGTTAAAGATGCAGCGAAAGACGTGAAAAAAGAATTTAAAGGGTAATAAGCGTTTAGCTCATGAAAGCTAGCAACATATCGCGCTGCTTTTGTTCAGCGGCTTACCTTAAAATTTAGAAATGAGGCCATCAGTCCGGTTGACTGATGGCCTCATTTTATTTTTATGCTATTGGATAATTTGCAATTCTTTGGTTGTCTTAGTGAATGGTTCGGAGCCTGTTTTCGTTACGTGTAAACAATCTTCAATACGAACGCCTACTTTTCCAGGAATGTAAATACCGGGCTCAATAGAGAAACACATACCTTCTTCAATAACTAAATCATTGCCATGAACCAGCGATGGGTATTCATGGACAGTGGTTCCAATGCCATGGCCTAAGCGATGGTTAAAATATTCACCATAACCAGCTTTTGTAATTACACCTCGGGCAATATCATCTAATTCGCCTGCTGTAACACCAGGTTTCACCGCTTCAGTTGCTGCTAATTGTGCTTCTAAAACAATTCCATAAATTTCTTTTTGGAAATCAGAAGGTTCCAAGTAGCCGACTGTTCGTGTGGCATCACTACAATAGCCATTATGAACGACACCTAAATCAAATAACACTAAGTCATGGGGCTCAATTTTTGTTTCGCCAGGTACCCCGTGAGGACTAGCTCCGTTTTTTCCTGTTAAGACTAACGTATCAAAACTCATTGAGCGAATACCTTGACGTTTTAATTGATACTCGATTTCTGCAACAATTTCTTGTTCCGCAACGCCTGCTTGAATTGCTTTGAAGCCAATCTCAAAAGCGACATCCGCCCAACTACCAGCTTCTAGTAAACGTTGAATTTCAGGTTCTGTTTTAATTAATTGAAGTTTTTCAATTAAAGGCGTAACATCATGCGAAAAATCGCTAGCAGGGAAATAGGTTTTCAATTGATCGAAACGAGCTAAAGAAAGAGCTTGTTTTTCTAAAGCAAAGCGTGGTGTGCCTTGTGTCCGTTTATTTAATAAAGTCGCAATTTTTTCCCAAGGATTTTCGCTATCTAAATAACCATAAACGGGATAAGTCCAACTACTATTTTCGGCATCTTCGACTTCTAATGCAGGTGTAAATAAAAATGATTGGTCGTCCGCAGCGATAAACAAAGCTAACACGCGCTCATGAGGTTCGCTTTCGTAACCGGAAAAGTAAGCGATATGACCAGGATCACTAATATAAGTGAAGTCAATCTTTTCTTGGTGCATCCAATTTTTTAAATCGGCAATTTTTTCTTGATTCATAAAACATCCTTCTTTCTTTTATTCTGAAGTGAATCACAGTACTATCATAACATGAAATGACAAAAAGTTCCTTTTGAAATGGAAAGTAAATTTTCATGAAAAAACGATAAAACGGTTGCAAAAATAGAAGAATTTTGATATTCTAGGCTAGGAAAGAAATGTAAACAGTGTTTTCAGAAAATGAGAACAAATTCATATTTATAGGAGAAGAAACATGGAAAAACAAACAATTACAATTTATGATGTTGCTAGAGAGGCAAATGTATCTATGGCTACTGTTTCTCGTGTTGTCAATGGTAATCCCAATGTAAAACCAGCAACGCGTAAAAAAGTCTTAGAAGTGATTGATCGCTTAGATTACCGTCCTAACGCAGTCGCACGTGGTTTAGCAAGTAAAAAAACGACAACAGTGGGTGTCATTATTCCAGATGTTAGTAATGCATTTTTTGCTTCATTAGCACGTGGCATTGACGACGTGGCTACAATGTATAAATACAATATCATTTTAGCTAATTCAGATGGAGACGATCAAAAAGAAGTTACTGTATTAAACAATTTACTTGCCAAGCAAGTAGATGGGATTATCTTTATGGGTCATCGCATTACAGATGATATTCGTGGTGAATTTTCACGTTCAAAAACGCCTGTTGTCTTAGCAGGTTCAATTGATCCAGACGAACAAGTCGGTAGCGTTAATATTGATTACACAGAAGCAACGAAAGATGCAACAGCGACTTTAGCGAAAAATGGGAACAAAAAAATTGCTTTTGTTAGTGGTGCATTAATCGATCCAATTAATGGTCAAAACCGAATGAAAGGCTACAAAGAAGCTTTAGCGGAAAATGGCTTGTCTTATAATGAAGGCTTAGTTTTTGAATCTGAATATAAATTTAAAGCAGGTATTAATTTGGCTGAGCGTGTCCGTAACAGTGGGGCAACTGCTGCCTTTGTTACAGATGATGAGCTAGCGATTGGTTTATTAGATGGGATGCTAGATGCTGGTGTGAAAGTTCCAGAAGAATTTGAAATCATTACAAGCAATAACTCATTGCTTACAGAAGTCTCTCGTCCACGTCTATCAAGTATTACACAACCTTTATATGATATCGGTGCCGTGTCAATGCGCTTATTAACAAAACTAATGAACAAAGAAGAAATTGAAGAAAAAACAGTTGTTTTACCTTATGGAATTGATCAAAAAGGTTCAACAAAATAAATTGAATTAAACGGCTAAACAAAGAGCGGTAACTCTTAGTTTAGCCTTTTTTTGATACCTAAAAATGAGCCAGAAAAATACGTTTTCTGGCTCATTTTAGCGAGTTAATTATTATTCTTTTTATTATCGTTGTTTTTATTGTTATTGTTGTTGTTATTATTTGTAGTGGCACGTGGAGCAAGATTTCCCCAATAAGAAGCGTAATTGCTGTCTGTTCCACCGATCCCAAATTTATAGGTACTTTGTGGTGCACCATCTTTGGCATAGTATGAAATCGTTGTTTTGCCAGGTGTATTGAACTTGGCACCATTATAGGTAATTGAGCCAGGCTTTTCACCAGTAAATTCAGAAACTTTTGATTTAATGACACTTGGATCTAATTCAAATTTTTGACCAATGCCAAACAATTCTGGATTCGCATAGTACAGCGCGTTGGCTAAGTTCGCCATATAATTTCCATTATTGTCGCCGCTGGTCATCGTCATTGGTGCTGGTAGATCATGTCCTGCCCAAGAACTTAGTGTCACAGTTGGGGTAGAGACAATCAGCCATGAATCTTTAAACTCATCAGTTGTCCCAGTTTTTCCGACCCAATCAGCACTAGCTAGATGAGGATTCAAGCCAGCTAACGTTGGTTTGAATTTTGTCGTATTCGCAGAATCCACCACTGAGCGCAACAAGTCATTCATAATAGAAGCGGTCGCCGGTGAATAAACTTGCGTTCCTTCATCTTTGTGTTCGTAGACCACATGTCCGCTATTGTCTGTGATTTTTTCAATCATGTAGGCTTTTTGATATTTACCTTTGTTAGCAAGCGCTTGGAAGCCGTTTGTTTGTGTTACAACATTTGTTTCTACTGAACCCAATGGCGCAGATTCATAAGCCCAAGCATCTGAAGCTGGATAGTTCATTTTACTTAAGTAGTGATTGTAAGAGAAATTATCATCACCCATTTTTTTTCTTAGCTCATTATTAACATGAACGACAGGGATATTGAAAGACCAATTCAAGGCATTCCGAACAGTCACGAATTGATTTAAATCCACATTTGTGGAATTAACAAATTCACGACCATCAGCATAAGTCGTTGGGTAGTTGGCCAGACGACTTTCAGAACCAATGATTCCTTGATCAATCGCAGGACCATAGACAGAAATTGGTTTAATCGTAGAACCAACTTGACGATCGGCATTAAAGGCATGGTTGTTTTGATTAATATCGAAGTTTCTGCCGCCGATAAAACCAAGGATACGACCAGTAGCGTTATCCATTAAAATATTGCCAGTTTCAATCATTGTATTCCCATTGACATCTGCAGTGCCATCATCAAGCAAATAACCATAATTTGCGACAGCGGTTTGCATCGTGTTGTAAATATTCTGATCAATGGTTGATTGGATTGTATAGCCTTGCGACTGGATTTCGCGACGTGCTTGTTCTTCATATTGATCTAAACCAACTTGATCTAAATCATCACGATTAACTTTAGCTTTTTTCATATCTAAATCCATGACAATCTCAACTGCTTTATCTAACACCGTATAGTATAGATAGCCTTCTGTATTGACATTGGCCTGTTCAGTTGGTAAAAAGTCTTTTTTCAAGTCGTAAGCTTTGGCTTCTTCATATTCCTTTTGCGAAATAGCTTTTTCTCGGTACATACTGAAAAGAACAAAATCTTTTCTCTTCATGCCTAAAGACAAATCGTCTTTCAAGGCACCGGTGTTAGTATAGGGCGTGTAAACAATGGGACTTTGGGGAAGTCCTGCGATAAAGGCCGCTTGAGGAAGATTCAAGTCCTTGGCACTTTTACCAAAGAGTCCTTTGGCTGCTTCTTCCACGCCTGCAATATTTTCACCTTTGTTATTACGACCAAAAGGGGAGACATTTAGATAAGTTGTCACGATTTCGTCCTTAGAAAAGTATTTTTCAATACGTAAAGCTAATAAAATTTCGTTGGCTTTCCGTTTAAAAGTCGTTTCGTCAGTTAAAATCTGTTGCTTGACCAATTGCTGAGTCAATGTTGAACCACCAGAAGAACCGCCGATACCTGTCGCATCAGAAATCAGCGCTCGAACTAGCGCTTTTGGTACCACCCCATGATGTTCTTCAAAATATTCATCTTCTGTTGAAATAATGGCTTTTTTTAGCAATGGAGACATTTGATCGCCATTAATTCGTGTCCGAATTAAATCTGATTTGATGTTAGCAATCGGGGTACCGTCTGCGTAAGTCATTTTTGACACTTCGGTAATATCACTGATTTCTTTTTGCAATTCTTCCTTCGTTGGGGGCTGTGTATCTTCAACTAGAAAAGCAAAATATCCCATTCCGATACCTAAGCCAAGAGAGCCACCTAAGACAATCAGAATAACCCCAAAAACCACTAATGACTGAAAAACGCGAATAATGACATTTAAAATAAGTAAAAAGACATTGCCGCCAGAAGAGGTCGTTGGTTTTTGCTTATTGTTACTTGAATTATTTTTCAAAAGCTTCACCTCAATAAAATGATACATTCTGTGTTATTATAGCAAAAAAAAGCTTCTATGAATAGTTTCTACACCAATTGCCATTTTTTGTTGAAAAAACTTAAGAGAAAATAGGGAAATCTCATTTTTTGACTTTTCAAGTGTGACAGAATCGGTTACTATGAATAGGGGAATTTGATCTATTATTATGTTTTACTATAGGAGGAAAATCATGAATTCAGCTTTTTTTGAAGAATTAAAAGCCCGTGGGTTGGTCTACCAAGTCACAGATGAAGAAGCCTTACAAAAACAATTAAATGAAGAATCTGTTAAATTATATATCGGCTTTGATCCAACGGCAGACAGTTTACACATCGGGCATCTACTGCCAATTCTTATGTTACGTCGTTTCCAACAAAATGGCCATGTGCCCATTGCTTTAGTTGGTGGCGGAACTGGCATGATTGGTGATCCATCATTCAAAGATGCAGAACGTAGTTTAAACACACTTGATACAGTGAAAGCTTGGTCTGAAAGTATTAAAGGCCAGTTGTCACGTTTTATCGATTTTGAAGATGAAAAAAATCCAGCGATTCTAGCAAATAACTATGATTGGCTTGGAGAGCTTTCGTTAATTGATTTCTTACGTGATGTGGGAAAAAACTTTACAATTAACTATATGATGAGTAAAGAAAGCGTGAAACGCCGAATCGAAACAGGAATTTCTTATACTGAATTTGCGTATCAATTATTACAAGCGTATGATTTCTTGAAATTGTACGAAACAGAAGGTTGTTTATTGCAATTAGGCGGCAGTGATCAATGGGGGAACATTACTTCAGGGATTGAATTATTACGCCGAGAACAAGAAGTTCAAGGATTTGGCTTAACTATGCCTTTAATTACAAAAGCAGATGGTACCAAATTTGGTAAAACAGAAGGAAACGCAGTTTGGTTAGATGCGGAAAAAACTTCGCCATATGAATTTTATCAATTCTGGATTAACACAGATGATCGTGATGTCGTGAAATTCTTGAAATACTTTACTTTCTTAACATTGGATGAAATTGCAACAATTGAAGAAGAATTTACAGCGAACCCAGGTCAACGTGCTGCGCAAAAAGCGTTAGCCAAAGAAGTGACTACTTTAGTCCACGGTGAAGCAGCCTATCATCAAGCGGTTAAAATTTCAGAAGCTTTATTCAGCGGGGATATCCAAAGCTTAACAGCAGAAGAAATTAAACAAGGCTTTAAAGATGTACCAACGTACGAGGTGCAACCAGAGGATCAATTAAGTTTAGTCGACTTATTAGTTACCTCAAAAATAGAACCATCCAAACGTCAAGCCCGTGAAGATGTTCAAAATGGAGCGATTTACGTCAATGGAGAACGTAGACAAGATTTAGCAGCTGAATTGACAGAAACTGATAAAATTGAAGGACAATTTACTGTGATTCGTCGCGGGAAGAAAAAATATTTCTTGTTAAAATACTAATAGGAAGTATGATTATTGGTATACATGGTTTTTTGAATTATTGAATACCAAATTGAATACCAAATTTTAAAAATTAGCATAATTTGACAACTTATCAATTGCTTTTCTTTCAGAAGACTTGGTTACATGAGTGTAAATATCCATCGTGGTATTAACGTTAGTGTGGCCAAGTCTTTTCTGCACATCTTTAATTGTAGCTCCCGATTCGAATAACAAAGAAGCATGAGTATGTCTAAATGAGTGAGGGGATAGAGAAGTTTTCATTTCCGATGACAAAAGAAAATTAATGTGTTCTGGATAATGTAAAGTGTTATTCTTTCTATGAAAAATAAGCTGTTTATCATTACCTTTAGTTTTAAAACCATATTTTAACAATTCTTGCTTTTGATGTTTTTTCCAGATAATTAACTCAGATACAGTGGTATCATCAAGGCCTATGGTTCTATTAGAAGCTTTTGTCTTAGGCGTCGATATAATGTATTCTTTGCCTATTCTTGTAAGTGTTTTATTTACGGTTAATTGTTTGTATGAAATGTTAATATCTTCCCATGTTAAGGCGTATAATTCTCCCTTTCTGATTCCTGTAAATGCTAAGACACGGAATATTAAATAGTCTTGAAAGTTTAGTGTTTCTTTCGCTTCCGCCAGAAAATCTTTTAGTTCAGATAGTTCTAAAAACTGTTTCTTTTTTGTTTCATTTGTTTTATCTTTTTTAGGCATTACAACATATTGCATGGGGTTAATATCTATAATATCCTGAGCAACAGCATAGTGTAACATTTTTTGGGTTATTGATTTTAGCAGATAAAACGCTGAATATTCTTTACTCCATTTATTGACCGCTTTTTGACACATTAGTTTTGTTAATTTATTTATTTTAATGTTGCCAAACTCTGGCAAGATGTGAAGCCTAAACATACGCTCTGTATGGCCTGCTGTGATAGGTTTAACTGTATTTACATATTGGGCATACCAAAGCTCGTATACGTCTTTAAACGTGCTATAATTCTGTTTTACGAAACCTTTGGAATCCACTTCAAGTTCTAGTCTAGATAATGCCAGTTTTGCTTCTTTCTGTGTTCTAAAACCACGACGTGTGGTGCGTCTGCTTTTACCCGTTACTGGATCAACACCTAAATACGCGTTGAACATATAAGCTGTTGATCCATCTTTTTTTGTATATTTTTTTATTGAAGTCATATCTAGCAACTCCTTTATTCAAATTTCATTGCGGAAATATTATCTAAAAATATTTCTAATCATACTCTCCAATATCTTTTAGTTGTAAAAATAATTTGGCATAGTCGGATTTTAGCTCTTGATACTCTTCCTCAGTGAACTTATAACTTGGACCAGTACGAAGGTTTAAGTGTATATAGTCAATGTTCAATTCGTCGCATAATCGTTTTTCTACTTCATATTTATTCATATTGCTCCTCCTTGGGGAATGTATGTTCTTGTGTGGCTGAAAAGAAAAGCCCGAAGGCTAATCTTTATACTGTTGCTTTGAATTTTGCAGCCTTTTCAAATGATACAATAGGGCTAAATTGAATTTCTATTTCTCCAGGTTGATTTAACCCGAAGTGGGCAATACAGTCCATTTCTTTTCCAGAAGCTACCGATCCCATCGTGTTGTCATTCGGATACGTTTCGGCTTTTTTGTTATCAGAGCCGTATACTTCAATATCCATACCCACTGGAATATCTTTATCACCGTTGTTTTTAACAATATATGAAACTTTAACAACCTGTGCAGGTTGTTTTTCAGTAAATTCATTACGTTCTTCTGTAAGTTCTACTCCTGTTAGAGTATATTCTGCATTTCCTACTTTGACTGTATCGCCGATATTATAAAATTTATTTTCTTCTTTTTCATCTTTTGATTTTGAATTTTTGCTTGTTGATGATTGATTAACTTTTTCTCCACCGTTAGAAGAAGCTTTTTTATCATTACTACCAAGCGATCCTCCAATAATTATTAATACAATAACAGCCAATACCCAAAACCAAATTTTTTTATAAAAAGGTTTTTTTTCTTTCATAGTATAAGTTTTACCGTCTTCGCCTATCACTTTTTTTGCCATTTTTTTCTCCTCTTTCTGATATAATTTTTATACTCATAGCTCTCTACAAGAGAAATGCCCATGTTAGCGCACGGGACTTTTTATATAATTACACGTCCGATTACATATAGATCATCTAATTCGTCAGCGTAAAAATCAGGATATAATCGATTTCCATCTTCATCTAATTCGGTATTTAGAGACACCAAACGTAGCCTAGTTCCTTCTAGGTACATTTTTTTAATAAATGCTTCGCCATTTATTTCAATTGCCCCAATCTGTCCATTATAGATATCCATAGTTTCTTTTACAAAAACAATTTCACCATCTTGAAAAGTAGGGTACATACTGTCTCCACAAACTTGGAATGCTAAATCATACTGCGAAGGAGCTGAGCCGACTTCAACACTTTCTATACAACCTTTGTCATTAAATGCACCTCCACCAGCTGATAATCTGCCTGAAAGTTCTACAGTGGTTGTATTTGTTGGCATGAAAGCAATAACTTTATTATCGGATGTATTTCGTTTTTGCTCATCTAATTGCTGCTTGGCATACCTATATACTTTCTGCTTTCTTGTAGTATCTAACTTATTATAGATAGCTTCTATCGAAGAAAAATCATTCGAAGTGTTCCAGCCCATCAATTCTTCGGGAGTTGTTTTTAGAATTTTAGCAATAGTTATCAATCTCTCTGTAGGTAGTTTTTCGATATCGCCTTTTTCATATCTAAAAATTGTTGAACGTGATACACCAAGTTCATTAGCGATTTTATCAGCGCTAATATTCAATTCTTTTCTTCTTAATTTCATGCGTTCGCCTACATTCATTTTATCACCTCCAATAATTATTATATATTGCAGGTTGCATAATTGCAACAAAAATAATTGCATAAATGCAACTTTTTTGTTGACTGATAACATTCAAGGTGGTATATTACAAATATCAAGTCGCATAAATGCGATTTCAGAGAGAGGTGTTATAAATGATTAATGTTGCTAAATTAAAAGGCCTAATTGTTGAAAGAGGAACGACCCAACAAGCTGTAGCTGATTCTATTGGCATAGACAGAAGTACTTTCTACAGAAAAATGAAAAAAGGTGGAGATTTTTCTATAGAAGAGGCAAAAGGCATTAAAGAACAGGTTCCGTTATCAGATGCAGAAGCGATAGAAATTTTTTTTGGCAAAGAAGTCGCATTTACGCTACAAAAGAAAGGTTTAGGGGTGGGAACTGATGACCACGTTTGAAGAAGCGCTAAAACCATTATTTGATCAGTGGTTAGAGGAAGCATTGCCAGAAATAGGATGTAGGTTTAGACAGGAGATTGAATCGGAACTAGAGGCAAAAAACCAACAAACATTATTCAATCAAACGGAAATGGCGAAACGGCAAGGCGTTTCTGTAGAAACATTTAGAAAATGGCGAAAAGCTGGCTTGCAAGCAGAACCTAATCCCACTGGTAAATTGTTATTTGATTTAAATAAAGTTAATAAATGGCGAAAAGATAATGCTGCTAAGAAAGAACTTTAACTATATAAGGAGGCAGAGAAAATAACAATCGAAGGAACACCAGAAGAGATAACAGAAATGCTCCAAGCTATTGCGAGTAGCAAGGAGCAAATAGTTATTGAAAATGTACTAGGTAAAAAAGCAAGTCAATAGATTTCATTTTCTATGAATTCCCAAGATTTCGTATATAACCAACCTGCATGATCGGGGCCTATTTCGGTAATAAATATTAAATCATTATCGTCTAAAGCTTGTTGCTTGAGGGTATCCTTCATCTGCGCTGCTGTCATGTCGGTTTTTATTAACCAGAAAGATTCTAAGGGTTTGATATGACTACAATTCCAAGAAGCAATTGTATCAGCAATTTTTGCATATTTTTGTCCAGGAGATTGTAAGTCGTAGGTTAAAGCATACGATTTCATCAATTGTGTTCACCACCTTGTCATTTTTTCAGCAGACCACTTGCTGATAATTAAATTATACCAGAAAGGAAATAAACCAAATGAACAATTTAGTAATTATGAAAGACCAACAAGCGGTAACAAGTAGTTTACAAGTTGCAGAAGTATTTGAAAAGCAACACAAAGATGTTTTAGAGGCAATTGACACAAAAATTCAATCGGCGGAAAATTCCGCTCATTACCAAAATATGTTTGCCGAAGGTGAATATAAAGATTCAAGAGGTAGAAAACAAAGATTGTATTACATGAATCGTGACGGTTTTTCTTTTATTGCATTTGGATTCACAGGTCAAAAAGCAGATACATTCAAACTGAAATATATTGAGGCTTTTAATCAAATGGAAAAAGAAATTCAACAACCTAAATTGCCGACATCCCAAAGAGAATTGGCGATGCTTGCTTTATCAGCAAACGAAGAAACAAACGAACGTGTAGATGTAATCGAAAAAGAAGTAGCTGACTTAAAAGATAATCAAAAAATTGGTGCAGATGATTATGGCTACTTATCACGTCGAGTTCATCAACGAGTAGCAGAAGTAGCAAGAGGATTTGGAAAAATCACAAAGGAACAGCGTGGCAAGCTATACAAAGATATTAATTCAGGTATTAAGCAAATCACAGGCGTGGGGACCCGATCACAATTAAGAGAAAAACATTATCCAATCGTAATTGAATATATCAATGACTGGGAGCCTTCCACAGCCACAAAAACAGTTGTAAGACAAATGAGTTTTGACTTAAACGATATAGCATAGGGAGAATATTATGGCTTATACAACTGAACAAGAGGCTTGGATACTCAACCAAATCAAAAAAGAGCGTAAACAGCTACAAGATGATAGAGCAGCGCTCAGACAATCTGAACAATTAACGGAAAATAAAGCAGCTCAAATCGAAATAGAGCTTGAATTTTTAAGAGGTTTAGAAATTCAAAATAGAATTCATTTATAGGAGGTTAACCATGAAAGAAAATGAATTAGCAGAAATTATATTGGCTTTATGTATAGAGAATAAAATTACAATTTCGATACTTCGTAAGTCTGTAGATAAAGTAATTGAAGAGTTTGATAAACGAGGAATAATTGAAGAAAAATAAAAGCACTTGTTTCCAAGTGCCGATTTATCCATCAGGATTCATACAATAATCACATTCTTCTTCATACAATGGATGCTCTTTGATGTCTAAATATAAATAGTCTGATGCATAAACATGTGAAGGGTCCATTGAGTAAATCATGCAACTAGCGCAATAGTTGTCTAAATCATGGCTTACTCCCGTATTTCTATTAAGAATGTATCTCTTATTATTGAACGGTGCCTGCTGGATACGAATCCTATTTCCCATCTTTATCACCTCACTTTCATAGTAAATTATATCAAAAAATCATAGGAGGTTAACAATGAAAGCGATACGTGAAGCACGATTGATAGGCGCATTTTTATTGATGATTGTACTAGGAGTATTGCTGAAAAGTCACTTTTCAATGCCAATACTAGCAACACTAAGTGCACCTTTCTTTATCCATTGGTTTTTTAACTGGGATGAGGCAAAATACCAATATTCTAAAAAAAGACAAAATAAAAAGCCCCACTTTAGTTAGAGCTAAAGCAGGGGAAATAAAGTGAATAGAATCTAAATAAATTATATCACAGAAAGGACGGCAATAAAATGTCAAAAAATATTAATGTTCCTTTAAGTGGGATTAGTGAGGGAGGATTACAAGAACGATTTGATTATGAGCTTGCTCAAGTCATTAACAATATTAATGATCCTAATACCGATCCTACAAAAAAGAGAAAGATAACAATTGATTTAACGATTATTCCAGACGAATATCGTGAAGATATTTTGATTGATTATCAAGTGAAATCAAAATTAGTTCCAAGAGAAGCATTAACTTCAAAAATTATTATTGGTCAAGATGGTAAAGGAAAACCGTTAGCAAATGAATTGAAAAGTGGACAACGAGGCCAGATGTATTTCGATCCAGATGATTCTGAATTGAAAGATGATAAAGGCACACCAGTAGAAGAAATTGAAGAAACAGATAAAATAAAAAAATTTAAAACAAACTAGGAGTGAAATATTATGTCAGAACATTTAAAGGAAGCTTTAGCGTATGCAGTAAGATTACGTGATGACCAAAAAATTATTTATAAAGAAGAGGAAAAAGTATTTTTTGATCGCTCAAAAGCGGATTTAATGGAACTCGATCCAATTAAACGAGCAGAAACACTCACAGTTAATTCTTTATCTGGATTAATTGGTTATCTACAATCAAAATTTTCCCATGAAGAAGTTACGTCAAAATTATTAATTCATGTTGAAAGCCCAACAAACGTTGCTGTTTATTCAGCTTTAGATGCAGACCGTAAGCGTGAAAAAATTATTGAAGCAAAAGCGTTATTAGAAGTGTTTCCATATAGTCGCTTTATGGATTCAGAAGAATTTATTATTAATGTTCAATCTCTTATTCAACGTGATCTTGATGCAAAAGCTATTCTGGAATGTGCCAGCGCTATTCGAATTGAAGGCGGGGGAGATTTAGTTGATAACGGAGTTTCTCAAGTTGCTACAGTAAAAGAAGGAGCAGCAACGCTCACAAAAGCAGAAGTACCTAGTCCAGCATATTTAAGACCTTATCGAACATTTTTAGAAGTTGAACAGCCAGATAGCCCATTTGTTTTTAGAATCAATAAATATGGTCATTGCGCATTGTTCGAAGCAGATGGTGGGATTTGGAAACATGTAGCTATGGAACGTATTCATGAATATTTAACTCAATCTTTAAATGAGTATGTAGAAAAAGGTTCAGTAACAATTATTGCGTAAATAAAAAGAGCCTCACTCGTTTTTTGACGAGTGGGGACACATATAAAATTAACTAAGGAGAGTATACCAAAATGAACGATAAAATTCAAAAATTGATTAAAAAACTAGCAAAAGAATGCCAGAAAGAAGATGTAGCTTTATCTTTGGCAGCTATCGATTTAGAAGGAGAGATGGCAATATCTCAAGTTGGAAAAGGCACGATAGTAGCCATTGCTGCACATAGCCAATATACACTAACAAAAGAAAAACTGGAACAATCAGATTGTGATTGTCCAAAACATCGTTTATTAAAGGAGATGTACGGTATTGCAACAGAAACTACGACTAAAAATACACATACTTTTGTCACAGATGATCCAAACGATTTGATGGATATATTATCGAAGATTTCTCGAGGTGAGTTTAAATGACTAGAAAAGAAAAGTTAAACCAAGCAAAAAGATTAGCTGATTTATGGTACAAGCAACAAAAAAATAAAATATACATTGCGCAACAAAAAGAGCGTAGAGGTGTCGCATGACGACAAAAAAGCGACTTAAGCCGGCAAGCAATAAGTCGCATACAAAAAATTATACAAGAAAAATTATATCACAGAAACGAGGTCTTGTGAATGAATCGTAGTGAAGCAGATGTGCTAGATCAATTTTTAACAGAGCCGTCAGAAGAATTACAGAAAATCGAACCAGAATGGGAATATGACGAGGAGGAAGATAGCCGTGGCAACACTTTATGAACTTAGCAACGATTATTTAAAAGTTTTGTCATTAGCTGAAGAGCTTGATGATGGAACATTAAAAGATACGTTAGATAGTATTAGCGATTCAATCGATTTAAAAGTAGAAAACACAGCAAAAGTAGTTAAAGAACTTGAAAGCAACATATCTATTGTTGAAAAAGAAATCAAACGGCTACAGTCACGAAAAACAACGCTTTCTAACAATGTAAAGAACCTAAAAGGATATCTGCAAGATGAAATGGAAAAGGTCGGCAAAACGAAAATCAAGGGCGAATTATTCAATGTAGGAATTCAAAACAATCCAGTTTCTGTGAATATTATAGACGAAAAATTAATTCCTATTGGCTTTTTAATTCCTCAACCTCCCAAAGTTGATAAAACAGCTTTGAAAGAAGAACTGAAACATGGGGAAATCAAAGGTGCAGAATTAGTTCAAACTAAGAGTTTGAGAATTAGATAGGAGGTTTCAATATGGAAATAAAAAAGGCTAAACGCGAAAAAATAAAAGTTCCTATCATGATAACTGGTGCAAGTGGTAGTGGAAAAACAGTAAGTGCGTTGTTTATTGCTAAAGGAATTATTGAAAAAATGCATTCAGACTTATCAGAACAAGAACAATGGGAAAAAATAGGTGTCATTGACACTGAGCACAAACGATCGTTGTTATATGCTGATTCAACTATTGGGAATGTCGACATAGGGGAATTTTTGCATATTGATTTTGAAGCACCATTTACTGTCCAGCGATATATACAGGCTTTTAATTTATTCAAACAAGCTGGGGTTGAGGTGGTGATAGTCGATTCTCTAACACATGCTTGGAGTGGTGAAGGTGGCATTTTAGAACAAGTAGAAAACCATCAGAGAGGCAACTCTAAAAATCAAATGTTGGCTTGGAATAAAGTAAAACCATTAGAGAAAGAATTTCTTAAGTTAGTAACAGGAAATTCAATGTATGTGATTGGAACGTCTAGAAGTAAGCAAGCCTACGACATGGAAAAAAATGAACAAGGTAAAACACAAGTAGTAAAACTAGGGTTGAAACCTGATCAAAAAGATAGTTTGGAATATGAATTTGCTATCGCTTTACGTATTGATCAGGACCACATAGCGGAAGCTACCAAAGATAACTCAAATATGTTTAATATGCCTTTTAAAATAACAAAAGAAGTAGGCGAAAAAATATATGAATGGAGTAGCGAAGGAATAGATTTAGAAAAATTAAAAGATGAATTAATTAGTAGTATTACAGAACTTGCTACACAATCTGAAAATCATGAAAATATGTTTAAAGAGTTGCACAGCAAGATTAACAACGTACCTTTAAAAAACGTAAAAACTAAAGTTCTTGAGCGTATGAAAGAAATGCTAGAAAAGATTGAAGTTCCTAGTGTAGAACAACAAAGTGAAAACGAACTCGATGAAGAACAAACAGAATTATTTGACGACGCAAATCCTCCTATTGCAAATGATTTTGAAAAGAAGTGATTGAATGATTGGAAAAATCATAAACCACAAAGGGAATAAATTGGCCATCGAATTTGAGGATGAAATAAATTCAAATTTTCTCGAACTTCTAGCTAACAACGATGACAATTTAGTAAAAGTTGAACTATTAGATAATCGACAAATGTCTCAAAAACAGAATGCACTTTCTCACGTTTTAATAGCTGATATAGCTCGTTGGAGTTATGACGAACCCAAATGGATAGAGGAAGTTTTAAAGTATTACTACGAAGCTAAAAGTGGCGTGTATTTTGAACATAGTAAGGCTACACGACATGAAGCAACAGAATGGATTAGTTTTTTAATCGAATTCATTTTGAAAAATGATGTACCACTAGAAAAGAGATACCAATACTTGCTAGAAAATAACAAATGGTTTTATTACTGCCTAAAATATCGTAAGTGCTGTATTTGTGGTAAACATGCTGATATTTGTCACATTGAGGTTGTTGGTATGGGGCGTAATCGTAAAAAAATCAATCATGAGACATTCACATTTTATGCAGGATGTCGTCAGCACCATCAAGAGGAGCACCAAATGGGCACTAAGAACTTCTTGAATAAGTATCAAATTAAACCAGTGAAATTAAACATCGAAGAACGTAAGAAACTGAACATAGGAGGATGATTTAAATGCCAAACTGGGCAGAGGGAACACTTAAAATTAGAGGAAAAAAAGAGAATGTAATCAGATTTTTGAAAGAGGGGATAATTGCTTCACCTAATTTTAAAATGACTGAAGATGGACCAGTCACAGTCTCGCAAAAGGTTGAAATTTCTGAAGATGATTATTCAACCACATTGTACAGTGAGAACGAATTCTACATCAATAATACCAGACGTGCTTTCATAGATAGAAAAGAGATAGAAGTATGGCACGAAGAATGTGATGAAGCGTTAGCAGAGATATTAGATTTTAAACAGGCTTGGGGTGTTATCGAAGAAGATTTTGAAGGTATTTCAAAAAAATATAATATCGATATTAAAATTTTTGTTTTTGAACAGGGGATGGAGTTCACACAAGAAGTTGAAATTATAGAAGGGGAAACAACTAAAAATATTGTGAAAAAATACGATGACTATTTTTGGGAAGTGCCGTTTTCAACTATAGGAGGTTAGATAATTGGCTGAAAGAAGAATGTTTGCAAAGACCATCATTGATAGTGATGCATTTTTAGACATGCCACTGTCAACTCAATCTCTTTACTTTCATTTGTCAATGCGAGCAGATGATGATGGATTTATTAATAATCCTAAGAAAATCCAACGAATGGTTGGATGTGGAGATGATGATTTAAAGCTATTAATGGCCAAAAGATTCATTTTAGTTTTTGATAGCGGAGTTATTGTTATCAAGCATTGGAAGATTCATAACTATATTCGAAATGATCGATATAAACCAACTCTTTATCAAGAAGAAAAGGCTGAATTAGTAGAAAAAAATAGTAAGGCATATACCTTTAAAACCGAGGTTTTAGAGAGTGAAAGCCATCTTGGTATACCAGATGACAACCATGTTGGATACCAAATGGATACACAGGTTAGGTTAGGTAAGGATAGGTTAGTTAAGGATAAAAAAAAGAATAGTGTTGAGCCGAGCTCAACTATGCTTGAATTATTCGAAAAAGTTTGGAAAACATATCCGAAGAAAACCAATAAGAAAAAAGCCAAAGAGCAATTCTTAAAGAAAATTAAGTCAGATGAAGACTTCGAACGGTTTAAAACAGGATACAAAGCTTATCTTAAGTATATCAAATTAAACGACTGGTATCATCCACAAGAATTGTTCCGCTGGATACGTGATGAACGTTTTAACGATGAATACGACTTGTCTGAAACGACAACGCAAGCAAGATATACGAATCCTCCAGTTAGACAAGAGCAATTACCAGATTGGGTAAATGAACCAAAACAAGAAGAGGAAAAACTATCACCAGAAGAGCAAGCAGCTCTAAAAAGACAAATACAAGAATTGTCGGGAGGAGAGTAAATCATGATTGAAATGAAGGTACTTGATTATCGAATTACTAGCGATGATAAGCAAGTAATCGTAAATAAAGCGAGACGAAACGAACACGGAGAGTTAACCATTTTGACTGATAAAGACGGTACAGAAAAAGAGTCTCTCGCTTTGATTGGTTATTATGGCAATTTAAGTAAGGCTCTCGTCGCAATAGAACGCGATTATGTGCTTTCTAGTGGTAAAACAATACAAACAGTCAAAGAATACAAAAAAGAGCTAGAATCGATTCACAGCAAGCTAAAACGTGAATTAGATTTCGGGGAGGAATTTTAGATGAATGAATTAGTTAAATTAGTGGAAGAATGGGCGAAAGAAAAGCGTTTAGATAAAGCAGAGCCTGAAAAGCAAATGTTAAAAGTGATTGAGGAAGTCGGAGAAGTTGGGGCTGCATTGGCAAGAAACAACGAAAACGACCTAAGAGATGGTATCGGTGATGTGGTTGTGACATTAATTATTCTCGCTATGCAAAATAACATGGACTTATACGAATGCCTAAATCAAGCATATAGCGAAATCAAAAATCGCCAAGGGGAAATGGTAAACGGAGTATTCGTCAAAGAAGCCGATTTGTAAGGTTCGAGGTGGAAGAGATGCGAATTGTTCTACCGATTGAACCAAAGCCACAAAGTCGCCCGAGATTCGCAAGACGTGGGAATTATGTCCAAACCTATGAAGATAACGCTATGAGAGCCTATAAACAAAAGGTAAAAGCGTATCTACGAAAGGCAAAACCAGAATTGATTGAAAAAGGGGCTATTTTTGCGCAGGTGACGTTTTACGTTCCTGCACCTAAATATCTATTAAGTTCTAAAAAGAAACGCTTAGAAGTGGAATTAGAGCGGAAATATTGCGATAAGAAAAGTGACTTAGATAATTACCTAAAAGCAATACTTGATGCAAGTAACAAAATACTTTTTTTCTGATGACGGACAAGTAGCAAAAATAATTACTGAGAAAAAATATAGCTACAATCCTAGAATCGAAATAGAGATATACGAAATTGGAGAGGGTGGCGATGAAGAAAAAGAAAAATAATCCATATAAGATTATAGGCGATATGGTCATTATGGAAACTTTTAAAAATGACATATTTATATTTGATCGTGAAGATTTAGAACTTGTCTTGGAATCAACTTGGTGTAGAAACAAAAGTGGAGGATATCTAGTTTCAAGACGAAAAGGAAAAATTGTTAGGTTACACAGACTTTTAATAAATGCCCCAAAAGGTTATGTAGTCGATCATATAAACGGCGACATTTTAGATAACAGAAAAGCTAATTTGCGAATAGTTTCTCAAAAAGAAAATTCTAGGAATGCACGTTTACGTAAAAACAATACTACAGGTTATCCCGGAGTTTCACAGAAGCCAAACAAGAGATACAGAGCAAGAATCATGGTTAATAGACAAGAGATTGCTTTAGGAACTTTTGATACTTTTGAAGAAGCTAAAGAAGCAAGAATAAATGCAGAAAATAAATATTTTGGGGCATTTGCACCTCATAAAGGAAACTTAAGATATTTATGATGGTCAAATTGCTGTGATGGTTTGTCAAAAGCTGTATAGCATGCGACCACGGACAGAAATTGAAATTATGAGTTTGGAGGAAAAGGAATGACGAAAAACAAACTCAGAGAAACAAAAAGAGCCATTCGTCAGAGAATTCTTTTTTTGACTGGTGATGATGAATCATGGATGAATAATCCAGAAATCGTGGAAGAGGTCCAGAGATTATCAAAACGACTGAATTCTAACCTTATAAACGATAAGCGACCATTACCAAAATTAGAGCCTGACAAGCTGACGAAAGAAGAATATCAGCACTTATTAGACTTAGGTTATCAAGTAAATGATATTAAGAAAGCTCTCGGACTGGGAACAACCACATTTCAAAACTGGCGAAAGGCAAACGGCATAGAAAACATAATTAAGCGAAAAGAAAATAACAAAGTAAAGGAGACAAAACACATGAAATTTAATTTAAATACAGCAATGTTACTTATTTCAGGAAATTTTGGAGTGAAAGCAGAGGAATGTTTAACGATCTCAAAAAGCGGTCTGGCTTTAAGTGGTCCAGTAGTTCAACGATTGAACAAACCAGAATGGGTTCAACTGTATTTAGACGAACAAAACAAAGCGTTATTTGTTTTGCCGTGTGAAGCAACTGCGGAAGGTGCAAGAAGTTGTGTAAGTCCTAAAGTGAATAAAAAAACAGGCTATCGAAAAAGCTGGAATGGTCATGTGTTAAGAAAAGCTGCCGAAGTTGGAGGCTTTAACATTGAAACAGATGTTTACCATGTAAAACCAGAAGAAGTTGAAGATCATCCAAACGCTTTAGGATTTGACAAAGGCGGTCAAAGTGAATGGGTAAAACTAAATCTAAAATCAAAAAGAAAAAACGTAGACAAAAAGAAAAAGCTATTGCAAACAGCACATACAGCAAGCGAGGTAAAAGCGATGGTATGTATAAAATGCAAGGGACAGATGATTGTCTGGGAAAAAGATAGATTCGGTCATTCAAAAGCAACTTCTTGTCCGCTATGCAACAAAAGCGGGCAAAGTGTTGCGAAAAAGTTAGCAGAGATAAAAAAATTAAAGTAGAAAGAGGGATTTTATTATGAGCGAAAACAAATTAGTTGGTTTAGGAATTGGTGCAGTTGTTGTATTAGGTTTAGGGGCAGTAGGAGCGTTTAAATTCTTTGAAAAAATTGATAATGGCTATGTGGGTGTCCGCTACTCAATGAATGGCGGTGTCCGTGATGAAGTACTTACGCAAGGCGTGAAATTTGTAGGACTTGATAAAGTTACTCAATATCCAATTCGCTTACAAACGATCCAAGCAAAAGATGTTTCAGTTTCAACATCTGATGGTAAAAAAACAACGGTAAATATTAAATATGATTACAAAATCGATGCAACAAAAGCTGCAAAAATGTACAAAGAATTTGGCAATATTACCAGTGAAGATATTGAAAAAGGCTGGTTAAAATCAAAGCTACAGAAAGAAGCTCGTGAAGTTTATTCAAAATATAGCTTGCTTAGTGTCTTATCAGGCGATTCTTCAAAAGTGGAAGCTGCTTTATTGGAAAACTTTTCTAAAGCTGTAGAAAGCAAAGGTTTTGAAGTGGAAGATGTCACAGTGGGTGTACCAGAAGTAGATACTGATACACAAAAATCGATTGATGCGATTATCCGAGCTGGTCAAGAAAATGAAAAAGCAAAATTAGATGCTGAGACAGCAAAAACACAAGCAGACAGTGAAGCATATAAGAAAACTAAAGCAGCCGAAGCAGAGGCAGAAGCGAACAAAAAAGTAGCTGAATCAGTAACAGATGAATTGATTCGCTATACAGAAGCACAAGCTCGACAAAAACATGGCTGGGTTACAACAAATGGAGCCAATACAGTAGTCAAAGAAGGAAACTAAAATGGCATTTTTTCTAATTAAGATATTTATTGCTTTAGGAATAGTAGTCACGTTAACGATAACGTGGCTGCTCTTAAAGCCATTTATAAGGGATAAAAAAGACGATGAGGATCGTTGGGATAATTTTTAAGTAGAAGGAGGAGTGGAGGTTTGGTCGACCATAAAGAATTCTTTACTCCTTTGGAATTATGATACAAATTTTAGAACTATTTGGCGGCATTGGTGCGCCGAGAAAAGCATTAATAAATTTAGGAATTCCTCACAAATCAATTGATTATGTTGAATGGAATGAAAAAGCAGTACGAAGTTATAACGCTATGTTTGAAAAAGAAATAAAATATCAACCGCAATCTGTTGTTGGATGGAATTTGAAGCCAGATATTTTAGTGCATGGTAGCCCTTGTCAAGATTTTTCTATTGGTGGTAAGCAATATGGCGGTAATGTTGAAGATGGAACAAGAAGTAGCCTGATGTTTGAGACACTTAAAATTATAGAAAACTTTGGTATATGGAAACCTCAAGTAGTAATTTGGGAGAATGTTCCGAATGTATTCTCAAAAAAACTAGTTGGAGCGTTTCAAAAATACTTAAGTGATATGGAAAAGCTAGGATATTTCACAACATATAAAATCTTAAATGCAATGGATTTTGGTATTCCTCAAAAACGAAAAAGAGTATTTGCTATTAGTAAATTAGATGGTGAACCATTCAACTTTGATCTACTTAAACACAGACCACTAAAACCACTGGGGGATTTTCTGGAAGTCACCACTGATCAAAAATATTTGGTGACACAGCCTAGCATGTTATCAAAGATTAGAAGTAAAAGTAGCTTAGCAAATGGTTTCAGTGGCAGATTAGAAGTCGTAAACGATTTTGTTTATACGATTACCACGAGACAAGATCGATGTCCCAATAGCGGTTTGATTGAGTATGAGAAGAACAAATATAGAATTCTAACTGAAAAAGAGTGCTGGAGGTTAATGGGATTTGATGATGATGATTTTAACAATGCTAAAAAAGCAAATCCTGGAAAAAACGAAAAGTACAAAAATACGACACTTTATCATCAAGCAGGAAACAGTATTGTAGTCCCTGTTTTAGAAGCGATTTTTGAATGTTTATTACCAGAAAGCGAGTGAACAAAATGATTCCAAAATTTAGAGCGTGGGATACCTACGAGAAAGAAATGATAGAAAATGTTACACCTTTGTTTGATGACTCGAATAGCATGATGGCCATAATTACGGATTTTCAGATTAAAGGCAGTCCTGGTACGTCTAAAATAGAGATAGTAAGTTATGATACAACTTTTAATTGGGATGAATTTCCTTATGTCATCATGCAATCAACAGGCTTGAAAGACAAGAACGGCGTTGAAATTTTTGAGGGTGATATTTTGAAAATAATAGAAGTAACAAATGAAGGTATTTCAGAATACATTACTGATGTTATTTGGGAAGACTGTTCATTCGTGTTTAAAAGTGAGGGTGTAGATTACTATGACACTTTTTTAGGGGCGTTTTCAGGAGATCCAAATACGACATACCCACTTTTTGAACTATTAGTCATCGGAAATGTATGGGATAACCCAGAACTATTGGAGGGAACAGAATGAGTGAACTGAATCAATTAATTGGTTTTCTTGAAGAACAATTAACAGTAAGCGAACCAACACCTGATTATACTAGGCATAATCAGGAAATTATAACATATATTGAATATCTAAAATTAATGAAGCAACCGCAGCTCAACGAAAATCAGCAGATTGTGCTGGATTGGTTGAAAGAATCATGCAAATTACACGGATTACGTGAAGTTATCGAAATCATGGGATTTTTATCAACTACTGGTGGAAAAATGAAGTATAAGCAAGTAGCTTATGCATATGGTGATTTAAATGATGATGAATTAGCTCAAGTATTACAGTCATTTAGCCAGTGGGTTTGGGAACAGGAGGAAAAATAAATGAAATTTTACGAAATTAAAGAACCTTATTTTGCATTAATCGCTGCTAAAGATGAAAAACAATGTTTAAAACTTTACAAGGATATTGTTTGCGAAGTAGAAGACGAAAAAGAATTTTTTGATGATATGAAAACAATTGATAAATACGAAGCGTTGAAAATGGTTGCTGACAGCAGAGTGGGAGAGCAGGAAATGACAGGAATTGAAAGAGCTTTTGAAGATTTAGAAAATCTTGAAGAAAACGGCGAAGTATTGTTAATCGATGGTAGCTTGCTTTAGGAGGGAAACAGCGATGAATAAACAAGAATTGATTGAAGAGTTAGAATGTTTAGAAGTTCCTACGGATAGCTATAATTATTTGAGAGGTGCTAACTATGCTGTTGAAAAAGCAATTAGCTTAGCAAAACAACTAAAAGAATCGAAAAAAGCTGTGGTGCCGAATTTCGTGGCGGAGTATATAGAAATAAGAAAAAGAGATTATGAAGTAGGCGGTCTAGGTGCTGCGATCATTAAAGCTTTAAGGTCATGTAATGAGCCTGATTTAGAATCTTGGATGAATAATAATACTGAAGTGTTTGCTCGTGCATGGCTTGACGGCTACGAAGTCAAGAAAGAGCCGCTTTATTATGTGAAGTTGCCAGAAATTGGATATATGAGATTTGGATTTTGTATACCTGTTACAGAAAATATAGAAGAAGCAAAAAAATATACTGAACAAGAAATCAAAGCAGTTGACGAGCGCTATTGGCCGTTTGCTGTGAAGGTGGAGGAAGAATAAATGAAATACCAGGTTAGCTGGGAAAACAAATTAACAAACGAAATAAATATACATGGAACGTTCGAGACATTGCAAGACGCCTTACAATCAATTTATGATTGGTGGGACAAAAATGAATTTACTACACGTTACATTCGGCACTGGAACACTGGAAATCGTACGACTATTGATTACGGAAGTCACCACATGTTTTATTATATTTCGGAAGTAGAGGACGAATAAATGGAAAAATAAAAAGCCGGATCGCTCCGACTGTGAGTAATGTTTTCGACATAGTTATTATACCACAAAAGGAGCGATTCCACTTGATTCAATTGCTAAAAGAAGTAGATTTTCGACAAACAAAAGCGAATGCTAGAAATGTGTTGAAGAATTTTAGACGTTTAGAGCGAATAGCTGGTCGCTCTTTGATAGATTTAAAATCACCAATTATTACAGATATGCCTAAAAGCCAAAGTCATGGGAACAAAGCAGAAGATGCGCTAGTACAATTAGCAGATGCAGAAGCAGAAAGAGACGCAATTTTATCTGCGCTTATGGCATTAAGCCTAACTAGCAGACAAATTTTGCATTATAGTTTCTGTGTGCAGGACCATTACTCTAATTATAAAATCGCAAGAGAAGTCGGCTATTCTGAAAGAAGTATTCAAAGAATGAAATCAGAAGCTTTGATTGAATTCGCGGAAGCTTACCGAAACGGCAAAATAATTGCATATAAATAATTTTTGGCGGTTTTTTGGCGGAAAGTTGGCGGTTTTTATCAATATGTAGATGTTACTATGGTAGTGTCGAAAGATAAGGAAACGAGGTAAGGCATGCATTACCTATCTTAGCTCCGTTTCGCTTATCTTTTGAGGTTACCTACAAAAAAATAAAGAATAAGGATGTGGAGAGTCCAGTTCTTTCTGTCTCGTTTAGTCATAGGTAGCAAATATTGCAATAAACTTGGCATGAAGCTTACACGTAGACGTACGCTGAAAGCCTTCGTCAAGATAGCGCTATGTAAGTTGCAATGATCACTCACAAATCAGACGTTCTCAAAAATAAAAGAATGGGGTGTAATTCCTCTCTCTTTTTCTACAGGTTTGTGAGTGATTTATCGCTGTGGCGGAATAGGTAGACGCTCGTACGTGAGATTAGACATTGGAACAACGTATAAGTTCATATGTAGGGCTTTGGCCCATCGGGTAAATCTAATCATGCAAGGTGCAAATCCTTGCCAGCGATATTGAGTTTGTGGTAGGCAATCTCAAAAATGGCATAGTATAAAAATCCTTTCGGTTGGCGTGTAGCATCTGGGATGCAACGAGCATATAGCGAGATAAGAGGCAGGTTCGATTCCTGTCACGCCAATAGGTAGCTTTGCTACTTAAATAAAAGAATCGTCAATAGATGTTTCTGCTACATTCACGTGAGGCACTAGCTTGCAAGTGCCTCTTTTTGTTTGGAGGAATTGTTGTGTTTAAGTTATTTGAAGTCATTAAGCAGAAAAAAGATATAAAAAAACTAATAGGAGAGAGAACATGAAAAGTTATTGGTATGTATCGTTAACACATAAATATCCACAGCCGAACCGTTCAACTGATTCAGTACGTGTTGTAATGTCTGTGCAGATAAAGAAGAATGCATCTATTGTCGAAATGACGAGAGAAGCTACACCGAAAGAGATTGATTCTTGTAAGCTAGTTTATTGTGGTCATGGTAGTTGGGAAGATAAGCATATACAAGAGAATATAAAGAAGTACGTGAGGTGATAACAAATGAGTAAAAAAGAACAGATTAAAAAGCAACAGGCGCAGTTTTTAGAAATTATGAAGAAGATTCGTGAAGAGAAAGATGTAGATGCAATCGCAGAATTGTTTCTCGAAATCATTTCAGTATATGGCTTGAAGATGGATGAGACATCAGCATTACTTTATTACGTTCAGAAAGAAACACTTGAAGCAGATCACAATGCACAGTTCTTAAACGAACGATTGGAACTCGATGTTAAGTCGCTAGGTATTGAAGGAGTGTTACAAGTTCAACGTGCTTTGGTTAACACTTACCTTTCTAATATTGCCAACAATGATTGATGTATCATCCAAACAAGCACGAGCAAAGTTCTATAGCTCATCAGAGTGGAGAAGATTAAGACAGCAGTGTTTAGAGAAGGACCATTACGAATGCCAGTGGTGCAAACAAGAAGGCAAGCTAACAACTCAATATGATTCTATTCTTGAAGTGGATCACATTAAAGAGTTGGAACATTATCCACAGTATGCCTTAGACATAGACAACCTTAGAACTTTATGCAAAGACTGTCATAACAAACGACACGGAAGATTTAACTATAGAGAATCGAAAAGAAAAAGAAAGTGGGATGATGAATGGTGGTAAGCATGGAAGAAGCAAGAGTATCTGCGTTCTGCATGACTAACAAACATCAACACAATGAAATGAATGAAAGGCTAGGTGTGAGATACATAGCACGAGCTGAAGTGTTTTTTCCAACTTGTAAATGGAAAAAACAGAGAAACGAAGTTGTGGGAAATAATTTGCAAAAATCAACCAAAAGTGGGGGGATAACATACCCCCCCATCGAAATATTTTGCCCTAAAGTGGGGACAGCGGGAACCGGTGGATGGGGTCAACTGTCCAGAAAAATAGAAGTTCTCACGTACAACCCCCCCTTATTTACATAATGTTTAGAAAAGAGGTGAGTTCATGTCGAAGTTAGAAGAACGAGATAAACTCGTGAAAAAAGAAAAAAATAGGCTAATGAGGCTATTTAAAAATATACCAGAGAATAAGAAAAAAGCTGTGCAAGGTTTGATAATTCAAGCAGCTAGATTGCGTGTTTTGCTCGATGAAATGTGGGAAGATATATCAGAAAATGGCGATTATGAAATGTTTTCTCAATCAGAGAAACAAGAACCATATGAGCGAGAAAGACCAGTGGCCAAGTTATATAATTCAAGAGATGTTAGTTATCAAAGAGTTATAAAACAATTAACAGATTTAATTCAAGAATCTACAGAGGAAGATTCGGCAGGAAAATCACCTCCTTCTGATGGAAGTGATTTAATTTGTTAAGTAATAAATACGTTGAAGCATATTTTTCTATGTGGGAACAAGGAAAAATACAATTAAATAAAGAAAGAATTCAATTAATAGATTATCTTAAAGAAAAGGTATTGTGTCGCAATGATTTGTATTTTGATGAAAAACAAATTGAGCAATATATTGCATTTTCTGAAAAGAATTATTTTGAAATTGATCCATGGGAAAAATTTATAGTTCCGTTTATTTTTTTGTATTTTAAAGATACAAATGAAGTGTTTTTCGAACGTTTTTTCATAACTTTGGGACGTGGAGGAGGAAAAAACGGGTTTATTTCAACCTTGTGTAATTATTTTATCAGTCCGTTACATGGAATAAATAACTATGATGTGACTATTGTAGCTAATTCAGAAGAACAAGCAAAACGTTCCTTTGATGAATGTTTTAATAAAATAGATGCTAGCGAAACTTTACGTCGTCATTTTAAACATGGTCGGTCAAAAATTATTGGAAAAAAAACAAACAGCGTTTTTAGATTTGCGACAAGTAATGCTAAAACAAAAGATGGGGGACGAGAAGGCTGTGTTATTTATGATGAAATTCATGAAATGGTAAATTCTGCAATTGTAGATGTTTTTTCAGGTGGTCTTGGTAAAGTGGATAATCCACGAGAATTTTTTATTTCTACTAATGGTTTTGTTCGAGAAGGATACTATGATTTGTTAATGGAAAGTTGCATAGAAGTTTTAGAAGGGAAAAGTTCAGAACGAATTTTTCCTTTTATTTGTAAATTGGACAATATTAAAGAAATGGACAATGAAGAAATGTGGGAAAAAGCAAATCCTGCTTTATGTAAACCATTAACTAAAAGAGCAGAACGATTGTTAAGAAAAATTCGGAGTCAATATGAGGCTTTGTTAAAAGCACCAAGTGGCAGACGTGCCTTTGTAACGAAACGAATGAACTTGATTGAAGGAAATGAAGAAAAAGATGTAACTACGATTGAGAAGTTAAAAGCAACGAATAGGACTTATGCTATTGCAAGCGGTCAAAGTTGTGTCGCAGGTTTTGATTATGCAAGTATCAGAGATTTTGCAAGTGTAGGTTTGTTATTTGAAGTTGATGGAAATTTTGTTTGGAAACAGCATAGTTTTGCAAGAAAGCAGTTTTTGGACACTTTTAAATTGAAAGCTCCTATAAAAGAATGGGAGAGAGAAGGACTGATTACGATTGTTGATGAACCTTCAATTGATCCTCAACACTTAGTAGATTGGTTAAACGAACAACGGTTAATGTATTCTATTGAGCTAGTATGTGCAGATGGTTTTCGCATGGACTTATTAAAGCCTTTGCTGGAAAAAAATGATTATCAATACGAGTTTTTGAGAAATCCACGAGGTGTTCAAGCCAAAATAGCACCAATTATCGAAGATGGTTTTGCTAATGAACGTTTTATTTTTGGAGATGATCCATTGATGAGATGGTATACAAACAATACGTATATTAAAGAAGATGGACAAGGTAATCGAACTTTTTTGAAAAAAGAACCTGTTCGGAGAAAAACAGATGGCTTTCATGCATTTTTAGCAGCTTTGTATAAAAGAGACTGGATTAACGAAAGTGTTGATTATAAATCAGCTTTTGATATGTTGGATGAATTAGAATTTTAAGAGGTGATCATGATGTATAAACCCCAATACTTAAATATAGAACGAAAAGAAAAATCTGCTTATGGAAGTAATGCTGCATATTTCTCAAAAATAATTGTTAAGAGTAATGGGTTTAAATGGGCTGTTCCAAAGAAAAAAATAAATAAATCTGGACGTCGTTTTTTAGGGAAAATCAGATAAAAACCTTTCGGAATATTATTTAATAAGAGAGAGGAGGTGAACGAATGAGTTTATTCGATCTTTTAAAAAGTACATCAGCTAAGAATAGAGCAATTCAAGAAATGTTGGATTTTGAATTTATAAGTGAGGTATCCACCCGAGCCTATTTAAAACGTTTAGCACTAGATTCTGTATTGAATTTTGTTGCCCGAACTATGTCAACGATGCAAATTCAAATAAGGGATGGTACAAAAAGTGAATGGGAATATTTATTAAATGTTCGCCCAAATAAAGATATGTCAGCAAATGATTTTTGGCAAAGATTTTTTTATACTTTACTGAAAAATAATGAAGTATTAGTCATTGTATCAGATGATGATCAATTGTTAATTGCAGATAGTTTTTATCGCAATGAGTATGCTTTATATGAAGATGTTTTTGAGGGCGTTACGGTAAAAGGATATACTTATCAGAGAAATTTTAAAATGTCTGATGTTATTTATCTTCAATACAATAACGATAAATTAGAAAAGTTTACGGATGGTTTATTTAATGATTATGGCAAGCTTTTCGGTCGTATTCTGGAAGTAGCTATGCGAAATAATCAAATTCGAGCTTCTGTATCAATCGATCAAACGGGTAGCTATGGAGATAAGAAAGATGAAAACGGAAGAAGTACTCAAGAAAAACTACAAAAATTTGTAAATAAGATTTATAAATCGTTTAAAACAAATTCTGTGGCAATTGTTCCAAAGCTTAAAGGGTTTGACTATGAAGAATATACAAATAAAACCAATTCTTCTAATCAATCGTTAGAAGAATTAGAACAATTGAAAAAGACTTTAATTAATGACGTTTGTCGAGCAATAGGCGTTCCTTCTGCTTTAATTCATGGAGAAATGGCAGATTTAGAGTTTAACCTTAAAGCCTATCAAAAGCTTTGTATCATGCAATTAAAAGATAAGTTACAGTCTGAGCTTAATAATAAAATACTTGAAAAAAGTGAATATAAAAAAGGCCAAAGAATTGTTATTGAAAATGTTCTTAAACGTGATCCATATGAAGAAGCAGTCAAGATTGATAAATTAATTGCTTCAGGTGTATTTACACCAAATCAAGTATTAAGAGATTTTGAATACGATGAATCTGATGAACCGTTTATGAATGAACATCATATAACTAAAAACTATGAAAAACTGAAAGGTGGTGAGGAAGAAAATGACAGTGAAAATCAAGATTAATGGACCGATTATTTCTAATGATGATAAATGGTTTTATGATTGGCTCGATATGGATGCAACTTGTCCAAAAGATGTTTTGGATTTGCTGCCAGTAGAAAATGAATCTGTAGAAGTAACCATCAATTCTTATGGTGGTCTTGTAGATATGGGAAATGAAATTTACACAGCATTGCGTTCTTATGAAGGCGATGTAAAAGTAAACATTGTTATGGCAGGAAGTGCTGCAAGCATTATTGCTATGGCTGGAAATACAGTAGCGATTAGCCCTGTTGGACAAATTATGATCCATAATGTAGCCATGGGTGCTGGTGGAGATTATCATGTTATGGATAAAGCCAGCGAAATTTTACAAAAGGCTAATTCTTCTTTGGCTAATGCTTACGTTGCGAAAACAGGAAAAACGAAAGAAGAAATCTTAGCGTTAATGGACAAAGAAACATGGTTAACCGCAGAAGAGGCTGTTGAAAATGGTTTTGTAGACGAAATCATGTTTGAAAATATTGAACGTCCGTTGTTAGTTGCTGATGCTGGAAGTGGTCTTATTTCAAAAGATATTATCAATGAAGTGAAAAAACTAAAAAATCAGCAAAATGAATCGGTGACAATGGTAAATAAAGAAGAATTAAAGGAAATGATTGCTGAAGCTATCATTGAAGCCAAACAAAAGGAAATTACAAGTGAACAAACTATTGAATCTAAAGAATCAACAAACGTATCACCGTTTGCTAGATTCTTATTTTAATACACATTTTTAGGAGGAATTGATTATGACAATTAAATTATCGCAAGAATTTGAACAAGCAAAATTAAATTGGATTAATGCTGTTCAAAATGAAGAGTCTATTGAAAAACAAGGACAATTGTATGGCGAAATGCTTGATCAATTATTAGTAGAAGCGGAAAAAGCAGGAGAAAAAGGCGCAGAATCAATTGCGGCAGTTTCTAGTAAAGATAGAAACATGGATGCTAAAACACGCAAATTTTATAATGAAATTAATAAAGAAGTAGGGTACAAAGACGAAGAGCTGTTACCAGAAGAAACAGTAGATGAAATTTTTAATGATTTAACGACAGAACATCCGTTATTGTCTGCAATTGGCTTACGCAATGCAGGGTTAAGATTGAAATTTTTGAAATCTGATACAAGTGGAGTAGCTGTTTGGGGAAACGTTTTTGGAGAAATCAAAGGACAATTAGATGCAGCATTCAGCGAAGAAGAAACAATTGATAACAAATTAACCGCATTTGTCGTATTACCAAAAGATTTAAAAGGTTATGGGCCATCATGGATTGAGCGTTTTATTCGATTACAAATTCAAGAAGCTTTTTCTGTAGCCTTAGAATTAGCCTTTTTAACTGGTGATGGGAAAAACCAACCTGTAGGATTGAATCGTAAAGTGGCGAAAGGAACTCCTGTATCGGACGGGAAATATCCAGAAAAAGAACCATCAGGAGAATTAACTTTTGCCGATTCAAAAACAACAGTTAATGAGTTGAAAGAGCTATTTAAGCATCATTCAACAAAAGAAAACGGTAAATCTTTAGCTGTAGCAGGCAAAGTAAATTTAGTGGTGAATCCAGCAGATGCTTGGGATGTAAAAGCACAATATACTTTTTTAAATGCTAATGGAGTATATGTTACAGCATTACCATTTAATTTAAATATTATTGAATCTGTAGCACAGCCTACTGGTAAAGCATTGTCATTTGTAGTCGGAAGATATGATGCCTATATGGGTGGTTCTATGGGTATTCAAAAATATGACCAAACTTTAGCTCTTGAAGACTTAGATTTATATACAGCCAAAGGTTTCTATTTTGGAAAAGCAAAAGATGATAAGGCTGCGGCAGTTTGGACATTATCAGTAAGTACATTAGAAAAGTAAAACGCCCCACAATAGGAACAATTACACCTACGACAGATGGGGCTAATGTGGAATTGACATAGTTAAAGGAGGGATTTGATGACTAACGAAGAAGCATTGAAATTAGCCGAATTAAAGTTAGGAAAATTCAAGAAGCGGATGAAGATTTTTGGATCATCGGAAGATGATTCGTTAAAAGAAATCTTAGCCGCTTCTTTTTTACGACTTAATTCGCTAATTTATCCAACTAATCCCGAAAATGATTTAACTTTCATTGAGCTAGTTTTTGAAAGAAGTCGTTATGTTTATAACGATTCTTTAGAGTTTTTTGAAACAAATTATCAATCTGATATTTTAGCTTGTTCTTTAAAATATGCGGAGGTGTCTGATGATGATACATCCGAGTTATAAAACGCCCAAAATTAATAGTGGAAATCTTCGAACGCCTGTTCAATTTTGGAGATTTGTTCCAAACGATGGACCAGAACCAATGGAAGAAAAAAGGGAAAAGTTATATGAATGTTTTTGCTTGGCCTACAATCCCTCAATGAAAGATATGGAAATCTTGAATGCCAAAGGAACAAATGAGGGATTAACAATTAAAATCCGTGATCCCCATCAAGACTATATCCCAACTAATAAACACAAAGTAATTATTGATGATTACAGAGTGTTACCTAAAGGGAAAGAATGGGAGATTGTAGATGTTTCACCTGATTTTGAAGATAACCGCTTTATTAAAATTGTATTGGGGGCTACATCATGAGCGAGATAATCGGTTTAGAAGAAACGCTCAAAAATATGGAAACACAACTCGGAGCTGCCAGAGTCAACAGAATAGCCAATAAAGCATTGAGAAAACAAGGTGAAAGAAACAAACAGATTGTTAAGAAATACATGGCCAGTTATATGGATTCAGGGAAAACACATGATTTAGTAATAACTAGTGGTATAAAAAGTAATCCTAAGCGAGTGGAGACTGGTTGGGCTTCAAAAGAACGTGCACCTATCGTTCACTTAAACGAATTTGGCTACACACGTCATGGAACTTATGTGCGCCCTCGTGGAATGGGAAAACTTCAAGCAGCAGCTGATGAAATCCAAGCGAAAGCATTTAAAGAAATGAAATCGGATATGGAGGAATTAGCAAAATGAAAGACATGATGATGGAGGTTTACGATGCGCTGATTAAAAATGAAACAATCAAAAAGTTAGTAACACCTCAAAGAATCAAATTTTATGAAGTACCTGAAAATTTAGATATGACAAAGCCTTTTATTGTTATTGATAATTTTCTTGGTCCACAAACCAATGCTTATTTTGCTAATAATAAAGCATTATCTATTCGGTTTAATTACCAAATCAATGTTGAAAGTATGGATAGAATGACAACCAAGCGAATTTCTAAAGCAGCGGAAGAAACAATGAGGCAAATTGGCTTTGGTCGCCTTGAAGGCGGATTAGACCAATATTTTAGTGAAACAAAACGTTTTGTAGATGCAAGACGCTACAGAAAAAATACACAAATTCATGACACCAATTATTAATTGGTGTCTATTTTTTAGGAGGAAAACAATTATGCAAACATATGGTTTTAGCAGAATTACAATTAAACAATTAGATAATGAATTGAATCCAGTTGATGGAAAAAAATATACTGTTGAAGGTAAACCAAGAGAAGGTGCAGCAGCAAGTTTTGAAATTACTGGTTTGAAGAAAGAACCGTCAAAAGTATTTGGTTCAAATATTGCATATTATGTAGCTCGCAAAGGGCATGGAGATATTGCAGCTAATTTAGGTATTTTGGATTTTCCAGCAACTATTGAACATGAAATTTTAGGACATAAAAAAGCAACGGAAGAAAGTAAAGTTTATCACATTGGAGAAGATACAGAGCCACCATATTATGCAGTTCTCATTGAATCAGAAGATTTGTATGGTGAAAAAATTGGTTTTGGTATGTATGCAGGAACATTTTCATGCGATGGTATCAAAGGAGAAACGTTAAATGATGATGACTTTACACCAGAGCCGGGAGAGTACGTTTATTCTGCTATTTCTCGCCAAGTAGGAGATAAAAAAGTAACCGTTGGTTTTGCTGATAATTCTGAAGCATTAGAAGAATTGAAGAAAGAATTATTTGGAGATGAAACACACGAATTGGAAAAGTTACAAGCCCCACAGTAGGAACGATTACACCTACAACAGATGGGGCAACAATTGAGATGTTTTAAAAGGAGGAAAAGTAATGCCTGATACATTCAGAATTTACAAGAAGAGTGGAGAAAAAATTGCTGAAGGTACAAGTCCGTTAGCAATTACAGGATTATCATCTGGAACAGTAGTTAATGAAGGTGATTATCAAGCAACTCGTGTTAAAGGAGAGCGAGAATCTGAAAAGGTTAATATTGCAGGATTTACCGTTCAAGAAGCAAGAGGGCTAAATACTGCTGCTAATGATAAACCAACAGAAAATAGTACAGTACCAGAAATTAAGGAATGGTTAACTAAACATAATATAGATTTTTCAGGAAAAACATTGAAAGCTGATTTATTAGCATTGATACCGAACGACTAGTTTTACTAGTCGTTCTTTTATGATGAAGCTTTAACTAAGTTTCAAAGTTATAGCAGAGGTGCTAGTGGAGAATTTTCTTTATTAGAACAAGGTATCTCAAGTAATACAGGTTCAATTGTAAATAATTTTTCTAAAATGGGTCAATCAATTGAAACAATACTAACTAAAAAAATTGAAACATTGAAAGGTATAGTTAAAGAGTTACCAGACGATATTAAAGAAGCTGCCAATGAATTAACAGAAGATGAAATAGCAAATCAGGAAAAATATCTTGCTATAGTAAAAGAAAACAATGCTAAAATTACTCAAATCAAAAAAACTGCTTCAAATAATAATCGACAAATTAGCTATGAAGAAACTGTTCGGATAAAAGCTTATGCTCAAGAAAGTGCTGAAGCATACGTAAATTCACTGGGGAAAAGTGAAAAAGAATCAAAACAAATTCTGGAAGCAATGACTGGTAATGTTAGTGTTGCTTCAAAAGCACAAGCTAAAGAATGGCTGCAGTCATTAGGAAAACAAAGACAAGAATCTTCTCTTGAATATCAAAAGATGCAAGAAGATATGAAAGAAAAATTAGTGGATTCAGGATATGATTTAAATAGTAAGTATGCTAAAGAAATGCTTAAATTACTTAAAGAAAGTAGCGATTCTGCTCAACAAATAACTGATGATCAGATGTCAACAATTCTTGCAAAATATCCAGAATTAACTAATGAAGTTTTCTTAGCTAATGGTCAATTGATAAGTACAATGGGTGATGCATCAGAAGCTGCAATTACTCAAAATAAAAAACTAGCTTCTTCATTTACAGATATGACTAATACTTCTGCCAAAGCAGCAGAAGATAACGCAAAAAAAGTTGAACTAATGTCTGAAAAAAGTGGAGAATATGCTGATTTTTGGAATGATTTAGTTTTAGAAGATAAAGATGGACATGTGAAAACTAACGCTCAAGAAGCAATAACAGAAGCTGCAAAATCTGAACAAGGATGGAATAAGTTATTATTTGCTTCTAAACATGCGGATTTAAAAAGTAATGCCAAATTGATGATAGCGGAAGCTGCTATAGCTAATGGACGTTGGGAAAAGATGACCTTTACTGAACAACAAGCTTTGCTAAAGAGTAATGTTACTAAAACCATGACACAAGCATTGCAAGCTAAAGGTGATTGGGGAAAACTAAGCTTTGAAGAAAAGAAAGCAGTTCTTTATTCAAATACTCCAGAAGTTATGGCAGAAACAATGCTTAATTTGGGATTGTGGAAAGAGTATCAACCACAAGTTAAAGAATTAAAAGTAAAAAATCAAGGATTTCTTGAGGTATTAAGTCAATCTCAAGATAAAATTATCCACTGGTCACAAGTCCCAGTGGATATAAAGGAAATTCTTGGTGATAATTACGATTTACTTTCAAAAATATATGGATCAGAACAATCATATAATCGCTGGAAAAATTTACCAGATGATGAGAAAAAACTTCTGGCTAATAATTCTGATGTATTGCAAAAAATTATGACTTCTGATACTAGTTTAAAACAATGGAATGCGTTACCAGCTGATCAGAAAAAAATGCTTGGAGATAATACTGATTTATTAACAAAAGTTATGGCATCAGAAGAAAGTATGAATGCTTGGAAAGCTTTGCCTGATCCAGTAAAAAAAATGTTAGGTAATAACGAAGATTTAAAAGCTAAGATAGCCGAAGGTAGCTTAAGTGTTGAAACATATAATCAAGTTAAACCACATTTAAAAAAATTACTAGGTGATGCTTCAAATGTATCAAACCAATCACAGGTAGGTATTCAAAATTTAAATGCATTCAATGCAAACAATCCAGCAATGAAACTTTTAAAAGGTGATTCTTCAAGTGCGCAAAATGCTGCTAGAACTGGGGGTAGTGCCTTAAATATTTATAAAGCAAATAATCCAGCTAGCAAGAATTTAAAAGGTAATGCTTCAGGAGTAGTAAGTGCAACAGCTAGTGGTAATAGTAGTTTAAATGTTTTTGCTGCAAATAATCCTGTAGAGAAGTTGTTAAAAGCACGAGATGAGGCAACTGGGCCAGCAAGTTCAGCTAAAAATGCAGTAAATGATTTTAATTCAGGACCTTCAGTTATAACTAAAACATTAAAAGTTGTTGCTGATATTGGCGGAAAAGTGGCAAAAATTTTAGGACTTGAAACAGGAACAAATTATCACGTTGGAGGTCCAGCGATTGTTAATGACCAAAGAGGACCTGTTTATAAAGAATTAGTTATTCCTAAAGGCGGTGTGCCATTTATTCCAGAAGGAAGAAATGTTTTTCTTCCTGATTTGCCAAGAGGTTCAAAAGTCATTAAAGCTTCTGAAACAAAAAAACTGATTCCTCGTTATGAAAACGGCGTAGGCGTTCCGAGAAATTCTTCGGTTGTTAAAAATTTAATTGCTGTGCAAGAATCGAAGGAATCAACTGATTTTGGAGAATTAGCTTCAACTATGCGTGAATTACTTGCATATATGAAGAGCGGTAATTTTAATGGTATGGAAGTTAATCAAAATTTTGTTGTATCTGATACTAAAACAGCTCGTGAAGCAGCTATTGAAAATAAACGTCAATTAAGGAATTTAGCAAGGGGGCTTAAATAGTGAAGTTAGAATTAATGTATACAAATCAAAATGGGGAGCAACTCGTTTTTAACGAATCAGCTCCTTATTTTTTGCAAAATGTAGAAGGATTAGAAGCACCTGAAAATGTTGTTTTAGCAGAAGAAGTGTTCGGTGATGACGGCGCTAAAGTTGTAGGAATTCGATTAAGTACCCGTAAACCATTAATAGAAGGAGTTTTAATCGGTAAAACGGAAGAAGAAATTTATCAATTACGACGTGATATGATTCAAAAAATCGATTTAAAACAAACAGGTAAATTAACATTGAAAGTTTATGATAAAGAATATGAAACAGATGTGTTACCTATTCAAGCGCCTAGCTTCAAACTTTATGAAGATAGTCCTTTTAAAATTGATGAATGGAATTTATTTTCATTGCAGTTTGAAGCATTTGATTCGTATTTTCGTGATGTATCTTTTTATAATTCGTTAGTCCCATTAGCTACATTAAATCCAACACTTATTTTTCCTATGGTATTTGTTCAAGGTGAAGAGCACACGTTCGGGCGTTTTGAATCAGGAAATATTGAAAAAATTGTAAACAATGGAGACGTACAAGTTGGAGCAGTCTTTTTTATGAAATGTGTAACAACTGTGACTAATCCACAAATTTATGATGTAACGAAACAAACATTTTTTGGATTTAAAGGAACATTTGAATCTGGAACGAGATTTGAACTTTCAACTGTGCGTGGCAATTTATATGCTAAAAAAATTATAAATGGCAAAGAGACAAATGCGGTGCCAGAACGACTAGAAGGAAGTAGTTTCTTTCGATTATCAAAAGGAGATAATTATTTACAGCTAAAAGCAGCAAATAATACACAAAACGGTATTACATGTGAAATGCAATTTACACCGTTAGTAAGTGGGGTGTAAATAATGGATTTTGCTACGTCACCATTTGTAGAAATCTTTAGAAGAAAGTCAGGGTTTCAATACGAATCTTCTTCAGTCCTAGATATTTGGAAATCATTAAGTATTACGGAAAACTACAAGAAGTCAAATACATTTGAAGCCGTTCTTTTGATTGATTATATGCCAGAAGAGATGTTGAAAGAAGAAACTATTTTATTAATTAATAATTGCTTTTACTATATTGATTCTATTATTTGTGATGATTTTAGTAGTGGGTTAATCACTATTTCTGGTAAATCACTTTTTGGAAAAACTGGCAAACGGATCGTGTATCGTATTTATAATCAAACAAAAAGACCAGAACTAATCTGTTATGACCATTTAAGAAATGAGGTCATTGCTCCTTCAGATTCAAAGAGAAAAATTGATTATTTATCTGTAGAACAGCCACCAGCGATTACTAGTTCAACAATTAGTTATCAAAATAGTTATGGAAATGTTGAAGAAGAAATTGAAGGGTTATGCGAAAGTTATGGTTTTGGTTTCGATGAAGTTCCCTATCAATCAGGAAAAGTTGGAACAACTATTCGATTTAGAAAAAGTGAAAATCGCTCAAATATTATTCAATTTAGTACTACGTTTGAAAATATTACAAATGAATCTCTTGAAAAAAACAATTATGATGAAGCGACTACAGCTCTTATTTATGGAGAAGGAGAAGGTAAAGCTCGTAAGCATACTCAAGTAAACAACAATTTGAGTGGCCTCGAACGAAAAGAGATATATGTAGATGCTCGTGATTTACAACAAACGGTGAATGATGTGAAAATGTCTGATTCTCAGTATATTGCAACGCTTCAATCCAGAGGAAAAGAAAAGTTAGCTGAACAACCAGCGGTACTTGCTTTGAATGGGACTATCAATTTAAATGATAGTCTTTTTGTTTATGGTCGAGATTATAGATTAGGAGACCGAGTGAAACGTATTTCTTCTTTTGGTTATTCAGATACTGTTGTTTTAAATTCTGTAACTCAAACTTGGGATGAGAAAGGTTACCATATAGACGGTGAATTTGGTAATCAGAGTAAAACAATTATTGATGTAATTAAAAGAAAGTAGGTGTTTGTTTTTGGCAGAATTAAGTTTATTTTACGATGGTGTGCTACAAGATAATGGAAAGTATGATCGTGCGTATACCTCGGCAGACTGGGCAAAATATTTTGAGAATATTTTTCGAAATGGCGTGATGATGTCTATTGGAGAAGCGTTGAGAATAGCGCCAGCAGATTCAGTCGGAATGAGAGTAGTTGTTAAAGCTGGTTCAGCATGCTTAAAAGGCTATCAATATATAAACACAACAGCTTTTGCATTACCAATTGAAGTCGCTTCTTCGACACAAGATAGAATTGATTCTATAGTTGTTCGGCATGATTTAAATGCTAGACGATCATATGTAGCGGTAAAAAAAGGAAATATAGCAATTGAGCGCACGTCAGATATTTTTGAAATACAATTGGCTACTATTCGAGTTCCACGAAATAGCACAGCTATTACAGCAGATTTAATTATAGATAAACGTTCAGATGAGAAAGTTTGTGGCTATTCTACACCATTTGAAAATGTTTCGGTATCTGGAATGGAGAAGCAATATGAAGAAATGTTAAAGCAAGTATTTAATGATTTTTCAGCTTCAGCAGATGAAAAAAATAGAGAAATGTCTCAATCGTTAAATGATATGTCTGTTTTATTCAATACATGGTTTGATAATCTCAAAAATTTATTAGATAAAAATCAAGCTGCAAATTTGCAAAATCAAATTGATAAATTGACTGCAACTATTGATTTAGGAACTATCAATCATAAATTAGGTGGGTTTCCCAGTGTTAGAGCTTTAAGTTGGGATTATGGAGCAGGTGTTGTTCCTGTCGGTCAAGAAACAACAGGTGCAGGTGGAGGACATCCGCAGACGTTATCAATAAATATAGAATATTTAAGTAGAAATTCTTTAAAAGTAAAAGTACCTGTTGATTTCGGACTAGTGAATCCTAAATATCAAAAGCTTGATGAGTATCATCATAGATTCATTTCAGGAATAAAAACAATAGAAGTTATTTTAGGAGGAAATTAAATGAATGAGATTATAAAAATTAACGAAGGGGATCCGTTGTGGCATGAACCTATTAATGAAAATTTTGAAATTGTAGAACAATTAATTCAAGCTAAAAAAAGATATGTTTACAAAAAATCAGGACTTAGCGAAGTAGAAACCGCGTACAAAACTGCGTTTGGAGAAGAAACAAATATTCTTCTTATTCGTGAAAACGATAAAGTAGAGGCTTATTTGCGTGTAAATGTGGCAGATGCAACTAAACTAAAGACTGCTATGGTACCAATTTTTATTATTCCAGAAGGATTTAAAATTGACCAATCATTAAGAGAGGATTTTTGGAATATTGCATTAACGACAGTTCAATATACTTTCCCCCAAGGGAATTATGGAGCTCTATATGAAATGAATGCGAAAGGTATTCGGTTTGGTAGTGATAGAAAAGGAAATCACTATGTACATGGTAGTTGGCGCACTGCTGATCCTTTTCCAAAAAGTGGTAGTTTGGGAACAGGAACTGTTACTATACTTGATTAATACGTCGAAAAAGAAGTGTAAAGAAATTATCGGAAAGTAGGTAAGTAGTTTTGATTGAAGAATTTGTAAGAGGTTTATTAACAAATCCAGAGCAAGTAACATTTACAACTCTATTTGTTGGTTTATTTATTTGGGTGATGAAACAAAATAATGATCGTGAGCGTAATTATCAAGAAACAATTGGAAAGCTTGCGGACTCGTTAAAAGATGTTGAAGACATTAAAACGACGGTAGAAAAAATTCATGAGAAATTAAATTAAGGTATGGCTCTAAGCTATACCTTTTTATTATTAATTTTAGGAAGGTGTTTTTATGAAAAAAACTGTTAAATTATTAGTAGCTGGTGCAATGACATTAGGTTTGATGTTACCGATTGGCGCAAATGCTTATCAAATTGAACAAGACCCAATCAATTTTGGCGGCTATTTTCCCGGTTATGCAACCAATGAATTGATTGTATTGCATGAGTCAGGAAATGGAAATAATGTTGGTCCAAACAGTTTAGATAATGAAACAGCATATATGAAACGGAATTGGCAAAATGCGTATGTTTCATATTTTGTTGGTTCTGGTGGTCGAGTGAAACAGTTAGCACCAGCAGGACAAATTCAATGGGGCGCAGGACCAACAGCGAATGCAAAAGCTTATGCTCAAATCGAATTAGCACGAACGAATAACAAAGAAACGTTCAAGAAAGACTATGCAGCCTATGTTAATTTGATTCGCGATTTAGCAACTCAAATCGGCGCAACATTTGATTTAGATGATGGTACAGGATACGGAATTGTATCGCACGATTGGGTGTCTAAAACTTGGTGGGGTGATCATACAGACCCTTACGGATATTTAGCGCAGTGGGGCATCAATAAGGCACAGTTAGCCCAAGATTTGCAAACAGGATTGCCAGAAGATGGCTCAGAAACGATTGTGAACCCTGGAAAGCCGAACGCACCAAAATATAAAGTAGGTCAACACGTTCGCTTCACAACAATCTACAAAAATCCAGATGCGCCAATTAGCCAACATATCAATGCAGATAGTTTGTGGACGCAAGTTGGAACAATTACACAAAAACTAGACGGTCGTAAAAATTTATATCGTATCGAAAACAGCGGCAAATTACTAGGTTATGCAAACGATGGTGATATTGCGGAATTGTGGGAAAGTAGCAAACCAACACCAGCTAAAACATTCACCATTGGCGTAAATGAAGGCATTGTTCTTCGCAACGGTGCGCCGAGCTTGTCAGCGCCCGTTTACGGAGTATGGCCGAAAGGTTCTACTTTTAAGTATGATTCAGTTCGTGTAGCAGATGGCTATGTTTTTTTAGGTGGTTCTGATTCAAACGGAACTAGAATTTACATTCCTGTTGGTCCAAATGATGGCAATCCATCAAACACTTGGGGTACTGGATATTAAGAACAGCTTGATTTTCTGTAACCCTTAGTTTAGAATAAACTTACACTTATTTAAATTTCTCTTGAGTCGCCTTCCCAAAGGCGGCTCTTTTCAGGACCATTAGCTCAGTTGGTTAGAGCAAACGGCTCATAACCGTTCGGTCACAGGTTCGAGTCCTGTATGGTCCATAACGAAAGCCTCGCTCTCTAAATGAGAGTGAGGCTTATTTTTATTCGTCTAGGCATGAAATTGACTACCATTTGACTACCATAATGGTGTGAAAAGTTGTGGAACATTTGTAGTTGAATAAAACATAAACGGCTTTGTATCAACGTTTATTTGTGTTTTAGTGAGTAATTTGTACTTGTGATTTATTTCTTGTTAAAATACTAAAACACTGTGAACTTCAATCTTATACGGTTTATAAATTAAAAATAATAGTTAACAGTTAATACTAGCTTAATATTTTGCTTTAGGAAGACTTGTTTACCTTAATGTAAGCAAGTCTTTTTATAAAGTTTTGCTTATAGTACTAGAATCAATAGTCACCAACATTATCTTGAACGGTTTATTATATAAAAATACCGACCAAGTTTCTCTGGTCGGTATTCTGTCTAATTTTTAAGTCTCACTACAGATAGCCAATCCTTACTTGTATAATATTACTGTATGGAAACCTTCCATAGATCCTGACAGACCTTGATTTTGTAGTGAATCAATTTTTATATCAACAATTTCATAACCATCTAACTGCATAGAAGATATTATTTCATCAATTTGCGTAGTGTATTTGTCCTCACAGCCAAAATTTTGATTAATCCATTTACTAAAACTATTTACCATAACTAGATGAGTTAAACCATCTTTAGGTTTTAAAAATTTTTTTATTTCTTTTTGATAAATAGATTCTGCAGCACTTTTTTGTCCTTTTGTAAACATTCCCACTCTATTTCACCACCTTTCCAGTAAAATTATTATTGCTAATATATTTATTGCTTCAAGCTTTTTGTGAATGTCCAAAGTGTTAATCACTAATAAAGTTAGACTATTATTCCTCTCTATGGTGATTCATTAAGGAAAAGTATTGGTTAAAGCATATAGACGATAAAGATAGTATATCAATGTTCACAAAAGTCTACAATAAAAATTCAAATTTGTTATAGACTATATTAGAAAAGTAATGGGTGGGTATTGTTGTATCAACAATAAGGAGGACTGTAAGAAAAGTCCTTTGTCAAGATAGTATTGAAATAAAAAGCTGAAAATCAAAAGGACAAATGTTACAAAAAACTCTTTTTTACTATTGGGCATATTCAATTACAGATAACTTGTGCTATGCTAGAATAAAAAGTGCAGTCGCTATAAGGAGTAGGTTATGAAATCAATTGTCGAAAAGTTAAACTTAACGAAGTATCAGCAACTAGTTACTTTAAATAGACCACAGGGAGAGTATCTATCTGAATTTGCTTCAGCCGCGCAGCAATTACCCTCAGAACCAGTTGAGCTGATTTTTGCATTTGTGAAAACGATGGCGGAATTTCAAGAGATTGTTTCAATGGTGATTGAAGGTCAACATTTAGTAGAAAATGGGTTGTTATATGTGGCTTATCCGAAAAAAGGCAATAAAATGTATCCAACCTTTGTCCACCGAGATGAAATTTTTCCAACATTACAAGTAAACGAGGCAGATGGGTATATTAAAGGCTCAACCTTAAAATTTAATCGCATGGTTAGTTTAGATGAGACTTTTACGGTTGTCGGCATGAAGAATGTTCTTAAAAAGCCAGCGAAGAATCAGACCAGTTCTGCTGTTGGGGATTATGTTCAATATTTACCAGAAATTGAAGCGTTGGTACAAACAGAACCAGCTGCTGCAGCGACATTCGCTGCATTAACGCCTGGTTATCAAAAAGAGTGGGCGCGGTATGTATTTAGTGCAAAGCGAGCGGAGACACGGAAAAAGCGGCAAACTGAAATGTTAGCCATTTTAAAAGAAGGCTATAAAACCAAAGCCCTTTATCAGCAAAGGAAGAAATAATGGGGCAGTCAATTGAAACAGTTACAGCATACATCGAAACAGTTGAACCAAAATGGCGAATTGCTTATCAGCAAGTATTAGACGCCGTTTCGCAAAATTTGCCAGCAGGATTTGAATTAACAATGCAATATGGCATGCCAACCTTTGTTGTGCCGCTTTCAGTATTTCCAGAAGGCTATCTCAACCGTGGTGATGAGCCGTTACCATTTATCAGTTTAGGCGCTACTAAAAGGCAAGTAGCTTTATATCACATGGGATTAATGGGAAATGAAGCCGTCCGAAGTTGGTTTCAAGAAGCCTATCAGGAACAAGTGTCAACAAAGCTAAACATGGGGAAAAGTTGTCTTCGCTTCACTAATCCTAAGCGAATACCCTATGAACTAATTGGCGAATTAGTAACAAAAATCACGCTAGAAGAATGGCTGCAACAGTATCAATACCACCAAAAGAAAAAGAAGAATTATTAGGAGGAACCACATGTTATTAGGATCACACGTTAGTATGAGTGGCAAGAAAATGCTATTAGGCTCTGCCGAGGAAGCGGCTAGTTATGGCTCAACAACCTTTATGATTTATACAGGTGCGCCACAAAACACGCGCCGGAAACCGATTGAAGAAATGAATATTGAAGCTGGGCAAGCTTTTATGAAGGAACACAATTTAAGTAATATCGTCGTTCATGCCCCGTATATTATTAATTTAGGTAATACAATTAAAACGGAAAATTTCGGTTTTGCCGTTGACTTTTTGCGACAAGAAATTGAGCGAGCACAAGCGTTGGGAGCAACGCAAATCACGTTACACCCAGGTGCGCATGTTGGCGCAGGTCCAGAAGCCGGCATCAAACAAATTGTTAAAGGTCTAAACGAAGTCTTGTGGAAAGAGCAAATCCCTCAAATCGCTTTAGAAACAATGGCTGGTAAAGGAACCGAAATCGGCCGTACGTTTGACGAACTAGCTGCGATTATTGACGGAGTTACGCTAAATGATAAGCTTTCTGTCACTCTGGATACTTGCCACATTAATGATGCAGGTTATAATGTAAAAGATGATTTTGATGGCGTATTAGTTGAATTTGATAAAATTATCGGATTGGATCGTTTAAAAGTCATTCATGTGAATGATTCTAAAAATCCTATGGGCTCACATAAAGATCGTCATGCCAATATTGGTTTTGGCACTATTGGTTTTGAAGCTTTAAACGGTGTGGTTCACCATGAAAAATTAACTGCTTTACCAAAAATTTTAGAAACACCTTATGTCGGAGAAGACAAAAAAAATAAAAAGGCCCCTTACGGTTTTGAAATTGCGATGTTAAAAAATCAAACATTTGATCCAGAATTATTAGAAAAAATTCAAGGACAAAACTAAAGCAACAATCGCTCTTAAAGGTCCTATTGACATTTAAGAGCGTATATTTTTGACTTTTAATCACTATTTTGCAAAAAAATCAGACTTTTTTCATTATTTAAGAGAAATCCCGCAAAAAGAACTTTTCTTTTTTTGCTATTTCTAGTAAAATAATTCATTGAGAGCAAAACTATACGGAGAGGAGAGAGTTTCAATGGCAACAGGTTGGGTAGTATTAATCGCAGTAATCGCTTTATTAGTAGGCGCTGCAGGGGGCTTTTTCCTTGCACGCAAATATATGCAAGATTATTTCAAAAAAAATCCTCCCGTTAATGAGGATATGTTACGCATGATGATGGCATCAATGGGTCAAAAACCGTCAGAGAAAAAGGTTAGACAAATGATGCAACAAATGAAAAACCAAGGAAAATAGTAAAGGTTATTCAGGTAATCATGAATAAGTGTAAAAACGGGCTGATTTTCAGTCCGTTTTTTTGTTGTTTTGCGGGAGAATAGGATAATCTAGGAGGAAAAGAGCGAGACGTTTAATCAAAAACAACAATAACGAAGAAACCTTCTAGCTCGAAAGTAGTCTTCGTAGAACAACAAAGTAAAAGGAGGGACAACTGAATGTCCATATTCAAAAAATTAGGCTGGTTTTTTAAGCAAGAGAAAAAAAGTTATATTATTGGGGTTTTCTCATTAATGATGGTCGCTCTTGTTCAATTAGTCCCGCCCAAAGTTATTGGCGTCGTTGTAGATGAAATCGTTAACAAAGAAATTCGCTTAACGAAAATTATCGTGTGGGTTGCACTCTTGATTGGTGCTGGGCTTGCCCAATATCTTTTTCGCTATATTTGGCGGATGCATATTTGGGGGAGTGCCGCTCGTTTGGAAAAAGAGCTACGGACTCAATTATTTCATCATTTCACAAAAATGGATAGCATCTTTTATCAGAAATATCGGACAGGTGACTTGATGGCGCATGCAACCAATGATTTAAATGCCATCCAAAATGTGGCTGGAGCTGGGATTTTAACATTTGCTGACTCTGTGATTACGGGAGGAACAACGATTATCGCAATGGTTCTATTTGTCGATTGGCGCTTAACATTAATTGCTTTATTACCGCTGCCTTTATTAGCGGTCACCTCACGAGTTCTAGGTTCTAAGTTGCATGATGCCTTTCGAGATTCACAAGCTGCTTTTTCAGCGATTAATGATAAAACACAAGAAAGTATCACTGGAATTAAAGTCATTAAAACATTTGGGCAAGAAAAAGAAGATCTTGCTGATTTTACAGAGAAAATTGATGATGCTATCGTCAAAAATAAACGAACGAACTTTTTAGATGCACTATTTGATCCGTTTATTACGCTGATTATTGGTGTTTCTTATGTTTTGACAATTATTATTGGTGGTCGTTTCATCATGGAAGGAACGATTAGTTTAGGTCAGTTGGTCTCTTTCATTGCCTATATTGGGATGCTAGTTTGGCCAATGTTTGCGATTGGGCGCTTATTTAATGTGTTAGAACGTGGGAATGCTAGTTACGATCGTGTGAACGAATTATTACATGAAAAAACGCATATTATCGAACGAAAAGATGCCATCAAAACAATGGCGCAAGGGACAATTTCAATGAAGATTGATTCTTTTTCTTATCCAAAAGAAGAGACGGTGGCTTTGGAAAATATCCGATTTTCGTTGCAAGAAGGAGAAACCTTGGGGATTGTTGGCAAAACAGGCGCTGGTAAAACCACTATTTTGAAATTGTTGATGCGTGAATATGACCAATACCAAGGAACGATTTTCTTTGGAAAACATAACATTAAAAATTACACATTAGATGCATTGATGGGTGCAATGGGGTACGTGCCACAGGACCATTTTCTCTTTTCCATGACGGTACGAGATAACATTCGTTTTGCTAAACCAGACTTGGAACAAGCAGCAGTTGAACAAGCGGCAGCATTAGCATTTATTAACCAAGAAATTAAAGCATTCCCTGAAGGCTATGACACAATGGTTGGGGAACGTGGCGTTTCGCTTTCTGGAGGACAAAAACAACGGATTTCTATTGCACGGGCCTTGATTGTTGAACCAGAATTGTTAATTTTAGATGATGCCTTATCTGCAGTCGATGCGAAGACTGAAGAGGCGATTTTATCAAATCTAAAAGAAACGCGCCAAGAAAAAACCACTATTATTACAGCGCATCGTTTAAGTAGTGTCATGCATGCAAAAGAAATCTTAGTGTTGGATGAAGGGAAAATTATTGAACGGGGGACACATCAGGAGTTACTGACTCAGAAGGGTTGGTATCAGCGGATGTGGGAAAAACAGCAATTAGAAGCGAAAATTGAAGGGAGTGAGAGTTAATGGAAGAAAAGTATCAATCCGAATGGTCCAGAGAGTTACCGCTGAAAGAACAATTAACGATTGTTCAGCGTTTGTTTCGTTTTGCCAAACCGTTTCGACGCATGTTTTACACAGCTATTCTCTTTGCATTTGGCTTATCAATTATCAATATTCTTTTGCCTAAAGTCATTCAAGTTTTTATGGATAATTATTTAACGCCTAAAACTGCTACAATGCAAGTGATTCTAACTTTTGCTGCTATTTATTTTTTTGGTGTCATTGTCAAAAGTATTGTTTGGTTTTTCCAATGGTATTTGTATTCGATGGCTTCTTTAAAAACGTATCAATATATACGAGTGAAATTATTTGAAAAATTACACACTTTAGGTATGCGTTATTTTGATCAAACACCAGCGGGTTCGACGGTGTCTCGTGTTACCAACGATACAGAAACATTGTTTGAATTCTGGTATGTATTCCTAATGGTGATTACAGGAATTTTTGCCGTAATCTCGTCATTTTTTGCAATGTTTCAACTCAGTCCAGAAATTTCATTTTATTGTCTAATTTTCTTGCCAATTTTATTAGTTGTAATTTGGTATTACCAAAAATTTAGTTCAAAATTATATCGCAGTATGCGGGAAAAATTAAGTCAATTAAACACCAAACTAAATGAATACATCTCTGGTATGCAAATCATTCAACAATTTCGCCAAGAAAAACGTTTGGAAAAAGAATTTGAAGAAACCAATGATGACTATTTAAAAACACGAGTAGCAATGATTCGTATGAATTCGTTATTATTAAGTCCCATCATTAATTTGTTGTATACGTTGGCGATTGCATTGGCCTTAACTATGTTTGGCATCGATGCTTTACATTCTCCTGTAGAAGCGGGGATGATTTATGCTTTTGTAACGTATGTCCAAGCTTTTTTTAATCCGATGACACAAATGATGGACTTCCTAAGTATCTTTACAGATGGGATTGTCGCAGGTAGTCGTATTTTAAAAATTATGGATACGGAAGAATTAACACCGCAACAATCAGTAGGTGCGAATGGGGAAATTATTCGCGGGAAAATTGAATTTCGTAATGTTACTTTTTCTTATGACGGCAAAAACGAAGTATTGAAAAATATTAGCTTTGTTGCAAATCCCGGGGAAACCGTCGCTTTAGTCGGTCATACTGGAAGTGGTAAAAGTTCAATTATTAATGTACTCATGCGTTTCTATGAATTTTATGAAGGGCAGATTTTAATTGATGATCGTGACATTCGTGATTTTCCCATGACAGAATTACGGGAAAAGATGGGCTTGGTATTACAGGATGCTTTCATGTTTTATGGAGATATTGCTGGAAATATCCGTTTACTGAATCCAAACATCACAGATGAACAAATTAAACAGGCTGCGGAATTTGTTCAGGCGGATAAATTTATTCACACGTTACCCAATACCTATCATGCGAAAGTCATTGAACGAGGAGCGAGTTATTCTAGCGGACAACGTCAATTAATTTCGTTTGCACGAACAATTGTAACTGATCCCAAAATTTTAGTTTTAGATGAAGCAACCGCTAATATTGATACAGAAACAGAAGGATTGATTCAAGAAGGATTAGCCAAAATGCGACAAGGAAGAACGACAATTGCGATTGCGCATCGCCTTTCGACGATTCGTGATGCAAACTTGATTTTAGTTTTAGACAAAGGGCAGATTGTAGAACGAGGAACGCACGAAACGTTACTGGCAGAAGGTGGCCTTTATGCGGATATGTATCAGTTACAAAGTACGGAAGTTTAACGTAACAACAGAAAGAGTTAAATAACCCAAACAAAGACATTTAGTGTTAGGAAATTCCTAATTCTAGGTGTCTTTGTAGCTCTTTAAATTGCAAAAAAGAAGAGAAATGGTATGATATGAAGAGAGAAAAATAAACGAGGAAGTTAGGTGGAACTGTGAAGCCAGTTATAGTCAAAAATGTGCGAATAGGTGAAGGCAATCCCAAAATTGTGGTGCCCATTGTTGCTCGAACAGCCGAGGATATTTTGGCCGAAGCAACGGCGAGCCAAACACTAGATTGTGATTTGGTGGAATGGCGTTTAGACTATTATGAAAATGTCGCTGATTTTTCCGATGTATGTAATCTTTCACAACAAGTAATGGAACGGTTGGGGCAAAAACCGTTATTGTTAACTTTTCGTACACAAAAAGAAGGCGGCGAAATGGCTTTTTCCGAGGAAAATTATTTTGCTTTGTATCATGAATTAGTGAAAAAGGGTGCGTTGGATTTATTAGATATTGAATTATTTGCGAATCCGCTGGCGGCAGATACGTTAATTCACGAAGCTAAAAAGGCGGGGATTAAAATTGTTCTCTGTAATCACGACTTTCAGAAAACACCATCGCAAGAGGAGATTGTCGCGCGGTTACGCCAAATGCAAATGCGTCAGGCAGATATTTGTAAAATAGCTGTGATGCCACAAGATGCGACAGATGTACTTACGTTACTTTCAGCAACCAATGAAATGTACACCCATTATGCATCCGTTCCAATCGTTACTATGTCAATGGGACAGTTAGGGATGATTAGTCGCGTAACAGGTCAACTGTTCGGATCGGCACTAACTTTTGGCTCAGCCCAGCAAGCGTCTGCACCAGGCCAACTATCCGTACAAGTATTAAGAAATTATTTAAAGACATTCGAACAAAACAAGTGATTCAGAAGGTGAAAAAAGTGGCAAAGAAAAAAACACAACAAAAAACGAATGCGATGCGCATGGTGGAACAACATAAAGTACCATATAAAGAATATGAATTCGCTTGGAGCGAAGATCATTTAAGTGCAGAAAGTGTCGCTGAAAGTTTAGGTATTGAAAAAGGACGAATTTTTAAAACCTTGGTTACAGTAGGTAATAAAACAGGTCCAGTCGTGGCTGTCATTCCTGGTAATCAAGAATTAGATTTGAAAAAATTAGCGAAAGCTAGTGGCAACAAAAAGGTAGAAATGCTTCACTTAAAAGATTTAGAAGCAACCACAGGCTATATTCGTGGGGGCTGTTCACCAATTGGGATGAAAAAACAATTTCCCACCTATTTGGCTGAAGAAGCTCAACAATATTCTGCAATTATTGTTTCTGCAGGCAAACGTGGCATGCAAATTGAATTAGCACCTGAAGCAATCCTTTCGCTAACCAATGGGCAATTAGCGGAAATAACGACAGAAGAATAAGTGGGCTATAAGAAGAAGTCGAGACAGAACCGTTTATCTGTTTTTAAGCGTGGAGCAAAAATCCCAAGTGATTTTTGCTCCACGTGTTTAATTATCAAATTAATAAAGGAAAAGCATTAAGTAAACAGTGCTACTTTTTATTGGGATAAAATTTTTGTAATGCTTGCCGTGCGAGCATATCGGCCGCTTTGTTTTGACTTTCAGGTAGCCATTTGATTAAGAGCAAAGGAAAATTCTTTTCTAGTTGTTGATATTCTGCTAAATAAGGCTGGTACTTTTCATTTTTAGCATAGTTTTTTTCAATTGTTTGGACAACAATTTTACTATCTGAGTGGAGAAGAACGGTTTGTTGATTGTCTTCATTGGCAATCGCTTGTTTTAAAGCTTCAATCAGCACTTTAAATTCGGCTTCGTGATTACTAACAATGCCTAAAGGCACATGCAATTGTTGCCGCGATTGGTCGGTGAGGTAAACGATACCGCCGCCAGATTCACCTGGATTGCCTTTTGTTGCCGCATCTACATAAATTCTTAACATAAAATTACTCCTAATTTCTTTTTGTTCTTAAAAAAAGTATGTTACTATTATAACATATTTAAATTTAGCGGCGTTGATCCAGAAGTAGTGAGGGCACTTTATGAAAAAACAGAAATTTTATTGGCAGCCAGAATTAGCATCAACAATTATTTACTGGTCTTGCACATTTTGTATATTATTTATTAGTTTAATTTTAGCATTGGAAAATAATGGTCCTTACTTGATTAGTAATCTGGTGATGGTTCCATTTTTTGTGTTTGCTTATCTAGGAATTGCGCGGTCTTTTAATATGACAGAAACATCTTTAATTGTCAGAGATGTTTTGTGGTTTCGCAAAAAAGCACTTCCGCTTTCTCAGATAGAAAAAGTAACCTACAATGAAAAAAGCATCGAAATTTTTTCCTCAGAATTTAAGGAAGGCTCAAAAGTCTTTTTAATGAAAAAGAAAACGATTCCGTTATTTCTTGAGGCACTTAAGGTAAAAAAGCCTGAATTGAAGGTAGCAGAAGATCATTCTTTGGGCCTTCATAAAAAAGAAGAAAAAAACAAGAGTGAGTCATAAGTCGAAACGACTGGTGACCCACTCTCAAAATCTTAAAATAATCAGCTGAAACAAACGCTACGTTTACTTACTTTTTGGAGCTAAGCGCTGTTGGTTCAGCTTTTTTAGTTATCTATTTTTTTGACATGTGCTGCTTGTAGCCCACGATTGCCTTCCATTATCTCGAATTCTACAGATTGATTCTCATCAAGTGATTTGAATCCGTCACCTTCTATAGCAGTGAAGTGGACAAAAATCTCATCTTCTTCGTTGTAAACGATAAAACCATAACCTTTTCTGTTATCGAACCATTTGACAATTCCTTTTTGCATCCAATTCACGCTCCTTTTAGATTTGTAAAGACACTTTCATTATACGAGAAAAGGCTACCAAACGTCAATGGTTGGGTTGTTTAAAAAAGGTTATTCTAGCCATTCTATTCAATACAAGCTATAATTTAAAAGAAACAATGTGTCACAAAGACGATAAAGAATTGAAAAGGGGTCCGTTATGAAGACAGATATTAACATTGCACAAGCAGCAACATTAAAACCTATTCAAGAGATTGCCGAAACAATCGGTCTTTCAGAAGATTCGCTAGAACTTTATGGGAAATACAAAGCGAAAATAGATTTTCCGACGCTTCAATCCTTAGAAGCGCAACCAGAAGGTAAATTAATCCTCGTTACGTCGATTAATCCAACGCCAGCAGGAGAAGGAAAGTCAACCGTGACCATTGGTTTAGGAGATGCATTAAATCAAATCAATAAAAAAACCGTTATTGCCCTAAGAGAACCATCATTAGGTCCTGTGATGGGGATTAAAGGTGGCGCAACAGGTGGCGGTTACGCACAAGTATTACCAATGGAAGAAATCAATTTGCATTTTACTGGTGATATGCATGCGATTACGACAGCCAATAATGCCTTAGCTGCGTTACTAGATAATCATTTACAGCAAGGAAATGAATTAAAGATTGATTCTCGACGGGTGATTTGGAAACGGGCAGTGGATCTAAATGATCGTGCGCTCAGACAGGTCGTTGTTGGTTTAGGCGGTCCTTTCCAAGGTGTACCAAGAGAAGACGGTTTCGATATTACTGTGGCGAGCGAAATTATGGCGATTCTTTGTTTAGCGCAAAATTTAACGGACTTAAAAGAACGCTTAAGTCGGATTATTGTCGCCTATAATGACCAAAAAGAGCCGGTGACGGTTAAAGATTTAAACGTGGCAGGTGCCCTGACTTTATTATTAAAAGACGCCTTAAAACCTAATTTAGTTCAAACGATTGAAGGAACTCCAGCTTTTGTTCACGGTGGTCCTTTTGCCAATATCGCTCATGGATGTAACAGTATTTTAGCGACAAAAACGGCTTTGCATCTAGGGGATTATGTCGTAACAGAAGCAGGTTTTGGTGGCGACTTGGGTGGCGAAAAATTTTTAGATATTAAAGTACCTTCTTTAGGGAAAGCACCCGATGCCGTTGTGATTGTGGCAACGATTCGCGCGTTGAAAATGCATGGCGGTTTGGCGAAAGATCAGTTAGCAGAAGAAAATTTACCAGCGTTACAAAAAGGCTTTGCCAACTTAGAAAAACATATTCAAAACATGCAACGTTATGATGTACCAGTAGTTGTTGCAATTAATGAGTTTACACAGGATACAGAAAAAGAAATTCAACTATTGAAAGAAGCATGCCAAGCGTTAGGCGTGCCCGTCGAGTTAACAAGTGTTTGGGCGCAAGGTGGCGCAGGTGGCACGAATCTAGCGAAAACAGTAGTAGCAGAGATTGAAGCCAATACAAAACAGTTTCAACCTTTATATAACCCTCGCCAAACAATTGAAGAAAAAATTCAAGCCATTGTACAAACGATTTACGGCGGGGAACAGGCGATTTTTTCTCCGAAAGCACAAAAGCAAATTGCAGACTTTACAAAAAATGGTTGGGATCAATTACCAATTTGCATGGCGAAGACACAGTATTCACTTTCTGACAATCCTCAAAAATTAGGACGGCCAGAAGGATTTACGATTACGATTCGTGAACTAGTTCCAAAAATCGGTGCGGGGTTTATCGTGGCGTTAACGGGTGACATTTTAACGATGCCTGGCTTGCCGAAGGTTCCTGCTGCGTTAAATATGGATGTGGACGAAACGGGTCAAGCGAGCGGTCTCTTTTAAAGCCGCTCTTTCCTGAGACCTATTTTTAGTATATACTTGAAAGTAGCTCAATAAAAAATAATGACGGAAATTTATTGCGTAGTTTATTATAAGGAGCAACGACTATGGGGGAACGAGCAGATACATTTTTAGCACACTTTAATCGCATTGAAAAGTGGATGAGAGAGAGACTGAACAATCCTGTCAATATGGGATTCAGTGAAATGACAAGACGTCTTTCCCGAAAAGAAAAAGGACAGATTGCTCAATTTGAAGAGGATTTGCTTCAAATGGCTCAGTTAAGAAATGCCATCGTTCATGAGCGAATTGCTGATGATTTTGTAATTGCAGAGCCAAACGAATGGGCAGTTCAACGAATTGAAACGATTGAACAAGCTTTAACAAAACCAGAAAAAGTAGTGCCTAAATTTGCGAAACGTGTTACAGCTTTTGAAATCACCACTTCTTTAGAAACGTTATTAACGATTATTGCAAAAAAACAATATTCTCAATTTCCGATTTATGAAAAAGGTGTATTTAAAGGATTAATCACGGTTCGAGGGATTGGTGTATGGTTTGCCATTGAGAGCACCAAAGGCGAAGTTCACATTGCCAACCGAACGGTGCGAGAATTGTTGGCATCAAATTATAAACGCAGCAACTATCAATTTGTTTCCATTGAAGCAACCGTTTTTGAAGTTGAACAAATGTTTCGGGAGCAGCCACGCTTAGAAGCTGTGCTTATTAGTAAAAGTGGCCATCCTAATGGTGAGTTAGTAGGCATTGTTCGACCAAGAGATTTAGCAAGTATTCATAGAGAAAAGGAATGACGCGATTGTTAGTAGTATATTTTTTAATCAGTGCCTTATTAGTAGGGCTTGACCAATGGAGCAAATATTTGACGGTCCAAAACATTTCTTTGGGTGAAACAAAAGAATTCATTCCTGGATTTTTGTCGCTGACCCATTTAAGAAATACCGGAGCTGCTTGGAGCTTATTAGAAGGAAAGATGATATTCTTTTATGTCATCACAGTAATTGTTAGTGTCGTGATTATTTATTTATTAATTAAGAATTATAAAAAAAGTATCTGGTATTCTGTAGGTTTATCTTTTGTCTTAGCAGGTGCCATTGGAAATTTTATTGATCGTGTACGTTTAGGCTACGTGGTGGACATGCTCCAAACGGATTTTATGAATTTTCCTATTTTTAATGTTGCAGATAGTACGTTAGTGGTCGGCGTTATTTGTATATTTATTTATTTGATTTTAGATGAAAAAGCAGCAAAGGAAGGCAAAAATGGAACAAATTAACGTAACGATTCAAACAGAAAAAGGCCGGATTGACAAAGTATTAAGTGAACATTTACCCAATCATTCCCGCTCGCAAATTCAACAATGGTTAAAAGAAAAACACGTAACAGTTAACGGTGAAACGGTCCGCGCAAATTACAAAGTTACAGCAGGCGATGAAATTGTTGTAACAATTCCTGAACCAGAAGTGCTAGATATGGTAGCAGAGGATATTCCTTTGACCATTGTTTATGAAGACAATGATGTGATTGTCGTCAACAAACCTCAAGGCATGGTTGTTCATCCTTCGGCAGGGCATCCCAATGGTACATTAGTGAACGCGTTACTTCATCATGCGGATCACTTATCGGCGATTAATGATGTGGTGCGACCCGGAATTGTTCATCGAATTGATAAAGATACTTCGGGGCTATTGATGGTGGCTAAAAATGATCAAGCCCATGAATCATTAGCGAAACAGCTAAAAGAAAAAACATCGTTACGCAAATACGTCGCCTTGGTCCACGGTGTTATTCCTCACGATAAGGGAGAGATAAATGCGCCTATTGGTCGTTCCAAGGTTGACCGAAAAATGCAAGCGGTCATTGAAGGCGGTAAAGAAGCAGTCACGCATTTTACTGTTTTAGAGCGTTTTGATGCATTTACCTTAGTTGAATTACAACTAGAAACAGGCCGGACACATCAAATCCGTGTTCACATGAAATATATCGGTTATCCATTAGCTGGAGATCCATTATATGGACCGAAAAAAACATTGCCTGGCAATGGACAATTTTTACATGCGAAGTTATTAGGCTTTACACATCCTACTACAGGTGAACAATTAGTCTTTGAAGCACCTTTACCAGAAGTTTTTGAAAAAACTTTACACCAATTAAGAAATAATCATTGATTTTTTTCTGAAGAAGAGGTAAACTCTTTTTTAAGAAGAAAAATAACTAAATAACTGTAACCTTTAAGTTTAGTCCCGTGAGGCTAAGAAGGAATCATGCAAAAGAACACTAGGTGCGCTTAGTTAGTAAGTTGTGTGGGCTACATGGTACCCTTGTACCTTTTTAAACTGTAACCAACATCCTCCTATCCTCATACGGGTAGGAGGATTTTTTGTTGGAAAAAATAACAGGACAATTTCAATAAAAACCCACTTATTTTTCAGCTGCTCAATTGAAGGAAGAATCGCTGATCCCAAGACAGCGAGGACGTAGATAAAAAAGAAATGAGGAGGAAATTATTATGCCAAAGAAAGAAGTTGTTGACGCAGTCACAATGAAACGAGCGCTTACTCGAATCTCGTATGAAATTATTGAAAGAAACAAAGGAATTCAAGACATTGTTTTAGTAGGAATTAAAACGCGTGGGATATACATTGCACAACGTCTAGCCGAACGCTTAAAACAATTAGAAGATATTGACGTGCCAGTTGGTGAATTAGATATTACTTTGTATCGTGATGATGTGAAAGATATGGAGGAACCTGAATTACATTCTTCTGACGTACCAGTCTCAATTGAAGGTAAAGAAGTTATTTTAGTGGATGATGTCTTGTACACGGGCCGGACCATTCGTGCTGCGATGGACGCTGTTATGGATTTAGGTCGTCCGAGAAAAATCTCTTTAGCAGTCTTAGTAGATCGTGGGCATCGGGAACTACCGATTCGTGCCGATTATGTAGGAAAAAATATTCCAACATCAAAAACTGAGGAAATTATTGTGGAAATGGAAGAGCGTGACGGCGCAGATCGTATTATGATCAGTAAAGGAAACGAATAAAAAGGAGTGAACAACGTTGTCAGAAAAAGAATTTCGAAATGAGGATGCAGTCTTAGATATTAAAGACAGACCGCAAGCTTTTCACTGGGTTGGCCTAAGTTTACAACATTTATTTACGATGTTTGGCGCAACGGTTTTAGTACCAATCTTAGTGGGAATTGACCCAGGGATTGCGTTAGTCAGTTCAGGATTAGGAACAATGGTCTATCTGATTACTACAAAAGGAAAAATCCCCGCTTATCTTGGCAGTAGCTTTGCTTTTATTGCAGCGATGCAGATGTTAATGAAGAGTGATGGTTATCCAGCCATTGCCCAAGGTGCTATGACAACTGGTTTGGTATACCTAATCGTTTCATTAATCATTAAAAAAATTGGTTCTGACTGGTTGGATAAAATTTTACCGCCTATCGTTGTAGGACCTGTCGTGATGGTTATCGGTTTAGGCTTGGCAGCTAATGCCGCAAATAACGCAATGTATAACAACAACGTTTATGATTTTAAATATATTGCCGTAGCCTTGATTACTTTAGGCTTAACCATTTTTTACAACATGTTTTTCAAAGGCTTCTTAGGATTAATTCCAATTCTTTTGGGAATTGTCAGTGGGTACCTAGTCGCTTTAGCTTTCGGAATTATTGACTTAACCCCTATTAAAGAAGCTGCTTGGTTTGCTTTACCGAATTTTGAAGTACCTTTTGTTCAATATGAACCGAAATTGTATTTAAATGCCATTACAACAATGGCACCAATTGCTTTTGTAACAATGACAGAACATATTGGTCATTTAATGGTCTTGAATAAATTAACCAAGCGCAACTTTTTCCAAGACCCAGGCTTATCTAAAACTTTAATGGGAGATGGCTTAGCGCAAATTGTAGCAGGTTTTGTTGGTGGACCGCCAGTTACAAGTTATGGTGAAAATATCGGCGTGCTGGCAATTACAAGAGTACACAGTGTCTTCGTGATTGGTGGAGCCGCGGTGTTCGCTGTAGCTTTAGGATTTGTTGGAAAATTAAGTGCCTTGATTCTAAGTATCCCAGGACCAGTTATTTCAGGAATTAGTTTCGTCTTGTTCGGTGTGATTGCCGCAAGTGGTTTGAAAATCTTAATCGATAATAAGATTAATTTTGATAAGAAAAAGAATTTATTGATTGCTTCAGTAATTTTAGTCATCGGCATTGGTGGCTTAGTCTTCAAAGTAGGAACCTTTGAATTGTCTTCAATGGCATTAGCAACCGTCTTAGGAATTGTTTTGAATTTAATTTTACCGGAAAACGCACGTAGCGAAGAACAGTAGGAGGACTGGACGAATGATTATTACATCTGAACGAATTAGTTTAAAACATCTTTTAACTGCTGAGGCTTTAACCGACCGTGAAGTCATGGGGTTAATCCGTCGCGCAGGAGAATTTAAACAGGGGGCAAAATGGCACCCAGAAGAACGTCAATATTTTGCAACAAACTTGTTTTTTGAAAATAGTACTCGAACACATAAAAGTTTTGAGGTAGCTGAGAAAAAATTAGGCTTAGAAGTGATTGAGTTTGAAGCAAGTAGAAGTTCTGTTCAAAAAGGAGAAACGTTATACGATACAGTACTAACGATGTCGGCAATTGGTGTAGATGTAGCAGTCATTCGTCATGGTAAAGAAAATTATTACGATGAATTGATTCAAAGTAAAACGATTCAATGTTCTATTATTAACGGTGGGGACGGGAGTGGACAACACCCTACACAATGTTTATTGGATCTGATGACCATTTATGAAGAATTTGGTGGATTTGAAGGCTTGAAAGTGGCGATTGTGGGAGATATTACACATTCTCGCGTTGCTAAATCAAATATGCAGTTATTAAACCGTTTAGGCGCTGAAATTTATTTTTCAGGTCCAGAAGAGTGGTACGATCATCAGTTTGATGTCTATGGACAATATGTGCCATTAGATGAAATTGTTGAAAAAGTCGATGTGATGATGTTGCTTCGCGTGCAGCACGAACGTCATGATGGTAAGGAAAGTTTTTCAAAAGAAGGCTATCATTTGGAATATGGTTTAACCAACGAACGGGCAACTCGTTTACAGAAACACGCAATTATTATGCATCCAGCGCCAGTCAATCGGGATGTTGAACTGGCAGATGAATTAGTGGAAAGTCTGCAATCAAGAATCGTCGCGCAAATGAGTAACGGAGTCTTTATGCGCATGGCAATTTTAGAAGCAATTTTACATGGAAAGGCCTAGGTGGAGAAATGAAGACGTTAATTAAGAATGGGAAAATCATCAAAAAAGAGAATCAATTGATTGAGGCAGCACTTTGGCTAGAAAATGGTGTGATTCACGCAATCGGAGAATCGTTTGACGAAGCAGATTTTGAGCAAGTGTTTGATGCGAACGGGCAACTAATCACGCCAGGCTTGGTCGATGTGCATGTTCACTTTAGAGAACCAGGCTTTACGTATAAAGAAACGATTAAAACGGGTAGTAAAGCTGCTGCTCGCGGTGGTTTTACTACGGTTTGCGCAATGCCCAATTTGAATCCAGTACCAGATACGGCTGAAAAATTAAGTGAGGTTTACGACTTAATTCAAAAAGATGCAGTCGTGAAAGTTTTACAATATGCCCCCATTACAGAAGAGCTACGGAGTGAAGTTTTAACCAATCAGAAGGCCTTAAAAGAAGCGGGCGCCTTTGCATTTACGAATGATGGTGTTGGTGTCCAAACGGCAGGAACGATGTACTTAGCCATGAAAGAAGCGGCTGCATTAGATATGGCACTTGTTGCGCACACGGAAGATGAATCTTTATTATTTGGTGGTGTGATGCATGAAGGAGAAGTTTCTAAGAAATTAGGCCTACCAGGGATTTTAAGTGCAACGGAAGCTTCACAAATTGCTCGGGATATTACTTTAGCAAAAGAAACAGGCGTTCATTATCATGTTTGTCATGTTTCAACAGAAGAAAGCGTGCGCGTTATTCGGGATGCTAAAAAAGCAGGGATTCACGTAACAGCCGAAGTTTCGCCACACCATTTAATTTTAGTCGATGAGGATATTCCTGGTGACGAAGGGTTTTGGAAAATGAACCCGCCATTACGTGGTTTAGCAGATCGACAAGCATTGATTGACGGTTTGTTAGATGGCACGATTGATTGTATTGCTACCGACCATGCGCCCCATGGTTTAGAAGAAAAACAACAATCATTTTTAAACGCACCTTTTGGCATTGTCGGTAGTGAAACGGCCTTCCAATTGATTTATACGAACTTTGTCGAAACAGGCATTTTCACATTAGAACAAGTGATTGATTGGATGGCAGTGAAACCGGCAGAAATTTTTGGATTAAACGCAGGAACACTAACAATTGGTGCACCAGCAGATATTGCAGTTTTTGACTTAGCAACAGCTGCACCAATTGATGCAGAAGCATTTGAATCAATGGCTGTCAATACACCATTTACAGGGTGGACAGTCAAAGGAAAGACACTTATGACATTTGTTGACGGAGTATTAGCTTGGTCGGAGGAGGCGCAGTAGGTTTGAAAAGGTTATTGATTTTAGAAGACGGAACAGTATTTGAAGGAAAAGCGTTTGGTGCAGAAGGCAATGTAGTAGGAGAAGTTGTTTTTACTACTGGCATGACAGGTTACCAAGAAGCAATTACTGACCAAAGTTTTAATGGACAAATGATTACTTTTACGTATCCATTAGTTGGAAATTACGGGGTCAACCGAGATGATTATGAATCCATTGCACCAACCTGTAAAGGTGTCATTGTTAAAGAGCATGCGCGGGTTGCTTCAAATTGGCGTCAACAAATGACCTTGGATGAATTTTTAAAGCGCAAAGGGATTCCGGGAATTTCAGGAATTGATACGCGTGCGCTGACTCGTAAGTTACGATCAGCTGGAACAATGAAAGGGAGCATCATTGATGCCGTGGATGATTTGCCGCATGCGTTTGATCAATTAAAAGCGACAGTCATGCCGAAAAATCAAGTGGCACAAGTCTCCACCACTAAGCCTTATCCGAGTCCAGGTATTGGGCGTAATGTAGTCGTCGTTGATTTCGGGTTGAAACATAGTATTTTGCGAGAATTATCAAAACGGCAATGCAACTTAACCGTGTTGCCTTATAATACAACGGCCGAAGAGATTTTAGAATTAAGTCCCGATGGTGTCATGTTGACAAATGGGCCTGGAGATCCCAAAGATGTGCCTGAAGCTATTGAAATGATTCAAGCAATCCAAGGAAAAGTTCCAATTTTCGGTATCTGCTTAGGTCATCAGTTATTTTCATTAGCGAATGGTGCGGATACGTATAAGATGAAGTTTGGACATCGCGGTTTGAATCATCCTGTACGAGAAATTGCAACAGGACGCATTGATTTCACTTCACAAAACCACGGATATGCCGTAGATGAAGCAACAATTGATCCAGAAAAATTACTTGTGACCCACGTGGAAGTCAATGATGGAACGGTTGAAGGCGTGCGTCATCGAGATTATCCAGCTTTTACTGTGCAATATCACCCAGATGCGGCTCCAGGACCGCACGATGGTCTTCATTTATTTGACGAATTTATGGAATTAATGGATGCATGGAAGGAGCAAAACTAATGCCAAAACGAACGGACATCAAGAAAATCATGGTGATTGGTTCAGGACCAATCATTATTGGACAAGCAGCAGAATTTGACTATGCAGGCACACAAGCCTGTTTAGCGCTAAAAGAAGAAGGGTATGAAGTTGTTTTAGTAAACTCAAATCCAGCGACCATCATGACCGATAAAGAAATCGCGGATCATGTTTATATTGAACCGATTACTTTAGAATTTGTTTCAAGAATTTTGCGAAAAGAACGTCCTGATGCTCTTCTACCAACATTAGGTGGTCAAACTGGATTAAATATGGCGATGGAATTATCGGAATCAGGAATTTTAGATGAGCTAAATGTAGAATTGCTAGGAACAAAGCTCAGTGCGATTGACCAAGCGGAAGACCGTGATTTATTTAAACAATTGATGGAAGAATTAGAACAACCGATTCCAGAAAGTGAAATTGTCAATACGGTGGAACAAGCCGTGGCTTTTGCCAAACGAATTGGCTATCCAATTATCGTTCGTCCCGCATTTACCTTAGGTGGAACAGGCGGCGGCATGTGTGATACGGAAGAAGAACTCCGTCAGATTGCCGAAAACGGTCTGAAATTATCACCAGTTACACAATGTTTAATTGAAAAAAGTATTGCTGGTTTTAAAGAAATTGAATATGAAGTAATGCGTGATTCGGCTGATAATGCGATTGTGGTTTGTAACATGGAAAACTTTGATCCTGTCGGCATTCACACTGGGGATTCGATTGTTTTTGCTCCGAGTCAAACTTTATCAGATTATGAATACCAAATGTTACGAGATGCGTCCTTGAAAATTATTCGTTCATTAAAAATTGAAGGTGGCTGTAATGTTCAATTAGCTTTGGACCCGCATAGCTTTAATTATTATGTGATTGAAGTGAATCCTCGTGTTTCTCGCTCATCTGCACTTGCTAGTAAAGCCACAGGGTATCCCATTGCGAAGTTAGCCGCAAAAATTGCTGTTGGTTTAACATTAGATGAAATGAAAAATCCAGTTACTGGAACCACTTATGCCGAATTTGAACCGGCTTTGGACTATGTTGTTTCCAAAATTCCTCGTTGGCCTTTTGACAAATTTGAAAAAGGTGCTCGAGAACTAGGAACGCAAATGAAAGCAACCGGGGAAGTCATGGCAATTGGCCGCAATATTGAAGAATCCTTATTAAAAGCAGTTCGTTCTTTAGAAATTGGTGCTTATCACAACGAGTTAGAAGAACTAAGTCATGTCAGTGATTTAGAATTAACGAAGAAAATGGTCCATGCGCAAGATGATCGATTGTTCTACTTATCAGAAGCCATTCGCAGAGGATATAGCATCGAAGAATTACAAAGTTTAACGAAAATTGATTTATTCTTCTTGGATAAACTTTTACACATTATCGAAATTGAAACAGCCCTTGAAAGTCACGTGGACAACGTAGCTGTTTTGAAAGAAGCCAAACAAAATGGTTTTTCTGATCGGAAAATCGCAGCACTTTGGGGACAAACAGAACAAGCTGTCGCTGACTTCCGCAGAGCCAATCAAATTGTGCCCGTCTATAAAATGGTGGATACGTGTGCTGCAGAGTTTGAATCACACACGCCTTATTTTTATAGCACGTATGAAGTGGAAAACGAAAGCAATGTTTCGAAAAAGCCTTCTGTACTAGTATTAGGTTCTGGTCCCATTCGCATTGGTCAAGGGGTCGAGTTTGATTATGCAACGGTTCATTCTGTCAAAGCGATCCAAGCGGCTGGTTATGAAGCAATTATTATGAATAGTAATCCTGAAACAGTTTCAACAGATTTCTCTGTTTCTGATAAATTATACTTTGAGCCATTAACTTTAGAAGACGTCATGAATGTGATTGATTTAGAAAATCCGATTGGCGTGATCGTCCAATTTGGTGGACAAACAGCGATTAATTTAGCTGAGCCGCTCACAAAACAAGGCGTTAAAATTCTTGGAACAACGATTGAAGATTTAGATCGTGCGGAAAATCGTGATTTATTTGAACAAGCTTTGCAAGAGTTAGCGATTCCTCAACCACCAGGAGATACGGCCACAAGTGCAGAAGAAGCAGTCGTGATTGCTGATCGTATCGGCTATCCCGTTTTAGTGCGTCCAAGTTATGTTTTAGGTGGTCGTGCAATGGAAATTGTCGAAAATCAAAAGGATTTGGAAGATTATATGCGACATGCAGTCAAAGCTTCTCCAGAACATCCTGTCTTGGTTGATAGCTATTTATTGGGACAAGAATGTGAAGTTGATGCCATTTGTGATGGTGAAACAGTACTAATTCCAGGGATTATGGAACATATTGAACGAGCTGGCGTGCATTCTGGTGATTCAATGGCGGTTTATCCACCGCAGTATCTTTCTCAAGAAATTCAAGCAACGATTGCCGATTATACAAAAAAACTGGCACTTGGTTTAAACTGTGTAGGTATGATGAATATTCAATTTGTTATTCATGAAAATCGTGTTTATGTGATTGAAGTGAATCCTCGTGCGAGTCGAACAGTTCCTTTCTTAAGTAAAATCACAGGGATTCCGATGGCCCAAGTTGCTACAAAAGCGATTCTTGGTGAGAAATTGACTGACCTAGGATATCAAGATGGATTATACCCTGAAAGTAAACAAGTTCATGTGAAAGCCCCTGTATTCTCCTTTACGAAACTACAAAAAGTAGATACGTACTTAGGGCCTGAAATGAAATCAACTGGGGAAGTTATGGGTAGTGATTATTATTTAGAAAAAGCCTTGTATAAAGCCTTTGAAGCATCTGGCTTGCATTTGCCAAGTTATGGGGCTGTACTTTTCACCATTGCTGATGAAACAAAAGAAGAGGCGTTAGAAATTGCTAAGCGTTTTTCAGCAATTGGCTATAGTTTAGTCGCAACGGAAGGAACCGCTGACTTTTTAGCGAAGCATCAGTTGCCTGTTAAGAAAGTGACGAAAATTTCTAATCCTGAAGGGGAAACCGTGCTGGATGTCATTCGCAATGGGAATGCACAAGTGGTAATCAATACCATGGATAAAAATCGTTCCAGTGCCAACCAAGATGGGTTTTCAATCCGTCGGGAAGCAGTCGAACATGGGATTCCATTGTTTACCTCACTTGACACAGCAAATGCGATTTTAAAAGTTTTAGAATCAAGAGCCTTTACGACAGAAGCCATTTAAGCAAAAATCTGGAACAATCGTCTAAGGAGGACTGTTCCAGATTCTTTTACGAAGAAATAGAAAATCATTTATAGGGGAATCAGAGAATAAAGGAGTGAAGGATACTGATGCAGAGAAAGCAAGAAATGATGACCATTGTAGATCAAAAACAGTTAGCGCCACGGATTTATCAGTTAGACTTACAAGGCGAGTTAGTGAAAGAGATGACACGACCTGGACAGTTTGTGCATATCAAGGTTCCGCGTGCAGATTTACTTTTGCGGCGACCGATTAGCATCAACCAAATTGATCATTCGAATGAAACCTGTCGTTTGATTTATCGAGTCGAAGGCGCTGGAACGGAAGTGTTTGCCACCATGAAGGCTGGTGAACAATTAGATATTTTAGGTCCTTTAGGAAACGGCTTTGATATAACTACCGTAGCAGCTGGTCAAACTGCTTTTATCGTTGGCGGAGGAATCGGGATTCCCCCATTGTATGAATTATCAAAACAACTCAATGAAAAAGGCGTGAAAGTGATTCATTTTCTTGGTTATGCATCAAAAGAGGTTGCTTATTACCAACAAGAATTTATGGCATTAGGAGAAACACATTTTGCCACAGATGACGGCTCGTTTGGCGCTCATGGCAACGTGGGCCGTTTATTGTCAGAAGCGTTAGCAAAAGGACGGATCCCTGATGCAGTTTATGCTTGTGGTGCGAATGGTATGTTAAAAGCAATTGATTCTTTATTTCCAACACATCCACACGTTTACCTTTCTTTAGAAGAACGGATGGCCTGTGGAATTGGGGCTTGCTATGCCTGCGTTTGCCATAAAAAAGGAGACACTACTGGAGCAAAAAGTGTCAAGGTCTGTGATGAAGGTCCGATTTTTAAAGCAAGTGAGGTTATCTTATAATGAAAAATCCTTTAGCCGTTTCAATTCCAGGTTTAACATTAAAAAATCCAATTATTCCCGCCAGTGGTTGCTTTGGGTTCGGGGAAGAATATGCTAACTATTATGACCTTGATCAATTAGGTTCAATTATGATTAAGGCAACAACCCCCCAAGCACGATATGGAAATCCCACACCACGTGTAGCTGAAACACCTAGTGGTATGCTAAATGCCATTGGATTGCAGAATCCAGGCTTAGACGTGGTTATGCAAGAAAAATTACCGAAATTAGAAAAATACCCTAACTTACCGATTATCGCAAATGTTGCAGGTGCTTGCGAAGAGGACTATGTGGCTGTTTGCGCAAAAATTGGGCAAGCGCCTAACGTCAAAGCAATTGAACTGAATATTTCCTGTCCCAATGTGAAACACGGCGGCATAGCTTTTGGTACAGATCCAGAGGTTGCTTTTCAATTAACACAAGCAGTCAAAAAAGTCGCCTCTGTTCCGATTTATGTTAAACTATCACCAAACGTAACGGACATTGTGCCGATCGCCCAAGCAATTGAAGCAGGGGGCGCAGACGGTTTTTCTATGATTAATACATTGCTAGGGATGCGCATTGATTTAAAAACGAGAAAACCTATTTTAGCCAATCAAACTGGCGGACTATCTGGCCCAGCCATTAAACCTGTTGCTATTCGCTTAATCCGACAAGTCGCCAGTGTTTCTCAGTTGCCAATTATTGGAATGGGCGGTGTTCAAACAGTGGATGATGTCTTGGAAATGTTCATGGCAGGTGCTAGCGCTGTCGGTGTTGGTACGGCCAACTTTACAGATCCATATATTTGTCCGAAGTTGATTGACGGATTACCTAAGCGAATGGAAGAGTTAGGTATTGAATCGTTGGAACAATTAATTAAAGAAGTGAGAGAGGGGCAGCAAAATGCACGATAGACCAATTATTGCGTTAGATTTTCCCACGCAAAAAGAAGTGGCTGTTTTTTTAGAAAAATTTCCTAAGGAAGAAGCCTTGTTTGTTAAAGTGGGGATGGAACTTTTTTACGCAGAAGGACCAGCGATTGTTCGCTGGCTTAAAGAACAAGGACACGATGTTTTCTTGGATTTAAAATTACATGATATTCCGAATACTGTGGAAAAAGCGATGACAAATTTAGCAAAATTAGGCGTTGCCATTACCAATGTCCATGCAGCAGGGGGCGTTCGAATGATGCAAGCAGCTAAGGAAGGTCTAATCAAAGGGACTCAGCCAGGCGCTAAGGTTCCTGAGTTAATTGCTGTAACCCAGTTGACTTCTACTAGTGAAGAAGAGATGCAGCACGATCAATTAATCAACGTTCCTTTAGAGACAAGTGTCATTCATTATGCTAAATGTGCGGAAAAAGCGGGTCTGGATGGCGTGGTTTGTTCAGCATTAGAAGCTCGTGGTATTCAAGAAGCAACCAAGCAAACGTTTATTTGCTTAACACCTGGTATTCGTCCAGCAGGAAGTGCAGTAGGTGACCAACAACGGGTCGTTACGCCGCAACATGCTCGCGAAATCGGGTCCACATATATCGTTGTTGGCCGACCTATTACCCAAGCAGAAAATCCTTATGAAGCCTATCAAGAAATCAAAAAAGACTGGAGCGGAAAGTAACATGACAAAAGTAGCAAAAAAGATTGCCAAAGATTTATTAGATATTGAAGCGGTATTTTTAAACCCTAATGAGCCGTTTACCTGGGCAAGTGGCATAAAAAGTCCGATTTATTGTGATAACCGTATCACGATGAGTTATCCTGCTGTGCGTAAAGAAATTGCAGAAGGCTTAGCGGCAAAAATTAAAGAGACTTTCCCAGAAGTCGAAGTGATTGCTGGGACAGCTACCGCAGGGATTCCACATGCGGCATGGGTAGCCGATATTTTAGGATTACCAATGGTTTATATCCGCAGTAAAGCCAAAGATCACGGCAAAGGGAATCAAATTGAAGGCCGAATTTCTGAAGGACAAAAAATGGTAGTTATCGAGGATTTAATTTCAACAGGCGGTAGCGTGTTAGAAGCGGCAGAAGCGGCGGAACGTGAAGGAGCAACGGTTTTAGGCGTTGCGGCAATCTTCACTTATGAGTTACCCAAAGGAACGGCAAATTTTGCAGATAAACAGATGACGTTACTAACGTTAACCAATTATTCAACTTTAATTGATGCTGCATTAGAAGCAAATTATATCGAAGAAAAAGATGTTACCTTATTACAAGAATGGAAAAAAGATCCTGAAAACTGGGGCAAATAACCGTTGAACTAAAGATGGTTCTTGTCGTCTGATTTTTAGTGTCATTTTCAGTAACCAGATTTAACGGTAGGAGAACTTAGGTCATTTGCCGAGGAGCGTAATGATCTAAGTTCTTTTGTTTGACGTAGAAAAGATGTTAGGATAGAGTTTTAACATGAGTTTTACCTGATTACTATGTGGAAATGAAGGAAGAGTGTATGAAAAAAATAAAAAATATGGACGTTGAATGGAGCTATACAGGCAACGATGGACCAGAACATTGGCATACGCTATGTGACTGGTTTGCAGAAGGTGCTAAGTTTGCTTATCAATCGCCAATTGCTTTAGAAAAAGAAAGTGCTGAGACAATAAATTCTCAGATTACGTTTCATTATAAAAAAGAAGAATTCACTGAAAAGGAATTCAAAAATACGTTTCATTTTGTACCACCAAATACGGAAAGTTACGTAATGTTTGAAAATGTTGCGTATCATTTAACCGATATCCATTTTCATATGCCTAGCGAACATTTGCTGTCGGGAAAGCAGTATCCGCTAGAATTCCATTTGGTTCATATGAATGATGCTGGCGAAAATTTAGTTGTCGGTTGCCTGTTTAACATCACAGAGGAAGAAAATCGTTTTTCAGAAGCGAATCATCCGATGGACTGGGAAAACGGCACGCACCAACAATGGTTTAATCCGTCAATCTTTTTACCAGAGGAGCGTCTACACTACCATTATGTAGGCTCGTTAACAACACCGCCAACTAAGGGTCCAGTGAAATGGTTTGTATTTGATACCATTCAAAAAATGGATCAAGCCTTTTTAAATAAGATCAAGGAAGGAATGTTGGCCTTTAACAATCGGCCCCTTCAGCCGTTGAATGGGCGTAAGATTTATTTTTCAAATGATTAGTGTGTGGAGGAAAAAGTGTTGAATATTCAACAAATGAAGTATGTTGCTGCCATAGCTAACAATGGGAGTTTTCGGGAAGCAGCCAAAAAACTATTTATTACACAACCTAGCTTGTCAAATAGTATTCGGGAATTAGAAGAAGAACTAGGGATTTCCCTCTTTTTACGTACCAATAAGGGCGCTTTTTTAACAGAAGAAGGAATGGTTTTTTTAGAACAAGCAGAGAAAGTCTTAGTTCAAATGGAGTTATTGGAAAATCGCTATCGCGAGACAGTGACCAGCGAACGATTCTCCATCTCTTCGCAACATTACGATTTTTTAGGTGAGGTAATTGCCAAAGTTCTTAAAAAGTATGGGGATCAATATAAAGATTTTCGTGTCTTTGAAACCACAACCTTAAAAGTAATTGAAGACGTCAAAGGATTTCACAGTGAGTTGGGGATTATTTATTTAAATGAACAAAATAGTGTCAGTATTGAACGGTATTTAGAACAAGCTAATCTAGCCTACGAGGTAATTAGTACTTTTAATACACACATTTTTTTAGGAAATCATCATCCTTTAGCCAAGCAAAAAGAAATTCATTTAGAGGAATTAGTTCCCTATCCACAAGTCCGCTTTAATCAAGAAGGAAGCAATTTTTCCTATTTTTCTGAAGATTTAGTTGAAATTCCTGAACAGGAATCGGTCATTCATACTACAGATCGTGGAACCTTGATGAATTTGTTGGTAGAAACCAATGCTTATGCTTCTGGTTCAGGAGTCGTAACGGGTTTTACGAAGAAAGAAATTCGGTTAGTGCCATTGGCGCCAGCTTTGGAAAATCGTATTTGTTTACTCTTTCCCAAAAATCGGGAAATCAGTCCGATTGGTCGCTACTTTATCAAAGAACTAAAAGCGTTGTTTAAAAAAGAGGTAGATACCAAAACATTTAGCACTAAGGAATAAAAAGAAGAGGTCGGGACAGAAGTGTTTAACTCCGAGAAATAAGAAGGAATTTCCGAAAATTGTTCTTTAATTTTTGGAGAATTTCGGCTTATTTCCGAAGGAGTTGCTTCTGTACCCGCCGTTTATTAGTTTTTGAGCGTGGAGCAAAAATCCAAAGTGATTTTTGTCCCATGCTCTTCTTTTTTTGCTCATTTTGAAACAGTAGAAATGGTTTCTCTTTCAATTAATGTGACAGGCACTTGAATGTCTTCTATGATTTGAAGGTCTTGCTGCATCGTTTGTAATAACACTTCGCCAGCTAGTTTTCCCATTTCTTTAAAGTCTTGTGCCATGGTTGTTAATGGCGGTTCGACAAATGCTGCTGCTTGAATATCGTCAAAACCAATAATCGATAATTCTTTTGGCACATGAATACCTAGGTTTTTACAGTTTCGTAAACAATGTAACGCGCTGAAGTCATTATCGCAGACCACGGCTGTGAGTTGGTGCGCCTCAAAATACTGTTTAAAGTTGTGTTTATCTAAGAGATTGGTTTCTGTGATTGCTGTATGAAACGCCAGATTGGCTTCTTTTAAAGCTTGGAGATAACCTAAATAACGTTGCCGAACGGATTGTAGCGCCGGACTTCCTGAAAGGATATATCCAATTTTTGTATGTCCTAAGCCAATTAAGCGTTCGGTTGCTGTTTTACCACCAGCAAAGTTGTCTGATTGAATGGTTGCAAAAGGCAAATCATGGATCTTTTTATCCAAGACAACGACTGGAAAATTCATCAAAGCCAACTCAAACAGTAAGTCGAGGTAGTCATTACTAGTAGCAGCATAATAGACAAGCCCGGCAAACTCATTCACAATGTCCGCAGCATTTTTCTCTCTCAAAAAATTAGGCGAGGTCATAAAGACTTCTAAACCAGCTGCTTGAATAGTAGGGGCCAAACCGCTATAGAAATTTCCTACTGATAAATCGTCTGCAAAAGGCAATAAAAAAAGAACTTTATTTAAAGAGGTATGAAGAGGATGCTTTGGTGCTTGAACAAAACTTCCTTTTCCTTGGTGACGTTGGATTACGCCTTGCGTTTCCAACTCAGTTAGCGCACGTTTGGACGTAATTCTACTGACGTTAAACTGAGCCGATAATTCTTTTTCGGTAGGCACTTGCGCTCCAACAGGCAATCGCCCTGAATCAATTTCATTTTGTAAATAATCAATAATTTGTTGATATAATGGTTGCTTCATTCATTTCACCTCACAATAAGATATATCTTATTTATAGTTTACCATAAATTAATTGGTTTTAAAATGAAAAAAATGATCGAAATCACTAGACAAAGTGAAATGTAAACGCTATAATTCAATTGTGAAATGATATATCAAATTTAAGAGGTGACGAGAATGGTTTATACAGAAGTTCCAAAATCCGTAGCAACATTTATGGAGACAATTACAGAAAAATGCGGTGAAGCACATCAAGATTGGGCAAAAAACTTTCAGGCGGCCTTTGCCAATACTTTACTAACAACAGTGAAACGTCAAGAAGATGGTACTACCTTTTTATTAACAGGCGATATTCCAGCAATGTGGTTGAGAGACTCAACAGCACAAGTTCGTCCCTATTTAGTGATTGCGAAAGAAGACGAAGACCTTGCTCAAATGATTGCTGGTTTGGTTAAACGCCAGTTTCGTTATATTTGCATTGATCCTTATGCCAATGCGTTTAATGAAACAGATAATCATGCAGGCCATCAAACTGATAAGACCGAAATGAATGGCTGGATTTGGGAACGGAAATATGAAATTGATTCATTATGTTACCCGGTCCAATTAGCCTATTTACTTTATAAAAATACTGGGATGACCGAACAATTTAATTCAGATTTTGTGGAAGGCGTCAAAAAAATTCTCAACGTTTTCACAACAGAACAAGATCACGCACAGTCACCTTATTTATTTGAACGAGATACGTGGCGTCAAGAAGATACGTTGGTTGAAGCAGGGAAAGGAACGCCAGTTGGCAAAACAGGGATGACATGGTCAGGCTTCCGTCCTAGTGATGATGCCTGCCAATATGGTTACTTAGTTCCTTCTAATATGTTTGCAGTCGTAATTTTAGGCTATATTCAAGAAATTTTCTCTGATGTTTTAGAAGATGCTACGATTGTGGCGATTGCTAAAAAATTACAAGAAGAGATTGAAGAAGGCATTCAAACATTTGGACGAACAAAAAATCAAAATAACGAAACGATTTATGCGTATGAAGTGGATGGCTTAGGCAATGCAAGCGTGATGGATGACAGTAATGTTCCCAATTTAGTAGCAGCCCCTTATCTGGGTTATTGTTCAACAGAGGATGAACAATATTTAACAACGCGTCAAACCTTATTAAGTAAAGAAAATCCTTACTTCTATGAAGGCAAATACGCGAAAGGGATTGGTAGCTCGCATACACCAGAAAATTACGTGTGGCCGATTGCTTTAGCAATGGAAGGAATGACAACCAAAGATAAAGCAGAAAAAGAACGAATTTTAGATTTATTAGTTGCCACAGATGCGGGGACTCATTTGATGCATGAAGGTTTTGACGTAGATAATCCTGAAAATTATACAAGAGAATGGTTTTCATGGGCTAATATGATGTTTTGTGAATTAGTTATGGATTATTTTGACATCCGAGTGGAAAAATAGGAGGAAAAGTGATGACAAAGAAAAAAGTCTATATTGTTTCCCATAGTCATTGGGATCGTGAATGGTATCTGCCTTATGAAGAACATCATATGCGCTTAATTGAATTAGTGGATAATGTATTAGATTTAATTGAAAATGATCCAGAGTTTAACAGTTTCCATTTAGATGGACAAACGATTATCTTAGACGACTATTTACAAGTTCGCCCAGAGAAAAAAGAAGCCGTGAAAAAAGCTGTCCAAGCAGGCAAACTAAAAATCGGACCATTTTATATTTTACAAGATGACTTTTTAATTAGCTCTGAATCCAATGTTCGAAACATGCTGATTGGGCATTTAGAAAGTCAAAAATGGGGAGCACCAGTTCAATTAGGTTACTTCCCGGATACATTTGGGAATATGGGTCAAACGCCTCAAATGATGCAATTAGCAAATCTGCCTGCGGCTGCCTTTGGACGCGGGGTGAAACCGATTGGCTTTGATAATCAAGTCTTAGAAAGCGACTATAGCTCACAATATTCTGAAATGTGGTGGGAAGGTCCTGACCAAACCAAAATTTTCGGCTTGCTTTTTGCAAACTGGTATAGTAACGGGAACGAAATTCCTTCAGAAAAAGAAGCGGCAATCGCTTTTTGGAAACAAAAATTGGCTGATGTGGAACGTTACGCTTCCACAAACCATTTATTGATGATGAATGGGGTCGACCACCAACCGGTACAAAGAGATATTACTAAGGCCATCGCTTTAGCCAATGAACTATTCCCAGAATATGAATTTATTCATTCCAATTTCGATGACTATTTGAAAGCTGTTCAAGAGGAGTTACCAGAAGATTTAGGAACAGTAACAGGTGAATTAACGAGTCAAGAAACGGATGGCTGGTACACATTAGCCAATACTTCTTCTGCTCGCGTCTATTTAAAACAGTGGAACACAAAAGTCCAACGCCAATTAGAAAATATCGCAGAACCTTTAGCAGCAATGGCTTACGAAGTAACTGGTGACTACCCACATGACCAATTTGATTATGCTTGGAAAACATTGCTTCAAAACCATCCGCACGATAGTATTTGTGGCTGTTCTGTCGACGAGGTTCACCGAGGCATGATGACTCGCTTTGAAAATGCCAATGATGTCGGGCATTTCTTAGCAGATGAAGCAACACGACAATTAACAGAAGCAATTGATACAAATGTTTTCCCAGAAAAAGCGCACCCGTTTGTTTTATTTAATACTAGTGGCTATCAGAAAACGGAGGTTGTCACTGTGGAAGTGGAGATTGAACGATTGCCATTTTATACAGGAAAACCTGAAGATCTTTATCATGAATTAAAACAAAAAGCCACCCCAGATTATCAAGTGATTGATCCAACTGGAAAAGCCGTTGCAAGCCGTATTGTCAAAGAAGATGTTCGTTTTGGTTACGATTTACCTAAAGATGCTTTCCGCCAACCGTACATGGCTAAATACTTAACGGTCGAATTATCTGTCAAAGAAATGGCGCCATTCTCTTGGGATAGCTTTGCATTGATTCAAGGAGAAACGAAAGCTTTTGAAGGAAGTCTTTTGGCTCAACCAGCAATAAATGAAATGGAAAACGAATTTATTCAAGTGAAAATTGAAAACAATGGTAGCTTAACCATTGCTGACAAAAAAACAGGAGAAACATTTTCAAAATTGTTAACATTTGAAGATACTGGCGACATTGGGAATGAATATATCTTTTTCAAACCGACCGAAGACCAAGGAATTACAACTGAAAATGTAACGGCTGAAATCACGAATAAAGAAAATTCCCCTGTAAAAGCAAGTTATCAAATTAAACAAACTGTCATGTTACCAGTTTCAGCAGATGAACGATTAGAAGAAGAACAAAAGGCTGTTCGTGAGTTTAGAGAACGCCAAGCACAACGTTCAACGACGCTTCGCCCGTTCGAAATAACGACAGTGGTTACAATGATCAAAGAAAGTAACCAATTGTTCTTTGAAACAACCATTAATAATCAAATCAAAGATCATCGTTTACGCGTGCTTTTCCCAACTGGCATGGTCACAGAAACACATGAAGCGGATAGTATTTATGAAGTCGTGACACGACCAAATCAAGTAAGCGACACATGGGAAAATCCAACAAACCCGCAGCACCAACAAGCGTTTGTGAATGTTCATGACCAAAACAAAGGCGTGACTATCTTTAATGAAGGCTTAAATGAGTATGAAGTCTTAGCAGATGGAACCATTGCGGTCACATTAATTCGTTGTGTTGGCGAACTAGGTGATTGGGGCTATTTTGCGACACCAGAAGCACAATGCCAAGGAGAATATACCTTTAAATATGGTTTGTCATTGCATGGAAAACCAGAAGAACGCTTTGCTACGTATCAACAAGCCTATAGTGCACAAATTCCTTTTACTGCAGCTACTACTGCGCGTCATGAAGGTAAACTAGCACCGAACCATGTCTACTTGACAACGGCAGAAGGACCAATTGGTTGGACAGCCGTTAAACGTCAAGAGCAAACAAATCATTTAGTCGTTCGTGGCTTTAATCTAACAGCGCAAAATATTCCTTGTGAACTTCACAAAGAGACACAACCAGCGACTTGTTTAACAAATGTATTAGAAGAACCGTTGACACCAGCGATAGAAATCGATGCACCATTACGTCCGTTTGAAATTCGGACATGGCGTTTCGAAAAATAAATAAATAGGAGAACTTTGTTGAAAAGGACAAAGTTCTCCTATTTTCTTCTCTGCCGTTTTTTTGAGATATTTATAATAAAAATCTAGCGAAACAATGAGAAAATCATTCATTTTACGGTCAATTTGTGCTACTATAACGTCAACTGAAGGAGTGAAGCTAAATGGATTTAACCAATCGTTTTAATCGTCAAGTAAATAAAATTGCTGTTTCTTTAATTCGTCAATTTGACGAACAAGTCTCAGGAATTGAAGGTATTTTAAAATTAACGCTAGGAGAGCCGGATTTTAACACACCTGAGCATGTCAAAAAAGCAGCCAAAGAAGCAATTGATGCGAATTTTTCTCATTATACAGGGATGTCTGGTTTATTAGATGTCCGTGAAGCAGCCGCTTATTTTATGAAAGAAAAGTATCATTTGACTTACCAGCCTGCGACAGAAATTTTAGTAACAGTTGGAGCAACAGAAGCGATTTCAGCTTCGTTATTAGCAATTTTAGAACAAGGTGACAAAGTGCTATTGCCAGCACCTATTTACCCAGGGTATGAACCAATTATTACATTGGCGGGGGCGGAGCCGGTATATTTGGACACACGAGACAACGATTTTGTCTTGACCCCTGAAATGATTGAAGCGGCAATGGCCGAGCATGGGGAACAAGTCAAAGCAATTATTTTAAATTATCCTAGCAACCCAACTGGTGTCACCTATAACCGCCAAGAGTTGCAAGCAATTGCTGATGTTCTAAAAAAATACGACATTTTTGTGATTAGCGATGAAATTTATAGTGAGTTAACTTATGATGAGAGTCATGTTTCGATTGCTGAAATGTTACGTGACCAAACGATTTTAATTAACGGTTTGTCGAAATCACATGCCATGACAGGCTGGCGGATTGGCTTTATTTTTGCACCAGCGATTTTAACAGCGGAGATCATTAAAGTTCATCAGTATTTAGTTACTGCAGCTGCAACAGTGTCTCAAAAAGCGGCTGTTCGTGCCTTAATCGAAGGAATGCATGATGCTGAAATTATGAAAGAAGAGTATCGGAAACGGCGCGATTTTGTTTATGAACAGATGACTCAATTGGGGTTTGAAGTTGCGCGTCCAAATGGGGCCTTTTATATTTTTGCTAAGATTCCTACTGGTTATGAACAAGATTCTATGAAATTTTGTATTGATTTAGCGCAAAAAGAAGCAGTAGCGTTGATTCCAGGTATTTCTTTTGGTCCAGAAGCAGAAGGATACGTCCGGATTAGTTATGCGTCCGATATGGATAAATTAACAACGGCCATGGAACGAATTGCACATTACATGGCGACACAACGCGTAACGCACTAGCCTTTATAGATTCTTTACACACCTTTACCTTTTATTTACATTTAATTGAAACAGAATTAACAGAGTCTTGGTAGACTAAACTTGTAACTAATTGAAAAGGAAGTGCAAAGATGAAAAAACGTGTAATTGCAGCAACTATGCTGAGTCTAGGGTTATTATTAACTGGGTGCGGAGCTCAAGGAGGCACAACTGAAAAATCCAGCGAAGCGGATAGTAACAAACCAGTTAAAATTGTCGCTGTTGGTTCCACCGCTTTACAACCGTTAGTAGATGCTGCGAAAGATCAATTTACACAAGAACATCCTAATTATACAGTTTCTGTCCAAGGTGGCGGCAGCGGAACAGGACTTTCGCAAGTTGCAGATGGCGCAGTGACCATTGGAAATTCCGATGTGTTTGCCGAAGAGAAAGATGGCGTGGATGCCTCTAAATTAGTCGATCATCGGGTGGCCGTGGTTGGTATGGGACCAGTGGTCAACAAAGAAGTCGGCGTGAAGAATTTAACGAAGCAACAATTGATTGATGTCTTTACTGGCAAAGTCAAAAACTGGAAAGAAGTGGGCGGCAAAGATCAAGAAATCGTCGTAATAAACCGCGCAAACGGAAGTGGCACCCGAGCAACATTTGAAAAATGGGGCTTAGATGGAGCTAAACCAGTTCAATCACAAGAACAAGATTCTTCGGGAACAGTTCGTAAAATTGTTGAACAAACACCAGGAGCAATCAGCTATTTAGCTTTTTCTTATATGGATGATTCCACCGTTGCCTTAAGCATTGATGGTGTTGAACCAAAAGAAGAACACGTGAAAGACAATTCATGGAAAATCTGGTCTTATGAACATATGTATACAAAAGGGGAGCCTAATAAAGAAGTAAAAGCCTTCTTAGACTATATGGTCACCGATGATGTTCAAAAAACAATTGTCAAAGACTTAGGTTATTTAGCCATCACAGATATGCAAGTAGAACGTGATGTAAATGGAAAAGTAACTGAAAAATAAACAAAAAAACTCAGCCAATAAACAGGATTGGCTGAGTTTTTTTAGGCTTCTTTTTTTGTTAAAGGCAAGGTGATTGTAAAAGTGGTCCCTAAGCCTAAGTGACTATCAATGGCGATTTTACCGCCTAATAATTCTGTGTAATTTTGGACAATGGCTAGACCTAGACCGGTGCCACCAGAATGACGGCTACGTGCTTTATCGACACGATAGAACCGTTCAAAGATCCGTTCTTGGTCTTTTTGACTAATGCCAATGCCAGTATCTTGAACAGATAAACGTAATTGCTGATTTTCTATAGCATAAGAAATAGTAATCTGACCATTTTCTTGGGAATACTGAATGGCATTTTCAATTAGATTCTTCACGATTGGATAAAACAATTCGTATTTGGTGAAAAACTGGCTCTCTGGCAGACCATGAACGACTGTTTTCAGCTGTTTTGCTACCAATTGTTGCTGATAAGAGCCGAGAATTTCTGTAATAAATTTTTCTAAAGTAATTTCTTGTTCTGCATAAGGAATTGTTGCGCTGCCCCGAGAAAGTTCTAAAATTTCTTGAATTAATTGTTGCAGACGCTGGGCATCTTTTTGCATGATGTGCAAAAATTGATCAAGGACTTCCGGATCTTCTTTGGCACCGTCTATGAGTGTCTCGGTAAAGCCCAAAAGAGAAGTGACAGGCGTTTTTAATTCATGAGACACGTTTGATACAAAATCTTTTTGCATTTTTTCTAGTTGGCGAACGCGCGTTAAATCATAGGCAATTCCTAACACTTGATAATCATTGGCGCTTTGATCATCCAAGTAACGAAGAGAAAGATCTAAGCGTAAAGGTGTGGGTCCTTGTGTCACAGTGATTTCTTGATGTAAACTGTTTTTTTCAGCAACGACTTGATGGATTAAATGAATCAAATCGGCGTCTTGAATCACTTCAAGATAATTGCTTTGCATATTTTTAGCAGAGAGTCCTAACATTTCCTGCATTTTAGGGTTCAACAGACGAAGCCGTCCTTGCGTATCAATGATAAAGACACCAATCATCAACTCATCTAAAAGTTCGTGAAATTGCTCATCCGCAGACGTATACGCTTTATACGTTTGACTTACTTGTTGACTCAGTAAGTTAATAGTTTCGTAAAGTTCATTCCATTCAGAAGATTGCTGGATAATGGATCGATTTTCATCTGGATGTTTAAGCATTCGTTTCAGAATCGGTAAGACAGTCACTAGCGGTTGATTTTTTTGCCGTAACAATAAAAAGATAAACAAGGTAATTAGTAGGAACAAAATGCCAAATGTAAAGATAATATAGCGACGAAAAGATTGAATATTTTTAGAAAATAGCGCGGTTTGTTCCGAAATCCGAATAATGCCAACGATTTCTCCTGATTTTAAAACAGGCGTGGCAACGTACAGAAGTTCTTTATTTAACGTTTTACTCTTTCGTAAAGCTGAACCATAGGTAGCTCCTGATAGAACCGCAGCGATTTCAGGTCGTTTTTTGTGCGACTCTAGCGGTTCATTTTGGCTGCTGTCAAAAAAGACGGTACCATTTTTTTGCAACAAAGTTACCCGTTCTTCTGCATCATCTAACGCATGGGTGACAAGGAGTTGTTGTTGGTTTGTCAGTTGTCCTTTTTCGAAAACGGAAGGGGGCAACTGGTCTGTTAAAAGGGTATTTTTTCTTCTTAAATAGGTTTCTTGCTGAGCAACCATTTCTTTTTGAAAGAAAAAATTGGTCGCTGCAATACTCCCGACAAATAATAAAAGCATGACTGCCGCAACTAAAAAATATTCAATCCGCAGTCTCTTTTTCATCGTTTTGGCTCCTGAAAACGGTAGCCGAAGCCACGGACAGTTACTAAGTAAACGGGCCGTTTGGGATCGGGCTCGATTTTATCACGTAAATGACTAATGTGGACATCGACGATGCGACTTTGTCCAGCGAAGTCATATTGCCAAATTCGCTCCAACAAGGTTTCCCGATTAATGACCCGATCTTTGCGTTTCATAAAGTAAACGAGTAATTCAAATTCTTTCGGTGTTAGTTCAATGGGCTGATTGCGCACAAAAACTTCATAATTTTGTTCATCCACACGAATCTCGCCAATCACAAGCGGAGCTTTAGGTGTGTCCTCTTGAAGCGGTTCGGTCGTGGTAGGTTTTAAACGACGAAAAATAGCTTTCATGCGTGCTAGGACTTCTCTGGGACTAAAAGGTTTTGTTAAATAATCATCTGCCCCAATTTCCAAGCCAATGATTTTATCTACTTGTTCATCTTTGGCAGTTAAAATCAAAATAGGCGTGTCAATTTTTTCTCGACGAAGTGCTTTGGTAATTTCTAAGCCATCCATACCAGGAAGCATTACATCTAAAATTATAAAATCATATTGATTAGACAAAGCTAATTCGAAGCCGTTTTTACCATCTTCGGAAGTAGTCACCTGATAGCCTTCTTTTTCCAAATTAAAGGTTAACAAAGTTAAAATCGATGGTTCATCATCGACGACAAGAACTTTTTTCATTTACATAACTCCTTCAAGAAATTTCTGAAAATAAGTGTATATTTCACTATTGTTAGTTTAACATATTTTTAGAGGAAGAACGTACTTTAAAGTAAGCGAGAATGCTACTTTTGAGAAAAGTCAACTCATGGTATAATAGAGAAATGAAATGAGGAGAAGCGAATGATTGGTATTAGTAGTTGCTTAGGTGGGATTTGTTGCCGTTACGATGGAAAATCTCAAGAACAAGAAGCGTTAAAACAACTTGTAACTAATGGAAAAGCAATAATGATTTGTCCCGAAGTTTTAGGAGAGTTGCCCATTCCACGTCCGCCAGCAGAAATCATTGGCGGGGACGGCTTTGATGTTTGGGCGAATACTGCTTATGTATATACGGATAATGGGGAAGATGTCACTGAGGCGTTTAAAGCAGGGGCACAGCGCGCGTATCAAAAATTAAAAACTCAACAAATTACAACCTTGATCTTGAAAGAAAAAAGTCCCAGCTGTGGCAGCCAGCTGATTTATGATGGACAATTTTCTGGCATTAAAAAAGCTGGAGTTGGAGTCGCAACTGCTTATTTTATTCAACAAGGAATGACCGTTTATTCTGAAGAAACATGGCAACTTGCGGACATTTCTTTTTAAAAGGTAAAAACTTAGTAAAAAAAGATTGACTATTCCCTATGAAATCGGTAACCTATAAGGGATTGAAGATGGGAGCACGGCTCATGGAAATGGAAAAAACAAACCGCATGAATGCGTTATTTGAATTTTATTCGACATTATTAACGGAAAAGCAGATGAATTATATGGAGCTTTACTATGCTGATGACTTTTCTTTAGGAGAAATTGCGGAAGAATATGAGGTTAGTCGCCAAGCGGTTTATGATAACATTAAACGAACCGAAAAAATTTTAGAAGAATATGAAAAAAAGTTACATCTTTATTCAAACTATGTTGTACGGAAAGAATATCTTGAACAACTACAGCAGTATGTTCAAGAAACTTATCCCAAAGATAGTGAAATCAAAAAATATATTGAACAAATTCAAGAAATAGAGGAATGAAACTATGGCTTTTGAGAGTTTAACAAACCGCCTACAACAGGCAATGAGTAAAATCCGTCGTAAGGGAAAAGTTTCCGAAGCCGACGTAAAAGAAATGATGCGAGAAATCCGTTTGGCTTTATTAGAAGCCGACGTTAATTTACAAGTGGTCAAAGATTTCACAAAACGTGTCAGAGAACGGGCAGTAGGAGTCGAAGTATTAGAAAGCTTATCACCCGCCCAACAAATTGTAAAAATTGTTGATGAAGAATTAACGAAAACGTTAGGTTCAGAAACGGTTGAACTGAATAAATCTCCAAAAATCCCGACAGTGATTATGATGACAGGGTTACAAGGGGCTGGTAAAACAACTTTTACTGGTAAATTAGCAAAACACTTAATGAAAACTGAAAACGCTCGTCCGCTTTTAATCGCTGGTGACGTTTATCGTCCAGCAGCGATTGATCAGTTGAAGGTTTTAGGTCAACAATTAGAAGTTCCCGTTTTTGATATGGGAACAGATGCTAATCCAGTGGAAATTGTTCGTCAAGGGTTAGCATTAGCAAAAGAAAAGAAAAATGATTATGTCTTAATTGATACGGCCGGCCGTTTACACATTGACGAAGCTTTAATGGACGAATTGAAACAAATTAAAGAGTTGGCTGATCCCAATGAAATTCTGTTAGTTGTTGATGCGATGACGGGGCAAGATGCTGTCAACGTTGCAGATAGTTTTAATGAACAGCTTGGAATTACTGGGGTTGTTATTACCAAAATGGACGGCGATACTCGTGGGGGGGCTGCGCTGTCAATTCGGGCAGTAACGGGCGCTCCGATTAAATTTGTCGGTTCTGGTGAAAAATTAACCGATTTAGAAATTTTCCATCCCGATCGTATGTCGAGTCGTATCCTAGGTATGGGGGACATGTTGACGCTAATTGAAAAAGCGCAACAAGATTACGATGAGAAAAAAGCAGAAGAACTTGCTCAAAAAATGAAAGAAAACAGTTTTGACTTTAACGATTTCATTGAGCAATTGGATCAAGTTATGGGCATGGGACCGATTGAAGACTTATTAAAAATGATCCCTGGAATGAGTAACATGCCTGGTATTGAAAATGTCAAAGTCGATCCAAAAGATGTGGCACGGAAACGGGCGATGGTCTTATCAATGACCCCTGCAGAACGTGAAAATCCTGATCTATTAAATCCTAGTCGCCGCCGCAGAATTGCAGCTGGTTCAGGAAATAGTGTGGTTGAAGTCAATCGTATGATTAAACAATTTAAAGAATCCAAAAAAATGATGCAACAAATGTCCAAAGGGGATATGAACATTCCTGGTATGGATCAAATGTTAGGTGGCGGCGTTAAAGGCAAGCTAGGTAAAATGGCCATGAATCGTATGATGAAGAAAAACAAAAAGAAGAAAAAGAAAAAAAGATAAACAGGCTTTAGTTAATTATTGGAAGAAACAGAAAGTGCGCCATCAGTCGAAGAGACTAATGGCGCACTTTCTGTTTAAGCGTAGTTTTGGATAATTGCGTTTAATGCTTCGGCAAAACCAGCACCGTGTTGTTCATAATATGACGTAAATCGTTCATCGCCAACATACATAAGGCCTAACCCTTTGTGTGCTTCTGGCGAATAGCTTGACCAAGAGTACATTAACCAATCTTTGTGTAATTGGAAAATTTCTTGCGCAAGTTGCCTAGTCAACTTGGGTGATTTTTGATACATGGCTAACTTAGAAAATAAATCTTTTTCCACGTTCTGCATTGCTTGCATGTCTTTTTCCGTCAAGTTTAAATATTTTTTGTTGGCTTGTTCAATCGTTTCGTTGCCATATTTTTCCCGAATCTCTTTACCATATTTTTCTTCGTTTTCTTGAACTCGTTGTTGTTTGAATGCTTCGAATTTTTGCTGATCTGACATGTTTATCTCTCCTTTGTAATGGTGTAAGGTTTGTTGAACAGAGGCTAAAAGACGATCAATTTCATTGCGCTTTTCCAATAGTTTTTGTTGATGCTCGTATAAAGCCTGTTCAACATTAAAGTCAGGTTGCTCCAAAATTTCTTTAATTTCATCTAGTTTCAGATCCAATTCACGGTAAAAAAGAATTTGTTGCAAACGATTCACCTCGGCTTGCCCGTAAATTCGATAACCAGAAGAATTAATTCTGGCTGGTTGAAGAAGACCAATTTCATCATAATATCGTAACGTCCGTGCACTGACGCCAGATAGTGAAGCCATTTTTTTTATTGTATATTCCATCATTCATTCCTCCTGACAAAATCTATCATAAACCTTTACGTAACGAGAGGGTCAAGCAAAAAAATAAAAAAAGTGAGACAACCTGTAAAAAGTTGCCTCACTTTTTCTCGATTGATTCAATTAGGCAGTTAAGCGATTAAAGAAATCCACGTAAGCATCTACAATTGATTGTAAGAAGCCAACAGTGCCATCAATAATTTTACCATCTTCACCAATTAAGTTCGTAATACCGCCAATATAGGCTTCAGGTTGTTGTAAAGTTGGAACATTTAAGAAGACTAATGATTGTCTTAAATGATGGTTCGCACCAAATCCGCTAATTGCACCTGGTGAAACACTCACCACAAGTCCTGGTTTTTTATCCCAAACGCTTTCGCCATACGGACGTGAACCGACATCCAATGCATTTTTTAAAACAGCTGGTACTGAACGGTTATATTCTGGTGTTACAAACATTACGCCATCTACTTGTTTAACTTCTTCACGGAATGTTGTCCAAGCTTCGGTGGGGGTTCCTTCATCATCCAAATCTTGATTGTATAATTCTAAATCACCAATGTTAATAAAAACAGGTTCGAAATCAGCTGGAAATAAGTCCGCCATTGTTTTTGCTACCAATTTGTTAAATGAATCTTTTCTTAAACTCCCTACAAAAATACCAATTTTTTTTGTCATGTAAATCCCTCCATTTTTCTTTTACTTACTTTATGATAGTACTTTTTCAAAAAAAGCGCAAACGTTTTATCCTTGTACATTGTTGAACTTCGTAACTTCACGTATAATAGCTAGTAAAAGGATGAGTAAAGGAGCAACTGCTTGAATAAAAAAATAAATTGGCGCCGACAATTAACACCGTCGGAGAAACAAACATTGACTGAATTAAGAAACAAGGAAATGATTAAACAAGGAACTTTTTATAAATTGGAACAAACATTTCCTGAGGAATCAGCTTATACTTATTATGGTTTATACAGGAAGGGACAAGCCATTCAAGCGTATATCGTAGGGTATTGTTTTGATGGGGAAACCTTGGAAGCGACGATTGTTGCGCCAAATGTAGGGCCATTTTTTGAAGAACTTGTTCAAGAACTCGAAAAGCAAGCAGCTTTGTGGGGAATGAAAGAAGTCTTTCTCGTGATGGACGACAAGCAATCTGTTGGCCTGAATTATTTTAATAGACAAGGAATTGTGCCAGCTTTTTCAGAACAGTATCTGGTTTTTCAAAGAGAAACTTACTCACAGGCGTTGGCGAAGCTGACACTTCTCCGACCACAAGCGGCTGATTTGCATTCCTTGGCTAGGTTACTAGAAGGTACGCCTTTGCCGGAGGACCTTCAACGAACACTTATTTATAAAGAAAACAATCAACTTTTAGCCACGCTACGTTTGGATCATTTTGAAAACGAATGGGGGATTTATGGCTTTGTTGTGACAAAAACGCAACGAGGTCGCGGTCTTGGCCGTCAAGTGTTACAGTCTGCGCTCCGAATGATTTTAGAAAAGTCAGCCTCAGCGACTATTTTTTTAGAAGTTGAAACAGAAAATCAAGCAGCGCTTCATCTCTATCAAACAGAAGGCTTTCAAGTGAGAAACCAGTACAACTATTATCAAATTTTGTAAAAATTCTTCATTATTTCGTTTGTTTTCCTGCAAATTGGCTAAAAAAATTGAAAAAAAGTAAAGGTGTCAAGAAAAAACTCTTTACAGGTTGTTGTTAATCTGTTAAACTAACTCTTGTGATTAAGTTAATGGAGGTGTATTTAATAATGGCAGTTAAAATTCGTTTAAAACGTATGGGTTCTAAAAAGAGTCCTTTTTACCGTATTGTAGTAGCTGATTCTCGTTCTCCTCGTGATGGACGTTTCATCGAAACTGTAGGTACTTACAACCCTTTGAAAGACCCTGCAGAAGTAGTTTTAAAAGAAGATTTAGTTTTAGATTGGTTATCTAAAGGTGCGCAACCTTCTGATACAGTTCGTAACATCCTTTCAAAAGAAGGCGTTATGAAAAAACATCATGAAGCTAAAAACGTTAAGAAATAAGGTGATTGAATATGGCAGATGTGAAAGAGTTAATTTTAACTATTGTCCGTCCGTTAGTCAGTCAACCTGAAGCAGTCTCATTAGAAATTGAGGAATCAACTGATTTCCTCGAGTATAATTTGACTGTGGCCAAAGAAGATATTGGACGTATCATTGGTAAACAAGGGCGTGTTGCAAAAGCAATTCGGACAATTGTTTATAGTGTACGTATCGATGGTCCGAAAAAGGTCCGCTTAAATATTCTTGATGGTAAATAAGCATTAACAAGGAGGTAGCCTAGCTATCTTCTTTTTTTATACATAACCAAAAAGTTTTCATTGCTAGAGACAGGCCTTTCTTGCTAAAATAGATGTATCCAGAATAAAGGAGCGATTTGTATGGCAAAACGAATTATCATTATGAACTTTGATATTGAAAGTAAATCGTACCAAGCATTTTCCGAAATAAAAAAGATGCAGGCAGAAAGACAGCTTAAAGGTGAGCAAATGGCGGTTGTTACGCATGTTAATGATGGCCAGCATCAATTTAAAATCAATGATTTTATCGATTTTACAGGCAACAATCATACATCAAAAGATAGCATGATTGGGATGCTAGTAGGCATATTAGGTGGTCCTCTGGGCATTCTTTTTGGCTGGTTTGCTGGAAGTATGTATGGTGCAAGCAAAGACGCCAAAGAAATTCAAGAAGCACAAACGGTTTTTGAACATGTGATTCAAAAGATTGATGAAGGACAAACGGGATTATTATTAATTGCAGAAGAAGAAGACAACCGTCCGCTCAACCAATTGATTATGTTTGACTTAGGTGGCGAAATCACGCGGCTTGATTTAGAGGAAGTCCAACAAGAAATTAACGATGCGAACGAAGTTGCAAATGAAGCGAAACAATCGTGGCAAGCAAAAAAAGAACAACATAAAGAAGCGACATCGAAAGAAGAATAAGGATCAAAGACTGTTTTCTGAATAAAGGGAAACAGTCTTTTAAAATACTAAGAAATCACGGTTTTTTATGGTAGTTTGCTAATTATTTGTTATTTTATCGTAAAATACGGTAAACTAAGAAGAAAACTTTGAGAAAATAGATAAATTATTATTTGCTAAAGGAGCAAACTTCTTCTAAAATAAAAAGGAAGTTTAAAAGAAAGTATGGTAGCAGATGGAAATACAATTTTTAGGAACAGGCGCTGGTGTACCAGCAAAACATCGCAATGTCACAGGAATTGCGTTGAAATTATTAGATGAACGAAATGCAGTTTGGCTCTTTGATTGTGGTGAAGGGACGCAATTGCAAATTTTAAAAAGTAGTATTCGCCCAAGAAAAATTGAAAAGATTTTTATTACACATTTACATGGGGATCATATTTTTGGTTTACCTGGTTTGTTAAGTAGTCGTTCTTTTCAGGGCGGGACAGAACCTTTAGAAATCTATGGACCAGTTGGGATTGCTGATTTTGTTAAAACTTCTTTACGGGTCTCGCAATCGCGGTTGTCCTATCCACTGAAATTTATTGAATTAACGAAAGAAAATGACGTTATTTTTAAAGATAAACAATTCACTGTTCGCTGTAATATCTTGGACCATGGCATCACGAGCTTTGGCTATCGAATTGAGGAAGCAGCGCATGAAGGAGAATTACAAGTAGAGAAACTTCAAGCTTTAGGGATTCCTTCTGGGCCGTTGTATGGCAAACTCAAACGTGGTGAAACGATTGTTTTTGATGGACAGGAAATTAATGGACAAGCGTTTGTGGGAGAGCGTAAACCTGGACGAATCGTGACGATTTTAGGAGACACTCGCAAAACTAAAAATAGTGTAACCTTAGCACGACGAGCGGATGTTTTAGTCCATGAAAGTACGTTTAATAAACACGAAGCAAAAATGGCAAAAGCCTACTTCCACTCAACCAGTCAACAAGCAGCTGAAGTTGCAAAAGAAGCGCAAGTAAAACAACTTATCTTAACGCATATTAGTGCCCGTTATTTAACCAAAGAGGCCTATCAGCTTCAAGAAGAAGCCCAAGAAATTTTCCCCAATACAAAAATCGTGAAAGATATGGATATCATTGAGATTCCATTTGCCAATGAAGGAGGAGCTTAGATGGATTTAACAAATAAAGTCGTTGTCGTAACTGGAGGTTCAGCTGGTTTAGGTGAACAAATTTGTTATGAAGCAGCTAAACAAGGAGCGGTCGTCGTTGTCTGCGCCCGCAGAATTAATTTGATTGGTAAAGTTCGCGAGCAGTGTGCCACTTTAAGCGGACGAGAAGCATTTTCTTATCAATTAGATATTGCCGATCCAGAAAGTGTTGAACGTGTGGTTGAAGCTATTTCAGCAGAAGTTGGTCCTATAGATGTTTTAGTCAACAATGCTGGTTTTGGCTTGTTTGAAAATTTTGTTGAAATTGACTTGGCTGTTGCACGCCAAATGTTTGATGTCAACGTTCTAGGAATGATGACGTTTACTCAAAAAGTAGCTATTAAAATGATTGAAGCTGGGCAAGGACATATTATCAACGTTGCTTCAATGGCTGGGAAGATGGCTACAGCTAAATCAACCGTTTATTCTGCAACGAAATTTGCTGTGTTAGGTTTTTCAAATGCTTTACGTTTAGAATTGAAACCGTTGGGTGTAGCAGTAACGACTGTCAATCCAGGACCAATCCAAACAGAATTCTTTGATAAAGCGGACCCGACAGGCACTTATCTAGCTGCGGTGGATAAAATTGTTTTGGACCCTACGAAATTAGCGAAAGAAGTGGTTGGGAGTATGGGGACTTCTCGACGTGAGATTAATCGTCCGTTTGTCATGGAAGCAGCTGCCCGCTTTTATACATTGTTTCCACATTTAGGAGATTTCATAGCGGGAAATATTTTAAATAAAAAATAAAGGAGTCGATCAAGTCATGAAAAATCAATGGCGTGTTATTTTGGGCCTTGTGTTGGTCTTAATTGTTGTTATTTTTGCTGTTTTAAATAATCAAGCTGTTCCAGTAAACTTTGGTTTTACTAAAATTAGTGGACCGTTAATCTTAATTATTTTAGGTTCTGCAATTATTGGCGCACTAGTTGGGTTACTAACCTCCACAACCACTATTTGGAACCAACGTAAAGAATTAAAAGCTGTACAAAAAGAGTTGGATATTTATAAAAATGATATGGATAAATTAGTCAAAGAAGAAACGGAAAAAGTTCAACGTTCTTTTGATAATCAATTGGCTGATTTGCAAGCCAAACAAGCGGCAGCACCACAAGTCTCAGAACCAGTGGTCAACGAACAAACATCAAACACAGAAGTAGACGCAACGCCTGTGTCAGGTAGTCGTATTGATCGTTATGTGAAACCTCGTGTGAATGAAGAGGAACAAAAATAAGGAAGAGACTTTATCGCTAAGTTTCTTTTAAAATAAAACTGTGATATCTGCTATTTATCTAACAGATATCACAGTTTTTTTCTCAGATTTAAAAAAATGCTTTCTTTAGTTTTTGGAAAAATTTTGCTATAATTACTTGGTTAGGAGTGACGTCGTGAAAAAATCAAACTATCAATGGCAGTTACAGACAAAGACAGAATTACCTGTAGAATTTATAGAACAATTAAAAAAAGAAGAAATTAATCCATTAATTGGCCAACTTTTATGGCACCGCAATATCCGGACAGAAGAAGCATTACGTAAGTTTCTACATCCGACTATCGAAGATATTTATGATCCGTTCTTAATGCATGATATGGAGAAAGCGGTAGCCCGTATCCAGCAAGCCGTCGAAGCGGGTGAACAAATCCTTGTCTATGGGGATTATGATGCAGATGGCATCACTAGTACCACGGTTATGAAAGAAGCAATCGAATTAGTCGGTGGCATGGTTCAGTACTTTCTACCGAATCGTTTTGTTCATGGATATGGACCTAATAAAGACGTATTTGCTGAACAAATTGAACAAGGAGTCCAATTAATTGTAACCGTTGATAATGGTGTAGCCGGACATGAAGCAATTAGCTACGCTATGGCTCAAGGGGTAGATGTAATCGTTACTGACCATCATGAATTGCCTGAACAATTACCAGAAGCCTTTGCGATTGTCCACCCTAGACATCCGCAAGGTGACTATCCTTTTGGAGATTTAGCTGGTGTTGGTGTGGCTTTCAAAGTCGCTACTGCGTTACTTGGTGAATTGCCAATTGAGTTATTAGATTTGGTAGCAATTGGGACAATTGCTGACTTGGTTTCATTAACCGATGAAAATAGAACGTTTGTCAAAATGGGCCTTCAAATGATTCAAACTGGTGATCGAATTGGTTTAGACGTTTTATTACAAGAAGCGGGTGTGAAAAAGGAAGCTGTTTCAGAAGAATCAATTGGCTTTACCATTGGACCTCGTTTAAACGCATTAGGTCGATTAGGGGAAGCCGCACCAGGTGTTGAATTGATGACTACATTTGATGAAGAACAAGCGCTGGAAATCGCTAAATATATCGATCAACAAAACAATGAACGAAAAGACATTGTAACGACGATTGCCAAAGAAGCGCTGGATTTAATCGACCCGAATGCGCCGGTCCATATTTTAGCGAAACAAGGCTGGCATGAAGGCGTCTTAGGGATTGTCGCGGGCCGCATTATGCAAGAAACGGGGAAACCAACCATTATTTTAGCAATAGATGAATCTGGTACGACCGCTAAAGGCTCTGGACGTAGCATTAGCGCATTGAATCTCTATGAGGCGTTGAACGAAGTGCGTGAGCAATTCACTCATTTTGGTGGGCATCATATGGCAGCGGGAATGACTTTACCTGTTGAAAATATTCCTTTTGTTCAAGAACATTTGGCACACTTTATTGAAAAAAATCAAATTGATATGGCTAATGGACAAGAGTTGCTCATTAGTGAGAGCTTAGCGGTATCGCAGGCAACGACTACTTTTATTGATCAATTGCGTATTTTGGCGCCTTTTGGGACTGATAATACTGTGCCAACTTTTGTATTTAAGGAAATCACGCCTACGCAAATTCGGCAAATTGGTGCAGATAATGCACATCTGAAATTTCAAATGAATCAAGAAGGGGCACAATTGGATGCAATTGCTTTTCAAATGGGGCCTCAAGCGGATGAACTAGCACAAGGAACCGCCGATGTGGCAGGCCAACTTTCCATCAATGAATGGAATGGTCGTAAGAAACCACAATTAATGGTGACTGATTTTGCTGTATCGGGAAGACAATTATTTGATTTTCGTGGCAAAAATAATCAAACGAAACCAATTCCTTCAGAAGCAACAGCTTATCTTTTATTTGATGAAAAAAATCAAAAATTCATTTCAGATCCAACCGCTAATATTATTGTTTGGTCAAACCAAGAAGAATTGGTGGAAGCTGTTTCTCAAAATCAAATCGAACAACTGGTTTTTGTCGACTGTCCTGTGGAATCAATCACGGTTAAAGAAATTGTTGAAGCAACTGAGATACAACGTATATACATGATGTTTATTTCACCAGAAGAAGCTTATTTAAACGGTATGGCTTCACGTGAACAATTTGCAACATTGTATAAATTTATTTTGCAGCAAAAAGAAGTAAATCTACGTTCTCAGCTATCGAAGGTGGCAAATTACTTAAATATCCAAGAAAAATTATTAATTTTCATGATACAGGTGTTTTTTGACTTAGGATTTGTTACAATAGAAAGCGGTGTTTTAAACAGTATTGAGAAACCCGACAATCGACCATTGACTGAAAGTCAAGTGTACCAACAACGATTGAAAAAAATAAAAACAGAAGAATTTCTACTTTACAGTGATTGTCAAACAATACAACAATGGCTGTGGAATGAGGAGGACAAATAAAAATGGATTTAAGAGATTACATTGCAAGCATTCCAGATTATCCTGAGAAAGGGATCGTGTTCCGTGACATTTCTCCATTAATGGCTAATGGGGATGCCTATCGTGAAGCAACGAAACAAATCGTGGATTACGCGAAAGAAAAAAGAATTGATATGGTTGTAGGACCGGAAGCTCGTGGCTTTATTGTCGGCTGTCCAGTGGCTTATGAATTAGGGGTTGGCTTTGCTCCGGTTCGCAAAAAAGGAAAACTTCCTCGTGAAACCATCGAAGTGACTTATGACTTAGAATATGGTTCAGATACATTAACGTTGCACAAAGATGCCATCACACCAGGTCAACGTGTGTTGATTTGTGATGACTTGCTAGCAACTGGTGGTACAATTAAAGCAACCATCGAATTAGTCGAACAATTAGGTGGTATTGTGGTTGGTTGTGCGTTCCTAATTGAATTAATGGATTTACATGGCCGCGATAAAATTGATGGCTACGATATTGTTACCTTAATGGAATACTAATCTAATTTAATTAGAAAGAGCGAAGGAATTTAATCCTTCGCTCTTTCTTTGACATATTTATAAAAACGGAGCATAGCTTGGGGGGAACACACCGTTTTATTATTTATTAAGGGAACTTACGATAAACGTATCTTGCTTGCTGTTGTTTACGTGTACGTGTATAACGCTTCTCATCCCATGACATAAACCAAAGAATAAATAACGGCGTCACGATCATAAAAGCAAGACGTAATCCTAATGTTCCCAAAAAAATACCTATAACCAATACAAAAAATAAAAATCCAACACGACGAATTGCTTCCATGTGTATCACCTCTTCATTTGATTCGAACTAGTGTTCGTATTGTTATTATACGAATGTATGTTCGTTTTGTAAAGTCTTTTCTACTAATTTATGTTAAAATAATTCGAAAAGAAGAATAATCCTTTATAATAAAGAGATTTAGGGCAATAAAAGAACACGATGCTTTGAGCATCGTGTTCTTATTGTGCTGTGATTACGTATAAAAGAGAACAGAAAAATACATGAGGATCGCTGCAAGCATGACGAACAAGTGCCAAACTACATGCATAAACCGCACATTTTTCAATGAATAGAAGGCTGCACCTAATGTGTAAGACACGCCTCCTGCGACCAATAACGCTGTTCCTGTAAATCCAAGAGATTCATATAACGGACGAGCAGCGATGATACAGAGCCAACCTAAAACAATATAAATAATCGTTGAAATGTTTTTCACTGTTTCTTGTTTATGCAACGTGAGGGATTTATAGACAATACCGACGATGGCGATTAACCAGACTAAACTAAATAAGGTCCAACCTAACCAACCGCCAATACTAATTAAGCAAAACGGCGTATAGCTGCCAGCAATCAATAAGAAAATAGAACTATGATCGAAGACCTGAAAGACCTTTTTGGCTCTTGTAAAAATTAAACTATGAAATAACGTTGAAGATAAAAAAAGTAGAATCAACATGGAGCCATAAATAGCATAAGATACCACGTGAATTGGTGAGCCTAAACGAGCCCCTTTAACAAGTAAAATGACTAAACCAGCAATACTTAAACCTGCGCCTATGCCATGTGTAACTGCATTTAAGACTTCGTTCACGATTAGGTATTTTTTTGAGAAATGCGTTTTTTCCAATAAATTCACTTCCTTTATTTTAATTTGATGAAAAATTCGGCAGTGTCTGTTATACTATAACTAGATAATTAACCGTTTAATGGTATTCTACCATGAAAACAGGTTCCTTTTAAAGAAAGAGTGATAAATTTATGACAAACGTTAAAATCGTAACGGATTCTTCATGTACGATGGAAAAAAGTCTTAGAGATGAATTAAATATCCATATGATGCCTTTATCAATTATGGTTGATGGCGTTGTTTATCCAGATGATGATCATTTGCCAGGCGAAAAATTTATGGACATGATGGCTAATGCGAAGGCCTTACCCAAAACCAGTCAACCACCAATTGGTGAATTTGTAGAATTATATGATCGCTTAGGTGAAGATGGCAGTGAAGTAATTTCGATTCACATGACAAAAGGCTTAAGTGGAACGGTTGAAGCGGCCCGTCAAGCTAGCAACTTATCATCAAGTAAAGTAACGGTGATTGATAGCGATTTTACAGACCAAGGTTTGTCTTTCCAAGTCATTCAAGCAGCAAAATTGGCACAAGCGGGAGCGGGTGTTCCAGAAATTTTAGCTGAAATTGAACGCGTCAAACAAAATACCAAATTATACATTGGCATTTCAACATTGGATAATTTGGTTAAAGGTGGACGAATCAGCCGTACAACAGGATTATTATCAAACATTTTTAATATGAAAGTTGTCATGGACTTTGAAAATACGGAATTGATTCCTGTAGCGAAAGGCCGAGGCGTTAAAACGTTTAATAAATGGTTTGACGAATTGAAATCAGAATTAAGTAAGATTCCAAATGTTCGACAAATTGGCATTTCTCATGCGGATGGGCTAGAACTAGCAAATGGATTCAAAGAAGGATTACAAGCAATCTTTAAAGACATGGATATTCCCGTATTACATACGAATCCAGTCATTGCAACACATACAGGAAAAAATGCCTTTGCTATTATGTACTATACAGACTAAGAAATAACGAGGTTGGGTCTCACTCTTAAACGAGTAGACGCAACCTCTTTCTAACAAGAAAAGGAAAATTTCTTGTTGGTTTATTTAAAAGGAAGTGACGAAGATGAAAAAACAAACACAGCATATTTTGCTGACCGTCTTAACACCTATCCTCATTGCGCTAGGTGTTTTTACATTGTTAAGTGTGGCCATCCCCAAAGCAAAGCCACTATTAAAGCAAGAGAAAGTGGCCACAACTGCTCAAAAAAATCAAAAAGAAGTCATTCATTATACAGCTATCGGTGATTCTTTAACTGAAGGAATTGGCGATTTGACGAATAGTGGAGGTTTTGTTCCTATTGTGGCAGATGATTTAAAAGAACACTACAACTTGAACGGTGTTCAAACAGACAATTTTGGGAAAAATGGGGATCGTAGTGATCAAATTTTAAAACGAATCAAAGAGAAACCTGAAATTCAAAAAGGCCTTGCCTCTGCGGACGTGATTACGCTAACGGTTGGCGGAAATGACTTAATGAAAGTAATTAGTAGTAATATTTTCGACTTGAAAGTCAGCTCGTTCAATCGTCCACAAAAAGCCTATCAACGCCGAGTAAGACGACTACTTGAAGAAATCCGAGAGTACAACGAGAAGGCCCCTATTTATGTCTTAGGAATTTACAATCCCTTCTACTTAAACTTTTCCGAAATTACAGAAATGCAAGAAATCGTTGATAACTGGAATCAAGCAACCGAAGAAATGGTTCAAGAGCAAAAACGAGCCTATTTCATTCCTATCAATGATTTACTCTATAAAGGTCGTGGCGATGAAGTTGGCGTAACCGGTGGCGACTCAGAAACTACAGGAAGTAGTGCTAGCAAAGAGGATTTAAACAATTTGTTATATGAAGAAGATCGCTTCCATCCGAATAATCTTGGCTACCAAATTATGGCCGGAGCTGTCCGGGATGAAATGGTCAAGACAGAGAAAGAATGGATAACCAAATCAGAAGGTAGTGAATAAAATGAATGAAGAAAAGCCAAAAACAAGTAAATCAATTAAAAAGACACAACCAACCAATCTTAAACGAAATCCCTGGAAAATCGCTTTTCTTGTTCTAGTGGGTTTAGTCATTGGTAGTGTAGCTTTCGTGACATTTCGAGCAACACAAGTTCGCGAACCAGATTTAAAGAAAATACCAGCAATTGTTGAAAAAGAAGGCGAGCCAGTCGTCACCATTCAGTCAAAAAAACAACAGGTGAACAAACTGATTGACTTTTATTTAGCCGACTTTCAAAAAGGTTCGGAGATCAAATATAAATTTTATTTAGAAAATGATGCTTTATTAAATGGAACATTTCAGGTGTTAGGGCATGACATTCCTTTTTACTTATATTTTGATCCTTACGTGATGGCGAATGGTAATGTACAATTAAAAGCAAAAAGTTTATCTATAGGAACGTTAGGCTTGCCAATTAAAGAAGTATTGAAATTTGCTAAACGTTCTTACAAACTACCTAAATGGGTTGAAATCAATCCAGATGATCAAACTGTTTTATTACGTTTAGATCAGTTTAGAATGCAAAATGGTCTATTTGTTCGAGCAGAAAAGATTAATTTAGTTGACGATGACATTCGGATGAATATATACTTGCCAAAAGAGAAATAAAAAAGGAGTGTTAGAGATGGAAGAAAAAGCAATTTTTGCAGGCGGCTGTTTCTGGTGTATGGTGCAGCCTTTTGATACACAACCAGGGATTATCTCAGTTGTTTCGGGTTATACAGGTGGGCACGTGCCTAATCCAACATATGAACAGGTTCTAACACACACAACAGGCCATACGGAAGCAGTAGAAATCACCTTTGATCCAGCGATTATTTCTTACGAACAATTAGTGGACATTTATTGGCAACAAACGGATCCTACTGATGCTTTCGGTCAGTTTCAAGACCGCGGCGATAATTATCGGCCAGTTATTTTTTATCGTTCTCAAGAACAAAAAGAAATTGCTGAGAAAAGTAAAGAACGTCTAGCTAATAGCGGCCGTTTTACAGAACCAATTGTTACCACCATCGAACCAGCAGCACCATTTTATCCTGCTGAAGAATACCATCAAGACTTTTATAAAAAAGACGCTTTGCGTTATGGATTGTCCCATCAACGTAGAAGTGAATTTATCGAAGAAAAATGGAGTGATTAATTTACATGAGACGAAGCTTTTACCATTACTTAATGACATTAAAAGGTCCGGCTAAAGATTCTGAAACTGATTTTGCCAATGAAGCGGCCAAAGATATTCAGTTTCCAAAACAAACCGAGGATTATCATGAACTTTCTTCTTATTTAGAAATGAATGCTGACTATTTAAGCAACATGGACATCTTTGATGAGTTATGGGAAAAGTACCTTGAAAACAATAAATAAATCCAGAGGAAAAGCAAACAAAGCTTTTCCTCTTTTTTCATTCATGTTATAGTAAACAAAAGTAGTGACGAATTTGTTAGAAATGAGATGAAATATATGAAGAACAAACGAACTGTTCCTTTTTATCAATATATTATTTCGCTCCTCTGTGTCGCATTTTTAGCTGGAGGAAGTAGTTATATTTATTTTGATCATCGTGTTAAAAAGATGAGTCAAGAAGGGGCAATTACCAATGCTGATTTAAGCAAAGTGCAGGATTTATATAATGAAATTAGTACCAATTATGTAGGTGAAGTAGATAAAAATGAATTAGTTGAAGGCGCCTTAAAAGGCATGTCTGAAGCCATTGGAGACCCATACTCAACTTATCTAAATGAATCTGCTGCCAATGATTTAAACGAAAGCTTATCTGGCGATTTTGAAGGAATTGGTGCCACTATGACAATGAAAGATGGCGAACCAGTTGTAGCAGAGGCCCCTGTAGCAGATTCCCCAGCTGAAAAAGCGGGAATCAAAGAAGGCGATATTATTGAAAAAGTTGATGGTACAGCTACAAAAGGGATGAAACTAGCAGAAGTCGTGTCAAAAGTCCGAGGTAAAAAAGGAACTTCCGTTGAATTGACTATCCAAAGAGAGGGAGAAACTAAAAATATCTCAATCAAACGTGGGAAAATTCCCGTTAAAACAGTGACAGGTGAGTTAGACAAAAAAGATGCACAAATTGGCTCGATTAAAATTACGTCCTTTGGTAAAAAAACATATCAGGAATTGAAAGAAACAATCACGAATTTACGAGACAAAGGAGCTAAATCCTTTGTAATTGATGTACGCCAAAATCCTGGTGGACTGCTAGATCAAGCAGAGCGAATGGCCAGTATGTTTTTAAAAAATGGCGAAACAATTGTTCAATTTGAAGACAAAAAAGGACGTACGATGAAAGAAGTTGCTTCCAAAGAATTAGACGGCGGCTTTAAAGTAAAAGAACCTGTTGCAGTTATCATTGATGGCAATAGTGCCAGTGCATCCGAAATTTTTGCTGCAGCACTGCATGAATCTGCGAATGTCCCATTAATTGGAACGAAAACATTTGGCAAAGGAACGGTCCAAACGGTGAAAGATTTAAATGACCAAACCGAAATAAAATTGACTGTTTTAAAATGGTTAACACCAAAAGGTGAATGGATCAACGAAAAAGGAATTGAACCAACCATCAAAGCTGATTACCCCGAGTATGCCTATTTAAAATTGATTCCTCGCGATAAAACGCTAAAAGAAGGAAATCAATCTGAAGATATTCAGAACTTAAATGCTATTTTAGCTGTATTAGCGTATCCTGTTGATGAAAACAATGCAAACTACACCGCAGAAACAAAAGCAGCGGTTAGCGATCTTCAACAGAAAAATGGCTTGCCTATAACTGGAGAAATCGACAATGAAACAGCCACAAAAATTGAAGCCACTTTAGGTAAATTAATTCTTGAAAATGACGCTGCTTACGATACAGCAGTCAAGGAAATTCAAAAAAACTAGAAAAAAGGTGGCACGAAGTTGAAGAAGAAACGTGATTATGTTGGGTATTTAATGTACTTTCTGAAAATCTTAGTACCAGCAATCGTAGCCGTTTTTATTTTAAGAGGATTTTTCCTGATTCCTGTTCGGGTGGATGGCCATTCCATGCAAAAAACCTTGAATCAAGGAGATATGATTGTGATGGAAAAATTCTCCGCCATTAAACGGTTTGATGTGGTGGTCTTTAAAACAGACACAGGATCGATTCTGATTAAACGTGTGATTGGTTTACCAGGAGAAGCTGTGCGTTACGAAAACGATCAATTATATGTCAATAATCAGCCAATCGCTGAACCCTATTTAACTAAAAACAGAAAAAAAGATCATGAAACGATGCCTTACACTACGAATTTTGATTCAAAAGAATTGTTAATGCAAGAAAAATTACCTAAAGATAGCTATTTTGTACTTGGTGATAATCGCCGTATGTCCAAAGACAGCCGTTCTTTTGGTGCAATACATGCAGATCAAATCTTAGGGAAAGCACAATTTGTTTATTACCCACTCACTCATATGAAGATCATTCCTAAATAAGTAAGACCACTAGTTCGTTTATTTAAATAACGACTAGTGGTCTTTTCTAATCTGAAAAATTGTTCTCTTAGCTGAAAAATGTTAAGGTTAAAGTAATGATAGATGTAGGAGGTCATGCAAATGATTAGAAAAACTATTTTAGCAAGCTCTATCTTAGGCGTTGGGTTGCTAATTGGTGCATGTGGGAATCAAACCCAAACCCAAACCCAAATGAATTCAACCAATACCAGTGAATCATCACAGCCTAAAGTAACCGAATCAAGTCGCAAGTCATCTGAAAGTGCGTCTAATAACGAAGGTGTATCAAGCGATTCTAGTAAATCCACAAGTTCCACTACAGAATCAGAAATCTTAAAAGGTCTGGCGGAAGAAAAAACGCTAAAAGAAAAAATCCCGTCCTTAAATCAAACAACGATTAAGAAAGTCACTGATAATGAGTATAAACGCATTCTTGTGATGGAAGAAAAGGCTACAGGAACGACCTATAAAAGTATTTTGATAAAAAAACAAAATCGCTTAAAAATTGTCAACGAAACAACCGATGAATTGTTATACAATGGAACCCTATAAGAACGAAACCATTCAATAAACTCAAAAGTATCGCCATTGTTTTCAAAGAAAAATTTCTTTGGAAACAATGGTTTTTTTGTTGACAAAAGAATTTCTAAGATATATAGTTAGTTACATAAGTAGTTAACCGTTTAAGCGAGGTGTAAAAATGGAATTTAATTTTTCGGGGGAAAAGCCTTTATTTCAGCAAGTAGCCGATCAGATTGCCGAAGGAATTTTTAATGGCGCTTACTTAGAAGGCGAACAAATTCCCTCAACCACAGAAATATCAAAAAGTTACCAAATCAATCCAGCCACCGTTTTAAAAGGAATGAATTTATTAGTAGAACGACAGTTGATTGAAAAGAAACGGGGGATTGGCATGTTTGTTTTACCAGGCGCTCAAGAGAGAGTAAGAAGTGCACGGAAAGAAGAATTTTTAAATAAAGAAGTCTTAGAAGTTGTCGCAGAAGCTAAAAAATTAGGGATTACAGCTGAACAATTAAAACAACTAATTGAAAGAGGGTATGAAGCATGAGTTTGCGGGTGGAATCAGTAAGTAAAAAATATCATCAAAAAAAAGCACTAGATAATATTTCAATTACTTTTGAAAAAGAAACGATTTATGGGCTCTTAGGCAGAAACGGGGCTGGTAAAAGTACGTTATTAAATATCATAAATAATCGAAGTTTTGCCACTTCAGGTTCCGTTCAATTGGCGGGAGAAACAGTGACCGATAATGAGGCTGCTTTGACTCATATTTACTTAATGAGTGAAGATAATTTGTTTCCTCCTCAGTTAAAAATTAAAGATATTTTTAAAACGACTGAAGGTTTTTATGGATCCTTTGACTGGTCTTTGGCCGAACAAATGTTAAGCGATTTTGGTTTAGATAGTAAAAAGACATTCAAAAAATTATCAACTGGTTATCGGAGTATTGCTAAACTAATAGTGGCGCTATCCGTCCCCTGTGAGTATATTTTTTTAGATGAGCCAGTCTTAGGTTTAGACGCCAATCATCGGGAATTATTTTATACTTATTTAATTGAGACATACCAAGAACGTCCCCGTACGTTTGTGATTTCCACCCATTTGATTGAAGAAATTGCGAATTTATTAGAAGATATTATCATCATTGATCAAGGAAAATTGATTCGCACAGAATCTATTGAAACAATTTTGAAAAACGGTCGCATTGTTTCTGGGCCGAAAGAACAAGTAGAGCGCTATACTCAGTCATTGGAAATCTTAGGCATGGACACTTTAGGTGGAGCAGTTACGGCTTACGTGTACGGCGACTTGCCGACTGAAAAAGCAGAGGTTCAAATTGCGCCGCTAAATTTACAAACATATTTTGTACAATTAACCAATAGAAAGCCTAATGGTAATAAGTCAAGATATAAATTTTAAAATATGAGTTAGATTTTGAAAAATTAGACCGCACTGAACTAGACCCGACTAAAATCAAATTTTTTTCGGGGTAATCACGAAGATTTTCGCAAATAACTTTATGTTATTTTTCTATCACCACCTTCGCCGGCTGATAGAATTGACCGTTGCGTAGTAGCGCATCGATCAAGCGCACAAATTTTCTTCCGGTTAAGACGAGCGCTCGTTTATGTTTGTGTTTAGGTACTTCATTTTTCTTTTTTTGGTAGTACTCTTTAAATTCTGGAAGTGTACTTCTTACTCGATTGGTGGCTTCAATTAAGTAGTAACGAAAATAGCGATTTCCAGAACGATTTAGTGGCGTGTTTTCAGATTGAGAGTTTCCTGATTGATTTTTAGACCAAGTTAACCCGGCATACTTTGCTAACTTGGATTGATCATCAAATCGCTCGATTTGACCAATTTCAGCGATTAAGCCTGCAGTATAAACAGCTCCTAATCCTGGGACACTTAATAAGCATTGGGCTTCTGGAATTGTTTCAAGTAAAGCAGTAATGTTTTTTTCAATTTCTTTAATCTGTTTTTTTAGAAATTTGATTTCGTTGGCGATTATACCTAATACAAGGTCAATGGAATTCTTGGTTACTTTACCTAAACGATAAGAACTACGTACAGCTTTTTGAATACTTTTGACAAGTTGCTCTGGATTTTTGAATCGACCTTTTCCTAGCTTTTGAAGTAATTCAGCGGCTGATTCAAGAGGCATTTCCGAAAATTCATCTAAGGTAATACCTTCTGTAAGTAGATTCATAATTGAAGCTCCGAATATGGAAGTTTTATTGTCTTCATTCGCAAGTTCTTTTGATAAAGTATTACATTTATACGTCAAATTTTCTAAAAAATGTTGTTTTGCTTCTACCATTTGTGTCACTAATTGATAACGAGATCTTGTTAGTCGTTGAAGTCCAACATAAACTTCTTCTTTAATAGGAGACAATGTATGGAGATCTACTCGTAGATAATCAGCTATGATCTGTGCATCAATTTTATCTGTTTTATCCTGATCGAACATTCTTGAATACTGTTTGATTCTATAAGGATTTTCTACAGTAACTTCGACAGGTAACAGCTTTAAATCTTCATCTAAGTAGAAAAACATTGCTGGGTGAAAACTATAAACAGAAGTCGATTCCATACCTATGACAATTCGGCAGAAACCAAAGGTTTCTTGGTAGTCGAGAATTCTTTGTTTGATTTCGCTAGCTCCGATTAAATCGTTGCTAAGTGAACCTTCAAACAAGATCTCTTTGGAGTCTGTTAAAAAGCAAGTATCTAATTTTTGAGAACTAACGTCTAAACCAATAAATAATTTCATGGAAGGTCCTCCTTTCATAAATTTTTTGGAATACTTAGCTATTGAAGTTTATCCCTGAATCTTATTGAATAACCGCAATCTCGCTTAATAGTACTCAATTGTTTACCTCTTAAAAGCCACCCTATTTCCTACTAGAAATAGTTTAAGAAGTGAACGGTACAGCTAATGGGTTTGAGGCATGATAATCAATAAGTCGGGATGCAGGCTTTCTGCTGTAGTCATAGCTACAAAGGAAATTAGCAGTGTTCCGATAGACCGTTTCCATAAGTCTATTATCCAGGAACAAAATTCAATAGCCAAGGTTTAAAAGTTATTTAATAAGGAATAGCCCTAAGGGGTGACTGAAACGATGGAAGTCGTTTCAAAATATATATTACGAGAAGGAAAAGTAAAATGAAATTTAAAACAGCTTTGCGGTATCGTGTTATTTATCAAGTCCGTTCCTTAGCAATTTATTTTGGCTTTTATGCTTTGTTCGGCATTCTTTTTCCTCTTATTGGGTTGCTCTTTTCTAACGACGTGAACACTGTCAGCTCTGATGCAGTAATTCCTTGTCTGGTTTTTATGGGGATACTATCATTTTTAGGGGTAAACACAGATTTTAAACTGTTTATTCAAAACGGGCTTTCCCGCTGGACGATTTTTTTGGTGAATTTTGTAAGTAATGCTATTTTATCTTTGGTTGGATCCTTGGCTGTACTTGTACTGATTAAAGTATTTAGCGGCAATTTCATTTCTCATTTTCAATTATCAATGAAATTAATTGATGTCTATGCGCAAGGAAACTTTTTCATGTCGTGGTTGCTCTTTTTTATCTTACTAATGCTTAGCGGCTCACTTGGCTTGTTAGCAGGTGTCTTTAATGATCGGATAGATGGCGTAAAAAAACTCATTGTTTTATTGCTGTTATTAATGATTCCTATTTTACTGGGCACGATTGCACAATTAGGGGGGGCACCAATGCGCCTGAGAATGCTCCATGTCTTGCAAGCAATGGTTGGTTATCAATCCACTGGTTTTACTGTCCTACCACTTCTTCTGACAATCAGTTGCTTTGTTGGCATTAATCTTGGTTTGGCCTATTTATTGAATAAACATCGTGAAATTAAACGCGTAAATGCATAACTAATTAATAAGAACATGTTCAATGAGGTGAATTTGGAACATGTTCTTATTGTTTTAATTGAGAGATACATCGGAAGTACCATGACAAAGGAAAGGGCTTCCGTCAAAATAGAAAGAGAAGAAAGGAGTATGAAAAGAGTAAAAAACTTTGTAAATAAGTAAACGACAAAGAATGAAAAATGGAGGGGTAACATGGCGGTAATTGAAGCAAAAAATATTAAAAAAAGTTATGGAAAGAACGAAACAAAATTTGATGCGTTAAAAGGTGTTGATTTAAAAGTTGAAAAAGGTGAATCTGTGGCCATAATTGGTAAAAGTGGCTCTGGGAAATCAACATTTATGCACATTTTGGCATTGTTAGATCAACCAACTTCAGGAGATATTTATTTAAATGGTAAAAATGTTACTAGTATTAGAAAGAAAGTGCTGAATAAAACGAGAAATGAAGAATTTGGTTTTGTTTTTCAACAATTCTTTATGAATGCCAAGGATACAGTTTTAAATAATGTTCTTTTACCATTAAAAATTGGTGGAATTTCCGGTAGCAAGAGGAAAAAGATGGCTTTAGATGCGTTAAAAGCAGTCGGTTTGGAAGATAAAGTTCAAAACAAAGCGAATAATTTATCTGGTGGTCAAAAACAACGGGTATGCATAGCGCGTGCTTTAGTTAATAATCCGCAAATTATTTTTGCGGACGAACCTACAGGGAATTTAGATTCTGCCACTGGGAAGAAAATTGAAGAATTATTATTTGATTTAAATAAAAATAAAGGAATTACCTTAATTATTGTGACACATGATCCAGATTTAGCAGCACGTTGTGATCGGCAAGTTCATGTTCGAGACGGCTTGATTGTAGGAGGAGATGAGTAAATGAAATTTAGAGATATTTTAAAATCAGCTAGTACCAATTTAATGCGTAATAAAGGCCGAACCGTATTGACCATTATTGCAATCTTTATTGGAGCATTTACCATAGCTTTAACTACAGGAGTCAATATTGGTGTAAATGATTATATTGACAAACAAGTCGGCAGTGTCGGTGGTGCAAATCAGCTATTTATTCAGCCAAAAATGGAGATGAATGTTGGTAACGGAACAGAACCAAGTAAATATAATCCAGAGAAAAAAACCAGTACGATTCAACAACAAAGTATGCTTGCTGAAAAAGATATTGAGAAGATTAAAAAAATCTCGGATGTTACATCAGTGGAACCAATGAAATCCGTTGCTATCGATTATATAAAAGGAGCAGATAAGCATAAATATGTATTTTCAGCAACTTCTGCGCTAGATGAGATGACCATTGATTTAGCGGCTGGCCGTAAAGTTTCGCAAACGAGCCAGGACTTCGAAATTAATTTATCACCAGAATATGTAAAAGCGCTCGGCTATACATCTAGTAAAGCTGCCGTGGGAGAAACAGTTCAATTAGGTATCTCAAGTTCCTTGAAAGGACAAGAGCAAGTTATTGAAGCGAAAATTGTTGGCGTTAGAAATGCCAGTGTCATTCAAAATGGGCTCTCGTTGATGAATAAAGCATTGATTGATAAAGTTGTCTCAATCAATCAAGCAGATCTTCCAGAACATTTAAAAAATCAATACGCGATGATTATTGCTGAAGTTAAAAAAGACAGCACGCCAGAGCAGATTAAGGACATCAAAAAAGATTTAGACAAAGCTGGCTATTTAGCGACTACTGTCGAAGATGAAATTGGCATGATTCGTAATATAATCAATGCAATCACTGGTGTCTTAACCATGTTTGGTGCAATTGCCTTGTTAGCTGCAAGCTTTGGCATTATTAACACGCTGTATATGTCTGTCCAAGAAAGAACGCGAGAAATTGGTTTAATGAAAGCCATGGGACTTAGCAATGGGAAAGTCTTTACAATTTTTAGTGTTGAGGCGGCTTTAATTGGCTTTTTTGGCTCAATATTAGGCATTTTAGGAGCTGTTGGGGTTGGAAATTTAGTTAATCGTTTGGCAACGGATTCTTTTTTAAAGGCTTTAACAGGATTTAAATTAATTCAATTTTCATTGCCATCTTCACTAATGATTATCTTAGTTATTATGTTTATTGCTTTTTTAGCAGGAACTTTACCAGCTCGAAGAGCAGCCAAATTAGATCCAATTGAATCTTTACGTTATGAATAATAGACTAAAAACAGCTACTTTCTCTCAATTTAACTAAAGCATATTCTTATATAAAAAGAAGGCAATAGGCGTATACTAAAAGTGTGAAAAATGAAACAAATGAGAGGAAGTTGGTTTATGAAAGCTGTTGTGATTAATCAGTACGGAAGTAAAGAGGTACTTGAAGAAGCAGAAGTAACACTGCCAGAATTATCGGAACATCAAGTGTTGGTAAAAGAATACGCGACATCAATTAATCCGATTGATTGGAAATTGCGTGAAGGATATTTAAAACAGATGTTTGATTGGTCCTTTCCGATTATTCTTGGTTGGGATGTCGCTGGTGTGATTACAGAGGTGGGGAGTCAAGTAACGGATTGGCAAGTTGGCGATAAAGTTTTTGCTCGTCCTGAAACTACTCGTTTTGGCACCTATGCAGAAGTAACGATTGTGGATGATCATTTATTAGCAAAAATCCCTGAAACAATTAGCTTTGAAGAAGCGGCTGCCGTTCCGTTGGCTGGTTTAACCGCTTGGCAAGCATTGTTTGATCATGGTCACCTTAAAGAAGGAGAAACTGTTTTAATTCATGCTGGTGCAGGTGGGGTCGGTACTTATGCGATTCAACTAGCAAAAGAAGCGGGCGCACATGTCATCACGACCGCTAGCGCAAAAAATCATGCCTTACTGAAAAAAATTGGTGCAGATGAAGTGATTGATTATCATACAACGAATTTTGCAGAGGTATTAACTGATATTGATTTGGTCTTTGATACAATGGGTGGTGAGGTTCAAAAAAATAGTTTTGACGTCTTAAAACCAAACACCGGTCGTCTTGTTTCAATTGTGGGCATTGAAGATAAACAATTGGCAGCCAAAAAAAATATTTCTGCTGAAAGTATTTGGCTTCAACCAAATGGAGAACAATTACAAAAAATTGCTGATTTGATGGCAGCTGGAAAAGTGAAATCAATTATTGGTGAAGTTTTCCCTTTTTCTAGACAAGGGATTTATGATGCACATGCACTCAGTGAAACGCACCATGCAGTTGGTAAAATAGTTGTTCAAATGGCAGAATAAAAAGAAGCTCAGACAGTGAATTATCTTAAAATAGAAAAAGTGAGCCTGGGACAAAAATCCAAAGAGATTTTTGTCCCAGGCTCAAAACCTGATAAACGGCGGGAACAGAACCAACTCCTTCGGAAATAAGCCGAAATTCTCCAAAAATTAAAGAGCAATTTTCGGAAATTTCTTCTTATTTCTCGGAGCTAAACGGTTCTGTCCCGACCTCACTTTTTTGTTAAGAGGACAGATGTGCCAACCAAGTTTGTGTTTCCTTAATTTCTTGATAAGTTAATTGATGACTTTGTGTCCAAACCTCTTGTACGGTTGCTCCATGATTCTGAAATAGTTGAATCACACGCATACTCTCAGGAAGTGGGACAATCGGGTCATGCTCTCCTAGAGATAATAAAACAGAAGTGTCGGTCAAGTCTGGTTGATTGGTCAATTCAACAGGAAACATGGGATGATAGAGGACAGCTTGATGGTAGCTGTCGGGATGAGTAAGCAATAATTGAATAGCGATATTGGCCCCATTTGAATAGCCAATAAAAATAATTTTATCCAATGAAAATTGATGCTCGTTAGCGGCTTGTTGAATAAACTTATGAAGCGCCTCGCCGCGTTTTTCTAGATCTTCTAAGTCATAATGACCTTCCGCTAGGCGCTTAAAATAACGATTCATTCCATTTTCTGAAACATCACCACGAATACTTAGCACAGTAGCTTGTTTATTTAGTTCTTGGGCAATTGGCAGGAGAGATGTTTCATCACCACCTGTACCGTGAAGTAGCACAAAGACAGGTGCTTCAGGATGTCCTTTTTTAAAAATTGAATGCATTTTTTTCCTCCTTAGGCTCGTTTTGTATTGAAAGGCTTGATAACACTCTCAATATACTCACGACGGTTTTCTAAAAATGGCGCAAGAGATAACTTTTCTCCTAATGTTTCGTAAGGTTCATCCCCCATAAATCCTGGTTCATCGGTGGCTAATTCGACTAAAATATGCCCAATACGAACATACAATGATTCAAAGTAATAACGATCGACATAGCCAGAGTTTTGTAAGCCTAAATGATCAAAGAGCGCTTGCCAAGTCCCAAGTGATTTACGATCCGCTAGGCGGAATGCAACGTGATGTACTTCACCATATCCTTGTTGCGCTTGTGAGCTAGTATCATCGTCTACCAAAATGACTTGGGCACCATTGCCACCTTGGCCAACTTCTAGTAAATAGCGATTGCCTTCTTGTGCCACTACGTGAAAGCCTAGAATTTCTTCAAAGACTTCTTTGAATTCATGAAAATAGGAAATAGCTATTTCGACAGGTCCTAAGCCATAAATCGCAAATTCTGTAGGGACAGGTCCTTTTTTCCAAGGGGTGCCCGCTGCAACGCCCTGATTTAATTCATCAGAGATTAATTGATACGCTTGATCATCAAAATCCCAGAAGCGAAGGACTTTTTTGCCAAATTCTTCAGAAATACCTGTGTGTTTGACAGCAAATTCATTGAAGCGATTTTCATAATAAGTCAAAGCTGCATCTGAAGGAACCCGGAACCCTGTTCTTGAAATTGTATTGGTTCCTTTTAATCCTTTAGGGTTATTGGGAAAATCGAAAAAGGTCATGGTTGTACCTGGTGTACCCAAATCATCGGCAAAATAGGTATGGTAAGTATAGATATCATCTTGATTCACTGTTTTTTTGACTAAACGCATCCCTAAAACGTCCGTAAAGAAGTGATAGTTTTTTTCTGCATCACTTGTCATAGCTGTAACGTGGTGGATTCCTAATAATTGATCTTCTTTTTTCATCATTATTTCCTCATTTCGTTTCATTTGTTATTTTTCGTAAAGTTTTTTGAAGAAGTGTTAATTCTTCGGAAGAGAGTTGTTCAAATGCTTCTGCAATTCGCTTTGCATGCGTCGGGAAAATTTCTTTAATTAATGTTTTTCCAGCTTCTGTTAATTCAACGTAAGTAATGCGTCGGTCTTTTTCACTGGGGGTGCGCGTTACATAGCCTTTTTTATGTAATTGGTCAATAACATAAGTGGTGCTACTGCTAGCGATTAAAATTTTCTCCTTAATTTTTTGGATGGTCTGAGGACCTTTATGGAGTAACAGCTCTAATACTGAAAATTCTGTAATGTTTAAGTCATAACAAGTGACATCTTGCTTGGCAAGTTGCTCTAGTCGATGGCTGGTTCTTAATAAACCGATATAGGCTTTTAAAGCTTCTTGCTGTTGGGTCATTGTTTCACCTCTTTTTATTTCGAATTCGAGATAAATATAACTTACTTTTGGTAAGTAATCAATTAATATGCTTAAAAAGACAGCCAGCAAAAAATGTGAATTTTTGCTGGCTGTCTTTTTTGTTTAATTTAGAAGATCGTTGGAACTAAGCCGCCATCGATTCTTAAGGCTTCGCCTGAGAATGAAGAAGAATCCGGGCTGGCCACAAAGGTAACAAAACGACCAATTTCTTCTGGTCGAATGAGCCGTTGGATTTGTGAACGAGAACGATGATTTTTCATGAAATCTTTTTCCCAATCCTCTTTGGGAATGTCTGAATCAGCGTACATATCTTCCAACATTTTTTCTACACCTTCGGTAAGGGTTGAGCCAGGCATAACCGTGTTAACGGTGACATGTGTGCCGACAGTTAAGTTGGATAAACTTTTAGCTAAGGAAAGATTCATCGTTTTTGTCATGCTATATTGGGGCATTTCGCCAGAAGGCATCACCGCTTCTTCGCTAGCGATGAAAATAATGCGACCAAAATCTTGTGCAAGCATTTTAGGTAGATAAGCTTTTGCTAATGCATTGCCTGACAACACGTTCACAGTAAAAAATTTTTCCCAAGTGGCGTCATCGATGTCCCAGTATTCCATTGGTTCAAAAATCCCCATATTATTCACTAAAATGTCGACTTTAGGGAATTTTTCAAGTAAAGTAGTTCGTTGACTTTCAATGGAAATATCGGCAGTTCCTGCTTGAGGATGAGTGTCTGGAAACATTGTTTGTATTTCTTCAACAACTTTGATTACTTCGGCTTCATTGCGCCCATTGATAATGACATCGGTCCCTTCACGAGCCATTTCAATCGCAATTGCTTTGCCAATTCCTTTGGTTGAACCAGTAATTAATGCTAATTTATTCGTTAAGTGTAAATCCATTTAAATCCCTCCAACGTTTGTCTATATGTCTATATCTAGTGTAGGTCTTTTTCTGGACTTTTAAAAGGAAAAAGTTTTTTCGGCCCGCGGGAAACAAGCCCCAATAACTACTTAACAGCTGAATTTTCACTTTTTGGGCGTAAAACGAGTAATTATTGTCAGTAAAAAAGCGTCACTTTTTTGATAGAATAACTAGAGACGAAATTGGCTAAGACCAATTTTGTAAAATTGTACATAAAAAAGAAGAGTGGGAATGCTATGAAGAAACAATATTACTGGAATATACCCGATAACTTACTAAACTCGTTAAAACAGCGGAAAAAGTTATACAGCTTTTATAAAAATGAACAAAATAAGGCAAGAGAATTAGTAGAGAATTGTCAGTCGGTTCTTTTTCCTGAATTAGTCGCTTCGCTGAATAAAATAGATGAGCGGATTAAATTATTGATATTCTATCAAAATTTAGAAGATTGTGAGCTTTCAGAAGAAGAAATTATTACTGTGATTGAGCGAGAATATTTTGTGACTTTTTATGAAACAATTGAAGAATCGACCACTGAAATTATTAGTAGTCATTCTATGTATTATTTATTGCAACAGCCGACTAAAGAAATGCTTTGGGATTTAGACTTTAGTAACATGTTAAAACAAGGTCAGTTAGTTGATTTAATGGATTATCAAAAATTGACCAAATGTTATCAAAAGCTGCAGAATCAAGCTAAAAATTTGATTGAAAAATTAAATAAAGAAACATTTTACACATTCTATAGTCAACTTTTATTGATTGATTGCCAATGCAAATTATTAATAGAAGAGGCGCTTCTGAAAGAAGAATCATTGATGACGGTCGATGAATGCTTAACAGCCATTAAGCAAGAAATTCGAAAAATTCATTTTGAACAATTTAAATACCAACATTATTTATTTGAAGATTTATCTTTGCGGTACCAAGTTTAACGGAAGTGACAAAAAGAATGGTTGAATCTAACAAGAATGTTCGTTGTTTTCTGTTATATAAAAAGATATGATAGTTTCTGTAGAAAAAATAAAGGAGACGATTCATGAACGCAAATCGCTTAAAGTTATTGATGATGGGGTTAATGGTTCTTGACCATATTAGTTATTTTGTTCCGCCAGAATGGGCACTGATTTTTCATGTAATTACTCGTTGTGTCGGTGTATTTTTTGGTTACATGGCTGTAGAAGGGTTCAACTATACACGGAATGTTTATCGTTACAATGGTCGTTTGTATATTTGGGCAGCAATCATGTTTGTTGGAAATACGCTTCTAAATCATTTAGTGAATAATCCAGCTGTTGCTGTTCACAACAATATTTTCTTCACCTTAGCCCTTGGTGTCAGTATGTTAATTGTGACAAAAGCGATGCTAGAGATGCCAAAAATCAGTTTAAAAATTGTTTTATTGATTAGTATATTAGCAATTTTAGGAATAGGAGCAATGTTTGCTGAAGGTGGCATTGTGATGTTACCTTTTATGTTGATTACGTATTTAGCCAGAAAGAGACTTGTCTTACGGAACTGTTTATATGGTGCATTAGCGCTCTTTTTCTTAGTTACAAGTTTTCAATGGTTGGGAGATTGGCCAACGACAATTGAAATGTTAGCTTATAATTCTGATTTTATGTTTATCACTGTGTTACCATTTATATCGCTTTACAATGGTGAGAGAGGAAGCAAAGCACCATTTTTCAAATATTTATTTTACGGATTCTATCCGCTTCATTTATGGCTGATTGCATTGATAGCCAATTACGTTCATTAAACCTTTTTATATTAAAAGAATAAAAACAGCGACTCACAAAAATGTGAGTCGCTGTTTTTTTAGATGGGTAAGATACTGATTCCTAAAAGAAGAGTGACAAGTAGAAAAACAAAAAGCACAATTCGCTTATCATGAACCAGTAAGGCAATGTATTCTCGGATTAGAGCAGTTGGTAAAAAATATAAGGCAGTTGGCGCCCCGACACCTTCAGCTTTTAAGCCGACACGATGGGCATACATAGCTCCTCGTAAGACATGATAGTTATTTGTTGAAAAAATAACAGAGGGTTGTTTAGAATCAGACGGCATCTTTTGCCAATCTGCCTGAATTATTGCTTTAGAAAACAACATATTTTCATAAGTGGTTGTGGATTGGTCCTCCATCAAAATTGCTTCTGCAGGAATATTTTGTGAAAGCAAATATTTTTTCATTGCGAAAGCTTCGGCCACAGGTTCGTCAGGACCTTGACCACCGCTGACTACAAATTTAGCGGTGGGATTTTTTTCATAATATTCAATCCCTTTATCTAACCGACTCTTCAAAAGTGGAGGTACTTCCTCGCTACGAATTCCTGAACCTAAAACAATGATATAATCAACCGCTTTTTTTAAAGGAATCATTTGGTACATCCATGAATACAAGACGTAAGCAGCAAATAGAAAGGTCAGCAAAAGATCCATTAACAATAGAAAAAGTAAGAACAGAAAAAGCACATAAGGTATTTGCGCTGTGCCAACTGATAATAAATATAGAAAGGCGGGTAAAGCAATTAATAAGTTCAGCCCTAGGCCAGCAGACAATTTAGCCGTGACACTTTTGCCTTCTTTCGTTTGCATCGTACGTGAGTTAAAAATAAAGTAAAGGCAAATGCCGATAAACACAGCGGGAATTAATAGATAAGCAATGGCCAAAGTAATTAGGTCGCCATTCTTAAAATGTAAATAAATTTTGTCTAGTCCGATAAATAGTAAGGTGACTAATGACAATAAGGTGCCAGAAGCCAGAGTGATACCGCCGAGGATACTGCGGTTATTAATTTTTAATATACCAAATCCTAGTAGGGCGATAAACAAAAAGAATAGTAGTAGTGCCATTTAATTCCTCCTAAAAATAAGTATCTAAAGTATAACATGCTTTAGGATCTGACATAAATAAACAGCTGTGCCGAAGCATAAGTTTTCCTTTCATTCTTAGAAAAGAAGTTTTTTCATGAAAAGTAAATTAGATAACAATTGTTTAGAGAAAGAAAAGCTTGATTTACTAAGCTTTTCCTTCTCTATAAAAAATATTAATAAGGACATAAAAATTAACAATTTGTATGCGCTTACATACTGAGGTAGATTTAAAGTGTAAAGAAGAAAAAATGAGGTGAGAAAATGATCACTGTTTCAATTGCAGGAGGTTCACAACCAGAGATTTTACAGCTAGTTAAAAAAGCACTAAAAGAAGCCGAGCAACCATTGCAGTTTATTGTATTTGATACAAATGAAAATCTTGATACTGAAAATCTCTGGAAATATGTTCATTGCTCAGATGAGGCCACGGTAGCACAGGAAGCTGTCAGTTTAGTTGCAACTGGTCAAGCACAAATTTTATTGAAAGGAATTATTCAGACCCACACATTACTAAAAGAAATGTTGAAAAGTGAGCATCAATTAAAAAATAAACCGATTCTTTCCCATGTAGCAATGGTGGAGCTGCCTGCAGGAAAAACCTTCTTGTTAACCGATTGTGCGATGAATATCGCTCCCACTCAAGCAACCCTCATTGAAATTGTTGAAAATGCTAAAGAAGTCGCCCAAAAATTGGGATTGCATCACCCGAAAATTGCTTTGTTAAGCGCAGCGGAAAATTTCAATCCTAAAATGCCTTCGTCTGTTTTAGCAAAAGAAGTCACGGCACATTTTAATGGTCAACAAGAGGCTACGGTTTTTGGGCCACTTTCGCTTGATTTAGCGACCTCTGAAGAAGCGGTTGCGCATAAACGTTACAGCGGTCCTATCATGGGGGATGCAGATATTTTAGTGGTCCCAACTATTGATGTTGGAAATTGTTTATACAAATCATTAACCTTGTTTGGGCACGCCAAAGTGGGAGGAACGATTGTTGGCACAAAAGTCCCAGTCGTTTTAACATCTAGAAGCGATTCAACAGAAAGCAAATTCCATTCATTAAGATTTGCCATGAGACAAGTTTAAAAAAAGGAGCAGAAAAAAATGGAAACAGTATTGGTTATTAATCCTGGCTCGACCTCCACGAAGTTAGCGCTTTTTGCTAATCATGATTGCTTGGCAGAAGAAACGCTTAGACATAGCGTCCAAGAATTGGCACCTTTTGAAAATGTTGTCAGTCAAACACCATTTCGAAAACAAATGATCGCGGAATTTTTAGAAACACATAACATCACACAATTAGCCGCTGTCGTGGGGCGTGGTGGTTTGCTTAAGCCTATTCCTGGCGGTACGTATCTTGTCGACCAACAAATGCTAGAAGACTTGCGGACAGAACGCTTTAATACCCATGCTTCAAATTTAGGGGCGATTTTAGCTAATGAGTTTGCAGAAAAATATCACGTGCCAGCCTTTATTGTCGATCCTGTTGTTGTAGATGAGCTACAGCCATTAGCCAGGATTTCTGGATTAAAAGGCATTCAGCGGCGTAGCGTTGGTCACGCCTTAAATCAAAAAGCGGTCGCTCGAAAAATCGCTGAGGATTTAGGGAAAACATATGAGCAAAGCAATTTTATCGTTGTTCATTTAGGTGGGGGCATTAGCTTGGGGGCGCATCAAAAAGGCCGCATGGTGGATGTGGTAAATGGGCTTGATGGTGAAGGTCCTTATACGCCAGAACGCAGTGGTGCCTTACCGCTCGTTGAATTTGCGCAATGGATACTTGAACAGGAGTTAACGATTAGCCAAGTGAAAAAGCTAATTGCGGGTAATAGCGGTCTTAAATCATACCTAGGTGAAACAGATTTACGGCATATCCAAGCACAAATAGCTGCAGGTGATCAAACAGCAAATTACTATTTAAAAGGAATGTGTTACCAAATCGCAAAAAGTATTGGCGAGATGGCCGTGGTTCTTGAAGGCACAATTGATGCAATTATTTTAACAGGGGGCGCAGCCTATTCGCAAACCGTTGTTCAAGAAATTAGTCAAAAAGTCACTTGGATTGCACCAATTAAGGTTTACCCAGGTGAAATGGAGATGGCTGCTTTATATGAAGGCGTCAATCGAGTATTAACAGGGGAAGAACAAGCTTTAAATTATAGTGAAGCAAAAATTGAGCAGGAGTGATCAAAATGGCGGAACAAACAGATTTACTGATTTTAGGTGGCGGAACAGGAGGCTATGTAGCTGCAATTCGAGCCGCACAAAAAGGGCTAAACGTCACAATTGTTGAAAAATACAAATTAGGTGGCACTTGTTTGCACAAAGGCTGTATCCCTACAAAAGCTTTATTAAGAAGCGCAGAGGTTTTTGATACCTTAAAACAAGCGGCTTCTTTTGGGATTGAAACAGAGGCAGCGTCCATTGATTTTTCTAAAATACAACAACGAAAAGAAGGAATTGTTGAGCAGTTGCACAAAGGTGTTGAAGGCTTATGCAAGAAAAATAAAATCAAAATTTTAGCAGGCGAAGGTGCGATTTTAGGTCCCTCCATTTTTTCACCAGTCTCTGGCGCAGTGGCAGTTACGTTTAATGATCCAACACGAGAAGAAGAAATTATCGTTCCTAAAAATGTCATTATTGCGACAGGCTCTAGTCCTAAAACGTTACCTAATTTGCCACTGGATGAAGAATTTATCTTATCTTCTGATGGGATGCTTGAATTAGAAGAGCTACCAGAATCAATTGCAATTATTGGTGGTGGCGTTATTGGTGTCGAGTGGGCTTCTTTATTAAATAGTTTAGGTGTCAACGTAACTATCATTGAATTTTTGGATCGGTTACTTATAAATGAAAGTGCAACAATTTCTAAAGAATTAAAGAAACGTTTAGAGCAACGAGGAATTAACATTTTATTAGGTAGCAAAGTCCAAGAAGCGAAAGTTACTGGACAAAAGGTTCAAGTAGAAGTTGCAGGACAAGAAAGCCTCACTGTTGACAAAGTCATGGTAGCAATTGGTCGTCAACCCAATATCAATAAGTTAGGGTTACAGAATACCTCAGTGAAATATACTGACAAAGGCATTGAAGTAAATGAATTTTATCAAACCACAGAAGGACATATTTATGCGATTGGTGATTGTATCGATACACTTCAACTAGCCCATGTGGCTATGAAAGAAGGAGAGTTAGCTGTTCAGCATCTTTTAGGCGAGACAGTGGAACCTTTAAATTATACAAACGTGCCTCGAGGTGTTTATACAAATCCTGAAATAGCAAGTGTCGGCTATACTAGAGAAACTTTACCAGAAGATAAAGAAGTAGTGATTGGCACCTTTAATTTTAATGGTAATGGTAAATCACTTGTTTATGGAGAAACAGATGGCTTTATAGAAGTAATTCGTGACAAGAAGACCGATGATTTATTAGGGGTTTCTATGATTGGGCCACATGTCACGGATTTAATTGCCGAAGCAAGTACTGCCATGTATTTAGATGCCTCGCCCATTGAAATTGGTGAAGCAATCCACGCGCATCCAACAATGACAGAAGTATTGCAAGAAGCAGCCTTAGATACTTATGGCTTAGCGATTCACAAATAGAGAAAGGTTGATGAAAATGAAAACGCTTAAAAAATCGGGTTTATCAAAAGAAGAATTGATTCAGGCATATCGTCAAGTACTACGAGGACGTCGTTTAGACGAACGGTTGTGGCAATTAACAAGGATTGGTAAGACCTCTTTCAATATTTCTGGTCAAGGGGCAGAAGTTGCACAAGTAGCGATGGCGATGGCTTTTGATCCTCAAAAAGATTATTTTTTACCGTATTATCGTGATATGACCGCGTGCTTGGTTTGGGGCATGACCTCCAAAGATATTTTAATGGGTTCTTTTGGAAAAGAAGCGGATCCTTCTTCCCATGGTCGTCAAATGCCGAATCATTATGGTTCAAAAGAGCATAATATTGTTTCCTTCTCTTCAACAGTAAGTACACAAATGCCATTAGCGACAGGTGTTGGTTATGCAGCGCAACTTCAAAAAGCTGATTTTGTTGCATTGACCACCACTGGGGAAGGCTCTGCCAATCAAGGAGAAGTCCAAGAAGCTATGAACTTTGCAGGCGTAAAAAAATTACCAGTCATTTTTGTTGTTGAAAATAATGAATATGCGATTTCTGTCCCAATTGAAGAACAGTATGCCAATAAACGAATGGCCGATCGCGCGAAAGCTTATGGCTTTGAAGGTGTAACCGTTGATGGTAGTGATTTTACTGAAGTCTATCTAGCGTTTAAAGAAGCAGTAAAAGCGGCTCGCGGGAAAAAAGGACCAAAATTGATTGAATTAATGGTTTCTCGCTTGACTTCTCATTCCGCTGACGATGATCAATCTGTTTATCGTTCAAAAGAAGAAATTGAAGAGATGAAAAAGAACGATGCAGTGAAGCTTTTTGAAAAACAATTATTAGAAGAGGGCTATTTAACAGACGAAGACATTGCCAAAATTGATGAAGAAATTCGTGCAGAAATCAATCAAGCAACGGATGAAGCAGAAGCAATGCCAGATCCTGTACCGACATCAATTTTAGAAGAAGTGTATGCAAAATAAGAGAAGAGGAGAAGAAATATAATGGCTGAGATGACTTATTTAGAAGCAATTAACTTAGGAATTTCTGAAGAAATGGCTCGTGATGAAAAAGTAGTTATTTTTGGAGAAGATGTCGGCGGCGACAAAGGCGGCGTGTTCGGTGTAACAAAGGGCTTGGCTGCTAAATACGGTGACGAGCGTTGTTTTAATACACCGTTAACAGAAGGCCTAATTGGTGGTTTAGCTGTCGGCTTAGGTTTAATGGGCTATCGCGCAATTGGTGAATTTCAATTTGCGGATTACATTTTGCCTGCAACCAATCAATTGTTATCAGAGGCTCGGACAATGCGCTATAGAACAAAAGGCGATTGGACTGCGCCAATCGTTTATCGGACCCCTTATGGCGGCGGTGTTCGTGGTGGGCTGTATCATTCTCAGTCTACAGAAAAAGTTTTTTGTGGACAACCAGGATTAAGAGTTGTGACCCCCTCTAATCCTTATGATGCAAAAGGGATGATTAAAGCAGCGATTCGTTCCGATGATCCAGTCATTTTTTACGAACATAAGCGTTTATATCGTTTACTAAAAGATGAAGTGCCTGCAGATGATTATATCGTACCAATTGACAAAGCCAATGTCGTTAGAACGGGTAGTGATTTAACCGTGATTAGTTACGGCATGACCTTGCAATTAGCTTTAGCTGCGGCGGAAAAACTAGCCGCTGAAGGAATTGATGCCGAAATCGTCGATGTTCGCTCATTATATCCTTTAGATCGCGAAACATTAGTAGCTGCAGCTAAGAAAACAGGGAAGGTCTTACTCGTAACAGAAGACAATAAAGAAGGCAGCGTGATGAGTGAAATTGCGGCAATGATTTCAGAAGATGCTCTCTTTGATTTAGATGCACCGATTCAACGACTTGCAGGACCTGATTGTCCAAGCATGCCTTATGCATTACCTTTAGAAAGAGAATTTTTAATCAATGAAGAGCAAGTATTAGCAGCAATGAAAGAATTAGCAGAATTTTAATTGAAGCAAGGAGGAAAAAATAAATGGCCACAAAAGAAATCAAAATGCCTCATCTAGGCGAAAGTGTCACAGAGGCAGCCATTGTCCAATGGTTAGTTAAACCAGGAGATTCAGTGAAACGCTATGATCCCTTAATGGAAGTCGTTTCTGATAAAGTCACCACGGAAGTCCCATCAGATTTTGATGGTGTAGTAAAAGAATTTCTGATTTCTCTAGATACAGATGTGCCCATCGGAACAGCGGTGATGACGTTAGAGACAGAAGAAACAACCGAAAAAACAGAAGAAGCTACTTTAGCACCAGTGAAAGAAGCAAGTGCGGAACAAGCACAAGAACATGAAACGGTTGAAACAACAAGCACTGCGACGTCCCATCAAAAAAATAATGGTCGTTATTCCCCAGCAGTCCTTAAAATTGCCCAAGAAAAAAAGATTGATTTAACACAAGTTACAGGGACAGGTCGTGATGGTCGAATTACTAGAAAAGATGTTACAAACTTTACACCAACACAGGCAAGAACACCTGAGAAAACAGTGAGTCCAGGAACTAGCCCTTCAATTTCAGAGGAGCCAGTTGCTTCGCAAAATGAAAGCGCCGCAACAGCTAGTCCAACTGAAACAACCACAGATAAAATTGTCTCTGCAGATCCTGTACGTAAAGCAATTGCTAAAAAAATGGTCCAAAGTGTCAACGAAATCCCTCACGCTTGGTTAATGGTGGAAGCGGATGTGACCAACTTAGTCCAACTTAGAAATTCATTAAAAGATGAATTTAAACAACAAGAAGGCCTGTCTCTAAGCTTCTTCCCATTTTTTGCCAAAGCAGTCATTCAAGCGTTAAAGAAAAATCCAAAAATCAATACATCTTGGGATGATGGCTCAATTATTTATCATAAAGATGTTAATTTATCCATAGCTGTAACGACAGACGAGCATCTTTACGTGCCAGTGATTCAACAAGCGGATAACTATTCGATTGCAGGGCTAGCTAAAGAAATCAATCGCTTGGCACAAGAAGTCCGACAAGGAACGCTAGCAAGCAAAGAAATGCAAGGAGGGACCTTTACCCTTAATAATACTGGGACACTAGGTTCCGTCCAATCGATGGGAATTATTAACCATCCACAAGCTGCGATATTACAAGTAGAGTCAATTAATAAACGCCTTGTGCCAACCGCAGATGGAGGCTTTAAAGTGGCAGATATGGTTAACTTATGTCTTTCTATTGATCATCGAATTTTAGATGGACAACAAGCAGGTAAGTTCTTGCGAGATGTTAAAGATAATTTAGCGAAATATAATGCGGATACGGATGTATATTAAAAATCGTTCCTTACTTTAGTTAAATAAAAAGCGCCTCAAAGAAATAAACGCTCTTCTTTGAGGCCGCTCTTTATCTAACAGAAAGTTCAATCATTCTCAAACTTATTCTAAAAAAACAAAAATAATCAATAGGAGTGTTGAAAATGCCCACTGATAAACTGGATGCTCAATTAACCCCAAGAATATTTTTTAACAAAGTGTTAGCTGGAACAGCTTCCGGCACCATTATCGCCTTAATTCCCAATGCTGTATTAGGAGCCATTTTAAAATATTTTGCAGAATACAAGATTATCGAAATGATTATTCATGCGGCGCAAATTTTCCAACTAGCCACCCCTTTAATTATTGGTGGACTGATTGCTTTTCAATTTGGCTTAACGCCACAGAAAATGATGATTGCTGGCGGTGCAGCATTTGCTGGCTCTGGCGTGATTAAATTTAATTCAGAAGTGAAAGGCTTTATTGGTGCAGGCACTGGTGACATCATTAATATTATGATTACCGCTTCTGTTGCAGTCTTACTTTTATTAGTCATCGATAAAAAATTCGGTTCAGTGGAAATCATTGCTTTACCGATCGTTGTTGGAGTAGGTGCAGGCTTGTTTGGCATGTTGATTTACCCATATGTGACACAGATCACGGTCGCCATTGGTAAAGTGATTAACAATTTTACTGATTTCCAGCCAATTATCATGAGTATTTTAATTGCTTGTTCATTTGCTGCACTGATTATTTCACCAATCACTACTGTGGCAATCGGTTTGGCGATTCAGTTGAATGGCTTGTCTGCAGGTGCTGCCGCAATGGGAATTGCAGCCACAACTGTTGTTCTTGTGATTAATTCTTGGAATGTCAACCAATCGGGAGTGACACTGGCTGTCTCTTTGGGCGGTATGAAAATGATGATGCCTAACTTATTTAAATACCCAATTATTTTAATTCCTTGTTTATTTACAGCGACTATTTCAGCAATTCCTGTGGTTCTATTCAACATTTCAGGAACCCCACAATCGGCTGGATTTGGCTTGGTTGGACTCGTGGGGCCACTTGCTTCATTGGATGCGGGCTTAGGGATCTTACCTTTACTCTTTTCTTGGTTTGTTGTCCCAATTGTCGCGGGTTTATTCTCAAAATTCTTATTTGAAAAAGTGTTGAAACTTTATGATAGTAAAGTCGTCTTTGCTTATCAAGGCTAGGCTATCCATTAATTTTCTTTAATGATTTGGATAAAATCTCTAACATCTTCTGTCATACTAAAATCGCGGCGCAAAGCAATGCCGATGGGGAAATAGTCAAACTTATCTTTTAAAGGAATCCATTTCAGTCCCTGACTTTTTCCCACTTCATAATATTCAATCGGTAGCAAACAAATCGAATTATTTTTTTGTAAACTATAAAGAAGTACTTGTAAATCATCGTTATGCAAAATGATATTCGGCTCATAACCGAAGCTCCGAGTCCGATCTAGTAGTAGGCGACCAATCATAAAATTATCACTTAACGATGAAAATCGTTGATCTTTCAAATCTTTAAAAGTTAATTTTTCATGTTGAGAGAGAGGATTTGATTCTGGTACCACGACATAAACATGGTAGCCTTTGGTAGTCGTTTCTAAAGGTTCAATATGAATAATTTCAGGTAAGGTATTTGGGAAAGAAATTAGTCCCATATCAATTTCTTTATTTGCTAACATCGTTTGTAATTTTGGCGAGCCATCTTGCTGTAATATTAAATTCACATGTGGATGGGTTGTTAAAAATCGTGAAATTTCTTTCATAAATTGTACAGCAAATAAAGTAGTTAAGCCTAAACGCAATTGCTTTTTAACTGGTTTCTGGTTCATTTCACGAATATCTGTTACCAATTGATCGAATTGAAAAACAACTTCTTGGCCATGTTCATATAAATAAAGACCTGTATCGGTTAATTGAAACGGTTGATCAGAATGATCAAACAACGCTGTGCCTAACTCAGATTCCATTTTTTTCAATGCTAAAGAAAGTGTTGGTTGGGTGACAAATAAATTGCGAGCGGCCGCCGATAAACTGCGGGTATTAACAATTTCAATGAAGTACTTTAAAAGCTGAATATTCATCAGAAACTCCCTTTCTTTTTAAAAGCGCTTACACAAATGTGCTTGGATAAAAAATAACAAATAGATCACTTATAATATAACATATGTTTTGCCTTTTTATTGCTATAAAAGTAAGAGATAGAGATTTTCTTAGCAGATTTTTACCTAAAAATAAAAAATTGAACGGAGGAAAAGAAATGAAGATTATTATCGCAGGTGCTGGCGCTATGGGCAGTCGTTTTGGACTAATGTTACATCAAGCAGGAAATGACGTTATTTTTGTTGATGGTTGGCCAGAACATATTGAAGCAATAAGAAAAAACGGGTTAGTTGCTGATTTTAATGGCGAAGTGGTGACCGCTAAAATTCCTATCTATCCTCAGACAGAAGTAGCAAGCATCGATTTTACAGCAGACTTAGTTATCCTATTTACAAAAGCAATGCAACTGGAAGGAATGCTTGAAGCATTAGAACATTTCCTTAATAAAAATACGAAAGTTTTATGCTTGTTAAATGGAATTGGTCACGAAGATATTATCAAAAAATACGTGCCATACGAAAATATTTTATTAGGAAACACAATGTGGACCGCTGGGTTAGAAGGACCGGGTAAAGTAAATTTATTTGGCAATGGTTCGATTGATTTACAAAATTTAGGAGCGCAAAGTGAACAAGCAGCAGAAGCAGTCATTAAGGTATTAAATAACGCTGGCTTAAATGCACGTTATTCTGAGAATATTTTATCATCCATTTATAAGAAGGCCTGTGTAAATGGAACAATGAATGGTTTATGTACTTTGTTGGATTGTAATATGGCAGACTTTGGCGAAACAGAGCAAGCAGATCAAATTGTTCAACAAATAGTTAATGAATTTTTAGCAGTCGCTGAAGCGGAACAAGTTACGTTAGATAAACAAGCAGTCCTTCAACAAATCCGCTCGTGTTATAATCGAGAAACAATTGGTCTGCACCATCCATCGATGTATCAGGACTTAATAACCAATCATCGTTTAACCGAAATTGATTATATCAATGGAGCAATTGTTCGCAAAGGGAAAGTCTATGGGATTGCTACACCGTACTGTCAGTTTTTAACAGAGTTAATTCATTGTAAAGAAAATTTACTTCATGCTAAATAACAAGTAAAAACAGAAATACTCTTGAGTCGGTCTTGAGAAGAGCTTGACCTACTTCTTTCTATACTTTGCCAGTGTACAAGGCTGAGACAAAATCCAAAGTGAGTTTGGCTCAGCTTTTTTGTTTTTTAAAGAACACTACAGAAAATAAATCAAATCCGTGAAAAATATGTTAAACTAGAGAAGGTGTTTTTTCGCAAGAATCTACGCGGAACACAGGACTCGTTGAAGAATTGAATCAAAGAAACAATGTGTTAAAGAAGGGATTTGAACAGATTATGACCATTCAATGGTTTCCCGGCCATATGGCCAAAGCAAGAAGAGAAGTTTCGGAAAAAATCAAATATGTCGATATTGTATTTGAACTAGTTGATGCGCGGTTACCGCTTTCTTCCCGTAACCCAATGATGGACCAAATTGTCCAACAAAAACCACGATTAGTCCTTTTAAATAAAGGGGACTTAGCAGATAACGACCAAAATAAAAAATGGCAACATTACTTTCAAAAGAAAGGGTACCAAACCCTAGTCATCAATGCCCAACAAAATAAAGGAATCAATAAAATTGTGCCAGCAGCCAAGGAAGCGTTAAAAGAAAAATTGGCTCGTGAACAGGCGAAAGGCTTGAAACCGCGTGCGATTCGCGCAATGTGTATTGGGATCCCCAATGTTGGTAAGTCAACCTTAATGAATCGTTTAGTCGGAAAAAAAATTGCGCAAACTGGGAACAAGCCAGGCGTGACAAAAGGACAACAATGGTTACGCTCTGGTTCCCAATTGGAATTACTGGATACACCAGGAATTCTCTGGCCAAAATTTGAAGATGAAGAAATTGGGAAAAAATTAGCTTTAACTGGCGCTATAAAAGATCAATTATTGCATTTAGATGATTTGGCGATTTATGGATTAGAATTTTTTGCACGTTTTTATCCGCAACGTTTGACGGAACGATATGGTTTAACAGAGGAAGAGCTATTTTTACCTGCTCCAGAACAGTTGATGTTAATTAGCCAAAAACGTGGTTTTAGAGATGATTATAATCGAGCCAGCGAAATGATTATTTTAGAAATTCGCAGTGGAAAATTAGGTACATATACTTTGGACCGCTGGGAAGAACTAGGAGACGAATAATATGGCAAAAGAGTCGATTCAGGCAATCAAAGAAGCGTTGCTAACTGTCATTGATGCAACCGATGAACGATTAGCAAGCTGGCGAGAAGATGAACGTTCAGGAGTGCAACAAGCGATCAAACAATGGGAACGTCGCCAGTTAGCCAAAGAAAAAGAATGGCAACTTTTTAAAGAAATGAGTCAATTTGAGGAAGCGGCCTATAAAAAAGGCCATCGTTTAATTGCAGGAATTGATGAAGTAGGCCGCGGACCATTAGCTGGCCCTGTTGTGACAGCTGCAGTTATTTTACCGAAAGATTGTCAGTTATTAGGCTTAAATGATTCAAAAAAACTATCTGCTAAAAAACGGGAAACGTTATATAACCAGATTCAAGAACAGGCTGTCGCTATCGGGTTAGGTATCGCTGATCAAGGAGTCATTGATCAAATTAATATTTATCAAGCAACTAAACAAGCGATGAAAATGGCAATTGACGATTTAGCTTTTGCACCAGATTATTTGTTAATTGATGCAATGCAGTTAGACGTTCCCCAACCACAAGAAAGTTTGATTAAAGGGGATGCACGCTCCATTTCGATTGCAGCAGCCAGTATTATTGCAAAAGTAACAAGAGATCGATTAATGGAAGAATATGATGAATTATATCCTGGATATGGATTTAAAAACAATGCAGGCTATGGAACAAAAGAACATCTTCTCGGGTTAGAAAAATACGGTGTAACACCCATTCATCGACGTACGTTTGCGCCAATAAAAGATATGATTTAAAAATAAAACACTTTTTTTACGTATTCTTATTTTAAGAAGATGTGAAAGAGGTGTTTTTTGTTGGAAATTTTACAACGACAATTATTATTTAAATTAGCGGTATGCCAAGGAATTGGCAATTTAGGTATCTTAAAAGTGTTACAAGAAGCTATCGCACAAAAGCGTGTTGATTTTTCCAGTACAGAAATTATTAGAATCGCTGAAATCAAGAAATATCGTGAATTATTTGAACAATCTTGGTTACACCATACGATTCATAGTGAAGCGTTATATATACGACAATGCCAACACCAATTTATGACAATTTTAGATGCCGTCTATCCTAAATTATTACGAGAAATTTATAATCCACCAGCAATTCTTTTTTATAGAGGAAATTTACAATTGTTAAGCAGAAGGAAAATTGGCATCGTCGGCGCTCGCTATGCCACTTCGTATGGGTTAAGAGTGACTGAAGCTCTGGTTCCTAAAATAGTCAAAGAAGGATTCACAATCGTCAGTGGACTTGCCAAAGGCATTGATAGTCGTAGCCATGAGATGGCCATCCAGAACGGGGGTCAGACAATTGGAATTTTAGGCACTGGATTAGATGTATATTATCCGTATGAAAAGAAAGAATTACAGCAAACTATGAAGCAGAATCAGCTTGTTTTAACAGAATATGTGAATGGGAGTGGGCCGAAAAAATATCATTTTCCTGCACGTAATCGCATTATTGCTGGATTATCTTTAGGGGTCTGCGTGATGGAAGCTCGTAAGAATAGTGGCTCTTTAATTACTGCACAAGCGGCGATGGATTACGGGCGCGAGGTATTTGCCGTACCGGGAAGTATTTTCCAGTCTTTTTCAACAGGCTGCCATGAATTAATTCAGGACGGCGCTAAATGTGTTCAGACAATTGATGATATTTGTGAAGAATTGTGACTTTTACTAATTGTGAATTGACAACCTACGTTCACTTCGGTACTATTTAATCAGATTTTAATCTTTTGGTTGTTAGTTAGGAGTGTCTAAATGGAAACGGTTGTTAGAAAAAGATGGTTGTTTGGTATGCAGCTACTGGGCTTTTTGATTTTGGATCAAATTCCTTTGATGATGGTCTCACTTGTTCAATTTTCTACAGAAAATTTTTGGTTTCGCTTTGTTAGTGGATTAGTGGCTGTTGGACTTGGTGCCTATTTCGTCTATCTATTTGTTGCTTTTTTGAAAAAGAAAAAGCTCATAACTTGGACTTTTTTAGGAATCAAAGAAACCTTGCCAGTGGTCTTGTTAGGTTTGGTGATAATCTTTTGTGTGGGAATACTTGGTGATTTCTTATTACGTCTGGAAGGACTAGAGACGACCTCTAACCAACAAAGTGTTGAAGAAATTGTCCAAGCCATTCCTAAAGGGCTTATACTTATTTTTGCAGGTGTGATTGGGCCAATTTTCGAAGAGGGAATTTTTCGTGTCGGGATTCAAGCGTTTTTCAAGCCAGCTTCAAAAATAGGCATACTCGTTTCTTCTATTTTATTTGCACTTGTGCACACGCCCACAGATATAGGTAGTTTTATTATTTATTGGGGCATGGGTTTAGCGTTAAGTTGGGTCTATCTACGCACGGGTCGCTTTGAAGCTGCTGTCTTGACTCATTTTATTTGGAATGTTTTGGGTATTTTAATGCTTTAGGATAAAATCTATAAATCATAGGCATTTTTTATTTATAAATTCGGACAGTCAAACAGAAATGACAGAAATGTTAGAAAGCCTAGTCTTGACAAACCTATTCTATATAGCATATGATGTATTACGATTTGTGCGTTTTTTACATATATTATATAGTAGGAAAGCGAACACGAAAGGAGCTAATTGAATGGCCTATAAGTATCTCGTGATTGTAGAATCACCTGCCAAAGCCAAAACAATTGAAAAATATCTAGGAAGAAACTACAAGGTGGTTGCCAGTGTTGGTCACATTCGCGATTTACCAAAAAGTAAAATGGGGATTGATATTGAAAATAATTATGAACCTCATTATATTTCGATTCGCGGAAAAGGCGATGTCATCAAAAGTTTAAAAGCGGCTGCAAAAAAAGCTGAAAAAGTCTATCTCGCAGCCGATCCGGACCGAGAAGGTGAAGCAATTGCTTGGCATTTAGCTTATCTTCTTGGCCTTGATTTAAAAGATAAAAACCGTGTGGTATTCAATGAGATCACTAAAGAAGCGGTAAAAGCGGCATTTAAAGAACCTAGAACCATCAACGTTGATTTAGTTGATGCACAACAAGCACGGCGCATTTTAGACCGTTTAGTTGGATACTCGATTAGTCCTATTTTATGGCGTAAAGTCAAAAAAGGTTTGAGTGCTGGTCGTGTGCAATCTGTTGCTTTAAAAATGATTATTGATCGAGAAAATGAAATTCGAGAATTTAAACCTGAAGAATATTGGAGCATTGATGGGAATTTCCAAAAAGGTCGCAAGAAATTCAAAGCAAATTTCTGGGGCGTAGATGGTAAAAAGAAAAAATTACCAAATGCAGAAGCGGTGAAAGAAATCACTTCTCGAATTGACGGTAAAGATTACGATGTTACAAAAGTTGAGAAAAAAGAACGGAAACGTAATCCTGCATTACCTTTTACAACCAGTAGTTTACAACAAGAAGCGGCACGTAAATTAAATTTCCGTACCCGTAAAACCATGATGGTTGCGCAACAATTGTATGAGGGAATTGCTTTAGGGAAACAAGGCACTGTGGGGCTGATTACCTACATGCGTACAGACTCAACCAGAATTGCCGATTCCGCCAAAGCAGAAGCTGCTGAATTCATTGAAAAGACCTACGGAGATGAGTTCTCAGCACATGGCGGCCGCAAAGCAAAAAATACGCAAGGTGCACAAGATGCCCATGAAGCGGTTCGTCCGTCAAGCGTTTTAAGAACACCTGATGAAATGAAGAAGTATTTAGATAAAGATCAATTAAAATTATATACTCTTATTTGGTCGCGCTTTGTAGCTAGTCAAATGACACCAGCGATTTTAGATACCATGAAGGTCACGCTTCAACAAAACGGCGTAACGTTTATTGCCAATGGCTCCAAAGTGAAATTTAAAGGGTTTATGCAAGTATATGTTGAAGGACGCGATGATGGTAAAGAAGACAAGGAAAATATTTTACCTGAATTAGTGGAAGGTGACGTTGTTAAATCGGTCGATATCGAACCGAAACAACACTTTACTCAACCACCGGCTCGTTTTAGTGAAGCCACGTTAATCCGGACTTTAGAAGAAAATGGTGTGGGCCGACCATCAACGTATGCGCCAACATTAGAAACCATTCAACGGCGTTATTACGTGAAGCTAACCAATAAACGGTTTGAACCAACGGAATTAGGTGAAATTGTGAATTCCCTAGTTTCAGAGTTTTTCCCACAAATTGTCGATACACATTTTACAGCGACAATGGAAACGGACTTAGATAAAGTCGGTGAAGGTCAAGAAAAATGGGTTGAAGTTGTCGATCGTTTCTACAAGCCCTTCGAAAAAGAATTAACAAATGCCGAAGAAAAGATTGAAAAAATCCAAATTAAAGATGAACCAGCAGGTTTTGACTGCGAACTATGTGGACATCCAATGGTGATTAAGCTGGGTCGCTACGGGAAATTTTATGCATGTAGTAATTTCCCAGATTGTCGGAATACAAAAGCGATTGTCAAAGAAATTGGCGTGACTTGTCCTGTGTGTCACGAAGGACAAGTTATTGAACGGAAATCAAAGAAAAATCGGATTTTCTATGGCTGTAGTCGGTACCCAGAGTGTGACTTCACTTCTTGGGACAAACCAGTAGGCCGACCATGTCCAAAATGTGGGCAATATTTAGTAGAGAAAAAAGTTAAAGGCGGCAAACAAGTCGTTTGTATCAATGGCGATTATGAAGAAAACGTCCAAAAATAAGAAAAATTGAGACCGAAGAATTTACTTCGGTCTTCTCTTTTAGTAAAATGAATTGAGTTTGTAAGAGACAGCTCTTAACTTCTTGACATAGAAAGGAATTTTTATACATGACAAAAAAAGTCACAATTATTGGTGCCGGTTTAGCCGGAAGTGAAGCGGCATGGCAAGTGGCCAATGCTGGCGTACCAGTTGATTTATATGAAATGCGCCCTGTCAAAAAGACACCAGCGCATCAAACAGAAAATTTTGCAGAGTTAGTTTGTTCTAATTCATTACGTGGAAATAGTTTAACCAATGCGGTAGGTGTTTTGAAAGAAGAAATGCGCCGTTTAAATTCAATCATTATTGGTAGTGCAGATCAAACCGCTGTACCAGCTGGCGGCGCCTTAGCAGTTGACCGTGATTCTTTTTCTGAAACAATCACTGAAAAAATTAAAAGTCATCCATTAATTACAATCAAAAATGAAGAGATCACCGATATTCCAGAAGGGATTGTAATTATTGCAACGGGGCCCTTAACCTCTGAAAGCTTATCTCAAAAAATTCAAGAATTTAATGGTTCTGAAGGCTTTTATTTTTACGATGCAGCAGCACCAATTATTGATAAATCAACAATTGACATGGATAAAGTTTATTTAAAATCTCGTTATAACAAGGGCGAAGCGGCTTACTTAAACTGTCCGATGACTGAAGAAGAATTCAATGCTTTTCATGAAGCACTAGTCAATGCAGAAGTGGTTCCTTTACGCACGTTTGAAAAAGAGAAGTTTTTCGAAGGCTGTATGCCCATCGAAGTAATGGCGCAACGTGGCATTAAAACCATGTTGTTTGGCCCAATGAAACCTGTCGGACTAGAAGACCCTAAAACAGGTAAACGCCCTTATGCTGTAATTCAATTACGTCAAGACAATGCTGCAGCTTCTTTATACAATATTGTTGGTTTCCAAACGCATTTAAAATGGGGTGAACAAAAACGAGTATTCCGTATGATTCCGGGATTAGAAAATGCTGAATTTGTTCGCTATGGCGTCATGCACCGTAATAGTTTTATGAATTCTCCAGAGTTGCTAAAACCAACCTACCAATCAAAAAAACGTGACGATCTGTTTTTTGCTGGACAAATGACTGGTGTTGAAGGATATGTTGAAAGCGCGGCAAGTGGTTTACTCGCAGGTATTAACGCAGCTCGTCTTGCCAAAGGGGAAGAGCCGATTGAATTCCCTCGCGAAACGACTTTAGGAAGTATGGCTTATTATATTACACATGCAGAAGGCAAACATTTCCAACCAATGAATGCAAACTTTGGGCTTTTCCCAGAGTTACCTGAACGAATTCGTGACAAAAAAGAACGCTATGAAGCAATTGCTAATCGGGCCTTAGATGTCCAAGCTCAAGTTATCCAATCTTTAGACTAAATTAGAAAAAATATGAGAAAAGACCGAGCATCATTGCTAAGAAATGCGATGATACTCAGTCTTTTAATTTTTAGAAAAAAATAACAAAAGCTAAAGAATAGTTAAAATTGTGAACATATTTAGAAATATTGATTAAATTCTGACAACTTAATTGTCTTTTGAAAAAGGTTATGCTAAAGTTACTTTGTAATCGAATGAGGAGGGCTATCACATGGAAGAAAAGAATTGGCCTGAGTTATTTGCTCGTTATCTTATTGTCGAAAGAGGCTATTCAGAAAAAACAAAAAAAGCATATCAAGAAGATATACAACATTTTTTTTCGTTTTTAAAGACTTCAGGTAATGACAATTATTTGACTGTGGAACATTTGGATGTTCGGGCTTATTTGAGCGAATTATATGATCAGAAATATAGCCGCAATTCGATTAGTCGAAAAATTGCCAGTTTGCGTTCTTTTTATCAATTCTTATTAAAAAATGAAGCAATCCAAGAAAATCCTTTTTCCTATGTTCATATGAAAAAGAAACAGTTACGGTTGCCCCGTTTTTTTTATGAAAAAGAAATGGATGCATTATTTGAGAGCGCACAAGGGGAGCAACCGCTTGATTTGAGAAATCAAGCATTACTAGAAGTTCTGTATGGGACTGGTATTCGGGTCAGTGAATGTGCGAACTTAACGGTGGACGCAGTTGACTTTCAAGCTTCTGTTTTATTGGTTCACGGAAAAGGAAATAAAGACCGTTATGTGCCTTTTGGTTCATTTGCACAAGACGCCTTAAAGGATTACTTAGAGAATGGCCGCGCGCTATTAATGACAAAATATCAAAAAAAGCATCCGTATGTCTTTGTTAATCATCATGGTGAACAAATCACGCCAACAGGGATTGAATATGTCTTAAACCAACTAATTAAAAAAAGTTCATTAAATGCGGAAATTCATCCCCACATGTTACGCCATACATTTGCGACACACTTATTAAATAATGGCGCCGATATGCGGACAGTTCAAGAATTATTAGGACATGCTAATTTATCAACAACTCAGATATATGCGCATGTGACAAAAGAAAGTTTACAAAAAAATTATCGAACGTTTCATCCTCGTGCATAATGGAGGTAAACGTCTAGGAGGAACAATAATGGTTGAATCACAATTTCACTCTACAACAATTTGTGCAGTCGAAAAAGATGGAAAATTTGCAATGGCTGGTGACGGCCAAGTAACAATGGGGGAATCTGTCGTTATGAAAGGTACGGCCAAAAAAGTGCGCCGTATTTACAATGATGAAGTCGTTGTCGGTTTTGCAGGAAGTGTGGCAGATGCCTTTACATTAGAAGAAAAGTTTGAAGGAAAATTAAATGAATACAACGGAAACTTAACGAGAGCTGCGGTTGAGTTAGCCCAAGAGTGGCGGACACAACAGTCTATGCAAAAATTAGAAGCTATGCTGATTGTGATGAATAAGGAAGAAATGCTCTTAGTTTCAGGAACTGGGGAAGTCATCACACCAGACGATGGTATTTTAGCAATTGGTTCTGGCGGTAATTTTGCTTTGTCCGCTGCAAGAGCCATGAAAAACTTTGGTGATAAAGAAATGCCAGCGAAAGAGATTGCTAAAAATGCCTTAAATATTGCTGCAGATATCTGTGTATTTACGAATCATAATATCATTGTAGAAGAATTATAAGCGAGGGAAAATCCATGAATGAATTAAACAAAACACCAAAAGAAATAGTCAAAGAACTAGATCAATATATTGTTGGACAGCAAGCTGCCAAAAAATCAGTGGCGGTAGCTTTACGTAACCGCTATCGTCGCTTGCAATTAGAAGAAAATATGCAACAAGATATTACGCCTAAAAACTTACTAATGATTGGACCAACAGGTGTTGGTAAAACTGAGATTGCTCGTCGTCTCGCAAAAATTGTCAATGCGCCTTTTGTAAAAGTTGAAGCAACCAAATTTACAGAAGTAGGCTATGTCGGTCGGGATGTCGAATCAATGGTGCGGGATTTAGTAGAAAATGCGATCCAAATTGTTGAAAAACAACAATACAGTCGCGTGTATGCGCAAGCGTTAAAAAAGGCCAATCAACGTTTAGTCAAAGTATTAGTGCCTGGAATTAAAAAAGAACAAAAACAGGCTGGCGGTAATCAATTTGAACAAATGATGAACATGTTTAACATGGCTCAGCAACAGCAAGAAGCACAAGAAGAAGTAACGGAAGATATTCGAGCGAATCGCCGAACAATTTTGGAACAGCTGGAAAAAGGTCTATTAGATAATCGTGAAGTAACAATTGAAATTGAAGAACCGAAGAAAACGATGCCAGCTATGAACAATGGCCTAGAACAAATGGGCATCGACTTAAATGAAACGTTAGGCGCTCTGTCACCAAAGAAAAAAATCGAACGTACTGTAACGGTGAAAGAAGCACAAGAATTATTAGTGAAAGAAGAATCAGCAAAAATTGTCAATGATGCTGATATTCATAGTGAAGCGATTCGTTTAGCTGAATCAAGCGGAATTATTTTTATCGATGAGATTGATAAAATCACCTCTAAAAGCCAACAAAATTCGGGCGAAGTCTCTCGTGAAGGAGTACAAAGAGACATTTTGCCGATTGTTGAAGGCTCCCAAGTTAACACGAAGTATGGTCCTTTACAAACGGATCACATTTTATTTATCGCTTCAGGTGCTTTCCACTTGTCAAAACCAAGTGACTTGATTCCAGAATTACAAGGCCGCTTCCCAATTCGAGTTGAATTAGATGATTTAACGGCGGATGACTTCGTAAGTATCTTAACTGAGCCAAACAATGCTTTAATTAAACAATATGTAGCATTAATTGGCACAGAAAATGTTTCAGTCATCTTTACCAAAGAAGCAATTGAACGGTTAGCACACATCGCTTATGATGTAAACCGTGATACAGATAATATTGGGGCGCGTCGTTTACACACAATTTTAGAACGTTTATTAGAAGATTTATTATATGAAGCACCAGATATGCAAATGGGTGAAATTACGATTACCGAAGCATATGTCAATGAAAAATTGAATGACATTGTTCAAAATGAAGATTTAAGTCGTTACATCTTATAAAAAAGGCTGGAGGAGAAAAGATGGCTACATTATTAGAAAAAACACGTCAAGTGAACGAGCTTTTGCAAAAAAACAATCTGTTTGACGTACAAGCAGAACTTCCGTACAACAAAATGGCAATGATTTTAGGGGATATTTTAGAAAGTAATGCGTATATTATTAGCAGTTCAGGGGATTTGTTGGGGTATACTGAAAAATTAGATGTTAATAATACCCGTATCAAAAATATGTTTAAAGAGAAAAAATTTCCTCAAGGATACACCGAGGCCGTGGATATGCTCAAAGTAACCGAAGCCAATATTCCAATAGATAGTGATTTAACTGCATTTCCTTTTGAATCACGAGAGCTGTATCCGTTTGGGTTAACCACTATTGTGCCTTTGTACGGTGCTGGCAAACGCTTGGGTACGATTATTTTAGCGCGTGTTGAAAAATCCTTTAACGAGGATGATTTAGTGTTAGCTGAATATAGTGCGACCGTTGTCGGCATGCAAATTTTGTATCATCAATCCAGAACAATTGAAGCAGAAGTTCGCAGTGCGACTGCCGTGCAAATGGCCATCAACACTCTTTCATATAGTGAATTAAAAGCCGTCCACGCCATTTTTGAAGCCTTAGATGGCGAAGAAGGTCGTTTAACTGCTTCAAGTATTGCAGACGAAATAGGCATTACTCGTTCCGTAATTGTGAATGCCTTAAGAAAATTAGAATCAGCTGGAATTATTGAATCACGTTCTCTTGGTATGAAAGGGACTTATTTAAAAGTGTTAAATCAACAATTTATTAAAGAGTTGGAAAAATAAGCAATTGCTCGTATCAACTAGGAGGACAACGCAATGACTGTACAAATTGAAAATGAATTTCTAATCGCAACATTTGCTGAAGAAGGAGCAGAATTAGTAAGTTTACAATCAAAAGAAACCGGCATTGAATATATTTGGCAAGGAAATCCTGAATTTTGGGCCCGCCATGCGCCCGTACTTTTTCCGATTGTCGGTCGTCTAAAAGAAGATACGTATATGTACCAAAATCAAGCGTATCATTTAACTCAACATGGTTTTGCTCGTGATCAAGTATTTGATGTGATTGAAAAAGGTGGAGAAGAAGTTTCTTTTTCACTAAAATCAACAAAAGAAACCAAGAAGAAGTATCCTTTTGATTTTGAACTAGTGATTACTTATACATTAGAACACCAAGAATTGACTGTAAACTACCAAGTAGAAAATACAGGGAAAGAAGAGATGTATTTTGGGATTGGTGGTCATCCAGCCTTTAATGTACCTTTAGAATCTTCACTAACGTTTGAAGATTATTATCTAAGTTTTTCACCTAAAAAATCACGGACACAAATTCCCTTAGCAGGCCCGTTGATTGATTTAGCGAATAAAACGCTAGCCCAAACGAATACCAGCTTTGACTTAACGCATCAATTATTTGAAAATGATGCAATGATTTTTGAAACAAAAGGTCAAACAGCGATTACAATTGCCACAGACGAAAGTGACCATCAAGTCACTTTGAGTTATCCAGAAATGCCTTTTGTGGGGATTTGGTCACCGACACCGAAAGAAGCACCTTTTGTCTGTATCGAACCTTGGTGCGGGATTGCTGATGCTGTCGATGCAACTGGCCAACTTGCTGAAAAATTTGGCATCAATAAGTTACCAGCTAACGAACTATTTAAAACACAGTATATGATTAGTGTAAAATAAAGAAAAAGGCTGTGAACATTATTTGTTCACAGCCTTTTTCTTTATTTTTTTGCACGTAAGCCAAAAGAAAGGCGACTTTCTGTTCCATTTTTAATTCGCTGAATGTTTTCACGATGACGGACAAAGATAAAAGTAGTCAAAGCAATCGCAATCACGGTTAATAACCAGTTAAATGTTGGTAAAATAGCTGGAACAGTGAAAGGCAAAATAATAGTAGAAAGTGTAATTAGTACAGCGCTAATCATACTTGTTAAACTCACCATACTGGTTAGATACAGACAAATCACAAAAATAAGAGCAGAATAAATAAAAAATGTGGGGCTGTATGCTAATAACATGCCAGCGCTAGTGGCTACGGCTTTACCACCTTTGAAATTGGCAAAAATAGGGAAGGTATGCCCTAAAACAGCTGCTACCCCAAAGAAGAGCGGATTCACGCCTTGTAAACCAAACAAATAGGGTAATGAAGTGGCTAACGTTCCTTTCAAGATATCCATTAATAATACCGTAATTCCGGCAGGTTTCCCTAAGACACGAAATGTATTGGTTGTTCCTGTATTCCCACTCCCAAATTGGCGTATATCTTTTTTAAAGAAAAGTTTACCAATCCAAACACCTGAGGGAATCGAACCTAATAAATAGGCAACAAGTAACAAAATGACGATTTTCATCAAGTTAACCTCTTTCTTATTCAAACTAGGATTTATTTTATCATGAATAGAAAAACGGAACAACGTCTAATAACTAAAACAAGAAAAGTTTTTCTTTTGCTTGAGGAAGCGTTGACAAATGGTTGATAACCGTTATAATAAATGTGTGTCATTAGACAAAGACGTCTAATCACTGGTTTGAAAATTAGTTATCAACGAAGATACAATATATATGTACTTATGAAGTGTCAGGGAAAGAGGTGCGAATCCTCTACAGACCTACCTACTGTATGGTGGATGAAACCAATAAGACCACAGATTATTCTGGAAGGATTGGGAGTAAGAAGAAGCTAAGTCAGGATACCGGCTTGATAAGTCTAATCATTCTTTTGTAGGAAAAAGAAGGGGCTTTGAAGATAACTGGCTGAGTATATCATTAGCATAGTTAAGTGACTGCTTTTTTTCTATTGGAGAAAAAAGTGGTTTTTTTGTATTGTTTTGACGTTGAGACAAAGGAGGTTCATTTCAGAAAATTTTCCCCAAAATAAAATAGACGAATGCGAGGATGAAAAAATGAAAAAATTTACTTTAACAATGATGACTTTAGGTTTAGTAGCAACACTTGGCTTAGCAGGATGTGGCAAACAGGAAAAGAAAGCAACTACCTCTTCTGAAAAAACAGAAGTAACGTTACCAACCAAAGACCGTAGCGGCAAAGAAATTACTTTACCCAAAGAAGCAACCAAAATTATTTCCCTAGTACCATCAACAACAGAAGTGATTGAAGACTTAGGTAAAACCGACCAATTAATCGCAGTTGATACTCAAAGTAGTACAATGATGACTGATTTAAAAAAATTACCACAAATGGATATGATGGCTGTCGATGCAGAAAAATTGATTGCCTTGAAACCACAAATTGTTTATGTGAATGACATCAATTTAGCTAGCTCAGAAAGTGTTTGGAAGCAAGTGGAAGATGCTGGAATTACAGTCGTTAATATCCCCACTAGTACAAGTATCAAAGCAATCAAAGAAGACGTCCAATTCATCGCGGATAGCTTATCTGAACATGAAAAAGGACAAAAGTTAATCAAAACAATGGATCAAGAAATCGACGAAGTAGCCAAAATTGGGAAAACTATTAAAAAACCAAAAACTGTTTTGTTTGAAGTGGCTGCCTTACCAGACATTTATAGTTTTGGTAATGGGACATTTTTAAATGAAATGATTGAAACAATTGGGGCAAAAAATGTTTTGGCAAATGAAAAAGGCTGGTTACCAGTGACAGAAGAAGCGGCCATTGCTGCAAAACCAGAAGTCATTTTAACCAATGTTAACTATATGAAAGATCCCGCCAAAGAAATTTTAGCTCGTAAAAACTGGGAAAGCGTTCCTGCAGTTCAAAACAAAGAAGTTTTCGAAATCGATAACATGTCTAGCTCTTTACCAAATAACCACATTACCAAAGCATTAAAACAAATGGCAAAAGCTGTTTATCCAGAGGAATACAAGGATTTAAAAGATGAGTAAAAAAACGTGTCTCATACTGATGCTCTTGATCAGTATGAGCATGCTCTTTTTGGGTATTAAAATTGGAAGTGTTCAGATTTCGTTAACGGATTTGCTTCAAATTTTAGTGAAAAAGACGGTTTCAGAAGACGGGATTTTAGAGGGAATCATCTGGAATGTACGGTTACCGCGTGTCGTGATGGCCTATCTCGTGGGCGCAGGCTTAGCAGTAAGTGGCACGGTGATGCAATCACTCTTAGGTAATCCTTTAGCTTCTTCATATACTTTGGGCGTATCAGCGGGAGCATCCTTAGGCGCTGCGTTAATCATGGTAACTGGAGTAACTGCTTCGATCTTAGGGGCGTTTTTATTGCCTTTAACTGGTTTTATCTTTGGCTTAGCAACGGTCTTTTTAGTTTTGTTATTTACGCAAACAATGGATAGTCAAATGTCCAATCAAACAGTTGTTTTAGTAGGAATGATTATGACCTTGTTTGTCGGTGCTATTTTGACGTTGATTACAGCACTTTTCCAAGATTATTTGAAACAATTAGTCTTTTGGCAAATGGGTAGTTTTTCTGGCAGTAATTGGCAAAAAATTGCTATTTATTGTCCAATCTTGCTTGTCAGTAGTCTGTTTCTTTGGTTTGATGCCAACGCATTGGATGTTCTCGGTTTAGGAGAAGAACATGCGATGTTAGCGGGAGTAGAAGTCAAAACAGCAAAACTACGCATTATTCTTTTGGCTAGTTTACTAGCAGGAAGTGCGGTTTCATTTGTCGGTGTGATTGGTTTTGTTGATTTAATAGCACCACATATTGTCCGTCGCTATCTAGGGGCGACTCATCGCTGGCTGATTCCCGGTTCAGCAATCTTAGGTGGGACCATCATGGTACTAGGGGACACAATTGCCCGCACGATTTTATCACCAAGAGAAATTCCCATCGGGGCCGTAACAGCCTTGATCGGAGCGCCATTCTTCTTGTATATTTACTTTAAAAAAAGGGGCGTTGCTGCATGATTGAATTAAAAGAAACAGCTGTAACGCTCCAACAAACCCCCATTTTAAAAGATATTTCCCTCGTTTTTCCGACAGGTAGTAAAACTTGTATTTTAGGTCCAAATGGTTGCGGTAAAACGACACTTTTAAAAACGATTGCCGGACTTGTCCCTTATAGTGGTTCTGTTTTAATTGATGGTCAAGAAGTTCATGGACAAAAGCGGAAGGAATTGGCAACGAAAGTAGCGATGATGAGTCAATTCACGACAGTTGCTTTTGATTATACGGTTTACGAAACAGTTTTGATGGGGGCGTATCGACAACAAGCACAACGTTTTTTACCTATTGTTTCTAAACAAGAAAAAGAACGAGTCCTTTATTATTTAGAACGCACGGGTTTATTGCCTTTAAAAGATAAAGTTGTCAATCAGCTTTCAGGAGGACAACAACAACGAGTATTTTTGGCTAAATTATTTGTACAAGATCCAGAAATTATTTTATTGGATGAACCCAATAATCATTTGGATATTCGGTATCAACAAGAATTGATTCAGCAGTTAAATGAGTGGAGTGCGCAAGAAGGGAAAACGTTAATCGGGGTGTTTCATGATATCCGTTTAGCGTTAACGCTAAGTGAAAAAATTGTGTTTATGAAGCAAGGGAAAGTGGCCGCGCAAGGTGATTTTCAAACGTTGGCTTCCAAAGAATTTTTACAAACAATTTTTGAAACAGATATTGTCTCCTATTTTCAGAAACAACATAAAGTTTGGGAAACTATTCAATAATTTTGACAAGTTTTTTGGAAACAGGTAAGATAAAGGCAAAGAATCAGAAACACAATGGCGTGTTTTAACAAATCGGCAAAGGAGCCCAAGACTAAGTACGTGATGGTACTTGCTTTGGGCTCCTTTTTTATGGAGGTAGCGATGAAACGAATCATTTTAATGGGAGCTATCGGTTGTGGCAAAACCACGTTATGTCAAGCTCTGCAAGGCAAAGAATTAATTTATGATAAAACACAGGCGGTGGAATTTCATACAGAAATGATTGATACACCGGGCGAGTTTATTTTGCATCGACAATATTATAATGCGTTAAACGTCATAGCGGCAGAAGCAGATGTGATTGGTTTGGTTCAAAGTGCTGTAGAAACACAACAAGTTTTTTCACCAGGATTTGGTAGTATTTTCCCGAAAGAAATCATTGGTATTTTAACCAAGATTGATTTAGCACAAGATTCTCAGCAGTTAGAGATTGTTCGGCAACAATTAAAAAGTGCGGGTGCAACAAGAATTTTTGAAATTTCTTCTGTTGAAAAAATTGGCTTGCAAGAATTAGTAGATTATTTAGAGGAGGATGAAGCAGAATGAAAATTTATACAAAAACTGGCGATAAGGGAATGACGAAATTAGTCGGCAGCTCAACCGTCGCTAAGGATTCTGATCGAGTTGAAAGTTATGGAACGATTGATGAATTGAATTCTTGGGTCGGCTATATTATCAGCCAACTTCCACAAGAAAATCAAGAAATTAAAGGAGAACTAGAAGCTTTACAACATTTACTTTTGATGCGGGAACAGATTTGTCAACACCGATTGAAGCACAACGACCATTTAAATTACAAAAGGAAAGTGTGCATTGGCTAGAACAGCGGATTGATTTCTACACTGCACAATCACCAGATATTGATCGTTTTATTTTACCTGGCGGAACCCCAGCAGCCAGTATGGTTCATGTGGCTCGGACGATTGCACGGCGCGCAGAACGCATCATTGTTCGTTTAAATTGGACAGCCAAAATTAACGAAGAGGTATTGATTTTTACCAATCGTTTATCAGATTATTTTTATGCGTTGGCTCGCTATTTAAATGTTCAAGCACAACGACCTGATGTTTTTTATGAACGAAGCGAAAAAGTTTTCCACAAAATTAAAGAAGATGGATTGTAAACAGTTGCTTTTCTAAAAAACTTATGGTAAATTTCAGATAGATTAAACGAATATTTTATGAAAAATATGAATGGAAGCCAGTGAGAATCTGGCACGGTCCCGCCACTGTGAAGAAGCAAGGTTGCTTTTAAGTCAGGTCTTTTCATTTTTTCATTATTGGGCATGCTGTTTCGAGGCAAAACAGGATGTTTCTTAACAACGCTTGTGTTGAAAATCCAGCCCAAGATATTTGTATTAATCCAATTAATGGCACGAGGAAGTGCTTTTGGGAATTTTGGGCTGGTCTTTCAATGTTGAAGGAGATTTCAGGTACAATGACGTACTGCTATATTCCCTTTTTTTATTGACAATTAATTAAAGGCGTTGTACTCTATGGATAAGGTTTCGTGTACAATGGCGTATACATAAGGAAGCAAAGACGCTTCAGACAGATGATTTTTCGTTTGTTTGAAGTGTCTTTTTGTATTTTATTAAGGAGGAATTGAGATGAAAACAATTCATTTCCCTACCGAACTATGGGTAGGAGAAGGCGCATTAGCCAATTTGGAAACACTTCATGATAGACGTGTTTTCATTGTCACAGATCCATTCATGGTTGACTCTGGATTTGTGAATGAAGTGACAAAGCATTTAACAAAAAGTGAATGGCAAATTTTTAGTGACATCATCCCCGATCCACCAATTGATAAGATTGCTGCGGGAATTAAGCAGTTAGCGGCATTTCAAGGAGATACGATATTAGCTTTAGGTGGGGGATCCGCTATTGATGCGGCCAAAGCAATGAAATTTTTTGGCAAACGTACTTTGCAAACTCAGATTGCTGAGTTTATTGCGGTTCCTACAACTAGTGGAACTGGTTCAGAAGTTACGAATTTTTCAGTGATTACGGTTGCAGAAACTGGCACCAAAATCCCGCTTGTAACGGATGAAATTCAACCAGAAATTGCGATTTTAGATACAAATTTAGTGATGAGTGTGCCACCAAAAATCACAGCGGATACAGGAATGGACGTCTTAACGCATGTTATTGAAGCGTATGTTTCAACAGAAGCAAATCCGATTTCAGATGCGTTGTGCGAAAAAGTCGTTCGCCTGGTATTCGACAATTTAGAAATAGCCTTTAATGAGGGTAGCAACCAACAAGCTCGTGAAAATATGCATTTAGCTTCATGTATGGCAGGGATGGCGTTTAATGTTACTTCGTTAGGCTTGAATCACGGCATTGCTCATGCGGCAGGTGCGCGTTTACATGTGCCACATGGACGAATGAATGCAATGCTCTTACCTGAAGTCATTGCATATAACAGTGGCTTAGCGAATGGCAAAGTCACCAACGAACCAACAGCCAAACGTTATGCGCAGTTAGCAAATTGTCTAAATGATACACAGACAACCAATGCACGGATTGGTGTTCAACAATTTATTCGACAAATCAAGCAACTCCGTCAAAAATTAAACATGCCTGCCACTTTTAGTGACTATGGTTTACCAAAAGAAGAAGTCCAAGCTGCGATCCCAAAAATAGCTGAAGGCGCATTGATGGATGGCTGCACCAAAACAAATCCTGTCCAACCAACAGCAGCAGAAGTGACAAAAATTTTAAATTCTATCTTATAAGCGATTGACAGGATGAAATCGATAACATATAATGTGGGTAGCACAACGGCGTGCTTCAAAATTTAAGAGCAAAGAAGCTCCTTAGTAGAAAGCGAAAGTGGAACCTTTACGTTTTTTATTGAGGATTTTTTATTTGCTAAATTAAAGGAGCGAGTCTGGTTGGAAGAAAAACAACGAATGATTCAAGAATATGTTCCTGGGAAACAAGTAACGTTAGCGCACATCATTGCTAGTCCTAATAAAGAAATTTATACAAAATTAGGGTTGCCAGAAGGCACCAGCAATGCACTAGGTATTTTGACAATCACTCCGAGCGAAGCGGCAATTATCGCTGTTGATATTGCGACTAAAAGCGGAGATATCCAAATCGGTTTTATTGATCGTTTTTCTGGATCGGTAGTCATTTCTGGTGACGTAAGCTCAGTGGAAGCAGCCTTACAAGCGGTGATTGAAGGTTTACAACAGATTTTAAACTTTTCTGTAACTTGTAAAATTACCAGAACATAGCGTTGAAAGGACAAGGGCGTGAAGAAAATGGATGGACGAATTGTAATAGTCGATGATGAACCTATTACGAGACTCGATATTCGTGATATTGTGATAGAAGCAGGATACGAAGTAGTCGGTGAAGCGGCCGATGGTTTTGAAGCAATTGAAGTATGTAAAAAAACACAACCTGACCTAGTATTAATGGACATTCAAATGCCAATTTTAGATGGTCTAAAAGCAGGTAAAAAAATTGTTCAAGACCAACTAGCCAGTAGTATTGTCTTTTTATCTGCATACAGTGACGTACAAAATACGGACAAGGCTAAAAAATTAGGTGCACTGGGTTATTTAGTTAAACCTCTAGACGAAAAATCATTAATACCTACAATTGAAATGAGCATTGAACGAGGCAAACAAACGCAGCTGTTACTAAATCAAATCGATAAATTAAGTTTAAAATTAGAAGAACGTAAAATTATCGAAAAAGCCAAAGGTATTCTTGTAAAAGAAAATCATATATCGGAAGAAGAAGCCTACCAAATGTTGCGTACGTTAAGTATGAACAAACGCGCACGTATGAGTGAAATTGCAGAATTGATTGTAATGGATGATGAATAAATGAAACGATTAGAGCAATTATGTCACCAATATACCAATCTTTCAGAATCAGACATTAAAGAATTACAACGTACAGCACGTTATCTTTCTTCGACGACACTCTATCAAAGTGCAGATGTTTTTATTGATGTGTATAAGGAAATGTCACAGCAAGCACTAGTCGTTTATCATAAGCCGCCTGCGAAGACAACTTCTTTATATAGCGGAGATGTCGTCGGGATGGAAGCTTTATTAAAAAATGAACCTGGTGTTCTGCGTACCATGCAGACTAGCTTAAATAGCATTGGTTTGTTAGCAGTGACTCAGGAAAATCGTTTGATTAAGCAAAATATCTATCCCATTCGCAATGAACATCGAACGATTGGTGTCATTATTGTCGAGATTGCGGCAGATGAAGAGATTCAAGCGGACTTACAAAAAGAGGAGCTAAATAACTGCCAGTTAGCAAAAGTAGCGAAATCAACTAGTCAAGTCGACGCATTATTTATTGATCAATTGGCAGAAGCCGTTTTGATTTTTGATGCGGCGGGTCACTTATTAATTACCAATCACAATGCACAAGAGCTTTATCGCAAACTTGGTTATCGGGATAATATCATTGGAATGAGTTATGACAATTTGTCCATCGATTATACAACTTTTGAATATGTGTTGTATCAAATGAAATATAAAATGAGTAATCAACCAATTGAAAGCAAAACGACCTACCTTAATTATTATTTTAAGGTTCGGAAAGTATGGTTGGCATCAGAAGAACAACTGATTATGATTATTCAAGACAATACAGAATTTAAAGAAAAAGAAGCGGAAATTATTTCCAAATCTGTTGCGATTCGTGAAATTCATCATCGTGTTAAAAATAACTTGCAATCGGTGGTTTCCTTATTGCGTATTCAAGAACGGCGAACGCAAAGCCCCGAAGCAAAAAAAGTCCTTCATGAAAGTGTCAATCGAATTATGGCGATTGCAGCCACCCATGAATTGCTGTCAAAACAAGTCAAAGATGACGTTGCTTTACGGCAAACATTGGAAGCAGTGATGTATAATTTTAGACATCTTTTTCAAGGCGCACAACCCATTGAGATGATGATGGATGTTGATCCAGCCATTATGGTTTCTAGCGAACAAATGGTCACCATTTCCCTTGTTGTCAACGAACTATTACAAAACATTTTTGATCACGCATTTGAGCCACAAACAAGTGGCGTTGTTAAACTTAGTGGAACATTAGATAATAAAATGATTACCATTACTGTTACAGATAATGGTAAAGGCTATGACGTTCATCAAAGTAACGAGACCAGTTTAGGTTTGATGATTGTCAAAAGCTACGTAAAAGATAAATTAAAAGGAAAAATTACAATTGAATCCAATAAACAGGGAACTAAAACCTGTTTCTATTTCGAACAGAACACCAGTGATGTTGTTCATTGATTAAGCAAAGGCGCTTAAAGAAAAGTAGAAAGAAATTTTCTAACGATTCTTTAAGTGCCTTTTTGTATGCAAAAGGAGGCGAGTCAGGCGATGTCGAAGGAAACACTTTTAACCGTAGGGATTGATTTAGGGACGTCTACAACCCAATTAGTCTTGTCAGAATTAACTGTTGAAAATTTTGCCTCTGCGTTTACAGTACCACGTATCAGCATTTCTGATAAAAAAGTCATTTACCGAAGTGACATTATCTTTACACCCTTACTTAACCAATCAGAAATTGATGCAGAACCTATCAAAGCGTTTGTAGCGGAGCAATATCGCCAAGCAGGCATTCATAAACAAGATATTCAAATGGGTGCGGTAATTATCACAGGTGAAACTGCTCGAAAAAGCAATGCCAACAATGTGCTACGAGCACTTAGTGGCTATGCAGGTGATTTTGTCGTTGCTACGGCTGGACCTGATTTAGAAAGTATCATTGCTGGAAAAGGCGCTGGGGCTCAAACTTATTCTGAAACGAAACGCAAACCAGTGGTTAATTTAGACATTGGTGGGGGAACGACAAATTTAGCTGTCTTTAAAGATGGTGAAGTGATTGACACGGCTTGTTTTGACATTGGCGGACGCTTAATTAAATTAGATCAACAACAAAAAATCACCTATATAGCTCCGAAGATTCAAGAAATTATAAATAAAAAAGGGCTAACCTTGCACCTTGGTGACCAAGCCACCGAACAAAACTTACTGCCAATTATTTCGGAATTAGTTGCCGTGTTAGAAAATAGCATTGGCTTGGGGACACAAAGTCCGTTCTACCAGTTATTAGTAACCAACCATCCACTACGAAAAGCTGAGGAATTACCAATTGTAACATTTTCTGGTGGTGTGGCTGATTGCTTAAATACGACAAGTACGAATCTCTTTAAATATGGGGACATCGGCTTACTTTTAGGGAAATACTTGAGAAAGTCACTGATTTTTTCGGAAAAAGAAGTCTTAGAAAGCGCAGAAACAATCCGAGCGACGGTCGTCGGAGCAGGTTCACACACTGCTGAAATTAGCGGAAGCACGATCGCTTATCGTGAGCAAATTTTGCCGGTAAAAAATATCCCAATTCTAAAATTAGCGCAAGAGGATGAAACCCTTACTGTGACAGAATTAGGCAAGCGAATCCAAGAAAAACTCAATTGGCATCGTATTGAAGAAACACCCCAGATTGCCCTAGCAATTAGAGGCATGAGCAATCCAACATTTGCTGATATTCAACGCTATGGTCAAGGGATTGTGGAAGGATTAGCTAGTTTAGTTGCTGAACAAATTCCCATTATTGTTATGGTGGATGAAGACATGGCGAAAGCTTTAGGGCATGCCTTAAGTGCCCATCTGCCAAAAGACTATCCGTTTATCTGTCTTGACTCGGTCAAAGTAGAAAACGGTGATTATGTAGATATCGGCTTACCAGTGGCAGAAGGGGCCGTCCTTCCAGTCATTGTTAAGACCTTAGTATTTAATTAAAAAGGAGCGACACAAAGATGATTTTAAAAACCAAACTATTTGGCAAAGTCTATCAATTTACATCCGTTAAAGAAGTCTTAGCCAAAGCCAATGAAGAAAAGTCTGGCGACAAGTTAGCTGGCGTAGCTGCTAATTCAGCCGAAGAACGCGTGGCAGCGAAAGTCGTTTTATCGGAATTGTCCTTAAATGACTTGTTTAACAATCCCGTTGTTGATTATGACGAAGACGAAGTGACACGCATTATTATTGACCAAGTCAATATGCGAATTTTTGAAAGTATTAAACATTGGACAGTTGCAGAATTACGCGAATTTATCTTATCTTCGGAAACAACCGATTTTGATATCAAACGAATTTCCCGTGGACTCACTTCTGAAATGATTGCTGCTGTCTGTAAATTAATGTCCAACATGGATCTAATTGTTGGCGCAAAAAAAATCAATATTGAAAAAACCGCCAACACAACAATTGGCCGTCCCGGAACTTTTTCAAATCGTTTACAGCCGAACCATCCAACCGATAATGTCGATGGCATTATGGCATCAGTTATGGAAGGTCTTTCTTATGGCGCCGGTGATGCCTTAATTGGTTTGAATCCTGTTGATGATTCTACAGAAAGTGTTAAACGGATCTTAAACAAATTTGAAGAGTTCCGTAGCGAATGGGAAATTCCAACACAAACTTGCGTGCTTGCTCACGTAACGACACAAATGGAAGCCATGCGTCAAGGCGCGCCAACTGGCTTAGTCTTTCAATCCATCGCTGGTTCAGAAAAAGGGAACACAGCATTTGGTTTAAATGCAGAAATTTTAGCTGAAGCACAAGATTTAGCGCTTCACAGTGGTCAAGCAGCTGGTCCTAATGTGATGTATTTTGAAACAGGTCAAGGCTCAGAACTTTCTTCTGAAGCGAACTTTGGCGCAGACCAAGTGACAATGGAAGCGCGTTGTTATGGCTTAGCCAAAAAATTTGATCCGTATATTGTAAATACCGTTGTCGGCTTTATTGGACCAGAATATCTTTACGATTCAAAACAAGTCATCCGCGCTGGTTTAGAAGATCATTTCATGGGCAAATTAACTGGAATTTCAATGGGTTGTGATGTCTGCTACACCAACCATATGAAAGCTGATCAAAATGATATGGAAAACTTAGCAATGTTATTAGCAACAGCTGGTTGTACGTATATCATGGGGATTCCTCATGGCGATGATGTCATGTTAAATTATCAAACAACTGGGTTCCATGAAACTGCGACGATTCGTGAAACATTAGGCTTACGTCCAATTAAAGAATTTGAAGAATGGATGGAAAAAATGGGCTTAATGGAAAACGGAAAATTAACAAGTCGCGCTGGCGATGCATCTGTATTTATTAAATAAACGAGGTGAGAATACAAATGAACGAAAAAGAATTAAAAGAAATGATTGCCGGAATTTTAACAGAAATGGTCGCTGACAATCAAGCGGTTTCGACTGCCACTGTGACTGCTGAAGAAAAACCAGTCACAACACACGTCACTGAAACGACAGAAATTGAAGAAGGCCTAATTCCTGACATTACTGAAGTAGATTTACGTAAACAATTACTATTGAAAAATGCCGTAGATCCTGAAGCACTATTAAAAATGAAAGCTTTCTCGCCAGCTCGTTTAGGCGTTGGTCGTGCAGGGACGCGTTATATGACTAGTTCAACATTACGTTTCCGAGCGGACCATGCGGCAGCACAAGATGCGGTCTTTTCAGACGTAAGCGAAGACTTGGTAAAAGAAATGAATTTTATTTCTACAAAAACAATCTGTAACAGTAAAGATGAATATTTAACACGTCCAGATTATGGTCGTCAATTTGATGAAGAAAATAGTGAAATCATTCGGAAAAATACGACACCAAAAGCCAAAATCCAAATGGTCGTAGGGGATGGCCTTAGTTCAGCTGCTATCGAAGCGAATATTAAAGAAGTCCTACCAGCAATTAAACAAGGATTAAACATGTACAACTTAGATTTCGACAATGTAGTTTTTGTTAAATATTGTCGCGTGCCAGCAATGGATAAAATTGGTGAAATCACTGACGCTGATGTTGTTTGCTTGCTAGTTGGCGAACGTCCTGGTTTAGTAACAGCTGAATCTATGAGTGCCTACATTGCTTACAAACCAACTGTCGGTATGCCAGAAGCACGGCGGACAGTTATTTCAAATATTCACAAAGGTGGGACACCGGCTGTTGAAGCAGGGGCCTACATTGCCGAAATTATCAAAAAAATGTTAGACAAGAAAAAATCTGGTATTGATTTAAAAGAAGCTGAATAAAGGAGGATTTCTCATGAAAAATGATCGTCTAGGCGCAAATGTCCTAAGTATGAAAGTCATTCCCAATGTCGATCCGGCATTAGCAAAAGAATTATCATTGAAACCAGAACATCGCTCATTAGGAATTGTTACTTCCGATTGTGATGATGTCACTTATGTTGCATTAGATGAAGCAACCAAAGCCGCCGATGTTACTGTAGTTTACGGTAAAAGTATGTATGCTGGCGCAGCAAATGCTTCAACCAAATTAGCCGGTGAAGTGATTGGCATTATTGCTGGTCCGAGTCCTGCTGAAGTCAATAGTGGCTTGAGTGTCATTACGCAAGTCATTGAAGAAGAAGCCAGCTTCTATAGTGCTAACGAAGATGACAGTATTGTTTATTTTGCACATGTAGTATCAAGAACGGGTAGCTTTTTATCTGAACAAGCGAATATTCCTGAAGGTGAAGCGATTGCTTATCTGATTGCACCACCGCTAGAAGCAATGGTTGGCTTAGATGCAGCAATGAAAGCTGCCGATGTTCAAATGGGTGTCTTTTATGGCCCACCTTCTGAAACGAACTTTGGCGGTGCCTTATTGACAGGTAGTCAATCTGCATGTAAAGCTGCTTGCAGTGCGTTTGAACAAGTCATTCAAAATATCGCTGACAATCCGTTGAGTTATTAAGGATGTGACCTGAATGAAAGCATTAGGAATGGTCGAAGTCAAAGGATTTTTAGGTGCCATTAGTGTGGCCGATGCGGCATTGAAAGCCGCCGACGTTACTTTGTTAAAAGCTGAAATTATTAATGGCGGTTTAACAACTGTGGAACTGATTGGTGACGTTGCCGCGGTTCAAGCTGCCGTTGAAGTAGGAACGGAAGTAGCTAAAGAATTAAATTGTTTAATTGCTCATCATGTGATCTCACGGGTTGATGCTCAAACGGAAGTGATTTTATCAGATCCAGAACCCAAGTCAGCACCTGAACCGATGGAACAAGTAGAAGTAATTGAAGAAGAGATTGAAACACCAGATTCGGAAGAACACACTGGCATACGCCAAAAATTAGAAACACAACGCGTGGTTGATTTACGCAAACAAGCCTACAAAATGAACCTAAGTAGTTTAAAGAAAAGTGAGATTAAATTTGCCAATAAAGAAGCTTTAATTCAAGCAATCATGGCGGAAATAGAAAGAAGTGAAGACGAGTGGAATTAGTAGATAAAGACTTACGTTCCATCCAAGAAACAAGAAATTTAATCAGAAAAGCCAAAGAGGCACAGCAAGTATTAGCAACATTTTCGCAAAAACAAATCGATGCGATTGTCCAAGCAGTTTCAGAGGCTACATTTAACCAACGAGAAAAGTTAGCGAAAATGGCCAATGAAGAAACAGGATTTGGTATTTATGAAGATAAAATCATCAAAAATGCTTTCGCTTCAAAAGTAGTATATGACGAAATGAAGGACAAAGCTACAGTTGGTGTGATCAATGATGATGCTGCCAAAAAAGTCACTGAAATTGCTGTCCCAGTTGGTGTGATTGCAGGATTAATTCCTTCTACCAACCCGACATCAACAGTCATTTACAAAGCATTAATTTCATTAAAAGCTGCCAACAGCATTGTTTTTTCACCACATCCCAATGCGTTGAAATCGATTATTGAAACAGTGGAAATTATCCAAAAAGCGGCTATTGCTGCAGGGGCACCAGAAGGTTGTGTCTCGGTCATCAAAACGCCAACCATGCAAGCGACTAGCGAATTAATGAAAAATAAAGAAACAAATTTAATTTTAGCTACTGGTGGAAACGCAATGGTTAAAGCAGCGTACTCTTCTGGAACACCAGCAATCGGTGTTGGGCCTGGTAATGGACCAGCCTACATCGAACGAAGCGCAAATGTTCCTCATGCAGTGAAACAAATAATGGATTCAAAAACTTTCGATAACGGTACAATTTGTGCATCGGAACAATCAATTATTGTTGAAACTGTCAACCGTGAAGCGGTCAAAGAAGAGTTAATTAAGCAGGGCGCGTATTTCTTAAGTCCAGCCGAAGCCGACAAATTAGCTAAATTTATTTTACGACCAAACGGTACAATGAACCCGCAAATCGTGGGTCGTTCCGTTCAACATATTGCTTCATTAGTTGGTTTATCTATTCCAAAAGATCGCCGCTTAATTGTTGCCGAGGAAACACATGTAGGCTTGAAATATCCATTTTCAAGAGAAAAATTGGCACCGATTATTGCTTTCTATACAGTTGAAAACTGGGAAGCAGCTTGCGCGTTATCAATTGAAATTTTGAAAGGTGAAGGTGCGGGTCATACGATGGGTATTCACACAGAAAACAAAGAAGTCATTCGTGAATTTGGCTTAAGAAAACCCGTCTCTCGTTTGCTTGTTAACACCTCTGGTACACTTGGGGGAATTGGTGCTTCAACTAACTTAGTGCCAGCATTAACACTTGGTTGTGGCGCAGTTGGTGGCAGCTCAACTTCTGATAATATTGGGGTTGAAAATCTGTTCAATTTACGTCGTGTTGCATATGGCGTGCGTGATTTAGAAGAGATTCGTCAAGAATTTGGTCAAACATCAACCATATCTGTGGCTACTTCTTGCGAAACAACCAATCAAGAAGAACTAGTAAATGCCGTGGTGGCTCAAGTTTTAGCTCGCTTAAACTAACAAGAAACGAGCGAGTAAGAGTAAAACAAATGAATTATTGGATTTAGGGTTTGGGACCTAAGTCAAATTGATAATTGTCCCAAATTTTTAAAAATAAAACATACATCTTAGGAGGAAATTATAATGTCAAGTACAAATGCTTTAGGAATGATCGAAACTCGTGGTTTAGTAGGTGCTGTTGAAGCAGCCGATGCAATGGTGAAAGCGGCAAACGTTACTTTAATTGGAAAAGAACAAGTCGGTGGCGGTTTAGTTACAGTAATGGTTCGCGGTGACGTTGGTGCCGTGAAAGCAGCAACAGATGCTGGTGCTGCTGCAGCAGAACGTGTTGGCGAATTATTATCTGTCCATGTAATTCCACGTCCACATACAGAAGTAGACGCTATTTTACCACACGCAACAACTGAATTATAATTTTGATTTTTTGGGGCAGAGGTAGGTTCATTACTTCTGTCCTAAACTTTCATTGAGGAGGGGTGTTATGACAGTTATTACAGAAGATATGCTTCGCATCAAAAGGCTTAAAAAAGAACTAGAAGATGGCACGGATTTTGTGTTTCCTGTAGGCAGTTTTCTGACGCCAGCCGCCAAAAGCTATCTACGCGAGCATCGGATTAATAGCAGCTTCTCTTCAACAAACCCATTGCTTTCTGAGGTTCATTCAGTGAAGGCCTCCTCACAAAAACAAAAACAAGAACATTTATCGAAAGAAACAATTTATGAGATTCGGCACTTAAGCCATCTATTGTATTTGCCTTTCTTAACGAATGAAGCGTTATCAACAGAAGGTTGGTTATATTTCGAACAACAACAACTGTGGTTAGAGAAATTTATTTTAGAACAGTCGCTTGTAATGGAACCAGTCATTTTGGAATCAAAGGTAACTATTCTAACTAACCAACAGAGACAATGGCGCTATTCCTCAAAAGAAATTCAATTACAACTAGATAAAATTATTCTCCAGTTAAAAGGAGAATCACAACTGTTCGGCCTTTTTCAATCTTGGGCTACAGAATTAATTAGCACCATGGCTGAAATATCACGAAACTAGGAGATGAACAAATTGGATTCAATGAATGAAATTGTTGAAGAAGTTGTTAAACGAATTCAGCAACAACAACAAAATACTTTTGAAGTTGAAGCTTCTGGCCGACATGTTCATTTGTCTCGTCAAGAGATTGATGCATTATTTGGACCAGGATATCAACTAACAAAAGTGAAAGATTTATCACAACCCGGACAGTTCGTTTGTAAAGAACGAATTACGGTTGCTGGACCTAAAGGACTTTTTCAAAATGTGGTTATTTTAGGCCCTGAACGTAGCGAATCACAAGTTGAAGTTTCTATGACGGATACACGTATTTTAGGAATTAACGCCCCAGTTAGAGAGAGTGGCAAGACAGAAGGGACACCAGGTGTCACGCTGATGAACGGATCAGCAGTTGTGACATTAAGTCACGGCTTAATTGTTGCCAAACGTCATATTCACATGACACCCGAAGACGCCTTGAAAAATAAAGTAAGCAATAGCCAAATTGTGCAAGTCAAAGTGGAAGGCACACGTCCGTTAATCTTTGATGATGTAGTTGTGCGAATCAGTCCGCGATTTGCAACGTACATGCATATTGACTACGATGAAGCCAACGCTTGCGGCTTAACCAAAGGAGCTCGTGGCTATATTCTTAAGTAAAAGGAGGAAGGACAATGAACGTTTCTGAAATGGAAAATTTGATTCAACAGATTACTGATCGAATTTGCCAACAATTGCTGTCGTCGTCTTATTCAGTGGCTTTAGCAGAAGCAAAAGAAGCATTTCCTGAAGAAATGTTTGTTCGTTTTCCTGATGTAAATTGGGTAACCAAGGAGCAGAAGCTAGCACGAGGTTTGGTTGTAAAGAGGCTAACGATTTCCCAAGTAAACGCGATTGCGCATTTACAGGAAACGGATGAATTAGTCAAAAACATCTTAGCATTCTTATTTGAAGGTAAGCCGGTATTGGTTTTAACCCCAATACCTTCAGTGACTAAAAATTCCCGATTGAAGTATCGTTTGAAACAAACGATTCAGGAAAACGTGGACATGTGCCAACAGTTTGGGCTGATTTTTTATCATGATTCAGAAAATTACGCTGTGTTTCAGGCGGCCTGTCAAAAACAACTTCGTTCTTTGGCGGAGACCAAACGAACCTACATTACTGAAAAACAATTGATAAGAATGACAGAAGCAGGTGTTTCTTTAAGTAAAAATGCCTATTTAACCCCGTTAGCGACAGATTATGCTCGGAAACATCAATTGCTGACGTAAGGAGGAAAAACGATGCTTTTAGGAAAAGTGACTGGTAGCCTTTGGTCAACAAGAAAAGATGAAAAATTAAATGGCTGGAAATTTATGATGGTTGATATTTTGAATCAAGAGGACGAAAAGCAAGGATTTCTAATTGCTGCTGACAACGCTGGAGCTGGTGTCGGGGACAAAGTGTTAATTAGTCAAGGCAATGCTGCCCGTATTTCGGCAGAAGATCCGAATGTCCCAATTGATGCAATGATTGTTGGTGTCATTGATTCTACAGAGGAAGAATAGGGAGGACGAGACATGAGCATTAATGAAATTATTATGTATATTATGGTTCTTTTCATGATTATTGGAGGAATCGATAAATGTATTGGCAACAAACTAGGTTTAGGGGAGCAATTTGAGGAAGGGATTATGGCTATGGGTTCTCTAGCGCTTTCTATGGTAGGGATTATCACTTTAGCGCCTGTCTTAGCCAATCTTTTAAGCCCGATTGTCGTTCCTGTCTATGAATTACTAGGGGCTGATCCAGCAATGTTTGCCACAACCTTATTGGCTAATGATATGGGCGGCTTTGCGTTAGCGCAACAATTAGCCAATGATCCACAAGCTGGTTTATTTGCGGGGGCAATCTTAGGCGCAATGATGGGGCCAACGTTAGTCTTTACAATTCCAGTAGCGCTTGGCATTATCCAAAAAGACGACCAACAATTCTTAGCAACAGGTGTTTTGAGCGGGATTATTACAATTCCTTTTGGTTTATTAGCAGGTGGTTTAACAGCTGGCATGCCATTGTCATTGATTATTCCTAACTTAATTCCAATTATTATTGTTGCCGCTTTAATTATTTTAGGTTTATGGTTAGCGCCAAAAGGCATGATTAAAGGCTTCCAAATTTTTGGCCAAGGCGTAGTGATTGTCGCTATCTTTGGTTTAGTTGTGGGGGCGATTCAACTATTATTAGGAATTACAGTGATTCCTGGTATTGCACCAGTTACTGAAGGAATTGAAGTCGTTGGCGGGATTGCTTTAACTTTAGCTGGCGCTTTCTGTTTAGTAGCAGTGATTACGAAAGTCTTTAATAAACCATTGATGAAACTAGGAAAAGTTTTAGGAATGAATGAAGTAGCGGCTGCAGGAATGGTTGCTACATTAGCTAACAATATTCCCATGTTCCAAATGTTAAAAGACATGGATAATCGAGGAAAAATTATTAATATCGCTTTTGCTGTTTCGGCTTCTTTCGTTTTAGGTGATCACCTTGGTTTTACTGCAGGCGTAGCAAAAGAAATGATTTTTCCAATGATTGTTGGCAAATTAGTTGGAGGGATTACCGCCATTTTTGTGGCTATCTTTATGGCAAATCGAATGCTAGGGAAACCCGAAACAGAAGTGAAATAATGAGGTGTAAATATGACAGAATTAAATCGTGAAATGATTGAAACGCTTGTTCGACAAATTGTCACAGAAAAATTAATGCCGACTAAACAAGTGGATCCAAGTGGAATTATGTCCATCAAATTACCCGAAATCGACGTAACAGAAGACGACCGCTTAGATACAGGCAACCCAGCGGACATTGTTTACACAAAAGATCTGTTTTCTTTAGAAGAAAGCCCGCGCCTTGGTTGCGGTTTAATGGTGATGAAAGATACCACCTTCGATTGGACACTAGAATACGATGAAATTGATTATATTATTTCAGGACAACTGGATATACTGATTGACGGACGTAAAATTTCTGCAACAGCCGGTGAAATTATTTTAATCCCGAAAAGTAGCAAAATTCAATTTTCAGTGACGGGTGATGCCCGCTTTGTCTACGTGACTTATCCAGCAGATTGGCAAAGCCAATAATTATTTTACCGGCAGTCAGAGAATAATTTTGCAAAAACCCTTTACTCAGCGTTATAATAGATAAGAACGAAAAAAGGGGTTGAGTGAATGACATTTGAGAATCCAAGTCAAAATCAAATTTTTGATATTTTAAAACAAGCAAAAAATATTGCGGTGGTTGGTTTGAGTAACAAGCCCGACCGCACAAGTTACAAAATTGCGGAAATTTTACAGCAACATGGCTATCGTGTATTGCCTGTCAATCCAGTTTTAAAAGGTGAAACGGTGCTTGGCGAAACGGTTTATGGGACATTAACAGAGATTCCTGAAAAGATTGATATTGTTGACGTCTTTCGGCGGAGTGAATTTTTGCCAGAAGTGGCCGCAGAAACATTGAAAACAGAAGCGCCTGTCTTTTGGGCCCAACTAGGTTTGGAAAATGAAGAGGCAGCGAACTTGTTATTAAATGAAGGTCGTCAAGTTATTATGAACCGTTGTATTAAAATTGAATTGGCAAAAATGGCAGATGCTGAATAAACACGTGTAATTTTATAAAGAAAGAGCGTCCTGAACGGAAAGCTCTTTTTTTTTTGACCCAGATAGAGTATTATTGTAATGATGGTTTTAGAAGGAGCGAACGGAAAACGCAAGAAACCGGCTCACTCTTCTTCTAATTCTTTAAGAAATAGTTAATGTACGCTTATTAACTAAACGAGAATCTAAGTATAAGGAGTTTTTTCTTTGGCTAAAAAAATTAACAATGAGTACAATGATGCCTCTATCCAAGTCCTAGAAGGATTGGAAGCAGTGAGGAAAAGACCTGGTATGTATATCGGTTCAACCGATAGCCGTGGACTCCATCACTTAGTCTATGAAATTGTCGATAATGCAGTCGATGAAGCGTTATCTGGCTACGGGAATGAAATCAACGTAACTATCCAAAAAGATAATAGTATTTGTGTTGCAGACTCTGGCCGCGGAATGCCAACAGGGATGCATGCTTCTGGTATCCCAACAGTAGAAGTCATTTTTACTGTCTTACATGCGGGTGGTAAGTTTGGCCAAGGTGGCTATAAAACTTCAGGCGGACTCCATGGGGTGGGTGCCAGTGTTGTTAATGCCTTATCAAAGTGGTTAGAAGTTCATATTGTTCGTGATGGCGTTGAATACATGGAACGATTTGAGGACGGCGGTAAACCAGTTGGTACCTTAAAAAAAATCGGCAAAACAAAAAAACGCAACGGTACCTCTGTTACTTTTTTACCTGACGACACCATTTTCTCTACGACAAATTTTTCTTACGAAATTTTAGCAGAACGTTTGAGAGAATCAGCTTTCTTATTAAAAGGCGTCAAAATTACTTTAACGGATGAACGTGGGGAAGAACCCAAAGAAGAAGTCTTCCACTACGAAAAAGGCATTAAAGAATTTGTTGCCTATCTAAATGAAGAAAAAGATACATTAACACCCGTTGTTTATTTTTCAGGAGCCAAAGAAGGTATTGAAGTTGAATTAGCTTACCAATACAACGATGGCTATTCTGAAAATGTTTTATCTTTCGTTAACAATGTCCGCACAAAAGATGGCGGTACCCACGAAGTCGGTATGAAAACGTCAATGACGAAGGCGTACAATGAATATGCACGTAAAGTAGGACTATTAAAAGAAAAAGATAAAAATTTAGAAGGTAGCGACTTCCGTGAAGGCTTAGCAGCTGTCCTTTCAATTCGAGTACCAGAAAACTTACTACAGTTCGAGGGTCAAACCAAAGGGAAATTAGGCACACCTTTAGCAAGAACCGTTGTCGATAACGTCGTAGGCGAACAAATGGGCTTCTATTTACAAGAAAACAGTGAAATGAGTCAATCATTAATTCGGAAAGCGATTAAAGCCCGTGAAGCCCGCGAAGCGGCTCGCAAAGCTCGTGAAGAAAGCCGGAACGGTAAAAAACGGAAAAAAGGCGAATCGTTACTTTCTGGAAAATTAACCCCGGCTCAATCCAGAAATCCTAAGAAAAATGAATTATATCTTGTCGAAGGAGACTCGGCCGGTGGTTCAGCAAAACAAGGACGCGACCGGAAATTTCAAGCCATTTTACCGCTACGAGGAAAAGTCATTAATACGGAAAAAGCGAAAATGCAAGACATCTTGAAAAATGAAGAAATCAATACTATGATCTATACGATTGGCGCAGGCGTTGGTCCTGAATTTTCAATTGAAGATTGTAATTATGATAAAATCATCATCATGACCGATGCGGATACCGATGGTGCCCATATTCAAGTGTTGCTATTAACGTTCTTCTATCGTTATATGAAACCATTAATTGAAGTCGGCAAAGTCTATATTGCCTTACCACCTCTTTATAAAGTTTCTAAAGGAACTGGAAAAAAATCAGTCATTGAGTATGCTTGGACCGATGGTGAATTGGCAGAAGTGATTGATAAAGTTGGTAAAGGCTATATGCTCCAACGCTATAAAGGTCTGGGGGAAATGAATGCAGAACAACTTTGGGAAACAACGATGGATCCTGAAACTAGAACCTTAATTCGTGTTCGGATTGATGATGCAGCTCAAGCAGAACGCCGTGTGACCACATTAATGGGCGACAAAGTCGAACCTCGTCGAAAATGGATTGAGCAACATGTTCAATTTACGTTGGAAGAAGATGGCAGTATTTTAGATCGTTCAGAAGAAGACACTTCTGCACCAACAGGAGAAAGTCTTTTAGATGCGGAAAAAACAAAAGAAGCAGAACAAACCGATGACACTGAAATCAGTTTGTTTGACATAGAGTAGGGAGTGACAATTTTGGAAAAACGCCAAGAAGTTCAAGAATTAACCCTTGAAGAAGTAATGGGCGATCGTTTTGGAAGATATTCCAAATACATCATTCAAGAACGGGCCCTACCAGATATTCGAGATGGGCTAAAACCAGTACAACGCCGCATTCTCTTTTCAATGAATAAAGATGGCAATACCTTTGATAAAGGCTTTCGTAAATCAGCAAAATCTGTCGGAAACATTATGGGGAATTATCATCCCCATGGCGACAGCAGTATTTATGAAGCGATGGTGCGTCTAAGTCAAGACTGGAAATTACGGGAAGTACTAATTGAAATGCATGGAAACAACGGAAGTATGGATGGCGACCCACCAGCGGCGATGCGTTATACAGAAGCTCGTTTATCACAGTTAAGTGGTGAGTTGTTAAAAGATATCGACAAAAGTACCGTCGATTTCGTCTGGAATTTTGACGATACAGAAAAAGAACCCACTGTTTTACCAGCCAAATATCCTAATTTATTGGTAAATGGCTCAACGGGGATTTCAGCAGGCTATGCAACAGAAATTCCTACGCATAATTTAGCGGAAATCATTGATGGAACTGTGTATTTAATTGATCATCCTAATGCAAGTTTAGAGAAATTAATGGAATACATTCCAGGACCAGATTTCCCAACAGGTGGGATCCTACAAGGAAAAGCAGAAATTAAAAAAGCCTACGAAACCGGCCGTGGTAAAGTAATTTTACGTGCGAAGACAAAGATTGAGCCCTTAAAAGGCGGCAAACAACAAATTGTCATTTCTGAAATTCCTTATGAAGTCAACAAAGCAACGCTAGTGAAGAAGATGGATGAAATCCGTTTAAATAAAAAAGTAGACGGCATTGCCGAAGTTCGTGACGAAAGTGACAGAACTGGCTTGCAAATTGTTGTTGAACTAAAAAAAGATGTCAATGCAGAAGGTATTTTAAATTATCTATTTAAAAACACTGAATTGCAAATCAATTACAACTTTAACATGGTAGCCATCGACAACATGACCCCGCAACAAGTGGGACTAAAACGGATTTTAGAAAGTTACATTACGCATCGCAAATCAGTTATCATTAACCGTTGTCAATTTGAGTTGGACAAAGCTCGCAAACGTGAGCATATTGTTGCTGGTTTAATTAAAGCATTGTCTATCTTAGATAAAGTGATTGCAACAATCCGTGGCAGTAAAGATAAAAAAGATGCGAAGAAGAACTTAGTATCCGACTATGCGTTTACTGAAGAACAAGCTGAAGCAATCGTTACTTTACAGCTATACCGTTTAACCAATACGGATATTACTGATTTACAAGAAGAAGCGAAAACTTTAGAACAACAAATTGCTGAGTTATTGAACATTTTAAACAATGAAAAAGAACTATTCTCAGTCATGAAAAAAGAACTTCGCGAAGTTAAAAAGCAATATGGCAATCCGCGCTTAACTCAAATTGAAGAGGAAATCCAAGAAATCAAGATTGAAACAGCCGTGTTAGTTGCGCAGGAAGACGTGGTCGTAACCGTGACGCACGAAGGCTATATCAAGCGGAGTAGTATTCGTTCTTATACAGCATCAAAACCAGAAGAAATCGGCATGAAAGAAGGCGACTTTTTACTATATGCTGGCGAAGTCAATACATTAGATCATCTTTTACTAGTAACAAATAAAGGGAATATGATCTATCGCCCCGTCCATGAGTTGCCAGATTTACGCTGGAAAGAAATTGGCGAACATATTTCTCAAACCATTTTAAATCTTGCTATCGATGAATCGATTATTGCTGTATATCCTTATAAAGAGTTAAGTCCGACAAAAACCTTTGTTTTCATTACAAAAGCTGGCATGATTAAACAAACCAAAATGGCTGATTTTGAGCCTTGGCGCACTTATAAGAGCCGCCCGACATCTTGTATGAAATTAAAATCAGACCAAGATGAAATTACCAATGTTTATTTAACAAATGATCAAGACTTATTGGATGTTTTCCTCGTTAGCAATCGCGGTTTTGGCTTACGCTATCCATTATATGAAGTACCTGTTGTGGGTAGTAAAGCGGCTGGAGTTAAATCAATGAACCTCAAAGAAGACGATTATGTCGTTAATGGTTTACTGGTTCATTCTGAAGGGGATACACCGATTGTCATCGTTACCCAACGTGGCGGTGTTAAACGTATGTTAGCCCAAGAATTAACACAATTAGGACGAGCAAAACGTGGACTAATGGTCTTGCGGGAATTGAAGAAAAATCCACATCGTGTTGTCTTTATGTCTGAAAGTACCGATTTAGATTTATTAGTTACTACGCAAAAAGGCACACAAGAAGTTATTCAGTCGAAAAACTATCCAATCAGTGAACGAACATCCAACGGTTCCTTTGTCATCGATGAACAAAAAGATGGCCAAGTAATGGAAGTCCACGAGATGCATTCTGCAGTGATTGAAGAAGAACAAACAAACTAAACTGTGTTATAAATATCTCCACAGCAGGCATCTGTATTAATACAGATGCCTGCTGTTTTTAATACAGAAGTACATTTTTCACAAGTGATAACAACTATAAATCGTTCTTATTTTCACAAGTATAAATGTTTATATATCAGCGTTTATAATCTTTGCTCCCCATTTATTTATTAAGAAAGTGCAATAAATAATAAAAAAACGCTTGCATCTAAAAGGTTATGTGTTATACTAATCACATAAAGCTGTTACATACAATCAAGTAGCAGTTAACTAAGGAGGCAAACACTTCATGAAACAATGGGAAGGCTTTAAAGGCGACAAATGGAGAACAAGCGTTGACACTCGTGATTTTATTCAAAACAACTACACAGAGTACAAAGGCGACGACAGTTTCTTAGAACCAATCGCTCCGAGCACTGACAAATTATGGACAAAACTACAAGAGTTATTTGAAATCCAACATGAAAAAAATGGCGTTTATGACATGGATAGCGATATCCCAGCAACTATTACGTCACATGAACCTGGTTACTTAATCAAAGAAGAAGAAAAAATTGTCGGTTTACAAACAGATGTACCATTAAAACAAGCATTTATGCCATTCGGTGGTATTAAAATGGCGAACAATGCCTTAGTTTCAAATGGTTATGAAACTGACGAAGAAATGACAAAAATCTTCACAGAATACAGAAAAACACATAACCAAGGTGTTTTTGATGCCTACACAGCTGAAATGCGTTTAGCACGTAAAAACAAAATCATTACTGGTCTTCCAGATGCTTATGGCCGTGGCCGTATTATCGGTGACTATCGTCGTATCGCATTATACGGTATCGACTACTTAATGGAACAAAAGAAAAAAGATCATGATAACACTGGTAACAAAGAAATGACAGACGATGTTATTCGCTTACGTGAAGAAATTTCTGAACAATACCGTGCGTTAAATGACTTAAAACAAATGGCTGCTTCTTATGGTTTCGATATTTCTCGTCCTGCTGCAAATGCGCAAGAAGCAATCCAATGGTTATACTTTGGTTACCTAGGTGCCATTAAATCTCAAAATGGTGCGGCAATGTCAATTGGTCGTATCTCAGCATTCTTAGATATCTATATCCAACGTGACTTAGAAGCTGGTTTAATCACTGAATTTGAAGCACAAGAAATGATTGACCATTTAATCATGAAATTACGTATGGTTAAATTTGCACGGACACCAGAATACAACCAATTATTCTCTGGTTATCCAATTTGGGCAACATTATCTATTGCTGGTATGGGTATTGACGGTCGTTCATTAGTTACCAAAAATGACTTCCGTATCTTACACACCTTAACAAACATGGGACCATCTCCAGAACCGAACTTAACTGTATTGTATTCTTCTCACTTACCAGAAGGCTTCAGAACATATGCAGCTAAAATCGCGAAGGAAAGCTCATCTATCCAATTTGAAAACGATGACTTATTACGTGAAAACTGGGGTTCTGACGACTGTGCAATCGCATGTTGTGTTTCTGCAACAGTTATGGGTAAAGATATGCAATTCTTCGGCGCTCGTGCGAACTTAGCGAAAGCTGTTCTTTATGCAATTAACGGCGGGGTCGACGAAAAAACTAAAATGCAAGTAGCACCAAAATATCGTCCAATGACTGGTGACAAATTAGATTACCATGAATTCATGGAACGCTATAAAGACATCTTAGACTGGTTAGCTGAATTGTATGTTAACACATTAAACATTATTCATTACATGCATGATAAATATGCATATGAAGCACCACAATTAGCTTTAATGGATACTGATTTACAACGGACATTCGCAACTGGTATTGCCGGAATCTCTCATGCGACTGATAGTATCATGGCAATTAAACACGGTGAAGTAGAAGTAATCCGTGACGAAGATGGTATGGCAATTGATTATGTACCAACAAAAGAATTCCCAACATACGGAAATGATAACGAAGAAGCCGATGCAATGGCTAACTGGATTTTAGATTACTTTATGACACAAATTAAACGTCAACACACATACCGTAACTCTAAACCAACGACTTCATTATTAACAATCACTTCAAACGTTGTTTATGGTAAAGCAACAGGGAACACGCCTGACGGACGTCGTGCCGGCAAACCTCTTGCACCAGGTGCGAACCCAAGTTATCAAGACGGTAAATTCTTAGGTGAGAAAAATGGCTTGTTAGCTTCATTAAACTCAACAGCTCGTTTAGAATATACAATCGCTTTAGATGGTATTTCTAATACACAAACCATCAACCCTAATGGTTTAGGTAAAGACGACGACACAAGAATTAACAACTTACGTAACGTATTAGATGGCTACTTCGATAAAGGTGGTTACCACTTAAACGTAAACGTATTTACAAACGAATTATTATTAGATGCACAAGCACATCCAGAAAAATATCCAAACTTAACTATCCGTGTATCTGGATATGCCGTGAAATTCCGTGACTTAACTCCTGAACAACAAGCAGACGTTATTTCAAGAACTTCACACGACAGACTATAAAAAACATTTACATTATTTAACTGAAAGGGTGACATTTAACGTGTCATCCTTTTCGTTTGAAAGAAGAGGGATCATTATGACAACACCAGTTACAGGTAGAATTCATTCAACAGAAAATTTTGGTACCGTTGATGGCCCAGGTGTCCGTTTTATCGTATTTACACAAGGGTGTCGCATGAGATGTCAATTCTGTCATAATCCAGATACTTGGAAAATTGGTTCCGGTGGTCGTGTGGTGACGACTGACGAAGTATTAGAGGAAGCATTACGTTTTCGCTCTTATTGGGGCGAAAAGGGTGGTATCACTGTCAGTGGTGGTGAGCCGCTATTGCAAATGGACTTTTTAATCGATTTATTTAAAAAAGCCAAAGCACAAGGCATTCATACCACCTTAGATACGTGTGGCAAACCTTTTACTCGGGAAGAACCCTTCATTAGTCAATTTGATGAATTGATGAAGTATACAGATTTACTCTTATTTGACATCAAACATATTGATAACGAGCAGCATAAACTGTTAACAACGCAATCAAATGATAATATTTTAGAGATGGCTACCTATTTATCTGAAATTGACAAACCTGTTTGGATTCGCCACGTATTGGTGCCTCAACGTAGTGATTACGACGAATATTTAATCCGTCTGGATGCCTTCATAAAAACATTAAACAATGTAGATAAAGTTGAAGTGCTTCCTTACCATACGATGGGCAAGTACAAATGGGAAGAACTAGGTATTCCTTATCCATTAGAAGGAATTGAGCCTCCTAAAAATGATCGTGTTGAAAATGCGAAAAAACTACTACATGTCGAGGACTATCAAGGTTATCTAGCACGTTAACAAACGAAAAAATAGAAAAGAAGACAATTTTTTTGTTGTTTCTTTTCTATTTTTTGTTATCATTAAGAGTGAATCAAAACCAAGGAGTGTGTATTATGTCAAAAATTTTAGTTTTTGGACACCAAAATCCTGATACAGATGCTATCGGAGCAGCAATTAGTTTTGCTTACTTACAAAAAGAATTAGGAAAAGAGACAGAAGCTGTCGCTTTAGGAACACCAAGTGAAGAAACTCAATATGCCTTAGATTACTTCAATATTGAAGCACCACGTGTTGTCACTGAAGCAGCTAGCGAAACAAACCAAGTCATGTTAGTGGATCATAACGAATTCCAACAAAGCATTTCAGATATCGCTGAAGTAAACATTTTAGCAGTAGTGGATCATCACCGGATTGCCAACTTCGAAACAGCAGATCCATTGTATTATCGTGCAGAACCAGTAGGGTGTACCAGTACAATCATCTATAAAATGTTTAAAGAAAATAACGTGACAATTCCAGCTCAAATTGCTGGTATGATGGTCTCAGCGATTATTTCTGATACATTATTATTTAAATCACCAACTTGCACACAAGAAGACATCGATGCAGCGCACGCCCTAGCTGATATTGCTGAAATCAATTTAGAAGGCTATGGTCTTGACTTATTAAAAGCAGGAACAAATTTAAGCGATAAATCAGCTGAAGTTCTTTTAGATTTAGATGCTAAGAGCTTCCCAATGAACGGCAAAACAGTTCGCGTTGCCCAAGTAAATACCGTCGACTTAGCAGAAGTTTTAGATCGTCAAGCTGAATTAGAAGCAGCTATGGCCGCAGAAAATGCAGCCAATAATTATGACTTGTTTGTCTTAATTATTACGAATATCCTAGACAGTGATTCTGAATTATTAGCGATTGGTGCGGAACAAGCTAAAATTGAAGCAGCATTCAATGTAACATTAGTTAACAATCGTGCGTTCTTACCAGGCGTTGTTTCTCGTAAAAAACAAGTAGTACCACAATTAACAGAAGTCTTTAACTAAAACCGTAAGCGCCTAAGCAACGCGATAAATTCCTTGTTGCTTAGGCGCTTCAATAGTAAAGGGGCGTTAACATGAATGATTTAGCAATTTACTATCATTCTCCGCAACAAACGAAACAATACAATCATTTGCTCAACCAATCACTTTTTTTCCCTCTTGTTACTTTTATGTATGAACATCGGGAAGAAAGAATCATTTTAAGACAATTAAAAGCGGCCTTTGCAACAGAAGCCAAGTTAGAACAATTTTTATCAGAAATGATTGATTGTCAGTTAATCATTCGGGAAAATCGTCAATATCGTTTGAATTTTCCTATTTATACGGCAGCTGAAGTTGCGAGTTTGACCTTGGCTGAAGACGAACTTCCTAAGTTTAAAGGAACTGTAACAGAGCAATTATTTTGGCTAGCTGAATCTTTTTGGCCACAAGTGTTTCCAGAAGAGGAAGACTATTTTTTTGGCGTGAGCGGTGACCCCTCATTTTATCAAAAACAAAGATTGGCCTCGGCACAACTATCTATGATTACGCTTGAGAAAGAAAAGACAGAGGTTCCAACAATGCCTCGTTATTTTGATTACTTGTGCAAAGAGCAACCCTTGCCAGAAGCCTTCAGCGCTTTATATGACTTGCTAGGGGACGTAAATCCTGAATACTATCTTTCGCAAGCGAGAAGAGTTATTAAACAAGCTCTGCGAGGCCGCAAAGTCAGTACTGTGCCTAATATTTTTCAAGAAAGTTTGCACTTGACCCAAGTGATTACGATTGACCAGGACCACTTAAAACTCCTTTTACCAGTAGCAACGGAACAAGCCGAGCCTTTAGAAGCACAGTCGGATATTCTAGCATTTTATTATGAAAAAATTGCTAACCGATCGGCCATCGAACGCTTAGTTTTTATGCAACAATTGATTGAGCAACTAGGTACGAACTCTCTAAGTTATCTTAGAATAAATTAAAGTTACGATAATTTTATTATGTAAACTAAAAATCAATAACAAGAAATGACGCCGCTTCTTAGTGAGAAATGGAGTCATTTCTTTTGCGAACTTTTTTCGTCCAAAAACCACCGGAAATGAACTTAGGCTCATAGGAAATGATAAATGCTCTCGGCTCTAATTGATTGATTAATTTGTACAATGTACGTTCGTTTTTTCTTGGGGAAAGAATTTCTAAAACCATTCGTTCTCCTTCGCGTCCGTAGGCGACACTTTGCGTAACACCATAGCCGTGTTCACGAAGTGTTTCTGGTAAATGAAATTGTTCAGTAGTAGAAGGGAGGATAACTGATACCATAATATAACCCAAGGCCAAATAGTCTTCGATTTTAATTCCTACACTAATGCCAACAGCGTAACCAAGCGCATAAACAAGTAAATTTAAAGGATTGTCTAACCGATTCAGAACCATACTTAGCCCTAAGACATAAATTGTTATTTCAGCCATACTAACCAGCGGTGCAATAACCCGATAACCTTTCATCGTTAACATAAAACGAATAGTATTTAAGGTAATATACGCAAAATTAATGATAAAAATCATAGCTAACATTTTCAAATCAACGACCATAAAATAAGTACCTCTTTTCAAAATCTTTACATCCAGCCCTCATTATAGTACAGAAAAACTGAGAATCAAAGGCGAAACACTTATAGAAATGAATTCTTTTTTGAATACTCGCTCATATTATTCGCCTAATTTAACTGTTATTTGATATAATCTTAGTATGAAGTAAAAAGGAGGTAAGCGATGAAAATTTTTGTTTGGATTTTGTTATTTTTATTAGTAATTAACGTTATTGCTGCCTTAATTACTGTTTTTAGAAAACCTCGTAGTATTTCCAGCGTTTTAGCATGGATGATGACGTTGATTTTCTTGCCTGGTATCGGCTTTATTATTTACTTATTCTGTGGGCGAGGTATCGATGGACAAGAAGTTTTTAAATTGTCTGATGATGAAAAACAAATGGTTCAACGAATTAAAGAAAAAGTGGACATCGATAACAAAAAAGCAGGGCGCGATAAACGTTATGATTTACTTTATGATGCGAAAGTTTTAAATCGTTATTTCCGGAATATGGACGCATCACCGTTGGCCAAAAGAAATAGTTTACAATTATTCACAGATGGCCAAGAAAAATTCCAAGCATTATTTGAAGATATTCGTGCAGCGAAAGAAACCGTTCATGTGGAATATTATGCGTTTTTTAATGACACGATTGGCAATCAATTTTTAGATGTATTAATCGAAAAGTTGCATGAAGGCGTGGAAGTTTACTTAATTTACGATCCTTGGGGTTCACCCGGCGCAAATAAAAAGTTTTTTGCTCGTTACGTTGACGCTGGAGGAAAAGTAGCTCCCTTTATTACTTCTCGCGATATGATCCGTAAAACACGTCTAAATTATCACTTGCATCGGAAAATTGTTGTCATCGATGGGAAAATTGGCTGGACCGGCGGGTTCAATGTTGGGGATCAATATTTGAATGTCACCGAAAAATTTGGTTACTGGCGAGATACCCATATTCGTTTGGTCGGGACGGCCGTATTTTCATTGCAAGAGATATTTATCATGGATTGGAATGCTTCAGTCAAATATCCTGAAGAACGTATGACGTATCATGAAAAATATTTTAAATTACCAGAAGATCATGAAGTGGATCATTTGTCCTTACAAGTTGTTTCAGATGGTCCTGATTCAGAAGAAGAAATTTTGAAAAGCGGGTTTGTTCGGATGATTTTTTCTGCAGAAAAGAGTGTCTGGATTCAAACACCGTATTTAATCCCTGACGATAGTATGATTAATGCGTTGTTAGTGGCGGTTCGTTCAGGTGTCGACGTGCGAATTATGATTCCTTGTATGCCTGACCATCCCTTTATTTACCGCGCAACACAATATTACGCGAATTACTTACACAAACGCGGCATTAAAATTTATATTTATGATAGTGGGTTTATTCATGCAAAAACAATGGTGATTGATGATGAATTAGCTATGGTTGGCACAACAAACCAAGATATTCGCAGTTATTCATTGAATTTTGAGGTGAGTACGTTTATTTACAATCCCGACATTGCGTGGATATTAGCGCAAATCTTTGAAGAAGATATAGAAAAAAGTGTCTTACTAACCGACGAGATAATTAAAAAACAAGGGTACTGGCTACGCTTCAAGCAAAACTTTTCACGCTTGTTGTCACCAGTCTTGTAATCAATAAATCAGCAGTGAATGTAGTAAACTACTATTTTCACTGCTGATTTTAGTAACAAAACACTGAGGTGGTCTACCTAATTCATTGATAATCCCTCTAAATAATGGTAAATTAAAAATAAATTCAATCAGCTATTCTATCGTGAGAAACATAGTTATTACGTAGATCAGATCAAAGGGACATTCACGACGAGCAAATATTGAGTGTGTTTGCTGAAACGTGCATGTGTGATTTGATCTTTTTTATTGAGCTGTTATTTTATAGATAAGGAGTGGTCATCATGGACTACCAAGCAATAGCAAAAGAAATTTTGAAAGACGTAGGTGGCAAAGACAATATCGTGGATGTCACACATTGTTATACACGATTGCGTTTCATATTGAAAGATACGAAACAAGCGAACAAAGAAGCCTTACTACAAACAGAAGGTGTCATTTCTGTTGTTGAAAGTGGCGGGCAGTATCAAGTGGTTTTAGGCAATAAAGTCGCGCATGTTTATAATGCTCTAGAACCTTTGTTGGCTCAGCAACTTACGACCAAAACATCTACAAAAGAAAAAAATTCATTAGGCAATCGAATTTTAAATACTGTTGCCGCGATTTTCACGCCTGTCGTACCAGCAATTGCCGCTTCTGGCATGTTAAAAGGAATTCTAGCTATTGCTGTGATGGTCGCAAACAATTTTTACCAGGTCGATTTAAAACCTTTGAATACGTATATTATTTTAAGCGCCGCTTCCGATGCACTTTTTTATTTTATGCCAGTTATTTTAGGTTATTCAGCTGCTAAGGTTTTCAAAACAAACGAATATATCGCCATGGTAATTGGAGCCACCTTATGTTATCCAACCATCGTTTCATTAATGACTGAAGAATCAGCGGTTACCTTGTTTGGATTACATGTGACCAAAGCCAATTACGTTTCCACAGTAATTCCTATTATTCTTGCAATTTTTATGTTAGCTTATGTGCAACGCTTTTTGGAAAAAGTTATTCCAGAAGTTCTAAAAATTATTATGGTTCCTACGCTATCATTACTTTTAATGATTCCAGCCACTTTATTATTATTTGGACCGATAGGGATTTATTTAGGTGACGGCGTGAATTGGTTGTATTATTATATAATGAATTTTAGTCCCATCTTGTTAGGCGGTTTTATCGGCGGAATTTGGTGTGTCTTAGTCATTTTTGGGGCTCACCGTGGGCTTGTGCCAATTGGGATTAATGATGTCGCTCGAACAGGACGGCAAAATTTGCTAGCGTTTGCTGGTGCAGCAAACTTTTCTCAAGCGGGCGCCGCATTTGGCGTGTTTGTCCGCACAAAAAATAAAGGCTTGAAAGCCGTTGCTGCCTCTGCAACAGTGACTGCATTATTTGGTATCACAGAACCAGCCATTTATGGTGCAAACTTGCGGCTAAAAAAACCGATGATTTATGCGGTGGCTAGCGGAGCAGCAGGCGGGGCCTTAATGGGCTGGGGCGGTTCCTACGGGACAGCCTTCGCTAACCAAGGACTCTTGACCATCCCAGTTTACGCAGAAGCAGGAACCAAAGCCTTTATTTGTTATTTATTAGGTTGTGGCATTGCTTTTTTTGGTGCATTTCTATTAACGATTTTTCTAGGCTTTAATGATTTACCGCTTGACGATTCACGTCAAGAACCTGGATTAAAGACAGAGATAGGAACAGTCAAAGAAAAGCGACGGATTCAAGCACCTGTTCAAGGACAACTCGTATCTTTAGACCAAATTAACGATGAAGTCTTTGCTTCTCAACAAATGGGAAAAACGCTAGCTATTTATCCGACAGAGGAACAAATTGTTTCACCAGGAAATGGGCAAGTGACGGCTTTATATCCAACTCATCATGCAATTGGCTTAAAGTTAGACAATGGTGCTGAAATCCTCCTTCACATTGGAATCAATACAGTCGAATTAAAAGGGCGGGGATTTGAAACGTTCGTAAAAGTAGGAGAAAGGGTCAGACTAGGACAAAAACTGCTCTCTTTTGATAAACAAGTTATCCAAGCTGCTGGTTATGATCCAACCGTCTTAGTCATCGTAACAAATACTGTGGAAATGGCTATAATTGAGACAACCAAACAAACAGAGATTACACCACAAACAAATTTATTTTTCATGCAAGTAAAGGAGCAAAACTAATGGTTAAACAATTTAAGAACGATTTTTTATGGGGCGCTTCTTCCTCCGCTTTTCAAATTGAGGGCGCTTGGAATGAGGACGGCAAAGGCCTAACAGTTGCTGATTATAATTCTTTTAAAAAGTCAGCTGTTCAAGCAGATACGAAAGTCGCCAGCGATTTTTACCATCATTTCAAAGAGGACATTGCGTTAATGAAAGAATTAGGCTTAAAAACCTATCGTTTTTCTCTTTCATGGGCACGAATCATTCCAACAGGTGATGGCGAAATCAATCAAGCCGGCATCGATTTTTATAATGCCGTCATTGATACACTTTTAGAAAACGATATTTTGCCGTTTGTCACACTTTATCATTTTGATTTACCTTTTGCGTTGGTGGAAAAATACAATGGTTGGGCGGATCGTCGTTGCGTTTCCGCATTTCAACGCTATGCGCAAGTCTGTTATCAAGCGTTTGGTGATCGAGTCAAAAATTGGCAAGTTACGAACGAACAAAACTTAATGATTCGTGTCGATGAACGAATGAATATGTACGATGTTGCACCAGAAAATACTGAAAAAATTCGTGCACAAATGGATTACCATATGTTTGTTGCCCATGCGCTAGCGACGAATGATTGTCACCAATTGGTCGCTGGGGGAAAAGTCGGTCCCTCTGTTTCCTCAACGATGACTTATCCTAGTTCCAATAAACCTGAGGATGTTTGGGCAGCTCGTATGAATGATAACTTTAAAACAAATTATGCTCTAGAAATGTATTGTTTTGGCGAATACCCTGGTTACTATCAAGAGTATTTAACCAAATGCGGCATTTATCCCGAAACACAGCCAGAAGATCAAGCAATTCTGAAAGCCGCTAAACCAGATTTTATCGCCCTTAATTATTATCGGACGTTAGTTGCTAGCTATTTACCGACAGATGAGCAACACCCATTGGGTACGAAAGAAAAGGACATTGATTTTGATCTATACGGTTATTTTAAAATCGAAAAAAATCAACATTTAAAAACCTCTAAGTATGGTGCCCAAATTGATCCAACTGGTCTACGTTTAGTTTTAAATGATTATTATCGTCAATACCGTTTACCGTTAATCATTACAGAAAACGGCTTAGGCACACCAGATCACCTAACAGAGGACGGAAAAGTTCATGATGACTATCGAATTGCGTATTTGCATGACCATATTGCTGCTTGTCATGCGGCTATTTCTGACGGTGTTGAGTTGTTTGGCTATTGCCCTTGGTCGGTCATGGATATTTTAAGTTCTCATCAAGGATTCAAAAAACGCTACGGTTTTATTTACGTCAATCGTGAAGACCATGAGTTAAAAGATTTACGACGCATTAAAAAAGATAGTTTTTATTGGTACCAATCAGTGATTAAAAATAACGGTTTACCAGAAGAATAATGACCAAAAAGGATCATCCGTTGGCATAAGCGGGTGATCCTTTTGTTTTCAAGTTTTGTCGTTCCGTGTTAGGCTTAAGTTAATAAACCCATTAAAGGTGGTGAGAGAGATGAATAATTACGATTTATGGAAATGGGCTGCCGGGAAACGAACCGAAAAAGATAAAAATGAAACCTATAGCGCCAAAAATTGGTGGTATGTTTTACTAATGCTCGGTGTATTTGTAGGGATCATGTTGTTGTATTATTTAATCTCTGTGCTTTGGAATTAAGGGAAAATGGGCAAATGAGGAATTAAGAATAAAAAAAGACACCTTTTCAGGTGTCTTTTTTAACAGGATTCAGACAATGATAGCTGAATTGGAATAGGATAATTTTCCTCGAGTGCAACATCAGGATCCTTCATTCTACGAAGCAGTAAGTCAATCATAACGTCACACATCTCGTCGATTGGCTGCACAATGGTTGATAGTTGTGGGGCAATTCTTTTGATTAATTTTGTCCCATCATAACCAATTACTTTTAATTCTTCAGGAATGGCTATCTTCAATTTTTGAGCAATATTCATAACTGTAATTGCTGTCAAATCATCTGTACAAAAGATGCCGTCTACAGTTTTATTTTGAAGCAAACGTTCGATTTCTAGATTTTTTAATGTTGTAGAGGTTCCATTATCAATTTGTAGAATCGTTTTTTCTGCGCCATATTTTTCCATCGTTTGTTTATAACCAGCCAATCGATAATCGCTAGGTGCGCCTGTGTTATTAGCACCAGTAATAATTGCAATCTTTTGTGCACCACTTGCAAATAAGGCTTCAGTGGCTTTTTGGCCACCTTGAAAGTTTTGCGAAGAGACAATTGGAATGCCAGGTGCCAAGAAACGGTCAAAGGAAACAATAGGTAGTGAAACATTTTCATATTCGTTAATAGCTAAGTTATGGCTACCAGTGATTACACCGTCCACTTTATTTGCAGCGAGCATTCGTAAATAGGCGCGCTCTTTTTCTGGATCTTTTTCACTATCACATAAAATCACTTTATATCCTTGAACAAAGAGCTTTCTTTCCAGTGTTTCAATTAATTCACCAAAAAATGGATGACTAACAGAAGGGAAGACTAAACCAATCAGCTGCGTACTTTTTCCTTGGAGGCTTCTGGCTAATCCATTGGGTTGATAATTTAATTCTTCCATCGCTTGATGAACTTTATCAATTGTTTTTTGACTAAGATAACCATAATTATTAATCACGCGGCTCACCGTTGTCGGGCTCACACCAGCAAGCTTTGCTACATCCGTTAATTTAACCACCATTAAAATTCACCATCATTCCTAATTATTCGTATTTTCCAGCTCATAAAAACAAGCTTTTGCCGTCTTGGATAGATGAAGATACCGTTGCGCTTTATCTGGAAAGAAGCGACCAGTCATCGTTTTTTCACCTTTATTTACATAGATTTCTGCAACAGAGCAATCAACAAAAATAGTTAACTGAACTGACTTATTTTTCCTAATTTTAGTTTCACGAATTGTGCCATACTTTTCAGCAAAAGGTTGGCCAGCAAATGTTCGATCAAGGGTTATTTTACCATGAATCGTATCAATTGTAATTAAAAGTCCTTTTGAACCCGTTTCGTTCGCTAAAAGCCGAATAAAAGCAATCTCATTTTTGGGAATATCCACTTCTAATTCAAAAGAAGCAGTAGATAAAAAATGGCAGCCATTTGATAAAGTAGTAGCGGATTGACGAAGCATTTCTGTTTCAGAAACTGGATATTGAAATAGTTTCCCGTTGTGAATTGTGAGTTCTTTAATCAGACTTAAGCCATTTGCCCAACCCTCCACATCACTTGGGTAAGTGATTTCTGGCAACCCAATCCAACTGACCGCAAGTGCACGACCATCTGGCGCATTAAAGGCTTGAGTAGCGTAGACATCAAACCCTTCATCTAAATTTTCAAAAGGCCCAGCCTGAACTAAAGAAAGATTCTCCAAATCAAACGTTTCGGCCAATGTGTACATATTCGGATAGATATTCTGATAACTTTTTACAGATGGAGATAGACCTTGTGGGCAAAATAATAAGACAGGCTGGCCATCAATAAATACCAAATTGGGGCATTCAACCATGTAGCCTAATTCTTGGTCGGTGAACGTCAATTCGCCAAGTTGATGAAAATTGTGTACGTTTCGATCTTTAGAAAAATAGACCACAATTTTTCCTTGTCTATTTAAATCGCTAGCACCAATTAATAAAACAAGTCCTTCTTGATAAGGAAATACCATCGGATCACGAAAATGGGAAGAATAATTGGGGTCAATAGGTAGGAATGGTGTTGATTCCTTTGTGATCGCACCTAAAGAATTCAGCCATGCAATATTTTGATATGCAAATCGTTGCCAAGTTTGATCACGAACATTTCCTGTATAAAATAAACATAGTTGGTTATCTATTGGTAAAGCTGAGCCTGAATAGACGCCATGAGAATCATATTCAGAGTCGGGATAAAGGGCAATTCCTTCATAATCCCAGTGAATTAAGTCGGAGGAAGTTAAGTGGGCCCAACTTTTTAGTCCGTGAACACTCCCGAAAGGAAACGCTTGATAAAATAAATGCCACTGGTTATTGAAATACGAAAAACCGTTGGGATCATTTAGTAGTCCTGTCTGTGGTTGAATATGATACTTAAAACGCCAACTAGATTGCGCGATAATAGAAGTTAGATTTTCGAGGTGAGCAGATGTCCAAGAAGAATAAGGCGCATAACGTAATTCATCCGTCCATTGGTTCATGATGCTTGACATAAGTAATGTCTCCTTTATTAGAAAATAGTAGTTAGTCTAATAGTATAAACAAATCATAAAAAGTCAAACGTATAACATATATAAATCTAATTAAATCAAAATAATATCATAATTTACATTTATTTATGATAAACGTTCGACATATTACACAAAAACGAGTATCATACAAAATGTAAAAACGGTTACAGAAAAAATTAACAGGACTAGTTTAAGAGTGAGGAGAACCAGAATGAACAGAAATTGGTGGCAAAAAGAAGTGGCCTATCAAATTTATCCACGTAGCTTTTCGGATAGTAATAATGACGGAATTGGTGATTTACAAGGCATTATTCAAAAACTGGATTACTTAGAAAATTTAGGAATTACGCTGATTTGGCTGAGTCCAATGTACCCGTCGCCAATGGCTGACAATGGATATGATATTTCAGACTATTATGGTATTTCTAGCGATTTTGGTACAATGGCAGACTTCGATGAACTCATTGAAGAAGCAAAAAAACGAAACATAAAAGTTATTTTAGATTTAGTGGTAAACCATACATCTGATGAACATGCTTGGTTTCAAGATGTTTTAAAAAATCCTCAAAGTCGTTTTCGAGACTTTTATATTATAAAAGAAGGACGAGAAGCACCTACAAATTGGCGGTCTAACTTCGGTGGTAGTGTTTGGGAAAAATTACCTGGGGAAGATGCCTACTACTTTCATGCCTTTCATAAAAAACAGCCGGATTTAAATTGGGAAAATCCTGAACTACGCAAAGAAATCTACCAAATGATCCGTTTTTGGTTAAACAAAGGAATTGCTGGTTTTCGTGTAGATGCGATTAATTTTATTAAGAAAGATTTGACTTGGACAAACTTACCTGCTGATGGGGCAGATCAATTAGCCAAAGTAACAAAAGCGAGTAGAAATATGCCAGGAATGAGTGACTTTCTGAACGAGTTAAAAGAAAAAGCTTTTGCTGGTTTTGATATTGTCACAGTTGCTGAAGCGGCCGGCGTCAATTATCCAAATTTATCAGAATTTATTGGAGAAACAGGGTATTTCGACATGATTTTTGACTTCAAATGGGCTGATTTGGATGTGAAATCAGGAAGCGAATGGTTTTATAGAATCGATTGGTCTTGGAATGATTTACGCACATTAATTTTCAAACAGCAAGAAGCCATGCAAGAGGCTGGTTGGAGTGCAAATTTTATTGAAAATCATGATCAACCTCGAGCGACAACGAAATATTTAAAAGAACAGGCTCAACAGCCAAATGCGGTTAAAACATTCGGCGCCATGTATTTCTTTTTAAGGGGCACGCCTTTTATTTACCAAGGACAAGAATTAGGAATGACCAATTTTGAAAGGGGTTCGATTGATGAATTCGATGATATTTCTAGCATTGATCAATACTATCGAGCAATAAAAGAAGGATTTACGCCCAAAGAAGCCTTGTCACTTGTCAATTTGCGTAGTCGAGACAATGCCCGCACGCCTTTTCCATGGAATGATTCTATGTATGGCGGTTTTTCAAGCGTCAAACCTTGGTTAGGAATGGTGGATAATTATAAAGAAATCAATGCCGAAGCAGAAATAAAAAATAGTCAAAGTATTTTTCATTTCTATAAGCGGATGATTGCATTTCGTCAAAAGAGTCCCTATACAGACATCTTACTTTATGGAACATTTGAGGGACTATCAAATCTTCCAGATAATGTTATTGCTTATAAACGCAAATTAAATGAAAAAACAATTTACGCCTTTTTTAATTTTGGTGAGGCGGTTCCAATCCCTCATTATTTAGTTAATGGCACAGTTATTTTTGATACACAGTCTGAAGAACGAGAGCAATTAGTTCAGCAGGGAACATTATTAAAAAGCTATCAAGGACTATTGATTACTATAAATGAGTAGCTAGGAGGAGTATATAACATGGCAGAAAATTATCAGCAGGCAGCCAAAGACATTATTCAATTAATCGGTATGGATAACATTATATCGGTCACCCATTGTCAAACGCGGTTACGTTTTATTTTGAAGGACCATGAACAAGTAGATGGTAAACAACTAGAAAAAATCGATTTAGTCAAGGGTGTTTTTTATAATGGTGGTCAATACCAAGTGATTTTAGGAACTGGTATTGTGACTAAAGTGTATGATGAAATAGAAAAACTTGGAATCAATGTTGTGTCAAAAGCAGAGCAAACAGCAATTTTAAAAAATAATGAAACGGGCATGCGCAAAACAATGCGCATTTTAAGTGAAATATTCATTCCAATTGTTCCAGTAATTGCAGCAACAGGATTGTTCCTAGGGTTAAAAGGTGTTATTTTTAACGACACTTTTTTACAATTATTCGGAGCAAGTGTAGCCAATATTCCTGAAAGCTTTCAACAAATTGTCTCTGTCATTACAGATACCGTCTTTGCTTTTTTGCCAGCTTTGATTGTTTGGTCTACCTTTAAAGCATTTAATGCGACGCCTGTAATCGGGATTGTTATTGGTTTAATGATGGTATCACCCATTTTACCAAACGCTTATGCAGTTGCAACACCAGATTCTGGCGTGAAAGCTATTATGGCTTTTGGCTTTATCCCAGTTGTCGGTGCACAAGGGTCCGTTTTAAGTGCAATTGCTGCTGGTATAATTGGCGCAAAGATTGAACTTTTTTTCCGAAAAAAGATGCCGAATATTCTCGATCAAATTTTTACACCTTTTATGACTATGTTAATTACTTTTTTAATCATAATTCTCGGAATTGGCCCAATTTTGCATACCGTTGAGTTAGGCATGGTAGATGTTGTCCAATGGTTGATTGGGTTGCCCTTAGGACTAGGTGGTTTCGTGATTGGTGCCTCATATCCTTTAATGGTTTTGATTGGTATTCATCATACACTAACTATGGTAGAAACATCATTATTAGCAAATACAGGATTTAATGCATTGATTACAATATGTGCCATGTATGGGTTTGCCAACGTTGGCAGTTGTTTAGCCTTTGCGAAAAAAGCGCAAGATAGCAAAGTGAAGTCGACAGCCATTGGTTCTATGTTGTCTCAATTATTTGGAGTTAGTGAGCCTGTGTTATTTGGATTACTTATTCGTTGGAACTTAAAACCGCTGCTATGTGTCTTGTTTACATCAGGTTTAGGCGGAGCAATTTTAGCTATTTTTCATATTCAATCAAATTCTTATGGATTAGCCGTTATTCCTTCTTTCTTAATGTATATCTATAGTGCACATCAATTAGTGATCTATTTATTAGTCGCACTTTTATCTGTCGGTGTATGTTATGCATTAACCAGTCTATTTGCAATTCCACAAGAGGTTTTAATTTCAGATAAAGTAATCGAAGAGGAAGAACGCGAAGTCTTTGAAATGCAACATAACACCTTAGATGAACAACTTTTTTCTCCGGTAACTGGTTACGCCATGAATCTTACTGCTGTTAATGACCCGGTATTTTCAAGCGAGATGATGGGCAAAGGTTTAGCAATCATGCCAACAGCGAACAAGGTTTACGCGCCTGCAGATGGTTTATTAAACTTGGTTGCAGAAACTGGGCACGCTTATGGTATCCAAACGGACGCAGGAGCTGAAGTATTAATTCATATAGGAATTGATACTGTCACATTGGGGCAGGAGGTCTTTCAGACACAAGTAACCCAAGGTCACCGTGTTAAAAAAGGAGATCTTTTAGGAACGTTCGATCGAAAAGCCATTAAAGAAGCTGGGCTTGACTCAACTGTCATGGTTATCATTACAAATACTTCAAGTTATTTAAGTGTAGAGCCAATGATGTCAGATCATAATGAAATTACGCCGGAACAAATTATTTTAAATCTAAATACACCTAACTAAACAAAAGAACAGCAAGAAGTAGTTATCACTTCTTGCTGTTCTTTTTCTTAAGAAAAAACCAATGATTTTCGGTTGTATTTGTCTATCCGTTTGTAGTATGATTGAGTCAGTTTTAAAGGAAACATGCCAAGTATGGAAGACCATACTTGACACGCATTGACTAATTAAACATGGGGAACGTTGCCATAAGTTGATGTTCCAGTCAATAATGCAAGTAAATCAAACATAGCATGTACCTCCTTTAATTGATAATCAAAGTATAACATCTTTTAATGAATTTACATAATAATACAAGTGGAGGTCTGTTCGTGAAGGTAGCAGGAGACAAAATAAAACAAGCGAGAAAACTTAAAAAAATCACACAATCAGAGCTGGCTAACGGCATCTGTACGCAAGCAACAATTAGTAATATTGAAAACCGTAATCTATGTGACAGTTTAGATATTTTCTCATCTATTTGCCTCCGATTAGATTTAGAAGTAGAAGAATGCATGATGATTTCTGAAGAAAAGAAAATTGAAAATCTACTAAACAAAGTCGAGGATTTATCTTTACGGTTATTTCACTTAGAGGCCTACAATTTATTACAAGAAGTGCCTGAAGGTCTTATCTTATCTAATAATGAACTAACGACTAAATTGTTATATTATAAGGGAATTACTTGTTTATTAGGAAAAAAAGATAAAGCAGAGGCCTTGTTTTACCTATACCGGGGCGCGGAAATTGACCGTAAAGTCAATATTTACAACATTTTAAGCCTGAATGCGCTAGGTACGCTATATGAACTGGAAAAAGATATGAGAAAAGCGCAAGTGTATTACGAAAAATCATTACAAGAATTGGAACAATTTAAATTAGAATGTTCCTTGGAGCGCTGTAGAATTTATTATAATTCTGCTAAATTCTACTCGGAAATAAAAGATTACAAAAAAAGTGTCATTTTAAGCGAAAAAGGGATTCAGATTTGTCGTGACAAACACTCCATTTATTTGCTAGATTATCTTTTATATGAAAAAGCCTTTAACAAACAAATGCTCGGGGAAGACACAGCTGATGACTATCGTCAAGCCTATTATTTTACACAATTTTTTGGCAATACAGAAGTCCTACAATATATTGAGAAAGATATGAAAGCTTTTAATATTTCCTATTAATTTAATCAAAAAGCCGATAAAAGCTGAAAATCCAGTTTTTATCGGCTTTTTGAAAAGTCTAGGCAAGTTGCTTTTAAAAATCAGCAGTCACGGTTACGATAAGCAAGACGAAGTATTTAGGAGGATTTAAAAATGAAAACAGTAATGTGGTTTAGACGTGATTTACGATTACAGGATAATAAAGCATTAGCACACGCGTTACAAAATTCTGCAGCTGATGAATTGATTTTATTATTCCAAATGAATCCTCAACAATTTATTCAAGAAAGTGCTAATCATAACGCTTTTTTTGCAAGTTTAGCCTCGTTTAAAGAACGAATCGATCAAGAGGCACATTTACAAATCATGGTCGGCGAACCATTAGATTTATTTTCACGTTTGAAACGCAAATTACCCGATTGGCAGGCCATTTATTTTAATGAAGATACTTGTGGCTTTGGGGCAAAGCGGGACCAGCAAGCTATGCGCTTTTTTGAAGAAAATAATATTCAGTCTTTCTCTTTTCAAGATGCCTATTTGCATGGCTCTGAAGAAATTAAGAAGAACGATGGCAGCAAGTACCAAGTGTTTACGCCCTATTACAATAAATGGAAAGAGGCGCCTAAAGAAACACCGATTCCTGTTTCCTATACAGCTGAAAAAATTTTTAGTGCGTGTCTTTTTCCAGAAGAGGAAGCAGCTTATCGTGAACAGATTGCGAGGATTCCTTTAAAACACTATAGTGTCGGCGAAAAAACAGCCAGAAGGTGCTTAAATACTTTTATTGATCAAAAACTTCGATCCTATGAAAATAAGCGTGATTTCCCTTATCAGGATCAAACGAGTCATCTGTCTACTTTTTTAAGAACGGGAGAACTTTCGATTCGCACCATTTGGCAAGAGCTTGCATCTGCGCCTTCTAGCTTAAGTAAAGAAACCTTCAAAAAAGAATTAGCTTGGCGTGACTTTTACAATATGATCTATAGTGCGTTTCCACAACAAAAAGAGGAAGCTATTCAAGAAAAATTTCGTTATATTCAATGGACAAATGACCCAGAAATGTTTGTCAAGTGGCAAAAAGGGGAGACGGGGTACCCTATAATTGATGCCGCAATGCGACAACTGAATCAAACTGGTTGGATGCACAACCGCTTAAGAATGATTACTGCCTCTTTTTTAGTTAAAAATTTACACATCGATTGGCGTTGGGGTGAAAAATACTTTCAAAAAATGTTGATTGATTATGATGCCGCCAATAATATCGGTGGCTGGCAATGGGCTGCTTCAACGGGAACGGACGCTGTCCCGTATTTTCGGATTTTTAATCCAATTATCCAGTCAAAAAAATTTGATAATGACGGCCAGTTCATCAAAAAATATGTTCCAGAACTTAAGCAAGTGCCACAAAAGTATATTCATCAACCAAATCTAATGAACGAAGCTTTACAAACGCAATATCATGTACATTTAGGAGAAAATTATCCAAAACCCATTGTCGATTATGCATCAAGTAAAAAACAAACATTGTTTCTATATGAAGCGAGCAAAGAAATTCATCAAGAAATGAACAATCCAAGGTTTAAATAAACAGTAAACCCAACTAGCTTAGCAAATAACTTGTAAGGTTAGTTGGGTAATTAATTAGTCGAAAGAGAGGTGCAATTTATCAGCTAAAGTTTTTTATTCTATTCTAGTTAACATAATATACATTATACAAAGTAGAGTAAAAAGTATTAAAAAGCAAACAAAACCAGTCTTTAGTTTATCTAGACTGGTTTTGTCACGTACTTTATATAAATTATGCTTGTTGATTAATTGCTTGTGCGACACGTGCTCCATATTCTGGATTTACTCTAGTGAACAAATCAATTTGACGCGCGATGATTTCTTGATTTTTCACTTGACCTAAAGATGCCGCTATATTGTTAATTAAGTTTTCTTTTTCTTCGCTTGGCAGCAAATTATACAAAGCGTTTGCTTGTGTAAAGTGATCTTGATTATAGCTATAATTACCAACATTTCCCTCAACTTCAAAGGAACTAATTTTCGCCGTAGGATCTTCTTTTGGTGTTTCAGTATAACTATTTGGTTCGTAATTAATTTCGCTATTGCCATTGTCAAAACGCATATTGCCGTCTTTTTGGTAGTTATTTACAGGCGCTTTTGCTTGGTTGATTGGCAATTGGTGACTATTAGCGCCCACGCGATGACGATGTGCGTCCCCATAAGCGAACAAACGTCCTTGCAATAATTTATCTGGAGAAGCTTCAATACCAGGAACGAAATTCCCTGGTGAAAAGGTTACTTGTTCAACCTCTGCAAAATAATTCTCTGGATTTCTATTTAAAGTCATCGTGCCAACTTCAATCAGCGGATACTCTTTTTGAGAAACCGTTTTTGTTACATCAAAAAGTGTTTCTTTCATTGTTAACGCATCTGCATACGGGATAATTTGCACAGATAATGTCCAAGAAGGAAATTCTTGATTTTCAATTGCATTATGCAAATCTTCAATATGGAAATCTGGGTTTTTCCCAGCAATTTCTTCTGCTAATTGACTCTCTAGATTTTTGATTCCTTGGTTCGTCTTGAAGTGATATTTAACAAAAAATACTTCTCCAGCAGCATTGACCCATTTGAATGTATGGCTACCAAAACCATGCATGTGACGGAACGACAACGGAATGCCACGATCACTCATTAAAATTGTTACTTGATGAAGGCTTTCCGGTGAATGAGACCAAAAATCCCAAACTGCTTCTGGACTTTTCAAATGCGTCCGCGGATTTCTTTTTTGGCTATGAATAAAATCTGGAAACTTAATTGCATCACGAATGAAAAAAATGGGCGTATTATTGCCAACTAAGTCGTAATTTCCTTCGTCTGTATAGAATTTAAGCGCAAAACCGCGAGGATCACGCAATGTATCTGATGAACCTAACTCTCCAGCTACAGTTGAAAAACGAGCGAATAAAGGTGTTTCTTTACCAACTTCAGATAAAAAATCGGCTTTAGTATATTGTGCCATTGATTGACTCACCTTGAAAACACCATGAGCACCAGCACCTTTGGCATGAACAACCCGTTCTGGTACGCGCTCACGATTAAAATGAGCTAATTTTTCTAATAAATGAACGTCTTGGATTAGGACAGGTCCAAATTTTCCTGCAGTTAGCGAATTTTGATTATCGCCAACTGGACTTCCTTGTGACGTAGTTAAATGTTGATTTTTCACCTAAAACACTCCTTCATCTAAAATTATACTCATTGTATAAAAAAATCACTCTGCATAACAAAAATAATGCTTAAAAACACTCGAAAACATTTGTTATTTAATAGAATGATTAAAAATAGCAGTAGAATTTAAATCAAAAACAAATGTATTAACTTTAAACTGTTTACACCAACAAAAATAACAACCAATAATTCAAAGAAAACTAAAATGCTGTTTTTTTATTCAAAAAAGACCTAGCATCCCAATCATGCTAGGTCTTTCGTTACTTTTTTTGAGCGACCATTTTTATTGGTCATTCAGCGTTATTGATTGATCGCAACAGTCGTGTCTTCAGTCGATAGACCTGTCATAGAGGTGCTATCGGAAAATATTTTTTCAACTTCTTGTTCTGATAAAATATTTTCTTTCTTAGGCATTGAAATCGTCGCTTTTTTGGCTTTTTGTGTAATGCTAATTTTACTAGATAATGATTCAAGTCCCATATCAACGTTCTTGTCTTGCTGCGGTTTCACATTAATCAACATATTTGTTTTATTTTCTTTTGTATTAACAGAAACTTTAGCAGAAACATCTTTGATTTTTTCGAAAGGATCTTGTTCTTTACCTTTTTCAGATGCTTCTGTCGTAATTTTGATTAACTTTTGTAATTCTTTTTTTGTAAACGTATGGGTAATGGTGTCCCCTTTTTTCTCGAACGTATCCTTGTCTAATCCTTCTAAAAACTCTTTGTATTCCTTAGCAGACTGTTTTCGTTCTTTTTCCGATTCTTGATACTCTTTGATTGTATCTTGCCATTCTTTCGTACTTTCCTCGTTCATGGCTAAAAGATCAATGTATTTTCCTTTTAGTTTTTCTGTATCTAACTGAGAACTATCGATAGCACCGTCAGTCATTGAGTCTGCGACAGCGACAATATATTCCATCATATCTGTTGCTAAATAGAGTTTTGGCTCTTTGCCCTCGTTATCTAACGATCCAACCAATGAAATCGGTACATCCATTCCCATCGCTTTTAATTTCATCTCTAAGTTGAATGCTTTTTCTTTTTTGGCATCTACTTGAATCTTCCCAGAAAGCGATGCGTCTTTGATTTGCGTGATGAGCATCCCAATCATAGGATTCGTTTGTGCACCATCTTCTTGTGAAAATTTCATGTCACTAATTGACATAGAGAAATCCCAAACCCCAGATTCTTGTGCGTTTTGATTGCTGATCCCTTGAATGAACTCATCTTTCGCACTTTTGCCACAGCCTGTCAGTAACAAAGCTGAACAGAAAACGCCTGTAATAATCCCCACTTTTCTTTTTAACACACTTTTTCCCCCTCATTATATAAAAAATTAATTCCATTTTATTAAGAATAGCAAACATTGCTTATAAATAGCAATGTTTAATTTTAGATTTCCTCTCTTTTAATAAGTGGGATTGATTTAATCTTTTAGGTTTGAATCATTAAGCTGTATTATTTTTAAAATAAAATTGCTTTTCGCCAAAAAATACTGGGAAAAGTTCTGCTAAACTGCCAGCTAAAGGACCTTCTCGCAATTCTTTTTCAGTGACCCAAAACAAGGGTTGTTTCGTTTCTTCTGGTAGTTTAGCCGCTGTTTCTGCAATGAATAATGTGGCTAATTCCCGCGCACCCGAACAATCATTCAGCCATTCTGCAACACCTACTAATTGTGGTTTCAGCACTAATCCTGTTTCTTCAAGGAGTTCGCGAACCATGGCTGTTTCCATGCCCTCGTTTTTTTCAACATGTCCGCCAGGGAACGTCCAACCAGGCCAATCCTTTTTTTGTCGTTCTTGCACAAGGATTTCATTTTTCTGATTTCTAATCATACATAATGTTGTTAATTCTACTTCAAAATTCCGATTCATTTGGCACCTCATCATTTTTTCCTTTGTTAAGGTTACGATACAGAAAAACAGAGAAAGATTCAACTAAGAATTTTCTCTGTTTTATCATCTAACTCTTTAATAAGTCGTATTGCGATTGATATAAATGATGATATAACGCATGTTTTGCCATTAGTTGATCATGAGATCCTTCTTCCACAATACGACCACCATCAATATAGAAAATTTTATCGCTATTTTTGATGGTAGAAAGTCGATGAGCAATAATAAACGATGTCCGTCCTTTCAGAAGTTGTTGTAGTCCTTCTTGTAACAATTCTTCTGTTTTTGTATCAATACTGGAGGTTGCTTCGTCTAAAATTAAAATTTTGGGATCTGCCAGTAAAGCACGAGCAAATGAAATTAATTGGCGTTGTCCTGCCGAGAGAGTACTCCCCCGCTCTTCCACAACTGTTTCATAGCCATCTTTTAAATCCTTGATAAAGTCGTGCGCACGAACAATTTTTGCGGCTTGGATAACTTCTTCCTCTGTGGCTGCTAAATTTCCGTACCGAATGTTTTCAATAATCGTTCCTGAAAAAATAAACGTATCTTGAAGCATTACCCCCATTTGTTTTCTTAACGAACGGAGTGTCACATCGCGAACATCATAACCATCAATTTTAACGGCCCCTTCATTCACATCATAAAAACGACTTAACAAATTGATGATTGTTGTTTTACCCGCACCTGTTGGCCCAACCAAGGCGATTGTTTGTCCTGGCTCAATATGAAAACTAACATCGGTCAAAATATTTTTTCCTTCTTCATAACGGAAATAAACATGCTGAAAGTCGACGGTTCCTTTAATTGGCGGCAACTCAATAGCGTGCGGCGCATCTTGAATTTCTGGAACAACATCCATCGTTTCAAAAATCCTTTCCAAATAGGCAGTTGCAGTAATCAGAGAATTGTAGAAGTTACCAATATTGATGACCGGATTCCAAAAGTTATTGATATAACCGATAAAAGCAATTAGCGTCCCAGTGGTAACGGACACACCTAATTGACGGATTCCTACGAAATAGATAAAACAAGTCGTAATGACGGATATATTTTGCACTGCTGGCCATAATAAATACTGGACACGCACAGCTTTCATAAAGGATTGACGATATTCTTCGCTTACCTCGTTAAAAATTTGGAAATTTTCATCTTCTCGTGCAAAAGATTGTGTAATTTTAATTCCTGAAATACTTTCATGAATATAGGCATTTAAGTTTGATTGTTTATTGCTAAGCTCTTGGTAAGCTTTCCGTTGTTTCCCTTGAATAAACAGAACCATCACGAACAACACAGGCAATAGCAGTAAACTGTATAAGGTTAATTTCACATCAATAAATAACATGAAAATTAAGGTGATAATCACATTAAATAAATCAGAAATTAAATTGATCAATCCGTTACTTAGTAAATCACTTAACGTATTGATGTAATTGACCACCCGAATTAAGATTTTTCCATGCGGCCGACTGTCAAAATAAGAAAATGGTAATTTTTGTAGATGCTCAAAAATTGAAAAACGCATATCTTTTAAAATATCTTGTCCAATTTCTGTGATGGCATATATCCGATAACGCATACACCAACCAATAATCACCAAGGAAAATAGGAAAATAGCCCCTAGTATCAAGAGTAACGAGAGATTCTTTTGTGGAATTACTTGGTCAATCGCAATTTTAGTAAAGTAAGGGCCTAACATACTTGCCAGATTAGCTAATATGATGACAAATAATGTTTTAAAAACAGCTTTTTTGTAAGGCTTAATATAGGCGCGTAATCGTTTATAATGAGACCAATTAAATTCTTTTTCTAAAGTCTCATCCACATCAAACGTATTTCTAGCCACGCGACTCACCTTCCTTTGTCAGACCTAATTGTTTTTGATATACGTCAAAATATTTGCCTTTTTGTTCGACTAATTCGCTATGCGTACCGCTTTCCACCACACGGCCTTTTTCCATCATCAAAATTAAATTGGCCTCTCTCACAGAAGAAATTCGGTGGGCAATAATAAATGTCGTTTTCTTTTCCGTCAAACGACCTAGTTCTTTTTGAATTTTTGATTCTGTTTCCATATCAACAGCGGAAGTTGTGTCATCTAAAATTAAAATAGCTGGATCTTTGGTTAAGGCACGGGCCAGTGAAATCCGCTGTTTTTGGCCACCAGATAGGCCAACGCCGCGTTCACCAACAATTGTTGCATAACCTTCAGGCATTCTGGAAATAAAGCTATGGGCATCAGCAATTTCAGCCATCATTTGCACTTGTTCCAAGTTAGCCAATGTGTTACCAAAAGCAATGTTATCTTCTATCGTATTGGAAAAAAGAAAGACATCTTGCATAACCATGGAGATATTTTCTCGCAATTTACGAACAGAATAGCTTTTAGCATCTTTTCCATCAATATAAACAGTGCCTTTTGTTGGATCATAGAACCGAGCGATTAAGTTAACTAAAGTGGTTTTTCCTGAACCAGTTTCCCCTAAAATACCAATTGTTTCACCAGGTTTTGCTGAAAATGAAACATCCGATAAAATGGGGGTTTCTGGATCATCTGAAAAATGAAAGGACACGTGATCAAACGTCACATAGCCTTGGATTGGTTCTGCTTCTTTTTCCCGAGCAATGGGAATCTTCGGTTTCGTTGCTAATAACTGACGAATTTTAATGGACGATGCCGTAAAGCGTTGCACATCATTGATCAACCAGCCACTCATTCGCATCGGCATGTTCAACATCCAAAGAAAGCCGTTAAAGGCCACTAAATCACCAATTGTCATCCGACCTTGAATTACAAAGAGGCCACCAAGAACTAAGGCGATAACATTTAAACTACCTGCAAAACCGTCTAACCACGGTAAATATTTTTTAGAGACATCTGCGGAAGCCATATTCCATTTTTTATAGTCTTCATTGTGCTTGTTAAACTTTTCAATTTCATAAGGTTCTTGAGAAAAAGCTTTAACCACCCGATTTCCACCAATATTTTCTTCGACCATTGAATTTAACCGAGAAAAACTTTCCCGAATCTCAAAAAATACCGGATGCGATTCCTTCGACATTTTTTGTGTTAACAGAAAAATCAAAGGTGTAATTAAAATTAATGCTAGCATCAATTGCCAATTGATCGTCCCCATCACAATCACGGCTGCGATGAACCATAAAATACATTCTAAAAGGTTATAAGTGACCCAAGAAACGAAATGGCGGATAGCGTCTGTATCCCCTGTCATTCGCGCCATAATATCGCCAACACGTGTATGATTAAAGAAATCAAAATCTAATTCTTGAAGTTTGACATACATATCTTTTCTTAAGTCAAATAACGCAGATTGTCCAACCGATTCAAACAAGACTTGATAACTATAACGAACAACTGTCCGAATAACGGTCACCCCAATCATAATCCCAAGAATTGGGATAAGCTCTTCAGTTTTCCCCTGATTGATTACTTGGTCTACAATTCTGCCAGATAACAATGGAATAATAACAATTAAAATAGCGTTAATAACGACAAAAATAACAGCTAGCAGTAACTTATTCTTATTTTTTTTAGCATATTGCCAAATCCATTCAAAACTATTCATTTTCTCCCCTACTCTCTCTTGTTTTTATGGACGTGTATAAGATTACTGTTTTTTTATAGGAAAAGAAATGGGCATTCTTGTATATTTTGATGTACAATATAGTATAGAAAGCGGATACAAGTAGGAGTGATTTTTTATGAACTACACAAATAGTCGAACGTTTAATCCTGAAATTTTATATGCCTTTGATCCTTGGAACGAAGAGACCCACCCTTATAATTGTCATCATCATGAATTTCTGGAAATATCTATTCTTTTAGAAGGTGAATCTGAATATATTGTTCAAGGGCAACAGTACCATGCCACTGCTGGTACAGTGTTTCTTTTTAATCCGCGAACGGAACATGGTGAGCAACAAAAAGCAGGAACTTACTCACATCAACTACACATTGGCATTTCAAATCTCTATTTAGAAGGCTTAGCGCGAAACGTATTTCCAAATAAATCAGCTTTATTAGATTTAAGTCATTTACATGGTGCTTTTTTAGAAAAAGCTTGGCAAATTGTTCATGAATTAAACCATCAAGAAGTTGAATCAGCGTTACAAATTAAAGCTTTAGTTATTGAACTATTGGTCTATATTTTAAGAAGCTTAGCAGTTGATCAAGAAAATAAAATTGAAACTCGGCTATCGAAAACGGAAAAAAGAAAACGAAATTTAGTCAATCATACGATTTATTATCTGGAAACCCACCATGACGAAGAAATTACTTTGGAACAGTTAGCTGAAATGTTATATGTTACCCCGACTTATTTGTCGAAAACCTTTAAAGCGGCCACAGGCGTTGGGCCAATCAATTATTTAATTCAAATCCGCTTAAACCATGCGAAAGAATTGCTGAAAAATGATTCCTTAAGTGTCAAAGAAGTAGCAAAAACGGTTGGTTACGAAGATGCCTATCATTTTAGTAAATTATTCAAAAAATATTATGGAAAATCTCCTTCACAATTTTAAGATAAAAAAACAAGGAATCGTCGGCTTCACTGCGTCCGTTTCCTTGTTTTTGCTTTACGTTGACTCTTTTAACTGTTTCGTCATTGTATAATCGGTATGGCGTTCATTTCCCATATAAAAATCATGTTCATCTGTTTTTACGAAGCCCAATGATTGATAAAATTTTTGCGCTGGATGATTATGTTCCCAAACACCTAACCAAACCGTCTCTTTTTTTGCTTCTTCCGCTAATTCAATTGCTTTCGTAATCAAATGTTTGCCTAAGCCTAAACGCTTAAAAGATTTACGAATATAAATGCGCTCAACTTGTAACGCTTGTGGATGTTGATAGGTAATCTGAGCATCACCGTGATTTAATTTCACATAACCTGCAAGTTCATTATTATAAAAAGCAAAGAAATATTGCGAATCTTTATGTAAGATTTCGCTTTCTAAAACTGCTGGACTAAATTTCCTCTCATAATGTGCCTGTAAATCCTCTTCGTTTTCGCCATCTCCATAAGTATCTGCAAAAGTCTCTTGGCAAATGGCCTCTAATTCTGGTACGTCTGCGACGGTACACTCTCTAATAAATACTGACATACTAAAACTCCTTTGTAGATTAAATCAACTGTTTAATTAAAATTAAACAAGGATTCCAAGCGTCCCATAATGTCGGAAAAACCTCAAGGCGCTTAAAACCCAATGATTCGTAAAAACGAATAGTATGATCGTACACGGAATAATTTCCTTCGTCAACTGTTTTGACTTGAATAAAAAAATAGTTATTTTTAGAATACGTTTCCACGCTTTCTATCAATAACTTGCCGATACCTTTGCGATGATACCGCTTTTTAACTGCCATACAATGGATTTCTACTGTATCTTTACTTGTTTCTGAAAGTGTTATAAAACCGAGTATTTTATTCTCTACATCCTTTGCCACCCACATAGGTAAAGTGCTAGCTATATCGATATACTTGCGGGTCTCTTTTTCAAGGCCAAACCATTCTGGAAGATTAAACAATACTTCTTGTGCTGCCTGAGTCTTTTTATCTGCATTTTTTTCCCTTATAATTGTAAATTCTTTCAATTTACAACCTCCTTTTTGTTTACATAACAAAATTATTGTATACCCAATCTTTTTTATTAAATAATAGCATAGGTAGTTTAAAAATGTAAGTTAGTCATTTATTCTTTATTATTTCCTTAAAACAACGCCTTTTCTCGCTAAATCTGCCCTTTCTTTATTTTTTTCTGTTAAACTAAACGTATTAAGTCTATGAGGAGCGTGCGTATATGGATTATCTGAACACCTATAAGCGGTTGCTAGCATTGGCGGATGCAGGTCTTTTTTACGGGAAAGATGCTTTTGATCAAGAACGTTACCAAGAACTACGAGAACTTACGTTACAACTTATTAGCGCAACCGGACCCGAAGCGACTGTTTTGCCCGACTTAGAAAAAATCTTAACTAAAGAGGAAGGTTATCCAACACCGAAAGTAGATGTTCGCGGTTTGATAAAAAAAGAGAATCGTTTTTTATTAGTTGAAGATTTACGGACCAAAGAATGGTCATTACCTGGTGGCTATGCCGAAATTGGCTGCTCCCCTAAAGAAAATATTGAAAAAGAAGTATTGGAAGAAACTGGCTTAGTTGTTACAGCAAAAGAATTGCTTGCTGTTTATGATACAGATAAACGAAAAGACATTCCTCAACTATTTCAGTACTATAAAATGATCTTTTCTTGTGAGATTTTAGAAAATCATCCCTTTGAAAAAAACATTGAAACCTCGAATTGTGCTTATTTTTCTTTAGATAATCTCCCCCCTCTTTCTATCAAACGAACAACGAAAGAGCAATTAATGGCATTAATGAACCAAACAACTGGAGCGCTTAGTGACTAACAAAAAGGATGAAGAACTTCTGTTCTTCATCCTTTTTCTATTATTAATTACATATTTTCTAAAGCGGCTTGGGCTAATAAGTTTAAGTAGTTCCAAGGGCGATCAAAATGTGGTTGGAAGAAGAAATCAGAAATCGCTAAATCTTCGACAGTCATTTTATTTTGGACCGCTAATGATAAAGTATTGGCAGATTGTGTGATATCATATTTAGACATCAATTGACCACCAACAATGCGTTGTGTTCCTTTTTCATAGACTAATTCCATCAGAACTTTTTCAGTTGTTGGCATAAACTCTGGACGATAGTTATCTTCGAAAACAGTTGCTTCGACATCTAGTCCGTTTAATTTGGCACTTTCTTTTGTCACACCTGTTGAACCAATTTTCCAACCGAATAAATATAAGCCAGAAGTTCCCTGTGTGCCACGATAAGCCAATTTTTGTTCAGTCAAATTACGACCTACTAGCATACCTTGACGAACAGCATTCGTTGCTAATGGGATATAATTTTTTGTTTGACTTGGGTTGTAGTGAACAACTGCACTATCACCCGCAGCAAAAATATCAGGATTGCTTGTTTGCATATACTCATTGACTTCAATTGCACCATTTGGTAACATGTCAACTTTATCTTTTAATAATTCTGTATTTGGACGGAAACCAACACACATAATCACCATATCTGCTTCGAATTCTTGACTTGGTGTAATGACTTTTGCTACTTTTCCTTGCTCATCTGCTACGAATTGTTGGACATTTTCACCTAAAGCTAAATTAACGCCACGATCAACTAATTCTTTTTCTAGAACATCTGTGAATGGCTTATCTAAATATTTATTTAAAATGCGGTCTAACCCGTCAACTAAAGTAACTTGTTTACCTGATTCTACAAAAGCTTCTACTAATTCAATACCAATATAACCGCCACCAACGACAACGACACGTTTGGCATCTTTCGCTTTTTCGATGATCACGTTGGCTTGTGAATAGTTTTTACATAATAAAATATTTTCAGCATCAATTCCTGGAATTGGTGGAATAATTGGCCAAGAACCAGTTGTCATCACTAATTTATCATAAGAAACGGTCTCAGTTGCACCCGTTTGTAAGTTTTTCGCTATAACAGTTTTGTCGTCCACGTTGATTTCTTCAACATTGTGTTCCATCTTCACTGTTGCTCCTAAAGAAGCCAGTTCTTCTGGATTTGAATAAAATAAATCAGCAGCATTTTTAACTACGCCTCCAACGTACAAGGCAATTCCGCAAGATAGGAAGGAAATATTGTCATTTCTTTCATATACAGTGACTTCCGCCTCCGGGTGATTTGCTAAAATACTTTTAACTGCTGAAGTTCCAGCATGGGTACATCCTACGACTACGACTTTCATGTTGTAAATCCCTTCTTTCACAATCTTTGTTTTGCAGAGGTGACGTCTCCCTCTGTCTGTTTAAAATATATCAGAGGAATCAAGCTTATTCGAGTTCTATGCTTGTGAATCGCATATAAAAAAATTCACAAACTGTTGCTAATTCTTAATAATAGCTAGTTAATTTTTTGTTTTTAAGAATTTAAAAGTCAATAACCACACAAAAAAACAAGCGTAAGAGTGAAAACTCTTACGCTTGTGAAATTTGCCTAGACAAGTGACTTATCTTTTGATAAATTTTTAACAGTATGTAATTTTTTACACATTCTCCTGTTGTGCTTGTTGGCAATCTGGACATAATCCATATAATTCTAAACGATGTTCATTAATTTCGAAGCCTGTTAATTTACTAGCGGCCATTTCAACGTCCTCTAACCCTGGATAATGAAAATCAACGATTTTACCACATTTTTGACAAATCACGTGATAATGTTTCTTCGAACTAAAATCAAAACGACTAGATGCATCGCCATAACTCATTTCTTGAACGAAACCGATTTCAGTAAATAAACGTAGATTGTTGTAAACCGTTGCTACACTCATATTTGGAAAATGATCTTCTAGTGCGCGATAAATTTCATCAGCTGTTGGGTGTGTATGATTTTCGATTAAATATTCCAAGATAGCATAACGTTGCGGAGTAATTCGGATATTGGCTTCTTTTAATTCAGCAAGTGCATTTTTAACCAATACGTTGTCCATCTTTGTATCCCTCCCCTGTCTCTCTTTCTTAAATAATACTATTTCTTATTACGATTGACAAGAATTATTGTAGGATTCTCGTGGAAAAAACGAGCATTTTACTAAACTAAGAGAAATGCTCGTTTTTTGGCGTGTTTTTTATTCTGGAAATTCATAAAGAGCTGTCGAAAGATAACGTTCACCGTTATCTGGAACCAGCGCTAAGACACGTTTGCCTGCGCCTAATTCGACTGCCAAATCAATGGCAGCTTTAATTGCTGCCCCTGCTGAAATCCCCACAAGGATGCCTTCTTTTGGCCCCATTAAACGAGCAGTTTCTAACGCGTCTTCACTAGAAACGGCCGCAACTTTTTGATAAACGGTGGTGTCTAAAACGTCTGGGACAAAGCCAGCGCCTATTCCTTGGATTTTATGTGGACCTGGTTCGCCACCTTCTAAAACAGGCGACTCCGTTGGTTCTACTGCAACAATTTCAATATCTGGAAAAATCCGTTTCAATTCATGGCCAACTCCTGTAACGGTTCCTCCAGTGCCAACACCAGAAACAAACGCATCTAAGCCACGTTTACCAAAGACATCAACAATTTCTTTTCCTGTTTTTTGTTCATGTACCATTGGATTAGCTGGATTATTAAATTGTAAAGGCATGAAGTACCCGTGTTCTTCTGCTAATGCTGTAGCTTTTGCAATTGCCCCTTTCATTCCTTCGGCACCAGGGGTTAATAATAGATCAGCCCCATATGCTTTCATTAATTTGCGGCGTTCAATACTCATAGTATCTGGCATCACAATCTTAACTGGATATCCCAACGCAGCACCTACCATTGCTAACCCAATGCCTGTATTACCACTAGTCGGCTCAATAATCGTTTGTCCAGGTTTTAGGCGACCATCTGCTTCGGCTTGTTGGATCATGCTTAAAGCAATTCGATCTTTCACGCTACCACCAGGATTAAAGAACTCTAGTTTAACAAAAACATCTGCAGCTCCTTCTGGTACCATCCGTTTTAATTTCACAACTGGGCTTTGACCAATTAACTCTGTTACTGATTTTACATAACCTTTAGTCATAATCCTACATCCTCCAATTTTACAAACAATATAATAATTCTTTCTCTAAGCATAGCTCAAAAAAACGATTTCTACCAGAAAAACGAATTTTAGTTTGTGAAAAATTAAATAAAAAAACGGATTATGCTCATCAAATAATTGCTGCTAGCCCTACCTATTTTCACGATAAAAGACCTTACAAAAACTGCCGCTTTTGTAAGGTCTTTCTTCAACTAAATAATTGCAAAATTAACCGATTTGGATGGTTTGACCCACCGATAAAACAGAATCCAATGTTAATCCATTTAGTGACATTAAATTATCAACTGTCGTTCCAAAACGTGCAGCAATGTCCCACAATGTGTCGCCGTTTGCGACAGTGTAACTTTGACTAGCTACAGTTTCTGCTGTTGCTGTTGCAGAAGCCGCTGTATCGATTGTTGTATCAACGGTTCCCGTTGTATCTGAATAACTAGTGGTTTGAGCGACTGGTGCTCCCCAATCATATTGAGTTAAATTATATGCTTCAATTAACCAATTCAATTTTTCGGCATAGCCTGGATCAGTTGCATAGCTTCCAGCTAAAGCGGCTGTTGCATCGCGATAACTGCTAGTATTACTCTTCCAAACGCCTGAATAATGGTATGTATCCCCAAAAGCAGTGGAACGAATAACATTGGCATGATCTTGGAACGATTCCGCATAAGAATTATAACTTCTAAATGCTGCTGTGACGGTCACCCATTGTCCGTCTAAATATTCTTTTGTTGGCATATAAACAGATTGTCCATTATAACTTCCTTTTACACCAAACAAGTTATAGTTCGGTGCAGATGCTAACCCAGAACTACCATAACTACTTTCTAGCAACGCTTGAGCAATCATGACGGAAGCATACATATCATTGCTATTGGCAACGGCTGCTGCTGAATTTCCGATTTCATTAATAAATGCTTGCTGGCTTGATTCTGCTTGGGCAGGTACCGCAGCACCAACCACAGGTGCTAAAATCATTGAAGTCCCCGCAACGGCGGTAGCACGTTTATAAGCTTTTTGCTTTTTAAGAGCTTTTTGAATATGTTTACTACTTCTTGTTAACTGTTCGCTCATTCATTTTTCCTCCTCACTGTCTCACTTTTCTATTTTACCGTTAATTTCCTATTGAAACAAGAAATAAACGTATTAAATTTTGAGTTTTAAAATTTCTGTAATGTAATTGAAATCTTGTTTGTATTTAATTAACCCTCTTCACACTTGTGAAAACAACCACTTCTTCTTTTCAATTTGATGAGATTTTTGTTATTTATCCTCTTACTTTTCTTTATTTATTGTGATAAAATTTTTAATGGACTTGTCACTTTTTGAACAAACTTTATAAGAGAAGTCTGTTTTTGTAATCAAAACAACTATTGCCGAGTAGTTGTTGTATTACAAAATGAATTACATAGAAATGTAGGTGGTTAGATGAAGAAACAACAATCGGGTTTAACAAATCAAGTGACGTTTTTATTAGCGTTAACTTGCGGGGTCGTGGTCGCCAATATGTATTATATTCAACCAATTGGCACCCAAATTGCTCAGGCCTTTCAAGTCAGTATTGGTTCTATTGGTTTTGTTACTATGCTGACCCAATTAGGCTATGCGCTAGGATTACTTTTTCTTGTTCCATTAGGCGATGTCGTTGATCGTCGCAAATTAATCATTCGAGTAGCTGCGCTCTCCTCGCTGTCTCTAAGTGCTGCGTTTTTTGCACCAAGTTTTCTCCTGTTTGCACTCTCTTCTTTTTTTATTGGGCTGCTCTCTATTGTCGCCCAAATTATTATTCCTTATGCTGCGGTCATGGCGGGACCAGCGAACCGTGGTAAAGTAACAGGTCGAATGCTGGGCGGACTATTGACAGGAATTTTATTGTCTCGAACGATCTCGGGTTTCATTGCTAGTGCAGCTTCTTGGCGAACAGTGTACCTAATCGCCGTAATATTCGTGTTAGCATTGGTCGTTCTACTCCAATTAAAATTGCCCAAAACAGTGATACATACTCAAACTTCAAATCGATTAACTTATTTAGGTTCTTTGAAAAGTCTTCCTAAGCTAATCAAATCGCAACCTTTGTTAAGAGAAGCAACTGTCAATGGCTTTTTTATGTTTGCAACCTTTTCAATCTTTTGGTCTACGTTAATTTTCTTTGTTAGTAGTCCAGCTTATTATTGGGGACCGAAAGAAGTCGGTATTCTAGCAATTTTTGGTTTATCGGGAGCTTTCGTAGCACCCATCATTGGTCGTCTATCCGATTATTATCCAGAACGGAAGATTGTTTTGATTGGCCTGCTGATGCAGTTCGGTAGTTTTATCTTACTTTTTCTAGGTGGAACACATGTGGTCTTACTAATCTTAGCAATTATTGTTTTAGATATCGGTACTCAATTTGGGCAAGTAGCCAATCAAACACGCGTCCAAAATTTGGGAGAAGAAGCCAGCAATCGTAACAATACCGTCTTTATGTTTTTCTATTTCATCGGCGGTTCACTGGGTTCATTGATTGGTACATTAATGTGGCAAAACTATGGTTGGTCTGGTGTTACTTTAACTGGTATTGGGTTCCAATTGTTCGCATTATTTTTTCACTTTATGCTCTTTGCTCCCAAAAAGAAATGAAGCAAAAAAACCTGAATGCTATCACAAGCATTCAGGTTTTTTAATGTTTATTTATAGTGATTTATAGGTATTAACCACATTTTCAGGAGTAAAGCCGAATTTTTCAAGAACTAGACCGCCAGGTGCAGAAGCGCCGAAGTGATCAATTGTGATTGTTTTGCCTTCTGTTCCTACATAGCGTTCCCAACCAAAGCTTGCTGCAGCTTCAATCGCCACACGTTTTGTCACAGCTTTAGGTAACACACTTTCTTTATATTCAGCAGATTGTTTTTCAAATAAATCAAAACTTGGCATTGACACGACAGATACATCGATGCCTTCTTCCGCTAATTTCGCTTGTGCTTCCACTGCTAGATTTACTTCAGAACCAGTCGCAATTAAAATCCCTGCTGGTTGTTCACCTTTTTGTGGTGACAATACATAAGCACCTTTTTGAACAGAATCAGAAGCGTGTTCTAACGTTCCTTCTAAAACAGGTAAGTTTTGACGACTTAGAACTAAAATAGTTGGTGTTTCCGTAGAATTCATAGCAATTTTCCAAGCAGCAACAGTTTCATTGCCGTCTGCTGGACGAATCACATGAACATTTGGAATGCAACGAACACTTGCTAATTGCTCAATTGGTTCGTGTGTTGGCCCATCTTCACCCACCGCAACAGAGTCATGCGTTAAGACGTAAGTTACAGGAACTTTTTGTAAAGCGGCTAAACGGATTGCTGGACGTAAGTAGTCAGTAAAGACGAAGAATGTTCCGCCATAAACATGGCTACCACCGTGTAATTGAATCCCGTTCATTGCTGCAGCCATTGCAAATTCGCGAACACCAAACCAAATATTACGGCCTTCGTATTGACCAGGTTCGAAATCTTTTTCTGCAGCAACCATTGTATTATTTGAGGCAGATAAATCGGCTGAACCGCCCCAGAAACTTGGAACAACTTTTGAAATAGCTTGAATCGTTTCTTTACTTGTTACACGACTTGCGGCACTTGTTCCTAGTTCATATTTAGGTAATTCTTGTTCCCAACCTTCAGGTAATTGGTTGGCAAAAGCTTCTTTAAATTGTTTGGCTAATTCTGGATGCGCATGTTCATAGTTCTTAAACATCTCATTCCAAGCCGCTTCTGCTTTTTGGCCTTCGTCAATCATCGTTTCTTTAAAACGAGCAGCGACTTCCTCTGGCACAGTAAAGTCAGGATATTCCCAACCATAAACAGCTTTAGCCGCTGTAATGCCCTCTTCACCAATTGGCGCGCCGTGAACGGAAGAAGTTCCTTCTTTTGGTGCTCCGTAACCGATGACTGTTTTAACTTCAATCAATGTTGGTTTATCCGTTTCAGCTTTAGCCGCTTCAATCGCAGCCTCTATTTCATCTAAATCATTGCCATCTTTAACTAAAATATGTTGCCATCCGTATGCTTCATAACGAGCCCCAACATTTTCAGTAAAGGCTTTAGAAGTTGGTCCATCTAATGAGATGTCATTTGAATCGTACAAGACAATTAATTTACCTAATTTCATATGACCAGCCATTGAACTTGCTTCTTGAGAAACACCTTCCATTAAATCGCCGTCACCACAAATTGCGTACGTATAATGATCCATAATAGGGAAACTATCACGATTATAAGTTGCAGCTAAATGCGCTTCAGCCATTGCCATACCAACAGCCATAGCAATCCCTTGTCCTAGAGGTCCTGTTGTTGCTTCAACACCATCTGTGTGGTGCACTTCTGGATGCCCTGGTGTTTTACTATCCCATTGACGGAAATTTTTCAAATCGTCAATTGTTACGTTGTATCCTGATAGATGTAATAAGCTGTACAACATTGCAGAGCCGTGGCCTGCTGAAAGTACAAAACGATCACGATCAACCCAGTTTCTAGAAGTTGTTGGGTTCACCTTTAAATGTTTTGTCCAAAGTGCATACGCCATTGGGGCAGCACCCATTGGTAAACCAGGATGTCCTGAGTTCGCTTTTTGTACGGCTTCAATACTTAATGTCCGGATTGTATTAACGCCCAATTGATCTGTCTTGTCAAACAAAAAAATCATCTCCTAATTTAGGTTTTTTTTACCTTTATTCATAGTGTAGCTTATTTCGACAATGAAAGCAATTACTTTCTGTTGTGAAGTCCTTTTTCACGTTGAATTTTTTTTAGTTTTTCAGGAGTCACATCGGTCCCTTCTTGATCCACGACCTTCATTCCTTCGATATGGTGACGCATCCCTCCACGAAATGCTTCTAAATACTCTTTACGTAATTCTTGTTGTTCGACTTTTTCTTTCGCACTAAGTTCTTCCACTTTTGCTTTATTCGCTAATTCATTTATACGGGCAATTTTTTCTTTCGATAACATCAAAATCCCTCCTTACTCTCACTGTCTATATTATAAGAACTGCCTTAAAAAAACAACTATATTCTGATATTTATAAAACACGAACGCTTGTTTGATTTCGTTCGCATTTTATGGTACACTAATTTTATCAATTGAAAGAAGGTGCGGGTTTTGGCGAAACGTACAGAAACAAGACAATTAGAAGTACTTAAATATATATACGAACAAGTCGAATTAAAGGGCTATCCGCCAACCGTTCGCGAAATTGGGAAGGCTGTTGATTTATCCTCAACTTCTACCGTTCACGGACATTTAGCTCGTCTTGAAAAAAAGGGTCTAATCTTACGTGACCCAACAAAACCGCGAGCAATCGAATTAACACCAGAAGGATTGGAAAAGATCGGAATTCAACCGACAACTATTCCGATGTTAGGTGTCGTAACTGCTGGTGAACCAATTTTAGCGGTGGAAGAAGCATCAGATTTCTTCCCGTTACCTCCTGATTTACGTACAGAAGAAAATGCTTTATTTATGTTGACGATTCGAGGAGAAAGTATGATTAACGCAGGTATTCTAGATGGCGACCAAGTGATTGTTCGTAAGCAATCGAATGCCAATAATGGCGACATCGTAATCGCAATGACCGATGAAGATGAAGCAACCTGTAAACGATTCTTCCGAGAAGTAGATCATATCCGCTTGCAGCCTGAAAATGATGCATTAGCGCCTATTCTTTTAGATAACGTTACAATTTTAGGTAAAGTTGTTGGTTTATATCGCAATCATATTTAATAAAAAAAGGAAGTCACTCCGTTGAGCGGCTTCCTTTTTTGCTTGTTAACAAGTGAATAGCCTTTTGGGCTTCCTCGATAACCTCTTCTTCAGTTTCTACAGAAAGTAGATAATTTAAAGCTTCTAAACTTTGCTCGGGTTCTCTTTTTGCGAGCTGACCTAACGACCAAGCAGCTGTTCCGCGAATGACAGGACGCTGATCATTTAAACAGAGAATAATTTGTGGGATAGCTTCACGGCCGCCCAAATTCGCTAACGCAATTAAAGCATTCCGTTGCAATGGTTTTTTACCACGCCAAGAGCCTGCTAAGTGTCCGAATTGCTGTTTAAATTCTTTATTGGAAATAGTTAATAACGGTGCCAATTTGGGATAAACTTCTTCAATCTTTGGTTCCATCTCTTCATGAAAATGAAAATCTTTTCCTTTATTATAAGGGCAAACCAGCTGACAAATGTCGCAACCATAAATGACGTTACGCATTTTTTTTCGATACTCTTCAGGCATCATGCCTTTTGTTTGCGTTTGATAAGACAAACATTTTTGAGCATTCATTCGACCGTCCCCTAACAAAGCCCCTGTAGGACACCCTGTGATACAACGAGTACAATCACCGCAACCGTTTGGAACAGGTTCATCTGGCTCAAATTGAATGTTGGTGGTCACCTCACCTAAATATACAAAGGAACCAAATTCTTCGGTAATCAGTAGACCATTTTTACCAATGAATCCTAAACCCGCCCGCTGAGCAACAGCGGTGTCAACATATTCGCCAGTATCTACTTGCGGCCGAAAGCGCCAGTGTTCTTTTTCTGCTTCAGTGGCAGCTTGCTCTTCAATAAAAGCAATTAATTTTTGCAACCGATCCTGCAAAATGTGATGATAATCAATTCCCCAAGAGGCTCGCGCAAATTGGCCACGCTTTTCATCTCTAGGCATTTTTTCCTGAGCTTTGGTGGGATAAGCTAAAGCAATGGAGATAATACTTTTAGGATGCTCAAACGTTTTTTCTGGGTAAATTCGTTCTTCCACATTTTGATGTTCAAACCCCGAGTTATATCCTCGCTCTCGTTGTTCATGTAGAGAATCTTCTAATTCAATAAATGGTTCAGCATGAGTAAAGCCGATTTTATCGATGCCTAAACGTTGACTCTCTTGAATAATTTTTTCTTTCAATGTCGGCATTGCTCATGCCTCCCTTCATTTTATTATTTATCGTTTCGATGATACGTTTCATAGTCATGTGCATAGAGATTTTTCTCGTCCACGACGCCGGGAACAGTGGCAACTTTTTCCCAAACAGACCAGTCGATTTCTGGAAAGAAAGTGTCGCCTTCAAACGTTTCATGAATCATCGTCCGATATAAGACATCGCATGCGGGAATCAGTTCTTTAAAAACGACAGAACCTCCACCAATAACGGTCACGCCTTCATACTTGTCAGCATACGCAAGAATTTCCTCTACGGAATGCATAACCAAAACGCCTTCAGCTTGGTAATCCGGATTACTGGTAAGAACAATCGTTGTTCGATTTGGTAACGGACGACATCCCATGCCTTCGAAAGTTGCACGTCCTAAGACCAATGTATTATGAATTGTTTTTTCCTTGAAAAATTTCAAGTCGTTGGGTAAATGCCAAGGCAACTTGCCTTCTTTACCAATCACTCCTTGTTCATCTTGGGCCCAAATGGCTGCTAACATAGCTTCTCTCTCCTTTTTTATACGGCAATCGGCGCTTTAATCGTTGGATGTGGGTCATAGCCTTCTACTTTAATATCTTCCATATCAAAATCAAAAACAGAAGCCTTGTCTGGATTCAAAACGAGCGTTGGAAAAGAACGAACTTCTCGTGATAATTGTTCTTGCATTTGCTCCACATGATTTTGATATAAGTGGGCATCTCCTAGCGTGTGTACAAACTCCCCCACTTCTAAACCTGTTTCATGTGCAATCAGATGTGTCAATAAAGCATAGCTTGCAATGTTAAAAGGAACACCTAAAAAAACATCGGCACTGCGCTGATAAAGTTGACAGCTTAATTTTCCTTCATTTACATAAAATTGAAACATAGTGTGACAAGGCGGCAACGCCATTGAAGGCACATCTTCTGGATTCCAAGCGGAAACAATTAAACGGCGAGAATCAGGATTGGTTTTAATCATTTCAATCACATTAGCTAATTGATCGATAAAGCTACCATCTTTGGTTTCCCAGTGACGCCATTGCGCACCATAAATATTCCCTAATTCACCATATTTTTCTGCAAACTCTGCATCATTTAAAATGGCATCACAGAATTTTTGATGTTCTTCTTTGTATTGTTCTGCAAACGCTGGATCTTGTAAGACACGATGCCCAAAATCCGTCATGTCTGGTCCTTGATAATCTGCGCTTTTTACGTAACGTTCGAACGCCCATTCATCCCAAATATGATTATTTCGCTCTAACAAATAGCGAATATTCGTGTCGCCTTTTAAAAACCACAATAACTCACTTTTAATCAAGCCAAACGGTACTCGTTTGGTTGTTAGTAAGGGAAATCCTTTGGCCAAATCAAAACGCATTTGATAGCCAAATAAACTATACGTCCCAGTTCCTGTACGGTCTTCTTTAAAATGACCTTCTTCTAAAATCTTTTTTCCTAGCGCTAAGTATGCTTCTTCCATCTTATTCCCTCCGTCTCTTAATCCGCGTATTCACTCAAGTATTCCCAACGATTCATTTTTTCTTCTAACAATTGTTCCGTTGCAGTTACTGCTTCTTGCAATTCTTGTAAACGAACAAAATCATCACCCTGATGATTCATTTCTTCAGTTAATGTTTCTAATTTCGTTTCTAATTGTGTGATATCTTCTTCAATTGTTGCCCACTCTTTTTGTTCCATATAAGTTAGCTTTGTTTTTTCTTTCTTTTCTGTCGATGCTTCTTTTACTGGTTTATTGAGTGGTTTTTCTTTGACCTTTTCTTGTTCTTTTTGGTTCGCCAAATATTCACTCATCGTGCCATAAAATGATAGGATCTGACCATTTCCTTGAAAAACTAACAATTTATCCATTGTTTTATCCAAGAAATAACGGTCATGAGAAACCGCAATTACCGCTCCTTTGAACGTTTGAATATAATCTTCTAAAATGGTCAACGTATCAATGTCTAAATCGTTGGTTGGCTCATCCAATAATAACACGTTAGGCTGACTAATTAATAATTTTAAGAGATATAACCGGCGTTTTTCTCCACCAGACAGTTTGCCAATCAGTGTACCATGCATAAAACGAGGAAATAAAAAGCGCTCTAACATTTCAGCGACCCCAACGCTGCTTCCATCACTGCGTTTCACTTCTTCTGCTGCTTCTTGCAAATAAGCAATCATCCGTTGATTAGGATCCATTTCTTCGTTTTGCTGGGTATAATAGCCAATTCGGACGGTTTCACCGATACTATATAGACCACTCTCTAAAGGAATGCGGCCAGCTAAAATATTTAATAATGTGGATTTGCCTGCACCGTTTTTACCAGTAATGCCAATTCGATCGTTTGCTTGAATGAGTAAATTAAAGTCTTTCAAAAGCTGTTTGTGATCAATGGCATAATTTCCTTCCTTGATTTCCAGAACTTTTTTCCCTAATCGCTGCGTGGCAAAGTCTGCTTCTAAGGTGCCATTGGTTTGTACCTGATGCAAGTTTTCTTTTAAATCCTGAAACCGATCAATTCTTGCTTGCTGTTTCGTTCCTCGTGCTTGAACGCCTGCTCGCATCCACGCTAGTTCTTGTTTGAAGAGGCGTTTTCTTTTTTCTTCTTGCTCTACAGCGACGCGTTCACGTTCGGCTTTTTCCATTACATACGTTTCATAGTTTCCTTTGTACTCATACAGTTTTCCAAAAGAAAGTTCGAAAATCCGATTGGTTACTCGATCTAAAAAGTAGCGGTCATGGGTCACCATTAAAACCGCACCACGATAGTTATTTAAAAAGTTTTCTAGCCATTCAATCGTTTCATAATCCAGATGGTTCGTTGGTTCATCCAATAACAGTAAATCAGGCGCTTCAATTAAGACTTGCGCCAAGCTTACTCGTTTTAACTGCCCACCAGAAAGCTCACCTATTTTCTTTTCCAATGTGGGAATGCCTAATTTTTGTAAAATAATTTTTGCATTGGTATCTGCTGTCCAAGCATCTTGTTTATTCATGGCTTCTTCTGCTTGCGTGTAACGTCTTTGAACCCCTTCGTCTAAACCATTCTCACTTAAAGCAGCTAACGCTAATTCATAATTTTTGACCGCTTTTATGATTGGGCTGTCTCCCTGAAACACGGCTTCTGCAATCGTAATATTCTCGTCAAATGTTTGATTCTGGGAAAGGTACCCAATTTGATAATCACTTGGCTGCTGAATCGCAGCAAGATCACCATCACCGCTATCTACGCCAGCAATAATATTTAATAAACTGGTTTTCCCTGTGCCGTTAATCCCAATTAAACCAATGCGATCTTTTTCATGAATCAAAAAAGAAAGATGATCAAATAGTGTTTTTTCCCCATATGTTTTGGTTAAATCTGTTACTTTTAATTCTTTCACCGACACTACCAACTCCTTCTATTTTGGTCTTGCTTATTGTATCAAAAATCAGCGTATGCGGCTACCAAAAAAATAAATTATAGACGTTCAGAATAATCTTCGTCAAGAGAGAATTTCATATGTAGCGAACCTTAACCTTGGATAAAAATTCAAACCCGTTTTGTCCAAGGTTCTGTATGTTCTTTATTTTCTTGATAAATAGCCTCGAGCAAGCTCCCAAACATTGTCTTCATAATTACTAAAAACTGTGTATATATCTTTTCCCAAAGGATTGAACAGTGAAATACAGGAAACACCGGGATCACAACCTTCAATATAAATATGCGTATGATTTTTTGTTGGATTTACCAACCAAATTCCAAGTCCATAATGTTCTTTTCCATTTCCTGCATGTTTTTTAATCATTTCTGAAATGCTCTTTTCAGATAAGATTTCATAGGAGAACAGTCCATCCCAAAAGTTACAGTTGTTTCATTCAGGACTAAGATGCCTTGCATATTACGACTTGTAGATAGATATTATGTACACTTTGTTATCCTATGTTCATGATTTTTAATTTTAAACAGAGTGATTGTAGTTTGAATTAACTGCAATCACTCTACTTTTTTCTAATGTTATTTACTAATTAATTACCATTAAACACTTTTTTCATAAATTTGTTATATGAATCTTTGAAATGTAATAATCTAATTCCTAATTCGTCTGAGAAATCCCAAGTATCTACTATCAATTGAGGATAAGAAGCTATAATTTTTTTATAGATTGTGGATTTTCAACAGAACTAACCATAGAACTAATTTCTGAATAGATTAGTTTTAATTGTGTTTTTTGAACATCATCAGATATATTACATCTTTTATCTAATTCATTTAACAACTCCTTGCCTTCATTTTTTAACTTTACTTGATTTGTACTAAATTGTTTAGATTGGGAATATACCATTATTTCGCACCACCTATAAATCGTCTCTATTTAAAATAAAATCAAGTAGTAGATTGTATACTTTCACTGAGTTCTGCCCATTCATTATCTGAAAAGCTAGAAAATTCCAGACCAACAATCTCACTGTCTTCATTTAGAAATAAAGATACATGGTTAGACATTTTTACAACAGAATCTATCTTTTCTTTATCTAGCTTAAAATACAACCTTTTATATTCCCTAGATATTTTAAAACCAGATTCTTTAGTTATAATCGAATTTCCATTAAAAATATCTGTTTGAATTACTGGATTTTTTTCTGTATACTCATCAATAAATAAATTAGACTCCTCAATATCATTGATGGCTGTTAATACTACTTCTACAATTTTCTGTGTAACAGAATTGATTTTAAGCTCAACGAAGGATTCGTGTTCGTTAACGAATCTATAATAATAAAATTCTCCTAAACTATACTTATCATCATTTTCTGAAAATGATACCGTGATTGGGACATAATAGTCAACTTCCATATCATCTTTGACTAGTTTATCTTCATAACTTTTAATTTTCATAATTTGCTCCTTCCATAGTTAAGGCAGATATACAGCATGTTTAATAACTGGTAATTGTCCTGCTTCTCTAGCCGGACTAAATATTAATTCCCAATTATCTATTATTATTTTAGCATTAAATTTTATCCCTGTAGAGGTAGCTTGTTCTACAGCACCTTGAAAACTCCTTAATAATTGTTGTTCGGTAAGTTTTTGTCCATGAGATAAATTTCGAGTTGAATATTCTACCATGTGCTTGGTTCCGTTTGGATTTACCCACAATTTTCCCCATTAACACTCATTTCGAACGATTTAGGAATAGTAGTTCCTTCTCTTGGAGGTTGTGTACCTTTAATATCATCCCAGACTGTATTTGTAGACCCATTGACTTTCTTATAAGTCACAGTTCCTGTGCTTTTATTTCTATCTAATACATAATTTTTTCTGTTTTTATTGCTAATTAAGGCGTCGTTAGCGGAACTTCTCCCTTTTTTCACATTCCCTACATTATCAAGTCCGTCCAGTCGTGAAGCGGCTTTATTTCCATAATATGAGCCTAAAACGACATTTCCAATCTCCGTAAGCGTTCCAGACCATGCAGTATACTTGAATTTATTGGCTTCTCTTTGACTAATTTTCTTTCCTGTATAAGGATTAATGCCTATATTTGCACAAGCAATGGTTTTTCTGCTGATTTCTTCTAGACTGTCGGTTTTCTTGATTAGCTCTATTTTTGGTTTGGCTGTTTCAAGAACCGTAGAAGCTTCTTTTTTAATTTCCGTGAAGTAACTTTTATCCACACCACTTGGCAAGGTGTAGAGACCGTTGCTTTTGACAGTTGTTTCATTCAGGACTAAGATGCCTTGCATCGCCAACTGCATTTCCTCTAAGCTAGTGGCGAACAGGTTTTTAGTTTGTCGATCAAACTCATTGAGCTTTTGTATTTGCTTGTGGAGTTTGTCAATGTCTTGAAGGTTGCGACTTGTAGATTGGTATTATGTAAGTTTTGTTATCGTGTATTAATAATTTTTAAATCCAGGTTCTATATTTATTTTAAACAGAGTGATTGCGGTTTAAATTGACCACAATCACTCTGTTTTTTCTGATAGATATATTTTGTTAGCTATTGACAACTGGATTGATGAACCTATATCCTTACTATCAAGGCCTTATTATTTAATTATCAATCAGTAAATCGTCTTTTTTTATATGATTTACATTAATTCTTTTAAAGCATAGAATACTTCATCTCTAATTTGTTTTTCGCTATAGTACACATTAGGTAATTTCAAATCTTCTGTATTATCAGAAAATCTAGCTGACATATCAGAAATATTTCCTAGAACTGTATATTCTTTATTCGACAATTCATCATAATCTATTTCTAAATCAAAAATTTTCATAAACTGATTTGTAAAATGGTTAATTTCTATTTCTCCAAGATTCAAACCATTTAATAAATAATATAGTTGCTCTTTTTTTGTCATTATAGTTTCCTCCAGTATTATTGTTTTGATACTGCTGGTAATGGGCCCAATGGTCTTCTGTCATATTTAAAGTGATAAACAGTGTTTGTTGGTTTATCATAAAGCACTTCAAAATTATACTTCTTGTCATTAATATAAATTTTACTATAATACATTGTCGCACTAGAACCTCTGGGGTCAGACATTGAGATACCACCATTGATTACTTCTTTCAATGTTTGAGCTGGAACTGCTCTATCAGGATTAGCCATGTGCTCGTTCACTTTGTTTGTATAGTTAAAGATATCTTCTCCAGAAAATTTAGCCTCAGCACTCTTATTCCTATCAAGCGTATAAGCCCGTCCATTCTTACTTCCTTTTAAGCCATTACTCGTGCCACCAGTTTCGTTAGAGAATGTCTGGGTACTTCGGATTGCTGCGGTACTTAAGCCTAACATCCACAGGGAATCCCACACACCTGACTCTTGGATTTCATCCATGACTCCTTGACCTTTTGACAGGAGACCTAATCCCAAAACTCTGTCATCTTTTTCAAAGTAATTATAGCCTTTTTTCTGCTGATTATTGACTCGGGTAGTCAGTTCCTTTGGCGTCAATTCTACTACATCTAAGTCATATTTTTTTACTAGAGAAGCCAAGTTTCCTGATAGTTTTTTCTCGTCTATTCGGTAGGAATAGCCGTCCTTTTCTAGCATGTAATAATTGAAACCGTTCTTTTTATCATGAACATAAAGAATGGTGCAACCCGCTAACAGCTGTTTGTCAGTGACTTCATTTTTAGTATCTTTTTTAATCTCCGTAAAGTAACTTTTATCCACACCACTTGACAAGGTGTAGAGGCCGTTGCTTTTGACAGTTGTTTCATTCAGGATTAAGATACTTTGAATATTACGGCTGTTAGTTTGGTATTATGTAAATTTTGTTGTCGTGGATTTATGATTTTTAATTTTAGATTCTGTATTTATTTTAAACAAAGTGATTGTAGTTGAATCAACTACAATCACTTTGTTTTTTGATAGATATAGCTATATTTTATTAGCTATTGTCAACTTGATTAGTAAGTCACTACTTACAATTCAAAGCTCTATCATTTAACTGACAATCAAGTGATAGTGTTTTTTCAGTTCTCTATATTAATTAAAAAGTTTTTTCCAAAACAAATATTCCCTACCTCTTGATCATCACGATAAATTTTCAAATAGTGATCTGCTTTTTGTAAACTTGAAATATCTTTTAATTCAATAGAAATCATATCCATTTCTTTATATTGCAAAAATACATTAATCCTTTGCTCATACGTATATATAAACATTGTTAAGTTGAAATTTTCATTACTTCTTCGGTATAAAATATCTCCATCTTCTATATTTCCTGTTAAACTTTGTCCTTCTGAATAGAATAGTTCCATTAATTCTAAATCATCGTATTTGATGTCCATTTCCACTCTTCCTTACATAATAATTATTTGGGTATAACTGTTACGACTTTACCACTATCATTAGTGATGACTTTAACATCTTTATTTTCAAAAGACCAAGTATTGGGTCTGTTTCCTTTCAATTTCGTGCCATTTTGAATAGCCTCTTCTACTACAAAGGGCGGTATATTTCTTGGCTTTATATAATTGTTGACAAATTTATTATATGGATCAGATCCTGGAACTAAATCGTTATTTTTAGCAATTTCTTGAGCTCTTGTTCGCAGTTGTGCTCTGATTTCAGGCGTATGAGGAGCCATTCTTTCTAAAGCATGTCCTGAATAATCACGCCCATTTATATTTGCTCCATTTTTATTTAAACTCCAAGATATATCATCAATATTTTTATTCCCACTGACTTTCTTAGAAAAAGTCTGCGCATTCCTTACCGACGCAATGCCCATTCCTAACATCCACAGGGAATCCCACACACCTGATTCTTGGATTTCATCCATAACTCCTTGGCCTTTTGACAGGAGACCTAATCCCAAAACTCTGTCATCTTTTTCAAAGTAATTATAACCTTTTTTCTGTTGGTTATTGACCCGGGTAGTCAGTTCCTTTGGCGTCAGTTCTACTACATCTAAGTCGTATTTCTTTACTAGGGAAGCTAAGTTTCCTGATAGTTTTTTCTCGTCTATTCGGTAGGAATATCCGTCCTTTTCTAACATGTAATACTCAAAGCCGCGTGATCTATCATGAACACGAATAATCGTACAGCCTTCTAATAATTGTTTGTCAGTCACTTCATTTTTAGTATCTTTTTTAATTTCCGTAAAGTAACTTTTATCAACACCACTTGGTAAGGTGTAGAGGCCGTTGCTTTTGACCGTTGTTTCATTCAGGACTAAGATCCCTTGCATCGCCAACTGCATTTCTTCTAAGCTAGTGGCGAATAGGTTTTTGGTTTGTCGATCAAACTCATTGAGCTTTTGTATTTGCTTGTGGAGCTTATCAATGTCCTGTTGCATGCTTTCTGCCATCTTAATAAAGGTCCGTTGGGCATTTTGTAAGAGTTCATAAATTCCTGGAATTGGCTGACTATGGGCTAATGTGGCGACTGCTCTAGCAGAATCGTGCAATAATTGTTGATTGGCTTTCATGATTTTTATTTTTAATTTGAGTTTGTCTTCATCTAAAAAGCCCTCACTGGCAATAAATGAATCCGCAGCGTTGTATTTGACCAAATCACTTTGGACGTTATCAACGGCGGCAGTCATTCGATGAATCGTCGGAATCACTAATTCTGAAAATAGCCCTTTTCCCGCATTATAAGCAGCGCCAGACAATGTATGACCGTCGATGGCTGCGATTAGTTGCTGACAACCAGCTGTTAGCTCACTGGTGGTTGTTCGGGCAACTGCTAGGTTGCTGGACAGCGCACGCATCATTGCTGAAGAATCGCTACTGGAGTAGATTAATCCCATGACAACCGACTCCTTTCTCTTTGGAGCTGTAGTCGTTCTTCATTCGATTGTGCGGTTGCTTTTGTGTATCTTTGACTTAATTCATGTGTCTGTTGTTGTAAAAAGCCCTTTAAATAGCGTTGTTTTCCAGAGAGCTCCTCTTGCTCCCAACGCGTAAACTTACCGCCTTTATGAATCACTTCTGCATTGAGTTGCTCAAGTTCGCGAAAATTTCTAGTTAGTTCATACTCTAGTGTACCAAAAATGGTTTGGATTTGCTTCTTTTCCTTCGACAATTGATCCATCGCTCGTTCTTTTTCGACAATCTGTTCCGCATAGTTCCTTCTTAATTTTTCATTCGTATCCTTTTCCATCGTTTCTCCTTATTTAAACGTTGTTTGGCTATCTCTAGCCGCCATCGTTGCCGCTAATTTGGGGAATTTATTAGCTTGTGCGTTGACACCATTGACTACTTTTGCTAATTTATTGAGCAGTTGATTACTGACTTTAACCCCTTTTTTCATACTTGAAATATTGCTTTCTCCTAAATGACATGTTTGATTTTTACTCACAGATACATTCTTGATCCCGGCAATTGCCTTTTGGGCAGTGCCTTGATTGGATGCGATTTTTACCATCAGCTTCCTCCTTTAATTATTATATAAAAAGAGCATTCAAAAGAATGCCCTTTCAATTCATTAAAAATCAGAAGAAATTTCTTACTCTTCTGATTCTTCATGTGCTCGAAACATCTGATTATATCTTTCTTCATCTTCTTGATTATCTCTAATGACTTTAGATAAAGTGAATGAAGAAGAAATTAACCCTACCGATTCCATTAAATAATATCCCTTTACCATTAAAGGCTCCTTTAATGTATAAAGTCCCACCAAAATTAATACCACAAAGAACAGAAACGAACCCCATGCTAACATCACAAAAGCTGGTGTGTTTCGATAAGCTTTTTTCTTTAAATGATTATTCATTTTCCCCTCCAACAACTATAATTATTTAAAAACCAAATGAATGTGCATCCTGTTGATCTCGTTGTGCGACAGTATCAGCGTATTTGTTCAATTGTTGATTGATGCTAATAAGTAATTCTTCCATTTTTTCACGTTACCCTCTAATTGATTATATTGTTCCAAGTACGCTTGAAATGCTTCGCCTTTCCATTGTTGCGAAATTTGTTGATTCATTGAATTAACTTTGCGAATTGCATTGTTAATTTGATTCGAGGCTTGTGCGTAAACTTTAGCTTGACTCTTAAGTTGTTCTGGAGTTACCGCAACTGTCCCTACCATTTTCACCACTCCTTTTTAATCGTATATTTATTATTACAATAATTAAATTGTACACACAAACACCACATAAATAAAGGTTTTTTTAACGAAACATTAAAAATTGTTATTAAATAACGTTTTATGCATATATCAAGAAATATAAATAAACGTTGCGAATAATCATTAAAATATTTATTTTATTAAAAATTATATCTATCAATGGATTTTGTTATTATTTTTAATTAAATGTATAATTATTATAAAGAAAAAACCACCGTAAAAATTCTTTAAAATAAAAAATTTTACGGTGGTTTTTAGTCTGTACTTAAAATTTAGTTATAGGATTTTTAAATTTTGAAGGAGATATCAACTCTTCTCATACACTATTACTTATTCTTTATTAAAATTTTTAACAAATCGTTTCAGCGGAACGTTATTCACTTCGCCGCTAATCGAATAACTCTCTAATAAATTGACATTTTTTCGTAACTCGTTCGCTTCGATAATTGAAATGCGTTCAGATTGTTCGTAATGATCAATCATCCGTCGTTCTTCTTGGAAGCCTAATAATAGGTCTTTGACATAGTCTGTCTCCGTATGAACAATATATGAATCAATAAATTCGCCTTTTTCAAACTTATGGGCTAAATCCAAGCGTCCGTCAATGAAGAAATCAATTAAATCATCATCATAGACACCGCGCAAATTATCTAAACTCTTCAGAATAACTTGAGAATTTCTTAGAAAAACTTGGCGAATATTTTCTAGTTCTTCATTTCGTAATTCTTTTTCTTCTTCAGAAGCTTCACCACGATTGAAAAATAGCTTAGGATGTAAAAGAATCGAAATGATTTGTCGAGCAAATAATAACCAAAAGCCTACAATCGATAATAATTGTTTGGCAATCGACCGTTGCATCCGTGTAATCAAGCGTTGATACATACGATAACTTCTGACACTAATTTCTCCTTGTTTCAGACTTTCTTCTAAGCCGTCTCGTTCAATGGACACAATTAACGTCCGCAACTCTTGCACTTCTTGTTTTCGTTCCGCACTTAGCTGCTCGGTATACAATTCTTTTAAACGATCTTGATAATTTTCAATGACCGCATTCATTTCACCACGAGGATTCTCTTCATTTTGCTGTTTTAAGACATCAATGACATCACGTAATAAATCAATTTCGACTGACTCTTCATTTTCCACTTCCGTCTCTGAATCAGTTAAAAATGGTAAAACTAGAATCCCGCCAATCAGAGTCACCAAAATAACACAAGCCGTAATGAATAGTAATAACGGTCGTTCTTTAAAATGCTCCCCGTTAATCGCTGTTGGCAAAATAAAGATGGTGGCTAAACTCACTGTTCCTTTAACACCGCCAAAAGTTAAAATCAGCATTTCATTCATTGCGTTTTTAACTTTCTTAAGGCCATGTTGAAGCGTGTAAACACTGAAAATGGCTAAGAAACGAATCAAAAAGACAACGGCGCTAATAATTAGAACAACCATTAGTAGGAACCAGTTTGAATATTGTTGGTCAATCCAAATTGGCGAAAACACTTGAGAAAGTTCAATTCCTAAGAATAAGAAAACTAAGGCATTTAAAGTGAACTCAATCATACTCCAAATACTTTCGCCAACATTTGACAGCTCTGCTTCAAAAAGCGAAACTTTTTTCAAACTAGACGCTTGCATAATTCCAGCAATCACAGCAGCAATAATTCCAGAAACGCCAATCAACTCTGAAATTAAATAAGCAATAAATGGCAAGAGTAATTCAATCAACAAGTAGCCTGTAACATCTTTTGCCACTGCAGTTTCAAGTAAATGAACAATTTGCTGTTTTAATAGAACTAACACGATTCCGACTACCGCTCCACCAATACTGGAAATAACCAAGGTCCCTGCCGCTTCCACCGGCGAAAATGACCCTGTTAATAAAGCCGCTAATGCAAATTGAAAGGCTGTAACGCCTGATGCATCATTAATGAGTCCTTCACCAGATAAAATGTTCATCGAACGTTCAGGAATGTCAATTCGACCTGATAACGAACCTACCGCCACCGCATCCGTTGGCCCTAAAGCCGCCCCAAAAGCGAAGCAAGCGGCTAATGGTAAAGTAGGCAAAATCATATGCAAGGTCCAGCCGACTCCGACTAAGGTAATTAACACACCAAAAAAGGCCAAGAAAAGAATCATCCCGAAATTTTTCATCATTGCTTTCAGATTGATTAGCTCCCCTTCTCTAAATAAAAGCGGTGCAATAATCATTACTAAAAACACTTCAGGCTCAAATTCAATTTCCTGCCCCATTTTAGTTAAACCAATTAGAACGCCTACAATAATTTGCACAATTGGCAGCGGAATGACGGGAACAATCCGGTTGAATATGTTTGAGAAGGTAATAGACAGTGCAAAAACAATGATTAGAAAGGTAAATTCCATCCTATCATTCCCTTCTATATTAAATTTTTATTGACTTACCGATCAAAACATTTAAGTAATTTTTTCTTTTTAAGAATAATTTTCTTTTCGACTTCTTCTAACTCAGAACTGCGTTCGCAAAGTTCCAATTGAGCGCGTCGTGCTTCTAAACGAAGAAGTTCTCCTTTAATTAATTCAATTTTTTTGTAGCGTAAGAAATTTTTCTTTTGCATACGTTCTGCAAAGTGTTGTCGTTTTTCTTCAGGGATTGCTTGATATTTCTTTTTCAAGTCAGCGACACACTTTTCAAATTCTTCACTCACCGAAACAACTTCCTTCCAAAATTTAATCTGACTAATTATAACAAATTTTACCAAAAGTACAAGCAAAATTGCTTTCTTTTTTTCAAAAGAAATTCAGACAAAACTTAACGCGTGAAAAGCTGATTTCTAGGAGCTGAACATGGTTAATCTTCATTAACAATAATATCAATTTCTGCCTCTTCATTCATCCGTGTTGAAAGAAAAAGAACCATTTCTTCTAGTGGCGCAGAAAAGCGTAAAACCACCCCTCTTCTGCCTTTTTTTAAATACCCTAAACGAATACCGTTCGACTTTTGAACAAGGACAATCTTTTCGATATCTTTAAAGGCCGTGCCCCGATTGTCAAAAGGATGCGTAATAATACAGTCCTCCGCAAAACCTCTTGCATCGTAAAGAAAACTGAAGATAATCAAAATATATAACACACTTCGAATCATTTCAATTTTATCTCCTGCCGAAAATGCATTGGCCAGAATCATTAAACTAAAAAAAGCAACTAAATATTTTGTTGTAGGATGTTTTGCAGCCGGAATTACAATACTTTTACGTACGAAGTAAAAGTAACCATACATAACGACGACAAATAAAAATAGCAATAACGTAAATCCATCGATAATCACAAACGACTCCTTTATTTCTTTTTCTTTTGAATATCTGTTAATATATCATTTATTTCTTTAATTTCTTTTTTTGATTCATTAATCTTTTTGATAACCGCCTCACGGTTTTTTCCAGGCGGTAAGTCAATTGATTCTTGGTAGTAGTTTGCTAAAGCTTGAACTTTTTTCATTTTTTCGCTTTGCAACAAGGCTATATTTCTTTTCATTTAACCGCCTCCTCTTCCTTAGTATACATTACTTTGTAAGGAATTGCTTAATTTGCAAGATATTTTCTAATAAAAAGGAGTAATTTTACATTTTCTTATAAACAAAAAGTATTCGGCTGAGTAACAGCAGCAAACGACAAAATAATAGAATAAAAGATGAGACAGAAGTAGTTTACTTTTGTCTCATCTTTTATTATTGAGCTGAAATCGCTAAACCAATTGCTTTTTCCCCTAGATGGGTCCCAATAACTGGACCAAAATGACCGATTTCAATTTCTGCATTTGGGTATAGCTTTTGTAATTTTGCTTGTTCTTTTTCAGCAACGATGCGGTTATTAGCATGAATCACATACAGTTTAACTGGTGCTTCAATCCCTGCGTTTCGTTCACCAATAATCTTTTCTGCACGAGCAAAAGCTTTCTTTGTTGAACGGATTTTTTCAAATAATACAATTTTTCCATCTTCAAAAGTCAAGATAGGTTTAATCTTCAATAGCCCAGCGATCAAGGCTGCGCCATTCGTTAAGCGACCGCCACGAACTAAGTTGTTCAGATCTTCTACAATTAGATATGCATACGTATTATCACGAATTAAATCTAATTTGGCAAAAATTTCTTCTAAGCTGGCTTTTTCTTCTGTTAAATCTAAAGCAGCTTCTACCATGTGTCCCATTGGCATACTTGTAATTTTTGAGTCATATGGATACAAAGCAACGCCTGGGATTTCATCAGTAAGTCCGTGCAATGTATGAACAAAACCAGAGATTCCTGAAGAAAGATGAATGCTGATGATGGTGTCGTACCCTTGTTCAGCGATTGATTTGTAAAGCTCTAACACTTCTCCTAAAGCAGGTTGTGAAGTCGTCGGAAATTCTTTACTATTATTTAGCAATGCATAATATTCATCTGCTTCAATGTCAATGCCTTCGTTGTATATTTTTCCATCTAAAATGACTGGGATGGGAATTACAAAAAGATTCGGATGATCTTTAATGCGCTCGGGTAAATAAGCTGTACTATCTGTCACAATAGCAATTTTCATTTTGTAACCTCGTTTCACTAATTTTCCACGTTGTTTCTAATATAGCATAAAAAAGGATATTTTAAAATGCTTTCCTTATTCGTTCAGGAATTTTTCGATGGCGTCAGCATTTTTTTGTTCATCTACTTCTAAAATACTGCCTGCATAAGAGGATTCACCAAAATTCCAAGAATCTGGTACCGGAACCGATAATGACTCAACCCCTGCTTTTCCTTTAATCAACAATGATGGTCCATTCGTTAACATGAAACTAACAGGCACATCTGTCGACATATAGCCGACTAATTTCCCAAGTGATTCTGGGGTTCTTAATAAAGTCATTGGGTTTTTCATTTGGCTCATTACAGCTGACATAACTTGTTGTTGGCGACGAACCCGACCAAAGTCGCCTTCTTCATCCATCCTAAAGCGAGCGTATTGAAGTAAGACATGTCCATCCATGACCTGTTGCCCTTTTTCAATATCAACACCATCTAAATTCAGTGATTTTTCTGCATCGATTTTGACACCTTTTGGAAACATAGAGTCAACAATTTTTTCAAATGATTGGAAATCTACCTTAGCATAATATTTCGTATCTAAATTAAAGTTTTGTTTTAACGTTTCACGAACCAATTCAGCACCGCCATAAGCGTATGCGGCATTAATTTTATTCGGCCCGACACCAGGAATGTCCACGAATGTATCACGCATAAATGAAATTAATTTCGGTTTTTTTGATGGTCCATTTAGTTGGAGAACCATTATTGTGTCGGCTCGTCCAGCATCTTCCCCACGTGTATCGCTGCCAAGAATTAAAATATTCTTAGCCCCATTGCTACTTTTGACACCATTAAATGTTTCTACTTTTTCTTGAGGCAACGAGTCATCATGTTCTGCTGCAGATTTTCCTTTTAAAAACATGACTGTACTATAGGCAAATAACAGAATCAATAGGATCACTAGCCATTTGAAAAAGCGTTTTGTTTTTGATTTTTTACGTTTCTTTTTTGGTTTCTTGTCTTTTTTTCCGCGGGGTGGTTGGTCAGAACCGTTGCCACCACCTGAATCTGTTTGATGTCGCCTCTCACTTCTGCGACTGTCCTCAGTATAGCTGTCTTCGTAAACTGGCTCTTGAAGGCTTTCAGCTAGTTCTTCTGGTTCTTCTTCTCTATGTTCACCCATTGATTTTCGGGGATTAAAGGTCTTTTTATGCTCTGCTGGTCTCGATTTTTCATGAATATGTTTATAACGATCTACACGACTCATCGTGTCACTCCTTTACCTCTGTGTTTTATCACCTTTCTTAGGATACCTCATTTCGCAGGAAATTCCTATTACAAATATGTAATTTAATAAAAAATGAAACTCACTTTATCTAATAAGTAAGCTTCATTTTCATTTTTAACTCTTTAAAGTGTGGACAAAACATAGATCGGGTAATCCCCTAAAATTTTTATTTCTGCGCCAATCAGTTCCAGTTCTGTTAAAGCTGCTTCAATTAGTTTTTCTGGTTGATCATTCACTAAGTCCATTAAAAAGAAGTACTCTCCGAGCTTTGTTTTCAACGGCCGCGATTCTACTTTGCTAAGATTAATCCCTCGCCAACTAAACACACTTAATGCTTTGTGTAAAGAGCCAGGAACATTACTTGGCATCGTAATCGCCAGCGTTATTTTTTTCTCAGATAGCGGGAAAGAAATCGCTAAATTTTCAGAACCAAGAACCCAAAATCGGGTTTGATTTACCGATAAATCTTGTATATTTTTTTCAACAATGGTCAAATCATACATTTCCGCAGAAAGTTTTGGTGCAATAGCTGCAAAAGGTAATTCTGGATGTTCTGCAATGTATTTGGCGGCGTAAGCTGTTGAAGGCGTTGCTTCTAAAATCGCTTCTGGAAAGTTTTTCGCTAGAAACATCTGCGATTGAGCTAATGCTTGCGGATGTGATAAAATTTTCTGACTTTGTTGCCAGATCGCTTGATTCTCTTTTGCCACCATTAATTGTTGTTGAATCGGTAAAACTAACTCTGCTTGGACAGGTAACTGCGCTTGATGATACAAATAATCTATCGATGCGTTAACAGTTCCTTCAATCGTGTTTTCTATTGGAATAATGCTGCATGCCACTTCTTGATGTTCAATTGCTTTCAAGCAAGCTGGAATCGATGCGTACGGCATCAACGTAGCTTCAGGAAAAGCAGCCAACGTTGCACTGTACGTAAAGGAACCAATCGGACCTAAATAACCAACTTTCATCGTTTCTCTACTCCTTTAATTGTTGCAGAATTTCATTGATAATTTCTTCTGGCGAGCGATTGGTCGTATCAATTGTCATCTTCGCACATTCTTCATAAAAATTTTTACGAGACTCAAATAAAGTAATGATTTCTTTTGAAGAACGTTCTATAGCTAAGGGCCGCTGGTTTTCAGTATCTTCTGTGATTCTTTTTAACAGCTCTTCTGGTGTCGCATGTAAATAAATCACTTGCTGAAAAGATTTTAATAAGCTACGATTTTCTGGTCCGACAACAATCCCGCCCCCAGTTGAAAGGACGGCTGTATTTTTTGACAGCTCCTTTAAAAGTTGGGTTTCCTGTTCTCGGAAAGCTGCTTCACCATATTTTTCGAAATAGTCAGGAATTGAGCGTCCTATTTTTTCAATTAACGCTGTATCTAAATCAAGATGAGGCATCTTTAGTTTATTGGCCAAACTTTGGCCGATAGTTGTTTTACCCGCACCCATGAAACCAATTAAAACAATGCTTTCCATGGTTCGTTATCCTCCTTCGTTAACAACTTAAACGTTCTAAGTCGTCAAAAAATGCTGGATAAGAAACTGAAACTGCTTCAGCCTTATCTAATTCAACAGTGCCTTCTTTTACAAGTAATGCAGCAATTTGTAACATCATCCCGATACGATGATCCCCATAACTGGTAACTCTTCCACCATGTAAAGAAGTTGGTCCATGTATAATTAAGCCATCATCAGTAGGCGTGATGTCGGCGCCTAAAATTGTTAATTCTTTCGCTACTGCATCAATCCGATTGGTTTCTTTGACTTTCAATTCTTCTGCATCTCGAATGATTGTCGTGCCAGTAGCCTGAGTAGCTAACAAAGCAATAATCGGTAACTCATCAATTAAACGTGGGATAATAGCGCCACCAATCTCTGTAGCTGTTAATTGACTCGTTTTTACAAGTAAATCGCCAGAGTGATTGGCCTCATCTTCATTTAAAATAGTGACGGAACCACCCATGTTTTTAATCACATCTAAAATACCTGTCCGCGTTTGATTTAAGCCAACATTTTTCAGAAGTATCTCGCTATCTGGGACTACTAAACCCGCAACTAAAAAGAAAGCTGCAGAAGAGATATCACCAGGAACTACCACATTTTGACCTGTTAATTGTTGCGGTCCAGTTAACATAATTTTTTTACCGTCTACTTCAAGCGTCCCACCAAATTGTCGAATCATCTCTTCTGTATGATCACGTGTCTTTTCTTTCTCAACCACTACAGAAGTGCCCTCGGCTTGCAAAGCGGCGAATAAAATAGCCGATTTCACTTGAGCACTCGCAACAGGCATTGTGTAGTCAATCGGTTGCAAATTTTGAGTCCCGCGAATAGAAATTGGCGGAAACTCCGTTTGCTGAACCCCTTGACATTCCGCTCCCATTTGGTTTAAAGGAAGCATCACACGATTCATCGGTCGTTTGGCAATAGACGCATCACCATCTAGGCGCGTTTCAAAGGGACAGCCAGCTAAAATGCCCAGCATCAGACGAATTGTTGTACCTGAATTTCCAACATCAATTGTATTCCTCGCCTTTTTTAAACCTGCAAATCCTTGCCCCTCAACGGTGATTGTCGTCCCGTCATCTTCAATGTTCACACCCAAAGAACGAAACGCCGCTAAGGTACTTAAACAATCTTCGCCTCTTAGAAAATTTGTAATCGTTGTTTTTCCAGAAGAAATCGCTCCAAACATAATACTTCTATGGGAAATCGATTTGTCGCTAGGAACCATCAGAGTCCCTTGTAAATGTTTCACATTTGTACGTAGTTGCACCCTCATCACCTCTTATTTTTCGTAACACGTATAGTTCGTTTTTTTAGATAAAATTTGTTTTGCAGCTTGGCAGTCTGATTGATTTTTAAAAGACAATTGAAGAATCCCATAGATTTCTTCTCTCGTTTCTAAAATTTTAATATTTGTAAGAGAAAGGTCCGCTTCGCCTAAAATTTGCGTAATTTCAGCGATGATTCCTGGTTGATCTGGTACATCAACAAACAGATCATAGAAAGCTGGGATTGCGCCTTCTTTGTGAATAGGCAATTGAGCACGTGTTTCTTTGGCCTTATCAAAAAAATTACGAATAGCTGGGGCGTTTTTTTCTGTTAACCATTGGCAAACAGTAGTCATCTCTTTTTGCCAATTTTCTAGTAAGTCCAATAATACTAAGCGATTGCTTAATAAAATATCCGTCCACATCGTTGCATCAGAGGAAGCAATTCGAGTAATATCTCTGAATCCTCCAGCCGCTAGCTGCTGTGCTCTAGGGTAAGTGGTATTCAGTTGCTGACTTTCGTTCACTAAAGCTGCGGCAACAATATGTGGCAAGTGACTTAGAGCACCAGTAATTTCATCATGTTCCTGTGCAGGCATCGTAATAAACTTCGCATGCGTTCCTTTTAGTAATGTTTGTAACTCCTGAATCTGTTTGTTTTTTTCGCCATGGTCATCGATAAAAATATAGTAGGCATTTTCAAACAAACGTTCATCAGCGGCTGTTACGCCGGATTTATGTGAACCAGCCATTGGATGACCACCAATAAAATTTTTCATGTTAAGCTTTGTTGCTAACTGATTAATTTCCACCTTGGTACTACCCACATCTGTGATCAGAGCAGTTTCTAGTGATAATTGGTTTAATTCTTCTAGTTGTACTAAAGTTGCTTTAACTGGGGAACAAAGAAAAATAATCTCTGCTCGTCTTGCCCCACTTGTTAAAGATTCAGCTATCTCATCAATTAGACCCGTTTTCTTAGCAAATTCAGTTGACTCCGCTTGATTATCGAAACCGATAATCTCACTGTTTGGATGCCCTTTTTTGATACACAAAGCCAGTGAACTCCCGATTAGCCCTAATCCTACGATTAATATACGTTTCTTCATTTTTTCCCTCCATATACTTGCGACTTTCTTCCATTAAAAGTTTTGAGTATATAGGCGATAACGTTTCACTGCTTCTTTCATTTGTTCAAATGAGTCACTATCAAATTTTTCGAGCATAGCCTTCGCTACTTCCGTTGCAACAACGGCTTCACAAACAACGCTAGCGGCCGGTACTGCCGTGCTATCAGAGCGCTCAACGCTGGCCTTATAAGGCTCTTTTGTATCAATATTTACGCTTTGCAATGGTTTATAAAGGGTTGGAATAGGTTTCATGACACCACGAACGATGATTGGCATTCCGTTGGTCATTCCTCCTTCAAAACCGCCTAAATTGTTGGAAGTTCTGGTATAACCTGTACTTTCGTCCCAAACAATCTCGTCCATCACTTGGCTACCAGGGCGTTGTGCCATTTCAAATCCAATGCCAAACTCAGCACCTTTAAAAGCATTGATGCTTACAACAGCTTGCGCAATTTTGGCATCTAGTTTACGATCCCATTGAACATAGCTCCCTAAGCCAGCTGGAACGCCACCCACAAGTACTTCTACTACCCCACCAATTGTATCGCCATTTTTCTTGGTTTGGTCAATTAGTTCTTTCATTTTTTCTTCTACGGAAGGATCTAATACGCGAACGGCAGATTGTTCAGATCGTTCTTGAATTTCACGAATCGTTAAATTTTCAGGAATCGTAGCTTCAATCCCGCCTAATACCGCGACATGCCCAGCGACTTGGATATCCAGTTCAGCTAAGAGTTTTTTAGCAACCGCACCAATCGCCACACGCATCGTTGTTTCTCGTGCCGAAGAACGTTCTAAAACATTCCGTAAATCATCATGTTGATATTTCATGCCACCAACTAAATCAGCATGTCCTGGACGTGGTTTGCTGACGCGGCGGATTTTCTTTTGTTTTTCAGGAACTGGCTCTACTGACATCACGGAGGTCCAATTTTTCCAGTCTTTGTTTTCGACAATCAACGTTACTGGTGAGCCAAGTGTTTTACCATGCCGAATGCCCGAAGTAATACGTACTTGGTCTTTTTCAATTTTCATCCGTCCCCCACGACCGTAACCGCCTTGACGTCTTGCTAATTCTCGGTTAATCTCTTCGCTACTTAAAGGCAGACCGGCTGGTAAGCCTTCAATAATAGCAGTTAATTCAGGTCCATGTGATTCGCCTGCTGTAATAAAGCGCATCTTAAATTCCTCCTTCTCTATTTAAAAATGCTCGAATTTCTTCCGTTGGTAAAGAGACAATTTTCGCTTGACCAATTTTTTCTAAGACAATGATTTTAATCTGTCCCCCACGTGTTTTTTTATCATGTGTAATTGCTTGATAGAGACGTTCTTCTGGCCAACGATCTGTCGTTACTGGTAAATGGAACTTTTCTAGCATGGTGACCAACTCTTGGGTAGTCCCAAGTGGGGAAAGCCCTTGTTGTTCTGCGACTTGAGTTATTTGAATCATTCCTAAAGAAACGCCTTCACCGTGAGCAATCACCCCGTAACCAGCTGTATTTTCTAATGCGTGGCCAATCGTATGCCCAAAATTCAGAATCAAACGTAACCCCAAATCTAATTCATCTTCTTCGACGACATCACGTTTAATCTTGCAACAGGCCGTGATAATTTCTTCTGCATGTGCCACTAAATCTTGTTCATTTTCCAAAGAGGATAAACGGTGCCACAATTCAACATCAGCGATAGCTGCTGATTTTACAATTTCTGCAATTCCTTCACGCACACGTCTAGGTTCTAATGTTTTAAGTGTATTAGGATCAATTAAAACCCCATCTGGTTGGGCAAAAGTACCGACAAGATTTTTGGCTTTTTTAGTGTTAACCGCTGTTTTACCTCCAATGCTACTATCTACTTGTGCCAGTAAGGTTGTTGGTACTTGCAAAAAGTGAATACCGCGCATATAGGTTGAAGCGACAAATCCAGCTAGATCTCCCACAACGCCTCCACCTAGAGCAATTAGACCATCACTTCGAGTCAATTGCTGTTCCGCTAAAAAATCATAAAGCAGCTGAGCTGTTTCGAGGCTCTTACTTTGTTCACCTGCCGCTACAGCAATCAATGATGTTTCAAAACCAGCAGCTTGCAATTCTTTCTCAACAGCTGCGCCATATAATTTATTCACCGTTTCATCGGTAATAATCGCTACCCGTTGTGGCTGCCACAGGCTACGTACCCAGGTGCCAATTTTATCTAAGGCACCTGTTTCGATGGTTAAATCATATGAATGTGTAGGTAACGTTACGGTTAATTTCATGTCCTCTACTCCTCTGTCTTTACTAATCTTCTAAAGCATTAATTTCTTTCATTGCTTTTTCGATGATATGAACTTCTTTCATCATACGTAGGTAAGTTTTTTCATTCAAGGATTGTGGCCCATCTGACCACGCATTCGCTGGATCTGGGTGAATTTCTACAATCAAGCCGTCCGCACCTGAAGCAACACCTGCTCGGGCCATTGGCGGTACTAAATCCCAGATACCAACACCATGACTCGGATCAACAATAATTGGAAAATGACTTAATTTTTTAATTAAAGGCACCGCACTTAAATCAAGTGTATTGCGCGTAGCGGTTTCGTACGTACGAATCCCACGTTCAATGAAGATCACATTGAAATTTCCTTGCGCAGCAATGTATTCAGCTGCGTTTAGCCATTCATCAATCGTACCAGCAATCCCGCGTTTTAAGCCGATAGGTTTTCCAGTTTTACCAACCGCTTGTAATAACTTGAAATTTTGCATGTTGCGCGCACCGATTTGTAAAATGTCACTGTATTTTGCGACAAGTTCTAAATTCGCTTCATCCATCACTTCTGTAATGACTTGCATATCTAATTCATCAGCCGCTTGGCGAATGTATTTTAGTCCTTCTTCTTCTAGTCCTTGGAAAGCGTATGGCGACGTTCTAGGTTTGAATGCACCACCTCGTAAAATTGTTGCACCGCCAGCTTTAGCAATTCGCGCACATTCACGAATCTGATCTAAGCTTTCGATTGAACAAGGGCCCGCCATCATGGTCATACTGCCGTCACCGATTTTAACACCGTTCACATCAACCACTGTATTCTCTGGATGAAATAAACGACTCGTTAGTTTGTAAGACAACGAAATGCGGACACTTTTTTCCACGCCTTCTAATGCTGTTAACTCTGCTTCAACTAATTTTTCTGTATCACCAATCAAGCCTATCACTGTTTTTCCATTATCTTGACTTGTTTGAGTAGTTAAGCCTGCACCTGTTACTAAATCAATGACTTGTTTCATTTGCTTTTCGGTTGCATTTTCTTTCATAATTACGATCATTATATTCTCTCCTCATGCCTTTAAACGGCGCTCTTTTTATCTATTTTCAATTTTACGTTTCACGACTGATACAGGCATTTTTTGTCCTGTCCATTGTTCAAAAGCAGCAGCTCCTTGATAAAGTAGCATGTCCAAGCCGTTGCTTGTTTCTGCGCCACGTAAACGGGCTTCTTTTAATAACTGTGTTTCTCTGGGATTATAAATAGCATCATACACGAATAACTTCGGCTGAATCATTGCATAATTTTCTATAGGACTACTATGCGCATGTGGATGCATACCCACACTCGTTGCATTAACTAACAAGACGCTTTCAGCAACATCTTTTGCTAGTTTTTCAGTATCCGCTAAATCATTTAAATGAATTACACAGTTGGTTCGTTCAGTGAAATTTGCCAGTTTTTTTTGACTGTCGTTAAACCCCGCGCTTTTCCTGTTGTAAACGGCGATTTCTTTCACGCCATCTAAAGCAGCTTGGGCAATGATTGATAAGGCTGCACCACCTGTTCCTAAGATGGTCATTTTATTCTGAAAAACGTCAACCTTTTTCTCTTTCAAACTCCACATAAAACCAGTACCATCCGTGCTGTCTCCGTAAAGTTTTCCATCTTTGTTGACAATCGTATTAATTGCGCCAACCAGTTGAGCGGTAGGACTTAGTTCATCCATATAACTTACAGCCGCCACTTTATTGGGCATTGATAAGTTGGCCCCTAACATGTGAAACGTTCGAATCGCTTCAATTGCTTGTGGCAATGTCTCTTGTCCAACGTCAAACGCCAGATACCGAGCATCAACTCCTAAATTTTGAAATGCTGTATTATGAATCAACGGTGAAATACTGTGTTGGCTGGGTTTCGCGAATAGCCCAGCTAAACGAGTGGCTCCAGTTATTTCTTTCATCCTGTGTGCTCCTTTACGAAATTTTTTTAGTAAGTTTCTGAAATCCTAATTTTTGGCCAAACAAAAAGGATATTCACAGTAAATTTTAAGAAAAATCTACAGTGAATACCCTACAAAAAAGCAATATAAAAGCCACTATAGATTTTCTTAAATCTACATGGCTGAAAGTCATCTTAAATTTCCCTAGCCATTATAGATACAAACGTTTGTTGTCTGTACCCATAATGTTATGAATACAAACCTATCTAAAATAGCTAAAGTAAAAGTTATTCAGTTGTGTATGGTTTTTCTTCGTTGTTGTCATAAGAATCACTCCAAAACTGATTTAATTAAGAATTGTTAACAGTATACCGCTAGAAAAAACATGTGTCAACACTTATTCGCTTATTTTTTCGACTATTCCATTAAAACCAATGTTATTTTATTCGCCAAAAGACTAAAAAAGCCACAGGAACCAGTCATTTCACTGATTCCTGTGGGGCAAAAATTATTTTAATTCTTCAGCGTATACATCATCAACTGTTTGTGTTGGGTCGATAACAATGTATAAGTTTTTAGTTTTTTCGCTGACTTTTGTAGATTGATAGATGTTATCCAAGCCCTCATCTGTTTTATCTTTGTAAGGGAAATAAACTAAATCTGGTGTGCCATTTTTGTAAAGAATTTCCATACGTTCGATATCTTCATATTTTAAAGCACGAGAGAACATCCCTAATTCTAAGCCACCTAAGTTAATATCGTGGGTTTGAACATGATCTCCTTCTTGGAAAATTTCAATTTTGAACCCTTCACATGGATGAATTTCAACAAATTCACTACCATGGATACGGCCAAAACTTGTTGTAATATGTTTGATCCATAAATCACCAATAAAACGACGATCAATCGTCCAAGTTTCACCATTTCTGAAATAAAATTTAAGTCCTGTCATTTCTCTAGCCATAGCACAAATCTCCTTACTTAAAAATAATTTCTTACATTATTAGTTTACCATACTTTTGATAAACGGTCACAAACTTTCGCTGTAGATTCTTAATCTTTTGTTATTCTTTTAAAAAAAGAATCAATCTCAACTACTGCACGTTGGTGAGAACCTTTGGCAATTTGTCGCTCTCCTTCATAAGCAACAAATTCATAGCGTATTTTGTGTGCAGTCTGTTCAATGCTGGTCATCGTAACAACGATTGTCGCCCCTACCGCAGATGGATATAAGTGGCGCAATTCTAACACCGTTCCGACAGTTGTTTCCCCAACTGATAATTGGTCCTTCACAGCTTCTTTGGCTGTTTGTTCAATCATGGCAGCTAAAGCAGGGGTTCCTAAAACTTCTAAGTCACCAGAACCGAGCATTTTAGCCGTTTGTGATTCTTTCACCAAAAATTCTTTTGTAAACATTTCTGTTGGCATTATGCTTTCTCTCCTTTTGAACGTTGTTTTTTAGCAAACGAAAGCAGAACTTCTTGTTTATTCTCTAAGCTACCTTCAACAACGTGTTGCTCGATTTCAGCAATCAGTTCCCCTAACCATTTGCCTGGTGTTTCTTCTAAGACGGCTAAAAGGTCTTTTCCTGTGATGGCCAATTCATGTCTTTGATGGATGGGTAATGCCTTAACTAACTCTTTTGTTACTTGTACTTGACTCTCTTGTTGGTAATAATATAAAAGTCTTTCAACAAGTACTGCTGATTCTTCGCCTAATTCATAAAGCATCATTGGCTGCCAGTCGTTACTCAAACGAAAACGCAGACCACGTACTAATTGTGAAACGTTTTGAATTAATTGATTTGAAAGTTTCCAAGCCTTTAAGAAGGGGCGGATTTCTGCTTCTGGTAAATTCAATGATTGGATAAGTAACGTCCACGCTTCTGCTTCTGTTTCAATTTGACGAGCAGGCAAGTCCATTAAACGAAAAAGTCCAGCCCCTTGTTCTCGTAATTTGGGACAATATTGATAGCATTCTGTTTCAATAAACGGAGCTAAGCCACCTTGTCGATTAACCCCTAAAAGCATTTTTACAAATTCAATCGTAATGCGCTCTACTGAAATTTTTTCTAATAAAGGATGAAATTCAGCGATAGCGGCTAAGGTTTTTTCTTCAATTTTAAAATCTAATTGGCTAGCAAAGCGTAAGCCCCGCATCATCCGCAGAGCATCTTCATGAAACCGCTCATGGGGATTACCGACTGCACGAATGGTTTGATTAGTTAAATCTTCGATACCATCAAACAAATCAATGATTTCGCCTGTGCTGTCAAGTGCCAAGGCATTAATCGTAAAATCTCGCCGTTTTAAGTCTTCTTTCAAGGAGCGAACAAAGGTGACTTCATCTGGTCGACGAAAGTCTTGATAAGTTGACTCGGTACGAAAGGTTGTTACTTCATACTGTTGGTCTTCCATCAATACAAGGACTGTACCATGTTCGATACCCACATCAACGGTTCGTTTAAAAATTTGCTTAATTTCTTCTGGATAGGCACTTGTCGCAATATCGACATCATGGATTGGTTTATTTAATAAAGCATCACGGACACTGCCCCCGACAAAATACGCTTCAAAGCCCTGTGCATTGATTTCACGAATAACGGGAGCGGCTTCTTTAAATTCGTTTGGAATAGTTGTCAATTTCATAGCATCTGTTCCAATCCGTAAAGTAGTTCTGTTCTCTGTACCACTTGCCGACAAGCTAACGCCACTCCTGTCATGAATGAACGCCGATCATAAGAATCATGCCGAATAGTGAGCCCTTCACCTACACTGCCAAATTGGACTTGTTGGTGTGCCACTAACCCAGGTAAGCGGACACTATGGATTCGCAGACCCTCGAAATCAGCCCCGCGTGCCCCTGGTATTGATTCTACCTCTTGCGGATTCCCTTGTTTTTTTGCTGGCCGAACTTCTTGAATCATTTCTGCAGTTTTTATAGCCGTTCCACTTGGTGCATCCAATTTGTTATCATGATGTAATTCAATGATTTCCACATCTGGAAAATACTGCGCCGCTTTTTGGGCAAATTGCATCATTAAAACTGCCCCAATTGCAAAATTTGGCGCAATCAAGCCGCCGATGGCTTTTTCTCGAGATAGGTTTGTCAATTCGTTGATTTGTTCCTCCGTAAAGCCTGTCGTCCCAACAACTGGCGCCATACCATGTTCCAACGCAAAACGTGTATTTGGATAGGCGGCTTCAGGAACCGTAAAATCAATCCAAACATCTGGTTTGACAGCTAGGACTTCTTCTAAGCGCTGAAAAACGGGAATTGCTGTTTCATCATTGAAAGAAACAGTTTCTTGTGCTTCATGAGGATCATACACACCTACTAATTCAAAGTCTGCGGTTTCTAAGACCATTTGTGTAGCAGTACTGCCCATCCGTCCTTTAAACCCAGCGACAATTATTTTAATCATGTGTTTTCCCATCCTTTCTTTCAAAGCGATAGCGATCCCGCTTGTTAAATTTGGCCATATTTTCTTCAAAAACTTCGGTTAAATCAATCTCTAAAGAATTTGCCATGCTAATCAATACAAAAAAGACATCTCCAAGTTCCTCTGATACTGTCTTTGGTTTTTCGTCTGCTTTTTTCTGTTTTTCACCATAATAATGATTGACTTCACGGGCTAATTCTCCGACCTCTTCCGTCAAACGAGCCATTTGTCCTAATGGTGAAAAATAGCCTGTTTCAAACTGTTGAATATAATCATCAACTTCCGTTTGCATCGATTGCAAACTACGTTGTTCTGATTCTGACATTTTACCCCAACCTTTCTTACTCTACCTCCTACATCTTATCAAAAACTTGGCTATCTGGAAAGGTTCTACTTGTTGTTTTATATAGAGAATGATACAGTTTATACTGTAAAAGGACGTGATTAAATGGAAGAACAAAGATTTTATTTTAAAGATGTGTTATTTATTGTATTAGGAAGCTGTATCTATGCCTTTGGTTTGGTTACTTTCAATATTGCCAATGACCTGGCCGAAGGTGGTGTCACGGGGATTACTTTGATTTTAAGAGCCTTATTTCATTTTAACCCAGCATATACGACATTATTAATCAATATTCCGCTCTTATTAATTGGTGGTAAAATTTTAGGCAAACGCTCCCTCTATTATACGCTAATTGGCACCGTGTCGTTATCAGTATTTTTGTGGTTTTGGCAAAAATTTCCTGTTGAAATTAATTTAGATCATGATTTATTGATTGCTGCTCTCTTAGCTGGTTTGGCCGCAGGATTTGGGAGTGGCCTTGTTTACCGCGTAGGCGGAACCACTGGTGGGACCGACGTCATTGCCCGCATTTTCGAAAAATACTTTGGGATTAGCATGGGCCGCTCGTTGTTACTTTTTGATGTTGCAGTCTTACTCCTCTCGTTGACCTATATTGATGTCAAACGAATGATGTATACTTTAATTGTGTCCTTTGTTTTCAGTCGTGTTGTTGATTCTGTACTCGATGGAGCCTATGCTGCGAAAGGAATTTTAATTGTTTCCAATCATTCCGAAGAAATCGGTCAAAGTTTAATGGCTTCTTTAGAACGCGGGGTAACATATTTAAATGGTGAAGGTGCTTATTCACAAGTGGAAAAACGGGTTCTCTACACGGTAGTCAGCCCTCGAGAAATAATGGAAGTCAAACGGATTGCTAATGAAATAGATGAAAAAGCCTTTGTGTCCATCATTAACGTACATGAAGCAATTGGCGAAGGCTTTACTTATGCAAAACCCAGCAAACAACGTCGCTTTAAATTAAAACAATAAATAAAACCCAGCATTTTCAATAAATGCTGGGTTTTATTTATTGTTGCTTCAAACGATTTAATTCATCGGATAATTCTAAAAACGCTTCTTTGTTGCCTGTTTCTAAAGCATCATCAATTTGAGCTTTAATTAATGCCATTCGCTGCGTTTGTTCTTCTTGCTTAAAATATTGATCAATCGCTCTGGCAACTTCCTGATCCACTTGTTCATTCCATGGCGCAAACGGATTATCTTCTAAAACAGATAAATACTGGCTCGTTTGCCAAGCCTCTGGAAATACACATTCTAAATAAAGAGCTTTCCGCCAATTCATCCGAATCTCATGAAAAATTTGTTCCGGATCTGTAAATTCTTGTGCTTGGATAAAAAGCAATAACGGCTCCTTACCTAAACCATCCGCTACCACACGAATCCCCCGATCGGTTTTCTCTACGTTCTCAACAAAATGAACATTATTTAAAATCGCATCGTGCGTTAATAAGTAATTTAAAATCCACAGTACTTCTCTTCTTCCAAAAGGCACGGTATTCACTAACCAAGTTAAAAATTTTTTCTTTTCTGATAAACTAACAAACATCGTCGTTTCCTATCTTTCTTCCATATCTGCTAGCACAGATTGCATGTCGACATCACCAGGTTCATGTTCCAAATAATGGTGCAACAAGTGTTTTGCTTTTTCAAGTTCGCCTTCTTCTCGTAAGAACAATGCGTATTCTTTTAGAAACTCTGGTTCGTGAGACAATTCTTGCGCTGCTTGTTCGTAATGAACTTTAGCGACGGCAAAGTCTTCTAATTCGTTGTACGCTTTTGCTAAGTTCCATTCAGCATAAGGATGATCCGTTTCCTCTAAATCATTTAAAATAGTAATTACTTCCTCAAAACGCTCTTCCGTGATGTAGAGATTACTTAAGGTCAAACGACTTTCATCTGTTTTCTCACCTAATTCCAAAGCTTTTAACAACCAGTTTTCAGCACCAGCAATATCGTGTAAGCGATAGGCATTTTCAGAGGCAAATTGGTATAACTCTACTTGGAATGGGTTTTCCGCAATTCCTTCTTCGATCACCGCTTTTGCTTCCTCTAATTGCTCTTCTTCTTGGAGCGCTTCCGCTAAATATAGATAAAGTGATTGATAATGTGGGTTTAGTGTTTTTAATTGCTGGAACAATGCAATGGCTTTTTGATTCTCATGTAACTGTAAATAAGTGAAAGCTAACTGGAATAAACGATCATCTGTTTGTTCTTCTTTGACTGCGGCTTCCAAATAAGGAACTGCTTCTTCAAAATCACCTAACATGCTGTAACTACTCCCTAAGCGTTCATTCAAGGAAATAGCAGAGATTTGCGCTGTCCCACTTTCTACAATGCTTTGATAACGAGTGATAGCCTCGACAAATTGACCATTTGTAAAGTATAGTTCTCCCAAAGCAAATTGAATTAACGGCTCTTCTGGCATAAGATTGGCTGCTTCTTTTAATTTCGCTTCACTGACTTCTGGAATCCCTAAAACTTGGTACAAATCCGCAGTAACTAAGAGGCTTTGGACATAACTGTCACTAGTTTCTGGAATTTTTTCTAAATAGATGAATGCGTCATCTATTTCATTATTTTCAATGGCGATTTCTGCTAATGGAATGTTTAAGCCATCTGCATCGGGAAATTGTTCCAACAACTGTTGGAAAATTTGTTTGGCTTCTTCTAGAAAACCTAAAGATAATAACGTTTCCCCTAAATCAGCTAAGGTATTTTCATCATCTTTCTTTAATGCTTCTTCAAACATCAACTGTGCTTCTGCTAAATTTTCAGCTTGTAATGCTTGAACCATTTTTTCACTATATGACATAATTTCCCCTCAAATCTCTTTTAAAATTTCTTGGTATCTTTCAATCGTTGTTAACAGTTGATCGGGCGTTGGCTTTAAAGCTGCTCCTAGTTGACCGATTTTTTCCAACACCATAGGAGGACCTAGTGTTTCTGTGTGAAGCAAAACTTGTTCTGCGTAATCAGCACTTAAAATTTCTTTTGGAAACGCCACCGGAAAACCTAAGCGAATAAACCAAACGATAAAATTTTTAAATTGAAAATCAAAGTGATTGACTTGCTGGCTCCATAAAACTTGTAACAACAATCCTAATAATCGTTTCATGGGACCTGATAACAAATGGCCATTTTCGGTTGTAGCAAAGGCCACTTCAAAAACTCGGCCAAATTGATCCACTTTTTCCCCTGCTTGTTCATACAAAGATAACAACTCGTCTAAAATACCATTAAATGACGTTTGATTCAACCGTTTTTTATCTGGATACGTTTGGTATAGCATTTGTAAATAAGTATAATCACAGACAAGACCCGCTCGAATAAAAACGAGCAAATCAATTAAAGGGGCAGCACCTTTTTTATTGGTCAAGGTACTATCAAACAAAATTTCTTCTGAATGATTTTCTATATGCATAGTTGCATGCTGTGCTTGCTGAATTGTGACACTTGGTAAAAGTCCTTGCCGTAACGCTTGAACAGACACAGGCATCAGCCAACATTTGGAGGAACACTTACTTACTTACTTGGTGCAGAAATGCGGTTAATTGTAGTACCCCTTCATTACCCAAACCAATCAATAAAACATCCTGATTTTCTGGCCAATCAGCTAAGAAACGTAACACACTTTCTAATTCTGATAAGTCATTGCAATGAACATCATTGCGACAAATATACCAGTTTAATCCCAACTGTTCCCCAAAGGCATAATTAATCTTCTCCGAAAAAAGATCATAGTAACGCTGATTCGCCAAAACAACGATTGACTCCGTCGTTACTGGTCGTTTTTTTAGGACGGAAGCAAATGTTTCTCCATAAATAATAGCGACCTTGTTTTCCCCTCTAGAATAGTTGTATTTCATTGATTCACCACCTTAAGACTGTTTCCTCTTCCTTCACCCCAAGTCTAGCATAACCACTAAAAAACAGCTACTGGCAACAACTTATTTTTGTCCTTCATTCATAAATCTTTCTCTTTTTATCAAAAAAGCAAGGAGCGAGTGTCGAACCGTTCCCGCTTGATTCTCGGAGCGAAGCACGTTTTTCTCACCCAAGGTTCGTCACAATTTAACCTTTTAGCGTGCTGTTTCGACCACCTCTTAAAATAACATTTTTTATGTATGATTCAAAAAAGAACCCTTGGAAACCAAGGGTTCTAATTGTCTGTCTTATTTCACTGCATCTTTCAATGCTTTACCTGGTTTGAATGCAGGTACTTTGCTTGCAGCGATTTGAATTTCTTGTCCAGTTTGTGGGTTACGTCCTTTACGAGCTGCGCGTTCGCGAACTTCAAAGTTACCAAAACCGATTAATTGAACTTTTTCACCTTTAGCAAGAGTTTCTTGAATTGTTGAAAAGACAGCGTCTACTGCTGCAGTAGCATCTTTTTTAGTTAAACCAGTTGAAGATGCAACGTTTTCGATTAATTCTGCTTTATTTGCCATGGATCATTTCACCTCCTCTATAAGAGATACGATGTTTTTACACACCTAAAGTTCCGTCTATTTTTGAGTGGTCCAAAAACAGACAGCAAATATTGATCTGGTTCAATATTCTGTTAACAAGATAGCATAAGAAAGTTGTAATAGCAAGGTTTTTAGTGTATTTTAACCAGTTTTTTCAAAAAATAATCATTTTTTCTCAAAGTTGATAAATTTATTTGAATATCTAAAAAAAGTATGGTAGAATGCACTATTTTCGGCGTCGCGGAATGATTTTAATCGGTGTACCTTCAAACGTAAATGCTTTTCTGATTTGATTTTCTAAAAACCGGGCATAAGAAAAGTGCATTAGTTCCTCTTCGTTGACAAAAATAACAAATGTAGGTGGTTTGACTGCCACTTGTGTTGCATAAAAAATCTTCAAACGTTTTCCTTTATCGGTTGGTGTTGGATTAATTGCTACAGCATCCATTACAACGTCATTTAACAACGCTGAAGGAATCCGTAAGTTTTGATTCATACTTACTGTTTCAATTAGTTCAGGCAGTTTGTTTAAACGTTGTTTGGTTAATGCAGACACAAAAATAATGGGTGCATAATCTAAATATTGGAATTCATCACGAATTTCAGCTTCAAAATCACGCATTGTATTTGTATCTTTTTTGACTGTATCCCATTTGTTGACCACGATAATAATACCGCGACCTGCTTCATGGGCATAGCCCGCCACACGCTTGTCTTGCTCACGAATACCTTCTTCTGCATTCAAGACCATTAAAACAATGTCTGAGCGTTCAATCGCCCGCATTGCGCGCATGACGCTATATTTTTCAGTTGATTCGTATACTTTCCCACGTTTACGCATACCAGCCGTATCAATCATTAAGAACTTTTGACCTTCTTCAGATTCAAAATACGTATCGATTGCATCTCGCGTTGTTCCTTCAATATCTGAAACAATCACACGATCTTCACCAAGAATAGCATTAATCAATGATGATTTACCGACATTTGGACGCCCGATTAAACTAAATTTAATTGTATCTTCGTCCTCTTCTTCTGAAGTGTTAGGAAAATGTTTAACTGCTTCGTCTAACACATCGCCAATGCCTAAACCATGACTACCAGAAACTGGGAAAGGATCCCCTAGTCCTAAAGCATAAAATTCATAAATATCATTACGCATTTCAGGATTGTCAACTTTATTAACAGCTAAGATCACTGGTTTATTACTACGATATAAAATTTTTGCTACTAACTCATCTGCATCAGTAATTCCTTCACGGCCACTAGCAACAAAGATAATCACATCTGCTTCATCAATCGCAATTTCTGCTTGGTGTTTGATTTGATCCATAAATGGTTCGTCACCTAAATCAATCCCACCTGTATCAATAATACTAAATTCACGCCCTAACCATTCTCCAGTTGTATAAATACGGTCGCGTGTTACGCCGGGAGTATCTTCTACAATCGAGATACGCTCACCGGCAATGCGGTTAAAAATAGTCGATTTACCGACATTCGGTCTACCGACAATCGCAATAGTTGGATTTGCCATTTGATTCCCTCCTTGAGAATTTCAATCCTTACTAGTTTACCTAATCAAACCTTAAAGTGCAAGAAAAGTTTTAGTTTCTGCTGATTTTCTAACCAATTCAAGAAAAAATGAGTTTGACATAGCCGATCTGTTTACGGCTATGTCAAACTCATAAATTTCAAGAAAGTAACGTGTTATTCCTCTTCTTTCGCATCAGATAAAGCGTCACCTAAAATATCGCCCATGGTAAAGCCAGTATTTTCTTCAGGCAATTCATATTCCTGTTCTTCTTTTGGTTCTTCTTGAGACTCAGGTTTTGGTTCTAACGCTTTGATACTTAAAGCAATACGATGTTCCTCTGGATTAACTTCTAAAACTTTCACTTGTACTTGATCCCCTTCATGAAGAACTTCATGAGGCGTTGCAATATGCTTGTGAGAAATTTGAGAAATATGCACTAATCCTTCCACACCAGGGAAAACTTCCACAAACGCACCGAAGCTTGTTAGGCGTTTTACTGTTCCATCTAAAACAGTCCCAGCGGCTGCTTTTGTTTCGATATCTGTCCATGGTCCAGGCAATGTTTCTTTAATAGATAAAGAAATACGTCCTTCTTCTGGATTAATTGAAAGAATTTTTACTTGAACGTCTTCGCCAACAGTTAACGCATCACTTGGTTTGCCCACATGCTGATGAGCAATTTCAGAAACATGAACTAAACCATCCACGCCACCTAAATCAATGAATGCGCCGAAATCTGTTAAACGAGCTACTTTCCCTTCAACAACGTCTCCGTCATGTAAAGAAGAAAGTAATTCTTCTTTTTTCGATTCTTTTTCAGCTTCAACAACTGCTTTATGTGAAAGAATTAAGCGGTTTTCTGAAGGTTCGATTTCAATAATTTTAAATGCTAGTGTTTGACCTTTATATTCAGAAAAATCTGCAACAAAATGATCTTCAACCATTGAGGCAGGAACAAATCCGCGAACACCAACATCAACAACCAAACCACCTTTAACAACATTTGTAACAGGTGCTTCGATTACTTTGCCCGCTTGGAAATCTTGTTCAATTTCTTCCCAAACTTTTTTAGCATCTAAACGGCGTTTTGACAGTAAATAACTGCCGTTTTCTTTATCTTTGCCAATTGATGTGATAACAACTAAATCTAACACATCACCGACTTTCACAAGTTCGTGTACATCTTCAACTGGTAAAGTCGATAATTCCTTTGCAGGAACAACGCCTTCAACGCCCGCTCCTTCAATGCCGACAACAACTTGTTTGTCTTCAATGGCTAAAACTTCGCCTTTAACAATATCGCCAACACTGACTTCTTGAACGCTGTTCATTGCATCTTCCATTGTTTCGTTGTTTGCTACTTGTTTGTCTTCAAAATCTGTCATGCCTCTTATCCTCCTATGCCAACAAAAATTCCAAAACTTAGCTATATATACTTACATAGTACGAGATTTTTGTAAAAAAATAAAGCGATTTCTTCTATTTTTCTTAAAATTCTTTAAAAAAGTTCAAAACCTTTTTGTTTAATCACATTTTGTATGGCGGCGACGACTTCTTCAATCGTCAAGCCTGTTGTATCGATTTTCACAGCATCACTTGCTTGGACAAGGGGTGATACTTCTCTGGTTGAATCTAAATAATCCCGACGTTCAATCTCCGCCTTCAAGGTTTCAAAATCCGTCTCAATCCCTTTTTCTTGATTTTCTTTAAAACGACGTTCTGCACGTTCTTCAACGCTAGCCACCAAGAATATCTTTACTTCGGCCTTTGGTAAAACTGCAGTACCAATATCTCGACCATCCATGACAACTCCGCCGGCTTGACCAATTTTCTGTTGTAACGCCACCATTTCTTCTCTAACTTTTGCATGTTTTGAAACAGCTGAAACAGCATTCGTTACATCTGGCTGGCGAATCGCTTCGGTCACTTCATGACCATCGATAAAAACACGTTGGCCATTTTCTGCTTGCTGAAAAGAAATAGTGTGGTTGACACAAAGCGCTACTAATGGTTCTTCCGCTTGAATGTCGATTTGATTTTGCAAGGCCAAATACGTAATCGCTCGGTACATGGCCCCCGTGTCACAATACACATAATTCAATTGTTTTGCTAAAATTTTTGCAACTGTACTTTTGCCTGACGAAGCTGGTCCGTCAATAGCAATACTGATTTTCCCCATGAAAAAACTCCTTAACTGATATGCATCCTTTAAAATGCGCTTCTTCTTTTATATTAAAATCAGAAGAAAAGAACTTGGATTTAAATTGATGACGAGTCTCTAACGAAAAAGCAATAAGCCGAAATCCCTCGAAAGACGCAAACCATCTTTCGGAAATTTCTGCTTATTGGCATTCTCATGTAATCATTCGTCGCGGTTTAGCCCTTGAAAGTGCTGTCCAAACCTCTTTTTCTGGATTATTTAATACGTAATGGTTGTCCTGGATAAAACACAGATGTATCAATCCCAGGATTTAACGCTAAAATTTGTTCTAATGTCATTCCGTTACGTTCGGCAACTTGACGTGCCCCTTCGCCACTTTGAACGGTATCATAAACAGGTTGTTGGTTCTGCGCTTGTTGCTGTTGTTGATTTTGAGCTTCTTGTTGTTGTTGCTGCTCTTGTTGTTGCTGTTGCTGTTGTTGTTGTGCTTGTTGGTCCTGTTGTTGCTGTGCAGCAGCATCTGAACTTGAAGGTGTTGTATTTTCAGCTGGTTGGCTACTTGCTGGTTCTGAGCTTTCCACTGATTTTGACGTACTTTCTTTTTTCTTCTCTTTTGATGATGATTGGACTAATGAAGAAGATGGCTGGCTATTTTTGCTAGCACTTTCGTTCGGTTTCTTGTCTTGCATCATCCATAAGAAAGTCCCAATTGGAATGGCAATAATTAATAATAGCAAAATAACTAAAACAGTTAGAAATAATGAATTTCCTCGTTGCTGTTGGCGTTTTGCTAAACGAGAACCACCACCATTTTGATCAGGTTCATAAATTGATTGTTCCCATGGCTCACGAGCTTGGTTTTTCTTTTTGTCCTTTTTACTCACTGCTAATTTCCTCCTAAACTTCTCTCGCTTGTTATTATATCATAGCTTTTGCCAACTGCCGACTAAAAAAATGAATTAATCACGTTCTTTAAATAATTTTAGAAATTTAGAACGCCAATCTTCTTCATTTTGATTGCTGGTCTTGTTCGATTTTACTATTGAATCTTGGTAAATGTCAAAGAATAACGCACAATTATCACAACAAGTTTCCGGTGATTGTTTTACAATCGGTTCTTGAAAATAAGTTTGAATCAACGTTCTTCGACAGGTTGTGGTTTCAATATACGTCAGCATCCCTCTTAATTGTGCTTGGCGATCTTTTTCTTTCTCCTCTAAACGATGCTCTAGCTCTTCAAAAGAATAATCCTTGGCTAAATAGCCTTGGACCCATTTTTGTTGTAACTCGGTGGCATTTTCTAACAAACCTGCTTGTTCTTCTCCTTCAATCAGCGATTTTAAGGTCGCTCGATTCGCTCTTGTCTCTTCTAAGAAAAACCGATGAATAAATTCATCCCCTTTTTTATACAATAATAGCGCCCAACTTTTTTGACCATCACGTCCAGCTCGCCCGATTTCCTGCAGGTAATTTTCTAAGCTATCAGGCAAATCAAAATGAATCACTCCACGAACATCAGGTTTGTCGATTCCCATCCCAAAAGCATTCGTTGCACAAAGAATATCGATTTGATTATCAATAAATTGTTCTTGCAAGCGACTACGTTCACTAGCCTCCAAGCCCCCATGATAATAGGCCACCTTAAAACTGGTTTTCGCCTGAATAAGTTGACTGATTTGTTCTGTTTTGTTGCGCGTGGCGCAATAGATAATGATTTTACCAGCCGTTTTAGATAAGTAATCTAGTAATACTTCTTCTTTTTCTGACGTTTCCTTCACGAACAAGCCAATATTTTTTCGATTCACTGAAGAAAGAACTTCTTGATAGCTACCATGAGAAAATAATTGTTTTATAATTGCGTGCTGTACAACGGGTGTCGCTGTGGCAGTTAACGCCAAGGTCAAAGGAAAGTCTAGCTGTTTTTGGACCAGATCTAATTTACTATATTCAGGGCGAAAATCGACGCCCCACTGATAAACACAATGGGCTTCATCCACCACAAATAATGCAATTTTTTGGCGTTGTAACACACTAAGTACTTCTTGCTGCAAAAGCATTTCTGGGCTTAAAAACAGATAATCGTATTGGAACATTTTCGCTAAAATATAACGCTTTTCTGAATACTGTAACGTACTGTTTAAGGCAACCGCACCTTTAATTCCTTGTCTTTGTAATTGACGCACCTGATCTTCCATTAACGAAAGTAAGGGAGAAACAATTACCGTTAGTCCCTCTAACTTCTGGCCCACAAATTGATAACACAATGATTTGCCAGTGCCTGTTGGCAAAACAGCCAATGTATTCATACCGTCAAGTAAGTTTGTAATCACTTCTTTTTGACCAGGCTTAAACGCTGCATAACCAAATCGAGTGAATAATTCTTGTTCTAATGTCAACAATACTCACTCCTTTTCTTGCCAAATTTGTTGGATTTGATATAACCGGAAATCTAAATAAGAAAGCGTATCTTCTTGCGCTCGCCAATCCCGATACACCCACAATCGCGGATCTTGTTCTGTTTGAGCCAAGTTTTGGAGTATTGCCTCCTTTTCAAGATAAACAGACACCTGCAGCTGCCCTTGAATAGCCAACTCTAATAGATGATCATGAATGGTACTCAGTTTTATTTTTCGCTGCTCAGCAATTTCTTGAAGCGTCTTGCCTTCCGTTAACAATCGTTGGGTTTCTTGCATACTTTGGTTTAGATTTTTTTCTAGATACGGCCATACAAGCGTTCGTAAAGCAGGATAGTTTCCTTCGTACATTATCAACTGCAGTAAATGATGAACCGCTTGCGTATGCCATAAACGCTGTTCAAGAGCTGTCTTATGGCTTGTTAATTGCTGAGGAACTTTGCCAGTTTGCTGATAACCAGAAAGTTGCGCAACCAAATAGTCGCTTTCTGCTTCAGGTAGTAACTCAAACCCTCGCAACAGTTCTTCTTTGATTGATTGAATGCGCTGCTCTTTCTTGTCTTGTTGTAACCATCGTTTCAAATATAGTTGCGGAATCGGTGTTGATAAAAGTGGAATATACTGTTTTTCCTCAAATGATAAATACGAAGTCACTTGCACGGCAAATTGAATGAGTTGCCAACTTTCTCGATCACTTCTGCCAAAACGATAAAGATCAATTGTAGGATAATCCAGCAACGAAAAATGGTGCTCCTTTAAAAATAGTTGCCCTTCTTTTGTTAGTTGAATCTCATTTGTCTCTTTGTGATACTGAATTTGTTTCGCCTTCGAAAGTTTTTCAAGAAATTGAAAATAGGCTTGTTCGGAAATCGTTGGCCACCAGCCAATGAACCGTAAACAATCATATAAAAAACCATAAATCAAAACAGAGCTAGTCCGTTTGCCTTTTAAAAGATGATACAAAGTTGATGCACGTACCTTGTATCCATGAGATAATAACGCTAAAATAAAAGTTGCTTCCATAGTAAACCTCTTTTAGATAGGATGTGTCACTGTTTATGCAATCACGTTTAGTTCCTGAAAAATGTATTGCTTGTGGACTTTGTCAAGTTTATGCGCCCAATATATTTGATTATGATGATCATGGGATTGTCCTTTTTAAAGACGAGCCGCATGCTCGACAACAATTTATTCCAGAAAACGAACGCGAGAATGTGTTAAAAGCGTACCGCAAATGTCCCACGCGTGCAATAGAAATAAGCAAAAATGAGTGCTAAATAATTTAGCACTCATTTTTGCTTAGAGTATTTTTTCGAGCCAAGCAAGTGTTTGCTCATCTATCGAAACAAACTGTAATTGTCCTTCTTTTAGCGGTTCTTTGACTAAATGAATTTGATCATTTAGGCCATTGATCCATTCATAACGAAGACCATTTTCTTTTGCTTTAGAATTTTTGGCTTCTAAATAATAATTGACATGGTAATTTTCTTTACCATCCAATTGTAGCGTATTAATGGTCACTTCAAAATCTGGTGAAACATCGGTCGATTTCTTTTCACGTAATCGTTCAAGTGCTTCTATAAAAGAAGGAAATTGAGGATTATTTTCCCCACCAACGAGATATTTTTTAGCAAATTCTGTACTATCCGTATGACTTTTCACTTGTTTGGCAAATGCTTGATAAAAGGTTTCTAGCGCTTTGCGGGCATCATAGTCGCTAGCTAACGGAAAATTCAATTGTAGCGTTGGATTATCGGAGAGCGCTTCGACAAAATCATTTTCACCAATCGTTTCTTTTGATGTTTGAATTTCTTCTCCATTAATCGTCTTTTTAAGTTGAATCGTCATCCCTTTGGACCAGAACAAAGGGCCAATCGTTTTGCTTCCATTCGTTAGCGTACCAACTTTCCAATCATTAATATAAATATCTGCGTCTGGCAGATTGCTCTCCACAACAAAATTCATTCGTTTAAAATCTAAAGGTATACTAGAAATATAATTTTCCTCTTCTAATAAACGATACTCTTCTGTGATAACAGGTTCGCCGGTGCTATCTTTCACTGTGGCTGTAAAAGTATATTGTCCTGGCGCTAAGGGTCCCAATTCCTTTTGATAAGTGGTTGAGTCGGAAGTGCCCACTTCCCGCCCGTTCATTGCCAGCGTCACACCTCGCTGATTCGTCGTTAACTGAACAGAAACAGGCGTTAAAATGAATTGATAACGGTGAAAGAAAAATGCTGTTTGACTTGTTTCACGAATAGTTAAACCATGTAGCTTTTTATCCTTTAATAGCGCTTTTTCTAATTTTTTTAGCTCAGTTGGATTTTTTTGATAATAAGTGATTAAAGGCTTAATGCTTTGCGGATTCACTTGAAATTCAGACTCGTTCGTCCTCATTTTTTTACTTAATTCTTGGGCATCACCATTCTCAATCGCTTCAATAAAATGAGAAATTTGTTGTTCCTTAGAAAAATAATGCGTCCCGAGAAAATAGCTACCCGCTCCAAGAACGATGAACACAAAAAGAAACACCCAGATCCAGCTTCTTTTTGATCTGAGAGGAGTAGATTCGTTCCCTTTATTCATTGATGGTTGTGCTTGGTTTTCCTCTTGATGCATTGATTCATTCATTAGCGGAGCGCCGCATTCTTCACAAAAGGACTCCGTATCACGATTCACGTGACGACAATTTTTACACTTTTTCACTCAGGAAAACTCCTCTTTCTTTGATGATTTCTATCATACCAAGGGAAAGTTAAAATTACAATGCAGATGGTTTAGTATTTTTTAACAGAATGATGACAGATTATGACAACCTCTTTTCTTTTAGGCGTAAATTTTAAAAAACCACTGTCAAACATTGTTCAACAGCAGGTTTTTTATCATTTATTTTGTTAACGGTGTTTTTTTCTGAATAGTATGTTGTTTTTTTGATAGCCATGGCAATAACTTCGCATGTAGTACTAGAAAAACACCACTGACTAAGAGGCCTTTAATAAGGTTGAATGGCACAATACCAATCGCCACATAGCTTGCTAAAGATGTTCCTAAAAATTGTTGTGTGGTCACACCATATAATTGTAAGTAAATGGGTGTAATGACAAAATAATTCGCAATACTCATGAAAATTGTCAAGGCTAAGATCCCACTTACTAAGCCCATTATCCGATTTGTACGGATATTTTTCTTTTTACCAAAGAAATAAAAAATTGGCAAGGTGAAGATACTACTTGCTAAAAAGCTAGCGAAATCTCCCACCATATTTTGCGGTGCTAGTCCGGTTAAGAACAGGTGTAGCAACGAACGAACAAAAGCAGTAATTACTCCTGCTAACGGTCCGTACAAGAACATTCCGAGTAGAATCGGAATATCACTAAAATCGATTTTCAAAAAACTAAACGCCGGCATAATCGGAAATGCCACAAATTGTAATACTGTACCGATTGCGGCCAACATTGCAATGCTGACCATTTTTTGTACCTTGTTGTTCATCTGAAATCCTCCAATTAAGGACCCATCTTCAACGAACTTTTTGATTCGCTTCTTTGTCATACAAAAAAACCCTATTTTTCTGCAGGGAAAAATAGAGTAGGATTATCTGATGAAAAAGCGTCTCAAATAAGCCCTATCTTCTTTATCCAGACTATACTGTCGGTATTGGAATTACACCAATTCAATCGTTAAAAACGAGTCGTGGACTATAACCACCGGTCGGGAATTACACCCTGCCCCTGAAGACGAACCTTGTATTATATTTTTTTACTTACTTAGTGTAACCGATTTGAACAATGAATGCAACTAACTAAGCTTTTTTATTAAATTTCATTGATTGTTTCATTTCTCAAAAAAAAAAAAAACAATCCCTTCGCCATAAGCGCGAAGAGATCGAGTCATTTTATCTTATTTAGCTTGATTTAATAATTGACTGATTTCTTTTTTAGTTAAATCACGATATTGTCCTGGTCGCAAACCTTGTAAGGTCAACTCACCGTAACGTTCACGTTTTAATTTTTGAACAGGGAAACCAACAGCTTGAAACATTTTCTTCACTTGATGATTACGTCCTTCATGAATCGTTAATTCCACGACACTGCTACCTGTTTTAATATCCGCTGAAAGAATTTGAAAATTGGCTGGTGCTGTGCGTTTGCCATCAATGCGAATGCCTTTGGCTAATGGCAATAGATCCCGTTTAGTAGGTACACCTTTAATTTTTGCTACGTAGACTTTATCTACTTCATGTTTAGGATGGGTTAATTTTTGTGAAAAACTTCCATCATTCGTTAAAAGTAACAACCCAGAAGTATCATAATCCAGACGACCGACTGGATAAATTCGCTCAGTAACATCTGTAAAATAATCCGTTACTACTTTACGGCCTTTATCGTCAGACACCGCAGAAATAACCCCTCTTGGTTTATAGAATAAATAATAACCATATTCTTCTTGATAAATTGGTACACCATCAACCTCAACAGTATCTTGTTTACTTACTTGCGTTCCTAATTCTTTGACCACTTGGCCATTGACTTTTACGCGACCTTTGACAATTAATTCCTCTGCTTTGCGACGCGAAGTCACCCCAGCATGAGCAATTGCTTTTTGTAATCTTTCCATTGTTTAAGCTTCCTCGCCTTCTGTTGTTTCAGACATTGGGTTCGTTTCTTGATAACGATCAAAAAATAGATCCATTGGTAGTTCTTCTTCTAATTCATCTTCCATTTGTTGGATATCTGGTAATTCATCTAAACTTTTCAACCCAAAGTAATCCATAAAATACTTCGTTGTGCCATACAAAATTGCTCTACCAGGACCATCGACGCGGCCTTTTTCTTCTATCAACTGACGGGCAACTAACTTTTGGATAGAGCCAGAAGTCTGTACGCCACGAATTTCATCAATTTCAATACGCGAAATTGGTTGCTTATAAGCAATAATGGATAATGTTTCTAGCGCCGCTTGTGATAAGGCGTTCGACATAGGCGATTGCGCATATTTTTTTAGTAATGAGGCATATTTTTTCTTCGTTGTTAAGACAAAATGATTGCCGACTTCTAAAATATTTAACGCCGATTTATTGTCAGAAGCATAATGTTCTTTCAATTTCGTTAATTCTTCATAGGTTTTTGCTGTTGACTTCTCTAATAAGTACGCAAGCTCTTCCAAGCCAATTCCTTCTTCGCCAACCACAAATAAAATTGCTTCAATTTGACTAACTAATGTCACTGTGTTTCCTCCACCTCTGTTGTATCTTCCTGCTGGGTTTCTGTATTAAATAACAAAATTTCACTATAATTATTTTCTTGTTCAGCATAAATCACGCCCGTTTTCATTAATTCTAAAAGAGCCATGAACGTTGTCACAATTTCTTGTTTGGAATAAGAATCGAAGAAAGAGTCAAACGACACTGCCTTCCCTTTCTGTACTTGACGCATACGCTCTGAAATAGCGGAGATTTTTTCTTCGATGGAAACATCGTCACTGGCAACAGTTGTTTCAACAGGCTGGCGATTTTTTTTCTTTTCTAACATGGAATGAAAGGCTAGAAATAAATCAATTGTATTGATTTGATTAGGCGGTAGTGTTGTATCTTCCTCTTTATAATCATCCATATCCATTGGTTCTTTTGTATAATAGAGTTTACGTTCTTCTTCTTTTTCATGTAAAACAGTCGCTGCATATTTAAATTTCCGATACTCCAATAACTGAGCTACTAAAGCTTCCCGTGGGTCTTCCTCTTCAAAAAAATCTTCATCATCAATGATTTCAAGCTCTTGTTTTGGAAGCAACATCTGACTTTTAATAGCCATTAAGGTGGCAGCCATGACTAGATATTCTCCAGCGACTTCTAACTCTAAGGTTTGCATCGCATGAATATAAGACATGTATTGTTCAGTTACTGCTGTAATGGGAATGTCATAGATATCGATTTCTAATTTTTGAATTAAATGTAGTAGAAGATCCAGTGGTCCTTCAAAGACATCTAGTTTTAAATTAATTTCTTGCAAAAACGACACCTACTTTCTTTTCTCGACTTCCTAGTTTACCATAAATTTATTCGTTTGTGGGCATTCTCGCAAATTAAGCCCGAGGAAAATGTTCCTTATAAACATCTGCCATTCGTTGTTTGGTAATATGTGTATAAATTTGTGTCGTGGAGATATCTGCATGTCCTAATAATTCTTGAACGATTCTAAGGTCTGCGCCATTTTCCAACAAATGTGTCGCAAAACTATGCCGTAATGTATGCGGGGTAATATTTTTCTCTATCTGGGCTTCTCGGACAATCTGTTTTAAATTTTTCCAAATGCCCTGTCTAGATAACGGTTCGCCATGATGATTAACGAATAGGTGTGTTTCATTCGGATGATTTTTAATCAATTGAGGTCTGGCTTCGTTCATATAGCGCTCAATCCATTGAATCGCATAATCGCCTAAAGGAATAATTCGTTCTTTGTCCCCTTTTCCGATTGTTTGCAATAAACCAATGGATAAATGCAGATCCCCTAATTTTATTTCAATTAGCTCACTAACTCGCAGGCCCGTTGCATACATCACTTCTAAAATAGCACGATTCCGCATACCTAGTGGTTTACTTGTATCAGGCGTTTCAATTAATCGAGTCACTTCGTCAACAGATAATGTACTTGGCAATTTTTGAACTTTCTTGGGGGAGTCAATATGTTGCATCGGATTATGTTCGCTTAAGCGTTCTTGACGTAAAAATTGATGAAATCCTCTCAAACTAGAAATCATCCGAATCACACTTGCTGAAGCTTGCTGTTCTTCGTGAAGGGATTGCAAAAATTCTGTAATCATGTAACGGTCAACTTCGTCCCAAGAATGCAAGCCTTGTTCTTGTAAAAAGGCTACGTATTTTTTTAAATCTCGTTCGTAACTCCGTCGTGTGTTATTTGATAAGCCCCGCTCTATTTGTAAATAGTGTAAATAATCGACTAATTGTTCTTCCATTATCCTTCCCTCATTTCTAGTACTATCCTATCAGATTATGCCCTAGATTGCATGGGTAAATTCCAACTTATTAAAAAAAATCAACTGACAACAAAAGACTTGTTCACTAAGTCGTTAACTTAAGAACAAGTCTTTTGTTTTTGCTACTATTAGTAAAGAATAAATTTGTTATTTTATATATTTATCTAGAAAAGCAGCTACTGTTTCCTTATATTTTTCTGGGTTTTTATTATAAGCTTTCGCATGCTCTGCTCCAGGCACGACATATTTCTCTTTAGGTCCTTGGGTTGCATTATAAACTTCGTCTAACATACTAAACGGCACAAACGTATCATTTTCACCATGAATAAAGAGCATTGGTAAATGATTCTTTTGCAATTGCTTAACAGCGCTTGCTTCCCCAAAGAAATAGCCAGCTCTAAGTTTCGTAATCCCGCTAGTAACATTAACTAATGGGAAACTTGGTAAATAGAAAAGCTCTTTCAATTGATATTGCAACTCCTGATTGACTGTAGAATAGCCACAATCTTCCACAATGGCTTTCACGTTATCTGGTAATTTTTCCCCGCTCGTCATCATGACTGTAGCAGCACCCATACTGACACCGTATAAAGTGATTTGTTCTTGCTGACCATTTTCGGTTAAAACTTTCTCAATCCATTGGACATAATCTTTACGATCGGGCCAGCCGAACCCAATATAATCTCCTTGACTTTTCCCATGACCACGCGCATCTGGCGCTAACACATTGTAGCCCCAATCATGATACATTTTCGCAAAGACAGACATCGTTTCTGCCGAACCCATATAACCATGCGCCATAATAACGGTACGATTACTTTTTTTGTCAGCTGGTAAATAAATGGCCTTTAGACGTAGCCCATCTTTCGAAGTAATTGACCATTCTTGTCGATTTTTGTCATCTTTAAACCACGCGCCTTCAGGTGTCTGGACTACTTTTGACCCTGGGGTGTTCTCATTTATAAAGTCTTTCTTTCCTGGAACTACTGCATAATTATAAAAATATAAGCCTGCCGCAATTAAACCAATTGCAATTACTACAATAAGCGCAATCAAAATTTTTAACCATCGATTCATCTACGTACTCCTTTTATTTAAACTGTATGATTCATTATAAGTTGTCACCCTTTTTTTGACAACTACCATTCAAAGATTCAACCATCTTTCTTTACCACTACAATGAGACAATTTTGTTGCGACAAAAAAAGCATAGCACAAAAATATTACCTTTTACGCTATGCTCCACTTATCTATTTATAGGAAACTAAAAATTATTTATTTTCAATAAGTTTAAAACTTGACCATGGTTTCAAAAATTCTAATAAGAAACGTTCGTCATCAGAAATACGACCAACCACATTTACACGGCCATCATTTTTCATTTCTTTTAAAGCAATTTGTGTTTCCCCTTTGTATTGTCCATAGCCAACGTTGTCAATCAAGACATCGCCTCGAACAATATCTCTCGTTGTATGAGCTGGGAAAGGACGATCTTTATAGTAAACACGTGTCATTGTTGAACGCAAAACGTAATCAGAACAATCTCCACGATAACTGTGTAAGTTATCGAACAATGCAATTCTTTCATCTTCTGTGATTTCTGGTTCTGTATCCACTTTGATCGAAGGATACGGTGCATGAAAGGCTTCTGCCATTGCTGCTAATTCTGCTTCTGAGGCATAAGCATTTCCGACAGAAATATCATCGATTAATCCTGTTAAAACTAAATGCTTAACTTGCGTTGCAATTTCTAAATCGCGGTGGTCTTCCAAAGAACATAATCCATCTTGTGTCGGCCATGGTCCAAATGTAGCATCGTGTGAGTTCACAAACGCCATCGTATTTAAATTATATTTTCTAAATTTTTCTGAACAATAAACAAAATGCTCATAGCCTAAGCCTGTATAACGATGTGGATAGAAATTATGTGAGCCTAGTAAATTTTCTGTGTTTGGTGAGTAGGCCATAATATTATCTACATAACTTGTCCCTGAACTCATATTAATTTCAATTTTAATGCCATAAGGGTTTCTTGTCATATTCGCCTCTTCTTGCCCAGTAAAGCCAAGATCTAAACGAATACCGTAAGCGCCCATATCATGGAAAAATGATAAATCATCATAAGAGATGCCTAATTGTTCGAACAATGCAGGATTAATATCGACCATCACTTCCATACCTAATTGGTTGGCGTAATCTACGACTTTTTTAAACTCTGCTAATACCTTTTCCCGATCATCATTGATTTGCAATAAACTAGTAAAGACACGCTTAAAGCCGTATTTATGAGCCAAATCCAAATATGCTTTGTCCTTTTCAAATGTTGAACGTTCTGGATAAATTGAAATACCTAATTTTCCCATGTGATTGCCTCCTAAATTGTAAAACATAATAATGTATCTGCTTACATTGTAACAAAAAAAACAAAAGTGGTCTACACCTTTCCTATAGGAAATCTTATAAAAATTCCACTGGTTTGTTATCTTCTCTTTTGTTATGATAAAAAAGAACCTAATTGTCAGTGTGAAAGGAAGAGGAAAACAGATGAAACATAAGAAAATGCTTGCTGTTGCTTCAGTTGCAGCATTCACCTTGCTTTTAGCAGGCTGTAACACAACCAATAATAAAGGCACGACCGCAACGAGTGATTCTGTCGCTAAATCCAGTGAAAGTAAAACAAAGGATTCGGTCGACTTAAATTCACTAGATTTACCACAACTAAATGACAAAGTTGCCGAAGATCAAGACTTAGTCCAAATGGTTACTTCAATGGGAAATATTGAAATCAAACTATTTCCTAAACAGGCTCCAAAAACTGTCGAGAACTTTATGAAACATGCCAAAGATGGCTATTATGATGGCTTGACTTTCCACCGCGTCATCAATAACTTTATGATCCAAGGTGGCGATCCTAGCGGTGATGGAACTGGCGGAAACAGCATCTGGAATAAACCATTTGAAGATGAATTTTCAAACCAGTTATATAACATTCGTGGCGCATTATCAATGGCGAATGCAGGACCTAATACTAACGGCAGTCAGTTCTTTATTGTCCAAAATACAGATGATCAATCTGATGGTCTTTTATATGATGATTATCCAAAAGCAATCATTGATGCTTACAAAAAAGGCGGCTATCCTTCTCTTGACAAAAAACATACTGTTTTCGGTCAAGTAACCAAAGGAATGGATATTGTCGATAAAATTGCCAAAGTCGAAGTTGGTGCCAACGATAAACCAAAAACCGATGTTAAAATTGAAAAAATCAATATTCTTCAAGAAGCAAAAAAATAACAAAAAGTCAGAACGTACGCTGAAGATACGTTCTGACTTTTTGTTATTTTTGAATCGCTTGTAATGCCTTTTCTGGTACTTGGTCTTGATTGACCTCTTCATACGTATTGATGTGGGCCCCTTTATTTGAGACTTTTAGATAATGATCTGTTTTTAATTCATGGTCCGCTGTGAAAGTTATTTCTCGCGTTTTGCCTTCCTCATCTGCGGCTACTTGCGTATAACTAGCAATTCCATAGCCATTAACGCTATCGGCTTTCTTTGTTTTAACATACACATTTCCTTCTTTAACCAATGGATTTAATTGATCTAACACACCAGCTAATTCGCCAGAGTTCTTCTCTGCGTAAAACTTGGCCCCAAATAAACCACCACCAATAACAATTGCTGTCACCACTAAAAATTTAATAAATTTCATCACATAAATCCTCCCGAGTAATTATTCTCTGTTACTTCTTCCAAAGTATAGCAAGATTTAAACAATCCTTCCTCGGGCGCAACGACCAGTTTTTTCTCAGACTTATGTCGTATTTTTTTATTTTGAATAAATAACAAAACACTACTCTTCTATCAATAATTGACTTAATAATTGAATTTCTTGATTCTTAGTTAAGTCAATTGTTTTCATTGTAACCGCTGTGGCTAAACCTAAATAGATTACCACCATTTTAGGAAATAATTCGACAAATTTTCCTTTGTCCATTTGTACATATTTTTTATCCAATAATAAACGCTCTTCAAAAAAAGTTTGAAGCATTTGCTGCAATTCTTCTTCATAACCATGTGCTTTCATAAATAACGCCGTATAGATTTTTTGATGTTTTTGGGCAAATAATATAAAGTTCAGACCCAATGCAATCACTGGGTCTGAGGCACCGACATCTGCTTTATAAAATAATTGCATACGATGAAATAACGATTTAATTAAGGTTCGTTTTAAATCGTCCATGTTGACAAATTCTAAATAAATTGGCTGCGTAGAAATCCCCATAGTATCTGCAATATTTCTAGCAGTTAAATTAGAAAAACCTTTATCTACTAAAATTTTTTCAGCTACGTTTAAGATTTTTTCCTTTGTATATACCTTCGTTCTAACCATTTTCATACCCCTTTTCTCTTTTAGTTAACAATAACTTTATTATGTTCACACAAAAGAAAACCATTTTCATTATATATATAATATTTTACACTTTTTTATGCGTTTCTTTTCTCAAAATTTTCTATACATTTCAAAAAAATTGAGAATTTTCATCGCCTATAAACAAATAGGTCCAGAACAAAAGGTCATCACCTTTTGTTCTGGACACTAAACGGCTACACTCTTTATTCTTCTATTTGTTTGCCTTGTTCTTTGGCAAGCTCATTTTTATCATAAGCTACAAAGAACGGATAGTAAATCAAGATGGCCACTAGAATTAAAACAATATTCAAAACAGCAGCACGCCAATCGCCGCCTGTCGCCATAAAGGCGCCAATTGGTCCTGGTAAGGTCCAAGGAGCGGTAAAGACAACTTCACTTACTAAACCTAATTTTGTGGCAAACCAAGCAATCGTTGCTAAAACCATTGGTGCAAAGATAAAAGGAATCATTAAAATAGGATTTAAGACAATCGGTACACCGAAAATAACTGGCTCATTAATATTAAAAATAGACGGTGCTAAAATAGCTTTTCCTAGTTTTGAACCATATTCTGATTTTGCCCGAAAGGCTAATAATATGGCTAAACCAATTGTGGCTCCGGCACCACCAATCCAAATGAACCATTGGTAAAAAGGTTCTGCCGCAATCCGAGGTAATGCTTCGCCAGCTGCTTTAGCAGTCGTGTTTTCCTCTAATAGTTGTAGCCATAGAGGACGCGCCAACGATCCTACGATTGAAGCGCCGTGAATCCCAAAGAACCAGAAAAATGTTGTTAAAAAGACTAACAGCAAGACACTCAATAAAGAGTCTGCTGCTTGAACTAGTGGTCCTACTAAGTTCCCTACAAATGTGTGCCAATCAAAGCCTAAATAATAAGTAATTGAACCAATCAATAACATGACAATTAACGTCGGAGTCAATGATTCAAATGAACGAGCAACAGCAGGTGGAACGTTATCAGGCATTGTAATTTTGAACTTAGACTTATCTGTCACTCGATAGATTTCGACAGCAATAATTGACGTCACAATCCCGACAAACATCCCTGCACCACCCAAATTAGCCATTGGTAAAACAAACCCCGAAACGCCAGCTGCTTTACTGGCTTCTTCAGGAATCGCTACAGGTACTAATGTTAATAAAAAAGCAATCGTAGCCAAAATCCCTCCAGAGACTTGATCAAGATTATATGATTTCGCTAAACTAGCGCCAATGCCAAAAGTCGCATATAACGCCATAATGTACATTGTCATTCGGTAAGGCAATAAGATTGTAGCAGCATTACTTGTTAAAAATTGAGTAATGCCCCAAGATTCTGGTAACGGCGGAAACGCAATAATTAGAAAAAAAGAACCGACAATAATTAAAGGTAATGTCGCAATAATCCCATCCCGCACCGCACGTAAATGGCGCTGATTGGCAATTTTAGCCATTGGTCCAGCTAGATGATTTTCAATCCAAACAGTCAGTTTATCTAACATAAATAACACTCTCCTCTGTTTTTCTCTTAAAAAATAACTCCTTTAATCAGCCATAAATAAGAGATAAGCTCTAATAAAATAAGAGAAATTAAAAACAACCAAATAAAACGCTTACAAAAACCTGTTTTCGTTTCAATAAAATAATGACTATACGCTAACGCAAAAGCAATCCCAACAGGCAAAAAAATCATGGCACCAATATTAAACGGCAGATTGAAAGTCCATAATAAAACACTCGGCAACAGGACACCACATAAGAGCCCCATACTAAAAAGAAAACCGGCACTTTTAACTGAAAACTTAGGAACCATTGCTTGATTGTTTTCCATTTCAATTTCGCTCCTTTCGTTTGTTATTTTGTTACATTTAAAATTATAAGCTATTAAAAATATTATTTCAATCTATTCGGTGATTTAATACTAATTTTAAAATAAAAAACCAGTTCACTGAGTGAACTGGTTTTATGCTTATTCGACAAATTCAAATTCAAAATTACCAATCCGAACAATGTCGCCATCTTTCGCGCCACGTGCTCGTAATGCCTCATCGACACCCATACCACGTAATTGACGTGCAAAACGCATTACTGTTTCATCATGATCGAAATTCGTCATTTCAAATAATTTTTCTAATTTTTCACCAGATAAAACCCATGAAGCATCTGGTTCACGATCAATCGTAAATTCTGGACCTTCTGGTTGGAAGCCATAACGAACGGTTTCTTCCTCTACCACTTCATCTTCATATAATGGGAATTCAGGCGTTACTTCCAACAAGTCAGCTGTTGCATTTAATAAAGGTTCAATACCTTTACGAGTAACCCCAGAGATTGGGAAAATAGGTAGCTCATCGGCATACTCATCGGTGCGTTCCTTCGCAAGTTGCTCTTTAAATTTCGCTAAATTCTCTTCTGCTTCAGGCATGTCCATTTTATTGGCAACAATAATTTGAGGTCGTTCCATCAAGCGTAAATTGTGTGAAGCCAATTCTTTATTGATTGCCAAATAATCTTCGTAAGGATCGCGTCCTTCCATGCCACTCATATCAATGACATGTAAAATAACACGCGTCCGTTCAATGTGGCGTAAGAACTGTGTTCCTAAGCCGACACCTTGAGAAGCTCCTTCAATTAAGCCTGGCAAATCTGCTGCAGCAAAGCTTCGACCATCACTAGTAGTCACCATCCCTAAGTTTGGAACTAACGTCGTAAAATGATAGGCACCAATTTTCGGACGAGCGGACGAGATAACAGAGAGTAACGTTGATTTCCCTACAGAAGGAAACCCAACTAAGCCAACATCTGCTAAAACTTTTAATTCTAATTCGATTTTACGTTCTTGGCCCGGTTCGCCGTTTTCGGCAATTTCTGGTGCAGGATTTCTTGGGGAAGCAAAGCGAATATTCCCGCGACCACCGCGTCCGCCTTTTGCTACTACTAAGGTCTGACCATTCTCAATTAAATCCCCAATTAAGGCTCCAGTTTCTGCATCACGAACTGTTGTACCTGGTGGAACTTTGACAAGTAAATCTTCTGAACCACGACCGTGCATTCCTTTACTCATACCATTTTCTCCAGGTGTCGCCTTAAAATGACGATTAAACCGGAAATCCATTAATGTGCGTAATCCTTCTTCAACAACTAAAACAACGTCGCCACCGCGACCGCCATCACCACCAGCGGGACCCCCGTCTGGTACATATTTTTCTCTACGGAAAGCAACCATTCCGTCGCCGCCTTTACCAGCTTTGACATCAATCGTCACTTGATCTAAAAACATGGACATATAATTTGTCCTCCTATTCTACTTCTACTATCTTTAATCACCTCAAAAAGCGTGATTCGAAAGTCTTTATTATTGTATCGGGAAAACAACCGTTTGTCTAGCAATTCTAGTTAGTTATCGTTGGAAAAAGCAAAATTTCTCATGAATCTTTCGCTTTCTTTTTGTCGCTTCGCTATCAGTCTTTTGACAAAAAAATTTTAGAGGTTCATACTATAGATAGTTGAAGAAAATCACTTTTTCAGCAAGGGTCCAAAGAAACACAAACATCTAAAGGAGGAATTTTTGTTATGACAGTCAAAGTAGGAATTAACGGTTTTGGAAGAATTGGTCGTTTAGCCTTTCGCCGAATAAAAGAAGTTTCTGATGATATTGAAGTTGTGGCTATCAATGATTTGACTAGCCCAACAATGTTGGCTCACTTATTACAATTTGACTCTACGCATGGCACCTATCCTGGCACCGTGACAGCCACTGAAAATGGCATTGTGGTTGACGGCGAAGAAACCCGTGTCTACGCAGAACCAGATGCAAGTAAAATCCCTTGGGTTAAAGAAAACGGAGTAGACATTGTCCTTGAATGTACAGGTTTTTATACCTCTGAAGAAAAAGCACAAGCTCATTTAGATGCAGGTGTGAAACGTGTGGTTATCTCTGCTCCTGCAGGCGCAATGAAAACAATCGTTTATAACGTCAATGATGATACACTTGATGCCAACGATAAAATCATTTCTGCCGGCTCATGTACGACAAACTGTCTAGCACCGATGGCTTACTTTTTAAATAATGAATTTGGAATTGAAGTTGGTACCATGACAACTGTCCATGCCTACACATCAACACAAATGCTATTAGATGGCCCTGTTCGTGGCGGAAATCTTCGTGCGGCACGCTCTGCTGCAGACAATACTATTCCCCATTCAACTGGTGCTGCTAAAGCAATTGGCTTAGTTATTCCAGAACTTAATGGAAAATTACAAGGCCATGCCCAACGTGTTCCCGTTGTGGATGGATCCTTAACAGAATTAGTTAGCATTTTAAAAACAAAAGTAACAGCTGATCAAGTAAATGAAGCAATGAAAAAACACACCATTGATAACCCTTCTTTCGGTTATGATGATCGTGAAATTGTTTCTGGAGACATAATCGGCACGACAGAAGGTTCGATTTTTGACCCAACGCAAACAGAAGTAACGACAGCTGGCGATTTCCAATTAGTGAAAACTGTGGCTTGGTATGACAATGAATATGGTTTTACTTGCCAAATGATTCGCTTATTGGAAAAATTCGCTAATTTATAATTCCAATGAATAAAAAACTGCCTTGCATAAATTAATGCAAGGCAGTTTTTTTAATGTTTACTTTGACAACTTTGACAAATACCATGAAAAGTTAAGCGATGATCTTTGACTAAAAAATGATACCGACTTTCAACAATTTGCTCTACTTCACCAAGCAAGTCTTCTTCCACTTCCTCAATTGTGCCACATTCTAAGCATAACAAATGGTGGTGAAAGTGTTTGGCGCCTTCTTTTCTTAAATCATAGCGAGCTAAACCATCGTTAAAGCTCACTTTATCAACGACTTTTAAGTCTGTTAAAATTTCTAGCGTTCGATAGACTGTTGCTAGACCAATTTCCGGACTTTTTTGTTTTACCAAGAAGTAAATTTCTTCTGCTGATAAATGATCTTTTTCATTTTCCAATAATACAAGTACGGTTGCTTCCCGTTGTGGTGTTAATTTAAAGCCTGATTCATGTAATTGTTTTTTTGTCTTTTTTAAAGCAGCAGTCGAATCCATTATTACAGCTCCTTGTTTAGAATGATTACAAATTAAGAAACTTAATTTATCAATCAAATTAAAATAATTATAAAAGAAATAACTGTAATTTGCAAGATATTCTCAATTAGCTACCTTAATTTTTTTCTTTTGATTGCTCCAACGAGCCAATTAGAATTGTTTTACCATCTTCTTGTTTAATTAATTTTTGTTTCATTAAATGACCTAAAGCGCGTTTAAATTGAGCTTTACTAATACCAAAAGTCTGTTTAATTTCATCAGGGCTTGATTTATCGGTGAAAGGAATTTGGTGATCGTTTGCTCTTTCTAAGAAAGTTAGAATCATTAACGCATCATCGCTGATTACTTCATGACTTCTTGGTTTTAATGAAAGATTCAATACGCCGTCCGGCCGCACGCCAATCACACGTCCCACTACTTTTTCACCTAAACGTGGTTCTTGGAAACGTTCAGAAGGATGGATAAATCCAATGTATAAATCATCAGTTAAAATATACGTTCCTGCAAGTTTCAGACGATACACATGCCCAGTTAAGTTTTGGTTTTGCATTTCAGCATTCCCGCGTTTTGCCATGGCTTTAAAGACTTTTTCATCTGCTAATTCGCCCCAAATGCGGTCTTTACTGTCCACTTTTAAAGTAACCATTACTCGGTCTTCTTTTTTAGGCCAAAGTTCCCGCATGGTTGGTAATTCATCCAACGAAATAACGACATCTTTATCTGGTAAGCCAACATCCACAAAGACACCTAAATCACGTCTCGTTCCTGTGACAGTACCAAAGCCATAGCTACCAATGCGCACAGTAGGAATTGTAGTTGTCAGTGCTGGCTCTTGTTTTTGATTTAAATAACCAAACCCTTCTACAGCCTCCCCTATAGCATGCGTACCTTCTTCTTTTTTTAAACGGAATGTGATGCCATTTTTTTGAACAAAATAAAATTGTTCATTTTCATCGACCACAATGCCGGTAAATGTTGTTGCTAGTAATTCTCTCATTTATCATTAACTCCTCAAGGAAAATCAATCGAACAAAAGATTTCCGCTTTTGTTCGATTGTTTCTATTTTCTTTTATTGCCCTGCATTACGAGAAGCGTTCCCTTTGAACCAACCTGTTTTAGCATTGATTGTAACTAAATACATGTGAACATTTTTCTCTGTAGTGCCTTCTAATAATTTTGATTGATTGTTGGTTGCATAAAGATTGTAGTAACCTTCGCCATTCACAATTTTGGCAGGTTCTAAAGAATATCCGCCAGGAACCACATAGCCACGAGCAATCACTGTGTCTAAGACTTTTTCTTTCACACCTGGTGCCCATGTCCACGCTGGATTGCTACTATCAGCGATATCGGCAGCATCTGGCGCATAAAGCGGACTAGTGTACACCCCGTCACTGTTCGGTGCCGTGTAGCCATTCGCTTCTGTTTTTGCTGTTTCTTCCTTCTTAGCGTTCTCTTTTTTCGCGGCAACAGCTTGTTTCGCTTGTTCTTCTGCTTGTTTTGCTTGCTCTGCGGCAGCTTGTTCTTCTGCAATTCTTTTCTGTTCTTCTTCAACCTTGGTTAACGCTTGGTCAGCTGTCGTGACTTGTTTGATCAGTTCTTTTTTCAGCTTATCACTTGTTACTTTATCTACTTCTGCCTTAGCAGCTTGATACGTGTCTCGATTCAGCTGATTGGTAGTTTTTCCATCTTTATAAATGACCTCAACCGCTTTTTTAGCTTTTTGTAATTGGTTGTATTGTTGGTTCGCTTGATCGATTGCTTGGTTCATCAATTGGTCAAATGGATCATTTCCTGTTAATTTCTTTACGGAAATTGGTTGATCAGCAGCTAGAATCGCCGGTTTCAACTCATTGCCATTGACAATCGGCGCCTCAAATAATTGGTTGATTTGTTGAATGGTTTGTTGCTTCTCTTTCAATGTTTGAATTTGTTTATTTAATTGAGAATACTCTTCTGAATCTTTAATTTCCGCGACTTGTTTTGAGAGTTTTTCTGGACTAACAGTCACCATATCGGGTTTAATAAAAACTTGCTCCTTCGTGGTATAAAAGGCTGCTAGTTCATCTTTCAGCGTATCTGTTTTCTTGGTTAGCGCCGCCGCCTCTTGCGCGGCAGCTTTTTGCGTTTGATCATGATACGCCCAAGCACTACCTCCAGCTAATAAAACAACCGCAAGCGCAACGAAAACTACTTTTTTTGATGGTTTCTTCGGAGCAGGCGCTGGTTGAGCATTCCCAGTTTCATTCATCGGTGGTATCACACCTGAATCTGAAACTTTTTCCTCGGTTGCATCAGCGTCGCTCGGTGCCTCTAGCGACGCTGCACTTGTTAACCCTTCTTCAGAATCTGAAATGGATTCAGTTGGTGTTTCGGCTTGGGTTAATACTGCCTCACCGCTGTTTTCTAACTCTTGGGTCTCTGCTGTTTCTTCTGATGGATTTTCAGACATTTCTGTATCTGCTCGATGCGCTTGAATATAAGCTTGCAAAGTTTCGTTTGGTGTTACATCTTGATCTTCTATCGGTGGTTGTGAAAAAATTTCTTCTTCAGAAGTGGTAGAGATAACTTCAGTTCCTGAAATCTCTGTTAAAGCTTCCTCTTCTGACTTCACCGTCTCAGATACCTCAGCTGTTTCTGCTTCAACAGTAGTTGTTTCTTCCGTTGTTTCTTCTAAATTAACTGCTTCGTCCGTTGCTAGTTTTTCTTCTGTTGAATGAGTAGTCGTCGCTTCTGTCGCTGGTATCGTTTCCTCCACCGAATCATGAGTCTCCTCACTAGCCCCTTCTTGAAGCGCTGCTTCTGAATCAGAGCCTATTAAGTTATCTTCTATCGACTCTTCTTTTTTGTCATCATTACTTTCTTCTTCTGGTGATTCGCCAAACAGTTCCATCACATGGCCTAAGCTCATATCTTTTAACTCAGACCATTCAATATTCTCATTTAATTGATCTTCGTGTTGTTCATTTTCCTGTGTTTCAAAATCTATATTTGTTGAAGTCGTTTCCACTTCTTCTTTATCAACTGTTGTGTCAGTTAGTGAATAGCCACATGTTGGGCAGGTCGTTAATTCTGCATCGAATTCGTTCCCGCACTTCGGACATTTTTTTGTCATTCTTCCGCCTCACATTCTGCTAATATTCCATTACTTCTAATTTACCACAACTTGCGCCTTCTTCCAATAACTAGCAATGACATTTAGAGACTTTTTAAAAAACAAAAGCGGCTCTTCTCGCATGCACGAAAAGAGCCGCTAAACGGTATGTTTATTCTAAAAAGTCTTTTAATTGTTTTGAACGAGAAGGATGTCTTAGTTTTCTTAACGCTTTTGCTTCAATTTGACGAATACGTTCGCGAGTGACACCGAAAACTTTTCCGACTTCTTCTAGCGTACGTGTCCGACCATCATCTAAACCAAAACGTAAACGTAAAACATTTTCTTCACGGTCTGTTAAAGTATCCAGAACATCTTCTAGTTGTTCTTTTAACAATTCGTAAGCTGCATGTTCAGCAGGACTTGTAGCATCTTGGTCTTCAATGAAATCACCTAAATGTGAATCATCTTCTTCACCAATTGGTGTTTCTAAAGAGACTGGCTCTTGTGCGATTTTTAGGATTTCACGAACTTTTTCTGTTGGTAAATCCATTTCCGCACCAATTTCTTCTGGCGTTGGTTCTCTACCTAAATCTTGCAATAGTTGGCGTTGAATCCGAATCAATTTATTGATTGTTTCAACCATGTGAACAGGAATTCGAATTGTTCTAGCTTGGTCCGCAATTGCCCGCGTAATCGCTTGACGAATCCACCAAGTAGCATACGTAGAGAATTTGAACCCTTTACGGTAGTCAAATTTTTCAACAGCTTTCATTAAGCCCATATTACCTTCTTGAATTAAATCCAAGAATTGCATACCACGACCTACATATCGTTTGGCAATTGAAACAACCAAACGTAAGTTGGCTTCTGCTAAACGTTGTTTTGCTTCTTGATCGCCTTCTTCAATTTTAAGTGCCAATTCAACTTCTTCTGCGGCAGTTAACAATTGAACGCGCCCAATTTCTTTTAGGTACATACGCACGGGATCATTAATTTTAACACCTGTTGGCGCAGATAAGTCTTCTGCTTGGGCCTTTTCCGCTTCTTTTTCATCTTTTTTCAAGCTATGTTCACTTGGGTCTCCATTTTCATCGACCACGCTGATACCAGCATCTTCAACTTTTTGGATCAATTTTTCCATAGCTTCTGCATCCAAAGTATACGGTGTGGCTAATTGATTCGCTAAATCATCATAAACCACTGTTCCTTTAGGCTTGTTTTCTTTGATAAATGCTGCCACTGCAGCTTCATATTTTTTACTTGTTTCTTTTTCCATGAAAGAAGGCCCCCTTCATTTTTCGGTTCACGCTTGAAATAACTGATAAATCACTGGGACTTATCAAAATAAAATGAACAAAACGCTTAGTTCTATTCATTTATTGCTTAAGTAAATGTTCGTTGAGCTTTAAGCTGTCGAGCCAATTGGATAATCTCCATTGTTAATTCGGCTTCAAGCTGTTGGTTGCCCACTCGTTTTGCTTCTTGCTGTTGAATCTTTTTCTGCTCAATTGCCTCTGCAATACTTGATAAGGCAATTACATGTAATAAATCGGCAACTTCTCGCTCAGAGCTTTCTTCTGATAAATTCTGATACGCAATTTCAATTGCTAATTGTTTGGTTTGATTATCTTGCAAGAAATTAATAAAATCGGCAATGTCGAAACTTTGATGCAGTGTCGCATAACTTTCTAGCAAGAAATATAATTCTTGGTATTCATCATGAGCGAACGAAAAATCTGGCAATTGTTGAATGGTTTGCCGTACTCCTTGTTCATTCATTAAACGAAATAATAAAGAACGTTCTGCTTTTTGAACTTGGGTTAACGGTAACTTGTTCTGTACGTGATTCTCTTCAAAAACAGGTTCTTCCATTGGTGGTGGCATCATTTCATCTTGATAAAATTGTTGCCTTTCTTGCCGTTGGACTGAACGTTGCTCCTGCTTCAATTGATTGAATTGCTCTTCCAAACTATGAACAGAAAGTTGAAATTCCTGAGCAATTTGGTTTAAATAACGATCACGTTCCAAAGGAGATTGAACATTGGTTAACTCCCGTAACAATTCGTTCACATAATCCAATTGTTCTTTTTCGTTATTCATGTTTCTAGTTAACCGATGATAATTCATTTTAAAACTAAAAACTGTTTCTCGGCCATGATTGGCTAAATTTTGAAAAGCTTCTGCGCCATATTTCCGCACATATTCATCAGGATCCAGCTTTTCAGGGATGCTGACAATACTCAAGTCAAAATGACTGTTTTCTTGCAATAATTGAATCGCACGGTTTGTGGCTTGAACACCGGCATTATCGCCATCGTAACAAATAACTACTTCCTTAGCGACCCGCTCCAAACGCCGAATTTGTTCATTGGTCAAACTAGTCCCCATTGAAGCCACCCCACTTTTTACGCCTGATTGCCAAGCAGCGATAACATCCATGAATCCTTCAAAAAGCAATACTGTATTTTCTTTACGAATTTCTTTTCTGGCTCTATCAAAGTTAAACAGCGTTTCTCGCTTATTAAAAAGTGTTGTTTCAGGACTATTCAAGTATTTAGGCATCTCATCTCCTGGAAAATCAGCTGTTTTTAACAAGCGACCAGAAAAGGCGATGACATTGCCTTGGGGATCATTAATTGGAAACATGATTCGTTGATAGAAACGATCCAAAAACGTACCGTTATCTCTTTGGACAAACAGCCCAGAAGGCTCAAAAAGCGTTTCATCCAGTTGTTCATTTTTAAAAACTTGACTTAAGAAATCACGTTTTTGCGGCGCAAATCCAATTTGAAAGGTCTCAATTAGTTCTTGTGTTAACCCCCGCTCTAATAAATAGTTTAATGCGGGTTCGCCAATTTTAGTATTCACTAAAATATGATGGTAAAGTTCTGCGGCTTTACTATGCAGTTGTAACAAACTCCGTCTTTGTTGGTGTTCTGGGGTATCCGCTACTTCACGCGGCTCTGACCAATCAAAGTCCACAGATAAATGTTCCAAATCTGCAACACGTTTCACGGATTCTGGAAAACTAATGCCTTCAATTTCTTGCAAGAAATTAAAAACAGTTCCACCTTTCCCGCAGCCAAAACAGTGAAAAATTTGTTTGTCTTCTGCTACTGAAAATGAAGGGGAACGTTCTTCGTGAAACGGACATAAACCCATATAATTTTTACCGGATTTTTTTAACTGGACATACTGCCCAATAATATCTACTATATTCGTTCGGTGACGAACTTCCTCAATGACTTCCTGAGGAATGCGTTGTGCCATTGTCCTCACCTCCTAAGAATAGCATTGTGCTAACTCATGTGATTGACCGTTTAAAAAACGCACTGTCATTTCAGTGCGAATTCCAATGGACACATTTACACATGATTTATTGTATCACATAATCTCTGTTTTTCAAGTATCTTGTTTCAACTCAACAAAAAAAGAAAGTATCTAGGACAAAAGTCATCCTAACTCCTGCCTCAGACACTAACTCTTAAAATAATCAGTTAAACATCAAGCTTGCTCCGACTTCCTTCAAGATTTAAAGAAGAACTGCATTTCTGGAGACGAATGCTTTTAGCTCAACCTCTGTTTTTTATAAATCTTTAATTGTTTTTCCAGCACGTTTCATTTGTACGAAACCAATTGTTACACGCACCACAATATTAATGGCCATCATAATAAAGAAGAGACCCATTGTTTGCGAAGTTAAGAAACCAATTTCTAAAATGTTGTGGAATAACATAGCTGCTACATAAATACCAATAATGGTACTGAAAACCAAGAAAATGCGTAGTGGATTTAAAGGCAGACATGCTCGAACAACAGCCATACAGCTAATTCCAACTAATAAATAATACATTAACGTCGTGGTGTCTAAAGAAGAAAATCCTTGATTTTGTCCAATCAGATAAACAGCAATGATATTCGCTACAACTAAAAGCGCATTAACAGACGCATTTTTCAAAGCCGTTGGTAAAAACTTCCCGACAACTTTTCGTTTGTCCCCTTCGAAAGATAAGAAGAAGGCTGGATATCCTTCAATTGCTAAATCAATCAAGGTCACTTGAATCGGAATGAACGGAAACGCAATGGCCGTTAAGGCACAAATGATTGAGAGAATAAACGAATAAATCGTTTTAATGAAGAAAACGCTGGAAACTCGGGTTACATTATTTACCACACGCCGTCCTTCAAACAAGACATCTGGTAACGTTGTAAAATCAGAATCTAGCAAAACTAGATTAGAAATTTGCCGAGTAGCGCCATCTCCTTCTGCCATAGCGATACTACAATCCGCTTCTCGTAACGCTAAAACATCGTTGACGCCATCGCCGGTCATCGCCACCACATGCTCTGTGTCTTTCAACTCACGTACAATGGTTCGTTTTTGCTGAGGCGATACACGTCCGAACACTGTGTATTGCTGAACCGCTTCACGCACTTCTGCTTCTGTCGTTTTGGTCGACAAATCAATATAAGACTCATAACCGGGTAGCCCAGCACGACGAGCAATATTTGAAACAGTCACCGGATTATCACCAGAAATTACTTTTAAGTCGATTCCTTCTTCTTTTAGATAAGCCAGTGTTTCTTTGGCATTTTGGCGAATTGGATCATCAATTTCTAGAATTGCTAATGGCTCTAAATAAGGCATTTTGGTTTCGTTTAACGGTTGTTGTTCCGCAATGGCTAACATCAAGACGCGATACCCATTCTCTTGTGCTGTAAAAACAGCTTCTGGCAACCGACTATCGTCTACCAAACGCTCAGGAGCCCCTAAATAAACTGTCCCAATTTCTGGAAATTCAATAGCTCCCCATTTTCGTTCAGAAGAAAAAGCCAAGACTTCTTTTGCGCCAAATCGATTGGATACTTCATAATGATCACGAATTGCTTGCATTGTAATATTATTATCCGTACTTTCAGATAGGTAGCTTCCGATAATCTGTGGGAAGAGTTCTTCATATTTGTCATGCAAGATAATCGCCTTTTGCACTTTCATTTTACCTTCTGTAATCGTTCCAGTTTTATCTAAACACAAAGTGTCCACATGGGCCAATGTTTCAATTGAGTACATATCTTGTACTAGAATACGTTTTTTGGCTAACTTAATGACACCTGTTGTCAGCGCAATACTAATTAATAGTACTAATCCTTTTGGTAACATCCCTAACAAAGCAGCTGCAGAAGCAACAACAGATGTTTTAATGCCAGCATCTCTTAACCAAAAAGCTTCAACAAATAAAATAATCCCTAGAGGAATAATCACCCAACTTGTAAATTTAGAGACTTTACGAATCGAATTGACTAACTCTGATTGAATTGGTTTATGCACTTTGGCTTCTTGGGTGATTTTCACAGCATAGTTTTCGGCACCAACGTGGATAACACGGGCATAGGCTTGTCCGCTAACAATGAAACTTCCAGAAAGCAAGGTATCGCCGATTTCCTTTTCAATTAAATCTGATTCACCTGTTAACAACGCTTCATTCGCTTCGACTTTACCGTCAATAACTTCCATATCAGAAGGAACTTGTTCCCCTGCAGAGATAATAACAATATCTTCCATAACTAGTTCTTTTGTATCAATTTCTTGTTGTACGCCATTTCGAACAACATGAACATTTTCTTTTGCCACAATAGATAATTTTTGAACTAAATTACGGGCATGAATTTCTTGGAAAATCCCGATTGACATGTTCACAATAATAATCGCTAAGAAAGCCAGATTGGAATACGCTCCGACAAATAGTAAACAAACAGCGATTGCAAAGTTTAAAAAGTTGAATAACGTCATGACGTTATCAAAAATAATATCTTTTGTAGATTTCGCTACATTTTCCTCATAATTATTTTGAAGGCCTAACTCTTTCTGCTTGGCAACTTCTTCTGTACTTAACCCTTTTTTCAGGTCGACTTTATTCAACATCCAGCTCTTTCCCTACCTTTTCAATTAATCAGTTACATCCCTTCTAGTTTACTTGCATTTTCATGAAACTGCAAGAAAAGCCTAAAAAATTCCTGTAAGTTGAAAGAATTCTTTAGACTTTTCTCGTTTTAATTTAACTTTTCAATAAACCAACGATTCATTTTGACAATTTCCGCATAGAACATATTGCCACCATTTTGATAAAGGTAACCACCATTGTAAACTAACGCTTGCCAACGATAATAACGATATTTCGTATTTTGGTCATTCCCTAGCAACGGTGAAAGGACTTCTCTTGAATATTCTTCTGCTAACTCTGTCGTGTGTTTCCCGCCACGTTCTTTAACAAACTGAATATAATCCAGTCCATAATTATATGCTTGTACGCCTGTCCATTCATCACAGCCAGCTTCTTTTGCTTTCGCTAACGCTTCCGCGAGAAATTTGACGCCATGTGCGATACTTTCTTCTGGTGTTTCAATCACTTCTTGTTGTCCATAAACACTTTCACTGCTCTGCATAATATCGCCAGATTTTCCTTTAGATTCTGTATAGATAATCGCTAAAGCTAATGTTTTGTATTCAGGTATTTTATTTTTTTTGACTTCTGCTTCTACTTGTTTTTCAAAGGTCATTACCGTTTCAACATTTTGATGTATTTTATAGCCAAGATAGCCAAGACCAGCAACTAAACCAACAAACAAAAGTAGCATGATTTTATAAATTATTTTTCTTACTCTACGCATCGAATCATCCAAACTTTTTCTTTTAAGATACGTTCTATGTTACTTGAAATAACTGAAAAAAGCGAAGTTTTTGTTACTTCTTTAGTTTTATTTAATAAAAGTAACTTTTTTGTGAACAAACCGTAACTTCGCAAGATTGAACGTTTTCACCTAGAATAGAATAACAAGTAATTTTATCGAATTTCATCAAAAAAAGGGCTGCCTTACGGCTAGCCCTTTTTTACTTTTATTTTACGGTAACATTTCCGATTACATCATTCATTGAAGTCGTTTGACCTGCTTTTTGTAAATCGTATTGAGCAACAATATCTTGATTTGTGAAAACAACAATTAAATCTGATTTTTTGCCAGCTTGTTCTAATGCGGCTAAATCAATGGTTGCAATTTTATCGCCTTGTTTTACAACTTGGCCTTCTTCAACATGTAATGTAAATGGTCCACCTTGTAACTCAACAGTATCTAGACCCATGTGTAATAATACTTCAATGCCTGAATCTGTTTGGATACCTAACGCATGTTTTGTTGGGAAAATGCTAGTAATTTTACCAGCAACAGGTGTTGAAACTTCGCCGTCTGTTGGTACGACAGCAAAACCGTCACCCATCATTTTTGCTGAGAAAACATCATCTGGTACTTCAGAAATAGGAATAACTTTCCCATTCGCTACAGAATATAATTCAGTTTCTTTCGTTGAAACTGGTGCTTTTTCTTCAACAACTGGTTGAGAAACAGGTGTTTCTTTGACTGGTGTTGCTGGCGCTTGGTGGTTATATAATCGTTGCATTTCGTCAGCAACAAATTGTACTTCTGTACCAACGATCACTTGGATATTGGTGTCATCAATGACTTTCACACCAGGAACCCCAGTTGCTTTAATTTTTGCTTGATCCACTTTGCCTGTATCTTTCACTGTTAAGCGTAAACGAGTTGTACAGTTATCAATAGAAGTTACATTAGCATCAGCGCCTAAACCATCATAAATACGACGAGCTAGAGAAGCAAATTTGTTGTCGCCTTCTGCAACATCTGGCGTTTCTTCGCCATCGCCTTCTTCACGTCCTGGTGTCATTAAGTTAAACTTAGTGATTGCAAAACGGAAACCGAAGTAGTAAATTGCTGCAAAGACAAGTCCTTGAACCACCAACATCATTGGATGATTCGCGACTGGGTTTTTCAAACTTAAGAAGAAGTCTACAAAACCTGCACTAAAGGCAAAGCCAGCTGTCCAATGCATAAACGCAGCGAATGCTAAAGAAATACCTGTAAAGACCGCATGTAAAACATATAAAGGCCAAGCAACGAACATAAATGAGAATTCTAAAGGTTCAGTAACGCCTGTAAAGAAAGCCGCAAAACCAGCAGCTAACATTAATGAAGCTGTAACTTTTTTCTTCTCAGGACGCGCACATTGATAAATAGCAAACGCGCCTGCTGGTAAACCAAACATCATTACTGGGAAGAAACCAGCTTGGTACATCCCTGTTTGTCCTACAATTGCTTTACCAGTATCTAACGCTTGTTGACCAGCTAAAAAGTTCCCAATATCATTGATACCAGCAACATCAAACCAGAAAACAGAATTCAAAGCATGGTGTAAGCCTGTTGGAATTAATAGTCGGTTAAAGAAACCATACAAGCCAGCTCCTACGAAACCTAAGCTAGAGATTCCTTTACCAAAAGCAACTAATCCGTTATAAACAACTGGCCAGAAGAAGAATAAGACAGCTGAGATTGCTAACATCGAAATAGCTGACATAATAGGAACTAAACGTTTTCCACTAAAGAATGATAAAGCCATTGGCAATTTCACACCAGAGAAACGATTATACATTGCCGCAGCAACTAAACCAGCGACAATCCCGACAAAGACATTGTTGTCCATGCTGTTGAAGGCTGGGTTTACTTCAGCAATATCCTTGAAGCCTTTAATGGCTTGGATAGAAGCAGGCGCTAAAACAGTTTTTGGCACTAAATAAGCGACTAAACCAGCTAATGCTGCCGATCCATCTTTATCTTTTGACATTCCTAACGCTAAACCAACCGCAAATAATAATGCTAAGTTGTTTAAGATAGCCAAACCACCATTCATTAGAAAAGTTGTGGCTGGACTAGCGCCGATTGTTCCCACGATCCAGTTGGCAATACCGACTAATAAAGAAGCCGCCGGTAATACAGCAACTGGTAACATTAACGAACGTCCCATTCTTTGCATATACGCTTTCATTATACGTAACTCCTCACATAAACTATTTAATTTTTATTATTTGGTCATTCTTAATCGTTCAATGTGAATCGATAAATAACCAAGTTCTTCATTTGGTACTTGATAATGAAAATTTCTCATTAATAAGACTTGTACTTTTTTTGAGATTTCATAGCTTTCAGCATACTTTTTCTTTACGACTTCCAAAATTTCTTCATCTAAAACAGCATATTGATTTTGTTGGAAGCGATGAATAAACAAACGTAAATGATTCACCAAACGTGAATAACTGAGACTATTTTTATCATCATGAATATCAATAGCCAATTCCTGCTCGATTAAATGAATAATTTCAGAAACGATTGTAACTTCACGGATACTTTTACTATTATCAGTACGCCCGCTGCGAGCACTATGGATATGAATTGCAATATACCCCGCTTCATCATAACTAAATGGAATCTCTAAGGTTTGTGTTAAATATTCTACAGCCCATTGAGCAATAGCAAATTCTTCACTATATAAAATCTCAATTTCACTTAAAAGCTTGTTCCGAACAATAATATTATTTTGAATATTTTCAGCTGCAAAAGCAATGTGATCACTCAACCCAATATTAATATGTTCATTCAACTTTTCACCCAATACCGTTTCAGCATGTTGGATAATTTCTTCACTCGCTAAAAAGTATTTGTCTTCAATTTGTGATAGCAATACTTGAAGTTTTTTCAGTCCTTCTGGCTCCATCACAAACATCCGCTCCACCAATTGTCGAGATAAGACATCATTTTTAGTCTTATTAAACCCGACGCCTTTACCGACAGCTACTTTCTCCTGTCCTTCGTCAAGAACAAGTACAGCATTTTGATTTAGCACCTTTTTAATTTTCATAAATGACCCTCTTCTGCAGAAGTAATTCTAACATTTTCAGTGAAAACAACAAAAAAAGCATAGAACAATCCCGTTAAACATGTTGCGTAACCATTGTACACCACATTGTATTACGAAATTCTTCCATGCCTAGTATTATCCAGTCACATGAAAACGCTATTCATTTGTTAACAGTGCTTATTCTAACGAGTATCATTATTTTTGTCAACCTTTTTCAATTATTTTTTTATTAATTGTTGACTATTAACAAAAAAGAAGCTCTTATCGGAAAAAAAGTACCTTCAGCTAAAGGTACTTTTTTTCACTAATTTATTCTTTATAGGCATACTTATATGTGCTCGTTGCACCGAAGTTATGATACTGAATGCCTTTGACACCTGGTCGTACAAGCTGACTACGGGCCTCTTGGTATAAAGGAATTAAAGCGGCATCTTCTTCCACCAAGACTTTTTCAGCTTTAATTAATGTTTGCCAACGAGTTTCAGGATCATTTGCGTATTTAGTTGTTGCTTCTTCAATTAGTTGATCAAACGTTGGGCTAGAATAGTTCATACGGTTACCACTAACTGAGCTTTCTAAGAAAGTCATTGGATCCTGATAATCGGGTCCCCACATGCCAACAGACAATTCATAATCCCCTTTTCTCATTAATTCAATCGCATTATTTAAAGGAACTGTTTTGACATTAATAGTGAGACCTGGCAACGTTTCTTGTAACTGGCCTTGGATAAATTCAGCAACTTTTCGGTCACTATCACCATCTCTTGAAAGAAGTTCAATGGCTACATCTCCGTTTAGCTCTGCTTTTGCTTTATCTAAATACTCTTTGGCTTTTTTGGCGTCTGTTTTGACAAGGGCGCCTGCTTCTTGACGAAAATCTTCATTCGTTTCTGGGTTATATACAAATTTTTCTGGAATGTACCCATAAATTTCTTTTGAACCATCTGCTAAAATATTATCGACTAAACTCTTTTTATCCAAAGCATAAGCTAAAGCTTTGCGGACATTCTCATTTGCAAAAATGGATGGTTTTTCGTTTCTTTTTTGGTTTAAACGTAAGGAATAGACTTTTGACCGTTCGATTGCTTCATAGTCAGGGTTGTCTCGATTTTGTTTAGCAAAATCTCCTGTTAAGACAGCCACATCTAATTCACCTGATTCGTACAAATTATAAACGGTATTGGTTTCTTTAAGAACTTCAAAATGAATCGTTTCTGATTTTACTTTTTCTTTATCGTAATAGTCGGGATTACGCACAAAGTCCCATGACATCGCTGACTGATCCCAATTTTTCATTAAAAACGGACCATTAGATACAATCATTTCACTAGAAGTGCCATAGGCTTGTCCTTTTTCTTTCACGAATGCTTCGTTTTGTGGGAAAAATGGAGAAAATGCCAATAACGACGTAAAATATGGTACAGGCTTTTCTAAAGTAACCTCCAAAGTATAATCATCAAGCGCTTTGACACCCAATTCCTCTGGTGCTTTTTCCTCTTTTGTAATAGCTGTTCCGTTCAGAATCGTTCCTTCTAACAAGAAAAAGTAATTGGCTTGGTTTTTGGGATTCGCTAATTTACGCCAAGCAAAAACGAAATCATTGGCTGTTACAGCATCACCATTGGACCACTTGCCATCTTCTCTTAGTTTAATGGTATATCGTTTGCCATCCTCAGAAATTTCTGGCATCTCTTTAGCAGCAGCTGGTATTAGTTGATCTTTTTCATCCAATTGATATAACCCTTCAAAGACATTGGACTGTGCGTTAATACTGGCTTCATCTTGTGTAAAAATAGAATCCATTGAACCGATTTCCGAGTTCTCCATTAAATTTAAAACTTTTTTCGAGACACTGGTTTTCTCAGTTGCTTTCTCGTCTATTTTTGTTTCTGCTGTTGTGCCACAACCTACCAAGACCGTACTAACAAATAACATAATCCCCATCATTTTTAACTTTTTCATACTATTCCCCCTATGTGTCAATCAAACGGCAACTCTTCCATGGAAAGCCGTTCTTGCGAAACTATCAAGCATGCGTAGGGCAAGCCCTCATTTTCGTACTCAAATTCTCCCCGCTGGTTGTCAATTGGGTCTGCACGTAATTGCATTTTTGCCGGGTGAAAGTCTGCCTGGATCTCACTATTTGCGACCATTCTAAAAACATCTAAATTGCCGAAATAATGATTCCACCGCTGTCTATCCCCGTCTCGGTAAGCACCTCCGCCAAAAGATAAATCCGCAAAGAGCCAGCCGTACGGTTCTATATAAAATTGTGCCCAATCATGACAGCCTGTATAATGTGTAGAAACATATAATCCCGATTGCCATTTGGCTGGTATCCCTGCAATCCGACAAAGCGTGATAAACAAAATCGCTTGCACGCCGCAGTCACCTTTTAAATTAGTTGCAGCATACTCTGAAATATTGGTAATTGTAAAATATTCACGCATGAAAGAATAATGAATCTTTGTCGTCACAAAGTCATAAATCAAGCGTGCCTTTTTTAAGGGATTACTTTCATCGCCTACAATCTCATCTGCTAAATTTCTTAAATAAGGCGTGAATCGAATATGCGGTAACTGTTCCTCCAAATCAAAGCTTGGTTGCATTTTGTCTACGTTACTTTCTTCTAACTGTTGGTAAACCATCCGATTAACATAACAATATTCAACTGTAAACGTTTGATTTTCTTTTAAGATTGTTTCAAAACACAGTGTTCGTTGAGGCGCATCTTCTGCCGCAATATAGGTTTCCTCAGGTGACGTAGCTAGGATTTCAATTTCTGATTGTTGTTGACACGCTTTGGGCAGCGGCAAATGGACACGAACACGCTCACCTGGACGCTCAAATTCTTTTTTCACCTGAATGGTGGCTTTAATTGTTGTTTTCACTTTTCTACCACCGTTTTTTTGCATTTGTTCGATGTTCTCTTTTAGTTCTTTTTTGCGGAGAATTTCTAATTGATTGCTTTCTGCTTCCCGCAAACGTGCAACATATGCCGCATTTGTTTTAATTAAATTGGCCAAAAATCGAAGTTGGAAATACGGTTCACCGTCAATATAAACCCAGTCCACTAATCCCGTTTCTTTTAAACGAATTAATTCCTCTGTTTGATAATCCTGAAAAGTGTCTCTCATCATTTGATCAGCTTTTGCAAAGCTATGAGGATACTCATTCATACGCATCATTTTAATGACATCTTTTTCAATTATCAAACGTTCTTTTAATGCCTGCGGAAGTTCTTTTGTCAACCAAAAATCAATGGCAATATCCGCACTTGCAAAATCGCCAAATTCTTTCACCCTTTGAATTTCCTCAGGCAAAGGAACACTAAGATACTTTAAATCATACTTCATTTGCTTTACTCCTTTTTTAATGAGAAATGCCTAATCCAGCTGCTTCTCCTAATTCCAATAATGGTTTTGCTTCTAAGGATACGCCCCCAGTTACGGGCGCAGTTTCTAAACCGAATGTCGCATCTAAATCTGCTCGTGTGATATTCTTTTGAGCAGCAGCTAAATGGGCAGCAGCCGTGATGCCAATGGTTGTTTCTTCCGCCATGCAACCAATCATGCATTCGATGCCTGCTGTTTCACAAATCTGATTAATTTTCAGCGCTTCATGAATGCCGCCACACTTCATTAATTTTATATTGATAACATCGACTGTGCCTTTTTTAACTAATTCCAACGCATCTTGAGCATCAAAACAGCTTTCATCAGCCATAATTGTCGTATTAACTTGTGAAGTAACGTATTTTAGACCTTCTAAATCGCGTCTTTTAACTGGCTGTTCCACTAATTCAATTTGATAATCTGCTAATTCTTGAATCGCTTTAACTGCATCTTTGGGCGTCCAAGCCTGATTCGCATCTAAGCGGAGCTTGATATCAAAGCCAACTGCTTCACGAATCGCTTTTACTCTTGCGATATCAGCTTCAATTCCTGTTCCGACTTTAATTTTTAATGTATCAAAACCTAGTTTGACTTTTTCGACGGCTTTTTGTGCCATCACATTTGGTTCATCAATACCTAGTGTAATATCCGTTATTACTTGGTTATCATAGCCGCCTAACAATTGATAAAGAGGCAGTTGAGCTTTCTGACCCATCAAATCATAACAAGCAATATCGATTGCTGCTTTTGCCGCTGGAGCGAAAGCAGATATTTTATCCATCACTTCATGAATTTTCTCAATATTAAAGGGGTTTAAGCCAATGATTGCTTGGCCAAATAATTCGATCGTTTCAAGCGTGCCAGCCAACGTTTCACCGGTAATAAAAATTCCTGGCCCTCCTTCTCCATATCCAACTAATCCCTCTTCTGTTTCAATTTCCACAATTGCACTATCCGCTGATTCTATCGTCCCCAAAGCGATCGTAAATGTTTCTTTCAGTTTAATTTTCGATGCCCTAACATGTACCTGCTTAATTTTCATAAAATCCTCCCTTTGATATTTCCAATTGACTGAAAATTCAGTTTTTTAAAAATATCCAAAAATTAAATTTAGATTGTTATCGATCATTCTAAACTCATTGTTTTCTAATGTCAATAAAATAATGAGATTTCAATTAAAATAAAATGAATTTCGAATTTTATGAGCTTTTTTAATAAATCAGTAAATTACATGACATGTGAGATACTTCTCATTTACAAACATTCTTAAAAAAGGTATGATAGTAAAGAGGCAACTTGCAAAGGAGTAGAAGACGAATGAGTGAACAACCTCAACAACGTTCAACCGAAGAAGTTGAAGCAATTAAAGAAGATATTTTAACTGCATTAGAAACAGTGATTGACCCTGAATTAGGCATCGATATTGTTAATTTAGGACTAATTTATGAAGTTGAATTTGCAGAAGAAACTGGTGATACTGTCATCAAAATGACCTTAACCACAATGGGTTGTCCGTTAGCAGATGTTTTAACAGAACAAATCCATGGTGTTTTAAAAGATATTCCTGAAGTGAATAATATCGAAGTAAAATTAGTCTGGTACCCTGCTTGGACAACGGATAAAATGAGCCGTTACGCACGAATTGCTTTGGGTATTCGCTAGTTATTTCGAGGCTAATGATAAAAAACATATGAAAGAACCGATTGGTCCGTTCTTTCATATGTTTTTTTGTTTGTTTAATTTACTTATTTGATAAAAATTACCTGATGCCATCAATACTTGGCTTTTTCCAAATTTTTGCTACTGGATGGAAGTCTAATAAAAACTGTAGCTGCGTTCCACTGAAGCCTGATGCTCCAGCAAACATGATATGAAAAGTGAGTCCTCTATCCATAATCAGATACCCTGTATCCAGCACGCCATTTCTTTCATAAAACTGATAACGTTTTTCTCTTTGGGCTTCATTCGCTGCATTTTTGCCAATTTCTTCACTCTCCAAAAGAACCCCCTTAGGATAACGTGTCTTCAATAACGCTAACACGGTTGAACCTAATCGTTGGTTTCGGTGGTGCTGATCAATTGCAAAGAAAAAGACATAGGTTGCTTCAGGTGCAATTTGACTATTTAACAAAATCCCCACGTTCTCATCCGCCTCTTGAATAACAAACAAATGAAATTTTCCTGCTTGAGAAGACGTCAATAATTGATCAAACGGCAGTCTCTCTTCTTCTGGAAAAGCTTCTATGTAGGTTGCTTCCCAATAGGCTTGATTTCCTTGATTTAATAATGTGAATTGCATAAAAGCTCCTTTCTAAAATGATTGCTTCGTACTAATAACTTTTGTTACTTACATAAGACCTAAAAGTCATTTAAACATGCGACTGGTTATCCCTATACGCAATTATTTTTTGATACTAATCTAGTAGTTTAATCGTTCTCTGTTCCTGAGTCAATAAAAGAGCACAAGATTCGAGACTTTCAACGTTTAGTGAAAAGTCGATTCTTATTTCATTACAACCTATTCACTATTCGCTGCCCTCTTTTTTCTATTCGTTGATTTACTTGAACTAAATATTCATTTATCTCCTCTAGATTCTGAGGTAAGATAAACGAGTCTTTTTTCAAATGATTTTTCCATAGCGCTACTGGTTGATACTGTTCATTTAAAAATGGTTGCATCTCATACGTATGAACGTAGCTTTCCCATGAATGAAACGAAGCTAAAAATATCGAAAGTTGTTCTAAAGAATAATCCCAATAATCTTTAAACGATAAGCTTCTTCCACTGTTAAATCCTAGTGGAACTACTGTAATGTTTCCAATTGAATGGGTAAGTTCGGCAAAACGCTTTAATTGTGGGTCCTGATGGACTCGATCAAATTTAGTAAAATTGTCGAGAAGGAATTCATTCCATGTATATTTTTTGGGTACAGGATTTGGTAAATAGTCAGGAAAAGCTTGGTCAAAATAAGTTAAATATCGGTCCGAAATCACAGCCGATGCCCCGGAATCATGAGGCGGATACTTGCTATTTACTGCAAGCAAATTCTGTTCAGAAGGTTTTTCTAAATAGCTTTCTTGATTTTCCCCAATTACTTCCGCTGGTCTAAAGAAATCGGGATAAACAAGTTGTAACATAATTTTATACGTTGTCCAAAATGAGTTCATAATATCTTTGTGCACGGTCGCCTTCCCAGTTAACTTTAAAAAAACATCCTCCACAACCTCGTACTTTTCAATATGGACATTCGATGTTCTAGCTTTTAAAATATTTTTAACTGGCTGCTGTTGGTCATACTCTTGACCCAAAAGCAACTTCTTTAAATCATCTTTCGCTGAAATTGTCTTAACTGTAATCTCCGCCACTTTGAATAACTCCCATCCTATGATTTTCTCTATATTCTTTTATATTATTATACTAGAAAAACGCTCCCTCCTGCCCTTTTTTAATCAACAAATCATCAATTAGAAAACACCAACGAAACAGAAGTGCAACACTAGCATGCGAAAAAATGCGATCGGCAACTTATTTTTTAGACACTCTGTGTGTTTCGTATAGTCGAGGCTGGTTGCGTGTATTTTTTTCAAGAAAATTGAGCACAGCTATGGTATAGTCAAAACTACGATTATTTCAAACACGGAGCGACAGTTTATGGAAATGTACCAAGTAATTAGATATTTTTTAAATGAAATGGAGAAAAAGATTTGGCATGCCTTGTTAACATTAGTACTTTTTTGTCTTTATATTTCCATTTTTGATGTTCCTTTTACAATTAAAAATACATTCATCGGCAGACTACTTTTCCCGAAAGCTTTTATGAACGCAGGAAGTGCGAATCTGATTTTTTATTTGATTAGTTTTTTTGGTTTTTTATGGTCAATTTTCATTTTTGCTTATCTATTGAATAAGACACGCCTCAAATTATTAAATAAAACCTTTCCTTATCTTTTGGAAATATTAGAAGTCTGTATTTTGCCTTTAGTGATTCTTTTTGCTTACATTTATATTTATTTGCGGGTCCATGGCGAAGGTTTCAGCTATATACGAGAATCTCTTTTACAGCAAGAGTTAACTTATTCAATGAAATGGTTCCTTTGCCTTGGTAGTTTGGCGCCGTTATTTTTCTTTTTAAGCACTTTAAATTTAGCTAAACGAGTCAGACAAAAAAAAGACATGGAATCATGAAAATCCATGTCTTTTTTAGTCGGATATTGTTTTTACCGCAGGACAGTTTTCTTCCAAAAATTCAAAAATACTACTGTAATAATTTTCAGGTTCGTAGACACTTGAAGATAAATGTGGTGCTTTAGCAACAATGAGACCTTTTTTTATCCCCTGAGTTGCCGCTAAATTTTCTTCAAACATTGTCATTGGAACAAAGCGATCACCTGTACCGTGAATAAAGAATGTGGGCAACGTATTTTTGTGTAATTGTCTCACGGAAGAAGCGGTTTTCAATTGAAAGCCATAGTTATTTAATGCTAATTGATTAGCAATTGTTAAAATAGGAAAAGCGGGTAAATGAAAAGATTCATGTAGGACATATTTAAATTCATCATAAACAGAAGTGTAGCCACAATCCACTATTAATCCGCGGACATTCGTTGGTAACTTTTCACCACTTGCCATCATGACAGTAGCCGCTCCCATGGAACCGCCCACTAAAATAATTTCTGCTTCCATATCAATGGCAAGAACTTCACTAAGCCAACTTAATAAATCTAACCGATCCAGCCATCCCATCCCAATTTTATTACCTGAACTTTTCCCGTGCGCACGCAAATCGGGAACTAAAACATTGTAGCCTTCTTCTGCAAAACGTAATGCAGTATATGCCATATCGCGTTTTCCGTTTGAACGATAACCATGCACACAAATCGCCCAACGATGGTTATCTGGATAAGGAATAAAGCACCGTGCATACAATGTTTCATCTTTAATTTTCAACCAACGATCTTCAGCAAAAGACTCTGTCCAAAAAGCTTCGCCTTCTTGTTTTTGTTGTTCTTCTATTTTTGTATATCTTGTTTCACGTTCTTGAAAATTATCAGGATTTAATAACCGATGCCCTTTTTTATGATACCAAGGGTTGTCTTTAAGCAACGCAATTTTCAAAAAATAATTGGCAATGTAAACAGAAAAAACAACGCCAATCATTGCAAAAATGATCAGTAACCCGAGGAGCCATTTCATCTGCAAATCACACCCTCTTCTAAAGTATTTCCTTCTTCATTTAATATACTATGGATTTTTCATTTCTGAAAGAAATCACCCTCACATTTTGTTATTTTTTGAAAAAAAGTAGCCGTCTCAAAAAGAGGCGGCTACTTTTAATCTATCAACAATCCAACGTTGTCATATCTTCATATGTCTCACGGCGAGCAACTAATTTTGCTTGTCCATCTTCGACAAAAACCACCGCTGGTCGAGGATTTCGGTTGTAATTACTTGCCATTGAATAACCGTAAGCCCCCGTACTACTAATGGCCAATAAATCCCCTGCTTTAACTTCTGGCAATAAAATATCTCGAAGTAAGACATCTCCTGATTCGCAATATTTACCAACCACTGTGACTTTCTTGACTGAATCATGTCCCTCACGATTCGCTAGAAAACCATCATAAACTGCTTGATACAAAGCAGGCCGTATATTATCACCCATGCCACCATCTACGGAAACAAAATGACGAACACCAGGAACCTCTTTTTGCGCGCCAACTGTATATATCGTTGTGCCCGCTTCGGCAATTAAACTGCGGCCTGGTTCAATCCAAAGCTCAGGCAGTGGATACCCTAATTGTTCACAATGACCTTTCAAGGAATAAACAATTTTTTCAACAAATGTTGCTGGTGCTAATGGCTCATCTTGCTGCGTGTACTGCACACCAAAACCACCACCCATATTTAAAACACGTGCTGTAAATTGATGGACTTGCCGCCAGTCTTCTAAAATAGTGAACATTTTTTCAACAGCAGCTAAAAAGCCTTCCACAGCAAAAATTTGCGAGCCAATATGGCAATGGACCCCTTGCACATCAAAAGAGGGATTTGATAAAAGGCGAACGAGCGCTTCTGTTGCCTGGCCACTTGCAACATCAAAACCAAATTTTGAATCTTCTTGGCCTGTCAAAATGTAATCATGTGTTTCTGCATCCACGCCAGGACTCACCCGAAAAAGAACTTTTTGTGTTTGGTTTCGTGTAGCTAATAATTCTTCCAACAAGTCAATTTCGTAAAAATTATCAATGACAATTGTACCTATTTTGTTGTCCAAAGCATAACGTAATTCTTCAGGGGTTTTATTATTTCCATGGAACTCAATTTCCGCTGGCTCCATGCCCCCTTTTAAAGCTGTGAATAGTTCTCCACCAGAGACAACATCGCAAGCAATATCTTCTTCCTTTAACACTTGATAAATAGCTAAACAACTAAATGCTTTACTTGCATAAACCACTTTATTTTTGATACCTAATTGATTTAACGTTTGTTTAAAACCACGTGCCTGCGCGCGAATATGAGCGACATCATAAACAAATAACGGCGTCCCGAATTTTTGCGCCAACTTTACGGTGTCACAACCACCGATTTCTAAATGATTTTCCCGATTCATTTTTGCTGTACCAAATAACATGTTTTCCCGCCCCTTCATTTTGTTTTATTAAAAATCATAGCATAAAACCCAGTAGCTTCCTATAATTTTCCACATTTTTCTCTGACTTTCTCCTGTTGCTTTTTTTCGCCAAATAGCCTACAATAATTGGCATACGAATAAAAAACCTTTATTATCAAGACTTTAATCTTTTAAATAAAAATTGGTATATACGAAAAAGAAAGAAGGCAGATGACTTGGCTACACTGAACCGCGATCAACAAATTGAAGAAATTATTAATTTGGAAGCAATTTTGAATTTACCGAAAGGAACAGAACATTTTGTCAGTGATTTACATGGTGAATTTGAAGCTTTTGACCATATTTTAAGAAATGGTTCTGGGCGAATCCGAGAAAAAGTTCAATTTTTATTTAAACAAGAATTAAATGCCCATCAGATGGACGAGCTTTGTTTTATTATCTACTATCCAGAAGAAAAATTAACACTTTTAGAAAATGAAAGCGCCCTCTCTTATGAATGGTGGCTATTAACGATTCGCCGTCTGGTTGAAATCGTCCGTTCTTCTTCGATGAAGTACACACGTTCTAAAGTTCGCAAAGCCCTTCCTGAAACCTATGGGTATATTCTCGAAGAATTGATTTATCAATATGATGAAACAACAACCAAAAACGGTTACTATCAACAAATTATTGAAAAAATTATTTTACTAGGTGAAGCCAAACGTTTCGTGACAGAATTAGCTTATCTAATCCAACGTCTGATTATCGATCACCTACATGTTATTGGGGATATCTATGACCGAGGGCCAGCACCAGATAAAATTATGGACCGATTAATGTCCTATCACTCCTTGGATATTCAACTAGGCAATCATGATATGATTTGGCTGGCTGCTTATAGTGGTTCACTGGCTTGTTTAGCCAATGTAGTACGTATTTGTGCTCGCTATGGAAATTTAGATTTGTTAGAAGAACGTTATGCTATCGATTTAACCGCCTTAAAAAAATTTAGTTTAGAAACATATAAAGAAAATCCTGCTTTTGCACCCAAGAAAAATCCCTATCGTGCGTTAACTGAAGCTGAAAAACAAGTAGCGATGCGTGTGCAACAAGCCATTGCCATTATTCAAGAAAAACTAGAAGGGCAAATTATTGGTCGACGCCCTGATTTTAACTTGGCACATCGGCTACGCTTAGATAAGATTCAAGGGGAAACTATTACTTTTGACGAATGTCGTTATACATTAATTAACAGCTGTTTCCAAACCGTTTCTGAAGAGCAGCCTTACCAATTAACACGTGAGGAAAAACAGATAATTGATGATTTATTAACGCAATTTCAGTCTTCGCCGCGGTTAACAAAACACATGCGCTTTCTAATGAAAAAAGCTTCTCTTTACCTTGTGTATAATCAAAATTTATTGATTCATGGCTGTCTGCCTCTGAATGCGGACGGTACTTTTCAAGCTTACACATTTAAAGGCCACTCCTATTCAGGAAAAGCTTTAGTTGACTTCTTTCAGGAAATGTTAGAAGAAGCTTACGCTCAGCCTGCTAGTACAGATGACTATGCGACAGATTGTTTATGGTATCTTTGGTGTGGCGAAGGTTCCTCATTATTTGGCAAACGAGCTATGAAAACCTTCGAGCGTTATTTTCTCGCTGAAAAAGAAACACATTACGAAGAAAAGAATCCTTATTACTCTTTGCGTGATACGGTTGAAGTTTGTGAAAGAATCCTAGATGAATTTGAAGTGACTGGTGAAAATCGACATATCATTAATGGCCATACACCAGTTAAACGAACAAAAGGCGAATCGCCAATCAAAGCAAATGGCACGCTTCTCGTAATTGACGGCGGCTTTTCAAAATCTTATCAGACAATTACTGGAATTGCTGGTTATACATTGTTGTACAACTCGTTTGGTTTACAACTGACCGCGCATAAATCTTTTTCTAGTAAAGAAACAGCCATTTTAAATAATCAAGACATTCATTCCATCAAACAAGTCATCGATCGTCCCTTACAGCGGCTATTGGTGAAAGATACCACTATCGGCAAAGAGCTATTAAAGCAATCGCAAGCACTCCAAAAACAAATGAAACAAAACCAGTAGTGCCGTTAAAAAGACGCTTGCGCTCTTATCCGAAAAATGATTAAATGGAGGAGTTGAGAAAAATATCTATTAGAGAAACGGAAAGGGTTTTACATTGAAGAAACAGCAACTCTCACTATACGGCACCATTTTCTTTCTTTGCTTTTTCCTAATTGTGGGCTTCTTCTTCTCAAGTCGTGGCGAAGATTATGCCAAAGAATCTGAACAAAAAGTTACAATTGATTCCGCCAAACATGAGAAGCATACGAAAGACAAGGAAGAAAATAATTCAGCAAATACAGTATTTTTTGATAAAATAAATGACCTGCTCGTCGCTTCTGTCAAAGAATTTGAAGGAACGGTCGGGATTAGTTATTTGGATTTAGAAACTGGCGAACAGCGTTCCGTGAATGGCCAACATGAATTTTATACAGCTAGTACTATTAAAGTGCCACTGACGATGTTAGTCGCTGACACGGTTGCTTCTGGTCAAAAAAAATGGACAGACCTGATTCCTTATAACGCTGAAGAAGATTATGAAGAAGGAACTGGGATCATTGCCTATAATATCCAACCAGAATATCCATTAAAAACGTTACAAGAATATGCCATCACCTATTCTGATAATATCGCTAAAAATATGCTCTATGATACATTGGGTGGTGATGCAAAAGCAAAACGAGAAATGTATCAGCGTTATTTGCACAAGTCACCTTCGATTGAAGAACCACAATTTTCTTCGGAAGATGCGCTTGTTATTCTACAAAAATTATATACTGAAAAAGCAACAAAACCAGATTACCAAGCGATTTATGATTCTATGAAACAAAGTGTTTTCCATGAAAGAATGGAAACTCCCACAACTCAAGGAAAAGTTGCTCATAAAATTGGTTCTTATGATGAATTTATTCATGATATGGGGATTTTAGAAACACCTCACCCCTTTGCTTTAGCAATTTTTACTAAAGGACCTGATAATGCTAAGAGTGCTGCGTTTATTGCTTCAGTGACAGATAAGCTGTGGCAATTACAGGTGTCTGAATATCCTAATGATAACCATTGATAATGAAAATAAAAGCATCTTTTTTTAATGACAACGCTCAATAAAAAAGATGCTTTTTTTAGTAGTTATATTAATTAAAATATTTGTATTTCCCATAACCTTTTTAGCAATTATTTCTGAGTATTTATTAACTCCAACGAACCTAATTCTTTTCCTGCTGCATCATCTTCATAAGAATTTCTAACGATTACTTTATATAATGACTTATGATCCAAACTACTTAAGTCAAAAGAAATGTTAATTGTAGCATCTTCCCCTTTATTAAAGCCACTACCAATTTGACGTGCAATAGGTATCTCAAGACCGTTTTTATAAACTGAAATTAGAATATCACGACTTTTTTTATTTTTTTCTGGATTTGGAACATCCATAATCAGCGTAGTTTGAAGCGCATCACTTTGGGCCTTAATATTTTTAATTTTTTTCACGTTTTTAATGCTAGGTATCGTTTCTTTCATAATGGGTTGGTAAGGAATTTTAAACGTCCAATCGCCTTGATACTCTAATGCATTCTCAACACTAAAAGATCGGCTACTTGCTTTGATTGCTTCTTTTAATTCATTATCATGCTGTTCTTGATCTTCCCAAGCTAATCGGTAGATATGAAGCGTTAATTGATCTTGACTAACAAGTTTTTGCTTATTGAAAGTTGAAATCACTGAACCATAAAAAACATCCTTCTCGATTCTATATAACGATGTTGAACTTACACCCCCAAATAAATCTTCTTTGCTTCCTTCTCTAAATAACCCTAGTTGAATATCTTGAGAATAATTATTTCTAGCGATTTTTTTCTGTAATAACTCTTTTAATTTTTGATCTTTAATCTTAAATTGATAATCAAACGCCATTTTATTTTTTGTCGATACAAATTTTGTTAATACGATTTCTCGCTCATTTTGTACACTCCGCAATTCTAGTTTTGTTGGAACACCAGAAGATTCTACTGTTTGAACACCTGTATCTTGACTAATCCCCAATACCTCTTCTATGGCACGTCCAATGGGTGTTTTTACTATCAAAGTAAAAGTGGTAGCAATACTAATTAGCCCTATAATTAAATGTTTACGCGATATCTTTTTCTTTGGCTGTCTGTATTGTTTTATTTCTCCCATTAATATCTTAGTTCTTTGTGTGTTTAAACGTTCCACTGTTTCTAAAGGCATCTTTTTTTCATATTTTAATATATCACTTCGTTTTCTATCCATTTACCATGTCTCCTTTAAATATGTCCTTAATTTTTTTCGACCACGAGAAAGACGAATTTTGATGGTATTTGTTGAAACATCAAGTTGCTGAGCGATTTCTTTTATACTAAAGCCAACATAATAGTACATAACTAGCGGAACGCGATAATTATCAGGTAATTTATGTAATCCTTTATTCAAATCATATAAATCATCAAAAGCAGGAACAGAAGAATAAGTATCCATCCAGTGAGTTGTTCTCTGCTTTTCTCTAAAAATATTTTGAACTTGGTTTAACATTATTTTAAAAATCCATGAATTAAACGCATGTTCATTTTTTAATGTTGTTATTTTTTCCCATGCACATAGTTCAGTTTCTTGTAAACAATCAGCAACGTCGACTTCGTTTAATAGCATTTTATATGCAGCATTGTATAAAACTGTTTCATATTTTTGACAAAGGTGAACAAATGCTTGTCCATCTCCTTTTTTTGCTTTCTGAACTAATTTTTTTGTTGAAATTTTATCCATAAAACACCTCTTTTCATTTAACTAACTATTAGACGTTAAGTATCTGTAAAAGGTTTCATATTTTTATAAAAAAAATATCTGGGACAAAAGTCATTTTGACTACTGTCCCAGATACTAAAATCCACAATGAATAGCTGGCTACTTTACAGACAACAACTTCGTAAAACGTTCTGCCAACATTTGGTGGGCATCAATTTTTTTGGTTCCTTGTGCTTTTGCTGCAAAACTAGCAAAGTTTAAGCCAGCCCCAAATAGTTGTAACGCACCGTTGCCTAAATCTCCCTTTTTGAGAGCTTCAAGCCCATCTTCGATAAACTGGTTACTTTCATCTAAATGACACTCAGGAAGATATTTCACGCCGTGATGATAGCGTTTTACATTCAGAATGATTTGCTTCGCGGCTTCTTCTGAAATAGCCGCTCCCAAGTTTAACAGTAGCTCATTGATTGGTTCCACCAAGCGAGCATAATCACTTTCGTATTTTTGACAATTCAGTGCAATCGCTTTGCGGCGTTCTTCATTTTTCATTTTTTCCACTCCCTTTTTTATTAAAAACGAGCACGAAAGCTACCAACTGGCTTCGCACTCGTTCTTTCTAACCACTAATTTTCTTTGTTCATGCTTTTAATTTTAATTAGACGTGTAATTTCGCCACGTTCATTTTCTTCTAATTTCATTTGAATGTAGTAAATTGTTTCTTCTAATTGTGGAATCGTCATATACTCTAAAGCGTTGACACGACGACGCGTTTTTTCAATTTCTTTTGATAATAATTGGCACGTCTTTTCAACATTTGCAAGTGCTAATAATTTCGGTAAAATGCTTGAAATTTTAGCAAAAGCTTGATCAAGCTCGCTGTTTGAATTCACGTAGCCATAATCTAAAGGTGCTTCTTGAACCGATTCATCGTAATCAAAAATCATTTTAGGAACTGGCACACTTAAGATGTTCTGTTCAATAATTTCTAATTCAACTTTTTCGGCTGGAATTGCCACTAACTCTTCAATAAAGGCTTCGTTCAACGTTGCGTTTGCCAATACAAAATTTGATAACGCATCCGTCACTTCTTGTTCAACCTGAATACGTAACTCATTGTTTTCTTTGACTAGCGCAATAAACCGTCGCATCAATTCATCTTGTTTGTCTTTCAGCAACTTATGACCTCTCGTGGCCGTAGTTAACTGTTTTTTCAATCGGGAAAGTTCCATACGGGTTGGATTAACATTTAATCGAGCCATTTTTCTACTTCCCTTCAGTTAAATATTGATCGAGCATATCCTCTTTAATTCGTTTTAGTTCTGTTCTCGGTAGCATACTTAATAGTTCCCACCCAAGATCTAACGTTTCTTCAATCGAACGGTTTGTATCGAATCCTTGGTTGACATATTCTTCTTCAAAACGTTGGGCAAAAACTGCGTAAATTTTATCGACATCGGAAAGAGCTGATTCTCCTAAAATGACAGCTAATTCTTTGGCTTGTTTCCCTTGTGCATAGGCTGAGAACAATTGATTCATCGTCGCTGCATGATCCCCGCGCGTTTTGCCTTCACCAGTTCCTTTGTCTTTAAGACGGGAAAGTGATGGCAAGACATCAATTGGTGGTTGGATACCGCTCTTATATAGTTCCCGGGACAAGATAATTTGCCCTTCTGTAATATAGCCAGTTAAATCGGGAATTGGATGTGTTTTATCCTCCTCTGGCATTGTTAAAATAGGAATCTGTGTTACGGAACCTTTTGAGCCACGAATTCGGCCTGCTCGTTCATACAACGTTGCTAAGTTCGTGTAAAGATAACCCGGGTAACCACGACGTCCTGGAACTTCACGGCGTGCTGCTGAAATTTCTCGCAACGCTTCGCAATAATTGGTCATATCCGTCATGATAACTAAGACATGCATGCCCTTTTCATAAGCTAAATATTCAGCGGCTGTCAAAGCCATTCTAGGTGTTGCAATCCGTTCAATGGCTGGATCATTCGCTAAGTTCATAAACAAGACTGAACGATCAATTGCGCCTGTTTGACGGAAATCTTCCATAAAATATTCCGCTTCTTCAAAGGTAATCCCAATGGCCGCAAAAACTACGGCAAATTCTTCTTCACTATTTAACACGTTGGCTTGTCTGGCAATTTGTGCCGCTAATTCTTTATGAGGTAAGCCAGATGCTGAAAAAACAGGTAATTTTTGACCACGAACTAAGGTATTTAAATGGTCAATCGCTGAAATCCCTGTTTGGATGAACTCATCGGGATAATCACGAGCAACTGGATTGATAACTTCGCCGTTAATATCTAATTTTTTCTCAGGTAATAATTCTGGTCCATTATCTTTTAAGCGACCTAAGCCGTCAAAAACGCGCCCCATCATATCTGGCGAAACCCCTAATTCTAAAGGATGTCCCAGAAAGCGAACTTTTGAATCACGAATATTGATGTTACTCGTTCCTTCAAAAATTTGGACCATCGCTTTATCTCCATTGATTTCTAAAACTTGCCCTTGGCGAATTTCGCCATTTTGCATGCGTACTTCAATTAATTCTTCGTATTTTACGCCTGCCACTTTTTCAACAATCATCAGAGGACCAACGACTTCATTGATTGTACGATATTCTTTAATCATTCGTCATTCCTCCTTCAGCAATGATTTCTTTTATCGTTGTTTTAATTTCTGCTTGTAAACGATCCAATTTTTCTAATTCTTCTTCTGGTAAATACTTGCTACGAGCAATGCGATCGCGGATTTCAACTGTTCCCGCCATTAACTCAGAGAAATAAGTGCCTAAACTTAAGGCTTTTTGACCTTCTTCACCAAAAGTTAGAATCAATTGCAACATTTTCGCTTGTTTGGTTCGAGAAGTGAACGTATCCACGTCATCAAAAGCATTTTGTTGCAAATAGTCTTCCCGTAATGATTTGGCTGTTTCCAACGTTAAACGGTCTTTATCCGACAAGGAATCAATCCCAACCAAACGAACAATTTCTTCCAATTGAGATTCCTCTTGTAAAATCCGCATCCCTTCAGCTACCATAGCGGCCCAGTTTCCTTGCAATTCCAAGTCTAAATATTGCCCTACTTCTGTGGAGTAAAGAGAATAACTTTGCAACCAGTTAATAGAAGGAAAATGACGTTTTTGTGCTAATTGAGAATCTAAGCCCCAGAATACTTTAACAACGCGTAACGTATTTTGAGTGACAGGTTCTGATATGTCCCCACCAGATGGCGAAACCGCACTAATCGCCGTAATGCTTCCTTCACGATGATCTTTTCCTAACGCGATGACTTGTCCTGCTCGTTCATAATATTCAGCTAAGCGACTACCTAAATAGGCTGGATAGCCTTCATCACCAGGCATTTCTTCTAACCGACCACTCATTTCTCGTAACGCTTCTGCCCAACGAGAAGTAGAATCCGCCATAATTGCGACTGAGTAACCCATATCACGGAAATATTCTGCAATGGTAATCCCTGTATAAATCGAGGCTTCCCGTGCCGCTACCGGCATATTTGACGTATTCGCAATTAAAATCGTCCGATTCATCAAAGACTCACCAGTTGTTGGATCAATTAATTCTGGAAATTCATTTAAAACATCTGTCATTTCATTCCCGCGTTCCCCACAACCAACGTAAACGACTAAGTCGACATCGGCCCACTTGGCAATTTGGTGCTGAACGACTGTTTTTCCAGCGCCAAATGGTCCTGGAACTGCTGCCGCTCCGCCTTTCGTAATTGGGAAAAAGGTATCAATTACGCGTTGTCCGGTCACCATCGGTACTTTGGGACTTAGTTTTTCTAAAATGGGACGTCCCCGCCGAACGGGCCATTTTTGCATCATGCTAAAACTTTTTGTTCCTTTAGCCGTTTCCACTGAATAAACTGTTTCATCAATGGCAAAGTCCCCTGCTTTAATTTCGGCAATCGTTCCTGAAACGCCGAAAGGCACCATAATTTTATGTTGAATAATCGGTGTTTCTTGAACCACACCGACGATGTCACCTGCCGACACTTCTTCACCAACTGCCACAGTCGGTTCAAACGTCCATTTTTTCTCACGATCTAACGCATCAATTTTAACGCCACGGCCTAAAAAGTTACTGTGGGTTACTTCTTGAAATGTATCCAATGGTCGTTGAATACCATCAAACATTTCGGCAATTAAACCTGGGGCTAATTCAACAGATAATGGTTCTCCTGTTGAAATAACTGGTTCTCCTGGTCCAATGCCTGTTGTTTCTTCATATACTTGAATCGAAGCGACATCGCCTCGCATTTCAATAATCTCTCCGATAACGCCTAAATCTCCTACATGACAAATGTCTTGGATACTAGCATCTGACATGTTTTCAGCTAAAATCAAAGGACCTGAAACTTTGACAATTTTTCCAATTTGCACGCTCATTCTCCTTTGCATTATAAAATATTTTGTCCAATTGCTTTTTCAACATTTTTTTCAATCTCACTTAAACCGATTCCGATTGTACCATTATGACTTGGGATTAAAATAATCGCTGGTGTCACTTGTTCTTTGTATCGTTCAATCGTTTCTTCTGCTAAAGTAGAGGCTTCTTCCGTTATGAAAATGACCCCAAACTTATTTTTTGCCATAGTTTCAATGGCTTCTCTAACTTGCATTTCTGAAATGGCATGATGGACCTCAAAGCCAAACAGTTTAAATGGTAAGATTGAATTTTTGTCTCCAATGACACCAATTTTATACCCCATTGACTTTTCGCATCCTTTCTCGAATTTTTTCATTTGAAAACCCACTATGTTTTCCGACCAAAATTAAACGCAAATTTTTCCATTCAACTTCTTTCGCATTCAAAAAGGCTAGTAATGGGAGCGGCCCAAAAGCGACCGTTCGACCGTTTTCATACATTGAGGTCAGGTAATCATCTTTGAGTTTTTCAAAAGCCAATAAATTTAATTCATTGGTTTCTTTATTGATAATCTTTTCTAATAGTTGTCCGTAATTCGTTGTTCTGACAAATGCTGTAAATTCTACAAGTGACTTTTCCGCATAGGTCAACAGTTCTTTCTTTGAGAGACTGCCAGCGCTAGAAAGCACGGTTGATAAAAAGTTACTGTTTTGATGTTGAACAATCCCTCTAGCCATCGTTGATAGATTGGTTAAATCAATAAAAGCGATGACTTCCTTCGTTAACTCTTCATAGCCCAATTCATCCGCTAATTTTCGCTGTTGCTGTAAAAATGCTCGATCATAAAGGATATCAATTGCTTGTGGTAAACCGCCCTCTTCCAGATAGGCAAAAACATCACGAATCACTTCTAATAATGCTGGCTCAAGTTCGGAAGAGTTTTTTGTATGAATGGCACTTTTGACTGTGTTTAGAGAATAACGACCATCCTCTAAATAAAGATAATCAAAATCTTTACCTGTTTGCTCAGCTTTCGTCAAAATTTTCAAGTTATGGAAGGTAAAACGCATCGTATACAACGTTACTACAGCTGGTTCTGGAGCCATTTCATATAACCAGCGATAAAGATTTCCCAGCGCTTCAGAAGAATGGTAGTCAAATTTTTCTTCAAAAGTTTCGGTTAAATAAGGTTGATAAACCGTACTTTTTAACATATTTTTAACGTCTTCAACTGTTTCCGCTTCTAAAAGTTGTTGAAACTGTTGCTCAGAAAGCAGCTCCGTTTCTTTTAAACGAATCAGCGGATTAATTTGATGATACGTTGGTTTTCTCATGCTACGTCCTCCCTTCTTAACTGAAAAGTTTTTCTGCTACTTTAAAGCCTTCTGTTTTTTGAATCTCTTCAACTAATGCTGAAAAGAGAAAATTATAATCCAAACCGTCTTTTGCAACGATAAAGCCACTTTCTTTTGGAACAACTTCCTCTGAAAGCTCCCATTGAACAGTAGCATCAGAAAGGGCGGTCAGCCATTCTTGCGTCACTTTCGTTTGAGAATACTCTCCTAAAAGAATGGTCGCTTTTCCTGTTAATTCAAGTGAACCTAATTGTGCTTTCATAAATTGTTGAAATTCTTCCGCTGACCATTCACTCATCTTTAAGACCACTTCATCAAATAATTGGTTAAGATATGCTTGTTTTTTATTTAATGCATCCTGACGAATTTCTAGTGTTTGCCGTTGTTGGCGTTGTTTAAATTCTTTTAATAATTGTTGTTGTCGTTTTTCTATTTCATGTTCTTGCTTCAGCAAAATTTCTTGTTGTGCTGCTTGGAATTCTTGATCGATGCGCGTTTGTTCACTGGTGACATAGGCTTCGACTTCTTGCTTTCCTTGCTGCTTAATTTCACTGATGATTTTTTCAATGGCATCCATCCATCTGCCTCCTCAATTATTTGACGTTCAATACAAGTAAGAAGGAAATTACGAACCCTAAGATGGCATAAGTTTCAACCATGGCAGCATAGATAATTCCTTTTGTTGCATGTTCTGGTTTCTTCGCTAAAATTTGAATCCCCGCAGCGGCCACACGACCTTGGGCAATCCCAGAGAACAATCCTGCAAAAGCAATTGGTAAAGCTGCTACAAAATAGTTCAACCCTTGAACCATACTCATATCGTTTCCTAAGTTAATATAAATTAAGAAAGCAATAACGAAACCGTATAGTCCTTGTGTACCTGGTAATAACTGTAAAATTAACGCTTGACCAAATTTTTCTGGCTGCTCCGTCGTTAAAGCTGCTGCTGCTTCCCCAGTAAAGCCAACCCCTTTGGCTGATCCAATCCCAGCAAAAATTGTCGCCATCGCCATTCCTAATACTGCAAAAACAATTCCACCATTATTATTAATTAAGTAATCCATCATCTCTATTTTCCTCCAATAAATAATTTTCTATTTTTTCTCAACATTGACATACTTTTCTTTTGTTTTTAGCGGATTAAACGCCCGGCCACCGCCTGTGTAAAATTTTCCAAAGAACTCAACATATTGCAAACGTGCGCCATGAACATACGCACCTAATAACGATAAGAATATGTTTAACGCATGTAAAACAATTAACAGCAAGATGCCCACGCTAAAACGGGCAACTGGCGGCATGAACTCTACGAGCATATTAAACGCTGAAGCAATACTTCCCCCAGCAATTCCTAACGCCATCAAACGTGTATAACTAACTAAATCACCGACATAACCTGTCACACCGTATAGTCCATACAGTCCTTTGGCTAAGCCTTTTAATTTGGCCTTCGATTGAATCATTGGAATCACAATAATTGCAATGGCAGAAAGACTAGCTAAAATTGCACCTGCTGTAAATAAGCCTTCATTTTTAACCACTAATTTACCAACGACTAACAATGCTAAACCAAACAAAATCCCTAACCAAGCGTAACTTTCGTTAATACTATCTAAATAGCGCTTTTGTTTTGATAACTGAATCCCATTAATCATTAAACCGACAACCAATTGGATAAACCCAAAAATAACCGATAAAATAAGAATCGTATTTACATCTTCGGTCGTTGATAAAATCGGAAATGGTGATTTGATTCCAAACATTGTTGGCGGTAATGCTGCACCGAAAAACGAACCGTAAATGAAGCCCCAAATAATTGTTGGAAATGATAAAATCAAGAAAAAGTTGGCAAAACGTTTCATGCCTCTCGGTAAAACAAATGCTTTCAACGCAATAATAGACAAGAGTAGCATCAGTAAGCCATAGCCAATATCCGCTACCATCATGCCAAAAAAGACTAGATAAAACGGCATCATCGCAGGTGTCGGATCAACTTCTTCATATTTTGGTAAGCTATACATCTCTGTTAACATTTCAAACGGCTGCACCAATTTATTATTCGCTAGTTTAACTGGTATATCTGTCTCAATTTCCGCCTTCGTAGGATTTTCAAAAGTAAGAGCTATTTCGTCCTTAGGAACTTTTTCTTCAATCGCTGTCAAAATATCGGCTTTTTCTTCGACTGGAATCCACGTTTGCAAGATGAAAAATGATGAAGCATTTAACAAATGTTGACGTGCTTGTTCTCTTTGGATAACCGCCAATAAGACTTCTTCAGCCAAGCAAAACGTTTCATAAAAATCATGATAAGAAGCCAGTTGTTGCTTTAAGGCTTTTTCTTCTTTTTGTAAAATTTCATATCGTTCTTTGACTTGTTGATATGCCTCTTTAGGTGGAACATCATAACGGTATTGGAGTGGTTCAAAACTATATTGGTTTAATAACTCGGTTACACTCTGCTGATGTTCCTTCAGGTAAACGAGTGTAAAGTAACTATGATGCATACTTTGATAAATTTCTTCAAAATAAACCGTTGGCCATTGAGACAAAGCGCTCAAGAAACTGGCTTTATTGGCTAGATTTATCGAACCATGAACGACATAACTACTTTTTAACTGCTGTTTATGCGGTAAAATATCCAGATATTGCCAGCGGCCTAATAATTCTTCTTCAGCTTCTAATCCTTGACGATCCGTTTGAATTTGTTTCAAAGATTCTTGAATATTCTTTAATTCCGTCAAATAGCTTTGTAATGTTTCTTCATCAAAGGTTTGTTCCAACTCTTCTAAGGTGTAGACTTTTCTTTTTATCTTTAAGCCTTTTCCTGAAGAGCGTGTCAAAAATAAAAGAAGCTCTTGCAATTGTTGTAGCATCGTTTCATATTTACGTAGCTGTTCAGTTGACTGTTCTGCTTGTAAAAAAGAATATTGACTCTTTAAGGCTTGTTCTTCTTCAGGCGAATGAAAAATCCGTTTTACTTCGACAATTTGCAAGCCTTGAATGGCTTGTAGAATTGCTGCTTCTTTTTCGGCAGCGGCAATTATTGTCATTTTTTCCATTTTACTAACTGCCATAAACGTCTTTCACCCTCTCAATAATTGAATCAATGACTTGTTCTTTGTTCGCTTCGTAACGTTCGTGAAGCGCTTGTTCAGTGCGCTTTGTTTCATCTAAAAGTTGTTCTTTTTCAAGTTGTAACATCTTTTCTTGCGTTGCTAGTGAATCCGTCAGCACTTTTTCAACAGCTTCTTCACTCTCTTGACGTAGTTTAGCTAAACGTTCTTGCTTCTGTTCTTCATATAAACGACAATTCATCTTAGCTTGTTGCCGATGCTCTTCCACCGCATCTTCCGCTGCCTTGATTTGCTCTAGTACTTCTTGTACCATTGTCTCCACCTCCTTAGTTTTTACACCTTTAGCATATAAGAAAAAGGACTAGCGAAATAGAGATACGCTCAGCCCTTTTGTTTTAGGTATGCAAAAAGGCGCAAACTCAAAAATTGTTCTTCTCACCCCTTGAAGAACTGAATCCTTGAAGCTTTCGCCCAACCATTCTTTATTCAATACTCTACCATCTTAGCAAAGTTTTTCGCAAAATTCAATACTTACCCAAATGAATTAAAATAACAAATTTTCACTTTTATAATAGGTAATAAAAAGGCATTATTTTTTTCGCTTTATAATTATTGATCTTGAATTTTTTTCACATAGATGTGCTATACTTACGTAAACAATTAAATTTATTTGGAGGGATCTCTGATGAATATACGATATATTTCAATCTCTGGTAATACACGCTCATTTGTTCAACGTTTAACAACTTATGCTGAAGAGCAACATCAGCAAAACGAAAAAAATCCTACGATTACTTTCAAAGAAATTTCGGAAAATTCTCCGTTAGAAGTAGAAACAGAACCATTTTTTACTTTTGTGCCTACCTATTTAGATGGTGGCGATGGCATCAACAACGGCAATACCGAAATTTTAACAGAAGTCATGCGAGAATATCTTGCTTTTGAAAATAATTATCGTTATTGCTCTGGCGTGGTGGGCAGCGGCAATAAAAACTTTAACCACCAATACTGCCTGACAGCTAAACAGTATGCGGAACAATTTAACTTCCCCTTCTTAGCTGACTATGAATTAAGAGGTACTCAAGCGGATATTGAACGAATTTATGCTATTTTAAAGGAAAACCAATAAGCAAGTTTCATTACTAAAAAGCTCACCTATGATAGACTACATTTTGAGGTGAAGAAAAATGAGAAATACATGGTTAGCAGAACAACTTCAGTCAATCAGCGAAGAGCCCAATTCTTTTATTATCGAGGAAACCATCAAATATATTGAACAATTAGAAGATGATAATGAAAGTCTTCAAGTTGCATTGGAAGGAACTATTTGGAGTCCTAAAAAATGGAACGAACCATTGGAAAAATAATTTAAACAGAAGAAAAGAGCCAGAAACGTAAGTGTTTCTGGCTCTTTTCTTCTGTTATTTACAAATTATAGACGTGCATTTAAATCTTTTGCTAATTCTTCAAATCCTGGTTTACCTAATAAAGCGAACATGTTGCGTTTGTAAGCTTCAACACCTGGTTGGTCAAATGGATTAACCCCATTTAAGTAACCTGAGATGCCCACAGCAATTTCGAAGAAGTACATAACATAACCTAATGAATAAGCATCCATTGTTGGCACTTTAACGATCATGTTTGGCACACCACCATCTGTGTGAGCAAGCAACGTACCTTCGAACGCTTTTGTATTGACGAAGTCAATTTCTTTTCCTTGTAAATAGCCTAAGCCATCTAGATCTTCATTTTGTTCTGGAATTGAAATGCTATGGCGTGGATTTTCAATTTTAACCACTGTTTCAAATAAGTTACGCATACCTTCTTGAACATATTGACCCATAGAATGTAAGTCAGTTGAAAAGTCTGCGGCTGCTGGGAAAATACCTTTGCCATCTTTTCCTTCTGATTCACCGTATAATTGTTTCCACCATTCAGAGAAATAGTGCATGCCAGGCTCATAGTTAATTAACATTTCAGTTGTTTTACCTTTACGATATAAAATGTTACGTAACGCAGCATATTGATAGGCTTGGTTTTCTTTTAAGTCGCTCGTTGCGCCGTATTCTTTACGTGCATCATTTGCACCTTCCATTAAACGATCAATATCCGCACCGCTAACAGCGATTGGTAAAAGACCTACTGGCGTTAAAACAGTGAAACGGCCGCCCACATCATCAGGAATCACAAATGTTTCCCAACCTTCCGCATCAGCTTCAACTTTTACTGCTCCTTTAGCACGGTCAGTTGTCGCATAAATACGTTTATTGGCTTCTTCTTTGCCATATTTATTAATTAATAACTCTTTAAAGACGCGGAAAGCAATCGCTGGTTCTGTCGTAGTTCCAGATTTTGAAATAACGTTCACAGAAAAATCACGATCACCAATCACATTGATTAAATCAGCTAAATAAGTTGAGCTGATGCTATTTCCAGCAAAGAAGATTTGTGGCGCTTTCCGTTCTTCTTTGGATAATAGATTATTAAATGAATGTGTCAAAAATTCAATTGCTGCACGGGCACCTAAATATGAACCACCGATACCAATGACTACTAATACCTCAGAGTCAGATTGAATTTTTGCTGCTGCTTTTTTAATGCGCGCGAATTCTTCTTTGTCATAGTTTTCTGGTAAATCAATCCAGCCAGTAAAATCATTACCAGCTCCTGTACCTTCACGTAATGCTTTGTCCACTGCAGTGACTTGTGTTTGCATGTATTCCAATTCATGGTCAGCAACAAATGGTGCTAATTTGGAATAATCTAATTGAATGTGTGACATTCCTTTTCCTCCTCGAAAGTAAACTTACTACATGTATACTTTACGTGTTTTTAGACATTTTTTCAAGCAAATTCTTTTGGATAGACCAATTGTTTAATTTTAACTATTTAATTAGAGATATTTATTCTCTTAATCAAATAAACCAAGAAAAAATGCTAGGAAATCCTAGCATTTTTTGTTATTAAACGAGTCCTTGACTTAGCATCGCTGCCGCTACTTTTTCAAAGCCAGCAATATTCGCACCTAAAACAAAGTTATCTCGTGCCTGATATTCGTTAGCTGTATCACGACAAGTCTCATAAATGTTTTGCATAATTTGATCTAGCATACCGTCAACTTTTTCAAAGGACCAAGCTAAACGTTCAGCATTTTGGCTCATCTCTAATGCAGAAACCGCAACACCACCTGCATTAGCGGCTTTGCCTGGACAATAAATTACAGCTGATTTAGCAAAAACGGCGACTGCTTCTAGTGTACAAGGCATATTTGCGCCTTCTGCCACGACTTTCACTCCGTTTTTCACTAAAATAGCAGCTTGCTTTTCGTTGATTTCATTTTGTGTTGCACATGGTAACGCAATGTCATACGCTGTTTCGAAATCCCAAACAGATTCTTTGTCATAATAAGTTGCGCCTTTACGTGTTTCAACATATTTTGAAATGCGTTCACGATTTTTTTCTTTTAGTTCTTTTACTAACGCCACATCAATTCCTTCTGGATCATAAACAAAACCAGACGAATCGGAACATGTGATTACTGTAGCGCCTAGCTCAGTTGCTTTTTCCATGGCATAAATTGCGACATTCCCGCTACCAGAAACAGCGACTTTTTTGCCTTCAAACGTATCGTTTTTATCTGCTAATAAATGTTTAACAAAATAAACCGTTCCATAACCCGTCGCTTCTGTTCTTGCTTGGCTTCCCCAGTATCCTAAAGGTTTTCCAGTCAACACTCCTGCATCATAGTTGCGCAAGCGTTTATACATGCCAAACAAATAACCAATTTCACGAGCGCCTACGCCAATATCGCCTGCTGGAACATCTGTACTTGGACCAATATGTTTTTGAAGTTCGGTCATGAAACTTTGACAAAAGCGCATCACTTCAGCATCTGACTTACCTTTTGGATCAAAATCACTACCGCCTTTGCCGCCACCGATTGGCAAACCAGTTAAACTATTTTTAAAAATTTGTTCAAAGGCCAAAAACTTCATCACACTTAAATTCACACTTGGATGAAACCGCAAACCACCTTTGTATGGTCCAATCGCTGAATTATATTGGACACGATAGCCTCTGTTCACATGCCAGTTGCCCTGGTCATCTTGCCACGGCACACGAAATTGAAAAATACGTTCAGGTTCAATCAAGACACCTAAAACATTTGCTTCAATGTATTGAGGATTTTTTTCTAAAAAACCTTCTACGGTTGGTAAAAACTCATCGACTGCTTGTAAATATTCTGTTTGACCTTGGTCTAATTGGTGAATTTTTTCTTGAATATTTTTAACATATTGTTTTGCGTCCATTTAATCATCCTCTCATTGTTATAGGTTTATTTTAACTGAAAATTCAAAAATTACCATAGTCAAACGTTTATTTTTTTATTTATTTCTTTTTTGCATTTTTATTGCGCTAATGAAAGCGTTGACATATTTTTGTAAAGTATGTAATATAAAATTAGTAAGCAAAGATAAAAATTTGTTGATATTTTGCATTAAATACACTCTTATACATCAAGATGTATTTAAAGAAAAGAGGAATATTTATGGAAATGGAAAAATTTAAAGATGATTTAAAATCGTTAGGTAAAAGAGTAACAAAATTAAAGGAAAATATTGCTACCGAAGAAGCAACCAAAACTTCTTTAATTATGCCCTTCTTTCAAATACTGGGTTATGACATTTTTAATCCTTTGGAATTCGTTCCAGAATTTACTGCTGATGTAGGGATTAAGAAAGGGGAAAAAGTAGATTATGCGATAGTAATTGATAGTATTCCTACTATGTTAATTGAAGCAAAATCTGTCAACGAGCAATTAACAAAACATGATTCTCAATTATTTAGATATTTTGGGACTACGACATCAAAATTTGGAATATTAACAAATGGTAAAGAATATAAATTTTTTACCGATTTGGAAGAACCCAACAAAATGGACGTCTCTCCATTTTTAACTATTGATATAACTAATTTGAAGGATACACAAATACCAGAAATTGCTAAATTCCATAAAGACACATTTGATATTGATAAAATTACAAGTAGCGCTTCTGAATTGAAATATTTAAATAAATTTAAAGCTTTCTTATCAGATCAGCTTTTAGACCCTTCAGAAGATTTTGTAAAATATTTTGTTGGAGAAATTTATGGCGGAGTAAAAACTAAACAAACATTAGATAAGTTTACACCTATAATAAAAAAAGGAATAAATCAATTTATCAATGAAAAAGTAAATGAAAAGTTAAGTGCTGCATTAAATACTTCTGTTTCGGACAAAGAAGATGATTTGTCTGAACAGCCTGAAGATGAAATCGAGAATAATATAGTTACTACTCCTGAAGAATTAGAAGTTTACACAATTTCTAAACTCATTTTAAAAGATACAGTAGTGTTGGATAGGATATTTTATCGAGATAATAAAAGTTACTTTAATGTACTCCTAGATAATAATATCAGAAAATGGATTTTAAGATTTTACATGAATAATAATGGTATGAAAATAGAACTAAACAACGGATTAAAAGAATTAATTTCAATCGAATCACCATTAGATGTGTCTAATTATTCAGAAAAAATAATAAAAATTGTAAACGAGTTCTTATAAAACTAAGGAGCCAGTTAGTAAATTTTCAATTAGCTGGTTCCTTAGTTTTATTTATTTTTTTCCTTAAATCCAGAAAAAAACCCGTAATTATGGTACACTACCTATTGAATTGGAGGAGAACTATGAAGAAATTTGATGTAATTATTGTCGGCGCTGGGACGAGTGGTATGATGGCCACGATTGCGGCTGCAGAAGCAGGCGCTCAAGTATTATTGATTGAAAAAAATCGCCGTGTTGGGAAAAAATTATTAATGACTGGTGGCGGCCGCTGTAATGTAACCAATAATCGGCCCGCAGAAGAAATCATTTCATTTATTCCTGGGAATGGAAAATTTTTATACAGCGCATTTTCACAATTTGATAACTATGATATCATGAACTTTTTTGAATCCAATGGTATTCACTTAAAAGAAGAAGATCACGGACGCATGTTCCCTGTCACAGATAAATCGAAGTCAATTGTTGATGCGCTATTTAACCGCATTAACGAATTAGGAGTCACTGTTTTTACAAAAACACAGGTCACAAAAGTACTACGAAAAGACGATCAAATAATTGGCGTTGAAACCGAACTGGAAAAAATTTATGCACCGTGTGTTGTATTAACAACTGGCGGCCGCACTTATCCTTCCACAGGAGCAACTGGTGATGGCTATAAACTAGCCAAAAAAATGGGCCATACCATCAGCCCACTCTATCCTACCGAATCGCCTATTATTTCTGAAGAACCTTTTATCCTTGATAAAACGTTGCAAGGTCTCTCTTTACAAGATATTAATTTAACTGTTTTGAACCAAAAAGGAAAACCTTTAGTTAATCATCAAATGGATATGCTGTTTACACATTTTGGCATTTCAGGACCTGCCGCGCTCCGCTGTTCTAGTTTTATTAACCAAGAATTAACTCGCAACGGCAATCAACCTGTCACGGTAGCCTTGGATGTGTTTCCGACAAAATCTTTTGAAGAAGTGCTGAAAAATGTTGATTACATGATTGAGGAACAGCCAAATAAAGTGGCAAAAAATGCCTTTCATTCTTTAATACCAGAACGTCTGCTCACTTTTTATCTAGAGAAACTAGCAATTGAAGAAGTGCCTGCCAAACAACTAACAGAAAAGCAACGTCTTTCCTTTGTGGAACTACTGAAAGACTTTCAGTTCACTGTTACGAAAACATTGCCTTTGGAAAAATCTTTTGTCACAGGCGGTGGGATTTCCCTCAAAGAAGTGACCCCTAAAACAATGGAGAGCAAATTAGTCAATGGTTTATTTTTTGCTGGTGAACTTTTAGATATTAATGGCTATACTGGAGGCTACAATGTTACAGCTGCATTTGTCACTGGACATGTTGCTGGCTCCCATGCCGCAGAAATTGCAGAATACACCTATTTACCAATTGAAGAAGTCTAAACAAAAAGTCGCTAAAATAGCGACTTTTTGTCTACTTTTTTTATTTATCAATAATTTTCCCGTTTTCTAAATAAATAGTGCGGGTGGCTACTTTTTCCACAAACGTTTCATCATGCGAGGTGAAAATTACTGTTCCTTGATAGGCACTTATAAATTCTTCAAGTGCTTGGATTGTGTCTAAATCAAGAAAATTGGTGGGTTCATCCAATAAGATGATATTATTTGGTTCTATAAATAATTGCGCCAAAGTAATTTTTATGGCTTCGCCACCACTTAGAGAAGATATCTTTGTCTGTAAATTTTCTTGTTGAAAACCTAGCCGATATAAAAGTGAACGCACAATCTTTTCAGAATAATTTGTCCGCTTCAATAAATAAGTCAACAGTGGTTCATCATTTTTTAATCGATAATCTAATTGATGATACGTTCCTAACCGGACTTTGGGAGAAAAGTAAATGGCCGGGTGACGGGCTTCAATTTGTTGAAGAAAAGTACTCTTCCCAGCACCATTTTTTCCACAAAGTGCTATTTTTTCGTTTAAAGGAATTTGAACGTTCACTTGGTTAAGAATTGTTCGATTCTCATAAGCGAAAGTTAAATTTTCAATTCTAATTGGATATGGATTGTATAAAGAGAACTGATTATTAGTAGGAAAAATAATTTTTCGCTCTTGTTTTGCTTGCGCAACATCGGGTAATCTGTCAATTCTGACCCTAAAATCAGAGAATCGGACTTTAGTAGGATACAATTTTACCGAAACTATGGCAAAATAAAGACGGAGGTGAAAACCATGAAGATTACATTGACACGAAAAACATCAGCTTGGGGCGCGTTACGCTATTTTACATTTTATAAAAATGGTGTGCATCAAGGGAAACTTTTTACTAATGTACCTATTGAAATTGAAGCTGATCCTGGGGATGTTTTAACGTTCTATGAAGGCTGGTTCCAATTTTATCGGCGCATTGAAGTTACTGAAGATACCAAAGAAATCACGATTATCAATTCTAAAAAATTGCAACACGTTTTCTATACCTGTGTCGTCTTATTTTTAATTTTAACGCTATTATTCCTTTCCGCACAGAAACTTTCGACATTTATTATTGCTGAAATTTTAATTTACTCTGGTATTCAGTGGCTGTTCCGGCAACAAACCTATCATTTTACTGTCAAGAAAAAAACGGAATCCTTTGCTTCCTATTCTAAAAAAAGTATCGCACACTAAACGAATCTTTAGCGTGCGATATTTTTTAATTACTTTTCATTAATTCGGCCACATATGTGACTGTTTCTGGTTGTGTTTCTTCAATTTTATTAATCGCATCTGCAAAATTCGGTAAATGTGCTTTGTGGGCAATTAATAATTCGTCCAACAAGGTCTTCGCCATGACGCCGCCAGGAACTAATGGATTAATAGTGAAAGCATGCAATGCTGCGCCGTAATCACCATTGATGGCTGCTCGAATAACCGTTTCTTCCATAGCTTTCATATTTTGAATAATTCCTCGTGCTGCTGGCGGAAAGGCCCCCCAGTTGTAAGGTTCATGGCCATGTGCTGTCACAGGTCCAGATACTTCTACAACACAATCATACGGTAAATCAGTAATTGTCCCATTATTTTCAGTAGAAACAACCATATCCGTTCGTTTATCATTATAGATTGATGCGATCATTTCACAAGCTGCATCGCTATAGTGTGTGCCGCCCCGTTCTTCTAATTCTTTTGGTTTGTAATCTAGTTTGGGATCTTTATACAATTCAAACAAACGACCTTCCGTTTCTTTAACCACTTGTGCTCTTGTTTCGCCCCGTTCATACTCTTCGATGGAATGCTTCAACATCTCATCTTCAATATAATAATAGCGATGATAACCACATGGTAACATTCCTAAATCTTTTAACTGTTCATAATGGAACGGCGCATCAAAAATATTTTTCAAATGACTTTCTTGCTCTTGCTTAGGTCCGTAAATTAAATCAATGAGTTCTTGTGTTCGCTCTTGTCCTTCTTTGTCCCAAACGCGGTGCCAATGGAAATGATTAATTCCAGCAAATTTAAAGAATAAGTCTTCTTCTGGAATTCCCAGCATTTCGGCCGCTTGTTTTCTATGACCAATCGGCACATTACATAAGCCAACTGTTTTTTTCCAACCGCCATGTTTAATTGCAGCTTCCGTAACCATTCCAGCTGGATTAGTAAAATTCACTAACCAAGCATCTGGGCAAAGACGTTTCATATCGTCAATAATAGCTAAAATGACAGGAATTGTTCGAAATGCTTTAAACATTCCTCCCGCGCCATTTGTTTCTTGGCCTAATACCCCATGTGACAAAGGAATCCGTTCATCTTTAATGCGAGCATCTAATAATCCTACACGAAACTGTGTTGAAACAAAATCCGCCCCTTTTAAGGCTGCTTCACGGTCCAATGTTAAATGAACTTCCCAATCTAAACCAGCAGCTTTAATCATGCGCTTCGCCATTGCCCCAACGATTTCCAATTTTTCTTTACCAGCTTCAATATCGACTAACCAAATTTCCTTAATTGGCAGTTCATCTTTTCTTTTAATGTATCCTTCAATTAATTCAGGTGTATAACTAGAACCGCCACCAATTGTTGCAATTTTTAATGCTCCTCTTGTCATCCGTCTTCTTCCTCCTTGATTAAATTGTTATCGTTTACATCTTTAGGATAAATTATGGGAATGTTCCCATGTCAAGCACTATTTTCAAAAAAATGTATGCTATACTTCTTATAAGAATACATTCCACTTTGGAGGTAAAAAATGACGTCTATCATTGATGTAGCAAAAGTTGCCGGTGTCTCGAAATCGACTGTTTCTCGCTTAATTTCTGGAAAAGGATATGTGAGTGCCGATAGTCAAGAAAAAATTCTCAAAGCAATGAAAGAATTAAATTATACCCCGAATTATGTGGCGCGGAATTTACGAGCAGGTGCCACAAAAACTATTGGCTTTTTAGCCCCTAGCTATTTAGGTTCCTTAGGTATTTTCTTGAATCGCTTTATTTCAATTGCCAAAAAATACAATTATTCCGTAACCTTATTTTTTACAGATGGCGATCAACAGAAAGAAATTGATGCCTTGAACCAATTAAAATACAAACAATTAGATGGCTTGTTTTTATTGACACGAACAAATGAATGGTCGGTGATTGAGCCTTACAGCGCGTATGGCCCTTTAGCAACCTGGCATCGTATCGATTCACCTAATATATACTCTTCCTACATTGATCATTACTCTGGTTACTATCGTTCCTTAGAATATTTACAACAACAAGGATACCAAAAAATCGGTCATGTCCTCGGTAATCCCGAAAATTTAAACACGCACGCACGAAAACGTGCAATGAAAGATTTTTATGAAAACACTCAGGCACCTTGGCAAGCTGAGTGGCTGATTAATGATCAGTATACTAACCATTCTGGTCGCAAAATTGCCCACTACTGGCAACAATTAACCGAAAAGCCAGAAGCTTTGGCCTTTTATAATGATCACGTAGCAGCTGAGTTTATTTCAGAACTTGAAAATCTAAATTATGCCGTTCCTCGCGATGTCGCTGTCATTGGCTTTGATAATAGTTATGTCAGTGAATTGATGCATATTACGACTGTTGATTATGCCATTCAGTATCAAGCCGAAAACTCATTTATTTACCTATACAACCAATTAAATCAGACGAACATTCCTGAAAAAAAATTAACCGTTCGTCTAGTTGAACGACGAACGGTGCCTAAAAAAGACCCGGCAGATCAGTCACTTTGACTGATTTACCGGGTCCTTTTAGAGTTAAACAAAAATTATTTATGCTTTTGTTCATTTTTTAAAATAGAAATTGACTGTTTTAAGGATTGAATCATGCCGCCTTCGCTGTATACAAGAACGTTTGATTTGTATAAACGAGCAGAGAAGATTGTTAAAATAATTCCAAAAACTGCCAAAATCACTAATGAGACAATTGCTTCCATTGTTGATGCCGTTTCGGTCGCCAAGCGTACTGGCATAATGTATGACGAAATCAGCGGAATAAAGGAAGTCACTTTCACCACGATATTTTGTGGATCATTCGTCCCAAACGTAATGCCAATCATATAACCAATTAAACCAATATACATGATGGGCTGAACTGCTTTTGCTGTATCCTCTGGTTTGGAAACAAGAGAACCACAAAGTGCTGCCAAAACAGCAAAAACGAGAATACCAATAATGAAAAAGCCTAATGTAAAAATAAAGGTTGATGAAAAAATACTTTGTGGTGAAATACCACTTAATAGACTTTTCATAAAATCAAGATTTTTCAATTGAGAATAGCCGAGAACAAACGCCACTCCGTAAATAAAAATTTGTGTTAAAGCTACTAGAATAACCCCAGTTAATTTGCCATAAAAATGGGTTTGCGCTTTTGTACTAGAGAGAATAACTTCCATGATTCTAGTGCCTTTTTCAGAAGCAATCTCTTGGGCAATAATTGAAGAATAACTGCTGATGAAGACAAATAACAAAATTGTTATCCCCATTGCTAACGCCATTTGAATCCCTGTGTTATCTTCTCCTGTTTTTATTTTGCCATTTTCATCAAAACTAATTTTTGATTTTTTAAATGTTGCTTGTTGATTCAACATGGCAACTTGCTCAGCTGTTAAATTTAAACGATTGGCATTCGCCATTGTTTGTAATTGGTTTAACATTTGAGGGATTAGCATCTCGGTTGCATTTCCTAAAGAGCGTTCAGAGTAAAGCTGACCAGAAATCTGATTATCTGTAGTGTCCAAAAGTAAATAGGCATCAATTTTCTCGTCTTTTAATTGTTCTTGGGCCTTTTTCTCAGAAGAAACAGCTTTGAAAGAAAAGTCCTCTGTTTTATTCTTTGTCAACTCTTTAACCAGCGCTTGGTTTTCCGAAACCAGACCAATGGTAGTATCTCCTGAAAAACCGCTAGCTAGAGAGCCCGCTAAGTAAACAATTCCTACAAGAAGAAATGGCGCTAAAATCATGATTAAGAAAGACAGCGACTTCACATTTTTCTTATAGACATCAGTCGCAATAATCCAAAATTTACTCATCTTGCCCACCTACTTTCATTTTGAAAATTTCTTCCAATGTTGGTGGTTGTTGATTAAACATTGGAATGTAGCCGTTGGCTGTCGCTTTATCAAACAACACTTTGCCCACTTCAGCGTTTTCTAATGTCGCTTCTAAGACGCCATCTTGTCGCAAGTGTGCTTCTTTCACACCTGCTGTAGCAGCAACTTCCTCAACAGATAACGGTGATTCTAAAAATAATTTTGTTCGACCAAATTGTTGTCGAATTTCATGAACCTGACCATCTAAAACCATGCGTCCATTTTTTAACATGACTAAATGGTCACAGATTTTCTCCACATTGTCCATATTATGACTGGAAAAAATGACACAAGAACCTTGATTTTTCAATTCAATAATGCCGTCTTTTAATAATTCTGCATTAACTGGATCCAAGCCACTGAATGGTTCGTCTAAAATAATTAACTTCGGTTCATGAATAAGTGTCGCAATCAATTGAACTTTTTGTTGATTGCCTTTTGATAAAGATTTAACTTTATCCGTTTTTTTGCCTTTAACTTGAAATTTTTCCATCCAAAAGTCAATTTTAGGTTCAATTTCTTTTTTTGTTTTTCCCCGCAATGAAGCGAAATAAATTAGTTGGTCTTCAATCGTAATTTTAGGATATAAACCCCGTTCTTCTGGTAAATAACCAATAATATTGTATTCTTTTTCGTTTAATGGTTGACCATTCCATAAAACTGACCCGCTATCTTGTGTTAAAAAATTTAAAATCAAGCGAAACGTAGTTGTTTTCCCGGCACCATTTTGGCCAATTAATCCTAAAATTTTCCCGTCCGGTATCGTAAAGGATACATGATCAACTGCTTTAAAATCCCCAAAGGTTTTGACTAACTCTTTTACCTCTAACACATAAACGCCCCCTTCACTTTTTCTAAACCGCTGTTTAGTTACTCATATCGTATCTTTCCTGTGTTGGCTTGTCAATGACAATTGTTATGGAAAGATGCTGCACTTTAATTAGACGCTTTATTTTCTGCTAAGCGAAAAAGGCCATCCGTCTCGGAAGAAATATACACTTCATTTGCGGTCAAGCCTGTGCTTTCATAAAATGTATTTTTAAATTCCTTTGCCGATTTTGATGATTGACAGGCCCAAATTCGACCTGTACGATTCAACCACGTACTCAATTCATTCATTAAACGCTCATCAATCAGTAATTGATTTGGTACTTTTTTAAATTTTATTTGATAAACGGGTGTTAGTATTTTCATGATCAGACGTACTCTCTTTTAAGTTAGTATTAGTATATCACGAAAGAAATCGTTATCATATTTTCTTGAGAGTTCAACTTTTCATGAAAAAATTGAATAAAAAAACCAGACAAATTAGGAAAAGCACCTAATTTGTCTGTTTCATTTTCATTTATTTTTCTATCTCAGAGGTTGTTTCTTGGTGCAAATGACGATACACATTCTTTGCGACAGTTTCAGGTAACCCAGCTTTTCTTAATTCTTCAACACTGGCTGCCGTAATATTTTTAAGCGATTTAAATTCTTTTAAAAGATTTTTTTTACGTTTTGGTCCCAGACCTTCAATGTTATCTAATTTGGAAGCAAAACTATTTTTACTACGTAATTGACGATGGAATGTGATGGCGAAACGATGGACTTCATCTTGGATTCGTTGCAACAAGAAAAATTCTTGTGAGTTTCTTTCCAATGGTACAACTTCTAAGTTTGGACCAAATAAAAGTTCACTCGTTTTGTGCTTGTCGTTCTTGGCTAATCCAGCTACAGGAATATCGACTCCTAGTTGATTGGCTAACACATCTTTAGCAACATCGACTTGACCTTTACCACCATCGATTAAAATTAAATCAGGAAAAGGCAAGCCTTCTTTTAAAACTCGTGAATATCTGCGATAAATGACTTCTCTCATGGAAGCGTAATCATCAGGACCTTGGACGGTTTTTATTTTATATTTTCGATACTCATTTTTAGCTGGCCGTCCGTCAATAAACACAACCATCGCAGAAACAGGGTTTGTTCCCATAATATTTGAATTATCAAATGCTTCAATTCGAATGGGCGCAGGTATGTTCATCGCATTGCCTAATTTTTCAACTGCGCCAATTGTTCGTTCTTGTTTCCGTACAATCAAATCGAATTTTTCATTTAAAGCAACTGCAGCATTTTTACTGGCTAATTTAACCAGTTTTTTCTTTTCTCCCCGTTGCGGCTGCAAGACTTTCGTAGCTAATAAAGCTTCGACGCTTTCTTTATCAATGTCATCAGGAATCAAGACTTCTTTTGGCACAAAATGCTCATTCTCTTGATAAAATTGTCCAATAAAAGTTAAAAATGCTTCACTGGCATCATCATAAAATGGAAAAATCGATACATCACGTTCGATTAATTTTCCTTGTCTGACAAAGAATACTTGGACACACATCCAGCCTTTATCAACAGCATAACCAAACACATCACGATCAATTAAATCCACATTCGTCATTTTTTGGCGGGTCATAACTGTTTCAATCGCTTTAATTTGATCGCGAAATTCTGCAGCTTTTTCAAATTCCATATGTGCAGCTGCATAAGCCATTTTTTCTTGTAAGCGGTCCTGAATTTCTGTATGTCCACCAGAGAGAAACCCTTTAATCTCTTCCACCATATCTTTGTAGACTTGCGGATCCACATCAAAAGCATAGGGACACAGACATTGTCCTAAATGATAATACAAACAAGGTGTTTTTTGCGACGGATTACATTTTCGCAAAGGAAAAAGCCGATCTAACAGTTTCTTTGTTTCATTCGCTGCATTTACATCTGGATATGGTCCAAAATATAACGCTTTGTCTTTTAAAACCTTTCGAGTAATCATTAAACGAGGATATTTTTCGTTTGTGATTTTAATAAAAGGATAGGTTTTATCGTCTTTTAACATGATGTTATATTTGGGATTATTTTTATGGATTAAATTAATTTCTAATAAAAGTGCTTCAATATTTGATTCTGTCACAATATATTCAAAATCATCGATTTCACTGACTAATCGTTCTGTCTTAGTATCATGGCTACCACGAAAATAAGACCGGACACGGTTTTTCAAAATTTTGGCTTTCCCAACATAGATAATCGTGCCGTTTTTATCTTTCATTAAATAACAACCAGGTTGATCAGGAAGCAGTGCTAATTTATTTTTTATTCGTTCGTTCATACGATACTTCCTTTCTAACAAAATGCTTCATCTATTATACACCTCTTTTTGTAATTAAACAAAAAAAGCCGCTACTTTATGTACGAAAGAAACAGCCTGAAAAGACAATCGCTAATGATTTCTCTTCAGACTGAATCAGACTATTCGTAATGACTAATCAACGTTTATAAGTGTTTGGCAATCATTGCTTGCAATTGGTCTTTTGTATGAACACCGACTGCTTTTTCAACAACTTCGCCATCTTTTTTCAATAGCAATGTTGGGATGCTCATGATTCCAAAACTTGCTGGTGTTGCAGGATTTTCATCCACATCCATTTTGACGATTTTCACTTCGTCTTCATCATATTCTTCAGATAATTGTTCTAAGATGGGTGCTTGCATACGACAAGGGCCACACCAAGTTGCCCAAAAGTCGATTAAGACTAATCCTTCATCTGTTTCTGTTGCAAAATCTTTATCGGTAATTGCTTGTGTCATTTCACAAACCTCCTACTCTTTACTCTTATTACATGCTTAGTATAACACTTCATCTCTAAGATAGCGAGTGTTCTGCTTACTTATTGTAAGTCCTTGTTTATTGGAATTTTACGACAGTCGCACCATTACCACCTTGGTTTTGTGGCGCAAATTCATAGCTTTTCACACTGCGGTGATTTTTTAAAAATTCCGTTATTCCGGTTCTTAATGCACCTGTTCCTTTGCCGTGAACAATGGTTACTTGTGGATAGCCCGCTAGAATCGCAGCATCAATGTATTGGTCAACTTCTGCCAATGCTTCTTCGTAGCGTTTGCCACGTAAGTCTAGTTGTGTGCCAACATGACTGCTTTCTGCAGAACGAACCGTTGTAACTCTTGGTTTTGCTTCTTTTTGTGGAGCGACAGGCGTCATATCCTCTTCAGATACGTTCATTTTTAAAATGCCTAATTGGACTTGCCATTGTCCTTTGCCGTTGTCTTTTAATAAGGTCCCTCGTTGGCCGTAAGTATTGACAATTACTTCATCGCCAGCTTTTAATTTTTTCTGTTCTTTCGCCTTCTTCAGCACTTTGTTTTTAGCAAGCTTGGTTTCTTCATGGTGTAATCGAGAAAGTTGTGTTTTCGCATCAATTAACTGATGTTCTTTGACACCACCTTGTTGGCCACTTTCCAATTGCATTTTGCGAATATCAGAAATAATGGTTTCCGCATTTTCTTCCGCTTCTGCAATAATTTTATTTGCTTCTTTCCGCGCTTTTTGTAATTCTTTTTCTCGTTCTTCAAAAAATACTTGATAGGCTTCTTTTAGTTCCTTATGCAAAGCTGCCGATTCATCGACATAGTGGCGAGCTTCTAAGTATTCAGTTTCGGCCATTTTGCGACGGTTTTCCAAGTCTTCAATCATTTCATTTAAATCTTGACTTTCACCGTCCATTATTTGTTTTGCAGCCTCAATAATACTATTGTCTAATCCAAGACGTTTCGAAATTTCAAAAGCATTACTTCGGCCAGGCACGCCAATTAATAAACGATAGGTTGGACTCAAGGTATCTACATCAAATTCCATACTGGCATTGATTGTTCCAGCTCGATTATAGCCATACACTTTTAATTCAGGATAATGGGTTGTTGCCATCACATAGGCTCCTTTAGCACCCAATGAATCTAAAATGGCAATCGCTAAAGCGGCCCCTTCTTGCGGATCTGTCCCAGCACCTAATTCATCAAATAGTACTAAACTTTGATGATCGACTTTCTTTAAGACAGACACGATATTCGTCATATGTGAAGAGAAAGTACTTAAACTTTGTTCAATCGATTGTTCATCCCCGATATCCGCAAATACTTCTGTAAAAATACCCATTTTACTTTCTTCTTCAACTGGAATAGGTAATCCAGCTTGACCCATTAATTGTAAAAGACCTAACGTTTTCAGAGTAATGGTTTTCCCGCCGGTATTAGGCCCTGTAATCACAATTGCTTGATATTCTTCTCCAATCACAATGTCATTGGCTACAGCTTTTTCTGGATTTAATAGTGGGTGCCGGGCTTGTTTAAAAACTACATGATTTGCTTGACTAACTTCTGGAACAACTGCTTTTAGTTCTTTTCCTAGTCGCGCCTTAGCATTAATAAAATCAAGTTTACCGATGACATAAGCATTATGCGTAATTTCTCGGCGATAAGGAACCAACTCAGCCGACAGTTCTGCCAAGATGCGAGTAATCTCATTTCTTTCGGCAATTTGTTGTTGTCGCAAACGATTATTCATTTCTAAAATTTGTTTAGGTTCAATAAATAAGGTTTGTCCTGAAGCACTTTGGTCGTGAACCACGCCACCAAAAATATTTTTATATTCTTGTTTGACTGGAATTACGTAGCGTTCATTTCGCATAGTAACAAGGGCATCACTCAGATAACGTGCGTTTTTCCCACGAATAATACTATCTAGTTCTTCTCGAATGGTCTGCTCACTACGACGAATATTTTGCCGAATTGCCTTTAAAGCTGGCGAAGCTTCATCTGTGACGTAGCCATCATCATCAATGGCTTGTTTGAGTTGGCGATTTAATTCAGGCAAAACTTCTAGTTGCTCTCGCCACATATATAAACGTTCAAAATCCACTTCATTTTCACTTAACTCATCAAAAAAACGAGTCAGTTCTGAAGTAGTCGATAAGACACGACCTACTTGTGCTAATTCTACACCATTTAAATCCGCACCAATTTCAATCCGTTTCATGTGTGGTTGGATATTTTCTAATTTAGGAATGGGGATTCCACCACGTAATCGTTGAACTTTTAAACCATCCTGTGTTTCATTTAGCCATGCTTGAATTTTATTTTCATCAGCAATCGGTAATAATTCCGAAACTTCGTTTGTCCCCTGAGCTGTCACAATAAATTGCAACAACTGTTGTTTTACTTTATCAAACCCTAATGTTGATAGAATACGCTGATTCATTTTTCCACCTACTTTTCTAACTTTTTCATTTGTTGAAAAGACTGAGACATAACATAAGAAGTTTCGCTTTGCTCACTTACTTCTTATCTCTATCTCAGTCCCATTCAGCTTTATTTCGTAATTGGTTCAACCCATAATTCATATGCTTGTTTTGTTAGAATTGGGGTATTTTTTACAATGCCTCGTGCCAAGCCACTTGATCGAAACTGATTTTGGACAATATCTGACGGAATCATTGACGCCGTAGCTAACACTAGAAAAAGACCCACGTATAACACAAGAACACTTAATACGCCACCTAATAGTCCATTTACCTGTTTCAAAACTGGAATAAATGTTAATCCATGTAAAAAGATAGCTAAAAAACGAACGACCAACCAGCCTGCAAACAGCAATAATAAAAACGCAACCGCTGAATAAAAGGCTTTGTCCAAGTCTAAAGAAATCTCTTGATTAAAAAAGACAAGCTTTGACGTTGGCGTAACCGATGGATATGGAATATACAATTCTAAATGAGAGGCGACCTCTTTGTAATAGGTTCGAGCAACAAAATATGAAATTAAGTAACCTACCGAATAGAGCACTTGTAAAATCAAGCCTCGTTTAGCTCCTGTATAAAATCCAAAGGCTAAAAGTAATAAAATAAGTATTGTTAACATCTTGTCATCCTTTCAGGAACTACTCCGAAACACCTTTATTTTGAATCTGCTGTTTTCGATTTTCATTCAAAATTTGTTGGGCTTCCACATGATTATGAATTTCTACATCTTCTTGTCCATTCTTTTTCAAAACATCCCGTGCTTCTTCTTCGATAATTTCCATTCGGCGCACACGATTCTCTAATTCAGCCAAACGAATGGTTTTCTGTTTTAAATCTGCTACTTGTTTTTCCAATTTTAAAGCATATTCTTGTTTTTTTAGTTGATCTGAAATTGCATTAATTGCTAATAAAACAGAAGCTTGTTCCGTATCAGTTTGCGGAGAAAGATGTTTAATTTCCGCCAGTTGTTCGTTGACAATTTTTGTGACTAAATCCATATGTTGTTTTGACTCTTGGCCAATAATTGTATACGTATGGTCTGCAATGATTGCTTTATATCGTGTTTTTTCATTTGATGCCATGTTGAGGTTCCCTCCTGTAAATCAATCCATTCTTGCTTATTGTACCATGAAAAAAAAGCGAAGCGCAATTTTCGTACAAATTCTCTCTTATTATATGCCACAAAGCGAAAAATTTAAAGATTTCTTTACAAGAACTCTGGCAATTTAAGAACGAATAGAAATTGTGTAGGAGAAAAAGCGTGGAACAAAAAGTCAAAGTGATTTTTGTCCCACGCTCAAACTCTGATAATCAGCTAAAAATGTTTGTTTCAGCTGTACTTTTTAAGGCTTAGTTATTATCTTTCATCTTTTCTACACGTAAACAACGCATAGCATTTAAAACAGCGATAATAGTTACACCAACATCAGCAAACACTGCTGCTTGCATTGAAGCCAAGCCTAATGCACCTAGTACCAAAACAATAATTTTAACAGCAATCGCAAAGATAATGTTTTGTTTAACAATTCTCAATGTTTTTCTTGATAATTTAATCGCAGAGGCGATACGACTTGGTTCATCATTCATAATCACCACATCAGCAGCTTCAATTGCCGCGTCACTTCCTAAACCACCCATGGCAATCCCAACATCAGCCCGGGCTAAAACAGGTGCATCATTCATACCATCACCAACAAAGGCAACTTTGTTTTTAGGTGAAGATGCTTTTAACAACTCTTCTAAACGATCCACTTTGCCATCTGGTAAAAGTTCCGCATAAACTTTGTCAACACCAACTTCTTTTGCAATAGCTTCTGCAACTTGTTGATTGTCTCCAGTCAGCATAACAGTTTGTTTGACCCCTTCAGCTTTTAATTCTTTTATTGCTGAAATGGCGTCTGGTTTCAATTGATCCGCAATCACTAAGTAGCCTGCAAATTGATTATCAATAGCGACAAAAATTAAAGTTCCCGCTTCCTTCACTTCTGGTGCTTCGATACCAAATTGTCTCATTAACTTCGCATTACCGACTAAAACTGTTTTGCCTTCAATTGTGGCTTTGATACCGTGACCGGCAACCTCTTCAATTGCTGTTGCTGGAACAGTTTCTTTGCCATAGCTTTCTTTAATAGAAATAGCAATTGGATGAGTGGATAATTGTTCTGCTGTTGCTGTTAAACGCAACAACTCTTCTTCAGGTAAAACAACACTAGTTATGTTTTGAACCACAAAATTTCCTTTTGTTAGCGTACCAGTTTTATCAAAAACAATCGTTTCCGTATTCGCTAAAATTTCTAAATAGTTGCTCCCTTTAATTAAAACACCTAGTTTGCTGGCTCCGCCAATTCCACCGAAGAAACTTAAAGGAACAGAAATGACTAAGGCACATGGACAAGAAATAACCAAGAACGTTAATGCCCGATAAACCCATTCATTAATAGAAGTATCAGGGAAAATAAATGGTGGAATCACTGCCAATAAGACAGCTAAAACAACGACAACTGGTGTATAGTAACGAGCAAATTTAGAAATAAAGTTTTCTGCAGGGGCTTTTTTACTGCTAGCATTTTCAACTAAATCTAAAATTTTGCTAACTGTTGAATCCCCAAATTTTTTCGTAACATTAATGGTCAAGGCCCCATTTTTATTGATAAAACCACCTAAGATTTCATCGCCGACTTTGACCGTTCTTGGAACGGATTCACCAGTCAACGCAGAGGTATCTACCATACTTGATCCATCAATAATTTGACCATCTAATGGAACTTTTTCACCTGGTTTCACTAATATTTGTTGCCCAATTTCAATTGTATCTGGAGCGACCGCTTTTATTTGTCCATTTACTAAAAGATTTGCTGAATCTGGACGAATATCCATTAATTTGGCAATTGATTTTCTGGATTGATCAACCGCAGCACTTTGGAACCATTCGCCGACTTGGTAGAACAACATTACTGCCACAGCTTCGGGATATTCCCCAATAAAGAATGCCCCAATCGTTGCCACAGACATTAAGAAATTTTCATCAAACACTTCCCCACGAAAAATATTCGTTACCGCTCGTTTGACAATGTCGCCACCAATTAAGACATAAACGACTAAATAAGACGCCAAAGCAACCCAATTATTACTTGGCTTAATGATAATAAGTGCTAAAAATAAAACAAATGCAATAATGATACGAATTAAGCGATTCTTATTTGGATTACGTCCCTCTTCTTCTTTGACATCTTTTAAAGAAATAACTTTGACATCTGGTTCTAACTTACCAATCACTGCACGCGCTTCATTTTCGACTTCTAAATCATGTCCTGATTCAACTTCCAGTGTCATTTTTTCAGCCATGAAGTCCACACGCGCTTTTTCTACTCCGTGAATTTTTTGGACAGATTTTTCAATTTTGTCTGCACAACTTGCACAATCAAGTCCTTCTAGTTTATAACTCTTTTGCATTTAAACACCTTCACTCCCTATATAATAGCGATTATTCCGTTTACATGAATAACCTTTCATGAATCTATTATAAATGAAGATGCAATCATATGTCAACCGCTTCACGTAATCTTTTTCTATTTTATAGACATAATGGCATAATTGCTGTAGGTGGAATGGATAACTGAGTAATAACTTTCGGATTGAGTCTATTGCTCCCTTTCCACCAAATTTTGGTTTGTTGGTGTTGAAACCAAGCACTTTGTTCAAAAGGTGCTGACAATGTTTGTAAGTGATGCACTTCGATTTGATTGGTTGCCTGCGGTTCTGTTGTGAAATCATGGGCCCGAATACCAATAGAATGACAAGAAATAGGAACTTCTTGTGTAACCGTTAGTGTTTGTTGCCAGCCAATCACTTGGACTCTGTGCGCATCTATGCGTTTGACAGGCCAAATATTTTTACAACCAGTGAGTTTAGCTGCTTCAATCGTTTGAGGTTGGTTAAATAATTGATTTGTTGCACCAAAAAGTGTTTGGTTTTTTGTGATTATCACTAAACTCTGACATAACTTATACAGTTCATCTAAACTATGACTCACAATTAAGGCATGTTGATTTAAATTACTTAATCGCTGTTGAAGTTCAATTTGCAGCTCTTCCTTTAAGGGTGCATCTAATGCGGAAAATGGCTCATCTAATAATAGGTAAGCCGGCTGAGCCGCTAGCATTCGCGCAAAAGCCACTCGTTGTCTTTGTCCTCCAGAAAGTTGACTAGGATATTGTTGTTGGACTTTAGTTAAGTGAAAAGACGCAAGCAATTGAGTGACCAATTGTAAATCTTTTGTCACGCACGTGAGATTTTCTACTACCGATAAATGAGGAAACAACGCATACTGCTGAAACAAAAGACCAATTTTTCGTTGTTGCGGCGACAAATTGATCTTTTTTTCAGCATCGAATAAGACTTGATCATTTAAAACAATCTGACCTTTATCCGCAGTCTCAACACCCGCAATACATTTTAATAACATACTCTTGCCACAACCAGAAGCACCTAAAATTCCTGTTGTTTGCGTCTTTGTTTCAAACTGAATTTGCAAAGTATGACTTTTCAATTCTTTTTGAATATCAACAATTAATCTCATTCCGATCTTCTCCAAGCGCGCTGACTAAAAAATTCCGTAAAAAATAAAATAATCAGGCAAAGTAATAACATAATCACAACATATTGATTGGCTAAGCGCCAATCCCCACTTGCTACAGCAGAGTAGATAGCTAAAGGAAGCGTTCTTGTTTTGCCAGCAATATTCCCTGCTAACATTGTCGTCGCTCCAAATTCGCCTAACCCACGGGCAAAGGCTAACACGCCACCGGCCAAGAGACCGTTCATCGACAAAGGTAACGCAATTTTTCTAAAATATCGACTTTCCGAAAATCCGAGTGTCTGGGCTACCGCCAACAATTCACTATCCATTTGTTCAAACGCCGTTAAGGCTGAACGATACATTAAAGGAAATGAAACAGCAACGGCAGCAATAACCGTAGCTGGCCACGAAAAAACAACTTGAATGGCAAAAAAATCAAGTAAAAACTGGCCCACTGGTTGCTGAACACCAAAAATAGTTAAGAGAAAAAAACCAAAAACAGTCGGCGGTAAAACTAATGGCAACGTAAATAAACTATTCAAAAGAATTTTTAATTTACGATTTTTCAAACGAAAAACAATATATGCAACGCCTGTTCCTAAAATAAAAGTAAATAAAATGGCGATTATTGCTGTCTGAAAAGATAAAAGAATTGGTCGAACATCCATTTTCCCACCTACTTTGTTAACTTAAAGCCAATATTTTCAAAATATTTTCTGCATTGTTGACTCTGTAAAAAATTTAAAAAAGCATCCGCTGATTTTTGTTTCTTAGAGGCGGCAACTTTACCAACTGGATAGATGATTGGCTTCTTCAAAGCAGCTTCAGGCATGGCCGCAACAATCGCTACTTTTGAATTGGTTGCTGCATCTGTCGCATAAACTAAGCCAGCTTCTGCACTTGCATTAGCTACCCATTCAAGGACTTCTGTTACATTCGTGCCAAAGCTTGCGTGTTTTTCTACATAAGACCAAGCGCCTAAAGCTTTTAAGCCTTCTTCGGCATATTGACCAGCTGGAACACTCGCAGGATCACCAATTGCTATCATTTGGGCTTTTTTTAAATCAGAAAAATCATGCCACTTTGCTTGATCTTGGTTAGGCACAATAAGAACAAGCTGGTTTTCCAATAAAGGAACGACACTTTTCTTATTAATTAGTTTTTCTGCAACCAATGCATTCATTTGTTTTGTCGAAGCCGAGAAAAATACATCGGCTTTTAGGCCTTTTTCAATTTGCATCTGTAATTTTCCAGAACTATCATAGGTTCCAGTTACCTGAATATCTGGATGCTCTTTTTCAAAGGCTGGAATAATTTTCTTTTCCATGACTGATTCTAAGCTAGCTGCTGCCGCAAGGGTTATTTCTTCTTTTTTTGTTGAAACTGTTTCTTTTTGCGGCTGATTTGTACATGCAGCAATTAGGGCAACTAAACTGAATAAACTAAGCAAGAACACAGTCTTTTTTTGTTTAGACATTTGAACGCCTCTTTTCTTTTATAAATACCCGCCATAACTCAAGTCAATAATTTCAGATTTTTTAATCACTTCTTTGGCCATTAATCTTGGTAACAACAAATCAAAAACCGTTTTTTCTGAAAATAAAACACCACCTGGTAAGCCAATGATCGTTTGCTCTCCTTTATAAGCCAGCAAAAACATTGAGCCTGGTAAGACTGGTGTCCCATGGGTTACGATTTCAGCACCTGTCTGCTTAATTGCTAACGGTGTCAAATCATCAGGATCTACACTCATACCACCTGTACAAACAATCAGATCAAGCCCTTGTGCTAACATCTTTTTGATTGCAACAGTAATTTTTTGCGGCTGATCATCGACAATTTCTTGCTTGACAATCGTAACTAAAGGATACGCGGAGAACTTGGCTTTTAACACAGGGTAAAAAGCATCCTCAACCAATCCTGTGTAAACTTCACTGCCAGTAGTTACAATCCCGACCCGTATTTTTTTGAAAGGTTTCACAGAGATTAGTGGCTCAGACGTGCTGAACTGGCATGCCTTTTCTAATTGGCTTTTAGAAATTGTTAGTGGAATCACTCGAAAGGCTGCAACTTTTTCATCTTTCTGAACTTCTATATTGGTAATTTTAGTTGACAAGGCAAGACCTTCAATTTCATTTAAAGCAATTAATTTTTCTCGATTGACTTTTAAAAGACCTCTCGTGCTAGCTTTAGCAACAATTTTTCCTTCATGGACTTCACTCGGCTGACATGAGTCATCTGTTAACAGGTTATACAAAAATGTCGCTGCCTCTTCTTCATGTATTTCTGCTGGATCCAAGGAAACAAACAGATGTTTTTTCCCTAATGATAAAAGAATTGGAATATCTTCTTGAACAACTATATGTCCTTTTTTAAAACACACTTCCTTGGTCTTTCCATAGTCAATTCGCGTAATATCATGACTCAACGGAAGGCCAACTGCCTCTTCTGTTCGAATTGTTTTCATGGTTTATTCCTCATCATGTATGATTTTTTTATTTGTGATTAAATCCAAAGCGTGGGGCAAAACAGGCAACAAAAAATGCAAATGTTCTGTTACACTTTTTGGACTACCAGGCAAATTAACAATGAGCGTGCGTCCTCTTTGAACAGAAACGCCTCGACTTAACATAGCAAATGGTGTTTTTTCCAAGCTAAGTTGACGCAAGCCCTCACTGATCCCAGGAATGATTCGCTCTGCTACACGTAAGGTAGCTTCTGGGGTCCGATCCCGTTCACTCAACCCTGTGCCGCCTGTCGTTAAAATCAAATCACAGGTATTAGACCACTCTTGCAATAGCTCTACTAATTGATTTTCTTCATCTGGTAAAATGGTTTGTTTGGTTACCTGGTAGAGCGCAGGTAACTGTTCACGAATCAAGGAACCCGATTGGTCGACAGCAAGTCCTTGAAAGCAACGATCACTTAATGTTACAATGCCCACTTTAAACAACGTCTAACTGGTCTCCTTTTTTAATATGACCTTCTGTCACAACAACTGCAAAGATTCCTTCTCTAGGCATGATGCAATCGCCCACTCGCGCATAAATCTGACAGTGTTTATGGCACTCTTTCCCAATTTGAGTAACCACCAATTCGGAATCGCCTATTTTCATTTTCGTTCCAACAGGTAATTGACGTAAATCAATCCCTGAGACGATTATGTTTTCCCCGAAAGCACCATTGCCAACCCGAGCTCCTTTTTCATTGAAAGCCGTTATTTCTTCAAAAGATAACAAACTGACTTGTCGATGCCAATTCCCGCCGTGCGCATCATTTTCTAATCCGAAACCTTTAATTAAGTTGACTTCAGGAATTTCCTTTTTCTGTGTGCCTCTTCGTGGGCTAATATTTATTGCAATAATTTCTCCTGTTTTCATACTTACCCTCCTATTTGTGACATAAATCGTTGTTCTCCTTGTTGTTCCAAGAAAAGATGTTTTTCAGGCTTACAGGCAATGCCACTCTTGATAATCCCTAACAATTCTGCTGTTTGTTCCTTAGCTAAAGCTTCCTTTAACGAGTAGCCGTCTGCAGAATGCAGGCACGTTTTTAAATGGCCGTCTGCAGTAATTCGAATTCGATTGCACGTCTCGCAAAAACAATGCCCTAATGCACTAATAAAACCTATTTTTCCTTTAAAATCTTTTAAGGCGTAATAACTAGCAGGGCCATTGCCCAATGGTTTTTGGTATGGTTGTAACGTTCCATAATGTTTGGTTAAAATGTCTTCTACTTCTTCTTGTTGCTTACCTGGATGCTCCTTCCCTAATCCAATTGGCATCATTTCAATGAAACGAAGATGCACAGTCTCTTTCTTAGCGATTTCAGCCAGTTCTACAATTGTTGCTTCACTTAGCTCTTTCCTAGCTACAGTATTAATTTTGATATTAGGTAATCCCACATCAATCGCTTGTTCTAAGCCCGCCAGAACATTCCTTAACTGACCAACTCTTGTTATTTCTCGAAATTCTTCTGGATCCAAAGTGTCTAAGCTAATATTAATGCCGTCCAAGCCCACCTCTTTTAACCCTTGAGCCTCACGAGCTAACTTCATGCCATTAGTCGTTAGGGTTACTTTTTCGATGCCTGAGATTTGCTTTATCCTTTTAATTAAAGAGAGTAAATTTGGTCTAACAAGCGGTTCACCACCTGTTAATTTAACTTTTTTGATGCCTTCTTTCGCTAATATCCTCAGTAAAAAAATAATCTCATCATCTGTTAGAAGCTGCTCTTTTTTTAAAAAGCAAAGACCTGTTGCTGGCATGCAATACGTGCAACGTAAGTCACAACGATCTGTTAAAGACAAACGAACATAATCAATTTCACGGTTAAATGCATCTTTCATGCTGTTCACTCATCACTTTCCTTTGATTTAATTGAAGAACGAATGAAATGACCACTACGTCCACCATTTTTCTCTAATAAACCAATGTTTGTCATTGTCATTCCTCGATCAATTGCTTTACACATGTCATAAATTGTTAAGAGTGCTGCCTGCACACCTGTTAGCGCTTCCATTTCAACGCCAGTTGAACCCACTGTTTTTGTAAAGCAACGTACTTCTAAACAAGTTTGATTGCGCCAATCAAACTGAATTTCACACTTTGTCAAAGCAACCAAATGACACAAAGGAATCCATTCAAACGTTCGTTTTGCGGCGGTAATCCCAGCGACTCTTGCTACCTGTAATACTTCACCTTTTTTAATCATTTGGGTCTGGATCGCTTCTGCTGTCGCTTCCAACATGTGAATTTCTCCATAAGCGAGGGCTGTTCTTTCAGTGTCATTTTTTTCCGAAATATCAACCATATGCACTTCTCCTTGTGTATTCAAGTGCGTAAATTCCTTACTTTGAACCATTTCTCCACCTCACATTTGACATTTGTTAACGTTTACACAATACTTCTTTTTCAAGTGTATCACTCTTGCATCAAAAAAACAATCTGGCATCCACAATTTTTTTTAGCGAGAAATCGAAGTTAAAAAAGTTAAGCGACAAAAATTACGTGCTTCGCTTAGCCTGACCAGACTTTTGTCTAAGTCTTAAAACTTGATAAGCAATAAGAGGTCGGGACAGAAGTGCTTATTTCCGAAGGACCTTCACCAAGTAGGTACGATGATTTCATCTGTTCATGCTTCACAGTGAAACATCGCAACTCTTAGAGCTGTAGCTCTTTTGAAGGCTGTACTGTGACGAGACGCATGTCGAGAAAACACCTTAGAAGTTGTTGAGATCGGAGCAACGCGTAGTGTTGGTTCTGTTCCCGCCGTTTATCAATTTTTAAGCCTGGAACAAAAATTCAAAGTGATTTTTGTTCCAGGCTCTTACTTTCATACTAATCTTAGGTCAGGTTGTCATCAAGTTTGCCAATAATAGACTTTTACAAGCGCGCCTTTTTTGAGTAGTACACCAGCTGGTTGTTCTAGTAAGCAATTTGTTTCTAAAGTATTTGATAAATTGGATGAAAGATGACTTTTTGTCACTAAATTTACTTTGCCATCTATTTCTTTCGCTCGGTAAAATCGACGTAGTCTACTGGGGGCTAATTCATGCGCTAAAATTACTGTTCGTTCCTTTAGATTTAACTCGACACAATTAAAAAAAGTAGCTAATAATGTCCAGTAAAAAAGATGTAAATTAACCATTGCCGCAAACGGATTGCCTGAAACGCTTAAAATGAGTGTTTCTTGAAATTGACTTCCCATAACTGGGGTTCCAGGTTTCATATTTACAAAATGAAACAACTCTGTTCCTCCGATACGTTTAATCGCTAAAGGTAAATTGTCCTTTTCACCTACCGAAACACCACCACAAGTAATTAATAAATCAAGTTTTGGTGAAATCTCAATCAGCCTCTTCGCTAATTCTTCAGGGTCATCTGAACAATGGTCTAGGTGGATTACTTCATTGCCACTCGCTTTGACAAAAGCTGCTAACATGTAGAGATTACTATTATAAATTTTCCCAACTGACAGCGGTTCTTCCAAAGAAACTAACTCACTACCCGTCGCTAAAATCCCCACCTTCATGCGCTTCAATACAACAACTTTATCAATCCCTTGCATTGCCAACAGACCAATCATGCGACTATTAATCTGTTGATGTTTTGCTAAAATTTTTTGCTGAAAAGCAATATCTTCTCCAATTTCCGCATAGTTTTGGCCCGCAGTGACAGAGCGAAAAATTTTAACATGGTCCTGCCCAAAATCCGTCCATTCTTGTGGCACTACAGCATCAAAATCGGTTGGAATAAAAGCACCTGTCGTTATTTTAATCGCACAGTTATTCGTCTGATTACAATAAAACATGGAATCCCCTGCCACTAAAGAACCGACGACTTTTAAACAACTTGGGCTTTCAGCAGTCGCACCTCGTGTTTCTACTGCACGAACGGCATACCCATCCATCCCGGCACGAGGAAAATGAGGAATCGCTGTCTCTGCAAAAATGGTTTCTCCGCTAATCCGCCCCAAGGAATCAAGCAGCGCCACTTCTTCTGTTTCACATTGACTCTTCATATGTTGGGTCATTTTCTCTCGTGCTTCTTCCAACTCGATCATGTTTTAACCATCCTTTTTTATTTATTCACTGGTTTAATCGCAACGGCACAAACTTTATATTCAGGAATTGTGGCGATATCATCAAATACAGCATTGGTGATTTCGTTAACATTCCCATCTGGAAAATGGAATGTCATAAAGACTTCTTGCGGAAATACTCGATTTCCGACAGCCGCATAGGTTTCAATTTTGCCACGTCGAGAATGAACTTCAACTTTGTCACCTTCTTGGATTCCCAGAGCTTGTGCATCGACGGCATTTATCTCAATATAAGAGTGATTCGCTATTTGGTTAATCCCTTCCGTTCGTCCTGTCATTGCTCGGGTATTGTAATGGTAAAGCATTCGGCCTGTCGACATTAAATACGGGTACTCTTCATCTGGTAATTCTTGTGCTTGCTTATACGGAATTGCTTTAAATAAACCTTTCCCACGAGCAAAACTGCCCACATGCATAATCGGCGTACCTGGATCTGTCAAGCTCCGACAAGGCCATTGTAAGCTCTCCTTCTCTAATCGTTCATAATTAATTCCACCAAACGAAGGCGTCACAGCTGAAATTTCTTTCATAATTTCTTTTGCAGATTCATACGCACAAGGATAGCCCATCCGTGTCATGACTTCACAAAAAATTTCATAGTCTTCTCGCGCTTGTCCCCTTGGTTCAACAGCTTTACGGACTCTTTGCACGCGCCGTTCTGTATTTGTAAATGTCCCGTCTTTTTCTGCATAACTGATGCCTGGTAAAACGACATCTGCATAAGCAGCCGTTTCGGTCATAAATAATTCTTGAACAACTAAAAAGTCTAAACTTTCTAAAGCTTGACGAACATGTCCTGTGTCTGGATCCGTAACAATTGGATCTTCTCCAAAAATATAAAGGCCTTTGACGTTTCCTGCCGTTGCTGCTGGCAAGACTTTAGTAGAAGTTAAACCTGTGTTTCGATTTAACGGCACATGCCAAGCTTTTTCAAATTTGTCGATTACTTCTGGATTATTGACTTTTTGATAGCCTGGGAAATCATAAGGCATACAGCCCATATCGCAAGCACCTTGAACATTATTTTGACCTCGCAAAGGATTGACACCACAGCCTGGTTTTCCAACTTTACCAACCAACATTGCCAAATTAGACATACTCATAACACCCTCAGTTCCTGTCGAATGTTCCGTTACGCCTAAACAATAAATGATTGGTGCTTTCTCTGCTTTTGCATACATGCGTGCTGCTTGAATTAAATCTTCTGGATGAATATGACAAATTTCTGCGACTTTTTCCGGCGTATAATCAGCCACCATTTTTTCTAAATCTAAAAATCCTTCTGTCCGTTCTTCAATAAAATGGCGATCTGCTAAACCTTCTTTCAAAATCACATGCATCATGCCATTAGCAAATGCGACATTCGTTCCCGCCTGAACTTGTAAATGCAGCGCACTATCCTTCACTAAGTTAATTTTCCGCGGATCAACAACAACAACTTGCGTTCCTCTTTGGATGGCTTGGCGAATTTGCGCACCAATAACTGGATGAGCTTCTTCTGGATTGGAACCTACTAATAAAATCATGTCGACATCTTCAGTGATATCAGCAATAGGATTAGTCATCGCACCAGAGCCTAAGGTTTGGGCTAAACCATGGACCGAAGCCGAATGACAAACACGGGCACAGTTATCAACATTATTGGTACCAAAAGCAGCACGCACCATTTTTTGAAAGACATAATTATCTTCATTTGTCGCTCTAGAGCACGAAAAACCAGCAAGAGCATCCGGACCGTTTTCTGCTTTAATTTCGTTAAATTTTGACGAAACAAGCGTTAAGGCTTCTTCCCAAGAAGCAGGTTCAAAAATGCCATTCCGTTTAATTAATGGCTCCGTTAAGCGATCTCCTGACCCAACAAATTTATATGAAGCAAATTTTCCTTTCACACAAAGTAAATTTTTATTAGCTGGTCCATCCAGGGGTTCAACACCCACCAAACGATTATTTTTAACGAGTAAATTCATCTGACAGCCTGTCCCACAATGTGGACAAGTTGTAGGAATTTTCTGGGTTTCCCATTTGCGGTACTCTTTCGTATCTTTTGCTGTTAACGCTCCTGTAGGACAGGAAGAGACACAATTGCCACATGATTCACAGATAGATTGATCAAACGCCTGCCCATAACTTGGCATCATTTTTGTTTCAAAGCCACGATTAGCAATACTAAGTACATCTCTTCCCTGCCGCAATTGACAGACACGAGCACAACGACGACACATGATACACTTTTCTGGATCATAAGAGAAAAATGGATTACTGGTATCTTCTTGATGGCAAGGCATTCTTTTTCCCTCGGTAAAGCTAGTGGCATCAATCCCATAATCTAGCGCATACTGTTGTAATTGACAATCCCCGTTTTTTCCACAAGAAAAACATTCTAATTTATGATTACTCAATAATAAATCAAGAATAAAACGTCTGGAATCAACAACTTTTTCAGAATGTGTTGACACAACCATGTCCTCTTGACAATGTGCCGTACAAGCAGTTGTTAAGCCACCACGTCGGCCGCCTTCCACCTCAACCACGCACATCCGACAAGAACCATCAGGTGCTAATTCCTTTAAATGACAGAGCGTTGGAATTTCAACACCTAGCGTTTTCGCTGCTTCGAGAATAGTAGTCCCTTTAGGCACAGTTACTTCTTGGTTATCAATAGACAACGTAACTGTTTGCGTATGCAACTTTGTTTTCATTTTTACCAACCTCCTTTGCTGGTGGCATAGATTTCTGTTTCAGCAGTCGTTTCAAATTCTTCTGGAAACAAAGCCAATGCACTCTTCATTGAAGTTGCGACGGATTGGCCCAAACCACAAGCTGATAATCGCGTGACATGCGTGAGCATCTTTTCCAATCGTGGCAAATCACTAGCTGTTGCCTCTTTCCGATTGAATTTACTCAATAATTCCAAAATCCTAGTTGTTCCCAATCGACAAGGGGTGCATTTACCACAGGACTCATGAGCAAAAAAGGCCGCTACGTGTACTAAATAGTCCACAACATTGACTGAATCATCCATTACTACAATTGCACCAGAGCCGACAGATAAGTCATGGGCCCATAAATCTTCGTAAGAATACAAACAATCCGTTAACGTTGAGACAGCACCAATTGGACCGGATTGTCCACCGAAATGAATAAATTTTAATGCTCGACCAGTTGCAGAGCCTCCGCCGTATTGCTCGCCATAAATTATTTCTTCTAATGGTGTTCCAAGGTTGACCTCGTATAAGCCCCGATTTTTAATATGTCCAGACAAACAAATTAGCTTTGTGCCGCCACCATCGGCAGTACCCATCTCTAAAAAGGCTTGTCCACCTTCTCGTAAAATTACAGGAACACTTGCAAATGATTCAACATTATTTACTAATGTTGGTTGCAAATATAAACCAACATCTGCTAAGTGTGGTGGTTTGACACGCGGCCGCCCCGTTTTTCCTTCAATTGAATTTAAAAGTGCTGAATTTTCCCCACAAATATAGGCGCCAGCACCAGAAATAATCGTAATATCATAATTAAATCCTTCAATTCCTAAAATGTTTTCCCCTAAAAAGCCAGCTTGTCGTGCATTATCCAGTGCTTCTTGAAATGTTTTTTGGATTCTGCGATATTCTCCTCGCATATAAATATAACCTGCTTTTGCTGAAAATAAATAGCCAGCAATGATCATTCCTTCAATCACACTCAATGGATCTTCAGATAAAAGTACTTTATCCTTAAAGGTCCCTGGTTCGCCTTCATCAGCATTACAAACAATGTACTTTGTGGTTCCTTTTGCATGATAAAGATGGCGCCATTTTTTTCCTAAAGGATAGGCTGCTCCACCGCGACCTCTTAAGTGCGCAATATCCAGTTCGTTTAAAATTTCTTCATCCGATAGTGAAATTGCTCTTTTTAAACCATCAAATCCATCGTATTTACAATATTCAGAAACATCGGTCGCAGATTGCATTTTCCCCATTCTCTCTAATAACATTGGTTGGTTTCTCTTAAGCATTGACTCACCTCCTACAGTCCTTCATAGCAATCATTTTGTAAATGTTGAATTAATTGATAAATTTTCTCTTCTGTTAGTTGACTAAAAACGGTGTCCTTAATTTTAATTACTGGACCTAAATCACAAGCCCCGATACAAGGAATACTGTGATACATAAATAAGCCATCTGGGGTCGGCTGATTCTCTGGCACTTCTAAAATGGTTTCTAATACCTCTGCAACCATCGCCCCACCAGTATAATGACACGGTGTGCTGTTACAAATCTTCAAGACATACTTCGCTTGCGGTTCCGTCTTTAAAATGGCATAAAAACTGACGATTTCATAGACTCGCGCTTCCGTTAAATGTAGATGCTCTGCAACTAATTGAGCTGTTTCCTGATCGATATACCCTTCCTCTGAAGCAAATTGTAATTCAATTAAAATATTTAAAATTCGTTGTGGATCAGCATCGTTTTCTAGAATAATCGCTTCTTTTTCAATTAAGCTTAATGCACACATTCCTTTTTATTCCCCCTTTTTAGTGAAACTTGAAGTTGTTCTCCTTGATAATAGATACGCAATTCTTTTGGTATTTCAGCAGATAGTAAACAAAAATCGGCTTTATCTATAACATTTTTTGCTGATTCTTTTTGGCGATTCTGGTTATTCATCATAAGAAATAGTCCTGGCTGCACAACATTACGTAATGAATTTGATTCACAAATGATTAATGCTTGGGCCGGCACAGCTTTCAGAAATTGCTGAATGGCTTCCGCCAAATTTTCTTGAAAAACTTTCAATAGAAAAACTTTTTGACAACCTGCAGCTAATAATTTCATGGTATCTTTATTGCCAATCGTCTCTTGCTCTTCTACTAATTCATAACCAGCTGTAATACTGGTACAAATTCCGCATCCTTTTGTGCCTCGTTGACACACCCCTCGTTGACCACTAATCGTAATAATCTTCAAGCCATAAATTGGATAGACTTCTTGGTACTGTTTAATAAGAGCTTCGGCTAATGTCGTTTTGCCACTATTCCGACCAGTAGATCCAATTTGAATCATATTTGGTACCTCAATTGCCATAGAGCTCCTCCGTCTGAATCGTTTTCTCAACTCTTGGTTTGACAGTTGCTGGTTTTGTCATAAAGATCAATGGTACGGCCATAAAAAGACTGCCCCCTACCGCATTGCCTAAAAATACCCATAGTGTATTTTGCAAATAATCCCACCAACTGATTGTGGTGCTTTGTGAAAAAATTGCCGCTGGAATAATAAACGCATTGGCGACCACGTGTTGAAACCCACAAACAACGAAAACCATGACAGGAAACCACAAGCCAAACATTTTACCTAAATATGATTTTGCCAACGCTCCGAGATAAACCGCTAAACAAACAAAAATATTACAGCCAATCCCTGAAACAAAAGCAACTAGCGGTGGATCAGCAATTTTCGCCTGAGCAACTGCGACTGTTTTATCCAGAAACGCACCTTCAGTTAACCCAACAATATGGCCAAATAAATACGCCACAAGAAATCCGCCTAGACAATTGGTCAATAAAACAACTAGCCAGTTATAACAAAGAGTGCCCACTCGAACCTTTTTCTGTAATACGCCTAATGTCATTACCATCATATTGCCTGTTGCTAACTCACCACCAACAAAAGTAAGCGCTATCAATCCAACTGGAAATAAAGCTCCACCCAGAAAGTTGTTAAAACTTCCCCATTCTGTGGGGGCGGTTCCAGTGATACGAATAAACGCCAAGTAACCCAGTGCAATACAAAAACCAGCCATGATGCCTAAAATACAGAGTCGAACAAACGATAATTTCCCTTTCATTTTTGCCTTATCACCTAAGCTTGCAACTATTTCTTCACTACTGAAAAAATCCATTACGATTCCTCCTTTTTATCGATACCACTGAGACAATTCTTCTTTTCGATTGACATTTTTAAGTTGATTCTCTTTTGATAGTTGCACCGTTTTTACAGATAGATGCTCAAATTCTTGCCGAATCTGATAGTTATTTTGCGCAAGCTGTTTTTGAAATGTTGGTAAACAAGAACATCGATAAAAGCCAAATAATGGTTCTTGACGACCTTCAAAGTCAAAGATTGTTACTTGATTTTGTCCACGCTTAGAGGCTAACTGATACACAAGTTTAGGAGAAAAAGTTGGTATATCACAGGCAATTACAAACACTTCAGCTTTCTGAGTATAGTTCATTGCTGTCACAATCCCACCTAATGGCCCCTTTCCAAGATACATATCTTGAATGATTGTGCATTTTCTAAACGCCTTAGGAAATTTTTGACTATCATTCGTTACTAAAATAACCTCTTCGAACAGTTCCATTAACTTTTCAGCTGTTTGCAAGATCACGTATTGGCCTTGAATTTTCAATAATGCTTTATCAAATCCCATCCGTGAACTTTTCCCGCCGCATAACAGCACTGCTGTACAATCAGCAATAATTTTCGCCACCCCTTTAACATAATTTTTATTAGTTCAAAAAAATATTTTTTAGCCATGTATTAAGTCTATTATAAGACATCCCTCGTACAAGTCAATTCCTTTTAAAAAAAAAGAACGAGAAAAAGAGTCGCTCTTTTTCTCGTTCTAACTTATTCATCTGTTTGACGTTTTATTTCTTCAATCTCAATGCGTAATGATTTTCGTTTCTCAATGGCGACATAAACCAAGCCAATCAAAAAGGGTAACACAAAGCTACCAAATCGATACAGTAAAACAGATGCTACAGCATCAACATTGCCGACCAATGGTTTAAACAACAATAAGTAAACAAATTCAAATGGACCAATGCCAGCAGGTGTCGGAATAACTCCTGAAAGAATAACAGCAAAACTGGTAAAGGACATCACTAATAATAAATCAATATTCGGGTGATTTTCTACTAAAACAATGTAAGGAATAATGTACCAAAATAATAATTTAAATACATTCCATGAAAAGATTCGAAGCAACGCTGAGCGATCTTGTGTAATTGTTTGGACAGCCGCACGCAAGGAATAGATTTGTAAATTACAATTATCCACCCAATCTCTTAGTTTTGGTCGTTTAAACCAACGATTGGCAAACTTAACCAATAAAACTTGCAACTTTAAGCTACTAGATAAAATAAGTAATGCTGCAATTATTACTAATGTTAAAATAACACCTGCTAAAATGAATGGAATCATTTTAGGCGCATTTTCATAAAACAGGGAAAATTGAATAATCAAACCAATAATTGCTAAAAAAATCACGGCTGCTTTGTACATAATCATATGTAATGCCGTTATCCCCACACTTTTAGAAACAGGAATTCCCTTTTTCTTATAAAAATAAATTTCTGAAAGCAAGGTTCCCGTGCCAAATGAAATAATCCGATAAAATGCTACATAACAAGAAGTAAAAAAACCATCCACTGTTGTAAAGTCTTTGTTAAAATAACGAGCTATTTCCTTGATTGAGCGCCCTTCTGCAAATTGATAAACTACTCCAAAAAAAATAACAGCAATCAGCACCAGCCAACTCGTTTCCATCAGTTGAGCAAAAATATCACTTAATGAATTATCCATGACATAAAAGATTACGCCTAAAACGATAATCATTAACAACATATTTAAGCCAATTTTTACTTTTCCTTTCATCGCTTCTCCTTTTTTGTTCTTACTTAAACGTTAGATAGATGCAACTAATCATCGCGATTACGCCAATTGAATAACACAATGCAAAAACTGGTTTTTGGGTTTTATGATGAAATTTCTTTTGTCCCATTAGCCCACCTAGACCGCCACCGACAAGTCCTATCGTCAATAAGCGGCGTTCTGGAATACGCCAGTCCCCACGTTTTGCTTGTTTTTTATCATAACCCATCATACTAAACAATACTAAATTAATGACGAGGAAATAAATGATTACTATCCACTGAAGCATTCTTTCTGGCCTCCTAACTAGTTACTGTACTAGGATACCTTGTTCTGATTCTAATTGCAAAAAAATTTTCAATGACTCATGAAACTACAACAGGAAAGTAAGCTCTCGGTTGCCCGTTTTCTTACTTTCCTATTGAGTACCTCATTTATTTTGCATTTAATTCAGCAATTTTAATAATCACATTGGTCGCTTTTTCCATGGCTTGTAATGAAACAAATTCAAAACGGCCATGCATATTTTCGCCACCAGCAAAGATATTTGGTGTTGGAATCCCTAAATAAGAAATTTTTGAGCCATCCGTTCCACCGCGAACAGGTTCAATAATTGGTTGAATTGACAATTCTTCCATTGCTTGTTTAGCAATTTCGACAATGGACATATCTTTTTCAATCACTTCTCGCATATTATAGTATTGATCAAATAAATCAACTTTGATTCGTTCTTCATCAAATGGTGCATTCAATGTTTGCTGAATTTCTTTAATTTTAGCTTTACGTGCTTCAAAAATCTCGCGATTGTGATCGCGAATAATATACGTCATTGTAGCTTCTTCTGGCGTTCCAGCAAACGCTGCTAAATGATAAAAGCCTTCTTCACCTGCTGTTTTTTCTGGAACTTCGTCAGCAGGTAAGGCATTATGGAAATCAATTCCTAGTTGTAACGCATTAATCATTGTATTTTTCGCCGTTCCTGGATGAACGTTTTTCCCTTGAATTGTAATTTCTGCTTGCGCCGCATTAAACGTTTCAAATTGTAATTCACCTACTGGCCCACCATCCATTGTATAAGCAAAATCCACGTTAAATTGAGCGACATCAAATTTGTCGGCACCTACACCAATTTCTTCGTCAGGACCGAAAGCCACACGAATGGTGCCATGCTTAATTTCTGGGTGATTAATTAAATATTCCATGGCTGTCATTATTTCCGCAATACCTGATTTATCATCAGCCCCTAATAAAGTGGTACCATCGGTTGTGATAAGTGTTTCACCACGATAATTTTTTAAGTTAGGAAAGTCTTTCGTATTTAAAGTGAATTTGCCTTCTTTATCTAAAGGAATCGTTGATTCTCCGTCATAGTTCTCAACAATTTGCGGAGAAACATTCACTGCATTAAAATCAGCCGTATCCATATGGGCAATAAAGCCGATTGAACGAACGTCTTTCTCCACGTTACTAGGTAACGTAGCAATCACAAAACCATTTGTTTCGTTATAAATAACATCGCTCATCCCTAATTCTTCTAATTCTTTTTTTAAGGTTTGTGCAAAGGCTACTTGTGTTTGTGTTGATGGTGTCGTTGTGCTAGTTGCATCTGAGCGTGTTTCTGTTTTCACATAGCGTAAAAAACGAGGTAATAGATTTTCATACATAAAAGAACACTCCTTTAATCTTCATTTTTTTATTTAAAACGAAATGGGTTGGTATTCGCTTCTGATTCAAAAATGGATACAGCCCACTCATTTTCTTGTTTCCATTGATTCATTAATTCCACAAGTTTTGGCTTACAAAGCGCTTCAATGTAATGACCAGGATCGATGACTGGTAAATCTTCAGCAATCATGTCATGTGCCGTATGATAATACACATCACCAGTAATATAGACATCGGCTTGTTTACGTAATGCATCATGATAGAATTTTTCACCACTTCCACCACAAATGGCTACCCGTTGAATCATTTTAGTATCATCTTTTGCAATGACCCGCAAGCCATCCAATTGGAAAGCTTCCTTGACTTGCTGTACAAAATCAGAGAGTCTCACAGGCTTGTCTAATACTCCAACCCGACCTAAACCAAATTCTTTTGATTGATTTTCAATGGTATAAACATCATACGCCGGTTCTTCATAAGGATGCGCCTGTAACATAGCTGCAAGAACTTGTTCTTGCTTAGTTTCAGGGAAAATCACTTCGATTTTTGCTTCTTGGACGACACTTTCTTGACCAATTTCGCCAATCGTGGGATTTGCTCCTTGTGTTGGTGTAAAACGTCCTGTTCCAATTAAAGAGTAACTTGTTTTAGAATAATCACCTTGAGACCCGGCGCCAGCTAGACCTAAAGCTTCTCTCATTTGCGGAGCTTCATCAATTGGCACAAAAACGGCTAATTTTTTATAAGGAACAGTATGTGTTTTAGTTAAAAAGGTGGTCTGTTTAATTCCCAATAATTCACAAAACCAATCGTTTAAGCCATTGTCAATAATATCCATGTTAGTATGCGCTGCATAAACAGCAATATCGTGTTTTAATAAATCAGCGTACATTTTTTCTTGAAAATTATCTGTGGTTAATCGCTTAACTGGGCGGAAAATAGGTGGGTGTTTCGCAATAATTAAATCAACCTGCTTCTCAATTGCTTCTGCAACGACCTCAGGACGAACATCTAAGGTAACCATCACATTTTCAATTGGTTTATCTAACGTACCAATGTGCAAGCCCACAGGATCTCCCGTTTCTGCTAACCATTCGGGACAATAGTCATTGAAGCGTCGAATCAATGTCTTACCGTTCACAGCCATTGGCCAGCACCTCCTCAATTAATTGTTGGTCTTGCTGTAGTTTTACTTGTTTTTCAATATGTTCTCCACTTGCTTTTGCTAGTTGTGCAAGAACAGTTTTGCGCTGTTTTAATTCTCTTTGCCATTTTTTAGTAAAAACCGGTCCTTGTTTTTTTATTAAAACTGGCCCAAATAGTAATTCTTGGTCCGTATAAGAAACGGATTGCTCTGTTTTTTCGGCTACGATAATTTCATACAATTTACGGTTTTCTTCCACGATTGTTTCATCAATAATACTGTAGTCATTTGCCATTAACCAGCGGCGTAAAGTTGGTTCACCAATATTCGGTTGTAAAACAAGGCGTTCCTTCCCTGTTAAACGATTTTTTTTGCGTCCAGCTTCTAAAATATCTCGGATTAATGTGCCGCCCATTCCACAAATACTAATGACGTCTATTTGATCTTCAGGTTCAATTGCATCTAGCCCGTTCGCTAAACGTACGATAATTTTATCCGTCAAATTGGATTTACTGACTTGGGTTTTGGCAGATTGATAAGGGCCTTCCACCACTTCCCCAGCCACAGCAAAAGACAGTTTATTTTCTAACATTAAAGCAACTGGTAAATAAGCATGGTCTGAACCAATGTCTGCTAAGCGACTTCCTCTAGGGATTAAGTCACCAACCGTTGCGAGACGTTTTGATAATTGATTTTCATTCATATTTTTGATTCCTCCGTTGCTTATTATACCATTGTCAATTGAAGATGAAAACTTACACATTCGTGCAATCTACTGTTTTCTCTCCCTAATCACTTATAAAAAAGAACCCCCTTCAAAATCAATTTCATAACCTTGAAGAGGGCTGTCATTATTGCTATAAAGAGCATTCTCCTTATATTAATAATAGGGAAAACATTTTTAATTAGGCATTTGCCAACCAGTTTTCAACTTCTGCTAAGGCATCCGCAATCCCTGCTGGATTTTTCCCACCAGCTTGAGCCATATCAGGACGACCACCGCCGCCACCGCCAACTTTTGGCGCAATTGCTTTGATTAAGTCACCGGCTTTTAAGCCTTTTCCGTTCATGTCTTTTGTCATAGCCGCTAACAAGCTTACTTTTTCATCTTGTGCAGTTGCTAGAACTAGTACATCAGACAATTCTTTTTGTTTCCATTGGTCAGCCAATTGGCGTAATTGATTCATGTCTTTAACATTGACTTGAGCGGCAATATAACGAACACCGTTGACGTCTTTGACATCTTTAAAAATGTCACCAGCTTGTTGGTTCGCTAATTTGCCTGCCAATTGTTCGTTTTCTTTTTGTAGATCACGTAATTGTTGTTGCAATTGCTCTGTTTTCGTAACCACTTCTTTTAATTGAGGTGATTTAACTAGTGTAGCAATCTCTTTCAATTGACGTTCTTCTTCTTGTAAAAGTTGATACGCTTCTTTACTCGTCACTGCCTCAATACGGCGTACTCCTGCACCAATCCCAGATTCAGAAACAATTTTGAAAATCCCGATATCTTCTGTATTAGCAACATGTGTTCCACCACATAATTCGATAGAGTAATCCCCAATATTAACTACACGGACTTCTTTGCCATATTTTTCGCCAAATAACGCCATTGCGCCCATGTTTTTCGCTGTATCAATATCTGTTTCAATTGTGACAACAGGAATAGCTTCCCAGATTTTTTCGTTAACGATGGCTTCCATCCGCGCTAGTTCTTCTGATGTAACTTGCCCAAAATGAGTAAAGTCAAAACGTAGATGTCCTGGTGCAACTAATGAGCCTGCTTGGTTGGCATGCTCCCCTAACACATCTTTTAAAGCACGATGCAATAAATGGGTTGCCGTATGGTTTTTCAAAATACGTGTCCGCATCCGTTCGTCCACTTGCAATTGATAAATTTGACCTTCTGCTAATGGCGCCAAAACTTCTACTTTGTGTAAAAATTGACCGTTTGGTGCTTTTTTCACATCCACCACGTTGGCAACGACTTCCCCTGCGGTATTTTTTACATAGCCGCGGTCAGCAATTTGTCCACCCATTTCAGCATAAAATGGTGTTTCAGCAAAAATTAATTCGGCTGTTCCTGCAGATGCTTCATTTACTAGTGCGTCACCTTGAATAATAACAAATAATTCACTATCATGTGTTAATTCTGTATAGCCAACAAATTTACTTTCTACTTTAATATCTGTTAATAAAGCAGATTGAACACCCATTGAAGTTTCTTTACTGCGGGCAGAACGAGCACGTTCACGCTGTGCTTCCATTTCTGTTTCAAACCCAGCATGGTCGACTTTCAAGCCTTCATCTTCTGCAACTTCTTCCGTTAATTCTACGGGGAAGCCAAAAGTATCATAAAGTTTGAAGATAATTTTTCCATCTAATGTATCGCCTTTTGCATCTTTAACTTCTTTAATAACCTCATTTAACATGCTTAAACCTTCATTGATGGTTTCATGGAAACGTTCTTCCTCTGTCCGAACCACTTTTTCGATGAAGTCTTTTTGTTGTAATACTTCTGGATAGTAGCTTACCATGATTTCGCCAACAACAGGCACTAATTTGTATAAAAAGGCTTCATTAATGCCTAATTTTTTCCCGTGCATTACCGCACGACGTAATAAACGACGTAACACATAGCCACGACCTTCATTTGAAGGAAGCGCACCATCACCAATTGCAAAGGATAAAGCACGAATATGGTCAGCAATCACTTTAAAGGAAACATCCGTTTGTGGTGCATCTCCATATTTCACGTTGGTTCCTAAAGCTTCTACCGCATGAATGATTGGCATAAATAAATCAGTTTCAAAATTTGTTGGTGCATCTTGAATGATAGATACAACACGTTCCAAGCCCATCCCCGTATCAATGTTTTTATGTGGTAATGGTTCATACGTATCTTCTGGTGTATGGTTAAATTCAGAGAACACTAAGTTCCAAATTTCTAAATAGCGTTCATTTTCGCCACCAGGATAATTTTCTGGATCATCTTCTGGAATATCTAAAAATTCTTCGCCGCGATCATAAAAGATTTCCGTATCCGGACCACTTGGACCAGCACCGATATCCCAGAAGTTATCTTCTACATCAATAATATGGTCTTCAGATAAACCAACTTCATCACGCCAAATGCGTTTTGCTTCTGTATCTTTCGGATAAACAGTCACATATAATTTTTCTGGGTCAAAAGCAAGCCATTCAGCACCAGTTAAAAATTCCCAGGCCCAGTGAATCGCTTCATTTTTAAAATAATCTCCAATTGAGAAGTTCCCTAACATTTCAAACATTGTATGATGACGAGCCGTTTTCCCAACATTCTCAATATCATTTGTACGAATAGATTTTTGAGCATTCGTAATTCTTGGATTTTCTGGCACAACAGAGCCATCAAAATATTTTTTCAAGGTTGCAACACCAGAGTTAATCCATAATAATGTTGGATCGTTTACTGGTACTAAAGAAGCGCTTGGTTCTACTGAATGTCCTTTAGACTTAAAGAAGTCTAAATACATTTGGCGAACTTGACTACTTGTTAATTCTTTCATTGATTTTCCTACTTTCTATTAATAATTAACTATTTATGTTTTGTACCCTCTTAAGTGGCAGATTGTGAACACAAAAAACACCATTGCAGTCAAGGACGATTGCTCGCGGTACCACCTTGATTGCAATGATGTTGGATCATTACCTCTTAAGCTCTATAACGCAGAGTCGCGTTGATATTTCTATCAAGTCCATCTAAAGGGAGCAAGTAAATTTATCTGATGCCCTTCTCTCAGCAATGAACGGCTTTCTGTAATCAAAATAAGATTCCTCATATCCTTTAGCTTATAGTCAAAAGTATAAGAAAGATCTGCTAAAAAGTCAATTGTTTTCGTAGGAATCTTTCCTTACTGAGCTGTTTCAAATAACGTTTGCTCTAAATAAGGCAAAATTTGTTCATTTATTTGATACCCTTTTCCCCAAGAGGTTGTAATAATCTCTTCGTTCATACCTGCATCACTAAATTTTTGTTTCACTCGTTTACATACGAAAGACAGCTGCGATTTTGTAGAAGCATCTGGTTCTTTCTGCCAAAGCAAGCGACAAATTTGATCACGATCCAACCCTTCGTGGGCATGCTGATACAAGATTTTTAAAAAGCGTTGTTCGTTTTTTGTAAAGCGAATCTTTTTTACTTGGTCATCAAGTAGCTCGGCTGTGACTTCGGCAAAACTTTGATCGACAGTGTCAATTTTTTCACGAATATCTTCCAATGAATCTTTGAGGCCTAACCACCGGATAATACCTCTTTCCTGCCAAATCTCCGCTTCACGTTTATTACACATCGATTGTGAACGTCGATAAATCGGCTTCTCTAACGATGAAAGACTTCCTAATAATCTCAAGCAATCGTTCTGAGAAAGTGTTTCGCTTAATACAATTGCATCAAAATAATTAAAAAAAGTTAACTCATGTTCTATAGTTTCTTCAAAGCAGTTCGTACAAAAGACTTCATAATTTAAATGTTGTAATTGCTGCTGAAATGTTTGCTCAACTAAAATGTTCTTTGTTAATACCAAAATCCTTCTCATTTCTTCTTTCCTCCTAAAAATTCTCTCTGCTACCAATAACTAAACGCACCAACCAAACTACGTTACCAAATTGCGTGTTTCCTCCAGCGATTGATTAATAAACACCTTTTTATCTTCATCTCTCTTCGCTCCTTTATTCTTTATTTTGGTGGTTATTTATATTATATTAGAAAATGAATTTTTTTGTGTGTAAAATTTTTTTATCCTCCGTAAAAAAAAATGAATTTCCTTTAATATCAGCTAATAAAGCCGATTTTTTAACAAAAAAAGAGCCGAAACTTCCTACTTTTTGCTAAAACACGCCAAAAATTCTGTAATTTTATTATTTTTTTCTTGAGAAAACATCAAAATGTTGGTTCTAAACACCAACATTTTGATGTTTTTAACAAAAATCTTTACAATTAATTGGTAAATTTCTCTACTTTTAGCAATAGTCACTTTAAAAAAAGAGTTATTTTAAAAGTGACTTAAATATTTATCATATAAAAAAGTAAGGGACGAGAATCTTTACGATTCTCGTCCCTTACTTTAAATAATCCACAACAATGTTAGTTAGAAGAATTCTTTTTTGCTTTTCTAGCAGAACGATCTTTTTGACGACGTTCAATTTTACGTTTTTTCTTATTGCTGTCTTCAATTGCCCAATTAATTTTTTTCTTGTATCCTGGTTTAATTTTTTTCTTTTTCTTTTTCACTAAACCAATTAACGTTGGATCTAATTCTTCTCGAGATTTTTCTCGTTTTGTTCGACGGTTGCGATCATACGTCTCTACAATCTCACCATTTTTAATTTCTTTTGGTTTGAAAGAAACACCTAATTGCTCAATCTGAGTAATCGCTTCATCATCTGCTGGTGAATATAATGTTATGGCAGTCCCATTCAATCCATTACGCCCTGTACGGCCAACCCGATGGATAAAGAAATCCAATTCATGTGGAACTTCTGCATTGATGACATGTGAAACCCCTTCAATATCAATCCCACGTGCGGCTAAATCAGTAGCTACCACATATTGGTAGTCAAGATTTTGAACTTGACGCATCACACGTTTTCTTTCGCGTGGTGTGATGTCTCCATGAATTTTGGCAACTTTTAGGCCCTGATCTTTTAAGTAATCGGTGATTTCATCAACTCTTTGTTTAGTATTTGCAAAAACAATCGCTAAATAAGGATGCCCGATAGTCAATAATTGATAAATTATTTGATTGCTGTTTTTTCCTTTGGTGGAAATCAACCAATTGTCAATTGTTTCTGAAATAACTGCTTTTGGTTTGATATGTTCAATCACTGGATTTTCTAAATATTTTTTTAAAAATGGTCGTAATTTTTCTGGAATGGTTGCAGAAAAAACGAGCATTTGTAATTTTTCTGGCAAACGACCTGCAATTTGATCGACTTCTGCTAAAAAGCCCATATCTAATGTCATGTCTGCTTCATCGACAACAAAAGCAAAAGCCGTATGCACTTTCAAGGCTTGTTCATTCATCATATCTAAAATCCGCCCTGGTGTACCAATCACCATATGAGGTTGTTGATGCTTTAATTTATTTAATTGACGTTGTTTATCTGTTCCGCCAACAAAATTTGACACTCGAATTTCTGGTTGACTGAAACGAGCCAGTTGCTGCGCTTCTTGATAAATTTGATTGGCTAATTCACGACTAGGCGCAGTAATCACAATTTGCACTTCGTCGATAGTTGGCTTAACTTTATCCATTAATGGAAGTAAAAAAGTATGCGTCTTTCCACTTCCTGTTTGCGATTGTCCAATGACACTTTTCCCTTTCTTAATGATTGGGATTAATTTTTCTTGGACTTCTGTTGGTTCTTCAAACCCTTTTTCTGCGAGTGCTTCGTTGATAAAAGGTTGAAATTGAAATTGTTTAAATGAAGGCACTTGCCTCACCTCTTCTCGTTAAATTCTTTATGCACTTTGGCATTATAACATAAAAACAACTTTTACTCACCTGCTGATTCCTTTGTTTTCGCAACTTCTAATGTACTGACTGTATAAGTATGGCTGGCTTTTTCATAAAACAAACGCCGTTTTTTACGAATCAAGGTTAACAAAACGTTGATCAAAAACAGTAAATATAAAATTAAACAGAACAAATACAGAAGCAGTGACACCATTTGCAACATCCGATTAGAAGAATTCAATAAATCAGTGGCATTGGCTAGATAAATACTAATTAAACCATACACAAAATACAAATAACCGTAGCGAACAAACAAGGCTTTTAAACGAATTTTTTCATGTCCTGTTTCAACCACCCGAATGCGAACAACTTTTTTCCCTAACGTTTGACCGTTTGTCAGTTTCATCATGACGATAAAGACCGCAAAAACCATGATAAAGAACCACATCCGATCTGAAAAAATCGGATAATTGGTTGCCCAATTTTTATAAGCTGGAATGAAATTTAGTCCAAAAACGAGCAGGCCTTGCACAAAGCCAATCACCAACCAATCAATCCCCCATGCAAAGAAACGTCTTAACAGGCTAACTGTCTGCCCTTTTTCATAAGAGGTGGCATCAATTTCTTCTCTTGTTGGCAATAAAAAGGTAAAGAGTGGCGTCAACCAATAACCAACTATGCCTCCGACGGTATTATTAATTAAATCATTGACATCCGCCAAGCGATACGAACGTGGATAAATAAAATAAAGGCCAGATAACTGTGTTAATTCAAAAAATAATGACAATAAAAAACTCGCAAGAACTGTTTTTAAAAATGAACATTTGAAATAATACCGTAAATACACACCAAAAGGTAAAACTAATAAAACATTAAACAGTGGTTCTAAAACGGCATGCTGTTTTAATGCTGGCAAATACGTACTAGGATCTTTGAGCGAAAAAACAGTTTCGTTTAAAATCCCTGAAATAAAATGAAAAGGCCGCAGTTCCATTGTTGGTCCTGTGTATTGAGCCACTTCTGCCCGAGATGGCAACGGTAAAATCACCAAGAAATAGGCACATAATAAATAAAAAACAAATGAATACAAAATCATTGCTCGTGTCCAAACAAAGGAACCATATTTGCGGTATTCATAGATTAATAATGCCCCAGAAATAAAAAATGCTAGAAACGGGAAAATAATGATTGCCCATTTAATTGGTTCGCTATATACTGCCATAAAAATTCCTCCAAGATAAACAATTTCAAGTATGAATGCCTCAATAACACTATACTTGTTTCTAAAAAAATGTACCAACAATAAATTTTATTTTGCAAATCCTCTCCTTTGCAGTATCATTAAGAAAAAGGAGGACGTTCTCATGTTACAGCCATATTTTGCGTTTGGAGTGCCGCTATTTTTACTTGTGCTCTACTTACTCTTTGCACTGATTCACCGTCAAACAACGATTCATTATTTACGGTTTATTTTGTTACTTATTTCAACATTTCTCATGGTTTTTAGTTTCCAAGTATTGCAAGAATCATGGACCATCAACCCTGAAACGTTAAAAGATGCCGCTTATTCTCCGCAATGGTTATGGATTCCTTTAGGTATCGGGTTAATCCTCACACTTTACAACGCTTGGCACGGCCTTCGTACAATGATAAAATACAAGACCGATAAACATTAGTAAGAGTCTAGGACGATGGTTGTGTCCTAGACTCTTACTGTCTCATCATTCAAATGAAATTTAATTTTTCTTAACAAACTCTGATTTTAACTTCATTGGACCAAAGCCATCTACCTTACAATCGATGTTATGATCACCTTCCACTAAACGAATGTTTTTCACTTTTGTGCCTTGTTTAATTGCGCCACTGGCACCTTTAACTTTCAAATCTTTGATTACAGTAACACTGTCACCATCCGCTAAAAGATTGCCATTTGAGTCCTTGACTACTAAGCCTTCTTCTGCAACTTCTTCTGTTGGTGACCATTCATGACCGCATTCTGGACAAATAAATAATCCGCGATCTTCATAGGCATATGCCGACCCACATTCAGGGCAGTTTGGTAATTGCTCTGTCATTAACGTTCTCCTTTGTAAAAAATAATTCTTTTTCATTTTACCTTATTTTCTAGTGAATGAAAAGTAGTCCTAATGATTTATCAACGTCCGATAACTACTTTCTAATTACTTATTTATTTTTGAGCCCACTCTTGGCAAGCTGCTTGGATTTCTTGGTAAATCACTTCAATTTCAGCTGCATCACGGGCATTAGCGCCACTTGCCAAAGGATGGCCGCCGCCATGATGTTTTTTAGCAATTGTATTAATGATTGGTCCTTTGGAACGTAACCGAACGCGATAATAACCTTCCGGCTGTTCAACAAAGATTGCCCATGAGAGAACATCTTCAATTTTTCCTGGCATTGAAACAATGGCTGCCGTTTCAGAATCGACAATATCATAACTGTTTAAAATACTTTGTGGTAAAACGACACGAGCAGCGCCATTTGCGTCGATTTCTAAATTTTGATAAATATAACCCGCTAATTTAGCAACCTTTAAAGGCATTTGGTCTAACTCACGATTTAAGTCTGCGGCATTAAAGTTAAACGTACGCAATTGCGCAGCGACAGCGAGTGTATGCGCCGAAGTGGAAGGATAAAGAAAACGTCCTGTATCCCCCACAATCCCAGCATACAATAAACGAGCTGCATTATCTGTCATCGTTAATTCTGCTAAATGCTGTTGCCAAAAATCAACAATAATTTCACTACAACTACTTGCATTTGTATTCACCCAAACTAAATCTCCATAAGGTTCATCATTCGGATGATGATCGATTTTAATTAATTGATCGCCTAAAGAAAAACGCGCATCACTAATTCTTGGAGCATTTGCAGTATCTGTTACAATGACTAATGCACCTCGATAGACATCGTCAGTAATAACGTCCATTTCAGCTAAAAACTCTAAGCCTTCCACTGGTCCGCCTACTTGATAAATATTTTTTTCAGGAAAGCTCGCTCTTAAGAGTTCTGCTAACCCAACCTGTGAGCCAATTGCATCTGGGTCGGGCCTTTGATGTCTATGAATAATAATTGTTTCATATTGTTTAATTGCTGCCATAATTTCTTTTACTACGTCCATTCTTTGTAGCCTCCTACGTTCTCTCCATCACTTGGCAAACAACAATTGCTTTTGCCACAATGACATTTTCTAAATAAACTTCAATATCTAATTTTGCAGAGCGACGACCAATTTCTAAAATCCGTGGACGAATGTCCAATTCACTTTCCAACTGGATTAGCCGCAAATAATGTAGATTCACTTGTTCAATTAGTACATTTCTTTTTTGATTCATCAACATTGTTCGTTGTGTCACGTTAGAAATAATTTCACTTAGGACACCGAACGAGATGGTACCAACACTGTTAACCATTTGGGGCGCAACCGAAAAACGAAAACGGGTTGTTTCTTTGCCATTTTCTTCAACAGGCATCACTTCCCCGGAAATTTGATCTGAAATTGTATCTGCAATTTGTGGTTGTCGTTGCACCAATTGCATAGCTTTCATCACATCTTGGCGAGAAACAATCCCAACAAGCGCTAAATCATCTTCCACCACCGGCATGACTTCTAGACCATCCCAAATCATTTGATGACTGACACTCGCTACACTCATCATCTTTTTCACAACATTGGGATCCTTTGTCATGACTTTATCCACGGTTAAATGTTCACTTTTACCAATGACATCTTTGGCTGTGACAATCCCCACTAAACGTAATTTCTTATTTACTACTGGGAAACGAGAATGATGGGTACTTTCAGATAATGCCTGATAATCTGCAATCGTCTGAGTTGTCAATAAATAATTGGTTTTTTCAAGCGCTGTATAAATATCACTGACGAGTAAAATGTCTTTTTTAATCAGCTGATCACTTAAAGCACGGTTAATCATAGTAGCCACAGTAAATGTATCATATGTGGTTCTCAAGACAGGCATACCCAGACGATCTGCTAACTGCGCAATCTCTTCAGATGTTTCAAATCCACCTGTAATTAAAACGGCTGCCCCATTTTCTAAAGCAAGCTTTTGCACACCTTGGCGGTTACCAACAATCATTAAGGAGCCTGGAGTAATATATCGCGTCATCGCGGTTTCTGTCATCGCACCAATTACAAATTTATTAAGGACTTTGTCTAGACCAGAGCTACCGCCTAACACATCCCCTTCAATAATCCGGACCACTTCACCAAATGTTAATTTTTCAATATGTTTTTTTAACTTCCGCTCAATTCGTATCGTACCAACACGTTGAATGGTGGAAACAAGCCCAATATTTTCTGCATCTTTGATGGCCCGATACGCTGTTCCTTCACTAACACTTAAACTTTTGGCAATGCTTCGAACAGAGATTCGATCGCCAATTGGTAATTCTTCAATATGTTTTAAAATTTGATCATGTTTCGTCGCCATAATTTCCTCCTAAACTAGGATCGTCTCTCCTGGGTTTAATACTTTCCCGCCAACTACTTGCTCTACGAATATTGCTGGATTTTGTTGGATAACAGGAAAGGTATTGTAATGAATTGGAATGGTTATTTCGGGATTTAAGTAAGAGACTGCTTCTAGCGCATCCTCTGGTCCCATCGTGTAATTATCGCCAATTGGTAAGAACGCTACATCAATGGATTTGTCTTTTGCAAAAAGGCGCATATCTGAAAACAACGCCGTATCACCAGCGTGATAAATTTTTTTATCTTCTGCTTCTAAAATAATCCCACTTGCTTCGCCCATGTAGGTCATTACGCCGTCTATTTCATAACCGGAACTATGCAAAGCTGGCACAAATTTAACCGAACCAAAAGGAAAGACATAACGCCCACCTAGATTCATTCCATGCGCTTTTACCCCTTGCGACTGTGCATACGTAGCCACTTCAGCTATCGCAATAATTGTTGCCTTGTTGGCTTGAGCAATTGCTAGCATATCGCCAATATGATCGCTGTGTCCGTGAGTGATTAAGATGTAATCAGGGTGTAAATCTTCAAGTGAAACGTCCGCTAAAGGGTTGCCATTAATAAAAGGATCAAATAAAAGGTTCGTGCCGTCGTTTAGACGAATTTCAATACATGAATGTCCATGTCCTATCAGTTCCATTTGTATTCCTCCTACGGTATTTTCTACACACTCTTATGATAATTAATCGTCAAATTCATTCTTAAAAGTAGTACAGTTTAGTACAGTTTACTTTCTTTATTGTAACAGAGAATTAGAAATATACAATCGCATTTGCTTATTTTCTTAGCTAGTAAAGAAACAGACGAGAAAAATCATGAATCTTTCTCGTCTGCTTCTTTTTACTTATTTGGTTGTTTTCCGAAAACGTAAAATCGTTAATATAAAGGCCGCCACACATAATAGAAAGGCGACAAAAAAGGTTTCACGCATTCCCACAATAAATATATCTGGGCGATTAGCCAGATACGTGGTTACTCGTTCACCATAGGCTTCGCTCATACCACGATATAAAATGGTCGTTGACAATGCAATCCCAATGACCATCCCTAAGTTTCTAGCAAAAGAATTCATACTTCCTGCTACACCTAAATCTTGCTTTTCAACACTGCTCATAACCATTGTATTGTTTGGAGACTGGAAAAGTGCATTTCCCAAGCCCATAATGGCCGTTGCAATCACATAATACCAGATGGGCGAGTTCATATCTAAAAACATATACATTAACGACGTACAGCACAAGAGCAACAATCCGCCAAACGTTAAAATAGCTGGGCCAATTTTATCCGTCAAATAGCCACTCAGAGGAGCCCCAACCACCATTAATAACGGAAATACCATCATTAATAGACCAGCATAACTAGCACTTAGTTTGCGTGCATCCTGCAAATAAAATGGAATGACAACATTTACAAAAAAGTTTGAGGCAAAAATTAAAACGGCGGACAATAAACTTAATGTAAAAATTTTGTTTTTAAAAATTGCGAACTTAATAAGTGGGCTTTTTCTTTTTCGTTCAACCATTATAAATAATCCTAATGCGATTACTGCAATAATGAACAATAAATAGGATTGTAACGAGCCAAACCCGCTCTCTTGTCCGAGGAAAATCCCGCCGAAGAACGTCATAATCGCAATGGCAATACAAGCAAATCCTGAAAAATCGATTTTTTCTTTTGTTTTTGTAATATCTTTTGGTAGAAACTTTTCGCCAATTAAAATTGTAACTAGCCCCACAGGAACATTAATCCAAAAAATATACGACCAAGAAAAGTTTGATAAGATCAATCCACCAATCCCAGGACCAGCAATCGCGCCTAAAGAGACAAAGGCACCTACTGCACCAAGCGCCCGCCCTCTTTCATTTAAAGGGAATACTTCCGTAATAATTCCTGAATTGGTCGCCATGGTCATGCTAGCACCAATACTTTGAACGACTCGCGCAAATAATAGAAAGCTCAGCGATTGATTAAAGCCACAAAGTAACGAACCAATCGTAAAAATAACCGTGCCAATTCGATAAACTTTTATTTTTCCAAAACTGTCGCCAATTTTTCCAAATAATAATAAACAAGCACAGACAACCATTAAATAAATAGATACGACCCATTCCGCTTGATTCATGGGTACGGACATTTCTTTTGAAATAGTCGGTAAAGCAATATTTACAATGCTGGAATCTAATGTAGACATGAAGGTAAACATAGCCACAGAAACTAAGATCCACCAACGATTTTTCTGCACTTCAGAATCCTCTTGGTAACTTTTAATTTTCTCCATTGATTCATCCCCTCTCGCTCCAAAACAGTTTACTTACTAATAATAACTCTATTTCTTCTTTTTTTCATCGGAAATTTTCTAAAAAATCACTCATGAGATGTTCACCTTCTTATTACACGCTCGCAATTGACAACCATTCGCTTTTACGCTAATTTAAAATTAGCAAACGGAAAACACAAGGAGGACTTGAAATGACCTTAATTTCTCGCATTAAACAACTAGCTCAGTCAAAGCAATTAACCCTCGCCCAATTAGAAAGAAACGTCGGCATTTCCAATGGACAAATTCGTCGTTGGGATACCTCTTCGCCTAAAGTAGAGAATCTTTTAAAAATAGCAGACTATTTTTCTGTTTCCTTGGACTATTTAATGGGCCGCACCCAACAAACAGAGATCAATCATCAGGCACCTATGACAAGCACACAAAAAGAGTTACATATTCACATTACTACGGAAGAGTTAACAGAAGAAGAAATTACTCAGTTAGAGGAAGAAGCAAATCGTTTCTTGCGGTTCCGTAAATTTGAAATGACAAATTCTTAAAGAGCGTTCACTTCTCCTAGTCAATTAATAGCAAAAACTAGAACCTAAATAAAAAAACCACCACGACCGTCGTCTGTGGTGGAAATGAAGGTTGTTATTTACTCTTGGTAGGAGTAAGTATGAAAAAACCAATTCGGGATAATTGGCATAACGTAAGTATAGTGGTTTGTGCCTTTTTTATCATGAGTTTCAGCTATATTTTTTATAAAACTTTTATTAGAACACCATTAACAGTCCTTTATTTAGATTCTTTAAAGCGTTTTCTTTTATTGAACATATTGTTTTAAACATTCGATTTCCTGTGCTACACTTACTTTTAGAAGGGGGATTTTATTATGGCAAATCAAAAAAAAGATAGCTTATCAACATTATTTTCTGAAGAAGTTCATGGACCGTTTGTTACTTTCTTGTTTAACACCCATGTCGCTCATCAAAACGTAGAAAAAGATTCGCTTGTTTTGAAAAATTTTGCAAAAGCGGCAAAAACACGCTTTGAAAAAAAATTTCCTGAGGAAAAATGGGCTGTTTTCCAAGAAAAAATTGACGCACTTCTAGCTGATGCTTTCTTCTGGCGCAACGGCACAGCAAGTGTTTCAATCATCTTATCTCCAGAGAACACCTTTGTTCAACGATTAGATGTGCCCATTGACGATCAATATTACGTGGACACGATTCCTTATTTACTTGGACTAGTCAAAGACAAACAATTTAACTACCATTATTACCTACTTGCTCTAAATCGTGATTCAATGAAACTTTACAAGGTTGATCATACGACTGTGACTCCTGTTGAATTGCCTAAAGACGCGCCAACAGACGTGGTCACAGCTTTAGGTGATGAATTAACGGGTGGTAATTTAAACTTTTCAACTCAAGGTAGTTCTAACGGTTCTAAAGAAGGTGTCGCTTATCATAGCATCAATACTAAAGATAAAGAAGTTGAAATTGATTGGGTGAACTACTATCAAGCAGTCGATACTTTCTTAAAAGATCAACTGGATAATCCTGAAAAATTACCGCTTTATCTTTATGCTTTACCAGAAAACCAAACACTCTTTAAAAAGATTGCTAAAAACCCTTATTATGATTGCTCAATTTCAGTTGCTGCTTCACCTGCACAAGCAACCATTCAAGATATCCGCAGCGCTAGTGAAAAAATAGCTGCAGAGTTAACAGAAAAAGAAACAGCTTCTTATAACAAATTACTAGATCGTAAATTCTTAGATCAATTTACAGATATTTCGCCAGCGGCAGCTGACGGCAAAATTTCCCATCTTTTTATTGCAACGTCACTCTTTGTTACTGAAAACAATGAAATGTCATCTGAAGAGTACGATCGCCGCAAACTTTTAAACACCATTGCTTACCAAGTTATTCAAAATGGCGGTCAAGTTTTTGTTTTAGACCAAAAAGCTGCACCAGATGAAAAATCTTTAGCGGCTATCCTCCGTTATTAAAAACAGGCAAAAAGCCCATTGTAAGAAAGCGCCTTACAATGGGCTTTTTTTCTGAGTCTTATTGAAACAGCACTATAACAGCCTTATCTTCACTTTCTAGTTTTTAAAAAACATCCGATAAAAAAGAAAATAAGGTTATCGCTATACAAAAACCAGTTAGTATGCTATAGTAATAGATGTAGTTTTTGTTCGGTAATATGGGTAGCTGTTTCAAATAAACATCTTCCACATTTTTCACCTTTCAAGTAATTGCAAAATATGAATGTGTTATAACACACATCTAGGAGGATATTTATTATGGAAACAGGTACAGTAAAATGGTTTAACTCAGACAAAGGCTTTGGCTTCATCACTGCAGAAAACGGAAACGATGTATTCGTACATTTCTCAGCTATCCAAGGTGACGGCTTCAAAACTTTAGAAGAAGGTCAAGCAGTAACTTTCGAAATCGAAGAAGGTCAACGTGGCCCTCAAGCAACTAACGTTACTAAAGCTTAATTAAACAATACTGACTCAAAAACCTGACGTTAATCGTCAGGTTTTTTTTTATAAAAAAAAGAACAAGAAAACTTTCTGAAACTAAGTGCTTCCTCTATTTTTTTTGAAGAGTTTTCGTTATACTGAAGAGGAAAAATGTTTTAAAGGAGTTTATTTATGCAATTTTATGGTGATTTAACCTTTTTAGGTGTTTATTTATTGGGTCTCTTTTTCATTCCCTCGTGGCGGAAAAAGAAAAAAGAACACGATTGGTTGCCGTGGATGTTTGGCTGGACCGTCTTTATGTTCTTCTCATATGTTTTATATTTAGAAATCATTCGTGGCACAGCCTTCTTTTTAATTCCCATTGCTTTTTTTGGCTTGTTTGCGCTCTTCTACTTCAAAGAAAAAAGGCGTTTACTGAATGGAACATTATTTAATATTTTTCTTGTGGTTCTAGCGACTTATTTAGGGATTACTGCGATTCGTACAAACAACTACTTTCTAATCACCTTAGCAATTATTGCCCTGCTGGCGATTTTTATCGCTTTGGCTTTAGGACTCTATGCCTTAATTATTTTCCTCTATTGGAATGCGGTCGTTGTTATGAGAAAAGAAGGTCGGTCTCTAGGGAACTTGTTGACGTTGTTGCTGGCAATTGGCTTAACATTACTATTAATTTATAATTTCTTTTTTCAATCGTTGTTACCAACGTGGCTCTCCTTACCATTAACTATTGCGCCATTTATTTTGACTTATTTCGCGTTTGTTTTTTATAATTTTTTAACTGTTTCTACGTTGTATCAATTTAATCAGCCAAAATATACACAGGATTATATTGTTGTGTTAGGTTCGGGGTTAATCAATGGTGAGATTGTGCCGCCATTATTGCAAGCCCGCATCAACAAAGCCATTCAATTTTACAAGGCTCAAAATCGCGCAACGTTAAATCCGCCAAAAATCGTCATGTCTGGTGGCCAAGGCCCCGATGAATTACTTCCTGAAAGTGTCGCGATGAAAATGTATGCTTTAACACAAGGTATTCCTGATGATGATATTTTAGTAGAAGCTCATTCAAAAAACACCCTGGAAAATATGCGTTTTTCCAAAGAAACAATGATTGAGGATTTTGGAAATGCTAATTTCCAAGCCATTTTTACTACAAACAATTATCACCTTTTCCGAGCGGGTCTTTTCGCTCGAATGGCTGGCTTAAAAGCTGATGGCATTGGTGCAAAAACCGCTTTTTATTTTTTACCTAACGCGTTTATTCGAGAGTTCATCGCCATTGTAGTGATGTACAAACGTCGCCATATTATTGTTTGCGGCCTAGCTGCCATCGGTATGGTTATGTTATTCTTAACAGGATTGATTATTCAGTAAAGAAGGAGTTTCCCCTATGAGTTTGTATCAAAAATTTATTCAAAATGAACGTTTGCGACGTTTTTGCGTCCTTGCTTTGATTATTTTTGTGCTTTATTTATCCAGAAGCATGATTACAACAATTCTTTTAACATTTATCTTTACCTATTTAGCTGTTCGTTTGGTCCATTTTGTTCAACGCTATATGAAAATCCCGACGATTGTCATCGTTCTCTTAACCTATGCATTGGTTGTTTTTCTAATCTATTTAGCGATTACTAAATATGTTCCCGTTCTAGTTAACCAAACGACTCAAATGATTAATTCTGTAGTTGATTTTTATCAAAGTCCACATACAGATACAAATCAAGTATTGCAATTTATTGATCAATACTTGGAAAAATCTAACTTACTCTCTCAACTCCAGAATGGTGCTTCAATGATTTTACGCTACATTCAAGATATTGGTGCTGTCGGTTTATCATTTGTCATGTCCTTTATTTTAAGTTTCTTCTTTATGATTGAGAAGAAGCAAATGGCTGATTTTTCTAAGTTATTTTTAAAAAGTGATTTTGATTGGTTTTTTCAGGATATCTATTATTTCGCCAACAAGTTCGTTAACACATTTGGTGTCGTAATGGAAGCTCAGTTTTTCATTGCTGTGGTGAATACAGTCATTACTACCTTGGCCTTGGCGATAATCGGCTTTACTCAGTTACCTAGTTTAGCCATTATGATCTTCATTTTGAGCTTAGTCCCAGTTGCTGGTGTGATTATTTCCTGCATTCCGCTAAGTTTCATCGCTTATTCCCAAGGTGGCTTGAACGATGTGATTTATATCTTAGCTTTAATTACAATCGTCCATTTATTTGAATCTTACGTGCTAAATCCTAAATTCATGTCTAGTAAAACAGAGTTACCAATCTTTTATACGTTTGTCATTTTATTAGTTAGTGAGCGTCTCTTTGGTGTATGGGGACTTATTGTAGGAATCCCTGTGTTCACTTTCTTCTTAGATGTCTTAAAAGTAAAACCAATTCGTGGCCTGAAACGGCTACCTAATGTGAAAAAAAATAGTTCAGCAGAATAATTTCTGCTGAACTATTTTTTATTGTTTTCTTAAATCATTTAAAATAGCCAAGGCTCGGTCTTGGTTCATCGTTTTTTGACGTTTTAATTGTTGAGCGACTGCCTCAACTTCTTTACCAGTAGCTCCGACCGTCATCGCCAAAGAACGTGCTTGTAGAGCCATGTGTCCTTTTTGAATTCCTTCAGAGACTAAGGCCCTTAACGCCGCTAAATTTTGTGCCAAACCAACAGCCGCTACTACTCGACTTAGTTCTTTTGCATCCGTCACTGCTAACAAATCAGCGGCTGCTTGAGATTTAGGTAAGACTTTTGTGGCACCGCCAACCGTGGCTAACGCAAGCGGAACTGAAATTTCACCAATTAGTTGTTCGCCATCCAGCGTCCAACTAGTCAAGCCTTGGTAGCGACCTTCTTTCACCGCAAAAGCATGACAAGAAGCGCTAACAGCGCGTGTATCATTTCCTGTAGCTAAAACTACAGCTTCAATGCCATTCATGATTCCTTTGTTATGCGTGACTGCCCGATAAGGATCTAATGAAGCATAGCGTGAAGCTAAAACAATTTTTTCAGCAATTTCCCGGCCATTGCTCCCCTTACTTAAACGTGAAACTGGAATAGCCGTTTTCATCATAACAACCGACTCCGTTGCGTAATTGCTTAAAATACTGAATAGAATCTTTTGCTCCGCAAACCATTCACGGAACAACTCGGCCACACCTTCCAACATAGCGTTAACGATATTTGCCCCCATTGCATCCTTAACATCTACTAAAAAGTCGACAGATACAAACGATTCATCAAAAGCACGATATTGCAAATCTCTTAAGCCGCCGCCCCGTTTAACGATAGATGGATAACTTAACTCTGCTTGTTGAAAAATTTCCGCTTCTCTTACTTGTAGTTTATCAATCAATGACTCGGGGTCTGCAACATCGTAAAAAACGATTTGTCCACGCATTAAGCGTTGTTGACTCACTGTTTTAAATCCTTGTGCTATTTTTGCACCATTACTCAAAGCCGCAATCACTGAGGGCTCTTCTGTCGCCATTGGTACCAAATAATCAGTTTCGTCCACTTTTAAATGTAAGCCAATGCCCATCGGCACTTCTGTTTCACTGATTTGATTTTCAATCATATGATTGGCAATCTGCAAAGATAAAGCCGTATTTTCAAATTCTTTTTTTGTATCAGCAGAAATCTGGCCTTCATTAAGAAGAGAAGCCAGGCGTTCCTCAGGACTCATTTGATAAAATCGGCTGTTTTTTTTTTGCTGAGGTCTCTCTAGTAGCATAGCGAGTCCTAAGCCACCGCCGATACATAAAGAAGCCACTCCATATTTCTTTTCTTTTTGATTTAATTGATAACTTAAACTCGTTAATAAACGAGCACCTGTGGCACCAATTGCATGACCTAATGAAATACCGCCACCATAAATGTTGACCTTTTCCTCTGGTAAAGCCAGTTCTCTTTGGACCACGATTGAAGTTGCTGCAAATGCTTCGTTGATTTCATACAGATCAATTTCTTCCGTAGTAAGTTGATTGCGCGCTAACAGTTTTTGAATGGCTTTAATCGGCGAAATTCCCATATAGGCTGGATCAATACCGACTTCCACACTGTCTCGAATAATAGCTAAATAAGGAAGACCGTGTGCTTCGGCATATTCTTGTGAAGCAATAATCAAAGCAGAAGCCCCATCATTAATGGTTGATGCATTCCCTGCTGTCACAGTACCGTCTTCTTTAAAAACTGTTTTAAGCGTTCCTAGCTTCTCAACGCTCGAATTAGGGCGAATCCCTTCATCTTTCTCCACAAGCGTTCCTGATACTTCTAAGGGGGCTATTTCGTCAGCGAATATCCCTTCTGCTTGTGCTTGAGCTGCTTTTAATTGTGAATGTACAGAAAATTGATCTTGCTCTTCTCTAGTTACATGATACTTTTCGGCCACATTTTCAGCAGTTAAGCCCATTGCCTGACCACTAAAGGCATCCGTTAACCCATCATACATCATACTAGAAAAAGGCGCATCGTAGCTTTCTGTTTCGTAATTAAATCGTTGTAATTTAGGTGCTTGGGACATATTCTCAATCCCGCCAGCAATTAAAACTTCCGCTTCTCCTAATTGAATCAATTGTTTCGCCAAAATAACGGCCTTCATTCCTGATCCGCAGACCTCATTAACTGTCATTGCGGGAATTTCATGAGACAAACCGCTGTTTATTGCTATTTGTCGTGCGGGATTTTGGCCATTTCCAGCCTGTAAAACATTTCCAAAGATTACTTGATCAATTTCTTCAGAAATAGTGGAATGTCTTTTTAAAAGTTGTGTTGTAACATGTGTTCCTAAGTCTACGGCACTTACTTGACTTAAGCTGCCTTTATATTTTCCAATTGGTGTTCGTAATGCATCAATAATAACTACTGTTTTCAACTAAATGCACCTCCATCTTGAAATATATCATAAAATCCCAGAATCACAAGTGCCAATTACTGAATGTTAACAGACTTATAAGATATTTTTTAATAATCTATGAAGTTAATACAAAAATTCCCCATTTTGGTTCATTTCGTGCTATTTTATATAATGAATCTATTTATCGTAAAGGAGTTAAAGAAATGACAATTGGGATTGATAAAATTAGTTTTTTTGTGCCCCCTTATTATATTGATATGACGGCACTGGCTGAAGCCAGAAATGTAGACCCTGGAAAATTTCATATTGGTATTGGGCAAGACCAAATGGCGGTGAACCCAATCAGCCAAGATATTGTGACATTTGCAGCCAATGCCGCAGAAGCGATCTTGACCAAAGAAGATAAAGAGGCCATTGATATGGTGATTGTCGGGACTGAGTCCAGTATCGATGAGTCAAAAGCGGCCGCAGTTGTCTTACATCGTTTAATGGGGATTCAACCTTTCGCTCGCTCTTTCGAAATCAAGGAAGCTTGTTACGGAGCAACAGCAGGCTTACAGTTAGCTAAGAATCACGTAGCCTTACATCCAGATAAAAAAGTTTTGGTTGTAGCAGCAGATATTGCAAAATATGGCTTAAATTCTGGCGGTGAGCCTACACAAGGAGCTGGGGCGGTTGCAATGTTAGTTTCTAGTGAACCGCGCATCTTGGCTTTAAAAGAGGATAATGTGATGCTGACGCAAGATATCTATGACTTTTGGCGTCCAACAGGCCATCCGTATCCTATGGTCGATGGTCCTTTGTCAAACGAAACCTACATCCAATCTTTTGCCCAAGTCTGGGATGAACATAAAAAAAGAACCGGTCTTGATTTTGCAGATTATGATGCTTTAGCGTTCCATATTCCTTACACAAAAATGGGCAAAAAAGCCTTATTAGCAAAAATTTCCGACCAAACTGAAGCAGAACAGGAACGAATTTTAGCCCGTTATGAAGAAAGCATCGTCTATAGTCGTCGCGTAGGAAACTTGTATACGGGTTCACTTTATCTGGGACTCATTTCCCTTTTAGAAAATGCAACGACTTTAACCGCAGGCAATCAAATTGGGTTATTCAGTTATGGTTCTGGTGCTGTCGCTGAATTTTTCACTGGTGAATTAGTAGCTGGCTATCAAAATCATTTACAAAAAGAAACTCATTTAGCACTGCTGGATAATCGGACAGAACTTTCTATCGCTGAATATGAAGCCATGTTTGCAGAAACTTTAGACACAGACATTGATCAAACGTTAGAAGATGAATTAAAATATAGTATTTCTGCTATTAATAATACCGTTCGTTCTTATCGAAACTAAGTATTTAAATCCCCCTATTCAATCAACAAAAGAGCTAGACATTCAAGTTTTTGCTTGAATGTCTAGCTCTTTTTATGAAAGCCAAACTTCTTTGACCCCGTCTGTCACGGCGATACCATCTGTCAAAGCTAAACGTTGTGAATAAGAAACGTAGCCATAATAAACATCAACACCGCCGCCATTGTTCCAAGTAACAGTGATTTTAACATTTGGAGTAATCGATTTTGTAGCTGGTTGGGTCGTCGGGCGATAACTAGTCGTATCATAACTTAAAATAGTGCCCGAAGCTCCACTTATTTCGGCTTTTCCTGTGTAAATTTCGCCATTCGTATTCGTCTGCGTGACCGCTCCATTCGCTTCAATGATTAACCCCGCTTGCTTTTGATCTCCTCGTGGATAATAAAAAAGATACGTGGTTGCCCATTTAGCAAACTCATCTGGAATCGGTTTAAGTGATTCTGTTTGTGCCGGACTCGACTTCGTTTGCTTTTCAACCGCGACTTCTTCTTGTCTTTTTAAGCCTTCATTATTTTGATTATTTAGTTTCTCAACCGTTTCTTTAACGATCGAATAGTGTGGTTTCCCTAAATCGCTAACAGGGATCGTAGCTAATTTTTCTTCTGATTCTTTATATTGCCCCTCTGCCGTTAACTTTTTAGCTTCTGTAATAATGGCATCATACTTGGTTTGGTCTACAGAAGAGGATGTGCTTTGTCCCGTAGCTTCGACTTGTTTTGTGACACTGGTTTTTTCCGTGGTCACGTCTGACGAATTTCCACAAGCACTTACAAACATTGAGCTAACGATTAATAAACATCCCACAATCACATGCTTTTTCATCTTTAAATCCCCCATTGGTCTATCTTTGTTATTTTTTGTTACTTAAATTATCCCATAGATGAACAAAAGAAACCATTATTTATAAAAAAGTTTAGCAAGCGCTTCAAGAGAGGCACTTGCTAAACTTTTTTCTCACTGTTATTGATTGATTACTTTGACTAGTTCTTCAAATAATAATGCACTAGATGCTGCTCCTGGATCAATATGACCAATTGCTCGTTCCCCTAAATAAGAGGCACGTCCTTTTTTCGCCACCCAATCTTTTGTTGCTTCAGCAAATTGTTCAATTTTTTCTTCATTAAATTGTTCCGTTCCAATTACTTCAGCAACAGGTGCCCAGACATCAACCATCGTTTTATCTCCTGGTTCAGCTTTGCCACGCATCTGAATCCCAGCTAGACCTTGCTGAACAATTTCTTTTAATTGCTCTGGCGAACTGATGGTTTCCAAATCTTTTGTCGCTTTAGTCATATTCATAAATGCAGTACCATATAAAGGACCAGAAGCTCCGCCAACTTTTGAAATCAAAGCCATGGATAGAACTTTAAATGTCTCCGTGATTGTTGTTGGTACTTTTTTGTCAAACGCAATTTTGTATTCAGCCATACCACGAGCCATGTTGTTACCGTGATCCCCATCACCAATCGGCGTGTCTAATTCACTTAAATAGTCTTTTTTTTCTTCAATAACTTTTGAATAGTTGTCTAACCATGTTTGAATGTCTTTTACTGTTAATTCCATCTTTTATCACCCTTACCAAGAAATTGTTGTTACATTGCTTTCTAGCGCTGTTTGCCAGTCTTTTGTCGCCAAGTCAATCATCGTTAAAGATAATCCTTGCATGTCAATAGACGTCATATAGTTACCCACTTTATGGAAGGTCACTTGAACACCTTTATCTTCTAATAATGTTAGCACGTCGTTCATAAATACAAATTGTTCCATTAATGGCGTGCCGCCCATGCCATTGACAAGTACCCCCACTGTTTGTGGTTGTTGTTCATAGCTACTTAATGTTTTTCCAACTAATTCTTTCGCTAACTCTTTCGATGGTTGGATTTTTTCACGACGATAGCCTGGTTCTCCGTGAATCCCTACGCCAAATTCAATTTCATCTTCTGGTAAAGTAAAACCTGGTTTGCCAACTTCAGGCACAGTGGCTGCTTTTAAAGCCACTCCAATTGTTTTCGTGGCTGCTACAATCTTTTCTCCTAAAGAAACGAGCTCTTCTAAAGAAGCACCTTGGCGGGCATGGTGTCCTAAAATTTTATGGACAAGAACAGTCCCGGCAACGCCGCGTTTTCCAGCGGTATAGGTGCTATCTTCGACAGCAATATCGTCATCGACAACGACCATTTCTACATGAATGTCTTCCATATCAGCCATATCTTTGGCCATTTCAAAGTTCAAAATATCGCCTGTATAATTTTTTACGATTAACAGAACACCGGCCCCTTGGTCTGCCGCTTGGATCCCTGTTAAAATTTGATCTGGTGTTGGTGAAGTAAAGACATCACCTAAAACTGCGGCATTTAACATTCCATCACCAACAAACCCAGCATGTGCAGGCTCATGACCACTTCCGCCACCAGATACTAACCCAACTTGTTTGTTTGAGTCGTTGCGAGCAATCACGCGAGAATCTTCGACTTGATGAACAAGGTTTCCATAGCTTTTCACAATTCCTTGAAGCATTTCTTCGACAATTTTACCAGGTTCATTAATAATTTTTTTCATTTAGTTCCACCCTTTCTTACCAGCATTTTGAGCTTCTGCTAAAATTTGCGTCAAATCATCTGAGACACCTGCAGTAATTGCTGCCGCAAAGGCACCTTCAACCAATGGTGCATCGACTAAATGATAATGTTTCTGTTGGTCTTCTTCTAGCATATCAAAAGCTAATTCTGAACTTAAAACGGCACTGCCTAAATCGGCAAAAATTAAAAATTCTCGGTCAGAGTCCGCTTCGTTAATCGTGTCAATGATTTTCATTGGATCTGAACCTAATGAACCATCTGATGTGCCACCAAGTGAATGAATCGTAATTTCTTCACTGGCGTTCATCTGTTCAATCATCTCTTTAATACCATCTGTAATCATTTTGCTATGTGAAACGAGTAAAATATCTGCTTTCATGTGGACACTTCCTTAATCTAATTTATGTCTTGTTTTATATTCTTGTCCGACTTTATCTGCAACAATGATTGCATTCGCTACTTCTTCAACGACAATTGGGAATGGCATTGAATGAATTGATTCTTCTGGAATGCAAGCAATTTTGGCTACTTCCAATGCTTCTTCATAAGTGATTTCATCGACACCAATGTCTGAAAGCGTTAATGGTAAACCTACAGAAGCGCTAAAGTCTAAAACAGCTTCTAATTCGTCTTTTGCTGCATCTTCTAATACAAGTTGTGCAATCGTTGCAAAGGCTACTTTTTCACCATGTAAATAACTGTGCGCACCAGGTAAGACTGTCATACCGTTATGAATCGCATGCGCTGCAGCTAAACCGCCACTTTCAAAACCTAAGCCTGAAAGTAAGATATTTGTTTCGATAATCTTATTCAATGATTCAGTAACCACATTTGCATCACAAGCTAATTTCGCTTTTAACCCATCTTCCTGGAGGTTTTCCCAGCAAAGTTTTGCCATGGCCAAAGCTGCATATGTGCCGCTAGCAGCAGGCGTTAAGCCTTCTCTTGAACCCATTGGCAAACTAGCATTAACCCGAGAATATGAATTGTGTGTTGCGCGTGCTTCAAAATATGTGGATAAGGCATCCCCCATTCCAGCAACTAAAAATCTAGTTGGCGCTTTGGCAACCACTTTTGTATCAACCATAACGACGCTTGGACTTTGTTTAAAGTAAGCATAATCATCAAATGAGCCATCTTCATGATATAGTACAGCTGAATGCGAAGTTGGTGCATCTTGAGCCGCAATCGTTGGTACAATAATTAAGTTTTCACCTTCTGCTACGACTTTTGAAGCATCGATTGCTTTACCGCCACCTAAACCAATGATACAGTCTGCTTGTTCTTTTTGTCCAACGTTTTGCAAGCGCTTTGTTTCTTCACGCGTTACTTCTCCACTAAAGCCACCCTCTACGAATGTAATGTCAAACTTTTTCGCTGTTTCTTCCAATTGTGGACGTACACGATCAACGTCAGCAGGATTTGCAATTAGTAACGCTTTTTTTCCAAAAGTTGAAACGAAGTAACCTAAGTTTAGTAATTCATCTTCCCCTTGAACATATTTCGTTGGTAAAATCAATGCTTTTCTCATGTTGATAGCCTCCTATATTTTGTTTACATACATAGTATAAAACGCTTTCATCAAAAAAGCATTGAACTTTTGGTATCGTTTTCTTGCAAAAAATGATAGAATTATTTTGTGAAATAATAAAATATTATGATTTTTAAACTTTAGATTGAAGGATTGCCTTATGACTGTAGAATTAAAAAATATTTTAGATTTAGAAAAGTGGGAAAAATTGCAAGAATCATTGGCCTTAAGCACTCGTTTAGCCATTATTTTAGTCGATTATAAAGGTCGACCTGTGACGAAACATAGTCAAGTTCAACCCTTTTGCCAACTGGTACGTCACTCCCCTGAGCTCTCGAAACTTTGTGAAAAATGTGATGCTCGTGGTGGCTTGGAAGCTGTTCGCACTGGTCAGCCTTTTATCTACCGTTGTCACTTTAACATCGTTGATATGGCCATCCCCATTATTGTTGATGACCAGTATGTAGGAGCCATTATGGCTGGTGAAGTTTTGCTCGAAGATCACCAAGAAGAGTTAGAACAGGTTTTAACCATGAATGATGCCTTCATTCAAGAATTTTTAGTAACACACCAAGAGCTGTATCAACAATACCCTGTTTTAGAACTAGCAGACTTAGAAAAGAGCGCGACATTAATCGCTGATCTAAGCCAATATATTATTTCTGAAGCCATCAAAAAAGATTATTTAATCAATACGTACAAACAATCCTTACAGATTAGTTCGCGAAAAGAAGAGCTGGAGCCATTGAATATGATCCAAAAAGATATTCAACAAACTTTATTAACTGCTCAATTAACTCCTTCAAGTGCCTATCAAACTAAAAATAAGCAATTACAACCGGTTTTAGATGCCCTTTGGGAAAACAAATCGCTGCGTTTAAATTTACAAGAACTGGCAGACCTTGTTCATTTGACACCGACGTATTTAAGTCGTTTATTAAAAGAGGAGTTTGGTATTCCCTTTAGTCAATTTTATCGACAATTAAAAATCACATGGGCTAAACAGCTTCTTTTGGAGACAGATAAAACAATTGCCCAAATCAGTGAAGATTTAGGGTTTGTTGAAGATAGCTATTTTGTCCGGATCTTTAAACAAGAAACGGGTGAAACACCCCTTAAATACCGTAAAAGAAAGAACAGAGCATAAAAAAACAACGACTCCTAGAAGTCGTTGTTTTTTTACACCTTTTGCTCTTGCTGTGGCTAATGCAACAAGTGCAAAAGGCGCATTATATCTGTCGTGCGACAAAGTGATACTATTAAATATGAATTGGTAAACCTAAAGCCAATTCAGCTGTATCCATAGTGATTTCGCCCAATGATGGGTGTGGGTGGATTGTTAAAGCAATGTCTTCTGCATTCATGCCAGATTCAATAGCTAAAGCTAATTCAGAAATCATGTCACTTGCACCGACACCGGCAATTTGTGCACCGATGATGACATTGTCTTCTACAGTTGTAACTAAACGCATGAATCCTTCAGTTTTATCTAAAGAGATTGCACGGCCGTTACCAGCAAATGGGAATTTGTAGCCTTTTGCTTCGATTCCCGCTTCTTTTGCTTCTGCAACAGTCATACCAACGCTTGCCAATTCTGGATCAGTAAAGGCAACAGCTGGCATTGCTTTGTAATCAACTGCAACTTTCTTACCAGAAATTGCTTCAGCAGCAATTTTTGCTTCGTAGCTTGCTTTATGCGCTAACGCAGCACCTGGTACGATGTCGCCGATTGCGAAGATGTTTTTCACGTTAGTACGTCCTTGGTTATCAACTGGGATTAAACCACGTTCGCCAATTTCAACGCCCGCTTGTTCTAAGCCTAAGTCGTCTGTGTTTGGACGACGTCCAACAGTGACCATTACGTAATCTGCTTCAACACTTTCTTCTTTTCCGTTAACTTCATATTTAACAGTGACGCTATCGCCATTGTCAACAGCTTCTTTAGCCATTGCAGAAGTCACGATTGTTACGTTTTTCTTCTTGAAGTCGTCTGTGACAACTTTAACCATATCTTTTTCATAAGTTGGTAAAATTGATGGGCTACCTTCTAAAATTGTTACTTCTGAACCTAAGTTAGCATAAGCGCCACCTAATTCAGCACCGATGACACCGCCACCGATAATAACGAATTTTTTAGGAACTTCTTTTAAGTTTAAACCGCCTGTAGAATCTAACACGCGTCCGCCAAATTTGAATCCTGGGATTTCAATTGGACGAGAACCTGTTGCTACAATAGCATTATTGAATGAGTAAGTTTGTGCTGAGTCTGGGTGAATAACACGCAATGTATTTTCGTCAACGAAGAATGCTTCGCCTTCAATAATTTCTACTTTGTGTTTTTTCAATAACATGCCAACGCCGCCTGTTAATGATTTAACAACTGTGTTATCTTTCCAGTCTTGTGTTTTTGCAAAGTCTAATTCGACTCCTTTAGCTGTTACACCAAAAGTTGAAGAATCTTGTGCTTCTTGGTAATGATGTCCAGCAGCAATTAAAGCTTTTGAAGGAATACATCCAACGTTTAAACAAACGCCTCCGATGTATTCGCGTTCGATAATCGCAACTTTTTGACCCATTTCTGCGGCACGAATTGCAGCAACGTATCCTCCAGGTCCAGCTCCGATTACGACTGTATCTAGTTCAATGGCGAAATCTCCTACTACCATTTGTTAATCATCCTTCCATTAATAGTAATTCTGGATCAGCTAATAAGCGTTTAATGTTGTTCATTGCTTTTTGAGCAGTTGCGCCGTCAACGATACGGTGGTCAAAGCTTAATGATAATTTCATCATGCGTCCCACAACGATTTCGCCGTCTGCATTAACAACTGGTTCTTGTGCAATTGTACCAACGCCTAAAATAGCAACTTCAGGGTAGTTGATTACTGGTGTAAACCAGCCGCCACCGACTGAACCAATGTTACTAATTGTGATTGTACCATCACGCATATCTTGTGCAGTTAATTTGCCTTCGATAGCCAATGCTGCTTTTTCGTTGATTTCATCAGCGATAGCAAACATGCTCTTCGTATTAGCATTTTTAACATTTGGTACATATAAGCCATGATCTGTATCAGTAGCGATACCAATGTTAAAGTAATTTTTGTAAACAATTTCTTGTGCTGCGTCATCGATTGATGCATTCAAGATTGGGAATTTTTGAACAGTTGAAGTCAATGCTTTTACAACGTATGGTAAGAATGTTAATTTTGTACCATTTGCAGCAGCAACATCTTTAAATTTCTTACGGTGATCCCATAATTTAGAAACTTCTACTTCATCATGTAATGTTACGTGAGGAGCAGTGTGTTTGCTGTTAACCATTGCTTTAGCAATTGCTTTACGTGTTGGTGTCATTTTTTCACGTGTTTCCATTTCGCCTAAATCAGAAGTAAAGGCTTTTGGCGCTGCTTTAGGTGCAGCTGCTTCCGCTTTAGGTGCTGCTTCTGTTGCGGCAGCTTCAGTAGCTGGTGCTACTTGAGAACCACCAGAGACAAAGGCATCAATATCCGCTTTAATGACACGGCCACCTTTACCAGTTGCAGTTACTTGTGTAATATCAACGTCTTTTTCACGCGCATACTGACGAACAGATGGCATTGCTAAAACGCGTTTGTTTGGATCAGCGGCTGCAACTACGCCTGTTGAAGCGGCTGGAGCTGATGCTTCCGCTTTAGGAGCGTCAGTAGCTAGTGCTGCGGCTGCCGGTGCTGCTGAATTATGACCAGGTGCGTCAATTTCAACTAACACGTCACCAACATTGGCAACTGTTCCTTCTGGTACAACGATATTTTTTACAGTACCTGTTACTGGTGATGGAATTTCTTCTACTGATTTGTCATTTTGTACTTCTAATAATGAATCATCTTCATTAATTGTGTCGCCAGCTTTAACGAACCATTTAACGATTTCGCCTTCGGCAATTCCTTCACCGATGTCTGGTAATTTGAATTGGAAAAATCCGCCAGCTGCTTCTGTTGTTGGTACAGAAGCAGGTTGTGCTGGTGTTTGTTCTTGTGCAGGAGCTGCTGGTGCTGCATCGTTATCTTCGTGACCAGGTGCGTCGATTTCGATTAACACGTCACCAACGTTTGCAACTGTTCCTTCTGGTACAACGATATTTTTTACAGTACCTGTTACTGGTGATGGAATTTCTTCCACTGATTTGTCATTTTGTACTTCTAATAACGTATCGTCTTCGTTGATTGTATCGCCAGGTTTTACAAACCATTTAACGATTTCGCCTTCGGCAATCCCTTCACCGATATCCGGTAATTTAAACTGATAAGCCATTTTTTAAGTCTTCCCTTCTTCGTTGGATCTGTCTATTTTCTTAGGAGCAAAACGCGGGGAAACGACTATAGTAGCTGAACATTTCATGCCTATAGCCGTATTCCACCTGTTTAATTCTTCGTTTATCTACTTCGAATAACTATTAAAATTCGACGATTTCTCTAGCTTTTGCTTCGATATCTTTCGCATTTGGTAACCAGATATTTTCTGCTTGTCCGAATGGGAAGATTGTATCTGGAGCAGATACACGTCCGATTGGTGCTTCTAATGATAATACGGCACGTTCAGAAATTTCAGAAACAACCATAGCGCCAACGCCAGCTTGTTTTTGTGCTTCTTGAACGACAACCACACGGCCAGTTTTTTCAACAGAGTTAATAATTGTTTCCACATCTAAAGGAGCCACTGTACGTAAGTCAATGATTTCTGCTGAAATATTGTCTTTCGCTAAGCTATCAGCTGCTTTAATCGCTTCACGAACCATAGCGCCGTAAGTGATGATTGATACGTCTGTTCCTTCACGAGTTACAGCCGCTTTATCTAAAGGCACTTCATAAGCTTCGTCTGGCACTTCCTCACGGAATGAACGGTATAATTTCATGTGCTCTAAGTAGACAACTGGATCGTTGCTACGAATAGATGAAATTAATAGTCCTTTTGCATCGTAAGGGTTTGATGGAATAACAACACGAACACCTGGTGATTGTGCGATTAATCCTTCTAAGTTATCTGAGTGAAGTTCTGGTGTATGAACACCACCACCAAATGGGGCACGAACAGTAATTGGCATATTACGAGTTCCACCCATACGGTAACGCGTACGAGCCATTTGACCAACGATTTCGTCAAATACTTCAAAAACGAAACCAAAGAATTGGATTTCGGGAACTGGACGGTAACCTTGCAAGGCAAGACCGAAAGCCAATCCACCGATACCAGATTCAGCTAAAGGTGTATCGAAGACGCGGTCTTCACCAAATTTTTCTTGTAAACCTTCAGTTGCACGGAAAACCCCACCGTTGTTACCAACGTCTTCACCGAAGATTAAGACATTTTCGTCTTTCTCTAATTCAAGAGCTAAGGCATCTGTAATTGCTTGGATCATAGTTTTTTGTGCCATTTTTATTTCGACTCCTTCGCTTCATAAAATGCAATTTGTTCTTTAATTGTTTGAGGTTGAACTTCAAACATATTTTTCAAGAAATCAGAAACTTTTTGTTTTGGCGCTTTATCCGCTTCTGCAATCGCTACTTTGATTTCTTCTTTTGTTTTTTCAATAATTTCTTCTTCTTTTGCTTCAGACCATAAGCCTTTATCTGTTAGATATTTACGGAAACGAGTCAATGGATCTTTTTGTACCCATTCGTCATCCATTTCTTTTGAACGGTAACGTGTTGGATCGTCTCCAGATAAAGTATGTGGACCATAACGATAAGTTAATGTTTCAATTAAAACTGGACCGTTTCCTGCAGCTGACCAATCGCGTGCTTCTTTTGCAATTGCGTAAACTGCTAATGGATCCATACCATCAACTTGAATACCAGGAATTCCTGCTGCAACAGCTTTTTGAGCTAAAGTTTTAGCCGCTGTTTGTTTTTCACGAGGTGTAGAAATCGCAAAACCATTGTTTTGGATAATGAAGACACCGTTTGCTTGGTAAGCACCAGCAAAGTTAATTGCTTCATAGAAGTCCCCTTGTGAAGAACCGCCGTCACCAGTATAAGTGAAGACAACATTTTCTTTTCCACGTTTTTTCAATCCTAAAGCAACACCAGCTGCTTGGATGTATTGAGCACCGATGATAATTTGTGGTGGTAATGCATTTAAATCTTCCGCGTAGTAGTTCCCTGCTACGTGACCACGAGACCATAAGAAAGCTTCTCTTAATGGTAAACCATGTTGTACTAATTGAGGTACATCACGGTAACCTGGTAATAAGTAGTCTTCTTTTTCCATTGCAAATTGACTTGCCAATTGGCTTGCTTCTTGTCCAGCTGTTGGCGCGAAGAATCCTAAGCGTCCTTGACGGTTTAATGCAGTAGAACGTTGGTCTAGCACACGAGACCAAACCATGCGTGTCATTAATTCAACTAATTCCTCATCCGATAAATCAGGTACTAAATCTTCATTCACAATTTTTCCATCTTGATCCAAGATTTGGAAAGTTGGGAAATCAGCGTCGACTTTAGCCATTAGCTCTTTAAAGTCAATAGGTTTTTGTTTCTTAGCCTTTGCCATTTTGTCACACAATCCTCTCTATTACGTTTCTTTAATTTCGATAAAAGTAAAACAGAGTGCGAAACTGTATTACTTTTTATCGACTACACTTAACAAATTATCACTAAATTCGAAAAAGCGCAAGAAAAAAACTCTAATTTCTTCATTTTTTCACAAAAGAGCAAAACCGCATGTTTTTGCGGTTTAGTGATAAATTTCACAAACAAGAAAACGGTTTCTGTTCCACACTTCTTCTGTACTATTTTTCTCCCAACTGTTATATTCTATTTTGAAAATATTATATAACAGTTCTATTAATTTGAGCCCCCTTATCCCCGAACTGGCTAGTAATCTGATTTCCGAACTTTGCGTTTTCATGAAAATTATCTTGAAAAAACCAAAAAATAAAAACCGTCAGCCGAGTAACCTACTCAGCATGCGGTTTTTTATTTTTTAGAGAACAAAGTTTTTTTCGTTAATTTTTATTTTTTTTGGCTCGTTTTTTTGCCAAATACTTTACCTTAGGTTTTATCACGAACATTCATTGCTTAAAATCACCAAATTTTCGCAAAACGAGTAATACAGCTTAGCAAATTCTTTTCTCTTTCAGTAGATTTTACTAAATCCATTCCTTGGTAATTTTAATATATAAACGTTTAGCTACTTCAACAGTTAACATGTACGCAATGATGATTCCAAAGAACCATGGCCAGTAGTTAGCCGGAAGTTTCACAAAGTCAAAAACCTCTCTTATGGGCGTTGCTACAATCAAGAAACCGAGTAAGATTGCGCCTAAACTACTTAGCATCACAGGCATTGACGCACGACTTTGAATAAATGGTATTTTCCGCGTCCGGACCATATGAACAACTAACGTTTGACTAACAAGTCCCACCATAAACCAACCTGTTTGGAATAAATGTTGAGTTGCCAAACTATTGGCGCTAAACACAAACCACATGACAAGATACGTTAGAATATCGAAAATACTACTTACCGGGCCAATACATACCGTAAATTTCGCTAGTCCGTTCGTTTCCCAACGAACAGGGCTTAATAACTCTTCTTCATCGACATTATCCCAAGGAATTGTCAACTGAGCCACATCATAAATCAAATTTTGAATCAAGAGTTGTAAGGAAAGCATTGGTAGAAATGGTAAAAAGGCACTGGCTACTAAAATTGAAAAGACATTCCCAAAATTAGAACTGATGGTAATTTTAATATATTTCATCATATTGCTAAATACTTTTCGTCCTTCAATCACACCAGATTCCAGTACATTTAAACTTTTTTCCAGTAAAATAATCGAGCTAGCATCTTTAGTAATATCAGCTGCAGTATCTACTGAAATGCCCACATCAGCTTTTCGTAATGCCGGTGCATCATTAATGCCATCCCCCATAAAACCAACCGTATGACCTTTTGCTTGTAGCAATTCAATAATTTTAGATTTTTGCATCGGATTTAATTTGGCAAATAAATTAGTTTCTTCTACTTGCGCCCGCAACTCTTCATCTGTCATTGCTTCAATTTGAGAACCTAATAACACATGGGAAACTTCAATACCTACATCTTTACAGACTTTTTTGGCGACAATGTCATTATCGCCCGTTAGCACTTTCACGTTGACACCATGTTCATGTAAGGAGCGGATAGCGCTGACAGCTGACTCTTTTGCTGGATCAAGAAAACCCATAAATCCAATCAATGTCATCTCTTTTTCATCTTCAACTGAATAAACTGCTTCTTTATGGACATCTTTTTTTACAGCTACCGCTAACACACGCATCCCTTGTTTGTTCATTTGAACATTCACTCGGCGTAGTTCTTCTCGTACAGCAGTGCTTAATGGTACAATTTCGCCATTAATTTGCGCATGCGTGCACACTTCTTCCATTTCTTCCACGGCGCCTTTCGTAATCATCAATTGATGATCATCTGCATTCACGACAACCGTTAAGCGGCGTCTGGAAAAATCAAAAGGAATTTCATCAATTTTAGTGACATTTTTAAACGGCGTTTTCCATTGATGCTCTTCATAAAAATTAATAACGGCAATATCCATTAAATTTTTCCAACCTGTTTGATAAGAAGAATTTAAGTAGGCTAAATTTAGAACCTCGTCACTCAAATCACCTAATGGATTCAAATGTTGAACCAAAACTACACGATCTTCGGTAATCGTTCCAGTCTTATCTGTACAGAGCACATCCATACCACCCAAATTTTGGATAGCCGCTAATTCTTTAACAATGACTTTATGTTTCGATAAGGATAATGCACCCTTGGCTAAGTTACTCGTAACAATCATTGGCAACATTTCTGGTGTCAAACCAACTGCAACGGCAATCGCGAAGAAAAACGCTTCGCCCCAAGCACCTTTAGTTAAACCATTAATCAAGAAAACGATTGGAAACAAAATCATTACCATTCGTAATAAAAACTTACTGACTTTTGCTAAGCCTAAGTCAAAACTAGTTTTTCCTCGTTGTGTTGTAGCATTTTTAGCAATATCACCAAAAAATGTATGTTGCCCAGTTTTTAAAATAATCGCTTTTCCTTGTCCACTCAAGACATCTGTGCCCATAAACACTAGGTCTTGCATATCTAATGCAGAAACCTCTGTTTGTTGACGATCCACACCTGCATCCACAAATTTTTCGACAGGCATGGATTCGCCTGTTAGCGACGATTGATTAACGAATAAATCTTTGGTCCAAATCAACACGGCATCTGCAGGAATCATGTCTCCTGTAGCTAAAGTTACAATGTCTCCTGGAACAATTTCGTCCATTGGAATTTCTTTCGTAATTCCTTCCCGTGTCACTGCAGCGGTGTTTTCAATTAATTCTTTTAAATCCAAACTCGCTTTTTGAGAACGATATTCTTGTATAAAAGCAATCAAGACACTGGCTAAAATCATCACGCCCATCACGATAGCGGCTTCGAAATCTTTCGTTAAAGTTGAAACGACCATCAATAAGGCTAAGACATAGACAAACGGATCTTTGAATGCACTTAAAAATAAAATAATTGCTGGGGTTGGCTTTTGTGCAGAAACTTCGTTTGGTCCAAATTCCTCTAATCTTTTTTCGGCATCTTCATTCGAGAGTCCTTTTTCAGATGTCCGTAATTCCATCATTAATTCCCGTTCAGAAAGCAACGCCAATTTACGTAATTCTTGATCTTTTGTTGCTTTTCTCATATCCATTGTTTTTTTGTTCATCATTTTCTTTTCCTCCAAGGTTGTGGTCACCTACCGAAAAGAGTGCTAAAATCTTCTCCTTTCGTTGGTGACTGTATTTTGTTTCTCTGTTCACTTCCAGGGTCTTCCATGACAGTCATCCTTTCTTTTTCTTATTTATACTTCCAGTGAATAATTGCTTTTTTGCCAAACACACAAAAAAGGACCTACTCAACAATAGAGTACGTCCCAAAATACCATCTTTAAATAAGATTCTCTATCGTTGAGCTTTAGCACTATAGGGCGTAGATAACATGTATCAGCTACATTATGAATAACCTTCACGATTATTCCTGTTCAACCAACTAAGGGTCTCTCGATCCTTTCGCGGCAGCAGCATTTGTCCAAATAGGAGCCTCACCTAACAATTATTCAGTTTTTATCCACTTCTTATAATAGAGGAGTTTGACATTCTTGTCAAAAGATTTATGACTTTTTTGTTATAAATAAAAAATAACTACTTTAAAGTTTCCTTTATTTCTGCTTTTCGCTCAGGAATAAACCACATAACTAAAACAATCGTATCAATAATCAGAACAGCGATTGGCGCTACTAGTTTGCCTACAATCAACGCAATAATATTCAACACAATCGAAAGCGTTAATTTTGGATAGTGGCCAAACAAACGTTGTACTTCGGATTTGGGCCCATTTGCCTGAATCAATGCCCGCACCACTAGATAATAAGCAACATCAGCTCCTAATACTACTAAGCCATACAAAGCTTGTGGCGGCCAAGAAAATGGATGTTCACCTACCCAACCAGTAACAAACGGGAAAAACGTCAATGTCAAAATTAAAAAATTATTCATCCAAAGGACACGTCCATCAATTTTACGGACACTTTGAAATAAATGATGATGATTGTTCCAATAAATCAATAAAGTAACAAAACTAATTAAATAAATAATGATTTTGTGTCCAGATTGAGTCAGAGCAGACCAATCTGCTTTTTCAGGAATTTTTAATTCTAAAATTAATAACGTTAAAATAATCGCAATCACTGCATCTGTAAAAGCTTCTACACGTGTTTTCGGCATCATTTCCCCCTACTTTCATAAAATTAAATAACTTACCCAAAGTAAGTATAACGCATTTCTGTAAAAATTCAATTATTTATGAAGTCTCTCGGTTGTTGAAGTTCCTAAAAACGAGTGCAAGAGCCCTACTTAAAAGTAAGCCTCTTGCACTCGTTATAGAACAAATCAGTTATTGGAAGACCCCTGCCTGATAAGGTGCTAACTGCATCCGTTTCTTCACCGTAAAATCTTGATTCCCTAATAATTGTTGCCACTTTCTGCCTAGTAATTTATTCGGCAAGTCAAATTGGCACTTTTCTCCACTTAAATTGACAATCACTAACGCTGTTGCCTCAGTTGTTTTTCTTAAAAAAGCAAAAACAGACGGATGATTGGGCGCTAATAGTTCAAACTGTCCATCTGTAAAGACTGGATTTTCTTTCCGCAGCGCAATTAACTTTTTATAATAATTCAACACGGATTGCGCATCCGTTTCTTGGTCAGCCACATTTATTTCTTTGAAATTGGGATGAATTGCTAACCACGGATGCCCCGAGGTGAATGAACTTGCCTCTTGATTCGTCCACTGCATAGGCGTACGCGAATGGTCCCGCGTCCAATGCGCCACTTCTTTTAATGCTTGTTTCGCATCGTAGCCATTTTCTATAAGCAAACGATAATGGTTATGGGAATCTTTAGCATCTAACTCGTCAATCTGTTGAAACGGATAATTAACCATGCCGATTTCCTGTCCTTGATAAATAAACGGCGTTCCTCGCAAGAGCAAGGCGATTGTTCCAATCGCCTTAGCAGAATGAGAGGTTTCATCGCCTAAAATTGAATTGATTCTGGGATTATCATGATTTTCTACATATAATGCATTCCAGCCTTCTGTCCCTAAATGCTTTTGCCAGCGCGCCATTACTTTTTTATAGCCTAAAATGTTTAACCGTTCTTCTCCTGGCTTTCCTTCTCGAACATTGTGCTCTAATTCAAAAATCATATTCAGATAGCCCGCATCATTGGTCCATTCCACCGCTTTTTTACTTGAAACGCCACTAGCTTCCCCCACTGTCATGATGTCATACTCAGCAAAAATAGCTTTCAAATCCAGCATATAGTCTTCAATGCCTTTTACATTCATAAAGGGAGCCCATGGATTCGTGGTAATTTTAAAATCCCAAAGTTCTTTTTGGATATGACTAATCGCATCCAATCGGAAACCATCAATTCCCAAATCTAACCACCAGCGAATCATCGCATAAATCTCTTCACGAACTTTAGGATTTTTCCAGTTCAAATCAGGTTGCTCTTTTGCAAACACATGAAAATATGCTTGCTTTGTACCCGCGTCATACGTCCAAGTCGAGCCACCAAAAAAGCTTTGCCATTCATTCGGCATACGATCTGGTGTCGCATCGGCCCATAAATAATACTCACGATACGGATTATCTAAACTTTTTTTTGCTTCAATAAACCACGGATGTTGATCACTGGTATGATTGACTACCAGATCAAGAATAATCTTCAAACCTAATTGATGCGCTTGGTCCAAAAGTTCTTGAAAATCTTCCATCGTACCAAATTCTGGCTGAATCCCTTGATAATCCGCAATATCATAACCATTGTCAACGTTTGGCGAAGTGTAAATCGGATTTAACCATAAAAAATCGACCCCTAGTTCTTTTAAATACGGTAATTTCTCAATAATTCCCTGCAAATCACCAATGCCATCCCCGTTGCTATCTTTAAAACTCCGAGGATAAATTTGATAACCGACAGCATTTTTCCACCATTGTTCCATCTTATTGACTCACTTTCACAACAAATGCTTGCCAAGGCGCTAACGAATAATCTGCTAAAGCAGTGACATCTGTCGGCATATTTTCAATCATTACTTGTTCTACATGAACGTCTGCAGAAAATGGCTGAACTTTGTCAGAAAAGTTCGTTACAACAAGCCAGCGTTCCTCACCATAGGTACGATAAAAACTGATCACTTCGTCCACTGTTTCCAGCAATTCAAAGTTGCCCCAAACGATTAAAGGATGTTCTTTTCTCAAACGAATCATTTCTTGGTACGTATAGAATAGTGAATTTTTATCTGCCAAAGCAGCAGCGACGTTAATCGTTTGATAATTGGGATTAACATCAATCCAAGGTGTACCCGTCGTAAAGCCCGCATTTTTTTCAGCGGTCCACTGCATAGGCCGGCGTGCATTGTCGCGACCTTTAGTATTAATTTTCAGCAAAATTTCTTCTTTAGAATATCCTTTTTCTAAATACTCATGGTACATGTTAATCGTTTCGATATCCCGCGCTTCACGAATATCTGTAATCGGCGTATTGGTCATACCAATTTCTTCCCCTTGATAAATATAAGGTGTGCCTTTCATCATGTGCAGTAAAATAGCGAATAACTTACTGCTTTCCAACCAATATTCTTGATCATTTCCCCAACGTGAAATCATTCTCGGTAAATCATGGTTATTCCAAAATAAAGAATTCCAGCCATCATTTCCTAATTCTGTTTGCCATTTTGCAAAAACCTGTTTCAACTTGGCAACTTCCATTGGCTGAAGGTCCCATTTTTCTTTACCTGGTTGTTGATCCAAGCTCATATGTTCAAACTGAAAAATCATGGATAATTCATGACGCTCTGGACTAGAGTACATTTTTGCAATCTCAGGTGTGGCCCCCCATGTTTCACCTACAGTTAACAGCTCTTTGCCGCCAAATGTCGCGGCGTTCATTTCTTGTAAATAACGATGTAAATGAGGCCCATTCGCGGTGATCTCTTCTCCTGGAATTTTACCCACTAAGTCAATTACATCTAAACGGAAACCGCCAATTCCTTTATCAATCCAAAAATTCATCATCTCGTAAACCGACTGACGCATTTGTTGGTTTTCCCAATTTAAATCTGGTTGTTTTTTACTAAACAAATGCAAATAGTATTGCCCACTCGCTTCATCAAACGTCCACGCCGAACCCGAAAAGGCAGATTTCAATCGGTTAGGCACACCGCCATCTGAAGCAGGATCAGCCCATACATAATAGTCTCGGTAGGGGTTCTCCTTACTTTTTTTCGCTTCAATAAACCAACGATGTTCATCTGACGTATGGTTAACCACTAAGTCCATAATAATTTCAATCTTTCGCTTTTTCGCTTCCTCAATTAGACGATCCATATCCGCCATCGTCCCAAACTCTGTCATAATCGCTTCATAATCAGAAATGTCATAACCATTGTCATCATTGGGTGATTGATAAACTGGTGATAACCAAATAGCCCCAATGCCTAACGTTTCCAAATAATCCAATTTTTCAATAATTCCTGGTAAATCTCCAATGCCATCTCCATTGCTATCTTTAAAACTGCGAGGATAAATCTGATAAACCACGACTTCTTGCCACCAATGTTTTTCCATTCTTCTTCACATTCCTTTGCTTAATTATTATGCTTGATATAAAAGAAAACCTTTTGGTAAAACCATTATCTGTTCTGAAGCAGTTTCGATAGAAGAACTTAGCAAAACTTCTCGATCAGTTCTATCGACAAATTGTGTCTCTTGGCCAGTATTAAAAATCCCATAGATCGTTTGTTCCTCCAAACGACAAGCGAGTCTAATCAACCCCGTTTCAAAAGAAGTGCCTGTCCAATCGATTGTTCCACCAGAAAAAACAGCCGCATACTTTTTGCGAAGGGCAATCAATGATTTTACAAATTCCTTCAAATCCAAATCTTGCTGATTTTCCTCCCAAACCATACAACGACGACAATCAGGATCCATATCACCTGTCATACCAATTTCATCACCATAGTAAAGACAAGGGACGCCTGGTTGAATATACGTAAACGCTAATACTTGGCGCATCAACTCTTTATCCTCTTTCGTTTCATGCAATAAGCGTGGTGTATCGTGGGAATCTAAAACATTAAACTGCATTTGATTCGTTTGTTGTCGATAGAGCATTAACTGGTTGTTCATTTCAGAAAGCATCTTTTCCAAGGACAGTTCTTGCTTGACAAAGTAGCCCATAATCGCATCTGTGTATGCATAATTCATCACTGCATGAAATTCGTCTCCTTGGAGCCAGCTTTGCGACGAGTGCCAAATTTCTCCTAAAATATAAAAATCTTCTTTTGCGTCATCACATGTTTGCCGGAATTTTTTCCAGAACGCATGATCCACTTCGTTTGCCACATCTAAACGCCAGGCGTCAATATCATATTCCTCAATCCAATAACGAGCAATTTCTAAAAGATAGGCTTGTACCTCTGGATTTGCTGTATTTAATTTAGGCATATGCGGAGTAAATGCAAAAGTATCATAGGTAATGTTGCTTGCTTCTTCAAAATCAGCACTTTCTTCATAGCTAGCTGGAAACTCATTTACGTGGAACCAATCGGCATAAATTGAGTCCTGGCCATTTTTTAACACATCTTGCCATTGAGGCGAAGTGTCCCCCATATGGTTAAAAACGGCGTCCAACATAATCTTAATGCCCCGTCGATGACACTCTTCGACTAAACGCTTAAAGATAGCGCCATCACCAAAAGCTGGGTCAATTTTTAAATAATCAATCGTATCATATTTGTGATTAGAAAACGCTTCAAAAATCGGGCAAAAATATAAGCCATTAACACCTAAATCTTCAATGTAATCAAGATGATCTAGCACCCCTTGCAAATCCCCACCAAAAAAATCTTGTCGATCTGGTCTTTTAGATCCCCACGGTAACGTCCCTTCAGCATCATTGGTGGGATCACCATTTGCAAAACGCTCTGGAAATATTTGATACCAAACCGTTTCTTTCACCCATTCAGGTGCTTTAAAACGATCGATTTCATGAAAATACGGCATCCGAAAATAATTATTCGCCATCTCTAAATACTTTTCTTCTAAAGGATAAATGCCGTGTTCGCCATAAAACGCCCTCAAACCATCCGCCCCTACTAAAGTAAAAGCATATGAAAGGCGTTTAAATTTTGCACTTAATGCAATAAACCAGTAATCATATAACTCCGTAGATACTAACTTCTCCATGGTTAACGACTGTTGGTACCACTTTTCTTTCCCTAAAAGATAAGGATCTCCTTGCACTAATTGGACAGAGGCAATGTCGCCTTTTGCCGTACGCAAACGAATATGCATGGTTTCTTCTGTATAAAGATAAGCAAATTCACTTTCTGGACGATGGTAGATTGCAGCAGTGTTCATTTAATTCTCTCCTTTAATTGTCGCTTTTCGTGTATTTTCTAATACTCGAACACATTTTAGCGCAAACGATTGCATTTGTATACCCTTTTTTACTTTTTTATTTAAAATGCTCAATTAGTGGTATACACCACTTTAAATAAACAGTATGTTATTTATAACAAAAAAAACTTTTTTAACTTTCTCGATGAAAAACACTTGATTATTTCCGCAATCGGTTGCATAATAAGACTTGTAAAAAATAATTTTTGGAGGGTTCAAAAATGAAAGCGAATTGGAAAAAGATTTTAATGGGCGGTATCCTTTTAAGTGCTTCTGCGGTTTTACTTACTGCCTGTGGTGGCGCAGAAAAAACGAAAGCTGAAAATGAAAGCGGTTCAGCAAATAAAGCAGCTGGTGACGTAAAATTATGGGTTGATACTGAATATATGGGCGTCTTTAAAAAAGTTGTCGCCGATTTTGAAAAAGAAAACCCCGATATTAAAGTTAACTTAACTGCTGGAAATTCGGCAGATGCTAAAAAAGACATTGCAAAAGATCCTAAAGCTGCCGCAGATGTTTTCATGATGCCACATGATCAAATTGGTCAAATGGCAGAAGCTGGTCTGATTTACCCTAACACAAAATATGAAAAAGAAGTCAAAGAAAACAATATCGACTCGGCAGTCGCAGGAGTCACTTGGAAAGACAAAGTCTATGCCTACCCTTATGCCGTAGAGTCACAAGTTCTTTATTATAACAAAGATACGTATTCTCCAGAGGAAATCAAAACTTGGAAGTCTTTAACTGAAAAAGGCAAAATCGGTACCAATTTTGGCGAAGATGGCGCAAATTATATCTTCGGCCCTCTATTTATGAGTAACGGCGATTACTTATATGGTGAAAATGGCGAAGATCCAAAAGGTACCAACTTTAATAACCAACAAGGTATAGAAGTATTACAATGGATTGCCGATCAAAAAAATAATCCTGGTGTGATCCAATCAAATACAGAAGCATTGTCTAATCTAGGTTCTGGCAAAACGGATGCCTTTCTTTCTGGCCCTTGGTCTAAAAACGATGTAGAAAAAGCTCTTGGCGACAAAATGGGGGCTGCTGCCTATCCAACCATTGATTTTGGCAATGGAGAAAAACAAATGAAAGCTTTCTTGGGCGTTCGTAGTTTTGCTGTCAACCAACAAACACAAGCACCATTGGCCGCAATGACATTAGCAAACTATTTAACCAGTGAAAAAGCACAAATGACTTACTTCAAAGAAATCGGCTTTGTCCCTTCAAACAAAAAATTACAAACAAACGAAGAAATCACACAAGATACTGTTGCAAAAGCTATCTTAGAAATGGCGCAACCAACCCACTCTGTGGTAATGCCAAAAATCCCAGAAATCGTTTCATTCTGGCCTGCGATGGATGCAGTGATCAATGATACGTACAAAGGCAATATCAAACCTGCGGATTATCAAGCAAAATTAGATAAATTAGTCCAAGACACATCAAAAGAAGCAAAAGAATAAAAAGAGTAAAGAAATGGGACGAGCTTCAATCTGCTGTCCCATTTCCTCTATCTTTTTTATTTAAGTAGAAAGTGAGTGAACGAAGATGTTCAAGAAAAAGAAAGCCCAGACGTCATTTCGAGAGGTCTTTAAAAAAGGCGACTTCGCTACAAAACTATCTTTTTTAGTTATGGGTGCTGCAAACTTCGCCAACAAGCAGTGGTTAAAGGGAATCATCTTTTTAACAGCTGAAATTGGCTTTATCTATTGGTTAATCCATAATGGTTTCCATGCATTAATGATGCTAGGAACACTAGGGACCCAACAGCAAGGATTAGTATATGATGATTCTTTAGGGATTGAAGTTCTAAAAGAAGGCGATAATTCAATGCTCTTATTATTATTCGGAATTGCAGCAATTTTAGTCTGTTTATCGCTAATCATTTTATATGTAATCAATTTAAAAAGCGCCCGTCACCTATATGAATTAAAGACAGCCGGCAAAAAAATTCCAACAACTATGGATGATTTACGTAGCTTGTTAAACGAACGTTTCCATGCAACTTTAATGACGATCCCCTTACTAGGCGTTCTTTTCTTTACCATCTTGCCGTTGTTGTATATGATTTCAATTGCCTTTACCAACTACGACCATAACCATTTGCCACCGAAAAACCTTTTTACTTGGGTTGGATTGGCAAATCTAGGCAATGTAATCACAGGCGATATGGCTTCAACGTTCTTTCCAGTACTTGGCTGGACCTTGATTTGGGCTGTTTTCGCAACCGCAACTTGTTTCTTTTTTGGAATCATTTTAGCCTTGCTTATCAATACAAAAGGCTTAAAATATAAAGCATTTTGGCGGACTATTTTTGTTATCACGATGGCCGTACCTCCGTTTGTTTCACTTTTAATTATGCGAAACCTCTTAAATGGTTCTGGACCTATCAATGCTCTGTTGTTAAATTGGGGCTTAATCGATTCTTCTATCCCCTTCTTAACAGATCCGAATTGGGCAAAATTAACCATTATTGTTGTCAATATGTGGATTGGTATTCCTGCTACGATGTTAATCTCTACAGGGATTATCCAAAATCTCCCTGAAGATCAAATCGAAGCTGCTAGAATTGATGGCGCCAATAAATGGCAAATTTTTAAAAGTATTACATTTCCACAAATTCTATTTGTGATGACCCCGGCGCTAATTCAACAGTTTATCGGCAACATCAATAACTTCAATGTCATTTATCTATTAACAGGCGGCGGTCCAGCCAATTCTAACTTCTACGGTGCAGGCTCAACTGACCTTTTAGTTACCTGGTTATACAAATTGACTGTCGATACAATGGATTACAATTTAGCCTCTGTGATTGGTATTTTAATCTTCATTCTTTCCGCAGTCTTCAGTTTAATTGCCTATACACGGACGAATTCATTTAAGGAGGCGTAACTTATGGCTAAAGCAAAAAGTTACCAGAAAAAACAACGCACTGCACTTACCAGCGTTTACATCATTCTAACCATTTTAGCAGTTTTTTGGATGTTCCCCATTGTGTGGATTATCTTAACAAGTTTTCGTGGCGAAGGCGGTGCATTTGTTCCCTATATCATTCCCAAAACATTCACTTTAGAAAATTATAAAGTATTATTAACAAATCAGACTGGCAACTTCCCCTTTGTCCGTTGGTTTTTGAACACCTTGTTCGTTTCCATCGCAAGCTGTCTGTTATCAACTTTCATTACAATCGCAATGGCTTATGCGCTGTCCCGGTTGCGTTTCCGCTTAAGAAAACCCTTTTTAAAAGTGGCGCTCGTTTTAAATATGTTCCCTGGTTTTATGAGCATGATTGCCGTTTACTATATTTTAAAAGCCTTAAATTTAACTGAAAGTTTATTCGCTTTAATTCTGGTTTACTCTGCAGGCTCGGCGCTAGGTTTTTACATCGCCAAAGGGTTCTTCGATACCATTCCGATGGCTTTAGACGAGTCGGCTATGATTGACGGTGCCAACAAGTGGCAAATTTTCACAAAAATTACGTTGCCATTGTCGAAACCAATTATTGTCTATACTTCTTTAACCGCCTTCATGGGCCCTTGGATGGATTTTATTTTCGCAAAAGTTATTATGGGTGATAAAGTTGAAAATTACACCGTTGCGATTGGTCTCTTTTCGATGATGACCAAATCAACAGCCAATTCACTATTCATGGCTTTTACAGCTGGATGTGTGCTAATTGCCATTCCAATTACTATTTTATTTATATTAATGCAACGTTTCTATGTAGAAGGCGTGACTTCTGGCTCTGTCAAAGGCTAGAAAAAACATCGTTTGGTTTATAGCCAAACGATGTTTTTTATTTTTTGGCGTTGTTTTCCTTACACGTTTTTCTTCGTAGCGCTTGATAATTGGACAAAATTTTCATGACCGCCAAAAAGTGTTGATTGACCTCTTGATAATCCTCTAAGGAAAGAACACTAAGCGTTTCAGATAGTTGCTGTTTTACTTGATTTTCTTTTTGCTTAAAGAGCTTCTCGCCTTCTTTTGTCGTATAAACATTAACCACGCGGCGATTTTCTTGATTATGGCGACGTTGAACAATCGCTCGTTCTTCTAACCCCGCAATAGAGCGACTCACTTGAACTTTCGACGTTCCTACTTGGTTGGCTAACTCTGTCATACTGATTCCTTCATTCGTTGCCACAATTAATAAAATTAACATGTCTAACTTTGTTAATTTTAGATCCTCCAAGTCTAGGTCTTTAAAAAGCAATTGGCTCATATATGAAAAAATTTCAGTAAAGACACTAATATCTAAATTTGATGAATGCTTCTCTTTATCCATATGTTCTCCCTCGTTTCCCACCTAGTGTATACTAAATTCACTTGATTATCAAATGGTAATGATTGATTTTTGTTAACTATTATGTTACGTTATACACTAACTTAAGGTTGTGTTGTTGATAAATTGGAAGAAGGATGCGAAAAATATGCTAGAACTCAAAGAGATAAAAAAATATTATACTGTCGGCGGAACGACCACTAAAGCTTTAGATGGCGTCTCTGTCGCTTTTCGAAAACAAGAATTTGTAGCCATTCTGGGTCCCAGCGGCTCTGGTAAAACGACGATGTTGAATGTGATTGGCGGATTGGACAATTACGATTCTGGTGACTTAATTATTAACGGCAAATCAACAAAAAATTTTAAAGAAGCCGACTGGGATGCTTATCGGAATAACTCAATTGGTTTTATTTTTCAAAGTTACAACTTAATTAGTCATCAAGGGATTTTGGATAATGTCGAGCTTGGTATGACACTGAGTGGTATTTCAAAAGCAGAAAGACGTCAAAAAGCCGAAGATGCACTCATCCGTGTCGGTTTGAAGGACCATATCCATAAAAAACCTTCCCAATTATCTGGCGGTCAAATGCAACGGGTTGCCATTGCTCGTGCTTTAGCTAACGATCCCGATATTTTACTTTGTGATGAACCAACTGGTGCATTGGATTCAGAAACCAGTCTGCAAATTATGGCACTTATCCAAGAACTTTCGAAAGAAAAATTAGTTATTATGGTGACCCACAATCCTGAATTAGCTCACGAATACGCTGATCGAATTATTGAATTTTCAGATGGCCAAATTCGTCATGACTCGCGTCCTCATATTGAACATGAAAAAAAAGAACCTTTCGAATTGAAACGCACCAAAATGAAATTCACGACTGCGCTGCGTTTGTCTTTTAATAATATCCGCACTAAAAAAGGGCGAACTTTTTTAACCGCCTTTGCTTCAAGTATCGGAATTATCAGTATCGCGATTGTCCTTTCTCTTTCAACAGGATTCCAGAAACAAATTGATAAAACTCAGTCGGAAACGTTAGCGCAATTTCCGATTACCATTTCTAAAATAGCGACCGATCAAGATCCAGAAAGTTTCAATAATCAGGACAAAAAAGGCACCTTCCCGAAGGAAAAAGAAGTGACTGCTAAAATTAGCGATGCGGACCGTGCGCAACACACGAATTTAATTGATCAAAAGTTTATTGACTATGTCAATCACATTGATCCTGAATTAAGTAATAATATCGGCTATACTCGTCTAGTCAATATGAACTTATTAAGAGAAATCAACAGGAAAGCACAAGCTGTCAAATTTTCAAACGATGCACCCGACGGCCAATCAAACGCGATGGCTTCTATGATGGCTGCCCAAACTGGCGTCGGCGTTTCTGCTTTTCCTAAACAACTAGAAAATGGAAAAAACAATTTCTTAAAAGACAATTACTCGTTACTCGAAGGAAATTATCCAGAAAAAGAAACCGATGTCGTTTTAATCGTCGATAGTAACAATACCACCAATATTAATGCTTTAAAAAATCTTGGCTTTGACGTGAAAGATAATCAAAAGATTGCCTTTTCAGACATTGTTGGCACAAAAATGAAATTAGCCAATAATAATGCATTTTACACCAAATTACCGACAGGCAACTTCATTCCTAACCAAGATTTGCAAGCTGTTTACGATAACCCAGAAAATACTGAATTAACAATTTCAGGGATTTTGCGAATTAAAGATTCTTCAACAATGAATCTATTAGCACCTGGAATTGCTTATAGCGATGCACTTTCAACTAATATGATTGCCAAAAACAAAACCTCTGATATTGTTAAAGCGCAAGAAGCCAGCAACACTAACGTTATGACTAACGAAACATTAGATGCTTCCGCGAAAGAAAACCTATTGTCTTATTTAGGAGCGAACGAAATCCCTTCAAGTATTATGATTTATCCAAACGACTTCAAATCAAAAGATAAAATTCTTGATTATTTAGATGCTTATAACAAAGGAAAAGATAAAAAAGACCAAATCATCTATTCTGATTTAGCTGGAACAATGACCCGCTTAACAGGTGGTTTAATGGATGCCATCACCTATGTGCTGATTGCATTTGCTGGGATTTCCCTTGTTACAAGTATGATTATGATTGGGATTATCACCTATACTTCTGTCATTGAGCGGACCAAAGAAATCGGTATTCTGAAAGCGTTAGGAGCTCGTAAAAAAGATATTACCCGGGTGTTCGATGCCGAAACTGCTATTTTAGGCGTTGCCTCTGGTATTCTTGGTGTTGTGATTGCCTTTCTCGCAACATTTCCGATCAATGCAGTGCTCTATAACCTGACTGATTTAGAAAATGTTGCCACCTTAAATCCAATTCACGGGATTATTTTGATTGTAATTAGCACAATCTTAACCATGATTGGTGGCCATATTCCTGCCCGAATGGCAGCGAAAAAAGATGCGGCAGTTGCTTTACGTGCAGAATAAATAACAAAAAATAATCCTTTAATTTCTCTTAAAGGATTATTTTTTGTTTGTAATTTTTATAAAACCTCCGTATACTAAATGATTGTGAATACTTAATAAAAGGAAACGAGGTAATTTCATGTTAAAAAAACCATTTTTACTATTTTTTTCACTTTTAGGAGCTATTTTTATTTTAGCTAGTTGCGGCGTAGGAAAAGATGCCGTCACGGATACAAAGTACAAAGTTAGTTTGCAGCAAGCTGCTGAAATCTACGAAAAAGAAGCCGGCAACAGCAAACCATTAGTAAATGTCCAATTTGATACAAAACCAGAAAGTGACTACAGCTATATCTTTACCAACGATACAGAAACACTTTACGTGAATCCTGAAACAGGAAAAGTCACCAAAAATACTGAAGCAAATCAACTTGGTGAAAACGAGACAGCCTTTTCAGCTGCTGAAGTCAAAGAATTAGGCGCTGTTAACGACGTTTTAGCCAAAGCAAAAAAAGAAGTTGGAGGACTTTCTCCACGTATTTTGACTTGGAAGTTAACCAAAAATAACAATAAACTTGTTTATACAGTAGATGTTAAAACGACTACGGCAGATGAAAAAGTTACCTTAGATGCCAATAAATAAGCACAAGCGTATAACTTATCACTAAATAACCAAATCTTAAAATACTCTTTGGGACAGAACCTACGCATTCGGAAACCTTAACATTTTCTGAAGCCGATCGTTCTGTCCCAATTTCATTCTTTTAAGTAATAATAATTGTTCGTTACCCCTGCTACCGTTATACTTAGTTTAAAAGAAAAGATGGGAGTATCAATTCATGGTTTATACAGTTGATTTTAAAGAAGTAGCCACTATTGGTTTAGAAAGTTCACCAGTGGCACTTGCCCTTGCTGGACTAAGAGCGAATGAAGCTCGCTATTTTTGGAATAAATACAAATATCGCTTTACGACCGTCCCTGCCTCTGAAGCTCCAGAAACATTGGCCTGGATTGAAAAAATTTTATTGGAACGAGCGTTACATTTACCTTACAAGCCACTTGAAATTTCTTCTTTCACTTTAGATGGCATAAAAATGGCCTATGTATTTTATGAAAACGGCTTAGCAGTTAACGTGATGTACACATTAGCTGAGGAAGGCAAACGCGCCGTTGGGTTTAAACTTTCAGATGGTATGGCAATCCCTGCAGAATTTGAAGGAAAATTCAAATTTGCTCGTCAAAAATCAAAATTAGCTGGAACCATTCGCGGCTCTTATTTTGTCATTAAAGGAACCTATTAAAAAAATGCTTTTGCCCTTATTATTAAAGGCAAAAGCATTTTTTTATTTTAATTCTTCAATATAGTTAAATACTTGTTGTCCAGCAATACCGCCTTCACCGACCGCTGTCGTGATTTGACGCAATGTTTTTTCACGGACATCACCAATGGCATAAACACCAGGAATTTTTGTTCTCATTTCTTGGTCTGTTTCAATCCAACCAGCCTCATTCGTAATACCAGCTTTCTTAAATGGTTCTGTTAATGGATCTAGCCCCACGTAAATGAAAACGCCGTTTGCTTCAATTTCAGAAACTTCATCTGTTTTGACATTCCGTGCTTTCACACCTGTCACGACCATTTCATTGCCAACAATTTCTTCGACAACTGTATCCCAAACAAAGGAAATCTTTTCATTTGCAAAGGCACGATCTTGAATGATTTTTTGCGCACGCAATTCATCACGACGGTGAACAATCACTACTTCAGAAGCAAATTGTGTTAAATAGATTGCTTCTTCAACTGCAGAATCGCCGCCACCAACAACTACTAAGCGTTTATTTTTAAAGAAGGCACCGTCACAAACGGCACAATAAGAAACACCACGGCCAGCAAATTCTTCTTCGCCTTTTACACCCAATTTTCGGTGTTCACAGCCTGTTGCAATAATTACCGCTTTAGCTTCATAAGATTTGTCATCACAAATCACTTCTTTATAAGATCCGTGGTCTTCAATGCCCATCACAATGCCATACGCATTTTCCGTACCAAATTTTTCTACATTTTCATACATTTTATAGGCCAATTCTGGACCCATAATAGAATCAAAGCCTGGGTAATTCTCTACCTCAGCAGTGTTGTTCATTTGCCCACCAGGCGCACCGCGTTCAATCATCAATACAGAAAGATTAGACCGTGATGCATAAAGTGCTGCCGTCATCCCAGCAGGACCGGCACCAATGATAATTACATCATACATTTTATTTCCCCCAAAATTTTAAGTAAGTTTACTTTACTCCTTAAACAATTTCTTGTCTACTTTTCTGCCCTTTTTTGACATTCGGAGTAGGTGTGTCTATTACGTAAGTTATTGTACCACGGTTTTGTGTTTTCTAGGAGGGGGAATGAAGATTAATTTAGCTATTGTATTTAAACCAGAATTCTTCAATTTTTTCTTTGAATGCTATCGTTGGATAATTCCCTCTTAAATCAAAAGTGTGTCTATCACCATCACTAAATTTTATTTGATAATTATAAATAACCTCACTTTCCATTTGTCTGAAAAGTCCTACATCAATGACCTCCGACCAACCACGCACTATTAGAAATCCCTTTTCATGATATGACAAACCATGACTGTCCATTCTATATAAAATGCCACCATATTTTCTGATATACTTAGTCTCATTAATCCCGGTTTCGATTATCAAAAAAGCAAACATACATATTAATTTAAGTAAGGATAAAGCACTGATTAGTATAGCCACTACTGTTAAAAAAACAAAAAAAATTATATTACTTGTCACTGGATTTTTATAGAGTGGAAAGTAAAACCATACCAAGCAACTAAGTGTGACAAAAATAACACCTAGTCCTATACCAATTTTTTTGTACCCATCTGCCTTAGTCAGTCTCACTTCAAATATCTCTTCCTCATTTATAAGCAAACTCAAACTTTTCTCTCCTCTTTCCTTACGAGAAAACTCTAATCAGTTCAAAACTATTTAACACCAATCCTCAAATCAGTGTATACCTTATTATCTATTACTTGCGGACAATAGAAAATTGGTGAAACAATTGTCAAATCTTCCTGAACAACTATAGTGATTAACTCTTCTAATGCTTTAGAGAATTCAGATAGCTTATCACCTTTTGCTCTAGTTGCTAACATATTGTTCACCTGAAAATAAGATTGGAAACGATATTCTTCTGGAAGATTCTCTTGCCATTCTTCATTGACAGGTAAAAAAACTTGAATCAGCAATTCTTCTTCACGAATGTCAGAATTCATTGAATAGAAAAAGCTGTCTGATAAAGAATAATCTGCTTCAAAAATTGTTTTCAAAGCATCTTCTAAACAACGACCCATCTCCTCTGAAGTCGTTACATAATAACGACTGATGACATTTTGATAATGTAATGATTGTTTATAGCCAATTGTTTTTCTCATTTTTTCACCTACTCTTTTGTTGGGATTAAAACATCTACCCAATATTCATCATAAACTAAGGTCATTACCAACAATAATTTATCGTCAAATTCAATCTTTTGTTCCAGCAAGTAATCCGTCATTTCCTCAATATTAGCACCAAGTTCATCATCAAAAGGAATTCTTTTACGAACTAGATGATCATAATGAATATTTTCTACAGTAAAAATCTCGCCACTTTCAACTGGCTCATTCACAGGAATATAAAATTTATACGTTTGTTGTTCTTCACTTAATTCAGTTGGTTTTAGTTCAATCATTGTTGGTCCATTTTTATAAAAACCTTCTTCATAAGTTAATTCTTCTGATTGTAAAATTAAATCCACTAATTGATCTGTTGTTGTTCGTTTTTCAATATACACTAAATTGTTCATTTCCAATGATACTTTTTCAATCATCTTTTTCCCTCTTTTCATTAAATTAATTTCCTAAAATCGTTCTATTTTTAAATTTCCAATACCTACCAATTCCTTTGACTGAATCTTTGAAGGCTGGTTTTAAGCCTCCTTACGTGCTTGGAGTCAAGTAAAGTCTTTGCCTTTTCTCATATATTTATCAATTCCGGTTAGTTTATCAAACTTACTCAACCATTTCCCGGCTTTTTTGATGACTAAAGTGCCGTCTGACATTCGTTTAATTCTGGAAGAAATGTATAATTTTTTCATATGGTTTATATATTTTTTTCCTGAAACAACACCTTTTGCTATCGCATGATTAATTAATTTATCTAGTTCGTCTAACTTTTCTTCTGTTAAATTGCCATCCATAGCCATTAAAATTGGATGGTCTTTTTCAAAAGCAAGTCTATCTTTTTCTTCTTCCTGGACTTTTTTATGCGCTTCTTTTATTTCATTTTTAAATGTTTTATCCGTAAATATTTCCAATGATTTAGGATTGGTATAGCTTAATCCTCCGACGTTCGTGATTTGGCTGGATTGTTGGGCTAGTTTGTCTTTGACAGCACTGCCTGCTTTGCGTCCATTAAAAGTGTCCATGCCTTTCAGCGTTTCCGTCAAGACTTTCTTAGCCTCTTCCATTTTTTTATTAAATTGATTGGATGGTGCGGAAATAGGGACGATATGTGCCACAGAACTGTAGATGTTGCTAATTTTCTTATCTAATTTCGCAAAATTTGATAATGGTGTTGAAAATTTTCCTTTCGCTTCATTTAAGGCATCTGTATCAGTGATGGCTGATTCACTATTTTCCTTCACACTAGCTTTAAAATCACTAATTGTTTTTTCCATTTCTTGTGCTATTGTATGTAAAAGATCATAATAATTGGTTAGCATCGGTAGTTGGTAATTACCAATTTCACCATTAATAGCTGTTTTGACTTTTCCAGATAAAGCATCACTTCCTTGGACTGTTTTCCAATCTCTTTTGGCACGATTGATTTCTGCTTGTAGTTTATTTCTGGAAGAAGTAATTTTGTTTTTAGCTTCCATTACTTCACGCATATTAATTTTCATTTGCCCACCTCCTCATTAGACATACGTACACGAATATTTTTCATCTTGCGCCAATTGTTTTCTCAAAACTTCAAAAGTAAACTTTTCCTCGTACGCATTAGTAGGCCCTTCTGAAATAACTCGTTTTACCATGACCGAGTTAAAATAAATTGGCTCCACCTCTGCTTGTAATCCAAATGGCCATAAAGTTCCTACGTAATCAATCATCATTTGCGTTTCTGGAATGGTTAATTTTCTCCCTTGAACAGAAACAAATAAACCTAATTCATCTGTAGTAAAAAGCGCTTTAACATCTTCGGTTAATAATTCTTCATCTAATTCGACAATGGTTCCAATTGGATAGATTTCTGTAAAAATTGTATCAACGAAACCCATAAATCGTTTAAATTGTGGCACGGTCAATACAACTTGTTTTTTTAACCAAGCAAAAGTGACTCTTTACTCTTCATAATCAAAACTAATATGAATAATCGCGCCAATTCTTGGTTTATGTTCATAACTTGTGGTTTGATTGAGGAAACTTTGATAAATATTTTGAGCTAATTGGGGTTGACCGCCCAAAATTAAACCGAGTTCGTTTATAGTGTCCTTTGTTATTTCTCCAGTCAGGTTACTACTTTCTATAGTAGCCACCCACAACTCCTTTTGTTGTTGATTCATTTTTCTTCACTCCTTATTGACTAATTTTCATAGTAGCAGCTCCCGCTTTATCATCATTGGCTTTATTTTTTCCGGCAGCAATCATTTTATTGGTGCTTCCTTTTGCAAATTCTTTGTAACTTTCTAGAGAAGAATTGATTTGCTCTATCATTGTTTTGAATTCTGTAAAAGGTCGCGCATTTGTTTGAGAAAAAGATACAGTTTTCATTTTGCCAATTCCTGAAATTGTGCTGTTTGCTTTATTGACAGATTGCGTCCATTCCGATAAATTTACACCGCTTTTCATTATTTTTTTCACTCCTTTATTAATAATCCAAACTCATTGCTATTGATAATAGTGCCGAAATTTGTGAATTTAATGAACTGATTGTCATGGCTTCACGTTGCGCTTCTTCTTGTAAGTTAGACAATTTCCGTTGAAACGTTTGTAAATTTTCTTGATTTTTTGTGGCATATTTTGATAAATCACTATCTACTTTTCTAACTTTTTCATTATACTTATTCCGTCGTGTGCCTTTAAAATTACTTCCAGAAATACTCTTTAACTGACTAGAAACGGTTGATTTCAATTGATGAATACTAAGAATCTCTCGACTTAATTCACGAATTGCTTTTTCTAATTCTCGAATTTTCTGATCAATTTGATTTTTGTTGGCTTGTGCCATGTTGACCTGACTACTTAAATGACTGGCTTCAGCACGCTTTCCGGCTGCCAGTGCTCTTTTTTGCGCTTTTATTGCTTCATCACTCATGAGGTTCCTCCTTTATCGAATCCCTAAAATCGTTGAAATCACTTGAGCCAATACACCACTAGCAGTATTTAAAAATAGATTGGACGTAAAAATTTTCCGATTCATTTTAATGATTGTCTCAAATTGTTTTGCGTCTTTTTCTTCAACAGCTTTTAGCGCTTGCCTGTTGACTTGTTTTGTTTCGTCTTCATTTTTCAATGAAGTGATGACTGCTTTAAAATTAGCTTCAAGTACTGGCCAATCATAAACAGGTTGTTCATTTTTTTGATGATTCTGGTTGCCAAATGTCGAATGATAAATAGTACTATCTGTGATATCACCAACAGTAGTTGACGAATGTTCTTCATGATTATTCGAATGTATTGTATTGCCTTGTTGAATCCCTGTGTTTAGGCTGGCCTGGTTGCCATGAATTACATGGTGATTTCCTTGAATAATTTTTTGTTCCGCAATATTGATTTCTGAATACATATTTTTGTGATTGAATGCTGCTTCAACTGCATTACGGACTTTGTTTAAAAATTCAGCATCTTGAAAATAAAGGGAGTAATTATCTCCAGAATTTAGTTGAAAGATTAAATATTCTTTATTACTTTGATGTCTTTGATAAACCATATAGATATACAATCCTGTCAATCCCATAATAATTAAACTAATCCAACGTAATCCTTCAAACCGAATAGTTCCAAAAGCTAAAACAAAAATGCTTATCGCCATCACAGGAATTCTCATCCGCTTAGTTCCAGCATATATTCTGGAAATGTTACTTAATTGTAAAGTTAGATGATCAAATCTTAAAATGTTATCTTTGATAATAAAATGATTTGTTTCAATTTCTTCTTCGCTCTTTTTCATATCAATTAATTTTGACAATTCATTATTCATAATTCCACTCCTTTTTATTCACTTACTAACTTCACCTGCATTGCTGTTCGACCTTCAAAGAAATGAGATTCATCCAATTCCACGGCAGGTTCATTATAATCACTTTTCGTTTTAACAAAGCTTTGGTCTGCGAGTCTGGTACCAACCATACCCGCTGGGATATTAGCACGTAATAATTTATCGGCATCATTAAAACTGTTTTCCAATAATTTTTGATTGGTTTGGAAAATAAAATACATCGCGACTTGGCTACCTTTTTTCAGTAGGATATTTAGGTTTTCAGCACTAATAAAGGATTTTTCGACAAATTGTTGCGCTTCGGGAATATAAATCAACATCGGTTCATACTCACTAATCATTTGTCGTTGTTCAATTTCCTGTAATAATTCATTGACAAAGCTTCCATATTCAGTTCCTGCGATCACTGTATCAAAGCTATCTGCATAACCGCCAAAACGGTCACTATGGTTAAAGATAATCCGTTCGGCACGCCCTCTAAAATGCTTCATGTCTTCGATAATCACTTTTTCAACAGATTCATTTTGTTGTGGTGTATCATCACCAATCACAAAATAACCATGTTCCGTTGGTTTGAAGCCCACTATGTTAGTCGTTTCTTTATCAAAGGCAATAGGGAACTCCATATTTTCCAGCATTTGTTGAGCGTGTGGATGATTGTATAGATTCGCCATAGCGATTGTTTTCGGTAACATTGGAATTGGTAGTGATCGTTCACCGCCCCATTTTTGGTCCATCTTTTCAATTTCTTGTTCTAAACGGTTTAAACGAGCGATATCATTTTCCCCTTCTGTTGGTAGATAGATTTGAATTTCTTGCGGCTGTTCCAATTTCACTTGCGCACGTCCCATAATTTCTTGTGGAATCAAAGCTTCTCGTCCAACAACATCACGAATCGCATCTTCTTCTACTAAATACAAACCGATATGTGTTGGGATATTACTTGTCATACTCATTTTAAAGCTATTTGTTCTTAGGACCGTAATAATGGTATACAAGCCAACACTTGCTCCTTCTCGTAGCAATTGATTTAAAACAGATTCAATTGGATCCTCTAATGGGCTTTCTTTGACTGCATCAAACCCATCTACAATCGTAACAATCACTGGTAATTTCTGTCCTGATTTTTCTTCGTATTGATTTAAACTAGCAACACCGTATTCCGTATTCAGTAAAGGCATCTTTACGCTCTTGAATTTCTTTACGAATTCGTTTTAAGAATTTAACCAATTTTTCCTCTTCTTCCAAACGGACTAAATCAGCAACGTGTGGTAATTTTTTCAATGGTAACAACCCATTTGTACCAAAATCAAACAAATTAAATTGAACTTGTTCTGGTGTATTTTTACGAGCAAAGTTCATTACTAGGGTTTGCAAAGCTGTTGATTTACCGAACCCCGGTGAACCATATAAGGCAGTATGATTTAATTCGTGCAAATCGAAATTGAAATTGACTTGTTCTTGTTTTGCTGGAATATCCATAAAACCAAAAGGAACAGAAAGTTCTCGTTGTTCTTGCCATTGCGTTTTAAAAAGTGGTGAAACAATTTCTGTTGCTAATGGAGGTAACCAAGGTTTCTCTGGTAAAGTTGCTTGACTTTCTTCCGCATGCTTGGCAATTTCTTCAACAATTGCATCTAATTGTGTTAACTCTTCCTCCGTTTTAATAGAAACCTCTTCTTCTTCGGAAAGGTCGGCAGTTAATAATTCGTATTGTCCTAATTGATTAATTGACCAAATCCTTTCATCCACTTTTTCTTCCTTGGTAGCGAATGGATCATAGTTAGCACCACTCCAAGCAGATTGGAATAATTCGTAAATTTCATTATTCCCTACTTGCAAATAAGCACGACCCGGTTGAGTAATACTAGCAGCATCTGGGGTTTTAATAATCTCATTGGAATCATTGGCGTCAGCAACTTTTAAGGCCAGCTTAAACCGTGAGTTTGACCAGATTTGGTCATCCACTACGCCGCTTGGTTTTTGTGTCGCTAAAATTAAATGTACACCTAACGAACGACCAATCCGAGCAGTAGAGACAAGTTCTGCCATAAAATCTGGTTCATTGGCTTTTAATTCAGCAAATTCATCGCTGATTAAAAATAAATGGGGTAAGGGCTCACTTGGATAGTTTTTCTTTTCTTCTGGGTCAGTAATTTCTTTTCCTTGTTTATATAATTTCGTATAACCATTGATGTGGTTAACCCCGTATTCTCCAAATTTTCGTTGCCATTTTTGTAGTTCTGCACGAATACTTTGTAATGCTCTAGCTGAACTAGCTCCATCTAAGTTAGTAATCGAACCCAACAAATGAGGTAATTTTGCAAATAAGTTAGCCATTCCGCCTCCTTTAAAATCAATAGGTAAAAAACCTACATCTTCTGGAGCAAAATTAACAGATAATGACAACATATAACTTTGAACGATTTCAGACTTACCAGAGCCAGTCGTTCCTGCGACAAGTCCATGCGGTCCATGGGCACGTTCATGTAAGTTCAAGTAAACAATGTCATCTTTGCCACGAACGCCAAGAGGAACTGCTAAAGACTTAGAAGTATCGGCTTTTTGCCAAATAGTATATGTTTTAATGCTATATTATGTAGAAAGACCAGAAGTTATATTGCAACTCCAAAATCTCAACTTTTTCTAGAATTGGCATAACTATTCTGGTCTCATTCATAGAAGTTTATCCGGATTACTTTTATTTATTACTGAAAAAATCGTTATGAATATCTTCTGTTAGTTTTCATATATTTTAAATGTTTGTAACTGTTATTATTTGTTCCTATACCATTCTTCTTTATCAAAAAAAAACGTTCTACGAAATTCTTCTGAATATTTTTTTATTAATGCACCTTGAATAAATTCATTCCCATCAAAAAAGGTTGTTGGAAGTAAACCTACGCAAAAACCACCGAGTATAACACCAAATCCTCCAACGACACCGTAAAGAAAATTAGTTATGTTATTTATATCAGATAATATAAAGAAAGATTTTGTTATTCTATATACTTGCATACCCACAATAGTAAATATAATCAATCTAGCTGGAAACCGACTAAGTCCTTGTTGCCATTTTTTTACGGGTAATACAAAACCGTACGTATCATTCAATACTTTTTTTGTATCGGTAACAATTATTATTACTACTAACTTATACAGTAAAATATAGTAAAGCACTATCAATAACAGTCTGATATATGTGTTCAACTGTTGAAATTGCGCAAATACGATTATCCCACTATAGCCAAATACGCTAACTTCACTCAATGAAAACAGTATCATTTTATAATTAAATCGATTCAATCCTATACAACGATTTTTTTTAGAAATTTTGAAATATAAATAGCAACTCAAAATGACAATGCCTATAAATATTCCAATAATTGCCATAAAAATTGGATATCCTTGTTTTGATACATCTTTAAAATTGTATGTTGACATTGCAATTAGAAATATAGTAGGAATTATCATCGACCCAAGCAAAATTATTTTTTTTTGATAGAATAGCTGAGCAACGTATTCTTTTCACCTGATATATTTTCTAAAAGTATGTCGTAGTTTATATTTTTTTTTGCTTGTTCAAAGGTTATTATATTTATCATGTTATTTAAACTTTTCATAAACGCAACTCACTTCCTTTTATAAATTTTGTTATTCATTTGCGGGTTAATATTAGTGCTGCCACTATGAGCAGGCACCCCTATTTTATATTCTTTATCCGTTGGAATCACTTCATATTCTCCATGTTTTTTATATTGTTCATTTAACCATTTTCTTTTATCTTCTGCAGAAGATGACCAACCAAATCCATCTTTATCTCCCCATATTTTGGGAATAGAATTAATAATATCTTTTCCCATACGACCAGTAGTATTCACCGTCCCCAACACAGCTCCAACAGGTCCTCCATATTCTGCTCCTTCTAGCGGCCCCATGTCCCAAGCAAATGAATTAATCCCACCATAAATGGCCTTACTTACATCTCCATATGCTGGACTTTTTGGATTGATGTATTCTTCATAGGCATAAGAAAGTAAGGTTAAACCATCTCCTATATATAATAGTCCTTCTTTCAGTATGGGATATGCTTTTAAAAAATCAGAAACAGCTTTCAATTTTTTAAACTCAGCTAAACCTACTTTGGAACCTGCAATGATTCGTGAACCCAATGAGCTTTTTGACAAAACACCCGTCAAGTGGCTCATTGGTGCTAAAACTTCCCAACCCTTTTCACTTAATTTAAATAATACCCCATATAACTGAGCTTGTTTATCTAGCGGCAACTTTTCTGCTAAAATAGCCAGCTCCGAACTTCTTAAAACCTTCAGCACTTTTTCTTTAGGCCAATCATTCACATTTTCTTGAAAAATAAATATTTCTAATGCTGCCATTTTCAATTTCTCTGGTACTTTATCTGAATCCAATGCAGTAATAATATAGTTAAACAATCGTTTATCTTTTTTTACTTTTTCGATAGCCGCCGCTGGATTCTTCTTAAATAAGTCATTAATCATTTTTGCCATATTTTGTTGATTTTTCTTTGCTTCTTCTAAGCTTTCAATCCCTTGGATTTTTGTAAACCATTCTTTACTGGTTCCTTCTGGCAATGTATAACTACTTGTTTTTGTGTATGTACTTCTAAAAGGAGAAAAAATCTTCTCCTTTTAGAAAATCATTGCTATTTTTTATCTGTAAATAACTAAAAACCAAAAATCTCGCTTTCTTGATTTTCTTCCTTTCTGGATTTATCTAAATCACTTTTCCATTCAAGATAAACCTCTAAAAAGCGCGTTTCTTCTTCATCTGAAAATCCTTTAAAAATTACTTTATCAATATTTTCGTGATTAAAGAAAATAGTTGTTTCAGGATTTAAACCCGTTGGATATAGTACCGCCATATAATCTGCAAACGTATCTTTATCCGTCGCTTGATCTGTGTATACAACACCTCGACCTACTACTACTAATTTCTGTAGCCCTTCTTCTAACAATACAATACTTCCCAATGGCAATAGCTCTTTATTTTCAATCATTTCCGCACTCCTCTTTCTTCGTACCTTTAATATGTTTGTTAAAATACTTTTCTCCATACCACTCTAATTGCGTTTTACCTTCCCATTTTCGATATTTCTCTGGATATTTATATTTGTAGTAGCCGTGTAATAAGTAAGGAAAGAATAGATAAGCTTCTACCACAATAAACCCTACATCTATCGCTATCCACATACTTACTATTCCAATGGAACCCACAATATCTGTTCGTACCTCATTACCACTAGAAAAAATCAGTTTCCATAACATAACTATAATTACAACTATCCAGCCATATTTCATTATTAGTTTTAGTATCTTTTCCACTATTTCATCAATTTTTTCTTTCTTTGCTTCTGTTTCATATAGCATTTTTTCTACCGATTTCTTTTTACTTCTAAAGATGATATATCCTAATAATCCTAGCAACCCTGATATACCAATCATTCCTATTATTGTTAGCATTTTAAAAAACACTGTTGCGAACAAAAGATTCATTTCTATAAATAGCCAAATTATATACAGATTTAGATTAAACTGACCTCGTATTCTTGAAAAGTAGTGTTCTCCTCGATCTCTAAAAAATATTACTAAAACGACCCATATAAAAAATAGAAAATAGAATAACCACATTGGTAAAAAATTAAGCTCTGGTTTAGGAAATGAGTTCTCCCAAAATTTTCCTTCACTAGCTTCTGTAGAGACAAAAGCTAGCAAAAAATTAAGTCCTACTAAAAAGAAAAGTAAGAAAATCCCTATTATCCTAGCAAATATTTTTCTTCCACCTTCTGGATCAGGTAATCTATTCACATCTTTATTCATAAAAATAATAAAAGGGTCATCTTCTAAATTTAAACTTTGTTCAAAAGTTGCATTGAATAATTTATTTTTCTTCATCCACTTCTTTCTCCGTACCTTTAATATGCTTATTAAAGTATTTTTCTCCATACCATTCCAATTGTGTTTTGCCTTCCCATTCTCGATACTCTTCTGGGTATTTATATTTGTAATAGCCGTGTAAAAGATATGGGAAGAATAGGTAGGCTTCTGCTGCTATAAATGCTATATTACATGCAAACCACATGCCTAAAACACTTATAAAACCAAATATATCTGATTTTATCCCATCGCCACTAGGAAAGAAAAATTTCCATACGATAACCACTATAACTATTACCCAACCGTATTTCATTACTAATTGAATAATTGTTTCTATAAAGTTATCTATTTTAGTTTTTTCATTTACTTTCATTTCAAGCATATTCTTATTTAGAAAATTTACCTTACTTCTGATAATTAGATATCCAATTATACATATTAATAATAAATAAATTCCCATTCCAATTAAACTTAGTGCCTTTAGAAAAAAAGTAATGAAGAATAAATTCGCTTCTAATAGAAACCATAATAAATAGTTATTACAGGTACCCATTGTAACAAAGATTTTTGTGCTAATATTTCTGTCATTCTTATGTCTTGTATATAACCATATACACAAGTATCCAGATAAAAATATCCAAAAAATAGCTTTTGGCAACAAATTTACTTCGGCTGCTGGAACAAAACTATCTTTATCCGGATGTTTCATTCCATAGTCAGTCGCTAATACAAATCCATATTGAACGGCTACCAAAATGATAGCTATGACTACTAATAAGAATTTTCTTTTTCCATTATATAACGATCTCTTTTCAGTATCCTTTATCATATACATAACTAGTTGATCATCTAATAAGTTTAAACTTTGTTCAAAGGTAGCATTGAATATTTTTTTCACACTCATCACCAACTAAAACTAATCTTAGGTATTTCAACCGAAGATAGTGCCTTTCCAATTGTTTTTCCTACTTCCTGAACATCATCGTATACCTGTTTTACTGTGTTAAAACTCTGTTCTGCTGTTTTCCCCACTTTCTTAGATACACCATTTATAATTTTAGTTGATTTATCATATAGCTTGTAAGCCCCATCCTTAATATCATCATACGCATTCGGCCATATAAATTGTGCAACTTTATTTGCACCTCCGACTATTCCACCTAGTATAGCTCCAAATGGTCCTGCCACAGCTCCTCCTATCGTCATCCCCTCCAACGGACCTACACTTTTCACTGTGTCTATCGCTCCACCAATAACACCTTTGCCAATACTACCTGTTTTCCCGTATTCATTAACAGCGCTAGACACAAATGTCACACCTAATTGTGCATATGTTGCCACTTGAGCAGCTGTTCCTAGCCCTTTAGCTACACCCCAACTTTTGGCACTTTGAACAAATTTAGAATGTTTCAGACTTTCACTTACGTAGGTTTTTATCGGATTTGTCATTTTACTAAACCATTGATATCCCTTACCTAGGGTATCTATTTTAGGAATCCATTTCCCATGTGCTACCGCTTGTCCAAATGATTCGTATTTTGCTAATCCATTAATCAATTTTATTTGGACTTTTGACGGTAATTTATCGGCAAGCATCCAAAATTCATCATTTTTCATCAGCTTATCTACTAATGCCTTGGGATACATAGCCAATAATTGTTCCATTCGTTTCATGTTATCCGTTTTACCACTGGTTAATGGGTTCATCAATTGTTTCACTTGTGTATATAATTCTAAAAAAGCATTACTATTATTTGTCGCTATTTGCTCCTTAGCTTTAGGTTTTATTTGATTAAACCAACTTTTATCCACACCACTCGGCAATGTATAACTACCATCCGCATGAATTGTTGTTCCATTCAACACCATTATACCTTGCATAGCCAGTTTAAATTCAGCTAAACTTTCTTGAAACAGCCCACTTGTTTTGCCATTAAATTCTCTTAGCTTATTCAACTTTTTTTCAATCCGTTGAATATCCTTTTGACAGTCTTGCGCTCTCCTCGCGAAATCTCGCTGCATCCCTCTTATCATTTCTGATAGTAAGGGCTCTGGCAATGCATTGGCAATCATGTTGGCTGTACGTTCAGCGTTCTCCAAAGCTGTCTTTGAACTTTTACATAATGTTAATTGTTCATTTAAGTTGTCTTCTTCCAAATAACCTTCACTGGCAATAAAACTGTCGGCTGAAGAGAACGTATTCAAATCTCTTTGAACATTATCTACTGCACTCGAAACACGTTTGATTGTTGGAATCACTAACTCTGAAAATAACCCTTTCCCTGCGGTATACGCTGCTCCTGCTAGTGTCTGGCCATCGATCGCTGCGATTAATTGCTGACTACCAGAGTTTAGATTACTGACTGCTGTCCGAGCAATAGAGAGATTCGTTGCTAATGAACTTTTGATGGCATCGCTGTCACTACTTGAATAGATTAATCCCATGGCAATTCATTCCTTTCTTTTTGATATTCAAGACGTTCTTCGTTTAATTGTTCATTTTTTCTGACACATTGTTGATAAAATTCCTGATGAACTTGTTGAAAAGTAGAGGTTTGCTTTTGCTGCTTCTGAAGATAATCTTCTTGTAGCCATCTTGCTTCTTGATTACCATTCTTAGCTAATTCATGATTCAGATTTTCTAACTTACGTATATTTCGCGTTAAATCTCCTTCTAATGTGTCAAATAAGTTTTGAACTTGTCTCTTTACACTAGAAATTGAAGATATTTCTTGCTCTTTTTCAATAATTTTTTGATTGTATTCCGCTCGTAACTGCTCATTATTTTTCATTTTATAATCCTCTTATTTAAATCTTGTCCTGCTATCACGTGCTGCGATGACTGCGGCTAATTTAGGAAACTTACTTGCTTGATTATTTACACATTCCACCATCTTTGATACGTTGGCTACAAGCTGATTACTGACTTGCGCACCTTTTTTCATACCAGAAAGATTACTCTTTCCTAATTGACATTTAGCGCCTCCACTCACCGATACATTACTAATCCCAGAAACCGCCGCTTGTGCGGCTCCTTGATTTGAGGCAATCTTTCCCATCTAGTCCTCTCCTCCTTTTCTAAAATAATAAAATGGGTCTCCATTTGTTTCCATTTCCGTTTTTTCTAGTTCACTACTTTTTTCAACCTCCGGTTCAGAATCCTTTGGAAACGATTCTGCACTCCCGTTCATTTGTGAAAGTAAATTTTCCAAAAACTCTTCATCCGTTTTATCAGAAAAACCTTCAAACAAAACCTCTATAATTTGCTCTACTTCAATTGAAAAGACTTCTTGTGTTGGTATATCCCCAAAAGGATGTGGTGCAACTTTATAACGAGAAACAATTTCTCCGTTACCATTTTTGGCAATCGCTCGAGCAACAATGAAATAATATAATGTATCATTGGTTGTATCTTTTAACTTCAACACACTCCCCAATGGTAAAAAAGGGGTAGTTAAATCTTCACTCATTTGTTCACCTCCATTGGCACAACAATTTTATCTAATACTTCTTCTTTTAAGCGATGTAACACATTTTTAGGGACAGGAAGATTTTGCTGATCATAAGGAACATTTTCAACAAATGATTGATTTTGCAATGTTCCTCCGAAAAGAACTTGTTCTGTGTTTTCTTTGATTGTCGAAATAAAACTACTGTAAGTAGATGTAAGCTTTGTTGAAGTATCTAATAAAATTAACTGTAGTTTGCCGATAGGACTATTTGTTATATAAGCCAGACTATCAATATCCAATGATAATTTATCGACCAAGTCTGCCAAGCCATTAATAATCACAATTCGTTGTGTCGTTTCATCAATTAACATTGCTTCTAACGCTTCTTTCAACTCCACGTTCTGTTGTACTACTTGTGTTCGTTGAATATAAAGGGATACTTTTTCAGACCATTCTTCTAAGTTCCCCGCTACATCAATCAAGACAACTTCATAATTGACAGTTAATTCACTGATTTGCTGCATAAACCATGGAAAGATTAGTTGGGATTGTTTAGTAGATTCTGGAAAAATACCTAGCGTTTTTCTTTGGAATAAGGGTAACGTTTCTGGTTCAGCACTTAATTTGTTTAATCCCAAATATAACTGATTCAATTCTTTTTCTGGTACAAATTGTTGGAATTGTTCATGTGATAATTTTTCAGGAACCATTGGAATTCTTTCAGGACGAATTCCCACCCAGTCATGATTCATCGTAGCCACTTTGGTTTCTAAATTTTCTAATAATTCTGCACTATTTTCACCCTCTGTTGGCAAGTAAAATTGAATCGCCGTTGGCGTATCCAACATGACTTGCCCACGTCCGCTGATTGCTTGAGCCATTAAAGCATCTCTACCTAACAAGCTACCTATTTCACTTTCGTCATTTAAATAAAGAACGACTTTAGTTGCGATATTACTCATCATATTCATCCGAATACTGCCAGAACGGCTCGCAGTAAAAATTAAGTAAACGCCAAGACTAGCACCATCTCTTAAGAGTTGTAAAAGTAGCTCGTCAATCCCGTCTTTCCGTTGATCTTCTAAACTTAAACCATCATAGCTATCTAGCAAATTAATAATAATTGGTAATTTTTGCTGCGTTTTCGCTTCATACTGGATTAGACTAGCTACACCAGTTTCTTTAAATAGCTGCTTTCTTTGCGCTAGTAATTGGCTAACTCGATCCAACATTTTTTGCAATTTTTCGTCTTCTTCTAACGTCACAATGTCTGCCACATGGGGCAAATCTTTCAACGGAAGCAGCCCGTTATTCCCAAAGTCTAATAAATTAAAATGTACTTGCTCTGGTGTATTTTTAGAGGCGATATTCAACGTAAGGGTTTGTAAAATCGTCGATTTCCCATATCCTGGACTCGCAAAAATTGCTGTATGGCTGGACTTCTCCAAATCATATTCATAGACTTCTTGAGCTTGCTTTGCAGGAATATCAAGTAAGCCTATTGGTACTTTAAGGCTACGATCATTTGATTTTCCAATACTTGGTGTTGCTATTTTTTCTTCAAGATTAGGTAACCACGGTTTATCTGGAATCGTCAGTGTTGATTGTTCAAAAATTTCGCCAATCGTAGTAATAACAGCTTCCAATTGGGTTGGTAAGTCGCTCTTATCTTTGCCTTGAACCACTTCTTCACCTGGATCATAAAGCAATTCAGTTTGGCCTAAATCATTGATCCTATAAATCCGTTCATCCACCACTTCTTCCATCACTTGGTCAGGATCGTAAGGAATCCCCGCATAACCACTTTGGAACATTTCATAAACTTCATTTTCCCCAACTTTTAAATACCCCCGACCAGGATTGGTAATTTGAGCTGCATCTGGTGTTTTTAATAATTCATTAGAATCTTGGACACTAGCCATTTTCAAAGCAATTTTGCTGGTACTATTGGCTTCAATTTGATCATTTACCACACCACTTGGTTTTTGTGTCGCCAAAATTAAATGAACACCCAATGAACGGCCAATCCGCGCCACCGAAGTTAGCTCATCTAAAAATTCTGGAACATTCGCTTTTAATTCCGCAAATTCATCAGAAACCAAAATTAAATGAGGCAATGGTTTAGTAGGATAGATAATATCAGATTTCGGTTCGTGTCGTTGTTTGTATAAACTCATATATCCGTTGATATTATTCACACCATATTTGGCGAATTCTCGTTGACGTTTATCCAATTCTGCTTTGATACTGGCTAAGGCTCTAGCTGTTCCGGCTCCGTCTAAATTGGTAATAGCGCCCATAAAATGCGGTAGCTTATCTAATGTATTGGCTATTCCGCCACCTTTCCAATCAATAATCAACATGCCGATATCTTCAGGAGAAAAATTAATCGCTAAGCCAATTAGATAAGTTGTTAAAAATTCTGATTTTCCTGAGCCTGTGGTCCCTCCAACAAGTGCATGAGGCCCATGCAAACGTTCGTGTAAGTCCCAATAGACATAATCTGATTTACCACGCCAGCCAATTAGTGAACGAATTGATTTATTTGGCTGCGCATTCAACCAACGTTGATCGATAGTTAATTCTTCAATCCTTGTTACTTCGTATTGCTCAAGTAAACTCAGACTTTCTGGCACCGCATTCTTCTCCACTTCCACATGCTGCAAATTCGCCAAGCGCTGAATCGCATAAGCAAGCGGATAAGCAGTCGGTAAATGATTAGGAACGAAGTTTTGGTTCACATATTTATTATTTTGATTGATTAAAGTCGCCGCTTCACTACTTTGATACTCAATCAGTGTAGTTGTCGTTTCTGGTAACATATTTAAAGCATCTTTTCCCCAAATAACTGTCACACCATATTGACTCATATCTTCAGCTAAAAATTCATTTAAGCCATGCCCTGACAACCAGCTTTCCTCTAAAATCGACAGAATATACTGTGGTTGAAAGTGAACTTTTTCATTGCCGGCTTCGCGCACTTGTTGACGACGTTTCGTAATCATTTGATAGAAAGAATTTAAAACCATATCCCTTGTTTGAGGATCATGAACAATCCCACGCAAATTCAGGCTGCGGATTTTGACGTGTGGCAACCAACGCCAAGAATGCCAATCTTTCTGATAATCTTCCTCTGGTACTAAAGTAACAAACTCTACGTCACGATAGGAATGTAAAACAGACACTTGAAATAACAACGTTTGAATGGCTGTCCTTAAAACAGCAGGTGTTCCCGCCAATCCTAAGGTTTGTCCCATTAGTGGTACAACAATCGGCGCCTTTTCTAATTGTTTATATGGCCATACTAATTGTTCTTCAGCTTCTTGACTTAGTGAATCATCTTCCGTTGACTGATAATTTGTCGTAAAACTTGAAGAAATTTCACCAACCCCTAAGCGAACTGTCAAAAAATCTTCATTAGTCATCATGCGTTCATATATTCGCGCATGATACTCTTTTGTCATTAAGGCTAATTCGTTCATGGCAGGATTCATATATTCCAAGGCCTCTTTTTGTTCTTGTTGCAAGATACTTAAATGAGCTTTCTCTTGTATTAAATATTGTTCGTAGCTATTTGTCCGTTCGATATTCTTTTGCTTTGTTTCTTTTTTATTGGTGAAATAACTAGAGACTGAAAAACCAGCCGTCAATAAACTCGCTCCGCCCATACTAAGCATCATAATTGGATTGCCCCCACTTAAAAAGCTTGTTGCGCCACTCAAAACGACCATTCCTAAAGGTGGGACAATCGTCCGTAACAGTTCATTTTTACCTTCTGTTTGCTTGGCTTTTGGGGCAGCAATTTCTATTTGTTTTTTTGGCTCCTTCAAGTGAATCCGTGGACTTCGTCGAAATGACGGGAAATCGACAGGATATTCTGGAATAACCTCCTCTTCTACAATTTGCCAAGGATTCAGGGAATATGTAGCTCCTAGACTTGTTAACTTTAATTGTTTTTCCCGAACTTCAATGATTAAGCCATTGACAACTAATTGATCACCGACTGCAAAAGCATAGCTTCCTTTTTCAACTAAATAATGATTGTAGTAAATCGTATCTTCTCCGGGATAAATCGTTGCTGTATATTCTCCAGTTTCTGATGTTAGTGTAATATTAATGATGGCATCTGTTTCTAATGAAATCGCAGCATTTTTGGCAGAGGCAATTAAAAAATCTTTCTGCGGTTTATTGGTGGTGACAGTAATCAATTCTTCGTGGGGAAAAACAGAAAAATTTTCAGCAGAATCAAAGGTTTCACCATTACAGAATAATTCTTCATTTTCGTAAAAAAATAATTGTTGATTGATTGAAACACTTGGGTTTTTAGCCGTAATTTGACGGTGAAGAAGTTGGGGACCAAAATAAAAAATGTCAAAATAAATCATGCTAGATGTATGAATTTGATCATTCACAGAGACCAATTTTTTATTGATTTTCGTTGTCATCCGTTTTTCCTCCCAAGATTTTCATGTATTTATCAATTGCTTCTTCATATTTTGTTAACAATGCTTGTTTTTTCTCGCCGTTCATTTTGTTATTGGCTTTGGTTGCATCATATAATTTTGTATAGGCATGTAATATATATTGGTTATCGCCTAAATTTTGGGCAATATCTAATGATTTTTCAAAGTCTCCTTTGCCAATATAAATCCAATAAAGTAAGGTATTTTCACTAGATTTTTGAGATAAATTATTTAAAATTGCTGTTTTTTGTTCATTTGATAAATTATCTAGTTGGACAGAACTAACAGCAGCAACATACTTAGCTCCTATCGGTAATTCTTCTGGTGTATCTTCTTTTAATGTTTTCGTAACACTTGCATAGTCATTAGAAATATACTGCGCTTCTGCCAAACTCACTCGCTCTTGGGCTGGTAATTTTTTTAAGACATAAATCCCTGTTGTAGTAGCAAAAAGTAGCGTTAAAGCCAATAACACTAAGCTGGCCCATTTAAAGGTTAAATAACTTTTTTTACTCACTAATTTGGTTTCTGCTTCACGCTTGGCTTTTTGACGAATGATTTGTTCACCAATGATTTGCTCAATTTCATTGATTGTTTTCACCTCTTGTAATTGTTTAGATAGCGTATCTTTCAGGGTGCCATTCCCTTGAATCAATTGTTCATACTCATACTTTGGATGTAAGATTGCTAAAATCAGCGCTCGATATTGTTTAAAAAATTCTCTTTCATCTGCTGAATAAGGCACAATGACCTGCATAAAACCACGATGAGCAATTAATAATTCTTCTCCCAAGATATAGATGTTTTCTGGATGAATAAAGGGTTGGACCGGCGTACCTAAGAAATCAACCAAATAATGAACTCTTTGCGCTAACAATAATCGCTCATATTGATCCATTTTTTTTATCGCTTGTAAAATGGATTGCATATATTGATCCTTATGGTATTGAATCACTAACGCTTCTTCCGTTGCTTGTATTATTTTTCCCGATAAAAATCCACGACTTGATTTTAAAAATTGTTGAAACTGTTCTAGTCTTTCTAACTGATATTGATTTGCTTGTAATGTCACTTGAACATATTCTTTTGTTGCTTCTAACGTAATTGTCTCTGAAATATCCTTTAACTCGCTCATCCATGTGTCTCCTTTATAATTTCTTTTACTACTAGTTGGTCGCCATTCCCTAATGGATAATCTGCAATTAATTGATTATCAGCTAAATGAATTGGTTTATTCAAAACAACCAATTCAAATGATGCTGGCAAACGGTTTGGCAACAGCTCAAACGATTCGAGTAACAATTCTTTTAAACGTGCAACTGATACCTGATTAGGGATTTGCAAATCAATAATTTGATTCGACACATGTAAGCCGATACCAATCGATGTTCTTTTGTTCATGTTTCTTTCACTCCTTAATTTCCGCTTTGTGCACGATGATATGAAAAACGGTTTCCTAGAAAAACACCAACGAATAAAATAACTATACTTCCTAAAAAAATACCACTGTACAACCAAAAGTTTATGGATATTTCTCGGTGAACCTCAAGAGATTCAACGCTTTCAGGAGAAGTGACCGTTGCCGTCTCTTTGAACAGAAAAGGCCTTACCTTTTTATCAACTGCTAATGTTTTTGCATTCTGTTCTGTCCTAAATACATCATTTTTTGCTTCGTTGACAACCCTCGCTTTACTTTGATTGACTTCTTTTTCTTTCTCTTCTTTTATCGGCAAAAACAAATCTGGAATAATGAAATTCACTTCTACGTTTTTTTTCTGCTGATTGTCTTGGTAGATCACTTGATTATTTATTTTTAAAGCGCCTACTTCTTCTGCTTTTGTTTTTGTTGATGACAATGACAAATAGAGCATATTAACACTTAAAACAATCACTATTTTTATTAATTTTCTCATGGCTATTCCTCCGGTCGTACAAACAAGTTAAGGACAACACCTAAAACAAGTAAAACGATTAAAATAAGGTAACTAACCCAACTAATTTGTATCCCATTTACTAAAGCAGTAAAGCCATTTTGGATATTTTGAAGCGGCGATAAACGATAGAGCCAATTGCTTAATGAGCCTACCTTTGTTGCAATGCCTAATAAAGGTGTCAACATGAAAAATAACCCCAGCATAGCTCCATAAATATATAAAGTAAGTTTTTTAAATTGGCGTAAACAAGCACAAACCAAAAGTGAACCGCTAGCAAATACTAAGAAACTATAGCTAAACCAAGCGAATCGATTTATTTGAGATACATTGAACACCAGTAGAAGTGAAAAGACACTCCCAAACAAAATAACCGTAATCAAGAGTAATAACAGATTTGGTATATTTTGCCAAACTCTGGTTGGTTCAACCAACGCATCCGCTACAGTAACTGTTCTTTTCTTCATAAAGCCTTGGAAAGTTAGCGCAATAACGAATGTTAAAATACTAACAATCAAGGTAGCGTAATAGGGAATTAAAGAGACTTGTCGGGTTTCGCCAAAGATCCCTTCTCCTTGAATTGGGCTCGCAAGGAAACTAAATACCCGTGGATTATCAGCACCGCCGTCTCTTGTATTAGCCAATACTTTTTCAAATGTTTTGGCATACTCTTCATTTTCTTTGGTTGTTTTCTTTGACTCATCAATTGAATCATTTAAGTTTGCTAAGATATTTTGCGCATGATCTTGAACTTTGGTTGTTGAGGCTTTCAATTCTTTGATAGTCTGAGCAACATCTTTGACTTTGGCTGCTGAATCAGCTGTTGTTAGACTAGTTTCTTTCGTTGTTTGCATTAACGTTTGCATCATTTTAACTAAATTTTCTGTTTCTACATCTAAAGTGCTGGTTTGATTTTCTTCTGGATGTGGATTTCTTTCATCAATTACAGAAGTAGCTCCCACTTTTCCAGCTTCTTGCCAAGTAGCATATGTCGCATTGACTTGTTTTGTTGCTTCATCAAACCATGTATTTAATTTCTCCGCTTCTCGTAATAATTTTTCAGGGACCGTCATTAAATTTAATGTTCCGTAAAGTGTTGTAGGTCGTCCGTCTGTATTTTGATCTGTCTCAGTACCAATTAATTGTTTTAATTGATTAATTTGTTCATCTGTTTCTCGATATAATTGATTTCCTGTTTTTTTATATTCGTCTAATAATTTATCTGTAATCATCATGGTTTGCTCGTTTTCAGTGATATTGTCGTACATCCAGTAAATGGATGTCTCACCTGCTAACTCTTCAATTGTTTTATCCTGATTTTCAGGAGCGGTTAACATTGCTGCATACTCTTGAATAGATAGACTTTGATTAGGCGTACCATATAAAGTCACAATTTGTTGTGATACAGTATCTAAAAGTTGAAATTGCTTCATGATTTCAGGAATATCGGTTACTAATGGTTGGTCCATTGCAATATACACAGCGAACGAACGTGCATTTTGAAGCTCATTATTTACCCACCAAGAATAATCAATCTGATTAAATGCTGTTTTTTGTTGTTCTGGTGTCAGTTGCCAAGACATTGGTAAGTCAATCGTTAAGGAAAGTTTTTCTGGAAGTGAGAGCAAATCATTTACTGGCTCAGTTACTTTTTCAGATTCATCTTCGGATTCTTCTGCCAACTCTTCTTGCGTATTTTCTTCGTCCACTTCATCATTCTCAGGAATCTCAGCTTGTATTTTGACTGGTTTGGTAATTGTTAGCTGTGTTGGGGTAATTGCTGAAATATCAATGCTGTAACCTGTACCTGCTAACTGCTGATTCAAAGATGTTTTAATTGTTTGAACTTTTGAATCATCTAAAAGAAATGACAATTCGCCATTTTGTGTATTGGTTTGTCGTAATGAAATAACCGACTCTTGATTTGTCGCTAGTGAAAAAGTTACTTTTTCTTGTGGAATCGCTATAGTATCTTCATGAAGTTGTTTAGGTTCCAAATACATAAAGCGGCTTGAATTGGTGAAATCAAGTTCATGTTGTTCTGCACATCGCTGAATAATTTGTAACTCATCACGGAAAAGATTGCCTTGTTCAACTGAAATCCTATTATTCATTTCTAATTCACTAACGAGTCTTTCTAAACTTACAAAAGAAATTTCACTTAGTGATTCTTCCAATCTTTCCTGATAATTTTTATCTAAGTTAGGTATATTTTCTTTTTCGTTCGTAATTAACTGAATAATCGCTTGCTTAATTTGAGTGTCTGTTGCTATCTCAGGTGTTGCTTCAAGATCATTATAATATGTAGCCGCAATTTGCTTTTTTAACGCAGTTAATTGTTCTACTTGCATATGTAGTTCTGCGATTTCTTTTTGTAGTTCGCCAATGCGATTGCTTTGTGTTTCTTGAAATAATTTAGATTCTGATAAAAAGTCAGCATAAATCCCTGAGCTTCCTTGTTCACTTGGTGTGTAGAAGGAGCTAAACTGATTGATTACCATTCCATTTAGTTGATCGAATTGTTGTTTGTATACTGTCGTGTCACTTTCCCATTGATTAGTCAATTCTTGTTTTTGTCTCTCAAACTGTTCATTAAATTGTGCAATTGATTTTTTTATTTTTTCATTTGCTTCTTTCGAATACTCGTCCACTGATTTTTTCGTATCTTCCGTTGTCTTACTAGTTGATTCTAAGCTCCGATTGTTGCTTTCTAATAAGGTTTGTACTGATTTTACAAACGCTTCTTGCTCGTTTGTAAATAATTTATTGTCCTCATCTAAAATACTAGCCGTACTTAATACTGTCGTATAATTCATGGGAATTTCTTTAAATGGTTGCTGAATTGTTTCTTCTAATTGATTTTGATACAGCAACTGCGTATCAGTAATTTGGTTAACGTTTTGTTGTGCGATAACTAAATTTCCAACAATACTGGAAAAATACATCTGAATTACGCGTTGGTTAAAATCTTTCAAAATAGTATTTACTTTGTCTTGAATTGCTTGATTGGTCAATTCATTTTGTCCGTCTCGCACTTGGTATTCAACAGAAGCCTGCTCTGGACTAACAGCTTGTAGTGACAATAATTTCTCCGAAAAATCTTGCGGAATAATAATTTGAGCATCGAATTGTCCATTTTCAACCCCAGATGTTGCGATATTCCGAGTCGTTGTTTCCCATCGATTAGCTGTATCTTTGTTAATTAATGTGACAAAATCAGAACCTAATGCATAACGTTTTCCTTCAAAACTTGCGCCTTTATCTTCATTAACTAATGCGTACTGCATCTTTGTTGTCTGATCTTTGCTACTTCGAGTCACGCTCTCATCTTTAAACCCTAAATGAATGAAAAAAAGTAATAACAAGAAAGTTGCTCCAATTGCTAAGGCAAAAGGGATACCTTTTTTTATTTTCCCTTCCATTATCTTCTCTCCTTTAGAAAAAGCGCTAGTGCAATTCATTGCGCTAGCGCTTCAATCTTTGATCAATTAAAAGCCAAATGATCCTGCATCTTGACGGTCACGTTCTGCGACAGTGTCTGCATATTTGTTTAATTGTTGATTAATACTAATCAATAATTCTTCCATCTGTTTGACATTACCTTCCAATTGATTGTACTGTTCCAGATACGCTTGAAATGCTTGCCCTTTCCATTGTTGTGAAATTTGTTGGTTCATTGAATTCACTTTACGAATTGCATCTTGAATTTGAGACGATGCTTGCGAATATACTTTCGCTTGTGATTTCAGTTGTTCTGGTGTTACAGCAATTGATCCTGCCATAAGTAATCCCTCCACATTTTTTATAGTTTTATTACCTGTTACAAATATTATAACTATATATAAAAAATATAGTCAACAACTATTTAAAAATATACGTATTCGCATAAAAATAATTATAACAATAAAATAAACAAATAAAAACTCTTAAAAACAACATTACAAAACCATCCAAATCAATATTTATCAAAATAAAAACAAAAATAACTGATAAATAAAAATTATTCAAAAAATATTTAAATAAAATTTAAAAAAATAAATAAATTCTGTTAAATTGTTATTTTTTAACGTCAGATAAATTAACAAGTAAACATGTATTTTATTAAAAAAACAACTTATTTCTTTAGCAAAAAAAATTAAAAGATAGGAAAACTTATCAATGTGATAAGTTTTCCTATCTTTTATTCATTCTTTTTATCTACTTCTCTAAATAAAACTCAAATCGACTTCCTGCATACTGCGTACGAACATATTCAAAAGGTAGTCCGTTTTCAAAATAGGATACTTGGCGCACACGCAGAATCGCATCGCCTCGTTTAATCTCTAAATATTCTGCGATCTGTTCCGATGCTTGAACAGCAGAGATTGTTTGGTTAGAGTGGCCAATTTTGTGGCCAGATTTAGCTTCAAGTGTTTTATAAAAAGAGTTCGTGATTTCAGATTTGCCATATTGCGAGACCAATGAATAAGGAATGCTCGCCACCTCAAAACAAATCGGAATGTCATCCGCAAAACGAATTCTTTCCATTCGTAAAATTGAATCTTCTGGACCTAGTTGTAATTTTTCCATCTCACTAGAACTAGGTTTCGCTACAAAATAAGACACCGTCCGACTAGAAGGAACGCGATTTTGAGACAAGGTAATTTCTGTAAAACTAGTGGTACCTGTCATTGTTTCTTGAACTTTCTTACGTGCTACATACGTTCCTGAACCAATTTTTCGTTCTAAAATCCCTTCGTCTGCTAAAGTCTGAATGGCTTGGCGTAAGGTCATTCGACTAACATCAAATTTCAAGGCTAATTCTCGCTCAGAGGGCAAACGATCCCCGATACTCCAGACACCTTTTTCAATATCTTCTTTGATTTTATCGTGAATTTGAATATAAATTGGTATATTTTGAACCATTTACGCTTCCTCCTCTTCGTTCATCTCCTCTTCTATTATAACTGGTATAGACCGTGTAAACAACCAAAAAATGATAAATAAAAGAGGAATTGGAATTTTTATCAAAGTTGGTCTAGTTGCATGCTTTCTTTTTATAACAAAAACATTTGGCTTAGTCAGTAAAAAGTGACCAAGTCAAATGTTTTTAAACGAATTTCTATTAGTTATTATCTTTTTACATTTCCTTCTTTCAACAACTTGTTCGCTGTGGCCATCATCAAACGGATTCGGTTCAACTGATTGACCAAAGATACCCCTGGATCATAATCCACCGCCGCAATGTTTGCTTGCGGATATTGACGTCGTAGCTCTTTCACGACCCCTTTTCCAACAATATGGTTTGGTAAACATCCAAACGGCTGCATACAAACGATGTTATTCACCTCATGTTTTAAGAGCTCAATCATTTCAGCTGTTAAAAACCAACCTTCACCCGTATGATTGCCAATTGATAAAATTTTACTTGCATCTGCTGCCATATCATAAATGGAATGAATGCCATCAAAACGGACCGACTTTCTCAATGCCTTATCCATTGGTTTTTCTACCAATTCAATGATTTTTATCGCAAATTCTGCTAAACGTTTGCTTTGTTTTGACATGCCCATATTTTCGTATTTCCAAATTTGATTGTACAATGAATAGTTCATAAAGCCAACAATATCTGGCACAACTGCTTCAGCACCTTCTTCTTCTAACAAACGCACAATATCATTATTCGCTGTCGGCGAATATTTCACTAAAATTTCCCCGACCACACCGACTTTTGGTTTTTTTATCTCTTGTAAAGGAATTTCATCAAACGTCCGAATAATTTTTTTCATGAAGTGATTAAATTGTGTCAGCGAACCATTCCGGACATTGGCTTCCACTCTTTTTAGCCAATCTTGGTGTAGTTGATCCACCATTCCTTTTTCTGTTTCATAAGGTCTTGTTCGATAAACTACTCGTTCGAATAAGTCACCATATAAAAAGGCAACTACTAAGCGTTTGATCATTGGCAACGTAAATTTAAATCCTGGATTGGATTCGACTCCTTTATTGCCCATCGAAACTGAAACTACAGGAACTTGAGAAAAACCGGCATCATTTAAGGCTTTTCGTAATAAGGGAATGTAATTCGTTGCGCGACAACCGCCCCCTGTTTGCGTCATTAAGACACTGACATTATCCAAATCATATTGACCACTTTCCAAAGCTTCAACTAGTTGTCCGATAGAAATAATTGCTGGGTAACACGCATCATTATTGACATATTTTAACCCGACATTCACGGCTTCTTTATCCTGCGCAGGCAAACAGACGACATGATAGCCAGAAGCTTGTAATGCTACATCGACTAATCCAGATTGATGAATCGGGCTAAGCATTGGTAACAGCAAAGTATGTGTTTTTTTCATTTGTTTTGTAAACACAATTTTCTCCGGCTCTTCCATTTGCATATGCGGAACAAACTGTTGCTTCTCCCGCTCATTGACAGCCGCTTTCAAGGAGCGCAATCGAATACGAATTGCACCCAAATTCGCGCCTTCATCGATTTTGAGGACTGTATAAATTTTGCCAGACCGATCCATGATTTCTTCTACTTGATCGGTTGTCACAGCATCTAAGCCGCAACCAAAGGAATTCAGTTGGACAAGTTCTAAATTTTTCGTCTTAGCCACTACTTTAGCCGCCGCATATAAGCGAGAATGATAGACCCATTGATTCACCACACGTAAATTCTGCACGTCTCCAAGATGCGAGATACTGTCTTCTGTCAAGACATGGAATCCTTCCTGTGTAATGACTTCGGCAATGCCGTGATTAATCTCTGGATCCAAGTGATACGGTCGCCCCGATAAGACAATCCCTCTCTGGCCTTTTTCAGTTAACATGGCTAACGTTTCTTCGCCTTTTTCTTGAATTTCTTTTTTAAAAGCTGCTAATTCTTGATAACCATGATGCAGCGCTGTTTGAATTTCTTCTAAGGAAATCCCTAAATCAGCAAAATTTTCAGCTAAAACTTTGGCAACTACAGCTTCATTCGCTAAATTAAGATAGGGATTTCGATAATCCACTTGGCCCTCTCTGATGGCATCCACATTATTTCGAATGACATCTGGGTAGCTTTGCACAATTGGACAATTAAAATGATTATCAGCTTCCACTGTTTCTTGCTGTTCAAAAACGACACCAGGATAAAAGATGATTGGCACTTGCGCATCAATTAATGCTTGAATATGTCCATGCGCCATTTTCGCTGGGTAACAAACCGTATCACTGGGAATCGTTTCAAGGCCTTGTTCATAGATTTGTTTATTAGAACGTGGCGATAATTCAACCCGAAAGCCTAAGTCAGTAAAAAATGTATGCCACAAAGGATAATTTTCATACATGTTTAGGACTCTAGGGATACCCACGCGCCCACGAAACGCTTTATTTTCCCGCAAAGGTCGGTACTTAAATAACTTGCGGTACTTATAATCAACCAAATTTACTTTGCGTTCTTCTCGTTTAATTTTAATTCGTGCACCACGTTCACAGCGATTTCCCGTAATAAATTGGCGCCCATCCGAAAACACTGTGACCGTTAATTGACAATTGTTTTCACACAAGCCGCAATGAGTAAATTCCTTTTCAGAGGTAAATGCCGCTAACTCTCCTAAAGAAAGAAGCGTGGTTTCTTCCCCAATTTCATAAGCGTCCAAAGCAATCAGCGCTGCCCCATAAGCCCCCATCAAACCAGCAATAGAAGGACGAACCACTTCACGACCGCTAATTTTTTCAAAAGCTCTCAAGACCGCTTCATTGTAAAATGTTCCTCCCTGGCAGACAATCTTTTCTCCCAACTCTTCAGGTCGGCGAACCTTAATGACTTTATAAATGGCATTTTTGATGACTGAATAAGATAGTCCAGCAGAAATATCGCCGACAGAGGCCCCTTCTTTTTGAACCTGTTTCACTTTTGAGTTCATAAAAACAGTACACCGAGAACCTAAATCAACAGGCGCTTGCGATTCTAAAGCGGCCAAAGCAAAATCCTTCACATTATATTTTAAAGATTGCGCAAAGGTTTCGATAAAAGAACCGCACCCAGAAGAACAAGCTTCATTTAATTGTATCGAGGAAAGCACGCCATTTTTAATGGTCATCGCTTTCATATCTTGTCCTCCGATATCCAAAATAAAATCCACACCTGGCTGAAAATGGTTGGCTGCTTTGTAATGGGCCATCGTTTCAACTTCACCAATATCGACTTTTAACGCATTTTTTATTAGCTGTTCTCCATATCCTGTAACAGCCGTTTTTCCGATAAAAACTTCTTCAGGCAGTTGTTGATAAAGTGATTTCAGTACTGTCATGGTGGTTTCTAAAGGTTGCCCTTGGTTATTACCATAAAAAGAAAACAACAAATGACCATCTTCATCAATCAATGTGACTTTTGTCGTTGTTGAGCCTGCATCAATCCCTAAAAAGGCCACGCCAGTATGTTGAGATAAAGGTTTCTCCGTTGCTTGGGCTTGCGCGTGTCTTTCTCGAAAATCTGCTAAATCTTCTGCGCTGTTAAATAACGGTGGTAACGTGTCGCTCGGCTGTAAATCAGTAGCCTGGCTGTTCACTAAGCGCTGAATTAATTCTTCCAATGTACATTCGGCTGCATCTTCTGAATAAAGTGCTGCTCCCATTGCTACAAACAGTTGCGGTTGTTCTGGAAAAATAACATCTTCTGGCTGAATTGCTAAGGTTTCAACAAACCGTTTTCTCAATTCTGACATGAAAAATAAAGGTCCCCCTAAAAATGCTACTTTACCTTTAATTTTGCGACCAGCAGCTAACCCGGCGATTGTTTGATTAACTACCGCTTGAAAAATACTCGCCGCGATATCTTCTTTCGCTGCTCCTTCATTGATTAAAGGTTGAACATCCGTTTTGGCAAAAACCCCACAGCGGGAAGCAATCGGATAAATAGTTTGATAATTCTTCGCCAATTCATTCACTCCATTGGCATCCGTTTTAAGTAAAACAGCCATTTGATCGATGAAGGCGCCTGTCCCACCTGCACAACTACCATTCATTCGTTGCTCTAAAGCACCATCAAAAAAAGTGATTTTTGCATCTTCTCCGCCAAGTTCAATAGCAACATCCGTTTCTGGGATTATTGTTTCAACAGTTCGTGTACATGCGATAACCTCTTGAACAAAGGGAATCCCTAATACCTCAGCCAGCCCCATACCACCAGAGCCAGTTATGCTCATTGTCAAAGGTTGGTCTGCACCGATCCTTGATAGCCCTTCTTTTAAAATACGCTCCGTTGCTGCTTTGACATCTGAAAAATGGCGTTCATATTTTGTAAAAATAGGCTGATTTTGTTTATTTAAAAATACTAATTTTACTGTCGTTGACCCAACATCAATCCCTGCTCTCATAACCATCAATTAAAATACCCCTTCATTTCCCAACAGTTTGTTGATTATTATACAAACTGTTTGTTATAATAGATATACCTATTTTAGAAAGGTTCTAAATGATTTGCAACAAGCAATTTACCCTATTTTGTGAGATAAACAACAAAGTTTCCGCGAATGTTGACTATCTCGAAAGGAATTTATGATGGCAAAGAAAACAGACCTTAGAGTACAACGAACCAGAAAAATGATTATTGAAGCTTTTTTTAAACTTGTAGAAACGAAAGGCTACGAAGCGGTGACGATTCAGGATATTGCTGATGAAGCTATGATTAATCGTGCGACTTTTTATGCTCATTTTAAAGACAAACAGCATTTATATGATGCAATCTTCACCTTTACGCTTAGTGCTTTTACCGCTATTCTTGATTCGCAACAACTGGTTAATGGCAACCGTGTCCGCGTGAAGCACATTGAAGAACTTCTGACGCAACTCTACATCAACATTCAAGAGAACAAATCTTTCTTCTTAACTATCATGGACAATAATTTCAACGAACACTTTCGAAAACGCTTAGCTGAAATTATCGAAGAAAAATATGCGACGATTTTTTCGCAGTTGCGTATTACCGAAAATGATATTGATGTACCGATAGATTTTGTTATTGAATACATGACCTCTATCTTCATCGGTACCCTTCATTGGTGGATTACTAGCGAGACGGATATGACACCCAACCACTTAGCCCAATTAGTTATCAAATTAGTTGGTAATGGGCATTTAACTGTCTTAGGCATCGAATTAGAAAAATAAAAACACCGGAGTAGACAATAATTTTGTCTGCTCCGGTGTTTCTGCTAAAGACGAGTTAGTTTTTTGAACGCCATTTGATATTGTGGGCTGTATTTCTTGAAGAAGTGACTTTAACACCACTTTTGATGTTGCCTTTTTTACGAGGAATTAAGTCAACTTTGACATCATACTTACCATCGCGTGCTAAATCGTAAACATTTTCAACCATTTCTGTAATTTTTTCTTTAAAGTTCATTCTTATCAACTCCAGACTATTCTTTCTTAATACTTTAGCATATTCTTATATAAATGAAAACTTTTCTAGCCTGTACATGAGGAAAATCTTACCTCATTTTTGTTATATAATTATACAAAAAAAGAACATCTCTCTATCAGAAATGTTCTGAAAACTGGGGTAGCTGGATTCGAACCAACGCATGACGGAGTCAAAGTCCGTTGCCTTACCGCTTGGCTATACCCCAAAAAGAAAATGGAGGAAAGTGGATTCGAACCACTGAACCCTAAGGAACGGATTTACAGTCCGTCGCGTTTAGCCACTTCGCTATTCCTCCAAAAAGTCATTGTCGCTGTAACGACCTGACTTAGTTATAATACAATCTTTTCCAGAAAAAAGCAACCCTTTTTTTAAAAAAATTGTTATTTATTTTTTATTCACTTAAATTCCATTGACGAATAATTGTTTCAAAGGCTTCGTCCAGATTTTTTGCTGTACCTTCTTGCTTGCCATCAATTTCAATGATGAATTTTTTATCATTTTGCGGAATGACACGACCGATTTCTTTTTTACCAATAAATAATTTGTTCATTAAAACATTTGCTCCATTGTATTGGGCTTTTTCTTCTTCAACACGTACTTCAATATCTTTATTCTTTTTTGACATCTCTATCCCTCCAAGAACTCTATGTTATCAGAATCTTTGAAACAAAACAAGCACCCGCTATTTCTCTGTCAGATTGTTCGTTTATCGTTTCAACGCAGCATTAAGGAGTAACGAAATGCGATTCGCTACTCCTTAAAGGCTGATTTCTATTCTTTTTCTGAACCTTCTGCTGCATGATAGTTCACGCTATTTGAGGTACCTTTTTTAGAAAAGTTTTCAATTAGCTCTTTCACGTCGAGGCCCGTTGTTTCTTTTAGTGTTTCTTGTGTACCAGCCAACAAGTTTGTTGCATAATTGGTAATACGGTTGGCGCCAGAATTTTCGCCACCTGCGCCTGTATCTACCACTGAAATCTTGTCGATGTTGCCCAGTGGTTGTGCTGCTTCTTTCATTAATTGTGGCAACATTTCCATCACCATACTTAACACAGCTGCTTCACCATATTCTTTGAAGGCATCAGCAATCTTTTGTTTGGCTTCGGCTTCCGCTGCACCACGAGCTAAAATAGCTTCGGCTTGCGCTTGACCTGTTAAACGCGTTTTGTTGGCTTCCGCTTCTGCTAATGCTTCAACTTTGAAGCGTTCTGCTTCAGCTTCTGCCACTTCGCGTGCTTTTTGAGCAAGAGCTTCTTGTTCGCGTGCATAACGATCTGCATCTGCTTTTTTCTTCACTTCTGAGTCGTATTGTTTTTCACGACGCGTAATTTCTTTTTCTTCTAACTCAATTTGTTTTTGACGTTCAACGACTTTGACTTCCATTTCTTGTTCCACCACGTGTTGTTGGGCACGGGCGCTTTCCAAGTTATAGGCTTGGTCTGCTTTGGCTTTGGCAATGTCTTGTTCTTGTTTGTATAACGCTAATTTCAATTCTTTTTCTTTTGAAGCTTCTGCAATTTCTGTTTGACGTTGCAATTCCGCTTGTTGTGATTCTTTTTCAGCTTCCGCTTTTTTGATGCGAGTTTCTTTCAAGGCTTCTGCTTCAGCAATATCTGCATCACGTTTAACTTGAGCGATTCTTGGTTTCCCTAATGAATCCAAGTATCCATTTTTATCACGAACTTCTTTAATTGTGAACGACACAATAACTAAGCCCATTTTAGCTAAGTCAACACTGGCAACTTCTTGTACACTTTGGCTAAATTTATCACGATTTTGGTAAATTTCTTCCACTGTCATTGAACCTAAAATCGAACGTAAATGTCCTTCTAATACTTCACGTGCTTCATTTTCTAATTCTTCCGTTGTTTTTCCTAAAAATTGTTCCGCTGCTGTCGCAATTTCTTCAACTGACGAACCAATTTTAATGATTGATGTCCCATCACACATCACAGGAACCCCTTGTTCTGTGTACACTTCTGGTGTAGAAACATCTAATTTACTTGAAAGCAAACTAATTCGATTTGAACGTTGGAACACTGGTAAGACAAACGCACCACCGCCACGAACGATTTTAATTTTGTTGCCACCTTCGTCTACATGAACATTTTTAGAGCCTAGATAGCTCCCGCTGATAATTAACGCTTCATCAGGTTTGGCTGTCTGATATTTAGAAACAAACACAATTAATAACATTAATAATACTAAAACTGCAATAATAATCGGTAACAAAATCCCCATTTTCTTCTCTCCTACTCTATATTTTTAGACTGCCTTCGTAAGGAATGACATAACAAACCCGTTCTTTCAATTCAATAATCAATACCTCACTACCTCTTGGCGCAGCCACTTCTTGTGGCACATAAAATGCTGCTGGTCGACTTAACGAACCTGTGACACTCTTCAATTGAATCTCGCCCATTCCCCGGACAGGAATTGGGGTAATCACAGTAGCAACACGACCCTCCATGTCTTTTTCCGAAATAGAAATTGTGGCCTCTGAATTTTTCAAAGGGACCAACACATAAAAATTTAGGAAGAAAACAATAATGGTTGAAAGAATACCACTGACAATTAAAATAAGCCAACTATTCACCGCTGTTAATTCTTCCCCAAGGTACCCAAACAGCGAGGTAAAAGCAATCCATGGAATAATCAGCATTGGGTCCACCGGTCCATCAAAATTAAAAACATCCCCAAAAATAATTAGTAAAAAAGCGAGGACCGCGCTCCCCACTAATGCATAAAAATAAACCGTTTCCAATGGTAGACCTTCTAACACTTTTCCCACACTCCTTTCTGTGCTATAACCTAGTAATAGTGTACCAATTTTTAAATAAAAAGAGTAGTAATTTCCAAATAAATCTCAAAAGATACATCTTAAGACCTATTTTTTCTTAATAAAAGAAGCAGCAATAAACGAGCAGTCCTAGAATTATCGAACTTCTACGGACTCCTCGTTTTTAAAATGTGCTATTCATTTGATTTTAACGCTTCAATCATATTGATTTTCTTCAATTTCCGATGCATAATGACCATCACAAACAACGTGAAACACATGGTGATAACTGCGGAATACAGATAACTTGGCCAATGAATAATTGGCGAAAACATAATTAAATCAACTTCAACGGTTGCTAAAATATACTGATGCAAAATTTTCCCAAAGAAGCAGCCAACAATAATACCAATGAACGTTAAAATAATGTTTTCACGGTAAACATAGGTGGTGACTTCACGATCGTAAAATCCTAAAACCTTAATCGTGGAAAGTTCTCGAATCCGTTCAGAAACATTAATGTTGGTTAAATTATATAACACAATTAACGCTAAAGAACCAGAAACAGCAATTAGTACCCAAATGACAATATCAAGGCTTTTCAGCATATCATCAAACGAACCTTTCATCGCAGTTAAAAACGTAATGTTCAACACTTTCGGCTGTTTTGTCAACGCCTCTCCGATTGAGGTTTCTTGTTTTGAGGATAGCTTTTTGTCAAAAAGTAGGAATTCTGTATTATACTCCGGCTTCTGTTTGGTCATCGTCTGGTAGAGTTTCGGCGTCATATAGACAAAATGACCCGTGTAGTTTTCTGCAATCGCGGCAATTTTCACGTGATAGGTTTGATTATCACTATTTTCTAAATTTAATTGATCTCCGACTTTATAGCCAAATAATTTAGCTAATTTTTCATTAATCATTACACCGTCATCGTTGAGGGAATATTTTTCTCCAGTGACTCGATCATTAAATAATTGAAACTCAGCCATTTTCGAAGGATCTTGTGGCACATAAAGAGTAATATTTTGAGTTGGTGCGCCTTTGCCCTTCGTTTTAAAGATTTCTGAATATAACGGAATTGTTTTATTCAAACCATCCAGTTTGCGCAATGTTTCTTGATACTCTTTTGTCTCTTCAGCTGTTGTTTGCTCTTTAAAAGTCACGACTGCTTGGTAATGCCAGATTTTATTAAATTGAATTGTAGCGACATCCACAATTGAATCGCGTAAACCAAAACCAACAATTAACAGCCCCATACAACCAGCTATTCCGATAACGGTCATCAGCATCCGTCGTTTATAGCGGAACAGATTTCTAGCGGTCACTTTTTGAATAAAGCTCATGCGTTGCCATAAAGGGCGGATTCGTTCTAGTAAAATCCGTTGACCTGCTTTCGGCGCTTTGGGTCTTAGCAAGGTAGCTGGGGTACTTAATAAATCGATTCTTAATGTCACTAAGGCCGCTCCCACAGTACAAGCTAAGGCTACAATGATGCCCCATAAACTGTAATTTAAGTACCACGGTGTAACTAAATCAGGAATATTGTACATTTGACCGTAGGCATCAAAAATTATTTTAGGGAATAGATAATAGCCAACTGCCAATCCTAATAATGCACCTGTTAGACTGGCAACCGTTGCATAGGTAATAAAAATCGAAGCAATTTCACGATTACGATAACCTAAAGCTTTCAAACTACCAATTTCCATTCTTTTTTCTTCCACCATACGTGTCATGGTAGTTAAGCTGACTAATGCCGCAATTAGGAAAAAGAACAACGGGAATAGCGTGGCTAAAGAAGAAATCCGATCAGCGTTATCTTGATATTCAGAAAATCCTGGATTGTCTTCCCTAGTAAAATAATAATACGTTGGGGCTTTCAAATTGGCTAGCTCTGTTTCTTTTTCAGCCAACAGTTGTTCCTGTTTAGCCAATTCGTCTTTTTGCTTTTCAAGCATCTCAGCTGGAATTCCTGGTTGTTGCTCCAACTGCGCAAGCGCTTGTTTTCCCGTTTCCAGCGCTTGCCGACCTTGGTTAATGTCCGGCTGAGCCGAATCACGCAGAGCCGCAACCTGTTCTTCTGGCCGATTTTTCAGTGCCTCTTTTACTTGATTTAAGGCCTGCTCTCTTTTCTTTTCATAATCAGAGGAATACGTATTTTGATGTTTTAATGAACGAAATGAGATTAGCAATTCTGGATACCGTTGACTGTCAAAAGCTTTTTCCGAAACCACGCCAAAAAAGTTTAACGTTCCAGACCCGACCGTTGTGGTTCCCCTGGATGTATTATCAATATATTCTGGTGAATTGATAAATCCAACAACAGTAAAATGAGTTTGCGTCAGTCCTTTTTCTTTAATCGCTGCATCGTTTAAAGTGATTTTATCACCCATTTTATAGTCATATCTAGTTTTCGCTAATGTATCTAATGCAATTTCATTTGTTTGTTTAGGTAACCGACCGTCAACTACTTGATAGTTAACCGATCCTGCTTGATTTTTTCGATAGCCAAACAATTTTACTGCATTATTTTGCGGCCCAATCGTGGCATCTATTGTATACCGCGGCACAACTGTTTCGACATCTTTTAAAGACTGTAGTGTTGTTAAATCTTTCTTTTCCAGTCCCATTGTAGAAATTATTCGCGCATCTGGAAGCTGCTCTTTCTGGTAATAATTATTCGCGGTTTTAATCATATCTGGTCCAGTAGCTTTCAAACCAACAAAGACCATTACACCAAGGAAAATAATCCCCATAATCGATAAAAATCGTGTAGTAGATTGTCTAATTTCACGTAAGCTTGTTTTAATTAGCGCTGTTTTCTTCATTTTAGGCACCTACCATTCAATTTCAGCAACCAATTTAGGCTGATCATTCACAGTCATTTCGCGAACTTTTGCATCATTAATTCGAATTACCCGATTGGCCATTTCTGCAATGGCTGAATTGTGGGTAATAATTAAGACGGTCGTTCCAGTTTCACGAGCAGTGTTTTGCAAAATGGTTAAAATTTGTTTCCCTGTTTCATAATCCAGTGCTCCTGTCGGTTCATCACATAAAAGTAACTTGGGCTTTTTAGCAATCGCACGGGCGATGGTTACTCGTTGTTGTTCACCACCAGAAAGTTGCGCTGGAAAATTATCTAAACGTTCCCCTAAACCCACCGATTGTAAAACATTGGTCGAATCCAACGCATCCGCAACGATTTGCGAAGCCAATTCGACATTTTCTTTTGCCGTTAAATTTGGGACTAAATTGTAAAATTGGAAAACAAACCCGACATCATTGCGTCGATAAGTGGTTAATTGTTTCTCTGAAAACTGAGCGATATCTGTGCCATCAATAATAATTTCCCCTTCATCACAGCTGTCCATTCCACCAAGAATATTTAAAACAGTTGATTTTCCAGCACCACTGGGGCCTAAAATAACCGCTACTTCTCCTTTTTCCACTTCAAAAGAAATGCCGTCATTCGCAGTAATAGTTGTCTCTCCCATTTGGTAACGCTTGTATTCATTTTTGACTTCAATATAGGCCATCCACTATCCCTTCCCTTCTACATTAAAATAGTAACATATCTGAGAATACAAGTCTTTCAAAGAAAAGCCTTTTTTGATTTTTTAGCAAATTTACGTATAATAGAAAAGATGGTCCACTTAAATTTGGACTATTGCAAGTATAAAATTAGAGGAGCACGTTATGGCAAACAGAAAGAAGAAACCACCATTTAATTCAACCATCATGCTGATTGGCGCATTAATCATTTTAATTTTAGGCGCGGTTGGCGTTAAAGTTCCTGATGCTTTACAAGATTTATTTAATGTTCAACCACAAACAACCACCCCTTCAAGCACACCAGCACCAAAAGGAGATAATCCTGGACCCATTGAAAATGGTAAAGCCACATTTTCAGCAGAGGAATTAAAGGATAGCTCAAACGGCTGGATTACTTATCATTCTCTAGATCGTCTAAAACGAGCGACAGGCGCTGATGCGCTATTAAAACCCGCCATGGTCAATACAGGAACTTCCGCTAATAAAGATATTCGACCAGCTGGTTTCATTTCAGGAAAAGCTAATCATTCGCGTGGCCACCTAATCGGCCGTCAAATGGGAGGCAGTGGTGATGATCCACGTAACTTAACCACCTTGTATCAGAATCCTGTCAACACTCCTTATATGACGAAATATGAAAATCAGATTCGGGCAGCTCTTGATCGCGGCGAAACCGTTCGCTATCGCGTGACACCTGTATATAACGGAAACGATTTGTTGGCTGAAAAAATCATCTTAGAAGCCAAAAGCCTTAAAACAAATTCACCCATTGATTTTTCAGTAACTATTTTAAACAAACAATAAGGAGGAACTTTCATTGGATTTTGAACAGCTAAAAGAAACATTACCCGATGCAAAACCACAAACATTTTTGCAAGCAATCCTCTCTCAACCTCAAGAAGAGGATGCTGAATTAACTTTCAGTGAAGAAATTGATGAACAGTTTGTCGAAAATTGTAAATTTTTAGCCTCTCCGGAAACCATTTCTGAAACAGATGTGGAACATTGGCGCGAACAAGAATTTTTAGTTGTCGCCCAAAGTTTAGATGGCGATTATCTAGCAGGCACTCTGGAGCAAACCTTTGTGATTCCTAGCTCCCTTTACAAAGAGGATATTGAGCAATTTGACAAGCAATTAATCGATTTTTTTATTGCCTACGAGAACAAAGAAATCACTTCTGCGATTTTACCAAAAGAATTATAAAAAAAGCTTGCGGATAAATTTCCGCAAGCTTTTTCTTGTGTCTTATGCTCGATAACGTTCAACGCCATCTAAATAAGTAGCTGCTAATTCCATGGTTGGTTCTAATACGATAAAGTCAGCATCACGACCATTTGCAATCATGCCGCATTGATCATCAATTTTACAGCTGATCGCAGGAACTAATGAAGCCATCATAATTGCTTGTGCAGGTGTTGCAATACCCCAATCAACTACATTTTTAATTGCTTCTTTTAGTTTTAAAATACTTCCTGCTAAGTTCCCAGTATCCAAACGAGCCGTTCCTTCTGCTACCACAACAGGAAATTCACCTAAATTGTAGTTGCCATCTGGCATACCGCCAGCCATCATGCAGTCTGTAATTAACGCAACGTGATCATGGCCCGCTTTTTCCATCAATACTTCAGCCGCTTGCGGATGTACATGGTGTCCATCACAAATTAATTCAGAGAAAACGTGTTGTAACGTTAACAATGCACCAACCATCCCTGGTTCACGGTGATTTAAGCCACGCATCCCATTATATGCATGAACAAAAACGCTAGCGCCTGCTTCAACTGCCACATCAGCTTCTTCTAAGGTCGCATTACTATGGCCTAAAGCAACAACGACACCTTCATCTGTAACGGTTTCAACAAATTCTTTCACACCATTACGTTCTGGTGCCAACGCAATTTTCTTAATAATTCCGCCTGAAGCTTCTTGCCATTCGTGGAATGTATCAAGGTCTGGATCTCCAAAATAACTTGGATTTTGTGCGCCTTTATGTTCTTCAGTAAAGAAAGGTCCTTCAAAGTAAATCCCTTGAATTTTTGCACCAGGTACTTCTTGGTAGACTTGACCAATCGTACGTGCAACGTCTGTTAAACGTTCTTTACTTGAAGTTAACGTTGTTGGTAAAAATGAAGTTACACCACAAGATAATAAGCCTTCAGACATCACTTTAATGCCTTCTGCATCGTTATCCATTACGTCATGATTCATGTAACCATGAATATGAGTATCCACTAAACCTGGGGCAATCCATTTGCCTTCCTCACGAATAATTTTTACGTCCCCTTGCGGTTCATCTTTTGTATAATTACCAAAGATACCATCCGTGATTTCTAAATAACCAGGTCCTTTAACATCGCTTTTTAAAAAGAACTTGTCTGCAAAGATAAATGTTTTCATCTTCATCCTTCTTTCTTTATTTTACTTACTTCAAAAGTACTCTTAATCAGTACAAAAGTCAAGAAATGGTGTAGACCTTTTAAGCAATTCTGAGGATTTTTTAAAGATTGCCACTTTCCACATTTTTCATTTGTTGCGCTAAGTTCAGATAACGTTCTGCTTCTTCGTGTTTATTCTTTCTCATTAAAACTAAATATTTTAGATTTAATAATTCACTTAAATAATAATAACTATTTTTTTTGCGGGCCCAAGTAATTCCTTGATCCACATAAATTTCGGCATCTTTTTCTGTATAATTTTTGAATAAGAAATCAGCATAATTAAAAAATATTTTCGTTAATTCTGCATTACTGCGTTCATTTGGCAATTGATTAAAATAATGAATACTCAAACTTAAAAATCGTTCTGCTTCTACTCGATTGCCCATGTAACCATAAGTGGCACCTAGACAACTAATTAATTGAATCTCTAAATCAGAAACATTTAACTTATCAGCTTTATAGGTGAAAGATAACCCTTTACGCAAGCTAGCAATAGCTTTTTCATAATCATTTAGAACAAACAATTCACAACTACCTAAATAATAATAATATTTTTGCCAGTCCGTATCTAAATACAATTGTTCTTCAATACGATTTTCCTTTAAATAATTTAATAATAATTGATATTTTTTATGGCGAAAATATTCAGCCATTTTTTCAAATGAATACGTAACAACGTGCACATCACCAGATTTATAACGCATAATCTGGTCAACCGTCACACCTAAACGATCACAAAGTTGTTGCATTACGAGGACATTCGGCAACTCTTCATTGTTTTCAATGCGGCTTAAAACACTTTGCGAACAGATGTCTTCTGATAACATTTTCTGTGTCAATTTTCTATTTTTTCTAATTTCTTTAATAACTGCACCTAAAGAATTCATCACAATAGCTCCTATTTATATCGGCCATTTTCCTTGCAAAATGGGGATTTTGTCAAAATATGCGAATTCGCATTATGCTTTTATTGTACTTTATTGCATAATATACTGCAAGAACATTATCTAAGGTTTTCTTAGAAAATAAATAGGTTCATTTTTATTAAAAAGGAGTGTTATTGTATGGCCGAAGAGAAAAAGGTTCACTTCATTTGGGAAAAAACAAATTATTCAGGCTTTGTGGAGAAGGAGTATGAAAATTCTTATCTCATCGTAGTAGCAAATCCTAGTCCTGATATGGAAGAAAAATATACCAACCGAATGATTATTAGTAAAAAAGCATGTGAAACCGCAGAATAGTATTGTTGATAAAACAAGAACTACCAAAAAATAGCTTCGTTAGAGGCTATTTTTTGGTAGTTCTTTTATTTTTGTTTGTAGGTACTTAAAAATTCACGCATTTTATCTGCTGTAGTTTTTAAGTCTTCCATCTTCGGTAAATAAACAATACGGAAGTGATCGGGTTGTTGCCAGTTGAAACCACCACCATGGACTAATAAAATATGATGTTTGTGTAAGAAATCTAAAACAAATTTTTCATCATCATAAATGTCAAATTTGGCCGTATCAATTTTCGGGAAAATATAGAAAGCTGCTTTAGGCTTCACGGCTGATAAACCAGGAATGTCATTTATCGCATTGTAAATAAATTCTCGTTGTTCGTAAATTCTGCCACCTGGTAAAAGTAAATCATCGACACTTTGATAGCCGCCTAATGCGGTTTGAATGATTTGTTGTGACAACACATTCGAACATAACCGCATGGAAGCAAGCATATTTAGCCCTTCGATATACCCTTTTACTCGTGATTTATCTCCACTTAACACCATCCAACCGCATCGGAAGCCTGCCACTCGATGTGATTTTGACAAACCATTCAATGTTACGACAAATAAATCAGGAGCTAATGTAGCAATCGGTACATGAACCAAACCGTCCATGACCAAACGATCATAAATTTCATCGGAGTAAATAATTAAATCATTTTGACGTGCCACTTCGACAATTTCTAGTAATAACTCTTTCGGATATAAAGCACCAGTCGGATTATTGGGATTGATAATAACGATTGCTTTTGTATTCGAAGTTATTTTTGATTTTATATCATCAATGTCTGGATACCATTCTGCTTGCTCATCACAAATATAATGAACGGGTGTACCGCCCGCCAAAGAAACAGAAGCAGTCCATAAAGGATAGTCTGGCATTGGCACAAGTACTTCATCGCCGTTATTTAACAAGCCTTGCATACACATGGTAATTAGTTCACTCACGCCATTACCAGTGTAAATATCATTAATCGTTACATTAGGAAATTTTTTTAATTGGCAATATTGTTCAATCGCTTTTCTTGCAGAAAAAATACCTTTTGAATCGGAATAACCTTCTGAATCGCGAACATTCACAATCATGTCGCGCACAATTTCATTTGGGGCATCAAAACCAAATGGCGCTGGATTCCCTGTATTTAATTTCAAAATACGTATGCCCTCTTCTTGCATGCGTTCTGCTTCTTCTAAAACAGGACCACGGACATCGTAACTTACGTTATTTAATTTATCAGATTTTTTAAAATTTCTCACACGGACTCCCTCGCTTCACAAATTTATACTCTAAAGTTACGCCAACTATAATGAAAAAGCAATAATAAATATCAGAATTTAATAAAAAATTGATGGTTTTTCCGTAATAAACAAGAGCGTGGGACAAAAATCACTTTGGATTTTTGCTCCACGCTCAAAAACTGATAAACGGCGGGAACAGAAGCAACTCCTTCTTATTTCTCGGAGTTAAACACTTCTGTCCCGACCTCTTGTTATACTAGTTGATGCAGATGATGGGACTCGAACCCACACGGACATCTGTCCACATGACCCTCAATCATGCTTGTCTGCCAATTCCAACACATCTGCATTTTAAGAGCACTTATTTATCCTAAAATAATTACTGGTCTTTGTCAAGATAACAAAGACCAGAATCGTTAGATTTGTTCTTTTTTCGCTTGCCAGGACAAACGCCCATGACATTTTCCGCAGACATATCGTGTCGTATCAATTCGTCGTTTTCTGAGGATGACTTCTCCACAAGACTGACATTGGTACTGATGGAAAACTGCTTTTTTCCGTTCTACTAGAGGCGGTGCATAACGGGCACCGCCAGTCTTAGCCAATAACTCTTTAAAGTCCTTATCTTTATGCTGATAGCCTTTGCCAGCTAAATGTAAATGATAGTGACATAACTCATGCTTAATGACTTTTTCCAGTTCCTCTTGTCCATACTTTAAAAAGACAGTTGGATTAAAATCCAGGTGATGCGAAGCTAAATGATAGCGACCGCCCGTAGTTTTTAACCGCCGATTAAATGTAGCTTGATGCAGAAAAGGTTTCTGAAAAAATACGATTGAAATTTTTTCCACTAGCGTTTGAAGTGCTTGATCTGTCATCAAGACTGGTTGAGACTCTTTCATTGTTACTCTTTTCTATCAGTCCGAGGCAACATGGTTAAACTAATTCGCCCCTTTTTCAAGTCAACATCTTCTACCCAAACTGTGACTACATCACCCACCGCAACAACATCCGTTGGGTGCTTAACAAATTTAGGACTTAACTTAGAAATGTGGACTAAGCCATCTTGCTTCACACCAATATCGACAAACGCACCAAAGTCAATTACGTTTCGAACAGTCCCTTGCATTTCCATTCCTGGTTTCAAATCTTCCATCGTCAACACGTCTTTACGTAAAAGTGGCGCTGACATCTCATCGCGCATATCACGACCTGGTTGGATTAAACTAGCAATAATATCTGTGAGTGTTTCTGAACCTACTTCTAACTCAGTAGCTAATTGATTCACTGGTAACTGTTTCAATTTTTCGATAGCTTCTGCTGTCCCTAATTCTTTAGAAGCAATCTCTGCTTTTTCTAAAATTGCTTGTGCTACTGGATAACTTTCTGGGTGAATGCCAGTGTTATCTAACACATTTTTGCCATTAGGAATTCGTAAAAAGCCAATTGCTTGTTCAAATGCTTTTGGTCCTAAACGAGGTACTTTTTTGACTTGATTTCGTGCTGTAAAGACACCATTTTCATCACGATAAGTGACTAAGTTTTGCGCCGTTGTTTTATTTAAGCCAGAAATATGTTGTAAAAGTTGAGCACTCGCTGTATTCACATCAACACCAACTTGGTTTACCGCAGTTTCTACAACAAAATCCAATTGCTCGGCAAGACGTTTTTGCGATACGTCATGCTGATATTGACCGACCCCGACTGCTTTGGGATCAATTTTTACTAATTCTGCCAACGGATCTTGTAAACGACGTGCAATGCTGACCGCACTTCGTTCTTCGACTTGTAAATCAGGAAACTCTTTACGAGCCACTTCACTCGCAGAGTAAACGGAAGCCCCTGCTTCATTAACAATCACGTAAAAGACGTCACGCTTCACCGCTTTTAATTGCTCTGCCACAAACAATTCAGATTCACGACTTGCCGTTCCGTTTCCAATAGCTACCATGTCCACTTGATAGTCTTCAATGATTTTTTTAAAGGCTGGACCAGCGGCTTCACGTTTCGCAGCAGTCGCTGGTTTATGTGGATAAATCACTTGAATTGCTAAAACTTTACCCGTTTCATCGACAACTGCTAATTTACAGCCTGTCCGATAAGCCGGGTCAAATCCTAGAACAACTTTTCCTTTAAGTGGTGACTGTAATAATAAATTACGTAAATTTTCACCGAAAATTGCAATCGCTTGTTCATCAGCTTTTTCTGTTAATTCATTGCGAATCTCCCGTTCAATCGCTGGTCCAATAAATCGTTTATAGCTATCTAAATAAGCAGCCTCAATGTATGGAGCAGCAAAACTTGTTGCTTGTTTGCCGATTAGTTGACGTTGGAAATAATCATTAATTTTTGTTTCATCAGCGACAAGGGAAACCTTTAAAATGTCTTCTTTTTCACCACGATTCGTTGCTAAGACACGGTGCGGCACCATTTTGCTAACTGGTTCTGCAAAATCGTAATACATTTCATAGGTCCGCTTTTCGTCTTTTTCTTCGTCCTTAACTACGCTAACATATTGCGCATGCTTAACCATATAATCACGTAACCATGTTCGGTATTTTGGTTCATCGCTAATACGTTCTGCTAAAATTTCATGAGCACCTTGCAAGGCTATCTCGGCGGTTGCAACTTCTTTTTCTTCATTAATAAAAGTAGCCGCTTTGGCTAAGATATCCGCGTTTTCAGGTAAAGAGAGCAACCAATCTGCTAATGGTTCCAACCCTTTTTCTTTCGCGATAGTCGCTTTAGTCCGACGTTTTTGTTTATATGGTCGATATAAATCTTCCACTTGTTGCATTTTTACTGCTTTTTGAATATCTGTTTTGAGTTCTTTTGTTAGTTTTCCTTGCTCTTCAATTAAACGGAGAACTTCTTCTTTCCGCTTTTTCAAGTTTTGTAAATAATGATAACGTTCTTCTATTTCACGGATTTGGACTTCATCTAAACTTCCAGTCATTTCTTTCCGGTAACGGGCAATAAAAGGAACTGTATTTCCTTCATTTAATAAAGTTAAAACCGTTGTTATTTGTTTTGAACGATACGTCGTCAATTCTTTTTGAAGTAGCGCTACTACTTCTTCGTTATAAGCTTCTGCCATTAACTAGATACCTCTTTTCTTATGCATACTTATCTATTTTAGCATATTTTTGCTTCTAAATATAGAAGTGAGGTAACTGATTCATACGATTAAGGAATCAAAATTCTGGTTGCCACGCAGGGGTGCGTTTTTGATATTCGATATCTTGGACAATGCCTTTTTCATTAAAAATCACACCATGCACTGAGCCGCCAAAAATAGCACCACCATCTATCCCAATTTTTCCATCACTTTGCCAAAGGTCCGTGGTCTGCATATCACCATGTAACATCGGAGTAATGGTATGACCAAAAACAATGGTCTTGCCTGTATTATTTTTCCCTTGATGAAAGGGTTCGCGAATCCACAAAAAATCCTTAGGTGCTGTTTGCCGCCAATCTTCCATCGTTAAATCAACCCCAGCATGCACAAATAAGTAATGCTGCCATTCAAAATAAAGTGGTCGTTTTGTTAAAAAATCAATTAACTCTGGATAGCGACTACGGATCATTAAGGCCATTTCTGTTGGTGAGTATTCTGCAGTAGCTCCTGGATGCAAGAGGCTTTCAATTGTTTCCTTGCCACCATTGCGAACATATCCTGCAAACCAGTCCTCTGGATTTTGAAGAAACTGCAAAAAATATTCTTCATGATTGCCTCGTAAATAAACAGCGCCGTGTTGCTCGACAAGTTCTTTTCCTTTGAGAAAACAGGCTTTAGAATGTGGACCACGGTCGTTTAAATCACCAATTAAAACTAGCTGATGATCAACTGGGTCATAGTCTGTGAGTAAGGCATCAAACAAATCTGCTTGTCCATGAATATCACTGATTACATAAACATATGGTTTCATAAATAAGCCCTCCTAACTTGCTTATATTAAGTATACGCTAAATTTTAAAATATTCTCGTAAAATGTTTGGAAATAAGAAACGAAAATAGGACATAAGTCAAAACGACTTATGTCCCACTCTCTAAATCTTAAAATAATCAGTTGAACAAAAGCAGCACCTGCAATTACTCGTTGCAATTTAGCCTTCGAGAGTGATGAACACTTGGAGCTAACTGCTTTTGTCTCTGACTCGTTTGGTTTATTTTTTCTTCTTACCGCCAAACGCATCTTTCATTTTATCAAAGAAGCCTTCTTCTTGTTGTTCAGTTACATTTTGTCCGCCAGCTTTTGCAAAAGCTCGTAGGGCATCCTTTTGTTCTTCATTAAGATTTTTTGGTGTTATTAATTTCACTTTCACGTGTTGATCACCATTGCCCCCACCACGTAAACGTGGCGCACCTTTGCCTCTTAAGCGGAAGTTTGTGCCAGTTTGTGTTCCAGCCGGAATTTTTAATTTCACGTCACCATGAACAGTTGGTACAGTTACTTCGTCCCCTAGAGCCGCTTGGACAAAACTTACTGGTAAATCATAGTAGATTTCTGCGCCATCTCGATCGAAAATATCACTATCTTCAACACGAAAGACTACATATAAATCACCATATGGTCCACCATTAGTACCCGCTTCTCCTTGGTTAGCTAAACGCATTTGTTGACCGTCTTCTACTCCAGCAGGCACATTTACTTTGACAGTATGTGCTTTTTTCTCATGACCTGTGCCATGACAAGTTGGACATGGTTCTTTAATTTCTTTCCCTGTGCCATGACACACATCACAAGTTTGACGACTCATCATACGACCTAATGGCGTTTGACGTTCAACATTGATTGTTCCAGAGCCATGACATTTATGACAAGTTTCTGGGTGTGTGCCTGGTTTGGCGCCATTACCGCCACAGGTTGCACAAGTATCTTCTCGATTGTACTTAATCTCTTTTTCGACACCGAAAATTGCTTCTTCAAATTTCAATTGAATTGTATATTGTAAATCGGCGCCTTGTCTTGGTGCATTTGGATCAACAGAACGGCCACCGCCGCCACCAAAGAATGAATCGAAAATATCTTCGAATCCACCAAAACCACTACTGCTAAATCCGCCGCCACCGAAACCGCCAAAGCCACCAGCGCCGCCACCGTAATTAGGATCAGTTCCTGCATGGCCATATTGGTCATAGGCCGCTTTTTTCTGTGGATCACTTAATACTTCATACGCTTCAGAAACTTCTTTAAATTTTTCTTCCGCATCGGCTTCTTTGTTAATATCTGGATGGTACTTTTTGGAAAGTTTGCGGTATGCTTTTTTAATTTCATCATCTGAAGCACCTTTTGCTAATCCTAGCACTTCATAATAATCTCGTTTCGTCGCCATTGACTTCCCTCCAACTTTCTTCAAACTTTACAATGTGTTTAGAACCAGCCAAATTCATCGATTGCTTTCGGTCTCTCTGGTTGGATTATCTGTCACACCTTGAATCAGTGTTACTAGCTGTGAATAGGTATTTTCAGCTTGTTTAACATCGTTGTAATCATACCACAGTTCTTTCAAAACCTAAATAGTTTCTTGCTAACTTGATTGTGGTTGATTTTCTCACAAAAGACAAGGGACTGGGACATTAGTCATTGTACTAATGATCCAGTCCCTAAAATCAATTGTTATTGATTATTTGTCATCACCATTTACTTCTTCAAAATCAGCATCAACAACATCATCAGCGCCACCTTGAGCAGCTTCAGGATTTTCTTGTGCTTGTTGTTGCGCAGCTTGTTCGTAAAGTTTTACTGTTAAGTTTTGGACGATTTCATTCAATGAATCACGTTTTGCTTTCATTTGTTCGATATCGTTTGCTTCGATGGCTGCTTTTAATTCATCACGCGCATCTTCTGCTTTTTTCACTTCTTCAGCGTCTACTTTGCCTTCTAATTCTTTCAATGTTTTATCAACAGTGAATAATAAAGCATCTGCATCGTTACGTAAGTCAACTTCTTCTTTACGTTGTTTATCTGCTTCAGCGTTTGCTTCAGCATCTTTCACCATACGTTCGATTTCATCATCAGATAAACCTGAAGAAGATTTAATCGTGATTGTTTGTTCTTTTTGAGTGCCTAAGTCTTTCGCACGAACATTTACAATCCCGTTTTTATCAATGTCAAAGCTTACTTCAATTTGTGGCACACCACGAGGAGCCGCAGGAATATCTGTTAATTGGAAACGACCTAATGTTTTATTATCAGCGGCCATTGGACGTTCACCTTGTAAAACGTGAATATCAACAGCTGGTTGATTGTCAGCAGCAGTTGAGAAGACTTGTGATTTACTTGTTGGAATCGTAGTGTTACGATCAATTAATTTTGTAAATACGCCACCCATAGTTTCAATCCCTAATGACAACGGTGTTACGTCTAATAAGACAACGTCTTTAACATCACCAGTGATTACGCCACCTTGGATTGCAGCACCCATTGCTACTACTTCGTCAGGGTTAACTGATTTGTTTGGTTCTTTGTTTGTTTCTTTGCGAACAGCTTCAACTACAGCTGGAATACGTGTTGAACCACCAACTAGGATAACTTCGTCGATTTCAGAAGGATTTAATCCAGCATCTTTCAAGGCTTGACGTACTGGTACTTTTGTACGTTCAACTAAATCACTTGTTAATTCATCAAATTTTGCACGAGTTAAGTTCATTTCTAAGTGCAATGGTCCTGCTTCGCCAGCAGTAATAAATGGCAAGCTGATTTGTGTGCTTGTTACACCTGATAAGTCTTTTTTCGCTTTTTCAGCAGCATCTTTCAAACGTTGTAATGCCATTTTATCGTTAGCTAAGTCAATGCCATTTTCTTTTTTAAATTCTGCAACCATGTAGTCAATGATTTTATTATCAAAGTCATCCCCACCTAGGTTGTTATCACCGGCTGTTGATAATACATCGAAAACGCCATCGCCTAATTCAAGGATTGACACGTCGAATGTACCACCACCAAGGTCAAAGACAAGAATTTTTTCATCTTTGTCTGTTTTATCTAAGCCATAAGCTAAAGCTGCTGCTGTTGGTTCGTTAACGATCCGTTCTACTTCTAAACCAGCAATTTTACCAGCATCTTTTGTTGCTTGACGTTGCGCATCGTTGAAATATGCAGGAACTGTAATAACTGCTTTTTCAACTTTTTCACCTAAATAGTCTTCAGCAAAACCTTTTAAATATTGTAAGATCATTGCAGAAACTTCTTGTGGTGTATATGATTTTCCTTCAACATCAACTTTGTAGCCAGCTTCACCCATGTGACGTTTAATAGATGAAATCGTGTTAGGATTTGTAACAGCTTGACGTTTTGCTACTTCGCCCACTTGAATTTCGCCGTTTTTGAATGAAACGACCGAAGGAGTTGTGCGGTTACCTTCTGGGTTTGCAATAATTTTTGCTTCGCCGCCTTCTAGTACTGCGACAGCTGAGTTTGTTGTTCCTAAGTCAATACCAATAATTTTACTCATAGTGAATATCTCCAATCTGTATTAGTTTTCTATAATAATATATTTTTAATTAACGTTTGTTATTGTGCAACAATGACCATGGATGGTCGTAACACACGATCTTGTAATTTGTACCCTTTTTGTAGAACTTCAACAATGGTATCTGCTGGGGTTTCTTCAGAAGCAGGGACTGTTTGAACGGCTTGATGTAAATTTGGATCAAAGGTTTCACCCATTGCTGGGATTTCTTCAATTCCTTCTTCTTTTAAAGCCACAGTAATACTTTCTAGCACCATCGAAATACCTTTTTTCAAGCTTTCGCCTTGTTCATCTGATACTTCAATAGCCATTGCTCGTTCTAAATTATCAATAGATGGTAAAATCTTTTTACCTAAATCTTGTGAGCGGTAACGAACTAATAATTCTCGTTCGTTTTTATTTCGATTGCTCATATTAGCAATTTCGGCTCTTGCCCGCAAGAACTTGTCTTCCATTTCGGAAAGCTCTGCTTTAAGATTTTCAATCTCTGTTGCTTCAACTTCTACTTCAGAAACGCCAGCAGCATCAACAGCTTCCATTTCTTCTTGTAATTCTTCTTGCTTCTCTTCTTTTTTACTCACTTCAGCAACTTCCTTTCTCTTTATGCATCTACTTCTTATCCTAACAAGGTTTGCTTAATTACCTAAAAAACGGTAATAGTCACCTAGTTGTGAAGCTAGCTCATGTCGAAACGTGTCTACCAAACCGAATATTTTTGAATACGGCATACTGGTTGGTCCTAGCAGGGCAATTGTTCCTTTGCCATGTCCTGATACTTCATACGTAGCAGTGATCATGCTCATATCTTCTAAGAGATTGTTGCCAATTTCTGAGCCGATACGAAAAACAATTGGATTTTCTGTTGTTGCAGAACCATTTAATAAATGCGTCAGCTCATCAGAATTTTGCATAAAGGAATAGACAGATTTCAATTGTTCAATATCTTGTTTGATGCCAAAATCTAACAAATTCATGCGACCACCGACAAAGACTTTTTCTTCAAAGGCATGTCCTAACATCTCATCGAATAAGTTCATCATTCCTTCTGGCGTTTGGAAATAGCGATGTAAAATCATCGGAATCTCCGTCCGCAAACGATGATAAACGGTCAACAAAGGTTGTCCAACCAACTTATCATTGATGATTTGTGTCATTTTTTCAAGATCTTGGCTAGAAACAGCGGCAGGAATGGCAAATACTTGGTTTTCAACATTGCCTTTATCTGTCACTATAATAGCAAGGACTTGCCGATCATTCAAAGGAACCATTCGAAAGCCGGTTAATTTCCGTTCTTTCACTTCAGGTCCTAATGAAAAAGCAGTATAACTTGTCAATTCTGATAGAATTTCAGCTGATTGTCGAATAATATCATTAATCTCATGAAATTCTTTTCCAAAAGATTGACGGATTCTTCTAAGTTCGTTCTCTTCTACTTGTGTTGGCTGTAAAAGATGATCCACGTAGTAACGATAACCAGCCATTGAGGGGATTCGCCCTGAAGAAGAATGGGTCTTAGCTAATAAGCCGTATTCTTCTAATGCTTTCATATCATTACGAATTGTAGCAGAACTAGAGGCAATGCCATCCTCCATCAATTTCTTAGAACCGACAGGTAAGCCCGTGTTCGTGTAATTTTGGATGATAAGTCTCAAGATATTTTGTTGTCTTTCTGTAATCATCGTTATTACCACCCTTCATTAGCACTCTTAACATCTAAGTGCTAACTACATATACTAATATAACAAGTCCTTACCTTTTTGTCAAGGGAAATACGCAACTTTTTAGCACTCTTCACACAAGAGTGCTAATCGCTGCAAATCACCTTAAAAAACCATCAATACCAACTTTTGTAATAAAAAAATCATCGAAATGCTTTGTCACACTTCGATGATTTTTTTATTTTTTTACTCTTTTTCACTTAACAAAAATGCTTCAAAAACATTATTTCCCACAAATAGTCCTTTTTTCGTTAAACGTAAGATATCTGCTTCTTCAATTAATAATTCTTCTTTGATTAAGCGTTGAATGACCTCTCCATAAATTGCTTCAATTGGTTCATGAAATTTTTGTTGGAATTTTTGTTTAGAAATGCCTACTTTTTTACGTAAGCCTAAAAATAGCTCTTCTTCTATTTGATTTAGACGAGTTAATTCTTCAGTCTCCACAATTGGCAATTGATTTTCTCGCAAGGGTTTCAAATAATGTTGGATTGGGCCATGATTTTTGTAACGAGTTTGCCCAAGATAGCCGCTGGCACCTGCGCCAAATCCATAGTAGTGGTCATTATTCCAATAAGCCAGATTATGCTGGCTTTCTTTTCCTGTTAAAGCAAAATTACTGACTTCATATTGGTGACGTCCTTTTTTCTCCATTGCTTCAATCGTTTCGTCAAACATTTGTGCTTCGATTTCTTCTTCAGGCAGCTGTAACCGTCCTTGACGAACCCAGTTCATGAACATTGTTTTATTTTCAAGAATTAATGAATAAAGCGAATAGTGTGGCAAGTCCAATGCTAAGGCTCTTGTCAAAGTATCGCGAAAACTTTCCAATGTTTGTCCAGGTAAAGCATAGATTAAGTCAATACTGACATTGGTAAAATTTTCTTTTTCTAAAAATTTCATTGTTTCATAAACATCTGCGGCGGTGTGCTTGCGACCGATTTTTTTGAGCAAGCGATCATCAAATGTCTGAACGCCCATCGAAAGACGATTGACGCCATAGTTTTTCATGACTTGTAATTTTTCTTGGGTTAAATCACCAGGGTTTGCTTCCACCGTAAATTCATTTCGGTCATCAAACGTTAGCTGTTCGCGAACCCCTTTTAGTAGCACATCTAACTGTTTCGCTGATAATGAAGTTGGCGTGCCTCCGCCAATATAGATGGTTTTCATTTCTTGTTCTGGATACAATGCTTGCGTAAGTTGAATTTCTTTTAATAAACTCTGAATATATTCATCAACTGGTTGTCCTTCTAAAAAGACCTTGTTAAAATCGCAATAATAACAAATATGCTCACAAAATGGAATATGAATATAGGCCGACCGATCGAACATCGGCGTTGAAGTTGAAAGTTGGTTTGTTTTGGTCATTAGCTCGTTTTATCTCCTTATTACCAAAAAGCTCGTTCTTTTTGGAAAGTCTCTACTAGCCATACTAACTGTAAATGACAAATAAATCCATAAAAAAATTCGCACAGTCACTTAAAACAACAACGAGGAGCTGTCATAAAAACCGACACCTCCTCAACCTTGAAAGAAAAGTAAAAAAATTTTTCTATATATAATAGTACAAATCAGTTACAGTAATTGACCGTAACGTTTGACGTATAAAACTTTAATGAACGCAACCAGTGTCAAATAAGCAACAATTGTCGGGATTAAATACAAGAAATAGCTTGGTGATAAACCGACAAATCCTAGTTCTGCACCGAAAGCGGTAAAGGGTAAAACAGTTCCGAGGACAATCCCTGCTGTAGTGACTAACGTCATAATTCCAGAAGCACTACTTTGAAGGAAAGGCATTTTTTCTGTTCGTAGGAAATGCAAGACGAGCATTTGGGACCATAAGGACTCAATGAACCACCCTGCATGGAAAATACCGATAAAGAGCAATTGATCTGCTCCATTTAATTCAAAGAATGAGCCACCTAGGATAGCCGGACACACAATGAAATACATAAATAAATAGGTAACAATATCAAAAATAGAACTCGTTGGGCCAAACCAACGCATAAAATTACCAATTGATTTTGGTTCCCATTTTTTTGGTTTTTCTACGTATTCTTCATCTACTTTGTCCCAAGGAACTGACATACACGAAGTATCGTAAATTAGATTTAATAATAGCGATTGAATCGGAGCAATCGGTAAAAATGGTAAAAAGATACTTGCTGGGATCACGGAAAACACATTGCCAAAATTAGAACTTGCTGTTAATTTGACGTACTTCATCGTGTTCGTAAACACGCGCCGTCCAGATAAAATTCCTTTTTCCAAAACCATTAAATCTTTTCTCAATAAAATTACATCCGCTGATTCTTTCGCTACATCGACAGCTGTATCAACAGAGATTCCCACATCAGCAGCGCGCATTGCTCCAGCATCATTTATTCCATCACCTAAAAAGCCAACAGTTTGACCATTTTCAGTTAACGCATTTACAATACGAACTTTTTGGTCAGGCGTAATTTTGGCGAAAATATTATACGCTTGAACGGTTTTTCTTAATTCTTCTTGGTTTAATTGTTGAAGTTCATTTCCTGTAATAATTTTTTCGCCAGCCAGACCAACTTCTTTACAAACAGAATGCGTCACATACTGATTATCCCCCGTTAATACTTTCACAGCTACATTATGTTGATGCAAGGCGTGAATAGCTGCCGCTGCTGTTTCTTTTGGCGGATCCAAGAAGGCAAGATAACCTTGTAAAATCAACTCTGATTCATCTTTAGTTGTATACTCCCATTCAGCCGCTTCGACTTTTTTATCGGCAATTGCTAGAACGCGCAAACCATCTTGATTTAAAGCTTCAACGTCTTTGGTAATTTTTTGACGCAGCGTCTCTGTTAAGGGCACAATTTCGCCATTTAAAAGTACCTGTGTGCAGACCAAGAGCATTTCTTCAACCGCCCCTTTGGTAATTAGACGTGTTTCTCGCGTTTTAAACTCTTTGATAATCACACTCATTCGACGTCGATTGAAATCGAAAGGAATTTCATCTACTTTATAAAAATCATCTGATTGTATATCACTTTCTTGTGTCGCCGCTTGAATAACGGCGTTATCCATTAAATTACGCAAACCTGTTTGAAAATAACTGTTTAGAAATGCTAAATCCAAGACTTTTTGATCTTCTTGGCAACCAATATTATAGTGGTATTCTAAAATTACTTTATCTTGTGTTAAGGTACCTGTTTTATCCGTACAAAGTACATCCATCCCGCCAAAATTTTGAATGGCATTGACATTTTTCATAATCGTGCCTTCTTTAGCCATTTCTCGAGAACCTTTGACTAAATTGGTTGTTACAATCATAGGTAACATTTCTGGTGTCAAGCCGACAGCTGTGGCAATCGCGAACATTAATGCTTCCACCCAATCGCCTTTTGTTAACCCATTAATTAGAAAAACAGTTGGCGTAATGACCAACATAAAGCGAATCAGCACCCACGTTGTTTTATTAATTCCTGTTTCAAAACTCGTCTGCTGCTGCTCTTCTCCGTTATCAGAAGCCATCCTTCCGAATAAAGTTTGATTACCAACTTTAATGACAATGCCCAAACCAGTGCCACTAATTACATTTGTTCCTAAAAACAAAAGATTGTCGTATTCTGTATCAATTTGATCACTATCTTTTTGATGAGTCGCGTGTTTTTCAATGGGAAAACTCTCTCCAGTCAAGGATGATTGGGAAACAAATAAGTCCTTAGATTGGATTAAACGTAAATCGGCTGGAATCATATCGCCAGCGGATAGTTGGACTAAGTCGCCACACACAACTTCCTCAATAGGAATTTCCATTTGCTTCTTGTCACGAATGACTGTCGCTGTAACTTTAATCATATTTTGTAATTTTTCAACTGCATTGCTTGATTTGACTGATTGTACAAAACTCATCGTGCCGCTTAAGATGACCATCGCTAACATAATTAACACGCCAGTCACATCTTTTTCCTCTGGCGCAGCATAGACATATTCTGTAAAAAATGAAATCGTGGCTAGTGCTAGTAACACCAAAGTAAACGGCGTGATATACGATTTTATAAAAAGTCGCAGCCGTGAAGCTTTTTTTTCATTCATAATTTTATTGCGGCCATAACGTTCTTGTAATTCCTCAATATCTTGGTGTTTAATGCCATCCCAAGTTGAGCCGAAACGTTGTAAAACTTTTTCTACTTCTGAATGGGCAAACTTTTTGTAACTATAGTCATGGCCCAAGTGACGCATTTTCTTTTCCATTTTCTTTCACCTCATTTATCTGTTGTTGACTTGAATTGACGATCGGTTCATCTTCCATTTTCCTCACCCTTTCCACAAAAAAAGACACGCTGAAAAACTCAACGTGTCAAAGAATAATCGTTCTTATCGTTGAGCTTTAGCACTATACAACGTAAAAAGCGATTGCTTTTAGCTACCTTAAGAAAAGCCTTCATTCGACAGTTCCTGTTCTACCCATTGGCGTCTCTCGACATTTTTGGGCAGTAGCCTATGTTTGTATAGGAGCCTCACCTAACAAATCTTATTTAATTACAACAGCAAGTATAATTCTTCCATGAAAAAATAACGATATAGAAAAAGTTTTTAGTAGATAACTTTTTGTCCATTCAGTAACAAAAAGAAAAATAATCCGCTTATTTACTATGGTTTTCTGGTATGATTCGTATTTATTCATAGAATCATAACTGGTTAAATTAATCTAAAGACCGTCAGATAGCCTTGTCGAGAAGCTTTTCTTCTGCTATTTTTTGTATAGTTAAAGAAACGGCGGTGAGGAAAATGAAATTACAACAACTAGAATATTTTATGGCAGTTTCAAAGTATGCGAGTTTTACTTTAGCTTCTCAAAAGCTCCATACGAGTCAACCTTATTTAAGTACCCAGCTCAAGGAGTTGGAACGTGAATTAGGTGCTTCATTAATTTTAAGAGACAAGAAACATTGTCGGCTTTCTCCAGCAGGCGAAGTCGTCGCCAAGCGAACAGAAATGATTTTTGCACTCATTAAGGAAGCGCAAGAAGAGATTAATGAATTAGTGACCCAAGGATCGACAACGACCATTCGGATTGGAACAAACTTAATTGATATAGATAAAGCATTTGGAGAAGTCTTGTTGTTATTTAATCAATCCTATCCGTATGTAAGTATTGATTTTAAGTATTATTACGATCTTGAAACAGCCTTGGAAACAGATTTAATTGACATTGGGATTGGGATATTTTTGGATACCTCGATTCCATTAGAGAAAGAATTAATTTATACAGAAAGCTATCTCCTTTGTGTCAATAAAAATCATCCTTTAGCCCATGCCGATAGCGTGACGATTGACGAAATTCGTTCTTTACCTTTTGCTGCATATTCCGATCAAGTATATGAAAAAAAAGTGTTTAAACGTTGGGAACGTAAAATCAATTGGGAAAATCGGCAAATCGTCATCGAACTTCCTTCTCTTCATTTAGTCTTAGACATGGTCCAACGAGAAAAAGCCTGTAGCATCCTTCCCTATTCACTCACTGATGAACTAAACAGACGTAACTTAGTTGGTATTCCTCTGGAAGATAGTCCAGAACGAGCCATCTATTTAGTTCAGAATAATCATCACGGACATTGTGAAGCACACCGTTATTTATTTGAACAATTACGTTATTTATTCTAGGAATAGAAAAAGGAGGAATTCCCATGGAACTATTTCGTTTACATTATTTTTTAGAGTTATGCAAAGTGAAACAATTTACTAAAGCAGCCGAAAATTTAGCAATTTCTCAAGCTGCATTAAGTAAGCAAATAAAAATTCTTGAAGCAACGTTAGGCGCTGAACTTTTTAATCGCCAAGGTCAAACTACCACCTTAACACCGGCTGGATTAATTTTAGAAAAATATTGTTGGCGCATCACCAATGAGTTGGTCTCAATTGAAGAAGAGCTAAAAGAAATTAATCATTCTTCCAACCATATTTATGTAGCCACTTATCTCTGTGATTTAGAATATAAATTGAATGACTTACTAATGACAACATTAACGGATCGTTCATCCAACTTACAAGTCCATACTATTATTACAGAAAATATTCTTCAATCCTTGGAAACAATGGATGCAGATTTTGGTATTTCCTTTGCTGACTTACCATTACCTGAACATATTGGTAAAATTGATTTATTTACAGCAAATTATCAATTCATTTTAAGAAATGATCATCCAGCTTTGGCCAAAGCCACGACGGAAGAAATTTTAAAAGAACTAACAATGTACCCCTTCGTCCGTTTAAATACCGAATTTTCCGAGCAAAACAAATTAACCAATTGGCTAGATACTACGTTTTCTAATTTTTCTCCAGAGAAAGTCATTCAAGTGGATACTCTTTCACTTATTACTCACTTGGTGTCTCATTCCGATAGTTTCGCTATTGTCCCCGAATACACAAATATTCAACTTTTAGACAATTCGATCCATACACTGACTTACCAAGAACTACCTAAACGAAACATGGCAGTTTATTATTTAAAAGAACGTTACATGAGTCGACAACTTCAACAACTTTTGGCTGAATGCCAAAAACAATTTCAATAGTAAAAACCAAGACTAGAGCTTGTCGGCAAGCGAGTTCCAGTCTTGGTTTTTATTTGTGTTTTCAGGTAGCGGCTTCTCTTCCTTTGACAAATCCTAAAGAAGTGATAGCCATCACTAACGAAGTGCCTCCTTGACTTAAAAACGGAAGCGGAATACCTTTTAACGGCAACAGTCCAATCACCGCACCGATATTCTCCACCGTTTGAAAAACCAGCGAAAAAATGAGGGCGACACAGATGTACATACAAAAACGCGAATTGCTCCGCAAGCCAGCTACTAAAACTTGATAAAACAAGTAAAAATAGAGAAAAACAACAGTGGCACTGCCCACAAAGCCCCAGGCTTCCCCGATAAAAGTAAAAACCATATCAGACTCACGAACAGGAACATACACTTCAATCCCATGCACACCCTTGCCAAATAAACCACCCGAACCAATTGCCAATAAGCCTTGTACTTGTTGATAGGAGATTTTATCGACATAATCATAGGGATGAATCCATGCTAAAATTCGATCCAATTGATATTGTTTAAAATGTAAAAAGAAGAGTACTTTGTGCCCCCACTCTGTAAAGACTAACAGAATCAAGACCACGCCTAACGTTGCTAAAGCACTGAAAATAATGATTAAAATTTTGCGATCAATTCCTGAAATAACTAAAAGAGATAGAATAATCGTTACGAAAACAAGGGATGTCCCAAAATCTTTTTGTACCGCCATCAAGAAAAAAACAGGGACACTAACCGCAACGATTTTTTTTAGAAGTTGCTTGTCTGAACGCCATTTATCAGACCAGTCTTGTTGCTCATGTTGGACAATAATTTTTGCCAACATTAAAATAAACGCAATTTTCGCAATTTCTGATGGCTGAAATTTAATAAACCCTAAATCTAACCAGCGCTTTGTGCCCGTCAATAAATACATTCCTTTGTCATAGGAAAAATACAAAGCACTCATTAAGATTAATGAAAACCCATAGAAAAAAGGAGCTACTTTCCAAATAAATTTCTGTGACAGCCGACTAGCTAAAAACATGCCTGCATAGCCAACAAAAATAAAGAAAAGTTGTTTTAATGCTGGCACAGTTCCATCTTTTCCTTCATTAACGGCAATCCAATATTGCACACCAGAAGATAAAAGTGTGAGTAAAAAAATGGGCAATAATAAATCATAATTAAGATGTAAGTTGAATTTTTTTGTATTGACCATTTAACTGCCGCCTTTCGTTTGCAATAATTTTAATGACGATTCCTAATGCCACTGAAAAGATTAAATAACTTGTCCCACCGTAACTAACAAACGGTAAAGGAATTCCCGTCATTGGAATCAAACCCAAAACGCCACCAATGTTAATCGCCGTTTGAGCTAAAATCAAGGTCCCGACCCCTAACAAAAACAAGCCGTAACAATGATTCTTTATTACACAACTACTTCGCAAAATCGAGGCCGCTAAAAATAACAAAAGAAATAGTAATAGTAAGCCGCCAATCAAACCAAGTTCTTCCACAATCACCGCAAAAATAAAATCGGTTTGACCTTCTGGCAAGCCACCTTTTTTTACCATACCATTGGCTAATCCAGTGCCCCAAAACCCACCGTTATACATTGCTAAATAGGCCATTGAAGGCTGAAATCCTCGATCATGAAAGGATAAAAACGGATTTTTCAAAACAACTAAGCGGTCATACACATGCGCAAAAAAATGTGGTAAGTAGCGGTGATCGCCTAGAAAAATAATTATTTTAGAAAGAAGCGCCGCGCTAGCAACGACAATCCCCGCAGCAATTACACTAAATTTTGCATGAATACTTGCTGAGAAAATTAAGACACTGCCAATAACTAAAATAAGAATGGCCCCGCCAACTTTGGGTTGAATTAAAACTAAAAATGCAACGACCAAAACAAACAGCCATTGTTTCCTTAACTGCTTCGTTGTCAAGCCATTTTCTTTTTCACCTAAATAACAGCTCAAGTAATAAATAATCGCAAAATTACAAAGTTCTGATGGCTGAAATTGGATTCCAAAGAGAGAAATCCAACGTTGTGCGCCATTCGCTGCTACACCAAAAAAAGGTAGTCGAACCATTAACAGTAATAGTACCGAAACTAAAAGCAGTCCAATCGCAATTTTTTTATTAAATAACACTTCTAGTCGAACTTTGTAAATCACGAACATTAGCACCCAGCTGAGACACATAATAATGCCTTGTTTAATAAACACAGCAGTGGGCTTCACGCCTTGCATCAACAAGTCATAGCTACTGGCGCTATAAATCATTAACGCGCCAATAATACTTAATATAATAAAGGTCAAAAGAATTTTTGTTAGACCTAAAGTACGTAGATTCATTCTCTCACCTCTATCTTTTTCTAATTAAATCAATCTTACCAGTCTGAGTTAGAAAACAAATAGAGAGTTTTTTATAGAACTATTACTAAGCTTACATAACAAAAAGTAGCTAGACTTGGTTCATTTCACCTAGTTTCACTACTTTTAAAAAAAGACATTTATATAATTTTTGTGTGTTGCTCACATTTCTGATAAATTTTTCCAAACTTATCTCTTTCTAAATACTGATAATCTACTAAATACCGTCTCAAAAGTGCATAATCTTCATAGATTTCTCTAAGTCGCTGATTGACTTCTTTTTCCGTATATTCTTTCCCAAATTCAAATTGGTTGGCCACACGTTGAAACACTTGGACTTTTTTCGCATTTTTCTTGGGAATAACCAGCAACTTTCCTTCTTTAAAAAAATTTTCAACCATGTTTATTCTCCTTTTTTGTTTTGACTATTGTTTAGAAAATTGATGATTCAGTTTTTCTTTCTGTTTATCGGTCCATTTGCCAGCGACTTCATTGACAATTGTTTCAGCAAAATCGCCTACTTTTTCTCCCGTAATATTTTTGATAGGTGTTCCGTTAGCAGCTCCTTCTTCAAACAAATCAAGTAAATCAGTCAACGCATTGAACATATTGGCTCCGCTATGATCTGAAAAATGCCATGCATATTTTTCAATTTCTTGAAATACTTGTCGATACTCTGCTGGTAATGCTGCAATACGTCGTTTATATTCTTTGTACTCTTTTTTATCCCCAACAACTTTTTTGATCAACGCTTTAAAATTTGACATGCTCTATCCCTCCATTTTTTTCATCTTGTTTACTTGTTTTGAAAGCAACGTCCACCGCTGCCAAAAATCAGCGAGTTCTGCTTCTCCTGATGAGGTTAAGCGATAGAACTTCCGCATTGGCCCTTTTTCTGAAGGCTTTTTTTCAGCTATAACCCATTGATTTTTTTCTAAACGCAGTAAAATCGTATAAATGGTTCCTTCAACAATTTCAGTAAACCCTTGGTCATTTAAAATTTTTGTAATTTCATAACCATATGTTTCTTTCCTTTGGATGATGGCTAAAACTAAACCTTCTAAAATGCCTTTTAGCAACTCTGTCTGCTTCACTGCTTTTCCTCCCTGAACTACTCTTTATTACTATGTACCACTACATAATAATACTGAGTACCGGTTCTGTCAACTACTTTGTAGTAAAAAGTAGTAAAGACACGACAACTACCAGTACTTAACTAGTGGTTGTCGTGTCTTATTATTCTTTATTCATTTATTCCGAGTTCTGCTTCAAAGGCTTCTAATTCTGCAGGGTGTGTTTCTGGATAAGCAAAGCATGTTGAAAAATGCCACTCCCCACCACTTGTGCCAAAATAACCTGGCAGTAATTCCAAAGCCAATAATGCTTCTGATGTTTCTTTTTCCGGTAACGTAATCTGAAAAGTAGTCGCTGGAACAAAACCAAACTTCGTATAGTAAGTTGGATGGCCCAGGATAATCAATCCGCCGACGCCTAATTCTTTGGCCTTCTGCACAGAATGCTTAATTAACGCTGAGCCTACGCCCGTGTTCTGTGCTTCTGGATGGACACTTAGCGGACCAACGGTCAAAACAGCCTTCTCTGTATGATCAGGTAATCGTAGTTTGGCTTTTGAAGACATAATATGACCCGTTAATTTTCCTTGATCAGTTTCTGAAACTAAGGACAACTCCGGAATAAAGTCGGCACTTTCTCTTAATAAATGCACGATAAAATGCTCTGTGGGACGCCAGTTTTCGGTCAAGTTTAATTCCTTGAACGCTTGATACGTTAAACGCTCTACAGCTTGATACTCTGCAGGTTTTTCTTGACGAATCTTCATTATTTGTCCTCAGATTGTTGGAAATAGTCAGCCGTATCTCGTTCATCTTGTTTTAATTGGTCGATCAAGGCTTCAGCCCCATTGAATTTCACTTGGTCACGTAAATAATGATTCCAACGAACCACCACTTGCTCACCATAGATGTCTTGATGGAAGTCCAAAATATAGACTTCCACGGTTAGATCGCGTCCTTCTCCAAAGGTGTCATTATGACCAATTGAGCCCATGCCGACATACCATTTGCCACCAACTTCGATTTGCACAGCATAGACGCCAATTCTTGGTAAGCGCACGGTGCTTTTCACTTTGACATTAGCGGTCGGGAAACCCAATAAACGGCCACGAGCATCGCCATGGACAACTGTTCCTTCTGTTTCATAAATATATCCTAACAACTCCGTGACCTCCTCCATTTCGCCGGCTTCCATTTTTTCGCGAATTCTTGTTGAGCTAATTTTGGCACCAGTCATTTCTTCTTTTGGTACTGTCACCACTTCAAAACGGCCTTGCGCATAAGTTGGTAACTGTTTGACTCCAGCGATTTCTTTAGGACCATACGTATAATCAAACCCAGAGACTGCCACTGCACTATTTAAATTAACGATATACTGATCGACAAAATCTTGCGGTTTTAATTGAGCAAACGCTGAAGTAAATTCGACAATATATAAAATATCAACGCCCAAGTTGGCCATTAGGCGTTCTTTTTGTTCCAAGCTAGTTAAATATTTCATATTTTCTGGTAAAACTTTTTGAAAAACGATTGATGGGTGTTGGTTGAAGGTCATCACAGCTAACTTCAAGCCTTTTTCCTCAGCAATCTTTTTGCCTGTTTCAATTACTTTTTGGTGGCCTTTGTGAACACCGTCAAAAAAGCCTAGGACCATCACGACTTCTTCATTAGGAATTTGAGTGGGTTCATAGGGATGATGTAGTTGAATAACTTGCATGTGCAAAAACTTCCTTCTTTTTTATTTAATTGTTCCGTAGAACTTTACTTGGTTTCAATAATTTATCATGCGTTGGGTGTGGCATGTATAAACTAACCACTTGATTTTGGTAAAATAAGGCAACTAAGGATTCTGGCATTGCCTTTATTCCTAGTTCTTTTTTGTGCAAACGCATGCCATTTTTTACTTTTTGATACAATTCATCTGATAAATCAATTCGTGGGAATTGTTCTACTGCTGTCTCAATGGGCAACAGGCATTGATCGATTGTTTCAGCAGCCATTTGTTTGGCTACTTCTTCTAACGTTAAGCATTGCGCAGCTTGCAAACCGCCACTTGCCGTTCTCGTTAAATCCGACATATGGGCAGGATAGCCTAATTTTTTGCCAGTATCCACGGATAGTGTCCGCACATAGGTTCCTTTGCCACAGACCACTTTAAACCGCCAACTTTGTGTTTGAGCGGATTCATTAAAAATTGGTTCACTAGTGCGTTCAAATGAATAAATCATTGCTTTTCGTTGGGGCCGTTCAACTTCTTCCCCATTCCGCGCATATTCATATAAACGTTTACCATTGACTTTCACCGCAGAAAACATCGGTGGGATTTGTGTGATTTCACCTGTCATTTCGGCCATTGCTTGATCAATTTGTTCAGTTGGCAGAGGTGTTGTAACTGGTTTTTTTTCAACAATTTCACCACTAACATCTTCGGTTGTCGTAGCAAATCCAAGTGTAATTTCACCTTCATAGGTTTTGCCAGAATCTACCATGTATTCGATCACTTTCGTTCCTTTGCCAACGCAGATGGGTAAGACCCCTTCGACATCTGGATCTAACGTACCACCATGACCAATTTTTTTGGTATGTAAAATTTTTCTCAATTTAAATACGCAGTCATGACTTGTCATGCCACGTTCTTTCCATAACGGTAAAATGCCGTCCATTATAGTTCCTCCAGTTCGGATAATACTAACTTTGTCATTATAGCATAAAAGTACCTAGCTTCGCAGTCTCCGTTGCTTATTCCCTTTGGCAAAATCTCTGCTAAATGCAAAAAAAGCCACAAACTCTGATAAAAGCAGAGTTTGTGGCTTTTTTTTTTAGCTAGTAAATGATCCCCATGTATTCTGTGCGTTGCCATCGTTTGGTCCGATTGGCAAATAAATTCTCGCGCCTGTCGTATCTGTTCCACCAATAAAAACATACCCATCTGCAATATAAAACGCATCGTAATAAAAGCGAGTATTTTTGGGCCAGATACCATAAATAGGTGCTGACAAACTAGGTTGTCCTGCTCTTAAAACAATGCCTTCGTCCACACCAATTAGAAATGATTTCTTCGTTTGCGGGCGCCAAAGTTCAGCAATGTCGCCATCGTTCACATAGCCTAACAAATGTCCGCTATTTTCAATACGGTAAAGGTTTTGTCGGTCGGGTAATTTCGCTGTAATTGTTCCTACTTGTGTCCAAAGTGCCTCTGCTGATAGATGTTCATTGATTAAAGCATCTGGTGTTGGATAGATTGAAGTGAAACGAATTGCTTGTCCTACTTGATATTTTGGCGCATTAGGTTTACCTGGCTGAATAATGACAGTCTCACCTGTTTCAGAAACGCCCGTTTGTAAATCTTGTGCCAACTGCGCTTTACTAATCCCCCAACGCGCTAAATAACCATAAGGATCTGTATGATCTCCCCACCAATTTTTTGTAATCCAATCATGAGTGACTATGCCATAACCTGTTCCATCATCCAGCGAAAAATCAGCACCAATGTTTTGAGCCAAATCACGGGCCAAATTAACATAGGCAGCATAATCTTTTTTAAACGTCGCCGCATTATTCGTTCGAGCCAATTCGATTTGCGCATAGGCTTTTTGATTAGCTAAAGAACCTGCGCCATATTGAATTTGGCCAGCAGGAGCTAATTGTTTCACTCGTCCACCAGATCCGACAAAATATGAGACATAAGCATTTGACCAATTTCGTTTCATATAGGCCACTTCATTGTCTAAACTGTGTGGTCCTAGGTTCCGCTCGTTTCCAGATTCATGTAAAACAATTAATTCATTGCTTGCAGAGCCTGGAAAATAAGTAAAGTTGATTGGATCCGCTTCGATGGTGTAAGCGCAAGCCGTCATCGGAATCGTTAAACTTAAGCCAATTACTAAAGCAAGTTGAATCATTAATCTTTTAAACATAGCATGCTCCTTTCTTAAAAAAGCCATGAAAGGAAAGTCAAAACAACTTCCCTTCCACGGCTTAAACCTGCAGATAAATGGCGGGACAGAAGTAATTTCTTCGGCAATCAGCCGAAAGTTCTACGTTTGTCCCGACCACTTCTACTTAATCATCTTTATTTTTTAACTGAATAAATAACTCTTTTAACTTTTTCGGCATAGGAATAAAGGTTGCAATATTTTCAAAAAAAGAAAGTCCTTCGTTCGCAATGTAAAAAATCAGAACCATTTCCCGAATTGGCAAATTGTTCCCCACAACTTTTTCAACACGAACCGCTACGGCAACCACAAATAACATCGTAACTTTTTTCGCAATTCCGAGCATACCAATCCGACTGGACAATTCTTTTGTGGCGATTGCCTTAATCCAACCTGTGATGAAATCGACAATAATTAAAAAGAGGAAGACATCCAACAATTGATCTAATCCACCTAATAAACGTACGACAATCCCACCGAAAATGCTTAAAAGCATTGTTATTGTGTTGAGATAACGTTCCATAAAAAGACTCCTAAACTAGCTTGTTATTTTGTTGGAAACGGATCGTCTGTGTACCAACTTCCTTGGAGGTAAATATTTCCGGCTCTGCTTGAGGCAAAAATTATCCCTTGATTTCCGATTTCATATAGTGCATTACAATTAGGATACGGAAAAGCGTAAGGTGCAACTGAGAGCGGAATATTCCAAATACTAGCACTTATTTTTGAGGACATTTTGTACCCAGTTGGTATGTTAAATACTTTAGGCATGTGGTTATTCAATTTCGTCGGATCACTCAAATTACATCTTACGAATGCATCGACACGATTTCCTACCCTAATTAATACAAATTTCATATTGTCTTTATTAAAGGCCGCCTGATATTTTGCCTCGACTTCACCGACTCCACTAGCTTCATAAATGGCCATTTTAGAGGATTCCAAAGGCACACCATTGACGGTTGGCATAGTTACAAAATTCTTCATCCCAGCAATCTCTTGGTCACCTGTTTGTGTCACAGCTTGACCTTTAATCGCTTCCGCAACGTTTTTCGGGTGCATATATTTACTCGTTAAAGTTCCCGCGACTGCTTCGCTGTCTGATGCGAAGCCATAATTTTCTACATTGCCCAGCCCAACTTGTTCAGCGGTTACTTGGTGTGGATTATCCTGATTTTCCACATGGGTATTGAGTTGCTCTGCCTGAACAAAACCACTCTTCGCTAAAACCGCTTGGGCATCAACAGACAGACCAATATGAAGTCCCACGTAATCAACTTCTACGCTGGCTGGCGTCACCCCATTCGATGAATCTGTATAGCTCATTAAATAAATGAACCCTTCATCTGTGATAAAATTCTGATCATTGATTTGAATTGAAAAATCGCTGAACTCTTTTGCTGATTCTTGGATTTGAGTTACCCAATTATCCGTAGTTGGTAAATACGCAGCGATTTTAATCGTTTGATTATTGGGCGCAGCGGCTTTCACACGTTGATTAATCGTAAAAAATTGAACGTTCTGGCGAACAAATGCCACCGCCTCGTCAGTTGTGAATGTTTCAAACATTTGTGGAATTAATTTTTTTGCGGCTTCAACGAGATTGAAGGCCGCTAATTGTTGTGGAATCACACCACTTTGGGTGGAACCTGTTTTCACACCCTCATCATCACGGCTGGCCATTTTATTGTAGTCCGCTTGGGAAACTTCCTCCCAAACGTCTGTTGGCTTCTTAAGAATTTTAGCCGTAAAATCAGTGGAATAACTGTTTGCATTGGTGGCTGTATTGCCGGCCGTTTTACCGTTAAAGTCTAACTTCAATTTGACAGTGGTTGGCTTAGCCAATAAAGAAATACCATCTGCTTTTGTCATACGGTCATTCAAATCAATTTGAAGACGATTCGCTAAGGTAGCTTGTTTGATGCCTTGTGTATCTGTGCGTGCTTGGACAATTTCTGGATTACTATCACCTGCTTCTGCTACTAATTGATCGAAATCATTTCGTAAAGTATCAAATTCTTGTTTATTATTATTTGCCGTTGAAACTGCATTTCCTGCAATCGTGATGGCTGTTTTGGCATTGTTCATCGCTTGGTTGGCTGTTTCATTTGCTTGATTGCCTGCATCGGTGGCAATTTGTACGGCTTCTTTGCCAGCTTCATCTGCAATGTTTTTCGCTTCAGAAATTCCATTCGTTAACTGGACTTGGTAAGCATCTACTTTCTCAGCTGATGCATTCGACTGATCCAAGATTGCATTGATTTTAAGGCGACCTTGATTCAGGGTATCTAATTCTTCAATATGTTCTACTGACATTTCGTCACACTCCTCTAGTTTTCATTATTTTATTAAAACTGGCCACCCAATTGGGATTGAATATACACACGACAGATGACCGAAGCATCCAACCATAGTGGCTGATGAGAGAAAAATTGAAGCGTGTGATTGCCGCGTTCGATTTTTCCATCTGTTGTTTTTCGTAAATAACTCAAAATGTTTAGCCGTTGTTGTTGCAATGATAGTTGGGGTAATTTTTTGCCATCCACTACCAAATCAATGTTCGTTACAGAATGCGAAGGTCCTTTAGCAGTTGCCTTGAACGTTAATTCTGCGGTGTTTATATAAAGAATGTCCTCGTCAAAGTATAAATTCAGCTCCACTGGCTGTGTCTTGCTAAGTTCTCCTTGTATTGAACGATTTAAAAGTGTCGTCGCCCCTTGTGCGTAAGTTTCGCTAATCTCTTGTTTCCGACTGAAAGCTGTCATGGTACTATGAATTGTTTCTTGCAGATTTCCCAACTCTAGCTGAATGTCTTGGGGGGCACCAAAGACATCTTTTTTACTTTCTTTTTTGATACGAAGGTTGACACTCCCAAACTCATTCGTATTAATCATGATAACCGTGCCCAACCGCAAACGATCGATTGCTAAAGGTTGATCTGTTAATTTAATTAAATCAGCTGCAGTCACTACCCAAGAAACTTGTGGCTTGGTCCATTCTTCTAACATTCGCAAAGCATTTTCCTTTAATGCCTTGGGATCAGAAAAACGCTGTTCCACCCAAATTGACTCCAATAAACCATAGCAGTCAATTGCGGCCTTGTTCTCTAAATACGGAACCCCTTGATTGACCGAGCGAATATTGACTTTGTTAACACCTTCGCCTGAACCTAATGGATAAATCCGATTGATTAGCATCTTGGGATTACGTTCTATTTCAAATCCTTGCATGTTGTAACCTTCTTGAATTCGCGCAACTGGTTCTGTTGGCGGTTTGACTAATGAAAGTTCAAAAGGATAGACCTCTGTATTCCATTGCCAAAGATATTCCTCTTCGAAATCGGCTGGGATGCTAAATAAAGGCTCGACTAGCCCATTTTCATTTTCCCATTTATAGGTTAATTTCCTTGAAAAATCACATTTTTTTAGGACCCAATGCTTTGTTTTTTGTTTATTTAATAGAAATTGAATGGCCTCTTTCGTTGTTTTGTTTTTAATTTCGTGACAACCAAAAAGGACAGTATCACCTAAGGTACATAATGCTTCTGTGGCAGAGTAGTGAATTTGATTATTGTTCGCATCTTTCTTAATTGTGGTTGGCATCACGCGATATAAACCAATATATTCATTCTCATTGTCGGTCAGTTCCACCCATTGCATTTCTGCAATAAATTCATTTTTAGGATCATCTAGCGGCATGGTAAAATCTAAACTGCCAATTTTGTTCTCTATTTTTTCATAGCTGACTTGATAGGCATTGTCCAAAATTGCCGTATATGTTCTTTTCAAATCCAGCGCCATTAACATTTAATCACCCTCCTACACAAATCGGTTAGGATAGCGAATCGTCAAGCGGAAGTCGCTATCTTTGGCTTGAATATACAGCGGTTCATTGGGATATAGATAAAAATCGTTCATTGGTCGAATCATCGGTGCACCATTTTTTGTCAGATAAAAATTTTCAGTATCGATAATAATTTCCGAACGATCAAAGTCTCCTAAGTTAATTGTATCGTTCCGTGTTTTAATCCAAACACCACGTCCGGTTCCTGTTAAAATAATGGTCGGTTTGACTTTTAATCCTTCGACCGTAGGATAAATTTCAATTGGCCGAACTTCTTTGCCTAAATCCCCCATCGTGTAAGCCCGATTTTGAAAGGTAATCATGGTTGATCCCCAATAGGCTCCACCTTCAATTAAAATTGGAAAATCAACTGCACCTGAGCCTGTATTCCCCATTAAGTAATTCGCTTGAAATGTAATGGTTGGCGAACCCCACATCACACTAGTCGCATCACTCCGTGTGTATTTATACGGATCAGAAAGCAATAAAGTAAAGGTGCCTGTTACTTGGTTAACGCCTTCGGGTACATCACTCACTGAAGACTTACTGCCAAACCACAGCATTTCCGGTTCATCGTTAAACCAAATAGAAACGTCTTTTTCTGTAAACAAAGCAACGTTTAAATGATTAAATGCATCTCGAAACGCTTCATTATTCACAGCTGAAAGCCGATATTTGACTGTTAATTCTCGTTCTGGAATCCGCGCATAAACGTGACGTTTACCATCACGAATCCCTAATTGATAGCTTTCAATTTCGCTTGGAACTAATTCTCGTCCTGAAACTGATAATGTTTGATAGCCAGGGATGACTTTTTCTAAAAATTGACCGTTAAAATTCAACGCTTCTGAAGGAAGAGGCGTTGAACGAGTTGCTTGATTGGTATCAACAAATTTATACATGTTATCCTCTCCTTCCTAAGCGGTTATTTTGTTTCACTTGTTGTCGTTGTAACTCCGTTGCTAAATAAGGCGCCGTAGTTGCTGCGACAACTTTTCCATCTAACGTTGACTCTACTGTCACAAATAATGGTCGATTGTATGCATCATTTTCTAAACGATGGTCAATCGTTGCTGTGAAGTTTCCTCGACCAGCTAAGTCCAAGGCAAAATCATTTAACAGCGGTAAGTCTAAAATAGAAGCCATTGCTCTACTAACGGCTGTTTCGCCTGCATAAATCCCCGTGGCAATCGTGCCGCCGAAATTCAATTTATGCAAATCAGATAAGGGACCTTCTTTTGCTGGTGAAAATGGTAAAAAGTTACGAATTTTACTGACGACCCCATCGATTGCTTCTTTGGCTTTTCCTATTGCGCCTGTAATTCCATCAGCAATCATGCCGACAATATTCGCACCGGCATCGGTGAATTTTGAAAACCAACCTTGGATTGCTTGCCAAGCACCTTCAATTACAGAACCAATGGCAGTTTTTACCTGATTGGCTGCATTGGTAACCCCATTTTTGATATTTTCAACTAACTGTCCGCCCGAAGCTAACAGTTGACCAAAATAAGAACCAATCTTCGTGATCATTTGTGAGATTAATGTTCCTGCTGCGGACAGCAAGGCACCCAATAGACTGAGTACACCATTAATTAAGGCTTGAATCAGTTGAATCCCAGCACTTAACAACTGTGGCAACGCATTGATTAACGCACCCATTAAAGCGGTAATGAGCGTAATTGCTGCAGTAACCAGTTGCGGTAAAATTGAAATAATCCCTTGGATCAAAGCCATTAGCAATTTGACACCTGCGCTGATGATTTGTGGTAAGGCACCAATTAAGGCATTTACCAATGTCAAAATTAAGGTAATAGCTGCCGCAACTAAGGTTGGTAAAATCGAAATAATTCCTTGAATTAACGCCATTAACAATTTGACACCTGCGCTGATAATCTGTGGCAAGGCACCTACCAACGCAGTCACTAACGCTAGAATAATCGTCAGCGCTGATTGAATTAACTGAGGTAAAATCGTCATAATCCCAGTGACTAATGCCATCAAAATTTGTAAACCAGCAGTCAAAATCAACGGTAACATAGTAACAAATGCATTGACTAAGGCTGTGATAATTGAAACACCTGCTGTAACTAGCATTGGTAACGCTGTGACAAAAGCTGTCACTAATGTAGTGATGATATTAATCGCTGCAGTTGTAATTGTTGGCAAGGCGGTGACAATCGCATTAACTAAAGTCATTAATAAGCTCAAACCAACTTCTATCAACATTGGTAAGACTGTTGTAATCCCCTGAATCAACGTAGTAATAATTTGTGTTGCCGCTTCAATTAAGACTGGCAAATTGGCAACGATCGCACCAACAATTAACGTAATTAAACTAGATAACGCGGTGACGATGCTTGGAATAGCTTCTGTTATTTTCCCGAGAATACTGGTTAAGACGGTTGTAAAAAGTTGTATAACTTTCGGTAGATTAGCCGCAAGCATTGTTGTAACCGATGTAATCGTGTTACCTAAATTATCAAAGACTTGGGTAATACCACCCGCACTCAAATCACCGGTTTTCATCCAGGCCGTCACGAATGAAACAATCAAGGAAATAATTAGACCAAACGGCCCAGAAATTCCTAATGCAGCCAGTGCAACCTTTGTCAGAACTTTTACCAAAAGACCAACCGCTAAACCAGCTTTGTCAAAGGTGCCACCAAATTGCCCTAATAAGTTACTACCTAATTGCAAACCGCTGGCAAAAACGCCTGCTAGCACACGACCAATTGTTGAAAAAATAGTCGCCATTTTCTCTAAGCCTACTGCAAAAAATTGTTTAAAAACTGCCATTACTTGTTGAAAGGCCGGCTGGATCTGTTGTAGCAGTCCTACCAATTTGCCAAACGCCGCTGAGACAGCTCCTTGAATGGCACTAGCTAAGCTATTGATACTATTTCTAAATGTTTCATTGGTTTTATAGAAATAAATAAACGCTGCTACAGCTGCTAAAACGGCTACTACAATTAAAATTAATGGTCCTCCACTTAAGGCACTAAAACTAGCACTTAGTTTTGATAAGCCACCACCTAACTTCCCAATGTTTCCTTGTACAAGAGCCAAACCAGCACTAAACTGTTGAAATTTTTGCTGAGCCATCGTTACCATAATCAGCATGGGCCCAATGGCGGCTAAAATACCCATAATGGCAACAATAAAAACTTGGACAGGTTTTGGTAATTTGATAAATAAATTCACCAAAGCTGTGATGCCTTTGACGACTGTGATAACCACTTGAACCAAAATTTCCATTCCTGGAGCCATCACGCTTTGAATCACTTGTGCTGCCGCTTCAAATGATTGATTCATCTGAGTCAATGCCCCTTGCAACTCGCCTTGCAATGAATCAGAAATCCCTCCTGCACTGGCCATAATCAGTCCTTGCATTCCTTGAAATTCGCCACTGACCCCAGCACCGACGCCCATAGCTGTTTTTAAAACGTTCAGCATAGGTAAGGAAACGGCACTAGTCATGGCCGTCCCAAAGCTCAGCATATTATTTTGTGCATTAGTAAAGCCATCAGAGGTTTCTTTCCCCGCTTTTTTAGCTGCTTCACCGGCTTGTTCAGCAGAATCTGTTAACGCTGTGTTCATTTGATCTGCTGCCTTTGCTGTTTCGTCTCCTGTTTTTTTCACTGTTTCTCCAGATTGTTGCATGACGGTTTTAAATGTGTTCATGACCGTGGCTGACTGATTGACACCCGCACTAATTTCCCCTAAATATCCACTTAATAAGGCATACTCACCGCTCATACTTTTTAATGCTTGTTGGACGCCTGCAAGGCTTTTCTTTGCCTCCGATAACGGCGTTTTTTCTTTGTCATTCTCCATCTACTCTCCTCCCTTCTCGATAGCGGCGTAGACGCTCTGCCACAGTGGCAAGTTGCGTTTTTTTCCGCTCATTTAATTTTGTTCGTTGTGGCTGGTTAGCTGCCAGAACTTCAGCAACTCGTTTTTCATAATCATAAAAACTTTTAAAGCTTTCAAAAACGGGTTTTCCTTTTTTGTTTGTCGCTTGCGCTTTAACATTTAAGTAGGCAAGCTCGTGCCTTTTCCGCTCTTCATCTACTTCTGCTAAATTAAAAGCAATCATTCGTAATTCAAATTCAGACATGGTCATCCGATCCACTTCTTCAAATGAGCGACAGCCTAAGTAGCGAAAAGCAGAAAGAGCGATGTCGTGATACACGTCATCGCTCGTTTTAATTAGTTGGTCGCTTGCGCTTCTGCTTTCTTCGCTTCTTTGCTGAACTGATCGATCATTGGTTTTGTAAGAGGTTGCTTTCCCATTTCTTTAAGCAAGTCATCTGAAAGTTTTTTGACATCTTGGGTCATTAACCATGCTTCAATTTCCGACTTACCTATTTTTAATTGCCCACTTTGTAAAGCTTCCATGATGTCAACTAAGATTACTGGATTGTATTGGCGTAAATAAATCATTGCTGAACTGATGCCCATGCCGAATTTGGCAGCGCCATTTTCAATTTGGTAACGTTTATCTAATTCACGAATCGCGCCAATCGTAAATTTCACTTCAATTGTTTTTCCGTTAATCTCTAAATTCATTTTTTATCCTCCTAAAATTCAACACTTTTTGATTATGCGCCAGGTTGTGGTGCTTTATCTGGAACGGTATCTTGGAACGCATATTGTGCTTCTGCAATAATATCTGCTTCTACTGTTGCAAAGCCATCTTGTGGTTTGCCATTAATAGAGGCTTCTGTTTCGATTTCTACTAATTCTTCTACATTGGCTGGTAAACTCCATGAATTTACATAACCTTGGGCATAAATTGCTGGATATTTACCTTCCGCATTTTTTTCACCTTTTAAATCAACATCCCAAAATTCCATTAAGATGCCATCTTCAACTGCGTCTTTCATGTATAAATTTTCATCATCGCGAGAGGCTAAACCGCTTAACGATAACGTAACTTCTAAACCAGAAACAGCATTCGCAACGCCATCTTTTGTTTGCGTACCGCTCGATTCACGTGAGAATTCCCATTCATGTTCAATTTGAAATAAGGGTTTCATTGCTTTCTTTGTCGCTGCTTCATCCAAGCGACGAACTAATAAAATACGGTCTTTTCCTTGCATAACTTCTCCCATTGATAATTCCTCCTAGTAAAATTGCATGTGTAATGGTAGTACAGCATGCCAAATTGTTTTTTTCATTTGTTTGGTATCTTTTACCATTTGTGCTTTGACTTCTTGATGTTTGATACCCCAATTAAAATGAGCCGTTCGTTTTAAGTTACTGGTTGCCTGCCGTAAAATCGTTCCTTTAATTGTAGAAATTTGTTGTCGTTCAGATAACGCACCATAAACATGCATTATTAATTCAATTTCACCCAAAATAGCTGATTTAGTTGGCTTAGGTAATTCTTTACTATCACCTAAGTAAACAAATGGCTGATCTGGTAAATCTGTCGGCAGTTCCTCTAGCAACAAAAATCCTGACGTCTGGCAGATTGCAACAAGGGCTTCATATAATTCTTGTTCCGCTTCATTCATTTTTAGCGCCACCTTTCCATTCAAAAAATTCAGGATTGGTTAACAAATTGGCTCTCTTCTAGTCAAAATGAAGGATCTTGAAAGTAGCCGGCATTTTCTGCTCCTTCATAGCTGACACAAGAAAGCAGTCAAAATCATAGAATTCCGTGTCTTCATTTTTTTGGTTGCCTCACGTTTATCTATCTCTTTCGACACTATTAATTTACCATGTTGACACCTGAAAAAATTCCACGTTTTTTCCATGTTTACATCCCTAGTTCATCCGCCACCGCTTCAAAGAAATGATTTCTTAATTTATAGGCTTGGCTTTTACTAATAAATAATTGCTGGGCAAGTCCAATTAATGTTAAAGAGGGCCGTTTTTTCATATATAGTTCTTCAATAATCACGCGCGTTTGTTCATCCGCTTCAGCTAAACAATTTTTGATAATGTCTCGATTTCTCTCTAAGTTCCACAGACGACGATCCATAGCTATCGTAATCGCCATTCGTTCGGTCACTACAGAGTGAAGTCCTTGTCCTCTAATACCAGCATTTAAATCTGCTTCTTGATAAGGGTGCCGTAATTCTTCTTCCCGTTGCCGGATATACTCATCTGTTTTATAAAAGTCTGCTAAAATATCTTTGATATAATTAAATGTTGACGTACGCATTGGTTAATCTCCTTTACTTTTATTCATTTAAAAGTGTTAATCGATAAATAAAATAACACTCTTTCGACATTTCTAAGCCGTGACGAATCGCTTCATCTGAATAACCGAGCCAAATTAAATAGAGATACTCGCTTTTTGTAAACGTTGCGGCCTTAATGGATTGGATGGGTCTTGATTGATCCATCGACCAATTACCGATTGCTTGTCCTAATTCTTGAATTTCCTGCATAATAAGTTTATTTTTTTGACTTGCCCAATCGGGATATTGATTCATTAGTTGTAAGAGTCGTTTTCTTTTTTGTGCTTTTTCGCTTTGTTGCTTTGAAATATCTTTAAATACAACGCTTTTCATTTCAAATAAATCTTTTTTACGTTTTGTTAAATTACTCATGTTTACGGCCTTCTCTTTCACCAATTAGATAACCTAACATTAGTGTCATTGTCCAAAAGATAAACCCAATAATAATTGTTAACATATTTATTTCACACTCCTCATTCGTTTGTCTGTTGTGTCTTTATATTGGAAAACATAGCCACTGGCGTGCTTCATTAGACGAGAAATAATGCGTGTTCCATAGGCCTCCACCAGTTGTTTTCCAGAAAAATTAGTAGTAAAAATAGTTGCTTTATTCTGTCTAGCTTCTAAAATTCGGTTTAAGATGTCATTGTTAAAATCCGTACTAACTTTATTTTTAATTCCTAATTCAGCACCTAAATCATCTAAGACCAAAACGTCTGCTTTTTTCATTCTAGTAATATACGCTTGAGCCTTTGCTTGGCTTTTGGCCGACTCATTCATGGACATTTTTAGTTTTTCTAATAACTCAGAGTAGCTGACAAATAAACAATACTTTTGATATGCAGAGCGTTCTAAGACTTCAACTAAAATACTGATAGCCAAATGACTTTTACCAACACCAGGTTTCCCTGAAAAAATAACGTGGATTGGCTTTCCTTCAACAATCGCTGAAACTGCTGCTAAGGCCCGTTCTTTTGCTTGTCTTGTTTCTAATTCAGTGGTTTGGTAATTGGTTAAGCGACATTGCCGTAGCGCATCATCAGCAATTAAGGACCCTTGATGAAAAAATTTTTGTGTACGCGCCATAAAACTCTCTTGAGAACGTTGCTGAGTGGCTTCGTGTTCATGTTTTTTTAGCATTTTATACCCACACGACCAACAAGTTGGGGCACAACGTTCTGTGCCATCTTTATTTTTTTGTTGCCAAACATATTGTTCACTGCCACATTCAGGACAACGGTCTTCAACTTTTTCTAACAATTGACTCAATAATATTTGAAAAGTTTGATCTGTCGCATGCATACTGATTTCCTCCTCGTAATATATATTTTGAAACGACTTCCATCGTTTCAGTCACCCCTTAGGGCTATTCCTTATTAAATAACTTTTAAACCTTGGCTATTGAATTTTGTTCCTGGATAATAGACTTATGGAAACGGTCTATCGGAACACTGCTAATTTCCTTTGTAGCTATGACTACAGCAGAAAGCCTGCATCCCGACTTATTGATTATCATGCCTCAAACCCATTAGCTGTACCGTTCACTTCTTAAACTATTTCTAGTAGGAAATAGGGTGGCTTTTAAGAGGTAAACAATTGAGTACTATTAAGCGAGATTGCGGTTATTCAATAAGATTCAGGGATAAACTTCAATAGCTAAGTATTCCAAAAAATTTATGAAAGGAGGACCTTCCATGAAATTATTTATTGGTTTAGACGTTAGTTCTCAAAAATTAGATACTTGCTTTTTAACAGACTCCAAAGAGATCTTGTTTGAAGGTTCACTTAGCAACGATTTAATCGGAGCTAGCGAAATCAAACAAAGAATTCTCGACTACCAAGAAACCTTTGGTTTCTGCCGAATTGTCATAGGTATGGAATCGACTTCTGTTTATAGTTTTCACCCAGCAATGTTTTTCTACTTAGATGAAGATTTAAAGCTGTTACCTGTCGAAGTTACTGTAGAAAATCCTTATAGAATCAAACAGTATTCAAGAATGTTCGATCAGGATAAAACAGATAAAATTGATGCACAGATCATAGCTGATTATCTACGAGTAGATCTCCATACATTGTCTCCTATTAAAGAAGAAGTTTATGTTGGACTTCAACGACTAACAAGATCTCGTTATCAATTAGTGACACAAATGGTAGAAGCAAAACAACATTTTTTAGAAAATTTGACGTATAAATGTAATACTTTATCAAAAGAACTTGCGAATGAAGACAATAAAACTTCCATATTCGGAGCTTCAATTATGAATCTACTTACAGAAGGTATTACCTTAGATGAATTTTCGGAAATGCCTCTTGAATCAGCCGCTGAATTACTTCAAAAGCTAGGAAAAGGTCGATTCAAAAATCCAGAGCAACTTGTCAAAAGTATTCAAAAAGCTGTACGTAGTTCTTATCGTTTAGGTAAAGTAACCAAGAATTCCATTGACCTTGTATTAGGTATAATCGCCAACGAAATCAAATTTCTAAAAAAACAGATTAAAGAAATTGAAAAAAACATTACTGCTTTACTTGAAACAATTCCAGAAGCCCAATGCTTATTAAGTGTCCCAGGATTAGGAGCTGTTTATACTGCAGGCTTAATCGCTGAAATTGGTCAAATCGAGCGATTTGATGATCAATCCAAGTTAGCAAAGTATGCCGGGTTAACTTGGTCTAAAAATCAATCAGGAAACTCTCAATCTGAAAACACGCCACTAAATCGTTCTGGAAATCGCTATTTTCGTTACTACTTAATTGAAGCCACCAATCGAGTAAGAAGTACACTTCCAGAATTTAAAGAGTACTACCAAAAAAAGAAAAATGAAGTACCTAAACACAAACATAAACGAGCGCTCGTCTTAACCGGAAGAAAATTTGTGCGCTTGATCGATGCGCTACTACGCAACGGTCAATTCTATCAGCCGGCGAAGGTGGTGATAGAAAAATAACATAAAGTTATTTGCGAAAATCTTCGTGATTACCCCGAAAAAAATTTGATTTTAGTCGGGTCTAGTTCAGTGCGGTCTAATTTTTCAAAATCTAACTCATATTTTAAAATTTATATCTTGACTTATTACCATTAGGCTTTCTTTAAAAACCTAACTCTTGATATTCTTCTGTCATTTGCGGCGTATGCTCCAACACTTGTTTTTTATCATTTACTAGAACTTCATGTACGGATAAATAATTTTGTTGCTCCCAACTTTTCAAAATAGCATTTACATAGCCGTAATTCCGTTTATTTCGATCGACGGCAATTCCTAAAGCATGCAAGATTAATTGGCATGCTTCCTCTTGGCTAGCCCCTTTTTGTATAAAATCTTGCAACCAATACTTAAAATCTTGGCTTGTTTTTGAGGCCAGTGTACCAAAGCCGTTTTCCTCATAAAAATGATAAATCGTCTTTAAACAATCGTTTTCCGAACTACTACCTTGACTCTGACCTAACTTAGACTGGCCTATGCTTTCCTGTGGTAACCGTTGGTAGTCAGCTGGTTGACCACTGACAGACGATTCTACTTTAAACGTATAAGCTTTGCTATTTTTTTCAACAATCTGATTTTTCTCTTCTTGATACAAGGTTGGTTTGTAACGATCACTGCGAATATAATTATGAATTTTCCAATGTTTGATAACGATTACACCACTTTCAAATACTAGAATAAATTTTTTAACCATTAGCAATTTTAGATCGTCTTCCCCACAACCAACCATTCGCTGCAATTTTTTGGGATTATTGATAAATCCATCATCATCGGCACGCATCGCTAAATGAAAATACAGGGCCTGACTTGATAAAGGCATATCTAAAAACGCATCACTATCAATAATCGTTTTTGCAAACATGCGTCGTTCTGCCAATCCGCTTCTCTCCTTTTGACTAAATTATTGTTACTCTGTTAGTAATTCCATGAGGCCAATCATACCAATCACGATGACCCCAATTTTTATTGAGACACTGCTTATTAATAAAATAATTGCTAAAAGTAACATATCCGACAACGTTTTTTTATAATTCCGACTCATTTCTTCACCCTTTCCACCAAAATACGGTTTTCCGAACAAAGTGTTCAAAAAAATTAGTTCAGTTAACCGAACATTTGAATGGCTCTATCTTAGCATCAAATATTTTCACTGTCAACTCATAAGTTCGGTTTTATGAACTGCTAAATTTAATTGCGATTGTTACTTGCCTTCTCTAAACAGGTATAGTATACTTTGAGGCAATAGGAGGTTCGGAAATATGAACATTTTTGCTATCCGTTTAAAAGAGGCTTTAACAGCCAAGAACATCAAACCTAGTGAATTAGCGAAAAAAACTGGCATCGGTAAATCTTCGATCAGCGATTGGCTAGCTAGTCGTTACGAAGCAAAACAAGACAAAGTTTATCGCATTGCAGATGCATTAGATATTAATGAGGCCTGGTTGATGGGACAAGAGGTTCCCATGGAAAAAAATGCCTCAACTATCGACCGCATTTATAAAAAATTAGAACCCCAACGACAAGCCATCGTTTATCAATTTGCCGAACAACAATTACACGAACAACAAACGCAAGCAGAAATTCTCTCATTCCCTCGCCGTGACGAAATGACACTGGCTGCCCACGCTGGGGATCCAGAAAAGATATTTTCAAAAGAAGAAATCGAGAAAATTCACGATTACTTGGATGAAATTGATGCCAAATATCAACAATCGATTTCTTCTGACAAAAAAGAGGATTAACTTCCCATCTACTCTTTTTATTAAGTAATGGCAGGTGAATGGTAAAGTGAATGATTATGAAAAACTCGTCAGTTCCATTCAAAAGGATGTGACGGTTTTAGAAATTGATTTATACAATCAAACAGGTTGTTATGGGTTGTATCGAAATGGCAAAATTTATATTGAAAAAACATTGAGTACCCGTCAAAAGAAGAACATTTTAGCCGAGGAATACGGGCATTATCAAACATCCGTTGGCACTATTTTAAATCAAAATTGTACAGAAAATCGGAAGCAAGAGTTGAAAGCCCGTAATGTGGCCTTAGAGCAATTAGTTACATTAGACGATTTAATTCGTTGCTCTGAAGCTGGCTTAAGCAACCATTATTCTTGTGCTGAATTTTTGGAAATCGATGTTGAAACATTAAAAAATGTGATTACGTACTATCGACAAAAGTATGGCGCCACTTATCTTTATAAAGGACGGATTTTTGAATTTAGGGATTATTCTGTGGTGGTATTAAATACTGGGTTAACTTAAAAAGCATGGAACAAAATCAATAAGGATTTTGTTCCATGCTTAAAAGTATTCTGGAAAATTCAAGAGCGGTTTTTGTACCAATGGTTAATATGTCCAACGCCAAGCATAAGATTGGGGACAAGTATAAGGACGAATATAAATGACGGCCAAAATCCGATGAACTGAATAATATGTTCCCGCATACTATGTAGTACAAAGAAGAAAAGAAAAAAGTACAGGGAACTCTTGCCTGAACCCATTTCTTTTAAATAACGATCTCCATTTTTATAGAAAACAACAATTCTTTTCATTTTTGCACCTCCATGACTATTTTATCAAGAAATCATGAAAAGAAAAAGCACACCATTCGTCTGGTGTGCTTTTTCTTTTTAATTATTCACCTTGATTCAACTTACGAATCAACTCATCAATGTGATTTCCGTATTGGACAGATTCGTCTCTTTCAAAAATCAACTCTGGTGTTTTATACAAGGTTAACCGTTGTCCTAATTCTTTACGAATCAGTCCTTTGGCTTTGTCTAAGCCTTGTTGAGCTTTTTGTTGTTCGGAAGCTAAATCAGATAACAAGCTGTAATAAATCGTTGCTTGTTGTAAATCACCGGTCACACGAACATCTGTAATAGTGATGCCTTGGACGCGTGGATCTCTGATGCGTTTGTTCAAGATATCATTCACTTCACGCATGATTTCTTGACCTACACGACGGTCACGATAATTTGCCATAGTGTCTTCCTCCAATTACTAAAATTATTGTTTGATTTCTTCCATAATGAAGCCTTCAATCGCATCATCTACACGTAAATCATTGAAGTTTTCAATCATAGCGCCACATTCAAAACCAAGTTTGACTTCTTTCACGTCATCTTTAAAGCGTTTCAAGCTTGCTAATTTACCTTCATAAATAACAATACCATCACGAATGACACGCACGCCACTATCGCGGCGAATAAAGCCTTCTGTAACATAACAGCCAGCGATTGTGCCAACTTTAGATACTTTGTACAATTCACGAACCGTCATTTGACCCGTAATTTTTTCTTCAAATTCTGGATCTAATAACCCTTTCATCGCTGTTTCGATTTCTTCTAGGGCTTTATAGATAATACGGTGTAAACGAATATCAACTTCTTCTTGTTCTGCTTGTTGTTTTGCTTGTGGTGTTGGGCGAACGTTAAAGCCGATAATAATCGCATTACTTGCTGCAGCTAAAGTTACGTCGCTTTCATTGATGGCCCCAACTGCCGCGTGAACAATTTTCACACGAACGCCTTCTACATCAATTTTTTGTAAACTTGCTGAAACGGCTTCGGCAGATCCTTGTACGTCTGCTTTGACAATGATATTAACTTCTTTTAATTCGCCTTCTTTTAGACTTTCAAATAAGTTATCCAATGTCACACGGCTACTTGCTGAACGTTGTTCAAGCAACGCACGTTTAGCCCGTTCTTCCCCTGCTTGACGTGCTGTTTTTTCATCTTCAAAGACCACAAAACGATCACCCGCTTGAGGAACATCATTTAATCCGGTAATTTCTACAGGAGTTGCGGGTCCTGCTTCTTTATCACGGCGGCCCATGTCATTGGTCATCACACGAACACGTCCGTAAGTATTACCAACAACGATTGGATCACCAACATGTAAAGTTCCTTGTTGAACGAGTAATGTCGCAACCGGACCTTTACCTTTATCCAAGCGCGCTTCAATCACTGTTCCAATTGCTTTTTGCGTTGGATCAGCTTTTAAGTCTTCTACTTCAGCAATCAATAAAATATTTTCCAATAGCTCATCAATGTTTTGATTGAATTTCGCTGAAATATTGACGAAAATCGTATCTCCGCCCCACTCTTCAGGAATTAATTCATGTTCACTTAATTCTTGTTTCACATGATCAGGGTTCGCACCAGGCTTATCAATTTTGTTAACTGCTACAATAATTGGCACTTTTGCCGCTTTGGCATGGTTAATCGCCTCGATTGTTTGTGGCATTACTCCATCGTCCGCTGCAACAACTAAGATGGTAATATCAGTGATGCTGGCACCACGCGCGCGCATACTTGTAAAGGCCGCATGTCCTGGTGTATCTAAGAACGTAATTGGTTTGCCATCAATATCTAACTGATAGGCACCAATATGCTGCGTGATACCGCCTGCTTCACCTGAAGTCACACGAGAATGGCGCAATGTATCTAATAATGTTGTTTTCCCGTGGTCTACGTGTCCCATGATTGTGACAACAGGGGGACGTGTAGTTAAGTTTTCTTCAACAACTGCTTCTGGTTCGAAGAATTTATCAATGTCCGCAATATCAACTTGAACTTTTTCTTGCGGTTCCATGCCATAGTCCACAGCTAATAATTCAATTGTATCTTTATCTAAGGCTTGGTTTTGGTTAACCATGACACCCATCATAAATAATTTTTTGATGATTTCCGCTGGTTCGCGGTGGATTTTTTTCGCAATATCCGCCACGTTCATACCTTCTGTATATTCTAAAACATCTGGTAATTCACGGAATTTACGTGCTGGTACTGCTGGCTTCGCTGATTCTTGTTGATGTTTGCCTTTTTTCCCTTTTTTATTGAAACGATTGCGGTTTTGGTTATTAAAGTTATTCCGGTTATTACGATTTTGACCGCCACCAAAATTGTTGTTACGGTTTTGGCCGCCACGATTTTGGTTGTTCCCGCCATTGTTATTTTGGCTGGTCCGATTTTGATTCGTTGTAGAACCGTTATTGTTTTGGGTATTGCGGTTTTGATTGTTTGTATTTGTTTGATTGCTACGGTTTTGTGTGTTGCTTTGGCCGTGACGATTTTGGTTATTTCTTTGTTGTCCATTCGTTGATTGATTGTTTGGACGATTTTGATTATTTCTTTGTTCACCAGGTTTATTGTTCATTGGTTTCTTATTGGCTGGTTTATTTTGTGTTGTTTGTTGCTTTTGGTTGTTTGTTGCTTTTGATTGAGTATTTACGGTACTTCCTCCTCCGAATGCTTGACGAAGCTTTGTTTCTTGCTCGGAACTAATTGCGCCCATATGGTTTTTAACATCCATACCTAATTGATGCGCTTTATCGACAACGTCTTTGCTTGCTTTATTCATTTCTTTTGCTAGTTCATAAATTCTTTTTTTTCCCATGCAATCACCTTCCTAACCTTTTAGTAATTCCTTGATTTTGGTGGCAAATCCTGCATCAGTTACTCCGATAACCATTCGTGGTCGCCCAATCGCTTGGCTGAGCTCGAATTGACTGAACAGTTCGCTAACAGGAACATTATAATAAGAACTTTTGTCCTTGATTTTCTTTCTAGTATTCTCACTGGCATCTTGCGCAACAAACACAAATTTCGCTTTGTTTGCACGAATATCTTTAAGGGTTAATTCCTCGCCTGTGACTAATTTACCGGCGCGCATTGCTAAACCTAAAAGGTTCAAAATTTTGGTTTTATTTTCCATCGCCAAACAACTCTTTGCGGGCTTTTTGATGTGTTACATAATCCAATAGTTCTTGATAAAATTCATCACTTAATTTTGTTTCTAAGACACGATCAAGAATTTTTTTATCCCAAGCTTTTTGGACTTCCGCAGGATCCAAATCAACGTAAGCGCCACGTCCAGGTAATTTACCAGTTGGATCTAAGGCCACTTCGCCTTCTTTGGAGCGAGTAATTCTGACTAATTCTTTTTTCGGTTTCATTTCGCCTGAAACAACCGATTTACGCATTGGAATTTTTCTCTTTTTCATTTTTTCACCCTCCAAAAACGTTATTCTTGTTCAGGTAATTCTTCTGTAATTTCTGCTTCAACAACTGCTTCTTCAGCAGCCAAGTTTTCGTAATCATCTGCCGTCATATCTGAATGGATAATTGCTTCATCCATTTCTTCTGCAACTTCGGCAACTTCTTGATTGGCTTGTTGTTCATAAAATTCAGCCATATCAGATTCTGATTTGATATCAATTTTATGGCCCGTTAATTTAGCAGCTAAGCGCGCATTTTGACCACGTTTACCAATTGCTAATGACAATTGATAATCAGGTACAACGACTGTACATGCTTTGCTATTTTCTGGATCAAAAATAACATCTAATACTTGAGCTGGATTCAAGGCATTACTAATATAAATAGCTGGATCTTCGTTCCATTCCACAATATCCATATTTTCGCCTTTTAATTCATTCACAATCGCTTGGACACGTTGGCCTTTTGGACCAACACAGGTACCCACTGGGTCAATATTAGGATCTGTTGAACGAACGGCTACTTTTGAACGATCGCCAGCTTCACGAGCGACGCTTACGATTTCAACAATTCCATCATAAACTTCTGGAATTTCTTGTTCAAAAAGACGTTTTAGTAAATCTGGATGACTACGGCTTACAAAAACTTGTGGGCCTTTTGATGTGTTTTCAACACGTGATACGTAAACTTTAATCCGATCATGCGGTTGGTAAAATTCATTTGGCATTTGATCTTGTTTTGATAAGACTGCTTCGATTTTGCCTAAGTTTACATAAATATAACGACGATCTTGACGTTCAACAATTCCTTGCATGATGTCATTTTCGTATTCGCTAAATTCATTATAAATAATTGTTCTTTCTGCTTCACGGACACGTTGTAAAATTACTTGCTTTGCTGTTTGGGCAGCAATGCGGCCAAAGTCTTTTGGCGTAACCTCAAAACGAATTTTGTCGCCGATTTCATATGCCCCATTTAATGCAACGGCATCTTTTAATGAAACTTCCAGTTGTGAATCAAATACTTCTTCTGTTACTTCTTTGACAGCATATACGTGAATATTGCCTTTTTTTGGTTCAAATTCAACTTCGACGTTGCTTGCTTGTCCATAATGTCTTTTATATGCAGAAACTAAAGCTGCTTGTAACGCTTCAATCACCGTATCTTTAGGAATCCCTTTTTCAGCTTCTAATACGTCTAATGCATTTAACATTTCTTTGCTCATTGTTTTTCTTTTCCTCCTATGGATTCGTTAAAGCTGAACGAGTGGTTCTTCTTCCAAGGGAAAAACTTCTCGTTAAAACTTGTCACAGGCCTAGCTAAAAGTAAAACTTTTAGTGGACCCTTTTTTACCTTCGAGTCTGTTGATTAAAATTGAATGGCTAAACGAGCTTTTGCGATATTTTTACGTTCAAAAGTCATTTCCTTCACTCTGGTTTTAATTTTTACACTTAATGTTAATTGTTCTGAATCAAGATGGACTAAGGTACCTTCAATCTGTTTTTCTCCATCAACTGCTTGATAAAGAGAAATATGAATGTACTTGCCTACCGCTTGTTCATAATCGCTTTCTTTCTTTAACGGACGTTCTGCTCCCGGAGAAGAAACTTCCAGAAAGTACGCTTGCGGAATTGGATCTGGATCCATTGCATCTAGTTTTTCACTTAATTTTTCGCTGACAAAGGCACATTCCTCAATATCAATGCCACCTTCTTTATCGATAAATACTCGTAAAAACCAATTTTTTCCTTCCTTAACAAACTCTACTTCCACAAGTTCAAAATTTTGTTCTTCTAAGATTGGTGTGACTAACTTTGTTACAGTTTCCACAGCACTACTCAAAATTTTCGCCTCCTTCGAGATTGATGTAACGAACCGTGTCCTGATGACTTTTCCATCAAAAAGAGTGAGCAGAAATCCGCTCACTCCCAACTAGTATCATTACGCTAAAGATAGTATAGCACAGAACCATTCCAAACTCAAATGAACAAGCTAAATCTCTCGAAATTTGCACATTTTGTCTCGATTACTGAAACTATCTAAGCGATTATTTTTTCGTTTTAAAATAGATAAATACTCCTTGAATCAAAAGAAGGCTACCTAAGAAAAGAAACGCGTTTTCTTTTGTTTCTCCTGTTTTTGGCAATTCTTTATTACGAATCGCCTGTTTTTCAATGGTTATTGAAGTAGTTTCTGTGGTTGAATTCGTGGTAGTATCTGTTGTCCCACTCGTTGGTGGTGTGGTACCCTCTATAGGTTTTTCTGGCGTATAGTGATTAGTAAATACTTGACCTCCATCATACTGAGTAGTCGCCACAAGATTTCCTAAAAGCGCCTCGACGGTTACTTGAACTTGAAGGTTGTGCGTATCGTAGGAAACACCTGCCTGTTGCGTGTTTACTTCCCGAATGGTGTATTGATAGTTTCCAGGAGTTTCAAAGGTTAATGGTGAAAATTGAATTTTCCCTAAAGTATCGTTACTAACCGTTTCTAGTACTGTGCCTTTCTCATCTAACAATTCAAATTGAAATTCAGCATCCTTCAGTGGTTTTCCTAAAAGAACTTTTCCAGCTAAAAATGAAGCAGCGACTGGTTGATATGAAATCTTATGATTCACAACAGTTTTCAGTGCAACTAAGTTTTTACCAAAGTCTTCAGGCGTTATTGGAATCTTGTTTTGCGAAAGTTGGTAACCGGTAGGTGCTTTGGTTTCTTCTAAAGTATAGTTATCTTTTAACAAGCCTTTAACAATCGCTGTTCCGTTTTGATCTGTTGTGATTTTGGCCACTGTTTGATTGGTTGAGTTACGAATGAGTTCAAACTCTGCACCTGCTAAACGCTGGCCTGCTTCATCTTCTTTATGAATTTCAACAACATATTGTTCACCATTGGCTTCTCCACCACCCGTTTGTGAGACACGACTCACTTCGACTTCTTCCACCACCGTTTGATTTTCTGTTAATTTTGCATAATTTGTGAAGGTTTCACCTTTTTCGGGAAGATGATCGATTTTGGTTTTATAGGTGATACGATATTCGTTAGTCCCAATATTGCCAAAATGCACCGAAAAATTACGGTCATCAGGACCATACTGGACAGCCAACTGACCAGTTATATCTTCCTCTGGCGTGAACTGCCAAATAGCGTTTCCATCCAGTTTCCATTGTCCTCGTTCAATTTTCATAGTGTCTTTGATATAACTTAAACTTGCTGTTTTTAGCACATCTTCCACTTCTAAATCAGTATACGTTTGCCCTGTTGGATTAATCCGTAGTACATTGTAAATTTCGGTTGGATCGTCTTCGATAAACCACGAATACTTGCTAAATTTTTCGTTAACATCATCGCCTTCACCTTGGTAATCAAGATCGCCAGCAAATATTTTTTCCCCTTCAACCGTGACGTAAATAGGAATCTTGGATTCATTTTCGACATTTTCGAAATCAATCAAACTTGTAAAATATAAAGACCCACTAATATTGGCATGGTTTTCTACGTAATCTGTATACGTTAACGTGACCGTTTTATTTGCTACATCGGTCTGTGCAATTGCAACCACAGCACCTGTATCATCTACTACATTAAAGGTCATATTTTTCTCGAGACGTAGCTCTTCGGGTAAAGTAATCACACTCGTATCCCCACTATTAACGGTATTATCCGGTAAGTTGAACTCAATTCGGAGGTAGATGTCTGTATATTGATTAATGGTCCCAAGTGGGTTTCCCTCTTTGTCCGTTAGCTGAATCGCTGTCACAATGTTGCCTACTTGCTTACGCGGCACTACATTTGGCGTAGCAGAAGTTTGATTGGTTTCACTGGTACTAGTTGGTTCCGTTTGCGCATATCCTGTTTCAAGTTTCAGAAAAGGCGTTATCAGCGTCGACAAAAGAATGAAAAACATTCCCCAATAGACAAAACTTCTTTTTTTCATTTTTATTCAATCCTTCCTATCTAAAATAATTGGTTAGGTTTATACTATCAAGGATTAACTAGGTACAAGTGTTTTTATTTTTCCCAACAATAAAAAACAAAAAACACCGAACCAAAATAATTTTGGCTCGGTGTTTTGCTCCTAATGTCTTTTCTTATAAAACCATAATTGAACTTTTTCAGAAATGGTTGATAAATGTTGGAAAGTTGAGTCTGCTGCAAAGAAAAGAATGGCTAAAAGTAACAAGGCTGTTGGCGATACCGAAGTTAACGAGAATAAGTTTTTCATGGAAATACTTGTAATAACCATTCCGATTAAACAGCCAATCATTACGCGCTTGCGGTAACGATTCATTGGTGAACTAATTTTATAAAGAACCATAAAGCCGACTGAAACTAGCAACAATGTTGCAGTCGTTGAAATGTCCGTTTTTTGAAGTGCAAGAATATCACCACAAATTAGTAAGGCACCGACTACCAACATATCCGTTAACCCACCAGGAATTGCTTTTGATAACACATTGAAAAGAAATTTCCCTTCAATGCGACGATGATTTGGTTCCAAAGCTAGAAATGTCGAAGGAATCCCAATTGTAAATAAACTAATCAATGTGACTTGTGTCGGTTGTAAAGGATATGTCACGGCAAAAATCATAGCAAAGACAGACATCAGCAAGGAAAAAATATTTTTTACAAGGAATAAACTTGAAGAGCGTTCAATGTTATTAACTACTTGGCGGCCTTCAAAGACAACCTCCGGCATCGTTGAAAAATCAGAATCTAACAACACAACTTGCGAGGCTTGTGCTGTAGCTTGATTTCCTGAAGCCATGGCAATACTACAATCTGCTTCTTTCATGGCTAAAATATCATTGACTCCATCCCCTGTCATCGCCACTGTATGATCTAATTTTTTCAACAATAGTACAAATTGTTTCTTTTGTTCTGGCGTGACACGACCAAAAACGGTGTATTTTTCTAAAGCTTCTGTCTGGGCTTCCATTGTAGTTAATGTTCGCGCGTCCACATAATTTTCAGCACCAATAATGCCTGCCGCTTGTGCTACATTGGATACTGTTAAAGGATTATCACCAGAAATGACCTTAATAGCCACATTTTGTTCAGCGAAATATTCAAAAGTTGCTTTGGCTTCTTTACGAATCGGATTCCAAAGAAGAATGTAGCCTAGAGGTTGAACCTCTGCTGTCAACGTTTCCTGAAATTCTCCTAAATACTTTCCGAACACCAATAAGCGATAGCCTTGACTTGTATAATGTTCCACTTCAGATTGATACATTTCATAATTGTCTCTCAAAATCATCTCTGGCGCCCCAAGAATATACGTCGCTTCTGGGAAAGTCACGCTACTAAATTTTTCGACAGACGAAAACGAGGTATAGCTAACGGCTTCCCTCTGATTATTAGTAACAAAAAATTCTTTCATCGCTTTCATCGTATCATTGTCAGCTGACATTGTTCGGCAAAAATCGCCAATTAATTTTTCGACATTGGTTAAGTCTGTACCATCATTTTCGATACTCACCACAGGAACCAACTCTTGGACTTCCATCGTGTTTTCAGTAATTGTTCCTGTTTTATCTACACATAACACATCAACACGTGCTAAGGATTCGATACTTTTCATGTTGTGCAATAAAACGCCGCGCTTCGCTAAGCGCATTGTGCTGGCAGCTAATGCAACGGTTGTTAAAAGGTACAACCCTTCTGGAATCATCCCAATCAAGGCAGCTTCCATGGAGACAATGCTGTCATGAAGCCCTTGATGGTTGATGAAATAACTTTGGAAAAATAGAACACAGCCGATTGGAATAATAATAATCCCTACCCATTTCACCAAACGGTTAATGGAACCGACCATCTCTGATTGTTCCCCTTTTTTAATTGATTTCGCTTCAAGCGTTAATTGATGAACATAGGCCTCAGCGCCAATTTTATCAATTCTTGCATAACAAGAACCTGACACAATAAAGCTACCTGACAAAAGTTGGCTATCTGCTACTTTGGTAATCTCATCAGATTCCCCGGTTAACAAGGATTCATTCACACGGACTTCACCAGATAAGACAATTGCATCCCCAGAAATCTGTTCACCCGATTTAAAGAGCACCACATCGTCCAAAACCAGTTCATCTGGCGAAATTTCTTGTTCTTGGCCATCCCTCACAACGGTTACTTTTGTAGCATTTAGAATATTTAAGCTATCTAATACTTTCTTCGACTTAATTTCTTGGTAAATTCCAATGACCGTATTAATGATTACTACTGGCAAAAAGGTCATATTTTTATAAGATTGTACCAGCATTAATAACACACCTAGTACCACAAAAATTAAGTTGAAATACGTAAATACGTTATTAATAACAATCTGTTTCGTTGTGATAAACTCTGTGTCGACGGCGGCATTGACTAAGCCTTTTCGCTGTCTTTCTTCAACTTGTGCGGCCGTCAAGCCTTGTTTATCTTCTGGATAATAGCGTTCCGCGTTAGCAGTCACTGCTATTGGTTCATTTTCTTGCATTTCTTTTTTTCTTCTCAAACACATCACCCCTTGTTCTAGTCGACTCTTTCATCGTCTCCTTCTCTCCCACAGTATAGCACTGAATAAAAATTTAGATAACAACTAGCGTCCAACTATAGAAAAAAATTATACATTTCCTAAACATTGTCATTTTCAGGAACAAGCTAACGCAAAACCTTTTCATTTACTTGTTTTTCCTTTACTATAGTAAAGAAGAAATATCAAGAAATGAGGAACAATTGATGGCACAGAATCACGTAATTAAAGTTAGTAAAAAAACATTAGCAGAGATGACCACTGTTTATCAACCCAATCGTTTAAATAAAACGGTCCCTTATACTGTCTTTGTGGCCAAGGTTGGTACCACTACCATCACTGCTTATCAATCAGGTAAAGTCATGTTTCAGGGACCTCAAGCTGAAAAAGAGGCCGCTCGTTGGGAAGGAACGAGTACCACACCAAAGAAAAAAGTGTCCCCCCAGACTACAACGCTGCCTGCTGATTTTGGCAACTGGTCTGTGATAGGTTCCGATGAAGTCGGTAATGGTAGCTATTTTGGTCCAGTAACTGTCTGTGCTGCCTATGTTGACAAAAGCATGATTAGCAAACTAAAAGCATTGGGTGTTCGTGATTCCAAAGAATTAACCGACCCACAAATTATTCAATTGTCACATGTCATTAAAGAACTGATTCCTTACAAGTTATTAATCGTTGAACCAAAAAAATACAATGAGATCCAACCAAACTACAATGCTGTACACATGAAAGTCGCTTTGCATAACCAAGCGATTTATCTGTTGCTACAAGAGTTGGCTCCCACAAAGCCAGAAGGGATTTTGATTGACCAATTCACCCCTGAAAATAACTATCGGAAATATGTTCGTAATGAAAAAAATCAAGTCACTGAAAAATTGTTCTTCGTCACTAAAGGAGAGCAGTATCATGTTGCCGTTGCTGCCGCCTCTATTATTAGCCGCGCTGCTTTTTTAGAAGAGTTAGACAAAGAATCTGCAGAATTGGGTTTCTCTGTGCCCTCTGGTGCTGGCAGCAAATCAGACCAAGTAGCCGCCCGTATTTTGAAAAAAGGCGGCCTAGACTTATTAGCGAACTACGCGAAGCTGCATTTTGCAAATACCCAAAAAGCCCAAAAGTTACTATAAAATAAACACCAAGCAAAAGTCCCAATGCCGATTAGCGGCGCTGGGACTTTTGCTTGGTGTAAAAAATTATTTTTCAATTTCGATAAACAGGACTTTTAAGTAATTACCTTCTGGAAAATTAGGATTCACTTGAAAGTCTGCCGGTAATTGATACGTGTCCGTAATCTTGTAACGAACATTTTTCTCTTGCAAGGCAGTAATCACCATTTTTTTATATTTGGCTAAGGATAAATTTGCCGCATTGGTTGAGGCAATAAGCGTTCCCTTATCCGTTAAAATATCAATAGAATCTTTCACTAGCTCCCCATAATTTTTAGCAACGGAAAAAACTTTCTTTTTGTTACGAGCAAAACTTGGCGGATCCAAAATGATCATGTCATAGCTCAAGCCTTTACGTGAAGCATATTTAAAGTAGTCAAAAACATCCATGACAATAATCTTTTGCGGGGCAAGATTTAAATGATTGACTTCAAATTGCTCAGTCGTTTTCGGTAAGCTTCGTTTAGCTAAATCCACACTAGTGGTGGCCACGGCACCTCCCATAGCGGCAGCTACTGAAAAAGCACCTGTATAACTAAACATATTTAAGACTGTTTTACCTACTGCAAAACCATCTACTAATCGACCACGAACTTCTTTTTGATCTAAAAAGATGCCTGTCATTAATCCTTCGTTTAAATAGGTAGCAAATTGAACGCCATTTTCAGTGACAAGTAATGGCTCGGGTGCTTGTTCGCCATACAAAAACTGTGATTCGGGTAAATCTTTTGTGGAAAAGCGAATCTTTTCGTAGGCACCAATAATATCAGGGTAAACTGTGCGAAACGCCGTCAAAAGTTCGGCTTTTTTCTGATAAAGGGTTTCATTATACCATGAAAAAACGGCGTAATCTGCATAGCGATCGATGATTAGACCCCCAATGCCATCTCCTTCTCCATTAAATAATCGATAAGCGGTTGTCAGCGAATCCTTTTCAAAAGACGTCCGCTTCTCACGACTTATTTCAAAGAGTTGTTGAAAAAAAGATTGATTAATTGGTCCATGCCATGACAGCAACCAACCAATTCCTTTATTTTGTTCGCCTAAATATCCTTCAGCTAAACACTGGCCTTTACTATCAATCAAAGTAAGCCAATCTGTTGGTAACGGCGCTGGCACTTGTTGCAAATCTTCTTTCTGAATTAAAGGATATCCTTTTTTAAATTTATGTTCTGCTTTTTTAGTTACTTGAAGTTTCATTCTGTACACCTACTTTTCAAAGTCCTATCTAGTATAGCAAAAAAAGGCCCATCTGTCTTTAAAGGATTCAAGCTTCACGTCATTTAACGAACTAAAAAGTTTAAGGAAATAGTAAGTTTTCTTTAACATCCCCATTCCTCACTTCGGTAAGAATTGACATAAAATTTGTGAAAGAGTAAAATTAAAGCGATATTGTAAAATACGAAATTTACCTAATTTTACTTTTATAGAATCATCGTTTAGAAAGGACGTTTATTTTGAAAAAATTATTTAAAACAAATATTTTGAACACGCGACTGGGGTTATTCTCGCTAATCGCCATCTTACTGTGGCTAAAAAACCTCTTTGCGTACGCCGTTGATTTCCATTTACGTTTGGAAAATATTAACGAGTATTTCATACTCTTAATTAATCCAATTGCCACAACGGTCTTTTTATTAGCCATCGCTTTGTATGTTCGCCGTAAAAAAGCTTCTTATATTACAATGATGATTATTTACTTCTTGATGAGTTTACTGCTCTTCTCAAATGTCGTGTATTATCGAGAATTTACTGACTTCATCACAGTTAATACGATGCTTGGTGCTGGCAAAGTAGCTAGCGGTCTTGGCGAAAGTGCCTTACGTCTCTTTAGACCTTATGACGTCATTTATTTCTTAGACTTCATTATTATTGGCGTATTATTATTAACGAAAAAAATTAAAACAGATGCGCGTCCAGTCCGCGCACGTGTAGCAGTCTCTGTCACACTCCTTTCTGTTGTCTTTTTCTTATTCAATCTATTTATGGCTGAAACAGAACGTCCCCAATTATTAGGACGTCAATTCTCTCGTGACTATATCGTGAAATTCTTAGGCTTAAATGCCTTTACCGTGTACGATGGCATTACAACTTACCAAACAAACCAAGTCCGTGCCGAAGCTAGTGCTAACGATATGAAACAAGTTGAAGATTACGTGAAACAACAATATGCGGCACCCGATGATAGTAAGTTTGGTATTGCAAAAGGCAAAAATGTAATTTATATCCATTTAGAAAGTTTCCAACAATTTTTAGTTAATTACAAATTAAAAGATGAAAATGGCGTAGAACACGAAGTCACACCATTTATCAATAGTCTTTACAATAGTAAAAGTACCTTTAGCTTTGATAACTTCTTCCACCAAGTTGGTCAAGGAAAAACAAGTGATGCCGAAACGTTACTTGAAAATTCACTATTTGGTTTAGACCAAGGTTCACTCTTTACACAAGTTGGTGGGAAAAATACGTTTGAAGCAGCACCCGATATTTTAAAACAAACGCAAGGTTACACTAGCGCTGCTTTCCACGGAAATGCCGGTAACTTCTGGAATCGGAATGAAACCTATAAACGTTTAGGCTATGACTATTTCTTTGATGCTAGTTATTATGATGTTAATTCAGATAACTCATTCCAATATGGGTTACACGATAAACCATTCTTTAATCAATCCGTTCAATATTTAGAACATTTACAACAACCGTTCTATTCTAAATTTATTGCTGTATCCAATCATTATCCTTATTCTCAATTTACAAACGATGAAGCAGGATTCCCAATTGCAAAAACCTCTGACGAAACAATTAATGGTTACTTTGCAACAGCGAATTATTTAGATAAAGCGGTCGAAGAATTCTTTAACTACTTGAAATCTTCAGGTCTCTATGAAAACTCAGTCATTGTTCTTTATGGCGATCACTATGGGGTTTCTAATTCAAGAAACCAAAACTTAGCAGAATTAGTAGGTAAAACCAAAGCAGATTGGAACGATTTTGACAACGCCAATATGCAACGTGTTCCTTATATGATTCACGTTCCTGGTCAAGAAAATGGCGGTGTGAACCATACGTATGGCGGCCAAGTTGATGCCTTACCAACCCTTCTACACTTGCTTGGTGTCGATACGAAAAACTACATTCAGTTAGGCCAAGATTTATTCTCTAAACAACACAATCAAATCGTTGCTTTCCGCAACGGCAATGTTGTAACACCTAAATATACTATTTTAGGTTCTAGCATTTACGATACTAAAACAGGCACTTTAATTACAGAGCCAACCGAAGAAGTTAAGAAAGAAGTCGCTGATTTAAAAGCCAAAGCGACGAAACAATTAGAAACGTCTGACCAAATTACTAACGGCGACTTGCTTCGTTTCTATACCAATAGCGGCTTAAAACCAGTTAACCCAGAAGACTATGATTACAAGAACCAATTGCAACAACTGGAAGCAATTGAAAAAGAAAAAGGTGAAAAATCAACGAGTGTTTACAGTAAAAACAATAATAAATCAACCGTTGATGAATATCACACTGACAGTTATCAAGGCTATCAAAAAACTGGTAAATAAATCTTCAAAAAGCTTGAGCAATTTGCTCAAGCTTTTTTGCTACTTTTTCATAATTAATTCATATTATTTCACTATACTAAAGATAGTTTAGAGAGGTGAAAGTTGATGAGAAGTGTCCGTTACGCTACAGCTAGTAGTTTTTATCATAAAAAAATCACGTTAATCACTGCACTCTTCTTCTTCCTGTTCTCTTTCTTATTGACTGGGCTGTTTAACTTAATTGATTTTGAAAAAGAGTTTTTACGAACGATGCCAGACTTTGTCGATATTGAAAAACAAACTAGTTACCATTACCAACTGATCCAATACTATTGGCACCTCTATCTAGGTAGTGTCATTTTCTTTGGTGTTACTTTTCTTCTGTTGATGTATGTGACATTACGCATAAAAAAGGAAGAAATACATACATGGTATCACATGCACTTTTCAAATATGTATGTCACCAAACAGCTCTTACTAGAGTTATGTTTACCGGCTCTATTAGGAATTTTCAGTTTTTTACTTTTCACTTTAATGTTTCAAGAAACGTATAATACTGTTCTTTGGGCTGCCCGTGATGCTATTTTACAGTGGTCTCATTTGGAAACTCCAGCATTTTTAGCTAAAAGTACCGACCAGGATGTCACGATTACAAATATCCAGCATTTAGGGATTCAAACGATCCAAGCGTTTTCTTTTGATTTTAAAAGTATGCAGTCGCTTTATACAATCCGTAATTGCTTTGTTAACTGCTTAATCTTGCTTGGCATTCCTCTTGTTTGCGGGACTCCTTTCACGTTGATTTATTTACGCACACATCAGAAATAAGGGAGGGATTTTCTATGAATGTCACACCATCATTCAAAAAAACAACCGAAAAAAAATCCTCATTCGACGCGTTAGCTTTGCGAGAAGTTTATGGAATCATTTATTCTGCTCCAGAACAAGAACTCGCATTGGCCGATTTTTTCCAAACAAATCAACTAACCATTACTAGGCTTTCTTCTAGTGAAACCTTTCTGCCCTACTTGCCATTAGAAGAAAATTTATTTATCGCTAGTACGATCAAAGAACGGGATCGAAAAGTAGTTCTAGCCGAAGCTTTCCAGGTGTTCCAATTAGAACCTGCCTTACTTGGTCGTTCCTTTACTTCTTTTACGACTTTTGAAAAAATTAAAATGCGCATAATACAACTTTTGCTTTCAAAAACAAGTACGTTAGTGATTGATGACATCTTTTCTTCATTAACGATTGGACAACGTCAAGAAATTTTACCTCAATTAAAAATAGCAGTTCAAAAAAGAAACAAGCGCTTGCTATTTCTGACAAAAGATCCACAAATTATTGATAGTCCCTATGTGCAGCCCCTGTCTCTACATGCGTTATTAAACTAAAAAAACGTCTGGCACTGATTGTGACCAGACGTTTTCTTTAGTTTTCAGTAATTTCAACATCAGGAAATGAAATAATAAACGTGGTGCCTTTACCAAGTTCACTCTCAACATTAATTTTTCCTTTATGCAAGCGGACCAATTGTTGAACGATTGGTAAGCCTAATCCTGATTCTCCATATTTCGTATTTTTACGGGATGGATCTACTTTGTAATAACGATCCCAGATATTCAGAATTTGCTCTTCCGTCATGCCGATTCCTGTATCAGAAATACGGACAATGGTTTCTAAATAGCCTTTTTCTAAAGCAATATGAATTTCGCCATTTTCAGTAAATTGGATGGCATTTTGAACAATATTGACAACTACTTGAACGAAACGATCATAATCGGCATACACATCAATTGGTTCGGTGGTGTCTAAATACAATTGATTACCGGCGGCTTCAGCTTTGGCCGTTAGTTGAGTCACAATATTTTCTAAAGCTTCTGTTCCGTTGAACTTCTTCACAACAATTTGAATCTGGTTGGTCCGAATTTTTTCATAATCAAGATTTTCATTGACTAAGCGAATCAAGCGAGCGGTCTCATTTTGCATCAGTTTAATCGCATTCTCTTTTTGATTTTCAGGAATAGCATTATACTGCAATCCCTCTAACAAGCCATTAATAGTTGTTAAAGGCGTCCGCATTTCATGAGAGGCATCCGCCATAAATTGACGACGGCGCTCTTCTTGCCGATTGATTTCTTCTTGTGATTCTTTTAAAGACGCGGCCATTTTATTAAAATCTTCTGCTAGGTCATCAAATTCATCTTTGTCATGGACCGGTAATTGAATATCAAAATTTCCACTAGTAATTTCTTTGGTGGCTTTACGCATCCGATTAATTCGTTTCACTTGGAAAGTCGCAAATAGATAGCTTAGTAACAAGGCAATCACACCAGAAAAAATAAAGCCTTTAATCAAGTTTTGTGTCACGGACTGGACACTTCGGTCAACGTTTTTGGCAGGTTGTGTAATCACCATTGCTCCAAGCAGAGTTTTAGTATTTTTATCAAATACAGGCAGCATCACGTAGGCTGAGGTATTCTTTTCCCCATAAATATCAACGTTTTCTGTTGCATAAACGTAGTTACCTTTCATAATTTGATCCCAATTTTTATCAATTAAAGAAAAGTCTAACTTTTTCGTGCTATCAATTGTTGGGTATAGAACTTCTCGATTCTTTTTAATAAATACAAATTGTACATCTTGCTTTTGTAACACTTGCTCAGTTAACTGTAATGAATAAGCAAATGCATTTCGTTCTGATACTCCGGCTATATTGGTGAAAAATCCCCTTGTTTCTATGACTGATTCTGCATAACCATATAATTGATCATAGTTGTTAGCTTGCATTGTGCGCTTGGTCAATTGTGTGAAAGACGTTCCAACAATGAGAATAATCAGAGCAATCACACCTATAAAAGCAAGTAATTGTTGATACAAATACTTCATTAAGCAACACCTGAATCGTCGAATTTATACCCTACGCCCCAAACCGTTTGGATGACTTGAGGACCCACTTTTTCAATTTTTTGTCGTAATTTTTTGATATGGGCATCAACTGTCCGTTCATCGCCAAAGTATTGATAGTCCCAAACCAATTCTAGTAGTTGTTCGCGTGAAAAGACTTGGCGTGGTTTTTTTGCTAAAGTGTATAGCAAATCAAATTCTTTAGGTGTTAGGCCTTCAATTAATTGATTATCTAAATATGTTTCTCGTGTTTTCGTATTCATTTTAAAATGATCCGTAATCACATCAAACGTTTCATCTGTATTCTCAGACGTATCATGCGCAGCCTCTGCCACCTCGGCACGACGATGTAGAGCTTTCATCCGTGCAATCAAAGTTAATGGACTAAATGGTTTTGTCACATAATCATCCGCACCCATTTCAAGGCCAATTACTTGGTCACTTTCAGAATCACGAGCGGTCAACATAATAATGGGAACATTGGCTGAAACTTTGCGAATTTCACGACAAACAGCCATCCCATCCATACTAGGTAAGTTTAAGTCTAACGTAATCATGTCCCATTTTTCTGGCGAAGCAAGAAAAGTCGCCAATCCTTCTTTGCCATCATCTTTAAAGGTAGCTTCCCACCCCTCATTTAAGAAAAACATTTGCATCATTTCTGAGACGGACTCATTGTCTTCAATCATTAATATATTCATTTCATTCACTCCTTATTCACTTTTCATAAAACTGCTCTATTGTAGTATACTCTAAAATTGAATTTGTACCAACCGATTCTATATTTCTTCAAAAATCCTTTACAGAACCATCAAAAATCACTTTTTTTCCTGCTCTTTTAAAGAAAACGAAGGGAACCCATTGTCTTTTCAGAAAAGTTTGTTAAAATAACAAGCGTAGAGAGGATGTTAGGGTATGGATAAAATGAAAGCTATTACTTTTTTTGATTTAGATGGAACTTTGTTAGATGGAACATCGCAAATTACTCCTGAGATTACCGCAGCAGTGGCGGCCTTGAAAGACAATCAAATTTTACCTTTAATTGCGACAGGACGGACCTTGTGTGAGATTCAGCCAATTATGAAAGCCAGTGGCATTGACTCAGCGATTGTAATGAACGGGCAATTTATTCATTATGAAGGAAAAACGATTTATTCAGATGAATTTACAACAGAGGAATGTGTTTCACTGCATGAACATGTCAAACAGCGTGGTCATGAATTGGCTTTTTACAATGAGCGCCGTATTTTTTGTACAGGGCATACTGGCACAGTGAAACAAGCCTATGACTATATTCATTCAGCTGTTCCAGAAATTGATCCCACAGGTTATGAGAATGATGCCGTCAACATGATGTTGGTCTTAAGTCAACATGGCGATGATGATGAATATTACTATGAGCGATTTCCTGAATTAACCTTTTATCGCAATGGTCCTTTTTCAATTGATATTGTTCGTAAAGGGGTCTCTAAAGGCTCTGGTGTCAAAAATCTTTTTAACACCTTGGGATTAAACGGCATTCCCACTTATGCCTTTGGTGATGGCATCAATGATTTGGCGCTGTTTGAGGCCTGTGATTATGGAATTGCCATGGGTAATGCGCGAGAAGAACTAAAAGAAAAAGCCACCTTTATTTCAACTAAAAATACTGAGAATGGCATTGTTAATGGCTTGAAAAAATTTGATTTACTATAAGAGAAAACTACCTTCTTCTATTGATGTACTTTAGAAGAAGGTAGTTCTTTTGTATGTTCATTTTTCTTTTTCTGCTGAGCACAGAGAGCTACTCCCACTACTTGAATCAGCAAAATCGCTCCCAACAAACAACTTAATACGATGTTTCCTGATAGGATTGTTCTTCTGATTAAAATAATTAATACGACACTGCTAATTCCGTAGAGTAACCATTGGTTGTCCATTTTTATTGACCCCTTTGTTTTTCTATGTTTAGGATAGGATGTTTCCTACTAAAATGCAAGGAAAGATCCTAGATTCTTACAACTAACCCATAATTTTTACTAATTCCTTATTTGTTTTCATTTATTCTTAAGATTCGTTTCATTTTTGTAAAAAATCACACTTTTTTTCTATCTCTGTTTTAAATTGCGTACAGTTCTTAAAAAAAATGATACACTAAAAGTGAACTCGAAATGAAAGGAGCCATTCCTTTGGTTAATAGCGAAAAAAGAAAACAATTAATTATTGATACATGCATTTTAGCTGGAAAAATTATGCTGGAAAGCGGATCTGAAGTATATAGAACCGAAGATACGATTACTCGGATTGCTGCAAATGCTGGCGAGCCAGAGAGCGTTTGTTATACGACGGCTACAGGGATTTTCGTAGGCTTTCGTTCCAGTAATTATACGCAATTAGAAAACATCCCCCAGCGCTCGATTAATTTGGAAAAAGTTAGCCTTGTCAATCAATTATCAAGAGAATTTGCGCAAAAAGAGATTACTCTACCAGAGCTTTATCAGCGCTTAACTCTATTAGAAACGGATACCCCCACTTTTTCAATTTCGTTACGCTTGTTAGCAGCCGGAATTGTTAGTTGTACGTTAATGTACATTTTTGGTGGCACTTGGCAAGATTTTATTGCAACTTTTTTTGTTGGCGTGATTGGGTATGCCAGTTATCTTTTTACCCAAAAGTTATTCCAAGTTCCTTACCTCGATTCATTCGCAGCCGCTTTTGTCATTGGTTTGTTGGCCTATTTGGCTGTGCATTTTCGCTTAGCAGTCAACATCGATAATATTATTATTGGTGCGGTAATGCCGTTAGTTCCAGGTGTGGCGATTACGAACTCTTTTCGCGACATTTTAGCGGGCCACCTCATCAGCGGGACGGCGCGAGGAACAGAAGCTATTTTTATTGCTGGGTCTGTTGGCCTAGGGATTGCCTTGATTTTTAAATTATTTATGTAAGGAGTGTTCAAATGGAACTAATTTTTCATCTTCTCTTTAGTTTTTTATCGACTGTGACGTTTGGTATTATCACGAACATTCCTCGTAAAGCACTGGTGGCTTGTGGCATTACTGGCATGACAGGCTGGATGATTTATTATGTCTTAACGCAAACTTTTGATGCTAGTCAAACCTTTGCAAACTTTTTAGGAACGCTCGGGTTAGGGATCGCTAGTATCTTTTTTTCCCGTTACAAAAAAATGCCGATGATTATTTTTTACATTCCGAGTTTGGTTCCTTTAGTACCAGGAGGCCCTGCCTATCAAGCAGTTCGGAGCATTTTGTTAGGAAATATTGATGACGGGTTGCAGTTGATTTTAAAAGTTGTCTTTACTGCTGCAGCTATCGCAGCGGGCTTTATGGTGACCTCGTTACTGGAACGAATTGTCAAACGTTTTTTCCCCAAGCGACTCTTCCGATTGGTCAAAAAATAAAAAAACAAGCTCATTTTCTGAGCTTGTTTTTTTATTCTACTTCTTCAAAGAACAGCAACAAATCTTGTAGCGTTAATTGTGCTTTTTCAGCAGCGTTTAAATCTTGAACAATTTTACCTTTTTGTAAAACAATTAAACGATTGCCATATCGTAAAGCATCTTCCATTCGATGGGTAATCATCAAACAAGTTAAGTTCCCTTCTTCAATCCGTTGTTCCGTTAAGTGCATCAACTGCTTGGATGTTTTGGGATCTAAGGCAGCAGTATGTTCATCTAAAAGTAATAATTCTGGTTTTGTGATAGTGGCCATTAATAAACTTAAGGCTTGGCGTTGACCGCCAGAAAGGTTACCTGTCGGTGTATCCAGATGATTTTCCAAGCCATTGCCAACTTCTTGACAGATTTTTGTAAACAAGGCGCGTTGCTCATTTATCTTCCGTAATGTTAAGGGACGTTTTTGTCCGCGTTTCATGGCAAGCAATAAATTTTCTGCCACAGTCATTCTTGGTGCTGTCCCCATTTTAGGATCTTGAAAAACACGCGCTAGAGATTTGGCCCGTTTGACTTCAGAAAGATTGGTGCGATTGACTCCTTCAATTAAAAATTGTCCTTCTGTTAGTGTCAAAGTTCCTGCTAAACTATTGAACAGCGTACTCTTGCCTGCGCCATTTCCACCTAAAACAGTAATGAAGTCCCCAGGATAAATGGCTAAGTTCACATGATCCAAAATCACTTTTTTTTCATTCATCCCATTATCAATGATTTTTGTCGCATTTTTTAATTCAACAACTGGTTTCATTTCGTTCCCCCCTTATCAGAAAAGCCGTGTAGTCGTAATGCTTTTTTCAATTGTGGGATCATTAAACAGATTGCTAAAATCACTGCTGAGAAGATTTTCAAATACGTCGTATCAAAGCCTAATTTAATCACTAATAAAATCAATAGTTGATAAATAATACTCCCTACAACAATCGCCATCAGCCGTTCACCAAACGTTAATTCTCCAAACAGTACTTCACCAATAATGAGTGAAGCCAAGCCAATCACAATGACACCTGTTCCTTTACTTACATCCGCATATCCATCATTTTGGGCAATCAAAGCGCCAGATAAGCCAATCAAGCCATTCGATAAAACCAATCCTAAAATTTTCATGCGATCCGTTTGAATGCCAATCGAGCGAGCCATTTCTTCATTGTCACCTGTCGCAATATAGGCTTGTCCTAAACTAGTATTAAAGAAAAATAACAGTAAAATCATTACCACAGCCAAAACACTAATCCCTAAAAAAATAGTATCATAATAATCGGGTAAGGCCATTTTTTGAAAAACATCTTGAATCTTCGGTTGGTTTAATAAAGACTTATTTGGCGATTTCATCACAAATAAAATCACGGAATTTAAACCAGACATCACTAAAATTCCTGCTAAAATAATTGGAATTTTTCCTTTTGTAAATAGTAAACCAGTCACTAAACCGGCAATCATTCCTGCTCCGACCCCTAAAAGAGTCGCTACAAATGGTGAAACCCCTGTTGTAATGGCAGTTACACAAACCGCCCCTCCTAACGGAAATGAACCTTCTGTGGTCATATCTGGAAAATTTAAAATACGATAAGTCATAAAGATACCTAGTCCTAACAAGGCCCATAACATTCCTTGTCCAATTGCTGAAACAATCATCGCTTCTCCTACTTTCTTTGATAATTAGTTAATCAATTTCGATTTTTTTGCTAACTCTGCGGGAATCGTAATTCCTAACTTTTGAGCTTGTTTTTCATTGATAATTGTGTCGCCTGTATTAAAGGTATAAATGGGTGTAGTTGCTGGTTGACTTTTTCCAGACAGAACCTCTGCTGCCATTTTGCCGGCTTGTACCCCCAACGCATGTTGATTAATCCCAACAGTTGCTAAACCGCCTTGTTCTACCATTGTATCCACCGAAGGAATAATCGGCGTCTTGGTTCGATTTGCTTCTCCGACTACCGTTTGCATAGCATTAGCAATCGTATTATCAGTTGGTATATAAATCACATCTGTTTCCTTAGTCATCACTTGAACCGTTTGTGCTATTTCATTACTTGATGGCACAGCATATGTTTTCACTGTCAATCCTTTGGCTTCAGCTGCTTTCTGCGCTTCAGCTACTTGGTATCGAGAGTTTTCTTCTGAGGAAGCATAGAGAATACCTATTTTTTTGGCAGCTGGTATCAATTCTTTTAGTAAATCCATCTGGGCTGACAAAGGAGATTGATCACTAACACCCGTGATATTACCGCCTGGCTTTTGATTGTCTTTCACCAATCCTGCACTAACAGGGTCCGTAATGGCGCCTAAAATGATTGGGATTTCTTGGGTAGTGTTGGCTAACGCTTGCGCAGCTGGCGTGGCGATACCAATTAAAACGTCTGCCTTTTTTTGTACTAATTGTTGACTCATGATTGCTAACTTACTCTGGTCGGCTTGACCATTTTGAAAAATAATTTCTAAGTTTTTGCCTTTGTCATAGCCATTTTCCTTTAACCCTTCTTCGACACCTTTATAAATTTCGTCCAATGCGGGGTGACTGACAAACTGCAAAACCCCTACAGTAACGGTTTCTTTCTTTGAATTCGTCACTTTTTGATTCACAAAAAAAGCACCAATTAAATAAATAGCTAATAAAGACACGACAAACGTTAAACGTTTATTTTTCATTTTGCATTCTCCTAACTGCCCTTTTGTTTGGCAACTTTTTCTTTTTAATAATAAAACCATTATCTATAGGGCGTTTCTTCCGTTGAAAGTGAAACTGAGATTCGTAATCCTCTGCTTAGTCAAAATCCTAGGAACACTTTTTTACAAATGTCAGGATTTAACTGCGACGAGGATCGCAACTTTGTGAGAATCGCAGGAGTACTTTTTCTACGAATGGGACAACGTTCTCTTCGTTCACCTTGTACTACTCATCACTCTTAAAGGCCAAACTGCGGCGAGTATACGCAGCCTGCATCTACTCTGTCACTTCGTGCCAATCGTAGTGATTGTCAGGATTTAACTGCGACGAGGATCGCAACTTTGGTGAGAATCGCAGGAGCACTTTTCTACGATTGTGACAACGTTCTCTTCGTTCACCTTGTACTACTCATCACTCTTAAAGGCCAAACTGCGGCGAGTATACGCAGCCTGCATCTACTCTGTCACTTCGTACCAATCGTAGTGATTCGTAGCAAAAAAACAACGACTTATCCTAAGTGTTTAGGAGTGGTCGTTGTTTTTATGCAAAACAAAAACCACATAGACGGGTCCTCTATGTGGTCGTTTTTTCTTCTTGAATATAACCAGCATAGATACACTTTTTAGAATAAGTCTTCTAAAGTTGTATCTATGAAAGAATCATACATACAACTATCTACGCCAGTTTTGCCATGATTGGTGCATTTCTTTTACGTTAGATAATTGTGTCATGTATTTTCCCTCCTAGTTATGTTGTTAAAGGTAGTCTACACTATATTGATTTTGTTCGTCAAGAAAAAGTTTTTATTTTCTTGCATTTCTTTTACTTCTAAAAAACGAGCCACTCTTATGAGAGGCTCGTTTTTCTTTATTTCAGCATATTTACCACTTAATTGTTTCGGTTTCTTTCAATTTTCACGGGAACTTTAACTGCTTGTTTTTGCGATTGAATCAGCCATAAACTTACTAAAATCGTCATTGAAATTACTAATGCCATCGAAAATCCCCTCTTTCTAATTCCTTAAAACTTTCTACAATCTAAGTTTAACATAGCTAGCTATTATTCACCAGTTTCTGGTACTGTATCAGTGCTTTCTGTCGTCGTTTCAGTAGATTGAGCAACGCCAGTCGTGCTGGTCGTCGTCTGTGTTTCAGCGGTCTTCGCTGCTTCTTTTTCAGCTTCTTGCGCCGCTTTTTGCTGGTCTTTCAAAACGCCAGCCATTGGTAATCGATTTAATTCTGGTATTAATTGTGTTTTTAAATCCATAGATTTTTCGACAACCGTCCGTGTCTTTTCTTTGCCATTTTCAAAGAAAACAAGCGTGATCTCATCGCCGCTAACATTGTATTGCTCTTGTGCTTTGCCAGCATTATAAATTAACGGATAGATATACAGCGAACGATGAAATTCATTCATTTTATCTGAATTAAACAGCTTCACCATTTGATCGTATTGCTTGCCAGATGGTTTAGCAAACATGACTGACATGGCTCCTGTTTCTTGGATTTTCTTGTCTGCTGTTTTGTAATCTAAGACACTGACTTTCTCTGATTTGATGGGTCCTGCGACTAACGATTCAACTTGAGCAGCTCGAATATTTTTTTGCATCGTTGGAATAAAAATGATTGAGCCAATTATTAATACTAATGCTACAATAGCGGTAATCATTAACAGTTTTCTTTGTCTTAATTCATAAAGTGCCTCTTTTAGTTCTTCCATAAAATTATTCAACTTCTAATCGCTCCTCGCTTTTAGTTCTTATCTATTATACTAATCATTTTCTTTCTTGCCTACCCTTGCGCTTTAATTACTAAAAAAACCAGCAAACTTCCCCAGCTTTCTAAGGAAAACCCAACTCCTTTTTAACAAGCTTCTTTCTTAAATTCAAAAACTCCGCTATAATAAAGCTATTAGTCGGAAAGAAACGAGGGATTTATTATGTCATTTGATGGCGTATTTACTCATAGCATGGTTCATGAGTTGACAGAAACACTCGTAAGTGGCCGGATTTCAAAAATCCATCAACCTTATGAAAACGAAGTCGTTTTAGTCATTCGTGCGAAAGGTAAAAACCATAAATTATTATTATCAGCACATCCTAGTTATGCGCGCATACAACTATCTACAATTACCTATAGCAATCCAGAAACACCTCCTAATTTTGTGATGATGTTACGAAAATTTCTGGACGGTGCCATTTTAGAAACGATTCAACAAATAGAAAATGATCGCGTGATTCACTTCACCTTTTCAAAAAGAGATGAACTAGGTGACTTACAAAATATTGTTTTGATTGTTGAATTAATGGGACGTCACAGTACTATCGTTTTAGTTAACCAATCTTCTGGAAAAATCTTAGATGCAATAAAACACATTGGAATGAGCCAAAATAGTCATCGTTCGTTGCTTCCTGGAGCAACTTATATTGAACCGCCAAAACCAATAGGACTTAATCCGCTCACGGCCTCAAAAGAAGAAGTCTTTGCGCTTCTTTCTACAGCTCCTGAATTAAACGGACGCTATTTACAACAACATTTCCAAGGTCTAGGCAAAGATACAGCAGACGAATTAAGTGCCCGTTTACTTGCACAACCAAATGAAAAAATGGCCATCTGGACAGAATTTTGGTCCTCAGTCACTGAAGCTGTTGTACCGACATTAACCGTCACTGAAAAAAAAGAATATTTTACGCCCATTCCTTATCAATCATTAGTTGGTGAACAAACAACGTATCCGACACTCAGTGAATTACTAGATGCCTTTTATTCTGGTAAAGCAGAGAAAGACCGTGTCAAACAACAAGGCGGCGAACTAATTCGCAAAATTGAAAATGAACTAAAAAGAAATCAAAAGAAACTTAAAAAATTACAACAAACCTTAGCCGATACAGAAAACGCTGAAAATTACCGTCGCGACGGAGAACTATTAACAACCTTCATGGCACAAGTCCCAAAAGGAGCCACCGAGGTGGAATTACCAAATTATTATGAAGAAAATGCACCGTTGCGTATCTCGCTAAATCCTGCACTTTCACCTAATCAAAATGCACAAAAATATTTTCAAAAATATCAAAAATTGAAAAATGCTGTCCGAGTTGTTAAGACACAAATTCAGCAAACGCAACAAGAAATTTCTTATTTAGAGTCAGTTGTGGCACAACTTGAAATTGCGACACCAATGGACATTGAAGTGATTCGTGAAGAACTGATTGAGCAAGGCTATTTAAAACGTAAAAAAAATAAAAAACAAAAACAGCCGAAAAAAAGCCAACCCGATCTTTTTTATGCCACAGATAGCACACCTATTCTCGTTGGAAAAAACAATTTGCAAAATGATCAATTGACTTTACGAACCGCTAAAAAAACTGATTATTGGCTCCATGCCAAAGATATTCCTGGATCTCATGTAATTATTCGTGACGCACATCCTAGCGAAGAAACCCTTACTGAAGCCGCACTTCTAGCAGCTTATTTTTCAAAATATCAACTTTCTTCACAAGTGCCTGTCGACTATGTCCAAGTAAAACATGTGCACAAACCCAATGGAGCAAAACCAGGTTATGTGATTTATGAAAACCAACGAACGTTATATGTGACGCCAACAGAAGAATCGATCAAAAAAATCCAGCAAAATAAGGCTTCTACTTCCTAATTATATTAAACTAAAAAACAACGTACTGCCGATTGATCGTACGTTGTTTTTTTGCATTGGCAAAGACATTTATCAAGTGATAAATAACACAAGTAAGCTCAATTAGTTTACAAACTAGCTATTTCTCTCTATACTGACTGTTGGAGGTGAAATTCATGGTCTTTTTACACATTATTTTTGGGATGTTTGCCTTTATTGGCGCTTTAGGTTTAGGTGTCGCCTTCCGCGATAGCTTTACAGAACTTTCAACACCAAAGAAAGCAGCGATTATTTTATCTTACGTAGGTGCGATTGGTTCAACAGTCCTAGGGTTCACATCAGCAACAAAAAATCCATTTGTTTTAGCTGCAACAGTTGTCTTAGTTGTCGCCTTTTCTATTGCTCTTTTCAAAAAAAGCAGTAAAGAAACAAGCAAATAACAAAACCTTTGAAGAGCGGCATAGCGACAAGCTACCCTCTTCCTTTTACATACTATTTAAAGGAGTGAGGCAAATGTCTCTGACTATTTCTGAAGAAGTAAAACAACGTTTAGCCCCTTTCTTAACTGAAACGAACACCTTCTTGTTGGTAGCAAATGACGGCTCTAATCCTTATTCTTCCGCAGAAGGTTGTTGTATGATTGGCGATCGTTTCATTATCGTTCCTGTTGATCAAGCAGAAGCGCCTTATACCGAAACAATTGCTAATGATTCTTTTCACGTCTATACTTCAACGTATGACCAAATGTTTTTAACAGGGCATTTACAGCTAGTGATTCATCCGAATGCGGGAACCATTACTTTAAAAAATGAAAGTGGCATATTAGATAGTAATGTGGACATTTATCAACACTAAAAAAGCAAACAAAACGTTTACGCGTTTTGTTTGCTTTTTTAGTGTTGAAAGGCTTGAAAGGTAGTAATGATTACGTACATCATCCCCGATGCAATAATCGGACCAGCTGCAATTCCTTTTAAAAAAACGACGCCAAGAATCGTTCCAAAAACTAAGGCCACCGTAATCTCAGGCGATTGATTAATTAAACCTACTCCTTTTGAGGATAAAACAGCCACCAGAATTCCACAAAGTATCCCCAGCCATCCCATCGGTGTTTTGAATGATTGAATTAAATCCTTTAAGCCAATTTGTCCTGTAGCAATCGGGACTAAAATGGTAATTGAAATAATTGTGACGCCTAAATTAATGCCTTTATCTGACAACCACGACATGATTTTCGCACTATTTGGTAAAGCTTTTAAAGCAAGCACAACAACTGACGCAATTAATAAACTTTGATTTTTTGCAACAAACGCAATCAAGGCAATCAGTAGTAAAAAAAGCCAACTTTCCACTGGTTGTCCTCCTTTCTGATTTGGTTCTTTCGTTAACCAAACTTTCTTGTCTTTCCTATTTTAGCAAAGAACCTCTTTAATTACCATTCAGCTTCAGTAATTATTGTCTTTTTCACCCGAATCTTGCTTAGAAAAAACGAGTTAAAAATTAATTTTTTCTCATAACAAGCCTTTTTCTCTTTGAAAAATTATTTTATGAAGTATACTAATATTAACTATAAAGTAGTTTACTTGCATTTATACTGGATATTCGATATCCTATTTAAGGCTCTTCAATTGAGCGAGCATCACAAAAGACATTTTAGTAGCAATTCTTGGGGAAGTAGTGCTACTAAGATGTCTTTCCTTTTCTTATTTTTACTAACAATATACGTTTCTTATATTAAAATTCACAACTCTTTATAAATAAAAGCGCCTGCCCCACAGTTGTCTGGACTGTAGGGCAGGCGCTTTTCAAGTCATTTAAGCACGCTTTAGTTTTCTTTCAAACGATAAACACTTGGACTTGGGTTAAGAAAACCTGCTTCTAAAATTTCGATGTTAGTTAATGCTTGCTCTTCAGTTACTAGTTGCGGTGCACCATTTTTCAACGTTTCATAGACGGCATCATAATAACGACCGTAATCACCTACAGGCGTTTTAATTTGTTTTTTAATCCAGTCGCCATTGCCATTACGGTAGGTCACTTCTCCATAATACATTGGTGAATCTTCTCCAAAGCCTGGTGCATCCGGCATGATTCCGGCTTTTAAATCATTTTCTTGTTGATCTTCGCCATATTTGATGAACGAGCCATTGCTACCATGAACAATAAAACGTGGATACGGACTAGCGACAGAATGATTCGTTTTAACTTTTACTTTTAATTTTGAACCATAATGTAAATCAACGTCAAAATAATTATCGACTGCCTCGCTCACTTCATTATTACGAATATCATAAGTGACTTGATCTGGACGCCCGAAAAGAGCAATCATGCGATCCATTAAATGAATGCCTAGTCCGTAAAACGAACCATTTTCTTTAGGTCCTTGTTCCGTGATACTTCCTAGTCGATAATAATCAATATGCGTTTCCACTTCATTGATTTCTCCTAAAAAGCCTTGCTCCACTACTTGCTTCATCGCTAGGTAATCGCCGTCGAAACGTCGATTTTGATAAGGCATCACTACTACCCCTTTTTCTTGCCCTAAAGCAAATAATTCCTCTGCGTGTTCTAACGTATCACAAAATGGTTTTTCCACAATCACTGATTTACCAGCTAAAATGGCTTGTTTGGCTAAATCATAATGTGTATGCGCAGGTGTACAGATTGTGATCAATTCAATTTCTGGATCCGTCAATAATTCATTAAGATCAGTGGTAAAATTTACGCCTTTTTCTTTAAAGGGCGCTGCTGCTTTTTCATTAACATGTAAATCGAAAATCGTTTTCACTTCTAGTGTTTCTCGAATCATTACGTAAGGTAAATGGTAGCGGTTGGCACTTTTACCAAATCCAATAAACCCCATTTTTACTGTCATATTTTCCACACTCTTTTCTTATAATTAGATAAGTCCATTTGTTTCAATGACTTTTTGATACCAATAATAACTGTCCTTCGGGATTCTTTCTAAGGAACCTTTTTGTGTTTCATCTTGATCCACATAGACAAAACCATAACGCTTTTGATAGCCGTTAAGCCACGACAGTAAATCGGTGTAACTCCATGTACAATAACCAATAACTGAAACGCCATCCGTAATCGCCTCTTGAATCGCTTGGATATGGCTTCGCAAATAATCAATGCGATACGTATCGTGAATTTGTTTATCTTCTGTTAAGGTATCATATTCGCCTAACCCATTTTCAGTAATTAAAATAGGCACTTGATAGCGACTAGCTAATCGTCGTAAGGCAATTCTCAAACCTTGCGGGTCAATGGCCCAATCCCAGTTCGTTCGTTCAACATATGGATTATTTACTTTTTTAAATAAACCCGGTACCCCAGATTCCGTTTCAGAACCCTTTTCACCCGTTGTATTCATCTTCCCTATTCCGACGCCATCTAATGGATTAGCAACAACCGTATCCGTCCGATAATAATTAATACCTAGAAAATCAGGTTTGGCTGAACGTAGTAACGCTAAATCGTCCTCTTTTATCGTTGGGGCCACACCTTGCTCCTGTAAGTAATTTAATGCGGCAATTGGGTATTCTCCCCAAAGATAGACATCTAACCAAAAATGCGACAACAAATCTTCTGCATTTTCTGCCGCCAAAACATTGGCAGGATGCGCATCAACGGCATAAACAGGCGTATAAGCAAAGCTAGGGCCAATTTTGCCAGGCATTTCTAATTCATGAAACGCATTAATCACTGCTGCATTGGCTAAATTAGCAATATGATTGGCCTCATACATCCGTTTATTGTCTGTTACGCCGGGAGGATGCACGGCTAATTGATAACCTAACGAAGTAAACACATTTTGTTCATTTAAACTAATCCAATAGCGAACTTTGCCACGGAAAGCGTCAAATAAAATTTTCGCATAGGCCACAAAATCATCAATAATTTTTCTTGATTCCCAGCCACCATATTCTTTTTGCAAAACAGCTGGCAAATCCCAATGATACAAAGTTACCATTGGTTCAATTCCTGCCGCTAATAACTCATCAATTAAATCTGAATAAAATTTCAGTCCCGCTTGATTTACTTGACCACGCCCTTCAGGTAAAATTCGTGTCCATGCAATCGAGAAACGATATGCTTTTAAACCTTGTTGTTTCATTAAAGCCACATCTTCTTTGAAACGATGATAATGATCGACGGCTAAATCGCCAGTTGTCTCTTTGAACGTTTTTCCTGGTAGCCGAACAAATTCATCCCAAACAGATGCGCCTTTGCCGTCTTCATTCCAAGCACCTTCCACTTGATAAGCTGCCGAAGCAGAGCCCCATAAAAAATCTTGCGGAAATGCTTTTAGTTGATGATGTTCCATTGTCATACCTCCCTCTTTTCTGTGCTACCCTTTTATTGTAAAAGGTTTTCACAAAAAGTACCAATCAGATCAATAAGTTCTTCTGTTTACTTTTAAAACTATATAGTTTTAAAAAGAATAAGTCAACTACTTTTATTTAAGTACTTGATTATTAAGTGGTTACGTTAAAAATAAATATATAGTTTTAACATGTTAAATTCATGGTATAATGAGAGAAATACTGGTGATAAAGGAGGACTCTGATGCGGACAAATACACGTTATAAAGAAATTTATGTAGCTATAAAACAGGATATTGAAGCAGGTGTTTATCCAATTAATCAAAAGTTACCCCAAGGTCGTCTTCTTGCAGAAAAATATCAGGTCAGCGAACTAACCATTACAAAAGCCTTACATTTGCTTGTGCAAGAAGGTTATGTTGTCAGACGACGTGGCTCGGGCAGCTTTGTTCAAGACTTTCAAAATCGAACCATTACTAAATTTTCTCCGTTAACCGGCACTTACTCAACCTACGATGGAAAAGTTGAATCCGTGGTTTTAGGCTTTGCAACAGAAGTACCTGAGCCTTGGGTGACTGAAAAATTAAGTATTACAGAAGAAGAGTTAGTCTACAAAATTATTCGTTTACGGATTATCGAAGATGTGCCCTCAATTATTGAATATACTTGGATGCCCGTTGCCCTAATTCCGAACTTGACAATCAAAGAATTGAAAGTCTCCATTTATCAATATATTTCGGAACAATTGCATCAAAAAATTCAAAGTGCGCGGGTCAGCATTTCTGGGATTCGTCCTTCTGCGTTGGAAAAAAAATATTTAAACTTAACCGATAATGATTTCCTGATGCGTGCAGAACAAATTGCTTACCTAGGCAATGGACATATTTTTGAATACTCAATTGCGAATCATATTCCTAGTGAATTCACTTTTGAAACTGTCTTAATTGCAGAAAAATAGAAAACTTTTATGTTGCCATTTCTCATTTCTAACAAAATGATCTCTTTACTTTGAGCCAATACTTTTTGTTAGAAATGTTTTTCTGTTAGTTAAAAATATTTTTCAAATTATATTTCCAAACATGAATTTTGATAAAAGTATTGCTATTTACTAGAACTACGATTAAAATATTGCTTGTAGCACTCTTTTTAATATAGATACAAGCAATTTGTTTTTTACATAGTCAATCAACCAAAGTGAGGACTTTATATGAGGAAACCCTACATTTTAATGAGCTTACTCGTTCTAAGTACCTTATTAAGTGCTTGTTCAACTGTAAGTGGCAGCCCAGCAAGTCAAAGTGCGCCCGCACCTGATGAAGTGTTGGCGACAAGTATTGGGACGTATGAAAATCGAACATTGTTGGTTCCAGATGGTCGTTTAGCCTTAACTGCCTTGCATAAAGGAAAAGATTATCAAGGCAAACCAATGTTTTATGTCCTGTTTGAATTAACCAATACAACCGAAAAAACACAAAATATTCAGCTAATGATTCAAAGTTTTATGGAAGTTAGTCAAACTGTCCACGGAAAAGCCCAAAATTTACAATATGCAGTCTTAACAGATTCACCTTTCCAAGACAAATTAGATCGTTTAGCAGATGAAATCACTCCTGGTGAAACAATCCAAGGCGCTTACCCGTATGAATTTATTAATGAGAACAAGCCGGTCCATTTTAAATTTAGAGATCGCCTTCTCAGTCTGGATGAACCCATTGCATCAGAAGAAATTACCATTACAGAAAAAAGTTTGGTCCGCTAGCTTAGCTAGCATTGGACCAAACTTTTTATTTATTATTCAGACGGAAAAGATTCTCCTTCTATAAAACGTGTGTAAATGTGTTCGCTCTCAGCAGCTTCTCCCCGCATTAAATGAATAATTTTCTCTGCAGCCACCATGCCCCATCGATGTTTAGAATAGGCAATTGTTGCTAATCGCGGTTGCACAAACGCACCTAGTTCAGAATTATCAAAACCAATAATCCGAATGTCTTTCCCCATTTGGTAATTTGTTTCTGCAACATATTTATAGACACCGATCGCCATTTCATCATTAAAAGCAAAAACATCGACTGGTTCTGTCTGTGGTTGACTCAAAATTTTTTTAGCAGCCGCATAGCCAGAAGGTTCGGTAAAATCGCCTTGGATAATTTCATAAGGTATCCCAAAACGAGTTAATTCTCGTGTACTAACAGCCAATCTTTCTTGGCTATCATAACCTTTTTCTGGTCCAGAAAGCAGAAGAACTTTTTTTGAACCCACATTGACAAATTGCTCAATTGCCTGCGTGGCACCGCCACGATTATCCAAGAGAACTTGCCGAATATTCCTATGCTCAGTGGTTCGATCAAGGACAACGATTGAATGGCCTCGTTCAGCAAACTTTTCAATTTCTTTTGTTGGAAATGTCCAATCTAAAATAATTGCCCCATCCACCATTTTTTCAGGAATGAAAAGATGTGACTTTTTACCGCTGCAGACAATCATCTCATAATCAAACAGTGCTAAGCCTTTCTTAATTCCCTCCAACAATTCACCATAAAAACTACCGCCATAATCGGCCAAATAGACACCAATAATATTGGTTTGACGACGTTTTAATGTGCGAGCGGCCATGTTAGGAACATAGTTTAGCTCTTCAGCAATTGCTTGGATGCGCGTTCGTGTTTCTTCAGTTACCTTTGAACTCCCATTCAATGCGTAAGAAACGGTCGAGATTGATACGCCTGCTTTTTTTGCAATATCTTTAATTCCTACCATGGACTACTCTCCTTTCTAATGGTAAATTTCAATAACACTTGCTTCATTTAATAATGAAAGCACCTCGTCTTTTTGAACTTCCATTCCCCCTTCTCGATAAGGGTTTTCTTCAAACTTAAACGGAACCTCTTGACCATCAATAACTATTTTCGCTGACTGATTTGGATAAAATTTATATGTGACAGGTTTATCAAACAATTGGTAAGTTAGTGCTAAACCAGACAATTTTTCTGGTAACACGGGATCGAAAACCACACTTTGGGCCTTTTGCCGAATCCCTAAAACAGCTGTAATTAATTGATTTAAATAAATTCCCGGCCCGCTTGAATAAATTCGCCAGCCACCTTTTACCCCAATACTTCCATCTTTTAGTTTACCAAAATTTTCTTGTGATTCATACCTTGTTTTAAAATCGCCATCGGAACTACTAAAATAGGCATTGGCTTGGCGTAACTCTGCATTGTGAACCACTTCTTTTAATTGAACTGGATTGATTTGCATTAATGCTTGCCAGGTTTTGTCTCGCTGACCAATTTTCGCCATCGCTTCTGTATAGCGAATGTGCGCATGAACATACTGTAAACCAATTTCGCGACCAAAATTAGCCGCCTGTTCTGCTCGTTTAAAATTAGTGCTCACACCGCCTCGATAGTTCGCTGGTTTGTTCATTAAGCGCACGCCATCAGGAAACGTTAATTCTTTTTCAATAATTTCTAAATGATGACTTACTTGTTCCGGTGTTAATAATTCAGCTAACATACTACGAGTCATTGGCAATAATCGATATTGAATCCCTGTTTTTTGGTCATTTGGGTGAATCATTTGTTCAAAAGTTTCTGGCGTTTCCATATAAATAAACCCTGGAATCGTTTCATCCGCCAACATATATTTTTGAAAATCGTTCTTTATTCCTGCGACTAAAATTGCTAAGTGCTGACTATAAGTAGCATCGATTTCCGTAATTAAAGCCGCAAATTTTTTCAACACTTGATACGTTAAGGCAACGGTCCAACTACTAGCCATTTGATTTTTAAGACGATTATCGTAAGGTTGTAACGTGTCATCCCAATCGCCGTCGCCATAACAAGATAGAAAAGTTTCTGGTAAAAAATGTTGTTCAATATAATTTATTTCTTTTTTCAAATGTTCAAATAAAGATGCTGTTTCTTTTGTTTTGTGATTATCTTTGCGACTTGTATAAGGGATTTCCGTAGCTAAGATTGAATAATCTGCGGTTTGTTCCAAATAATCAGTCACTACTTTCAATGGCCAGACGATAATATCGCCATGGCTTTCACTGGCTTTTTGTTCTTCGTATCGGTCAAACATAAACCATTGCGGCCAGTTGCCATCGTCCTCAAATTGATTTTCAAATAGATGCTGAATAATGGAGGCCACGATCTTAGGCTGTTGCGTCGCAAAGAAAAATTCTGTCGGTCCTTGCGACACATCTCGTGTGCCCCAAGCTGCTCCACCATACTGTTCTAAGCCATGTGGCGACAAATAATGAACGAGCATATTATGAGTATACCAACGAGTTAATTGATTCATTTGCTGCACACTTGAGTCTGTGTGTGTTAACTCAAAATGATGTAACAAGCCATTAATGAATGCCAAATATTGACTTTCTGCTTTTTCAAAATCTAATGGTGTATTGACTAATGATTGGTCCTCTATACTGCCCGTAATAAGTAGTGAAAATTTTTGGGTCTTTTCGATTGCCAAGACTAATAATTCTGCTTCAGCTCCACCAAATAATGTGCTATCGGTTACTTGAAATGATTTATCAACTGTCAATGCATAGGTTAGTTCTGGGTAATAATTTTCTGTGGCAGAATGATTTCCCGTCACTCGAAGCGTTTTGCCAGTTTGTTCTAATTGATAGGTTGGTACTTCTTCCGGTCCTAATAACAAATGGTTAGAAACAGCCCACATATATGCATCCTTTTGACTGGTCACTTCCAATTGAATCACTCTTGAATCAGGCGAAGTGAAGGTGCGTACACGAATTGTATCCTTTGGCAACTTATAATACCACGTAGCAGAGTTCAACCCCATTTCAAAAGCAGAAGGCATTGTTAGTAAGCGCCATAAGCCATTCTCTAAAATGTAGATTCGTTGACCAGAGCGTTTCATAACGTTTAAAGCGTTTCGGCTATTACTCATTAATTTGTTCATGGTCGTATTTCCTAAAACTACTTGTGAATTGAAAATGCCATACATATACACTGTCGTACTAAGCAAAGGTTCGTCAACCGTTAAGCCTTTACCACTTAATAAAATGTGGCCATGCGCTCTTTCCATGGCAATTTCTTTTTCTTGAAGAACAACATGATGGTAATTTTCCGTGAAAAAGGAATACGTCTGACCTGCTACTTTTTCAATTTGTGTCTGAAGGGGATAAAGTGCAGCCAACTCTTCTTCTGTTAATGGATTTCCTGTGATAGGTTCTCCTAAAAGTTTCGGAGGATAGTCCTGTGTTCCTTCTAATGAATCGAATGTCACAGTTTCATAAATAGCTTGTAAGGCTTCTTTCGATAAAAAAGGTTCAGCTAATGCTTGCGGATGTGTTTCTGTTACCGCACCATAAAAAACAAATTCCTTACTTTCATTCGTTAATTGGACGGCTTCCGTTTGTAAAGCGGTGTAAGCAAATTCATATTGATAGACTTCATTTGCTAAATATCTTTTTCCCAATGCTTCTGGTGTGTTTGTTTGTTTAAATGAACGTCCGAAAAATTGATAGCCGTCCGTTGAGTAGCCTGCTAATTTTTGAAAACTCCCTTGAATAAGGGCTGGAAACTTCTCATTTTGCGGTTGATTTTGTCTTGATAAAACAACAAGCTCTTCGCCCTCTTGCCAAATGTGATGATCAAGATACTGCGACACATACGCTTCATTTGATTGAACAGCTCCTTTTGTCGCTAAGCCAATATCTTGACCATAAACAATATCTACTAAGCCAGTTCCAGTGACATTAACCCGCCAGAACCATTGATTGCTTGGCCCCAAACGAAAGTCAACTTGGTAACGAACCGCTTCAAATTCACCCCGCCATGTCAATTGATTATCTGAAAGATAAAAATCACTTTGACTGTTGGAACCAATCATTGGTCGATAATTAATTGTGTCCCCTGTAATTATCCGCAAATAGAGTTGGTTCATACTGCCGTCTAAAGGATTGCCTTCTAATTGATTAATCATCATGCCACAGCTATTCAATTCTTTTAAATCACCTGTCTCTAGAAATGTAGCGACTGTGTCTGCTTGCTTAAGCTTCTTTATCTGCATAACTTATCCTTCCCATCTTATTCATTTAACGTGACTGTTGTGGTTTGTACATCGCGACTATTTCCACCAATCATTACGATAAATTCACCTGCATCACTGGTTACCTGATTATCTGAATGAACATAGCGCACCATATCCTCTGAAAGAAGAAACTGAACTTCTTTTTCTTCCTTTGGTTCCAGCCAAACTTTTTGGAAATCTTTTAACTCTTTAATTGGGCGAACCACTTGTCCCACCAAATCACGTACATAAAATTGCACGGTTTCCTCTCCAGCGATTGGACTGTCATTTCTTACTAAAACAGAGACCGTGATTGGTTGTTCTTTGGTAAATGTTAATGCACTTAGTTGAATTGGTTGATAAGAGAAATGACTATAACTTAAGCCAAATCCAAAGGGATATTTAGCGTAATTAGAGACATCTAAATATTTAGAAACATATTTTTCTTCTGGTGCTGACTCATAAGGACGCCCAGTATTGTCGACATTGTAAAAAATTGGCACTTGACCAACCGTTTCTGGAAACGACATACTTAAACGACCACTTGGATTGTACTGTCCCCACAAAATTTCTGCTAGCGCATTGCCCCCTTCTGTTCCAGGTTGCCAAGCTTGCACAATTCCTTTTGCAACATCTATCCCTTGTAAATCTAAGGGCCGGCCACTGTAGACCGTGACAACAACATTGGGATTTTTCTCAATAATTTGTGCCACTACTGCTAATTGTTTTTCGGGTAGACGAATATCACTGCGACTGGCAGCTTCCCCACTCATCCAATCTGTTTCGCCTAGTGCCACTACTACTTTATCTGCTTGACTAGCTAACGTTAGAGCCTCTTCAATGGCCGCCGCGGTCGGTTCAAAGTAATCAAAGGGTTCTTGGGCAACTAGAAGATTTGTGGTTAATTTTTTGGCCCCAGCCATGAGGGAAATGGCTTCTTCTTTCTTTCCTTGCCATGACCAAGCCCCTAAAATATCTTGTGATTGGGCCCCTGGGCCGACAAGCGCGATTTTTTCTTGCGGTGTAAAAGGCAAAATATTTTCATTTTTTAAAAGAACCATTGATTTTTGAGCAATCTTTTTAGCTATTTCTCGATGTTCTTTGCTTAAAATCACTTCTGCTTCCGCTTGTTCATCCGCACCACGATAGGGATTTTCAAATAGGCCTAGCTCATTTTTTAGTTTTAAAATTCGCATAACTGCTTCATCAATAAGTGTTTCAGCAATCCGGCCTTCTTCAAGTAATTCTTTTAAATAATCTGGATAACACGTGGTCATCATTTCAATATCTACACCAGCTTTGATAGCCAATTCTGCTGCCTGTTTTTCATCTTTGGCAACGCCATGAGGAATTAATTCTTTAATCGCTCCCCAGTCTGAAATCACAACTCCTTCAAAGCCAAATTCATTTCGTAATACGTCTCTAAACAGCCATTGGTTGCCTGTAGCAGGAATCCCATCCACTGTATTGAAGGACGTCATGACAAGTTTTGCACCCGCATCTAATCCAGCTTTATAGCCAGGTAAATACATTTCTCTTAGCTGCCGTTCAGACATATCTACCGTATTATAATCCCGACCAGCTAAGGCACCACCATATGCCGCAAAGTGCTTCACGCACGCGGCTACTCGCCAATTGTCCTCTTTTAAATTTTCTCCTTGGTAACCTCTAACCATTGCAGCAGCTAAGCGGCTGTTGAGTAATGGATCTTCACCTGTTGACTCCATGACACGTCCCCAACGTGGATCGCGCACTAAATCAACCATTGGCGAAAAGGTTACATGTAATCCTGAAACAGCAGCTTCTTTTGCTGAAATCTCCGCCATTTTTTCAACCGCTGCTTCATCCCAAGTGCTTCCTAAAGCCAAAGGAATCGGAAAGATGGTTCTGAAACCATGAATAATATCCGCCATTAAAAGTGTTGGAATATTTAATCGATGATTTTGCATATATTCTTTTTGAACACGTTTTGCTTCATTTGCACCGGAAACACCCAATGTTGTCCCCGCCGTATCAATCGTTTCTTGACTTAGTCCTAGCTCTGACATAGGGCCGGTCTTTTCTTCTGCTTTATCTGAATAAAACGCTGCTGCTAATTGTAATAATTGATTAATTTTCTCATCAATTGTCATTTCTTCGACTAATTGAATCAGTTGATTTTCTTTCATACTCTCACCTTTCTTCAATACATACTTCTGCTTCTAAAGGAAAATGGTCGGAGGGAAAACGTCCATCGATACTATCTGTTAAACTTGCGGTTTGCTGTACTTGCCAACCTTTTACATAAATATAATCAATTTCTTCTAATTCCGCCCAAGGTTTTGTGTAAGTAAAATTTTGAAATGTTCCTCTTGGGCCATAATGAGTAGCTAAATTTTTGCTATCTTGAAATTTTTTTTGAACAAGTTGATGCACCGCTTCCCCCGACTCTGCATTAAAATCGCCCATTAATAAAGTTGGATACTGTGCAATTTTGTCATGTAACTCCTCTAAGATAACGGTCATTCCTGCTAAACGAGCATGAGCTGAAATATGATCCAAATGAACATTGATGACTAAAAAAGGCGTATTTTGAGTCGTTTCCTTAAATAGTCCCCACAAAGCAATTCTTGGACAGCCAGCTTCAGGATGGATACTTGGCTGCTGAGGTGTTTCAGATAACCAAAAATACCCTGTATCAATAGCCTGAACTTTTTGTTCGTTATAGAGAATCGCTAGTCCTTCTCCTTGACCATCCCCTTCTCTTTCCGCAGAAAGACAGGTGAATGTTGTATACGCCTTTAAATCCCTGACTTGATTCGGTCGTACTTCTTGAATACAACAAAGGCTCCAATCATGAAAATTGATTAACTGACAAACAGCCTCTTTACGAAAAGACCATTGCCAATCTTGGTCATACTCTGTATCTACCCGGACATTATACGTAGCTATTTTCATTTTTAACCTCCTGCAATAGTTGTTGAATTTGACGCATTTCACGACGGATCTGGGTTGTTTCACCGCCACCATGACCTTTTTTCCAATATACTCTGACTGCTTTTCTTGCCTTTATCTGATGATAAGAAGGGAAAAAATCTTTCATCGGACATATCGGATCGTGACTCCCAACAGAAGCAAAGACTGGATTTTTAATTTGCGAAACAAAGTGACGACTATCAAAATAAGGAAGAACCGCGGCAATTTTTTCATGCGCTTGAGGATGCTCTTGTAAGTACTGATGAATAATTTGATACGAACCCGTTCCTTCTGCTACTCTATTTTCTAAACAAGAATGACTTGGAACATCTGCAAAAGTAGCTAAAATCGGGAAGTCGACTAAACTGTTCACCATTAACACTACGCCACCCCCTTGGGAACCACCACGAAGAATGATTTGGTCCTGATTAATTTCAGTAAAGGTCCGCACCACTTCTACGCTACGTAAATGGTCGGCAAACAAGCGGCGTTGGTACCAATCTTCTTTGTCTAGAAATCCTCGTCCCATTGGTGCTTCATGCCAAATTGTTTGATATGGCACACGATCTTTGGTTAATCCCCCTTGACCTCGATTATCAATGACAAAACAAGCACAACCAATTTGTGTCCAATGAGCAAATTGCCAAGGTTCTTGAATATGATTCATATAGCCTAAACAGTCAATCACTATTGGCTGCTTCCCCGCCGTTTTAGGAAGTAACAAATAGCCAAAGATGCGCTCACCTAGGAAACTTAAAAAGTCGACCTGTTCCACTTGAACATTTTCCAATGGATAGTCAATGACCCGCCGATGGATATCTAGCGGTATTTTTTGAAGTTCTTCCTTGGTCTTTTGCCAAAACTCAAAATACTCATTCATGTTCCACACCTAACACTTTCTGAAAAAACGCAACTTGAAGAAAAGCCGTTGTCCCGAATCCTAACGCAATATATAAAAACAAATTAAGCTTATAGAAAAAAACAAACGTTAAAAGAGGTAAAATAAACAAAATAATCGCATTGGCACTATTACTTAAGACCACATAAACCGTCTCACTTAGTGTCTTTTTAACGGACCAATTAAAAACGGAAAAGAGAAAAAGAAAACTCGTCAAAAATAATGCAACAAAACTTAATAGAAAAATAGCTAAGAAACCTAAACTAGTGGCTATTTTAAATAAACTTGTTACGACAATACCGCCCAGTAAAAAAGCAACGAACAAGACACCTGTTAAAATAAAACCTCGCATGATGTTATTTTTTAATGCTGTCCAAAACGTTCGCAAAACAGGAATATCTTTTTCACGATACAAACGATAGATCGTTCGATACAACGCAATTAAGCCGACACCGCTAAAGATGCCTGTTATACAGGTAATTAAAAAGAGAAAATTAATAATGATCAAGTTGGCAATAAAAGAAAAAATCCGATAATACCAACCTTCATATGCAAATAGCTTATTCATATTAAAAGAGAAAAGCGGATTTCTCGTTGCTTTATCCGCTTTTCTCTCCTCCTCTCTTACTTAAGTTTGTCTCTGTTTTCCGCCATTTTCTCAGATTTTATTTTTTCAATTGCATCCCATTTATTTGATTTTAAGAATGCTTTGTAGTCTTCTAAAGATTTGTCAAAGGCTTTATCATCTTTCGCACGAATCATTGAAATAACGGTTGTATTTAGTTTGGTTTCAATCGCTTCATTCGCCCGAGCTTCCGGCGTTCCTGCATCTGGATTAATATTTTCAATTACGAAATGTGGGACTAATTTTCCTTTGCCCCATTCTTGCATTTGCGTTAAAGCACTTTCCATTGGCACTTTTAGTTTATTAACACGGTCATTGTTAAAGTATAGGAAACGACTAATGCCATATTTTTTGTTGTAGGCATCATTGTCTGTTTGTTCTAATTTTTTCACTTCTGGTAAATAATCAATTTTTCCTTGATCATTGTACGCATAAGTAACTCCTTCAACGCCATATTTTGTTAAAATTTGTCCCGGTTCATCAATTAAATATGTGAACAGTTGAGTGACTTTCGCTGGATCTTTCGCATCTTTCGTAATGTAATTACTTAACCAACCTGAAATGCCGGTTTGATTTAATGTTGGTTTTCGGCCAGAAGTGCTACTTGGTCCATCAATGGCTATATAACGTGTGCCAGATTTTTTCATAAATTCTGTGAAGTTCCCACCTTGACCACTGGTTCCAGCAACGAGCATGGTTGCATAATTTCCTTGTTTCACTTTTTCATCAAACGTCGCTCCATCATCTGTGAAGCTATCATCACTAATATTTCCTGCTCGGTAAACATCATTAAATGTTTTTAACCATTCTAAGTATTCTTTATCTAAATTTCGATCATAGTATTTACCATTTTTATCCTCTAAAGGAACACCTAAGAAGTCTTGTAATTTGTCTAAAAATGGTCCTGCACCATCGCCCACTGTGGTGAAGCCCATTGGGGTCATCTCAGGATATTTTTCTTTAATCTGTTGCATGACTTTTTCAAAATTTTCTGGTGTTGAAACGTCTGGCTTGCCTAATGCATTATAGACATCTTCACGAATAACAAAATTATCATTTACTGGGATATTTCCACTTTCATAATCCGCTTTTGTATTAGAGTAATTAGGGTAACCATATGTTTTTCCATCCTCTAAGGCATACCATTTAAACGTATCTTGGTTAACAACTTTCATTAAATAGGGGTCATATTTTTTAGCTAAATCGTTTAAAGAATAGGCCCAAGAATCTGCTTTCAATGCTGCTTGTCCAGTTTTTTCAGTTAATGTCACGATATCAGGCATATCTCCACTTGAAATCATGGCATTTAATTTTGAATCATCGCCGGAAATAAATTCAATATCCACATTTAAGTCTTTTTTAATCTGCGCAGTGGTCACGTCTTTTCCAAAAGGCAGTGCCGTCCAATCTGAGTTAATATACCATTTAATCTTGGTCGGTTCTTTCTTCTTATCTAACTTCCAAGCAGGCGTCTTTTCATCTAATTCATACCGATTCTTAATTGAGACATCTGAGCTAGCTTTCTTTTCCCCTCCGCTACAGGCCGCTAAACTAACGACCGCCGTTGCCACCAATAAACCGCCTAAAACTTTTTTCATATTGTTCCCTACTTTCTTTATTCTTTTACTGCACCGGCCATCATACCGCCGATAAAGTGTTTTTGTAGTAATGGATAAATGATTAAAATTGGTATCGTTGTAATGACAATTGTTGCCAGCTGAACACCACGTGTCGTTGCCTGCACCACCATATCTGTACTGCCGCTCTCTGTCATGGTACTCAAGTTTGATTGAACAATAATTTCATAAATTTTCATCTGCAATGGATACAAATATTCTTTGGTAATGTATAATTTCGTGGTCATAAAGTCATTCCATTGACCAACCCCATTAAATAAAATAATGGTGGCTAATGCCGGTTTTGTTAAAGGTAAAAAGATTTTATAAAAAATTTGAAACTCACTGGCGCCGTCTATTTTGGCGGATTCTTCTAAAGATGGTGGAATTTCTCGGAAAAAGTTCATTAAGATAACTACATCATAATAGCTAAATAAAGCTGGAATGATATATACCCAGAAGGTATCTAAGAGTCCTAATGACTTAATCAAAAGATACGTGGGAATCATGCCCCCACCAAAGTACATTGTAATAACACCCATCGTTGTATAAATGTTACGCCCGACTAGTCTAGATTTACTAAGTCCATAGGCAACAATCGCACAGAACAGTGTATGCGTCGACGCACCGATGACTGTTTTTAAAACAGAAATCAAAAACGCTCGCGGAATGCTACTATCCGAAAAAACTTTCCGATAATTTTCTAGCGTAAATCCTTTCGGCCATAAAACCAAGCCTTTACCGGCTAAACCCGAACTTGACGAAACTGAGGAAACTAAAATATTCCAAATTGGCACGATAATTAATAAAGAAAACAACACAAGAATTAACGTATTGAAAAAGTAAAACCATTTGTTTTCTTTTGATTTTCTTTTAATCACAGCTGTTGCCTCCTTTATAAAATAACCGACCGACCATTGTTCATTTTTCTAGTAATGCGATCTGTAATGACTAATAAAACAATTGAAATAACAGAAATCCCTAAACCAACTGCCGTCGCATAAGAAAAGTCCCCTTGCGTTAGCCCCATACGATAAACAAATGAATTAATTACTTCTGATTTGTTTTGGTTTTGAGCATTCATTAAAACCAACGTTTGATCTAAGTTCGATCCCAATAAACCGCTAACATTTAGAATTAAGTTCAACGAAATAATCGGTGCTAATAAGGGCAAAGTAATCGTTCGGATTTGTGTTAATTTTGAAGCACCATCAATTCTCGCCGCTTCATAAAACGTTGGATCAATACGAGACATGCCAGCAAGATAGAGAATCGTGCCCCAACCTACTTCTTTCCACAAATCAGAAAGAACAGCAATCCACCAATACTTATCAGGATCTAACAAATGATTGACGCCCTGATTCATTAAGCCTAACGACATCATGACTTGGTTGATAAAGCCATTTGTTGAAAGCCACGAAATCAACATCCCGCCTAAAACGATCCAAGAAAAAAAGTGCGGAATATAAGAAATCGTCTGAATCACTTTTTTTAAATGTCCATCTCTCATTTCAAAAATCATTACCGCTAAGATAATCGGAATAGCGAATCCTAAAAAAAGTTTCATTAAACTAATCGCTAAGGTATTACGAACTGCTTCCCAAAAAAAACTATCTTCCATAATGATTCGAAAATTTTCAAGTCCAACCCATGGTGCAGAAGAAACCGTATCAACAATCGTATAATTTTTAAAAGCAATGATAATTCCATAAATTGGAATGTAGTTAAAGACAATCATGAATGCTACACCCGGAAGTACCATCCAATGCAATTGCCGCTGATCATAAAACTTTTTTAGTTTTTTCATAAGCAGGGTTCCTTTCTTTTTAGTGAAACGTTTCTACAAACAGATTATACATTCACTTCGAACGGTTGTAAACCCTTACATTATGGTTTTATTTAAAAATAACAGCATTAAAAAGCGCTATAGACCATTTACAAAGAAATTATTTCCCCTACTTCTTTTTCCATAAAAATACTCTTTTCTAGATATTTTAAAGCATTTTATAGAAACGTTTCACCAAAATATGAACATCTTTTTCTTAAAAATAATTCTGTTAAATAACAGAAAAAAGTCTGGTCGGATTGACCAGACTTTTTAAATATAGATAGTAAAATGTGTAATTTCAGGGATCACCCCAAAACGGGCATGAATGGCGGTCGTTCCTAGGCCTGTATTAACATATAGTTGCGTTTCTTGGTCCAACTGATACAATCCTCTGGTATACTTTTCTGCTAAAACATTTGTGATTGGATAAAAAGGAATCCAAATTTGTCCGCCATGGCTATGTCCTGCTAAAACTAACTGTGTACCCGTACCAACAAATGCATCCGCGACATCTGGTTCATGGGTCATTAATAACGCATAGTCATACGTTTCTCGATAGGATAATGTTTCTGAAACGGAAGGATTTCCTAATAACGAGTCATCTAAACCACCAATAAAAAGACGGCGTCCATCTGCTAAGGTTACTGTTTCTCCTTGGTTTTTCATAACGGTAAAGCCACTGGCCTCCATGACTTCATCATACACCGCAGAAGCACCGCCACCGTAATCATGATTTCCCCAAACTGCATATTTTCCAATTGTCGCTTGCAACTGTTTTAATTTTTCAATCATCGGTTCTTTTTGTTGCGGATTTTTGGCATAATTGTCAAATAAATCACCTGTAAAAACGATAATATCTGGTTTTTCACGATTGACTTTTTTTATGACTTTATCTAACCGCTTCGTCTCATAAAATTCTGAAACTTGTATATCCGAAAGTTGCACAACATTTAATGGTTCTCGTTGATTTTTCTTTCCCAAAGTCACCTGATTAACGTGAACTAAATTCGGCTCAATCTTCCACGCATAGATTGGGAGTGCGATAATTAAGAAAAAAAATAAGAGCATTATACTTAAACCAATTTTTTTAACCACATCACTCGCTCCTTTCTTTTCTCTGATTTCCGAAGACTTAGTATAGAGAAAAATCTTCTTAACCACAATCTAAAACAAAGGAAATTAAGGCTTTGTTAAACAACCTAAAGAATTTCCACAATCTCTTATCCTTTTCTTAGCTTTTTTATAAAAAAAGCTAGATAATTTCATCTGTCGATGAAATTATCTAGCTAGAACATTCTTCTCTTAATGATGATGTTTTCGAAACGTTTGATAACCAATTAAGCAAAATAAAATCCCCAATAAAATCATTCCAGTTACTGAAAATAAGCCTGCTAACATCTTTCGCATCCTCTCTGTCGCTAAACTTCCTTATTTGTAGTCACTATTTCTTGTTGTAAAATTGGTTGAAATAGACGACGTTCTGCTAATTTTCTTGCTAAAATTGCTTCACTTTTTTTCGTAAAGATACCTAAGTTATGGCGCTTGCCTTTCAAAGAGATATAAGCCAGCCATTTCCCAGAAGCGGTCTGGCTCACTCCTTTGTGTCCACTGCTATTATTTTTGGGGCGTTTACTTTGTAACTTCCCTGGAATTACGCCAGCAACTCTTTGTCGGTAATCCTTCTTTTTACGATGACCGCAACTTTTGGTATGGCCATTCAACAAATTTTCACAGCGAACCCAGCAAGATTGTCCGCACGAACACAGACAATACGCTTTCATTGTCTGTTGAATACTTTCAATCCGTACCACGACTAATTCATGATAGTTTTTTTTCAACATTGTTTGATAGCGATGGTGAGCACATTTCGTTCGATACCCACGAATTAGTTGTCTTCTTGAAGCTTCTGCATAGCTCCCACAAGAACAGCGACAGGCCCAAACAATCAGCCCTTCTTTTCTTTTTGCCGTTGGTGCTACTACTGTCAACTCACCAAACTTTTGACCAGTTAAATCTTTATAGTTACCTGCTTGTCTCAATTGACTATCCTTCGTATTCTTGTTCTCGCCACATCTCGATTGGGTCTCTCCCATAGTGCTCATTTTTCTGAGTCTCTCCCTTTCTTAGTTCTCTGACTACCTCAGCAAATACTTGCCAATCTTTTGTTTCCGGCAAATGACGCCATGTCAATTGACGACACCGTACTTTCGAACTATAAAAATCGGACAAATACAAATCGGTTTCTAAGGTTAATTTGTGATCAATCATGACATCCATATAATTGAAAGAAGCAATAATTTTTGCAATAAAGCGGTTATAATCCTCCCCACCAGAAAAATCAACAAATACATGAATCGTTTTTTCAATTGCGCAAAAAGACCGATCATTTAACAAACAAAACATAAAATCATAATATAGATGCACGCGTTCATACATTAAAAATCGTTTTTGATACAGCGACTCTGTCTTTTGTATAAAACCATCTAAGGCGCGATGAATTTGAGGAAACCGCTCTTCAAAGAAACTGCTCTGCTTGGCGGGAATAAATGCAGCCACCGAAAAGTATAGGCGGTCCCAGCGATAACAAATCAACTTTAATTTTTCTTTTGTTTCCACCGTAATTCGCTTTTCAAAGAAAGGAATAACACTATTCATATGATCAATAAATTCGTCTAACATGGTTAACTTATCTGGAAAAACAATCGGACTATCAATGTATTCATTTAAACTTAAAAAAAGAAAAATATATGAAGTCTCTTTGCCAAAATCCTCTTTAAAAAGAGGGGTTTCGCTTGTATAAATTTTTTCAAATGCGTGCTGTAAACAGCTAGGCACATGAACTTCCGTAAAAGAGTCCACTACATGATCAGAAAATACACGAAAACGTTGGATCGTTAAAAGAATAAATAGTTGTGCGCTTTGATTAAGACTAAACGTTCTTTGATACATCAGTTGTAAATCGTTTATAAATCGTTTAATGCCAGGACTATTTTCCAGCAAAATGTTAGGCAGCCTTTCTTGATTACTTCCATAAAAATAATACAAGCATTGAAAACAAAAACTTCGGATATTTTTCTCTTCTCCAACCAAGCCTGTTGACTTTAATTTAATATGCCAATTAGCTAAAATCAGATTTAGTTTATACGAGAAGGCATAAATTTTGCTTTTGCTCATAAAATGAATTTGAGAAAATTCTTGAATCGTGTGCTTTTGATAGAGGCCCACATCAAGAAGCAACTTGGCCATTAGTGATTGATCAAAATAATATTTTCTTAAGGCTTGATAATCAATTTGCGATAATTTTTGCGCACTAATCAGTCCTTTAGCTGGAAAAAGAATTTGACTCCTTGAAGAAATCTGTGTACATTCATAATTTATTTGACGGCACAACGATTCTAACTTTTGAGTGGATAAATCAAAATATCCATAAAATTCTTCTTTTAATAATGGACCTTCACTATTCATAAAAGTTTGATAAATAAGTAATTTATCTCGGAATTCTTGGTCTAATAATTCATCTAACAAAGTAGTCACATTTTCAACTCCAAACTATCACGCCTTAAGTATCTATTTTTTTAACAAGACGTGAGTGTCAATCTTGCTTATTTTTTCCACAAATTTAAAAATGATTCTTTCAATATTTAGGAATCTTCATAGAAAAGTATTATTTTAACCAAAAAAAGCCCCCTTGCGTCACCAAGGAGGCTTTTTTTGTTATTTTTTTACTTTAAATTTAAAGAAAAGCTGATTTGTTTGACTAATTTTCTGTTTCTTTTCTAGCCTATTCGTCAAAAATGATTGAAACTTTTGGTTCGTCTTCTATACTATCTTCCTATAAAGTTCTTACTCTTTTAAGTATCAGCTTCTGTCAATAAAAGTCCTCATTTGGCATTGCTAATCTGAATACAGTATGACTACTTGTTGCCGCTATTTTTTGCTGTTATTTTACTCTTTAATTGAAGCGCTAGAAACGCTGTCAACTGTTGGCTTTTCGGTCGCTGACTCTTCTTCATGGACTGATGCACTTGAGACACTATCTGCCGTTTCTGGCGCTTCTTTTTTGGAGACACCACTGACTGCATCGACGTTTTTTCCACCGACTAATTCTTGCCCTGTTTGTTTTAAATACCAATCAACAATTGGTTTAAAGTCTAAAATATACTCATTAATTCCCGCGTAATTTCCATTATCATCATACATCGCTTGATAGTTATGCACTACATAGGTATCTGGTCCGTGCATTGGAACATGAACGCGAATAGCCTCTGTTTTTCCTGACCGTAATTGTTGAATCACCCATTCTACATTTTTCAATGCTTTTGGCGGATGGCAATTCGCTAATGGATTACCAACTTGTCCTGGTTGCCGTTTAGCAAACATTTCTTCAGCAGCCATTTTTTTATTGTAATATAAAAATTGATTGTTACTGTCTGCATAAGTCAATTCCATTGGCATTGATTTTAAGAAATAATTTAGCTGATCTACGGTTAAAATGCCTCGATCTAATTTTACATATGTGTCGCCTTCCACAGCCTGAACCGCTTCTGCTGCTTGTTCTACCCAATCATCTGCTGCCATATCAACCCCTTCGATCGTTGTTTCAATGGTTCCTTTTGCATGTAAATCCTCAGGTAAGTCTTTTGGCTTAGCTCCTTCTAATTTTGAAATCACATCAATGAATTCCACGAATTTTTGTAATGTGCTTTCTAAAAATTGACGTGTTCCCTCCGCAATTAAGTTGCCGTTTTCATCAAATGCTTCTTTAGCTTTCCCTAATAAAAACTCGTTCCCAGGCATCACGATTGCATTGACACCAGGTGCATCAAGAATTTGACGGAGATGTAATTGCGCACGCGAGGTTCCTTGATCATAATAAGAGCAACCAACAATCATTACTGGTTTATTTTCCAGCGGATGAATTTTGAATGATAACCATTCTAACACACTTTTCAAACCGGCAGGAATGGTATGGTTATGTTCGGGCGTCGCAATAATTACGCCGTCTGCTTGTAAAATTTTGCGATTCATATTCTGAATCAAGACACTGTTCGTTTGATCCTTACTTTGATTAAACATTGGAATATCTTTAATTTCTAAAATTTCCAAGTCGAACATTTTATAAAACTCTTTGCCAATATATTGCAGTAGTAACCGATTATAAGAAGAATCAGCGTTTGATCCGACGATCCCAATTAATTTCATTTTATTCACTCCATTTCGTTAAATCGTTTCCCATGAGAAATTTTCTGCTTCTTTTTTATTTTGCGCATGCGCATGTTTCAGCTGTTCTGTAATTTCAATAAATACACAAAAATCTGCAAACAAACCAGCTAGTTTATCTATTTGTTCTGAATCTTTTAACGCATTGTTTTCATCAAAAGCTTGTAAGGAATGCGCTAATAGAAATTCAGAGCTTGGCATAATTCGTGCTTTCAATTCAGGAGCATCTAAAATTTGACGCAGATGCGCTTGTGCTCTAGAGGAACCTAACGTGCCATAGGATGCACCAGTAATCATAACTGGTTTATCAACAAACGGAAAAATCCCGTAAGATAACCAACTTAGGGCATTCATCAAAGAAGCCGGCACCGCATGGTCATATTCAGGCGTACTGATAATGACGCCATCTGCTGCTTCAATTTTTTCAGCAACCGTTTTAACTATTTCTGGCAAAACTTTGTCTTCTGGCTTGTTAAACATAGGAAAGTCAACAATTTCAACTAGTTCAATGTCAGCCTCCTGCGCAAAATAGTGTTGCATAAATTGCAAAAGTTGACGATTGGTTGATTGCTCTGAGTTCGTTCCTACTAAGCCGATAATTTTTTTCATAATGAGCTGTCCTTTCTTTTTCGGTTCTATGAATGGATAATGTGAAGAGTATCTGCTAACCCGCTGCTATATAAAATTTGCTGGTCTTGTGTAATGATGACTCCTTCAATCCCATCTAGTTGATTGAGGATTTCAAGCGCTTCTGGAATTGGATAACCAAATAAACGCGTTGTCCAAATCTCACCATCCACTGAAGCATCCGAGATAATTGTGATGCTGGCCATTTCAGTTTCCAATGGGTATCCGGTTGTCGGATCCAACAAATGGTGATAGACTCGCCCAGCTTCGGTTAAACTTCTTTCATAAATGCCCGACGTCACAACCGATTGATTAACCACTTCGACAAGTAAGCTGATTGTTTCTCTGGATTCTTGCGGATTGCGAATACCAATTCGCCATTTTTTGTTTTGATGCGTAGAGGGCCCCAACGTCACAATATTGCCGCCCAGATTAATCAAAGCAGACGTCACATGGACTTCTTTCAAATAGGCAATTAGTAAATCAGCGATATAGCCCTTTGCTAAAGCCCCCAGATCTAATTTCATTCCTTCTTCTTCCAAAAAAACCGTTTGTTTTAATGGATTTAAGTGAATCTTTTCTGGATTAATTTTTTTCAAACAGGCTTTAATTTCCTCTTCTGACGGGACACGGGCATCTTTAAAACCGATTCGCCACGTTTGAACTAGTGGGCCAATGGTAACATTCAAATGACTAGCTGGATCACAACTATGCTTTTTCCCTAATGCAATTAATTGATACAACTCTGGATGAACGCTGACTGGTTTTTGCCCAGCTTGTTGATTGACAGCCATCAGTTCCGAAGTTGAATCATTTGCACTAAAGCGTTGTTCATAAGTGATCAATCGTTGATGCACTTCTTCTAGAATTTTTTCAGGTTCTTCATGGTCTACAAATACATCTATTACTGTGCCCATCAAATAAATAGTTTGACTTTGTTGCACCTCAAGACTTCCTCTCCACGAAAGATTGTGTTTTATTTCACATTTATTCACAAATGAATCATACGCCTTTATTTGATGCCAGTCAAGTCGTTTATATATTTTTTTATATAAAATAACGACCTTAAAATTTTCATTTAAGGTCGTAACGTGTCTTTAACTCTTTTAAAAAACGCTTTTTTTATTATATTTTTAAAATAAATATATAATTTTCTATATAAACTAATTCTCCTTAGATAAAATTGTTTCTTTCAATGTTTGAATTGCTTCCAACAAGATGCGGTTTTTATTGATTTTTGCATACGCGCGGGCATCTTGTAGTAGTTCTAAAATTTGCTCTTGCGGCTTTTCTTCAGCTAAGGCATTTTTCGCAAGTTGGAAAGCTGCTCTTGCCAAATAATACGTGACGTGATTATCAGAACAGATGGAAATCGCATACTCTAACAAAGCATCACTTGTTTCTAAATCGCCTTTTTCTGCATAAAAAACACCACAGTGAAAGACAACATTTAATACTCGCCAAGTATCTTCCATTGATTGAATAGTATAGAGATAAATTTCCTTGAAGACCTTATTGAAATAAAATTCGGCTTTCTCAATTTCGCCTTCTTTGGCATAGGCCATGCCAATTCCAGTAAAAGCTAACAAACGGTAAATATCGCTCGTGTATTTTTGCTCTTCAAACAGAAGTTTTTCAAAGGTAAATAAGCAATCCATCAACGAAGCATTTTGAAAAATCATGACAAAGCCTTGTAAATAATAATATTCTAATAACAGTTGGGAATCTTTGATTTCATCAAAAGGAATATTTTTTAAAATTGTTTGCAATTGGTCATGTTCGCTGGTAATCAAGAAGAATTCTGCTTCTTCCATTTTTTCAAGAATTTCAGGTTGTTTAATCCCTACGCGCGGGAAGAGTTCCCCCAAAGGTAGCTCTAAACGATTACATAGTTGGATTAATATTTTTAAAGTTGGGACTTGACCATTCTTTTCAAAGCGACTAACCGTAACTTGCGTACAAATCCCTTTAGCCAATTCACTTTGCGACAAACCACGTGCTTTGCGTTTTTCTATAAACCGTTGTATATTCATTGCTTTTCCTCTCATTCTCATCTTCTCAAACTTACTATAATACAACTTACCTTAAAAATATATATAGAAAAAGAAAAATGTTTATAACAAAAAAGAACACAGACAACTCTTTCATTAAAAGTTTGTCTGCGCTCTATTAGAACCTGAATCACTAAACGTCAATCCAGCGTTATTTAATCAATCCGATACGTCCTACTTGCTCTGTTTAGAGAGCAGCTCTCTTTTTAGCTTCTTTCACAAACGTATTCATGGCCTGATATAATTTTTCCTTGATTTCTTTGAGATTAGCTTGTTGTAATTCTTTATTGGCAACTAACTGTTGACCGTTCACCCAAACGGCTTCAACATTGCTAGCATTTGCTGAATAAACCAATGCTGAATAGGCATCAAAAATCGGAAACATATTAACTGATTGCGTTTCAATTAATGCTATATCCGCTTTTTTGCCCACTTCCAATGAGCCGACTTGCTCCGCCAAGCCTAACGTTTTAGCGCCCCCCATCGTTGCCAGATAAACAATTTCTTTCGCAGGAAACAAGGAGCGATCTTGGTGTGCTGTCTTATGAAAATTCGCAACCATGCGCATTTGGGTGAATAAATCTAATGTATTCCCACTACTAGGTCCATCCGTGCCTAAACCGACAATAATCCCTTGATCAAGCATTTGCTTAATCGGCGCTACGCCTTTGGCTGATTTAGTATTCGCACCGATACAATGAGCGACACGCGCTTTTCCATTAGTAGCAGCTAAACTCGCAAGATCTTCATCTGTTGCCAAAATACAATGCGCTAAAATAAACGGCTCGCTCAAATAACCCAGTTCTTCTAAGAAAGCAATTGGTGTTTTTTGATAGGCTTTTTCAAACTCAGCCATTTCATAAGTCATTTCAGCAACGTGCATGGTCACAGGAACTTGGTATCGCCGACTAAGTTCAATAATTTTTGCTAACACTTCTGGTGAGTTGGTATTTGGTGCATGTGGCGCAAGCATAGGCGTAATCAACGGATGTCCTTGCCACTTGCGAATAAAGGTTTCCGCGTAAAAAAGACCGCCTGAAGGTTCCGGACTATCACAAGTGGGCATGTCAATAATCGTTTCTCCGAGCAAAGCGCGAACACTCATTTTTTCGCAACTTTTAGCAATTTCATCTTCAAAATAATACATATCACAAAAGCTCGTAATACCACTCAGTAACATTTCAGCAATTGCATAATCACTACTGCATCCTACTAATTCTTTTGTCATGAATTGTTCTAATGGAAAAAGAAAACGCCGGAGTCGATCTGGCACATCGTCCCCTAACGAACGAAATGGAATCATGCCTACATGGGTATGGGTGTTAATCATCCCAGGTATTAAAATTCCGTTTTGGCCATCGATTACTTGATTTGCAGCCACTCGCTTTTCATCAAGTGTGGTCATTGATGCTAATTCCACAATTGTGTCTTCTTCAATCACTAAATAGCCGGCTTTGATTTCTGAAAATTGCTCATCCATTGTTAGTATATGCACATTTTTAATGAGTGTTTTCATGCAAAAGAACTCCATCCTCTGGAAAAACTAATGGATAGAAACGTTGTGACTTCGTATCCATCATCCCAAAATCTGTCACTTTAATGGCTGGCGAGACAGGTAATGATAGTGTAGAAAAGGACATGATTTCATTCATATTTTGATAACCTAACGCTTGCATAGCTTGTCGGACTTTTTGTAAAGAAGCGCCTAATTGTTCAATCGGTGCTTGCGATAAAATCCCACCAATTGGTAAAGGACAAGTTGCCATCACTTGCTGATCCGAAGCAACCAAATAGCCGCCTTGCATCGCTAATAATTCATTCTGCGCTAACAGAATATCCTCAATCGTATTACCCATCACCATTAAATTATGATGATCATGGGCCCAGGTTGTCGCAATGGCTCCTTTCTCGGAAAGGGGTTGATCCATTAAAGAAAAAGAAATATTACCATTTTTTCCGTAACGTTCCATCACAATTAATAAGGCACAGTTGGCTTTTTGCCATTGCAACAACCCATTTTCAACAGGAATTTCTTTTGTAATTCGCTCTGTAAATGTGCCAATCTCTTGTTTTTGAATCACATTACAACGAACTGTTTCTTTTGTTGTAGCCACCTTTAAAAGTAAATCTTCTTCTGTTAACTTTTTACATTGGATGGTTTGTTGGTAAGCGGCTGGAAACTCTTCGATTTTTTCTGGATAATGGAAGGGCTCGCCTTTTTCAAAAACGACCTTTCCAGATTTATAAACCGTAGTAATATCAAAACTTTCTAAGTCATTTAATAACAAAAAGTCAGCTTTTTTACCAGGTGCAATTTCGCCACGATCATGGAGACCCATTCGTTTGGCCGGCGTATAAGTTGCCATATAAATGGCTTTTTCGATAGGCAACCCTGCTTGAACGGCTTTTTTGACATTTTCATTTAGATGACCTTTTAGCAAATCATCAGCCATCACGTCATCCGTGATAATACTTGCATAATTGTAGAAGTCATTGTCTACTATCACCTGAATGTTTTCAGGAGTGATTGATTTATTTTGAAATTGAATAAAGACGCCCGCTTCAATTTTTTCTTTTAACGTTTTAGGAAATTGATGGGTATGATCTGAAGTGATACCACTATATAGAAAATCTGCTAACTCTTGATCTTCGATTTTAGGACAGTGGCCTTCTAAAGGCATGGTTGGTCGTTGTTTTTGGCACAAATCGATAATTTGACGAATTAAAGAATCTGGCTCATAGGAAATCCCTTTAAAATTCATGGCTTCCCCTAAACAAATCACTTTTGGTTCTTTGAGTAATTCTGCTACTTCTGCTAAGCCGATAATCCCACCAGTTGTTTCTAATTCGGGAGTGGTCGAAGGAACCGAAGAAGGAATTGCGTGAAAGATATCTAGTTCTGTTTCAGCGGCCATAAAAGCTTTTAAGCCTTCTAAGCCAAATACATTAGCCATTTCATGGGCATCGGCAATCACCGTTGTCACACCGTAACGCACTACTGCTTTGGAAAAAATAGTAGGTGTCGTCATGGAACTTTCAATATGCATGTGTGCATCAATTAAGCCGGGAATCATCCATTGATTCTCGGCATTAATTGTTTTTTGGGGCTGCAAATTGACGTTCTCTTCTTCATAAATGTAATAAAATTTATCATTTTTAATCGCAACATTTCGTTGAACGAATGTTTGAGTGACTGTTTGATACAGCCACACATTTTTTAGTAATACATCGACGTTCATTTTGTCCCTCTTTTCTAAAACTATTGATTCATCGTCCGGTTCCATTGATCAATCCAATCCGCTAGTTGACTATTAATAAAATTAAAATCGACTGTTTTGGCACGTTCGGCAATGGCACCATATGTTTTATTTTTCGCTTCTTTTTCGCTTAGCGTTACTTGTTGATTTGTAGGTCCTTCATTTAATGAAATCGCTTTGGCCTTTTGTGATTCTTCACTAATCCGTGCATTAACAAATTTAAAGGCGGTTTCTTTGTTTTGTGCTTTTTTAGGAATATTGACTGTATTATAGTTGGCATACGTGCCGCTTTCTGGAACGACATACGTCACGTTTTCTGCTGCGCCTTGAATAATATCAACCGCAAAATCAGCAACCACAGCTGCTTCAATTTCACCAGATTGGAACATATTAGCTAAGTCTGACGATTTTGAATACGTTTTAACAACGTTTGGTTTTAATTCTTTCATCGCTTCAAAAGCGGCCTTCCCGTTATCTTTTGTAATATCTTGACCAGCATGTTCACTGGCAACGTATAACATTAAAGGACCTGCCGTCGTGGCAACATCTGGAACAGAAATTTTACCTTTCAAATCAGCTGACCATAAGTCATCCCAGTTTTTAATTTCTTTGCCTAATTTTTCTTTGTTGTAAACAATCCCGATACTGTTTACAGCGATTGGTACGCCAGCACCACTTTCAAAAACCTCTTTTGCTCCCGGCGTTAACTGACTTAAATTAGGTACCTCTTTTTCTGTAATTTTTTCAAATAACCCTTCTTTTCCACCTTGTGCTGCATTTGCTTGTGCTAATTCAATGACATCAATTCCCGCATTGGGATTATTTTTTAATTTCGTAAAGCGGTCTGCGCTATTGCCTACTTCTAAGGTAACTTTCGCTTCATTCTCTTTTTCAAATGGAGCGATGATGTCTTTTTTGACAATATCTTCACTTAATCCGAAAGTTGAAACGACTAAAGCATTACTTCCACCTTTGCTCTCGCTTTTCGTAGTTGCTTCGCTGTTTCCACAAGCAGTCATTAATAACGTTGCAGCGACTAATGTCCCTAAAATTACGCGTTTTTTCATTTTTAAATCTTCCTCCAAAATGGTTTTTATTTTTCTAAAATAACTAATTTCTCAGCTGGAAAAGCCAAGTGAATGGTTTCGTTTGTTTCATATAACTGTTCACTTGTTCCATTAACCAGCAATGTACCTAACGCTGTTTCCACTTCATATTGATAGCTTTTCCCTAAAAATGTTCGGACAGCGACAGTACCTGCGACAGTATTAGTAGCAGCTTCTGAAACAATCTCAATGTCCTCTGGACGAATCGTTGCCACTGTCGTTGTAACATTTGGTTCAGGATTAGTCGTTTTCACTATTTGATTTGTTTGTGTCCGATAATGACCGGCTTCCATTTTTTCGACAGAGAAAAAGTTTTCAAAACCGATAAATTCAGCGACAAATTTAGTACGAGGCAAACGATAAATCGTTTCTGGTGAATCATATTGTTCAATCACGCCATTATTCATAATGGCCACTTTATCTGAAATAGAAAAACATTCTTCTTGGTCATGTGTGACAAAAACTGTCGTAATGCCTAATTGTTGTTGAATCCGTTTGATTTCAATCCGCATTGCCACTCGTAATTTTGCATCTAAATTACTCAACGGTTCATCCAGTAGTAATAGTTTAGGTTCGATAATCAGAGCACGTGCTAGCGCAACCCGCTGTCTTTGACCACCAGATAATTGTTTTGGATAACGGTCGCCCAAGCTTTCTAAACCACATACTTTTAGCATTTCCGTGACTTTTTGGTCCATGGTTTGTTTGCTTTCTTTGCGTAATTTCAGCCCAAAAGCGACATTTTCTGCAATCGTTAAATGGGGAAATAACGCATAGCTTTGAAAAACCATCCCGAAGTTTCTTTTATGGACAGGAACCTTTGTTAGTTCTTCTTGGTCAACGAAAAACTGTCCGTCGTTTGGCTTAATTAATCCAGCAATCACTCTTAGCGTAGTCGTTTTACCACAACCACTCGGTCCTAATAAAGAAACTAACTCTCCTTTTTCCATTGAAATATTTAAATCTTTTAAAATATCTTGTTTTCCGTCATAGCTGACGCGAATATCTTTTAAATCCACAAAAGTCAAAATTTTCTCCTCTTTCTATCTCGTGCTTCTTCCATGTTTTAGGCAATGGAAGCTAGTCCCAACGTTTTTTCAATTAAAAACATTAAGCCCATTGTTAGTAGCATCAACAATACAGAAATTGCTGAAACAGTTGGATCATAATTGTATTCCATATAACTTAATAAAGAAGTAGGCAGCATCGTCACACCGGGACCTGATAAAAACATCGATACAGGAACATTGTTAAACGAATTGACAAATGCTAACATAAAGGCTGCAAAAATTCCTGAAGACACATTGGGTAAAACAATTTGAATGAAAGCTCGCAATCTTGTACAACCTAATGTCCAAGCTACTTCTTCCATTGAATAATCTAGTTGTTCCATACTTGATCCAACCACTCGAATAATATAAGGCAAACTAATTAAAAAATGCCCCATTAACAATCCTTGAAAGACAGGCAAACCTAATTTAATAACAATATATTGAAATAACGTATACCCGACCACAATTCCTGGAATCACAGTTGGGGATAAGAAAAAGCTTTTAATAAAGTTGCGCCCACGAACGGAATAACGTGCCAGCGCATAGGAAGCCGGAATCCCTACTATTAATGCTAAAACAGTCGCTAATACCCCAATCAACAAGCTTAACTTAAAACTGTCCATAAACGTTTCCGATTGTAAGGCTTTGGCGTACCAATCTAAAGTAAATCCTTTAATCGGAAATTGAATCGCTGCGGCTGTTCCAAAAGAAGTCACCACAATCAAACATAATGGTAAAAATAAAAACAGAAAAACTAGAATTGCAATAACAGATAGTCCTTTTTGCTTACGCATGATTTGCTTCTCTCCGATCTACTTTCTTAGCGACCATGTCTAGGCCTTTCATCACAATTAATGTCGTTAAAATCATAATAAATGCAAGAACACTCGCCGATTGCCAATCACCTAAAGTATTAGCCTTTTGATATAAGAAGGTCGACATCATCATTTTTTGGTTACCACCTAACAGCTGTGGCGTCGTATAAGCCGTTAAAGTTCCTGTAAACACTAATATACTTCCTACAATGGTGCCTGGAATTGATAAAGGTAAAACAATTTTCCGAAAAGCCGTCATTGGATTGGCGCCTAGCGTCTCAGCCGCTTCTAGCATTTCTCCTTCAATGTTTTCCATAACCCCAACTAAGGTCATAATCATTGTTGGTAAAAATAAATACACTGAACCGATAATAATTGCAAATTCTGTATACAATAAATTCAGCGGTTGCTCAATTAAGCCTGTTTTTAATAACAACGTATTCACTACACCGTTTTTTCCTAAAATGTTAATCCAAGCAAAATTTCGAATAACTGAATTGGTTAATAGTGGAAACAAGGTCATAGCCATTAAAAAGCCACGCCATTTTTTGGAAACTCCAGCAATAAAGTATGCCGTTGGAATACCCAACACAATTGAAATACCCGTCACAATTAACGAAACTCTTATCGTTCGCCAGAAAATTGAAACATTATAGTCATCTTTAAAAAAAGTAACATACTGATTTAGTGTCAAGCCATGATCAGTAAAAATGGTTGGCAAAATGCTAGTAATTAATGGAATCATTAAGAAAAATAATAATAGTACTAGCCCCGGTGCCACAATTAAATAAGGAACTTTCTTGTTCATTCGTACACTCCTCGTTCGTTTTTTCACTTCATCAGTATACGCAAGGAAAACGTATATTTCAACACATTTTCATCTTTTTGTTCGTTTTTAAACCCGAACGTTCGTATATTTTTTCGAAAAAGGTTATTAAAAAATAAAACACGAACATTAAACAAAAAAACACAAACAAGACTGTTTGTGTTTTTTGTCAACTTTTTTATTTATCACTTAATTTTCTTGGAACGTTTGATCCTTTTCCATCATTTTCACTATAATACCATCTTGATACACCTGATAATATCCGAACAATTCATTCTCTTTTGAGACACTATTCTTTTCAGATATAATTTGAACAACATAACTTCCTTTATTTGACTGCTTAAACGTATAATGAAACGCCGAGTCATTCGTTGGTATCCCTAAACCATTTTGTAAAAATTCAATCGCTTCCTGTTTAGTATAAGATTCTGCTTCTAATTGCGTTCCTAAATGCGGATTTTTTTGATCGACAAATTGTCTTACTTTGTCATTATTAGCAGACTTTTCTATAACGACTTCCTGTTGTGAATCCCTACTTCCTGAACAGCCAGATAATACAAATAAAATCATCAACAACCCCAAACACTTACTCAAAGTTTTCTCCTCCTCTCCCTTTTCATTAGTGATACCTGATGATTTCTTTTATATTTTAGCATGCTTGATATAACGAATGGTGCTCAAAAAAGACAGAATCAACAAGTAAAAATTGTCGACTCACCTTTCTCAACTAATATTAAAAACTATTTGTCTCAATATTTTCGAATTCCCTGTAAATTACTGATAAATAAAAACAGCTCTTTTTGCGTATACTTATATTATCAGCACCTAAAGGAGGAACTTTCTTGAATAAAAAAAATCTACTCACTTATCAATCAATGGCAGCCTTGTTTCTAATATTCAGTCTCTTTACTTTTGACCCATCGGTTTCTTTTGCCACCCGTTCTGGAAAAACGCCGGTTTCAGTTGAACTAGAACTTGGAGGGCTGCCTGGCGATGAATCGGTTGACGATGCCATTGATCCTGACTTAGAAAATCCTAACACTAGTTTTGACTTGCTCTTTATTCCGAAAGAATTTACTTTTGAAACCCAAGCGATTTCTGGTGATTTAACGTCAGTTCCTATACGACCTTCTGAAGGCAATACTCATACAATGAGACACTTCGGGATGGGGGATGTTCGCGGAGCCTTAACTGGTTGGCATGTCACTGCTGAAATCCCACACATGCGAAACGAAGCTCATTCTTTACTAGGCATCATTACGTTTCAATTAACAGGCGGCTATGCCCGCTATGACAAAACGTTAAGGCGTTTCTTTATGACAAATACAATGTATGGACTGGATTTTTCAGAAGATCCTGCTGCACCCGACTTCCCGACCAACCCAATTATTATCGGTAACGGTGCGACTTTAATGAGTAACGCTGGTGATAGAAAAGGACAAGGAATGTGGAGCGGCCGCATGACCGATATTTCTCTTGCAATCCAAACCCCTGTTTCACAATTATTTCCTGGCGCATATACAGGTTCGATTATCTGGAATTTAATCTCTGGACCTGCATAGAATAAAAAAAACGCTTAGAAAACTAGCGGAATCACTACTCTTCTAAGCGTTTTTTTATATCATAAGGACTATTTGCTCCTTCTATTTGTCTAAGCATGCTTTACCACTTTTCGTTTAACGAATCACTTGGCCCCAACGGTAATCAAACTGATATTCTTGATTACCATTATTCAGGTTAATTTTGTATAAATAACGCGGGACTTTAATGAATAACGCATCCTCTACTTGAAAAGCTTCAATAGGTACATTTTCTTTAGTTAAAAGCAACGGTGTTTGCCACTCGTATGTTTTTTTCTGCCAATTGTATAAGCCAACTATCGCTTGATTACTTTGTCTTTTCTTGTATGACAGAACATAATAATTTGCTTCATCTTTCTTGCCTAATAAGACTGGTGCTATTAGTTGCTCTTCTAGTTTTCCTTGCACTGTTGTACGTTCTTCCGATGATAGCTCTTGACCAATTTGACTCTCATTTGAATCTACCGTCCATTTAGGCGCTTCTTGTGTTTGAAAGACTTCTTTGAAGGTTGGGTCTTGTTTTAACTGCCAATTTTTCAAATCTAATTGATAATATCGATTGTTTAATCCATAAATATAGAGATAGCGATTATCCATAAAACGATAATCAACGAAATCAGAGCTTAAATAGTCTTTTAATTCAGGGAATTTCTTCACTAAATCCGCTTCAGAAAACTGTTTTTTCCCTGTTTTTGTATCGAGTAAGTAAATGGCCTCGTTATCAGCATTATTCAAAACCACATATTGATCTGTTTGACCAATTAAATAATCACGCCAACCTAAACGTTTACTCCACATTCGTTCGCCCGTCTGACTATTAACAGAAATCACTTGGAACAATGAGTTACTGGTGCTAATGCCATTCGTTCGTCCATTTGGAATAATCATTCGCTCGATTGAAGTTAAGCCTTTTGTTTTTTCAGAATAAAACGTCGCACTTTTCTCTTCAATCGTTACTGAACGAAACATTCCGAAAAAGATTAAACCAGCAAAATGTACCACTGCAAGATAAACCAACAAAATTAACGCATAGGGAACCAGTCTCCTTGTACTCCGCCTTCTTATTAAGGAAATAACCAAAATACCACTAATTACTATAAAAATAATTGCTACAATGATGACAAAAATATCATGATAAAGCCAACCAGACAATTGCCAGCTTCTATAAAGTGTGTCCATTACGCCATCCTTTCCAATTGTTATTTGCTTATTATAAAAAGGATACTATTTTTTTTTGAAAAATAACAACAAAAAGCGACGAACAGCAATAAGCCCATTCAAGTTGACTAACTAGGTAAACTTGAATGGGCGTGGAGAAATGTGCCTTGTTATTCCGCTTCTTCAATTGCGGACAAAGCTTTTGCAATATCAATTTCTTTATTCCGATAGTCAGCATCATGAACTGGAAAATGCTGCCGCAATTCTGCTGCTTCCATCCACGAAACAGTCCCTTGTTTAATGCCAAAATCAAGAATGTGCCCACCAAATTGGTGATCCTCACTGATAAAGTGCAAATGAAATCCTGCAGCAGAAGCACCATGAAATAATTTAGGTGTAAAGAACCCTACAACTGTTCCCTGAATATTCTCCGCTGTAAATTCAGGTTGATTGCGTGCTGCTTCTACAAATGGTGGATATGGTTTTTCTTGTTTAGGTGCCACACGGACATGCATCTTCGCAAAAAGACCGCTAATTTTAATTGCCGCAAAAAAATTAGGACTAATTTTTTCTAAAATTTGTGCTTTAATATTTTCATCGGTTTCCGTTGATACAGGGAATGCGCCATCTTCTTGAAAACGAGTAACTGCGGCATATGGCGTTAATTCTTCGCCTTCTAAAATAGTAATTTCGCCAGTTTGATTCGCATGATACAATATACCGTCCAATAAAATAATTTCGCCATTTGAGCCTTCTAATGTCCCAATTCCAAAATCACCTTGCGTGAGTAACGTACCAATTTCTGCCGTTCCTGCCATCAAACTTTCCATTAAACCGCCTAGCGTACCATGTTGATAAACATATTGTTCGCTCATTTTTCCATCTCCTAATAAAGTTGATCTGGTAACAATGTTTTACCTAATTCTTGATTATCTGAATAATCCACAGGAACATCAATAATCACTGGGCCTTCTGTTTGCATTCCTTCTTCTAAAGCTGCGGCAAATTCTGCTTGTGAATGTACTCGAACCCCTTTGGCTCCAAAAGCTTCAGCATATTTCACAAAATCAACTGGACCAAAATCTACGCCAGAGGATCGATTATATTTCATTTCTTCTTGGAATTTAACCATATCATAACTACCATCATTCCAAATAATATGCACGATATTTTGCTTTAAACGAACCGCTGTTTCTAATTCTTGCGCCGAAAATAGGAAACCGCCGTCCCCAGAAACAGAGATAATTTGTGTATTCGGACGAACCAGCGCAGCCGAGATTGCCCAAGGCAAAGCGACACCTAATGTTTGCATACCGTTACTAAATAATAAATGACGCGGTTCATAACTTCTAAAGTGGCGAGCCATCCAAATGTAGTGACTCCCTACGTCAACAGTAACTGTCATTTCATTCGTGGTTTTTTCTTGAAGCGTTTGAACAATTTCTAATGGATGTAATCGATTTTCAATTGTACTTGTTTTTACTTCTTTAATCGTTAATTTTTCTTGAAGCGTTTCTAAATAATCTTGCGCATCTTCTGTTAATATTGGTTCACTAAATGCTTCTGATAATTTCAAAATATTTTTAGACATATCACCAATTAGCTCTTCTTCCGGTTGCATATATTGGTCAATTTCCATTTGAACTTCATCAATAACAATAACGCGCGCATCTTTTTCTGCATTCCAATTACGTGCCTCATATTCAATTGGGTCATAACCAATCGCAATCACTAAATCACTTCTTTTTAACAAACGATCCCCAGGTTGGTTTCGAAATAAACCAACACGCCCAAAGAAATGTTCTTCTAATTCTTTTGAAATAATGCCTGCTCCTTGGAACGTTTCCACGACTGGCAAACCAGTTATAGCAACCAATTCACGAATGGCTGCGGTAACTTTTCGTGCAGAGGCCCGCATTCCTAAAAGTAAAACAGGTAATTTCGCTTGCTTGATTCGTTCAGCTAAAGCTGCGATTGTTTCTGCTGATGCATGGCCCAGTTTCGGAGCCGACAAAGGCTTAATTGCTTCGCCTGTCACCGGACTATCTGTGACATCTTGTGGGATCGATAAGAACGTTGCACCTTTTTTCGCTGTTTTGGCGATACGGTAAGCATTGGCAATATTTTCAGATAATGTTTCTGGATCTTGAATTTCTGTACTGAATTTTGTTATTGGACTAAATAATGCAGCATTATTCATGCTTTGGTGAGTTAATTTTGACAAATCGGACCGTTTCACCTGTCCAGCCAATGCTAAAACAGGGTCCCCTTCTGCAGTCGCAGTTACTAACCCAGTTGCTAAATTGCTGGCACCAGGTCCACTAGTTGCAATAACTAAGCCAGGCTCTCCCGTCAAACGACCAATCCCTTGTGCCATAAAGGCTGCATTTTGTTCATGTCGAGCTAAAATTAATTCTGGACCTTTGTCAACTAATGCATCAAAAACCCCATCAATTTTTGCACCGGGAATCCCAAAAATATAGGGCACTTCGTGATTGATTAAACTTTCTACTATGATATCTGATCCTTTTTTACTCACTGTTATACCTCCAATTAAAATCTGTACTAATTACAAATACAAAAATACCACTAAAATTCTAATTAATCAACAATGAAACACATTGAAAACGTGTAATATACTAATTCGCATATTTTAATAGAATTGAGATATTTCAAAAGATTAAGCAAAAATAATGCAAAATACCTTAAAGTTTTATAGTCTTTCAACAATTATTATATACTTCTTCACTAAAAATTAGTAAGATTAACCTATAAGAAAAAAATCACAACCTGTGATAAATTATTGGAGGAAAAATATGTCAAAAGGGAAGAAAATTTTTGCCATTATCTTTGGAATTATCTTGGTTCTATTTCTTGCAGTTGTTGGAATGGGAGCAAAACTTTATTGGGATGTTTCTAAATCAATGGATAAAACCTATGAAACAGTAGAACGATCTAAAAAAAGTCAGGTCAATTTAAACAATAAGGAGCCTTTTTCTGTTTTATTATTAGGGATCGATACAGGCGATGATGGGCGTGTCGAGCAAGGTCGTTCGGATACAACAATTGTTGCAACAGTTAACCCTCGTGACAAGCAAACAACCTTAGTCAGTCTTGCTCGCGATACCTATGTTGATATTCCAGGTCAAGGAAAACAAGATAAATTGAATCACGCCTATGCTTTTGGTGGGGCATCTTTAGCAATGGACACAGTTGAAAACTATTTAAATATACCTATTAATCATTATGTTTCAATTAATATGGCTGGTTTAAAAGAATTAGTCAACGCGGTTGGCGGAATCGAAGTGAACAATAATCTGACTTTTTCACAAGACGGATATGATTTTACGATTGGTAAAATTTCATTGGATGGTGAACAAGCACTCTCCTATTCAAGAATGCGTTACGAAGATTCTAATGGTGACTACGGCCGCCAAGAACGGCAAAGAAAAGTGATTGAAGGCATCGTCCAAAAAGTCTTAAGTCTTAATAGCGTGAGCAACTATCAAGAAATTTTAACAGCTGTTTCTGATAATATGAAGACAGATTTAAGTTTTGATGACATGAAAAAAATTGCCTTAGATTATCGCAGTGCCTTTGGTAAAGTGAAACAAGACCAACTTCAAGGTACTGGTTTTATGCAAGATGGTGTTTCCTATCAACGTGTGGATGAACAAGAATTAACTCGTGTCCAACAAGAGTTGAAAAATCAATTGAATACAAAATAAAAATAAAACCCACGAGTACTATAAATACTCATGGGTTTTATTTTCTCTTCTATTAACGTTCTTGTTTTACCGCTTCTAAAGCCGCTGTATTAATAATGTTCCAAGGTTTGTCAAACGCTGGTTGGAAGAAGAAGTCCGCATAGGCTAAGTCTTCAATCGTCATTTTGGCTTGAATCGCTAATGAAATAGCATTAATGTTTGCAGTTAAATCTGCTTTCGACATTAATTGAGCGCCTAAAATTTGTGTTGTTTCAGGATCATACACTAATTTAAACCAAGCTTTTTGTTTGTCTGGATTAAAGTCCATCAAGTAGTCTTCTACTACTGTCACCGCTTTTGTTTCTTTTCCTAATTTTTGAGCCATGACTTCGTTAATCCCTGTTGAAGCAAATTTATAATTAAAGACGGCCAAGCCAGAAGATCCTTGAACACCAGGGAAAGGTTTAACTGGTTCCTCTAGGTTTTTCACAGCAAAGCGACCTTGTTTACGAGCATTCGTTGCTAAGGCAATATTTACTTCTGTGTCTGCAGGATTGTATTTAATTAACGTAGCATCCCCTACTGCAAATACATCTGGCTCACTTGTCCGCATGTATTCATCCGTCTTGATTAGGCCATTCGGATGTAATTCTAAGGTACCTTTTAACCAAGCAGTGTTTGGACGGACACCAACCGCTACAACGACCAAATCAGCATCGTACGCATTTTTATCTGTAACGACTTTTTGCACACGACCGTCGCCTTCGTAACGTTCAACTGTTTCACCAGTTGCAATGGTAATATTATTAGCTTCCATCTCTTCTGTTAAAACATCTGTAAATTCTTTATCTAGATACACCCCTAATGGACGATCTAAAATATCAATAACGGTAACCTTTTTACCGGCTTTTGCAAATGCTTCGGCAGCTTCAATCCCAATATAACCACTACCAATCACAACCACATTATTGACTTCTGGATCTACTGTTTTTTGTTTTAATTTAATGGCCCATTGACGACCACGCATCAAATAAATATTATCCAAATCTTTACCTGGAATATCTAATTCAAATGGGACAGCTCCGGGACTGATGATTAATTTATCATAATTTTCAACACGTTCTTCACCTGACACTAAATCTTTCACTGTCACTTGATGTTCTTTTGGTTGAATCGCTGTAATTTCAGTATTAGAAAAGACATTCACACCACGACTCTCCATTTTTTCGCCAGTCATATAGCGAACAGAATTAACATCTTTCACTTTTCCTTCTAGGTACAACTGCATGCCACAAGACAAGAATGAGATAAAATCACCTTTCTCATACCATTGAATTTCTGCATCAGGATGAAGATTTAGTAATTCCTCTACCGCTTCATAACCTCCATGTGATGATCCTAAAACAATAACTTTCATCGCTCGTTCCTCCCATATAATATTATTTCTTACATAATAAAGAATATCATATATTCTCAAAAAATAACAAATAATATCCTCTTTTCCATTCTCAATTAAGTTCTTTAAATGAGAATAAAAAGGAGTATCCTCTGTATTTTGCCACTTTTCAATTACTTTTTTTATTTACTAAAAAATAAAAAATACTAAATTCTCCGATACGATTGATAGGGACGCCCCACTTTTAAATAGCTATTTTTACTTTCTAAAAGGTTATTTTTTTCTAGAAACAACACATATTTGCGAACAGAAACATGTGAAAGCTGACTCGCTTCTGATAATTCTTGAATCGTAAAATAGTCGGTAAATTCGTCTATTTTTTTTAACAATAATTGTAATGTTGCTTGTGTTAGTCCTTTTTCTAAGGACATGTTTTGAAGATCTTGTTCATTTTTACGTGCGTTTGTCTGTGAAGAATGAAACAATTGGTCCACTTTTGTTTGCGAAAGCTCCTTCGTTTCCAGCGTGAATTGAGCAGCTTTTTTCTGATAGTTTTCGATACTTTGTTGAAATCGCTCAAAAGAAAAGGGTTTAACTAAATAGTCTAAAACGCCTAAATGTAAGCTTCGTTTAACATTTTCCAACTCGTTGGCAGCCGTAATCAGGATAACTTCTGTGTCAATTTTTTCATCTCTAATTGTTGCCAGATAGGTCAAGCCGTTGCCATCTTTTAAATGAACGTCTAATAAAACAAGTACTGGTTGTTTTTCTTTCGTTAATTGTAGACCTTCAGCAATTGTTGCCGCCGTAAAAATAGTCGGTTGGTGAATTAATTTTTCAAGATATTTTTGATGTATATATGCAACCATAGGATCGTCTTCAATAATCAATAGGTTCATTTTCCTCTGCTCCTTCGTAATGAACATTTATGCGAAGGACAAGCCAATTGTTTTGTTGGTTTTCCCAAGTCAATGTCGCTTCCGCATTCTCTAATAATCTTGCCAAATAAGAAGTGAAAAACTCTTGTTCAAAGCGTTCCAGTTGTTCTTTTGGATAAGCAAACGAATAAGTCGTCGTCAAACTTCCTGACTGATAATCAATGGTTTCAATGATCTCTTCTGGTAACGGTTGTTCCATCAGGAAACGATGAATATAACGGTAGATAGCAATCAAATTTTGCGTATCTTCATCTCGTTTATTTGGTGGAATTTCTGGATAAATTTCAATAGCTAATTGTGTTTTAATTTCTGCAAACTTGATTCTTTCCCCACTTAAAAAACCTGCTAAAATAGGATTCCTAACCAAAATAGCTAAGCGCTGTGCAAATTCCTTTTCTGGTTTCAATAAATCGGCTAGATAATGTTTTAGCGCCTCGTAATCTTCTAAATCGACTAAGCCATAAATGACATGCATCTTATTCATAAATTCGTGTGATTGACTTTGTAATGCCGAAGCATATGTCGTTGTGCTGACAAGCTGTTCTGCGACAATAAACGTTTCCGTCGCATTTTTCAGAAAGATAACATGCCCAATTTTTTTTTTACGGACATTAATCGGGGCGATTGAGACAAAATAATCCTGGCCATTTTGACGATAGAATTGCTCTGTTTTTGAATGTACGACTAATTTTTCAGGAGATAAAACCAATGCTGAAAGTTTCTTTCCTAGTAAATTTTCTTCACTATTTGTTATATTATGATACATTTTAGTCGCCTCAATATTTGCTAATAAAATATTTTGTTCGGTATCAATCACAAGGATTGCGTCTTTCGTTTCCTCAAGCATGGCGTTTCGCTCTTCTAATAGACGAGCAATTTCTCTTGGCTCTAAATCGTGAAGTTGTTTTTTTAAATAATAAGAAACCACGATGGCTAATATAAAGCCAAAACCAACACTTAAAAGGACACTCACTGTGTAATCATTTTTTGTTCGTTCAATCAATTGTGAAAGCGAGGTCATTTTAATGCCCATTGCCACAACCCCAATTTGTTTTCCTTGATCATAGACTGGGACAAAACCTCGTAATGATTCTCCTAAACTCCCTTGACTAACAGACAAATGTTCCTCCCCTTTTAATGCTCGCACTTCATCGCCACCTTCAAAATGCTTACCTATTTTTTGGCGATCAGGATGTGTTAAACGAATCCCCTGCATATTCATAATCACGATAAAATCCAACTGATGGATTTCACCTAAACGAACCGTATACGCTTCCAATTCATCTGAATAGTGATCATTCTTTAAGGCTTCAATAACATTCGGTTCAATAGCCAACTGTTCCCCGACGGCTAAAAGTGCTTGCTCTTGGTTTTTACGAACTTCTTTAATTGTTTGGACCGTCGTTACTCCGTAAAAGAAAGTAATCATAATAATTAATGTTGCAATAAAAATCACTGATAAGAAGCACCATAATTTCCCGCCACGCTTCATTCCATCCCTCTTTTCTCTTCAAATAAAGTATAGCATAGGAAGATTTGGTTAAAAAACTTTTCTTTAGTTAAATTAATTAAATAATCTACTCTACAGAAAACGTTTACATTATGATGAATATAGATTAAAGTTATAGGAGGAAATAGCATGGAAAAGAAATTGCACGCAACAGCTGCTAATGAAACAGATTGGCGCAACAAATTAACCAAAACGAGGATTGGTTCGGTTACGTTACCTGTTTATCTTGTAACAGCTAGCATTATTCTTGTTACGGCTCTATTAGAACAACTACCAGTCAATATGTTAGGTGGTTTTGCCGTAATTTTAACAATGGGTTGGTTACTTGGAACAATTGGTGGAAATATTCCTATTTTGAAACATTTTGGCGGTCCCGCAATTTTATCTTTATTAGTACCATCAATTATGGTCTTTTTCAATTTACTCAACCAAAATGTCTTAGACTCAACAGATATTTTAATGAAACAAGCAAACTTTCTCTATTTCTATATTGCTTGTTTAGTTTGTGGAAGTATCCTTGGAATGAACCGCAAAATTTTAGTCCAAGGTTTAATGCGCATGATTGTCCCGATGGCATTAGGAATGATTTTAGCAATGGGCGTTGGGACCCTTGTTGGAACGCTGTTAGGTCTCGGTTGGAAACATAGCCTTTTCTATATTGTCACTCCTGTTTTAGCTGGTGGAATTGGTGAAGGCATTCTTCCTTTATCCCTTGGTTATAGTGCCATTACTGGATTGCCAAGTGAACAATTAGTGGGGCAATTAATTCCCGCAACCATTATTGGTAATTTTTTTGCTATTATGTGTTCTGGTTTACTTAGTCGTTTAGGAGAAAAACGCCCTGAACTTTCTGGACAAGGTCAGTTGATCAAAATTACTAATTCAGATGATTTAAGTGATGCTTTAGAAGAAGACAAAGCACCAATTGATGTAAAATTAATGGGTGCTGGTGTTTTAATTGCGTGTACCTTATTTATTACAGGCGGTTTATTGCAACACTTAACAGGCTTTCCTGGTCCTGTTTTGATGATTGTTGTCGCAGCCTTTTTAAAATACTTAAACGTAGTACCGAAAGAAACCCAACGCGGATCAAAACAGCTTTATAAATTTATCTCTGGCAATTTTACGTTCCCGTTAATGGTCGGCTTAGGTATGTTATATATTCCTTTAAAAGATGTCGTAGGAATGCTTAGCTGGCAATATTTTATTGTGGTAATTAGTGTCGTTTTCACTGTTATTGCTACAGGATTTTCCGTTTCACGCTTCATGAATATGAATCCCGTTGAGGCTGCCATTGTCTCCGCTTGCCAGAGTGGTATGGGTGGGACTGGCGATGTGGCTATTTTAAGTACAGCCAATCGAATGAACTTAATGCCGTTTGCACAAGTTGCGACACGTTTAGGCGGTGCCATTACAGTAATAACAATGACTGCTATTTTTAGAATGCTTTTTTAACTATAAGTGAATTATTTAGGAGGAAAATGATATGTCAACAAAAGATGTAAAAGAATTAGCGATTGAGCAAGCAAAAAAATTTGGGGGAAAATTAGAAGTCTGCCCTAAAGTTCCGATTGAAACAAAAGCAGATTTAGGAATTGCCTACACACCAGGTGTTGCGGCTGTTTCTTCTGCCATACATGAAAAAAAAGAACGCGCTTACGAATTAACGACAAAGAAAAACACCGTCGCCGTTATCAGTGATGGTTCAGCAGTTTTAGGTTTAGGTAACATTGGTCCTGAAGCAGCGATGCCTGTCATGGAAGGAAAAGCTGCATTGTTTAAACGCTTTGCTGGTGTGGATTCGATTCCCCTTGTTTTAGATACACAAGATACTGAAGAAATTATTCAAACGGTGAAATTTTTGGCTCCAACCTTTGGGGGAATTAACTTGGAAGATATCAGCGCTCCTCGTTGTTTTGAAATTGAACAGCGTTTAATCGATGAACTAGATATTCCCGTTTTCCATGATGATCAACACGGGACAGCGATTGTTGTTCTAGCGGCTTTGTACAACAGCTTAAAATTAATCAACAAGAAAATAGAGGACATTCATGTGGTAATCAACGGCGGTGGCTCCGCTGGTCTTTCAATTACAAGAAAATTTTTAGCTGCTGGCGTAAAACATATTATCATTGTTGACCGTACAGGGATTCTAAGCGAAACAAATACAGCTCTGCCACCACACCATGCAGAAATTGCGAAGCTAACCAATCGGGAACATCGTACTGGTGATTTAGCTACTGCTCTTGAAGGCGCTGATGTCTTTGTTGGTGTTTCAGCACCAGGTGTTTTAAAACCCCAGTGGATTCAACAGATGAATGAGCAGCCAGTTATTTTTGCAATGGCTAACCCAGTTCCTGAAATTTTTCCTGATGAAGCTTTAGCGGCAGGCGCTTATATTGTCGGAACTGGTCGTAGTGACTTTCCGAATCAAATTAATAATGTGTTAGCCTTCCCTGGTATCTTCCGCGGTGCCTTAGATGCTCGGGCGAAAAAGATTACGATTGAAATGCAAATTGCCGCTGCCAAAGGTATTGCAAAATTGATTCCCGATAACGAACTCACGCCGACCAATATTATTCCCGATCCATTCCAAGAAGGAGTCGCAAAAGTCGTCGCCGAAAGCGTCCGTAACGCTGTCAAAGAAACAAATTAAAAAGAGAAAAAAGGAACAACCTAACTCCTCTTGAGTTAAGTTGTTCCTTTTTAAAATCTGAAACGCTAATCTATTATTTAAAACTGATGTTAAACTCTTGCATATCTTTTTCAATATAAGCAAGTAATTTTTTATTTTCAAAGAAACGTGTAAAGTAGTACGCAATACGATAATCTTCAACAGCATCTAGTCCTAGCATTTGTTTATTAAACGCTTTTTCGTATAATAAGCAATCTAAAGAGTAAATAGAACTGTGCGTCCGATTAATTTCGATTCCTTTATCACTTAATTCAATACTCTTTGCATAGTCTTTAATTAATGAATAGAATTTTGCGGTATTATAATAAATACGGCATTGCTCTAATGGATAATCTAATTTGAATTCGCTTAGCAATTGTAAAGATTTATCGTAATAAACTTTTGCTTTTTCAATATCATCTTCTAATTCATATAAAATACCGATCGCATTCATACTCAAAATATTATAAATATTAATATCACGACTAATTTCAGAACCACGATGTAAATAGAACAATGCTTCGCTATTATTTTTCTTACCTAATAAACTCGTAATTCCTTTATAATAGAAAAATTTTGTTTCTAAAATTCTGTTTGAACTTTCGATATCATCTGGATAGTCTTTCAACAAATCATAGGCTTCATCGTGCTTAAAGTAAAAGCATAATTCTTCTACTTTATTTAATAAGCTTTCGAGTTTTTTCTCACTAGAACCTTCGATACATTCTTCTACTTGTAAGTCTAAACGTAGACATACAGATGAGAAAATGTCTAAACTGTCACACACATTTTTGTTTTCAATGTTACTAATTGTTGCTTGTGTACAAATTCCTTTTGCCAATTCAGCTTGCGATAATTTTTTCTTTTTACGCGCTGTTTTGATTTTTTCTCCCGCTACTCTCACAGTCAAAACTCCAATCTTTCTATTTTTTTTGTATTAAACATACCATCATTTTACAGATAATGTTATAATGAAGCTATCATAATAAAGGAGGTGAAATATATGTTTGATTTACTTGCTTTATTAACTGGAATTTCAGTTCGTGGCAATGCACCACACCAATAATTACGTGTTTGTTTAACTGAATTTCTGACGGCTCTACCTATGCCAGTAGGTGGAGCCATTTTTTTATTTAATATTATAAAATTAACAGTATTTCCAAAACCTCATACTTAGTATAACACAAATTATAAATTATGCTAGATAGTTGCCAAATTAACGTCATTACAAGGATGTTACGTTTTTACAACATCTTGTAAAACTAGACAATGCTGTCCTTCTTTATCCACCACACTCAATGATAGTGATAGTATCTTATGATAGAAACAACATGTACATTATAACAATTATTATTAAGAAAGCTACTTCTCAATAGGAGAAGTAGCGCTTCTCTCGTTACAGTTTTACTCTTCTTCTTCAGCCATGAATGTATTGAAAACTTCTTCAATCATATCCCATTCAGCGTCTGTTTCGATTTGCTGTAAATCGCCTTCTGTACCTTCTGCGTTTTCCACATATGAGTAAGCTTGCAATTCAACATCTTCATCCTCAGGAATTCCTGCTGGATATAATAAAACATAATTTTTACCGAATTCTTCTTGACCGTCAACAGTTAGTAAGATCTCGTATAATGTTTCATTTCCTTGTTCGTCTACTAAAGTAATGTGTTCATGTCCTTCGTGATCATGATCGTGGTTGTGTTCTGTCATTCTTCTTCTCTCCCTTGATGTATTCAAAGCTCGATAATTATCGGCTATGTGCATCTAAATAATTTTGTAGAATCATTACTGCCGCTAGTTTATCAATGACTTTCTTTCTTTTGGCTCTTGAAGCATCTGCTTGCTCCACCAAGAAACGCTCTGCTTGGACAGTTGTTAATCGTTCATCTTGATAGTCAACAGGTAATTGAAATAATTCTTGAATCTTATCACCATATGCCATGGATGCTTCAGCTCTAGGACCGATGGAATTATTCATGTTTTTCGGTAAACCTACGACAAATTTCGTGACTTCGTATTCTTTCACCAATTCACCTAATCGCTCAAAGCCGAAGTTCTCTTCCTCTTCATTGATGCGAATAATTTCGATGCCTTGCGCTGTCCAACCTAATAAATCACTAACAGCCACACCGACTGTCCGTGAACCTACATCTAGCCCCATGATCCTCATTTGATATCGATTCCGTGGTTCGCTAAGTAATATTTGGTTAATTCTTCCATGATTTCATCACGTTCATGACGACGAATTAAGTTTCGAGCATCTTGATAACGAGGAATGTAAGCCGGGTCCCCAGAAAGTAAATACCCTACTATTTGGTTAATAGGATTGTATCCCTTTTCTTCTAATGCCCGATATACGGTTTCTAACGTTTCACTGATTGCTTTTTTTCGATTATCATCAAAATCAAAGCGTACTGTTTCGTCTGTAAAACCCATTTTACTACACCTCACTTCTACTTTTATACAATTTCATTTTACTAGAAAAGAACCGAAACTACAAACAAAATTTCTTCTCCTTCTCTCTTTTTTGTTATTTCTTAGTCTTTTATTAATAAAGGCTTCGTAAAAAAATGACAACCATCGATAATTTTAAAATTATAAAAACAAATACACAACTTTATAAAACAAGAATAAAGCTCTGCTAAATCGCCAGAATATCACCTTTCCCTCCAATTCATTTTGCGAAAAAATCGACGTTTTTCTTTTGAAAACTTTTAAATATCTATGATTAAATAATATCAGCCTTTTAATGTTACAATTCGCTAACAATCTGTTTACGATGTAAATTTTTGATTGCAGCTGTTATTTATTTCCTCTTTTTGGTTCGTTTGTAGTACACTAGAAGAAAATACATAAAGTGAGGCTTGCTCAATGACTCCTGCTCATTTGGATTTACTTTTAGAAACCTGTTTGTTAGCTGGTAAAATTATGATAGAAAGCGATGCAGAAATGTACCGTGTTGAAGATACAATGAGCCGAATTGCGCTTGCTTCTGGCAACTATCGAATGGTTAGCTATGTGACACAAACCGGGTTATTTGTTGGCATAGATGGAACCTCCACGATTCGTATGGTTCAAGTAATGAAACGTGGCATTGATTTAGAAAAAATCTCTCGTGTGAATCAGCTGTCTCGTGCTTATGTGGCTGGTGATTTTTCTTTAGAGGAATTACTGAATAAACTAAAAGTGATAAATAGTGAACACCGCCATTTTCCAATTAGCGCACGCATTGTTAGTGCGGCCGTTGTCAGCGCTACAATTATGATTCTTTTTGGTGGCGTCTGGTCCGATTTATTCTTGACTTTTCTGATTGGTGGTTGCGGCTATAGTCTTTATTATTTTAGTTTAAAGTTTCTCAAGATTAAATTTTTATCTGAATTTTTAGCTTCGCTGTTTATTGGTGCAGCCGCTATTCTTTCAGTCAAATTGGGACTCGGACAATCACAAGATTTAATCATCATTGGTTGTGTCATGCCTTTAGTGCCTGGTGTGCAAATTACCAATGCTCTTCGCGATTTGCTAGCTGGACACTACTTATCGGGTGTTTCTCGTGGGACTGAAGCATTAATGACTTCAGGAATGATTGGTTTTGGCATTGCTTTTGTCTTTCAACTTTTCTATTAAAAGGAGTGACTTACTTGCTAGGAATCGTTTTGGTACAATTTATCTTTAGTTTTTTAGCTTCTGCGGCGTTTGCAATTATTATTAATGTTCCCCGACGATCACTGGTGGCTTGTGGTCTAACTGGTAGTGTAAGCTGGATGCTTTATTGGGTAATCGTTGAAGTTTTTAGTGGAAATGCAGCATTAGGTTCCCTTATCGGTGCTGTCGGTGTTGCGGCAGTAAGCTACCTATTCTCAAAAATATTGAAAATGCCTGTCACGATTTTTAATATTCCTGGTATTGTTCCATTGGTACCTGGTGGCTTAGCTTATCAAGCTGTTCGGAATATCGTAATTGGCAATTATGAAAAAGGCGCCTATTTTACCGTGCAAGCTGTAATGATTGCTGGGGCAATTGCGTTAGGCTTAGTCGCTTCTGAGGTTTTCAATCAGAATATCCGCAGCTTTCGGGAAAAAAGAGAATCTTTGGGTTTTATTCGTCGTAAGCGCAACAAAATTAAAAAATAGACAGCAAAAAAGTTGGTTGCTTCCATTTGATAAGGAAGCAACCAACTTTTTTTAAAAGGAACGATAGACATATTGATTTTTTGGTGCTTGATCTGCTTTGACTTTCTCCACTTGCACAGTTGGTATTTGCCGTTTAAACGGTGGATAATAGGATAACTCAACCGTGCCGGTAATCGTTACCCAATCATTGTTTTGAAATTGCGTATGTTCAGGAAAATGAACCAACAAGCCAAAAACGCCAGAATCAGCGACACAATGAATAATCCCAAAACGGAAGACAAATTGGTCAACACTTTCTTCTCGTTTTGAATTATAGACAAAGCCTTTATAAGAAATCCTTTTCCCTGCAAATTGACTTGGATAATTATAGATTAATTCCATAATTTCCAAATAGTTTTCATCCGTAATTGAAATCACAGATTGTCCATCATATTGTTTCATGGCTTTTGCCATCTGCTTGTCATAATCCGTCTTATTGAAATACATACTTGTATCAGGTTTCAAATATTGCGTTTGCATATCAGGATCCCCTACTGATTCTTTACTTACTGGAAAGTTAAATCCTTTTGCTTCAACAATTGTTGTGTCTAAACTAACTGTCGGAAATAATAAGCCAACAATCAACGGTAAAGAAAGTAGTAAATAGGCAAGCCCTCTTTGGCTGGGTTTTTCCAAATTATGCTGATGGCCATGATGTTCATGTCCCCCATGTTGGTGCATGTCTTCATGTTTTTTTTGCATTGATGGATCTGCTTGGTTCCACAAAATCAATTGGACAATCGCCATAATAAAAGCTAAAACCATTGATAAAACAGCTAAGTAATTATAATGAATATTGATATATTGGTTCAGTTCACCTGAAATTTGAAGATACATCATCAACCCCATATATCCAATTAAAATAATAAATCGTATCATCGATTGTAGGCCTCCTTTCTAAACTACTGCCGCATAAATAGTTACGACAAGCGCCACTATCAAAACAAATTGTACAATGAATGACATCTTAAAATAACGTTTCATCATCAATAAATTTTTAATATCTACCATTGGACCAAAAACTAAGAAGGCGACAATTGGTCCTGTGCCAAACAAACTCAAAAGAGAAGAACCAATAAATGCATCTGCTTCTGAACAAAGTGATAGAGTGGCAGCGATGACTAGCATGACTAGAATCGCTAAAATCTTTGAATGGCCCAATTGCATAAGCGCACCAGTTGGAATATAGGTTTGCATGATTGCTGCCAACAAGGAACCAAAAATTAAATAACGACCCGTATCAAAAAATTCATCAATACTATGGGTTAACGCTGACCAGCCGTTTTTCCAAAATGAACGAGCTTCATCAACGTGTTCATGCGTATGAGCAACCTGCTCTTCTTTAATCTGCGCCAACTCTTTTTCTGTTAAAATTGATTCTTTTCGAAAATAAGCTAACCAAATGCCGATAACCCACGCAACAATCATACTGCCTAAAACTCGCCAAATCACAAATTTTGTTGCGCCACTAAAGGCTACGTATGTTGAGAATAGCACAATTGGATTAATGATTGGTGCCGTTAACATAAAAGCAAAAGCGGTATGTGTTGGTACATCTTTTTTAACAAATTGATGCACAATTGGGACGATCCCGCATTCACAAGAAGGGAAGAAAAACCCTAGGAAACTCCCTACACAAATTGATAAAAATTTATTTTTAGGTAACACTTTTTTTACTCGTTCTGGTGTTAAAAAAACATGTAAAGCGCCTGAAATCAAGCAACCTAACATGACAAAAGGCAATGCTTCGATAATAATCGAAAGAAAAATAGTGCTCATTTGTAAAACAGAGTTTGGTAAAAATTGAAACATTATAGACCTCCCACTAGTAAAAATCTAGTTAACTATACTCCTAACACCAGACAAACACAAGTATTTGTCAAAAAATTAACTAAGAGTTTAAAAGTATTATCACCGATGTATCAGTCAAACCAACTAGATAAAAGAACAAAAAAATACGTAGACTACTAGTCATCTAACTACTAGCCTACGTATCTCATTATTGTTAAACCACCATTATTCTAAATTTGAAATAACTCTGAGGCTGAATCGGGGTCTGTATCATATACCTTAAATGCTTCACCGACGCCTAAATCCTTTTGCTTCAAAGTAGACTCCATTGCCATTCGCGCATGAAGTTTCGTATTATTTTCTTTGCTAAGATGACCTAAATAAATGCGTTTTGTTTTATCACCTAATACATCCGCCATCACAAGAGCACCATCATCATTGGATAAATGGCCTTTATCTCCTAAAATCCGTTGTTTAAGACTCCATGGATAAGGTCCTGCTCGCAAAATTTCAATTTCATGATTGCTTTCGACTAAATAAGCATCTGCGTTTTCAATCGTGCCACGAATATGATCGCTACAATAACCTGTATCCGTTAGAACAACAAAGGAACGATTATTGCGATGAAAACGATAAAATTGAGGCGCAATCGCATCATGTGAGACACCAAAACTTTCAATGTCCATATCTCCCAAGGTCAAAACTTTGCCCATTTCAAAAATATGTTTTTGAGCGACATCGACTTTGCCAATCATGGGATCCATCGCTTGCCACGTTTTTTCATTGGCATAGACATCTAACTTATATTTTCGCGCTAACACGCCAACGCCATGAATGTGGTCCCGATGTTCATGTGTAACTAAAATCGCATCTAAATCTTCTGGTTTGCGATTGACTTCTGCTAACAGTGAAGTGATTTTTTTGCCACTTAAACCCGCATCTACTAATACTTTCTTTTGGTTGGTTTCAATAAAAAGGGAATTGCCTGTACTGCCACTGGCAAGAACACTGATATTAAAAGCAAACTCTGAATCCATTTAAAACTCTTCCCTTCTACATTACAACATTAACGTGTTTCATTATACAACGGACCTTAATGTTTTTCCACCTTTGGCACAGTATTATTTGTGATGATGGTATTACTTACGGCATTCACCTGTTCAATTTCAACTGAATCTTCACCAGTAGAAATTCCTACAAACCAGACTGGAACGTATACATTTTTCTCACGAATTTTATAAATTCTTGAATAGGCCAATTTAATGAATGTTATTTTGGAATTACTAGGAATCCGGTTATTCATATAGAGCGTGTCTATCGCATCACGATTGGAATATAAATCCGTTTTGTCTCGTAACTCTTCAATATTTTCAATGTGCGTTTGCGAATATTTACTAATTTTCCATAATTCACCTGACGTATCTGCTAAAATACTTAATTTTGCCGTGTCGTCTCTAAAAGGAATTCCTTTATACGATTGTGCAGCTACAATTTCTGCCGTCGGCTCTTTTAAATGAGAAAATTCTGGTAAGTATTGATATTCGTCTCCGAATAATAAAGCATTTTTTTCATTTAAAAAGGTACTTAAATCTTTATCAATTTTCTTAGGATCAATAAAATAGTTTTTACTAGGTACACTCGTTAAAGTATTATCCGCAATTTGCAGCCCATTTCTCAAAAAATTTTTATTCTTTTCACGTTGGATTTTTAAAGCAGCAGAAAAATTGGTTTGTTCGCCACTTAAATAATAGCCTTCCAATCGTTCTGAAGAAAGTGTCCCTTTATACGAGATGTTATCTTTTTCCAACCGACTTTCAATCGATTCTGTTTGGCTGGAAGAAGAGACGTTGCTCTCCTCTTGTTGACCTTCCCGATAAATTCCAAATAAAAAGATATTTAATCCTAAAAATGCTAAGAAGAAAATCCACTCAATTCGTTTAAAATCCATTAGCCCACCTCCAAGCTTGGTAATTGTTTTACCAAGTCCGTTGCAGTGTACCAATTGTTGTTATAAAGGACATACCATTCCGGACTTAAATCAACGACTTGTTTGACTTCTTCAATTGTCTGCCACGTATAACCGATAACAGCCGATTGGATTTTTTCCTTTTTAGCACCAGCCGTTTCTAAACGCTTAATCAATTTTTCCGTGCTTTCCAGCGTCACTTCTTCTTCTGAAGGAATCGGTACTTGGATTGTATTCACACTTGTGTTAATGGTTACGCTTGGCGCAGCACCATCGTTGTTCGTGATGCGAATATCCACTTGGCCTTTTAAATCATTACTGAACACTGGGAAACCTTCCACAAAAGTCCGATAATTGACACTATCTTTCGTTCGATCAAAGTAACGTAAATTCCCCATATTGGTTCCTAAACGTTTTACATAAGAAAAGCTTTGATTATAGATTGAATCCCGTTTATTCTCTTCTGGCAAGGTCCCTTTAAAATCGATTTTTCCCAATTTTTCTTCTGCAAACAATCGTTCTTCTTTACTCGTGTAGGTTAAGTCTTGACTGTCTTCATTGGTTTGGATATCTTCCGTTTCATTGAAAAAAGCATTCCTAAAACGAGTAACTGGTTGCGAAGCTAAGATATAACTGTACTTTTTCAACTTCATATCATTGGTTAAATAACATTGCCCTTGTTTGGTTAGCGTATTTTCGGAAACGTCTTGATATTGTAATCCCTCTTTATTGATAATTCCCATTAAGCGCGCCTTATTGACAGTCATGGGTGCTTCATAGACGTTGGCTTGATCATAATCTAAAAAACGTATCTTATTTTCGTTAAAATCCAATTGAATTTTCGTAAAATACTGGTCCGTCAACTCATTAAAGTTAGTAAAATTAATGGATAGATTATAAATCGAAGCATAGTCCGAGATTAAAAAGGGACCTTGATAAAGAAGTTCAATGCCTTGTTCCATTTGGTTGTAGCGCTTAAGTTGCTCTGCATTTTTTGTCACAACTTGTGTCAATTTACCAAACGTAGCCATTTTAATATCATTTTGAACATTACTAATTAATGTTTCACGATTACTTTGCATCGCTTTTCCATCAGTTATTCGAATCAATTGCAAAGGTAAATAGACATCGCCAATGGCTTTTTCATTGACAGCTGTTGTGACTTGGCTTCCCGACTTCATTTCTGGTATTTTTTTGGCAGAATTCAGCCAGATATTGACTGAAAAATATATACTTAAAATGACCATCAAAATCAAGCCAATTCTTGTAATCCATTCTGATAATTTCATCATTCCCACCAATCCTCTTCATAAGGTTCATATGGTAGTGAAATATAGAAAGTCGATCCTTCACCTTCTGTACTTTCCACCCAAATACTCCCGTTATGGGCCCGAATTACTTCTTTAGAAATTGCTAAACCTAAACCAGTCCCACCTTGTGCTCGCGCACGTGCTTTATCCACACGATAAAAACGTTCGAAGACTTTCCCGAGATCTTTTTTAGGGATGCCCAAACCTTGGTCCGAGATACTAAAGACGACATTATTATGTGTTTCAACTAGTCGGCAGGTAATGACGCCGCCATCTGGCGAATACTTAATCGCATTGTTCAAAATGTTGTCTAAAACCTGAATTACTTTGTCTGTATCTAATTCTACCCATAAATCGCGTTTAGTAAATTCACGGCGAATTTTGTAATTTTTTTGCTCATTTTCAATCATCATATCAAAGCGATCCAAGACAAAATTAATCAATTCGTTAAAATTCACATATTCTAATTGAAGATGTGTATTCCCAGAGTCCATCCGAGATAAATTTAACAAATCATTAATCATACGAATCATCCGGTCGGTTTCTTCTAACGTGACTTTTAAGAAATTCGGCGCAATATCAGGGTTTTCCCAAGCTCCTTCACTTAAAGCCTCTATATAACTACGCATACTTGTCAAAGGCGTTCGCAACTCATGAGAAACGTTGGAAACAAATTCCCGTCTTTCCCGTTCGTTTTTTTCCTGTTCTGTGACGTCATGCAGTACGCAAACTAAGCCAGTAATAAATCCTGATTCCCGACGAATCATCGTAAAGTCTACCCGGATAATCATTTGGTCTTCTTCACGATCAGACGTTGAGCGATCAATCAGCAGTTCATCTGGCTCTTCTAACAGCTTCCGCAATGTGTAATCTTCTTCAATATCTAACAACTCTAATAACGAGGTCCCAATCACATTTTCATTTTTTACATTTAATAATGAAAGGGCCATCTCATTAATCGTAATCACCTTTCCGCGGCGATCCGTCGCAATGACACCATCTGTCATATGCGTTAAGACACTATCTAAACGATTTCTTTCTGCTTCCATTGTTTCTTGTGCTTCTTCAATCCGTTCTGATAATTGATTAAATGTTTCTGCTAATTGGCCTAATTCATCTTTTCCATGGACTTCTACTTTTCCAGCGTAATCACCACGAGCGATTCGAATGGCTTGCTCACGCATTTCACCAATCGGCTTCGTGATTGATCGTGCAATCAGTAAAGTCACAATAATCGAAATTGCTGCGGCAATAATAGAAGCAGTGAAAAAGATACTTGCTGTGTTGGTAATTTCTTGGTATTTATTTTCTAAATTACTTTTCACATAAAGGACACCAATCACTGTTTCTCCAGTAGGCGATTGAATCGGCTGGACATTCACATACACGCGTTTATCATTATCTAAAGCTTGATATTTTTTACTCGTAAAGTCATTTAAATCACGATAATCATTCTTTTTCCCAATAATATTTTGTTGATTTAAATCATTGGTTGCCCGAATAATCCCTTTATCATCGACAATTCTCGCTTCAGAAATATCTGCATTTGAAAAATCAGATAACGCTTTTTTTAAATTTGCATCAACATCACTACGTTCGAGATCTTTATTGCTCATCTGCGTGCTTAACGTATTTGACAATTGGACAACTTGGGAATCCATATTTTTTTTAAAATCGGAAATTGTAGTGGCTTCCAATTCACGAATGAAATAGCCACCAATGATTTGAATCGCAATCAGTAACAGCAGAATAAATGATAACGCAATCTTAAAATTAACAGATTGAAAAAAGTGAACTTTTTTCTTCATACCTGATTACTCCTGTTCAGGATTTCTTAGATAATAACCAACCCCACGACGAGTAACTAAATACGTTGGATGACTTGGACTATCTTCAATTTTTTCTCTTAAACGACGCACGGTTACGTCCACTGTCCGCACATCCCCAAAATAATCATAACCCCAAACGGTTTGTAACAAATGTTCACGAGTCATCACTTGTCCGATATGTTTTGCTAAGTAATAAAGTAACTCAAATTCACGGTGGGTTAATTCAATTTTTTCACCCCGTTTTGAGACCATGTATGCATCAGGATGAATGGTTAAATCACCAATCGTTAATTCAGATTGTGTTGTCACCTCGGCTTCTTTCGCATTGGTTGCACCTCGCCGTAAATTGGCTTTTACACGAGCGACTAGTTCACGATTTGAAAATGGTTTCGTTACATAGTCATCGGCTCCTAATTCCAATCCTAAAACCTTATCAATTTCAGAATCTTTGGCAGTCACCATAATGATTGGCATATCATGTGTTTTGCGCACTTCTCGCGCGACTTCTAAGCCATCCATTTTAGGGAGCATTAAGTCTAAAATAATTAAGTCTGGTTCTACTTCTTCCACTTTTTCAAGTGCTTCTTCTCCATCATAAGCAGTAAATACTTCATATCCTTCTTTAACCAAATTATATTTAACGATCTCTGAAATTGGCTTCTCGTCATCAACTACTAAAATTTTCTTCACAAAGAGACACCTCTTTTTCCTTCTAATCTTATTTGATACTTTCCTATTATACCTTATTTTGATGATGTTTTCATCTTTGGTTAAAAATGCGCCTTTAGGTTCTACTAGTATAACAAAAAAAGAATCTCTGACAACAATTGACGCTTGTTATCAAAGATTCTTCTTCCGCTAATCTATTCTTCCGTATCTAAGACGAATTTTGCTACAAGAGCGGCTAATAATCCACCAATTAATGGCGCAACGATAAAAATCCACAACTCAGATAACGCTGAACCACCCGCAAAAACGGCTGGCGCGATGCTACGAGCTGGGTTGACAGAAGTTCCTGTCAAAGGAATGCCGACTAAGTGAATCATTGTTAGTGTTAACCCAATTACGATTCCTGCTAATGAAGCATTGCCTTTCTTAGCACTTGTAACTGTCATGACAACTAAAACAAAAATAAATGTTAAAATAATTTCGACTGTCAATGCACCAGCAACACTTAATTCCCCTACGCCATTTTGACCTAAGTTCTCAATACTTTTACCAGCACCTTTTAGAATGCTTAATAATGCAAATGAGGCAATCAAGCCACCAACAATTTGTCCCACTACATAGTAGATTAGTTCCATTGTTGTTATTCGTTTATTAAGCCACATTCCTATAGAAACAGCTGGGTTTAGATGTGCACCTGAAATTGTGCCAATACTATAGGCAGCAGCAACGATTGTTAACCCAAATGCTAAGGCAATCCCCGTTGTTCCAATCCCTTCCATGCCATTTCCTAGAACGGCTGTTCCTGTCCCAAAAAAGACAAGAATAAATGTTCCTAAACATTCTGCTATTGCTTTTTTCACAAAAAATTCCCCCTTTGTAGATGAATTGTAACACATTCGTGAAATTTTCAATATAATTTTCGTTGTTTTTCCAGTAAAATGATATTTCTATGAAAAAGAGAAATCTTAAATGAAAAATCCCCTCAAAAAAATTTGAGAGGATTTTTCATTTAATCAATCATTTAATAACTGTATGCCAACACCTAAAAGTCCTGGTCCTGTATGAACAACTAATGCCGGACTAATCGTTCCAAAGTAAATTTCTTCTGCTTGTGGAAAAGCTGCTTTCAAGCGTTCCATCATTGCTTTTGCTTCTTCCTCTGCCGCACCGTGAGCGACTGCCAAACGAAAACGGGGTGCCTCACCTATAAAGTTCGTCACCAACTCAAACGTTTTATCAAGACTTTTTTTACGGCCGCGAGACTTAGCCACCGTATAGTAAATGCCTTCTTCATTACAAGAAATAATGGGGTTTAATTTTAGCGCATTCCCTAAAATAGAAGTGACTAAACCAATTCGTCCACCTTTTTGTAGATATTCTAAAGTGGCTACATTAAAAAATACTTTTGCGTTGGCTACTTCTTCTGTTAATTTTTGTTGTAATTCTTGCCATCCTAATCCTGTTTCAATTAATTCTGCTGCTCGAATCGCTTGAATGCCAGCCCCGATACCAATGTTCTTTGTATCTAAAACAAATACATCTAGTCCTTCGGTTTGTTCTCCAAGCAAGCGAACCACATTATACGTTCCACTTAAACCACTAGAAATGGTCACCGCTAAGACTTTTTCGTAACCCGCTTCTTTAATTTTGTCAAAAATAGCTTGGATTGTTGCACCATCTGGTAATGAAGTACTAGGGATTTCTTTCTCTAAACGTTGATACACTTCTTCTGGTGTAATATCTACCTTATCTGTATAGGTTTTTTCAGGATAAATAATCTGTAAAGGCAAGACATACATGCCGTATTGTTTGACTAATGCCTCTGGAACATCTGTCCCAGAATCAACCAGTAGTGCGATCTTTTCTTTATTCATGTGTCATCTCATCCATTTCTTTTAAGTATTCTTGTTCCAATTCAATCACTTTTTCACTAAACATTTTAGTAGCAAAAGACATTGTCGCTGCTTTTACAGCCAAATATTCAATCCCCATAGGTTCTTGTGATTTGGCCTGAACTTCTTTTTCTTGCGCTTGAGCAGCAATCACATAAATCGCTCGTTCCTGTTCTTGACAAAATAAATTGTACGCTTCACGAATACCAACCGTAGCTCCTTGGAATAAAATGCCTTGCTTAATTTCTGGCAATGTTAACACTTGTTTCAACAACGTAATCGCAATTAAAAACGCTAAATGCTTTTGATTGTAGCGCTTTTTCACTGGGGCCGGGATTAACCCGTGTTTGACATAATTATTAACCATCGATGACGTTAACAAAGTATGTTTTTCCAGTGTAATCAATGGGGATAAGTATTTTTCTATCAGAGTAATCACTTGATCCATATATAATTCAATATCTGGTAACTCATGCCATCTTGGCAAATGAACGTTTTCCAATTGTTGGCCCCAATCTTGTAGTGATTTTTCTATCTCGTCCATAAAAACCCTCCTAACCATTTCTAAAAAAGAATATCATACTTTTGACAATTATTCAATCTAGTTTTTAAAACTAGATTTAATAAAAAAGAAAAGCGAGCAATTTTGGAATTGTTCACTTTTCTCTCTTTATTTTTTTAAAGAACGTTTTCCGATTAAAATACCTATCAAAAACAGGCCTTCTAATAAAACAAAAAACAAGATAAAACAATGCATAAAGTAGGCTTCAGGTAAGGCATTGATAATCGGATCAGTCAGCGGATTAAATAACCAAGCATCGTTGTTAAAAAATAATCCATGAAACGCAATAAAAAATTGATCAAAGCCAATCAGCATGAAAAAGCCAAAAAGCACAGGTAAAAACATGCCCCACTGAAATGGCCGTATCAATGTCCATAAACGCTGATTTTTCACCAAATATTTTAAATAAAGGACACTAGGCAACAACGTAACTAGTAATATGCCATAGCACAATAAAAACAATTTTTTCACTTCATAAAAATGAAAAGCCGCGCTATCAGACATTGGAAAATCAGGAAATACTAATGTTTTTTCAAAAGGATTGTTTAAGTACATCATTAAATGATCGTAATTTTTAATCAAGGTCACACGATCAACCTCTACGTCTTTTAAAATATTTAAGTGTTGGATATCAAAAAGATACAATGGACGAAAATTAATCGTGATCGTGATACTTAAAGCCACAATCGTTAAAAACAAACAAATGAGTCCAAGCGTTTCCCTTAAACGCAATTTCGACCTCATCATACTCAAAAAGTCCATTCATCTAAGGAATCAACAACATAGGTTGGCGGCGTTGGCAAAGTTGGAACAGCTGACTTAGGAGTAAAACCTGATGTAACTAACAAGCTATCAATACCATTTTGAATCCCTGATTGAATATCGGTTTCATAATTATCTCCAACCATAATTACTTGCTCTTTTTCCACGCCTAAATGCGCAATCGCTCGTTCCATGATAATCGCTTTTGGTTTGCCTATATAAACTGGTTTCGTTTGAGTAGCTGTCTCCACAAACGTCACAACTGAACCTGCGCCAGGTAATAAGCCTCTTTCTGTCGGAATGTTCTTATCTGGATTGGTCCCAATAAACAACGCCCCTTTTTGAATGGCTAAGGTAGCTAAAACCACTTTTTCGTAAGATAATTCTGTATCAAGTCCCACGACAACATAATCAGGATTTGTTTCATCCCATTCAAAACCTGCTTCTAAAATTAAGTCAATTAAACCAGCCTCGCCGATGACAAAGACTTTCTTGCCTCGATTGGTTTCTTTCATGTAATCAATCGTCGCTAAAGTCGCTGTATAAACAAGGGATGCTGGGACATGAATATCAAATTCATTTGCTAAACGTTGTGCCACTGTTTCAGGAGATTTAGTGGTATTATTCGTTACAAATAAAAAAGGCAAATCTTTTTCCTGTAACTGCTCGACAAAACGTTTTCCGGCTGGAATTGGTTCTTTTCCTAAATAAATCGTTCCATCTAAATCAATTAAATATCCTTGATAGTCTTTTTTCACTCTGATTACTCCTCACGTTGACGAATCGTAAAGCCTTTGCCAGATTTTTTGGAACTAGGCTGTTTGGGTGTAGTCGTTTTTTTATTTTCTTCTTTTCGCGTACGAATCACTGGCTTGCTATTTTTATTAGCGGGCGCACTCTTTTCCTCGACAAACGCGTTAGAACGATTATTCTTTTTATGGCGACGACGACGATGCGTTGTTTTTTCTTTACGTTCCCCTGTTCGTTCAATTACAAAATAGGCACAGCCAAAATTACAATATTCATACAAATAGTCTTCTAGTGTATCAATGCGTTGATCCGGCGCTGCCCGACGATTAGAAGTATCAAAAAAGCCACGCAAGCGTAACTGTTCATAGCCCCAGTCTCCTACGATATAATCATAACGCGCTAATACTTCACTAAATCGTTCACCTAAGCGTTCAGGATCAAAGGCATCACGATGATTTTTAACAATTCGGTACTCTCTTTCACCAATTTGAATATCTGTTTCATTCACAATGGTGACAATTTCCCCTTTTTTCTTTTCTTTTACAGGTTCTTCTTTTATTTCTTCAAGAACTGCTGTTAGTTCTTCTGTAAAGGTTGCAGCAGTTTCTGTTTCTTTTTTTTCGGTTGTCTTTTTGTCTGTCATTTTTTCACCACCTAGTTTTTATTATACCTTGTTTTTATTTGATTGGATAGTGGGCATGCAGATAGTTCGCCACGACAGTTCTTAAAACGTCTGGAAATAAAAATTCGACTTCTCCAACTAACTCAATCGTTGGGAAAAACGGAACAAATTGAAAGTGATCCACTGTTGTCAGCGTATATTTCTGCTCTGGCTGAATAGGTTTCCCTTGCCAAAAAACGGTCTGGCTATTTCGCTCAAAACGAATCCCATCATAACATAATTCGCCAAAAATTTTCCCGCGGAAGCCCATCCCGCGAATCGGAAATTTCCGCAGAAATTGACGACTTTTTTCCATTTCACGAATCAAACGGCTCATGTCTGACCCTTTCAAGGTAACCTTGATTAAATGCATTGGATGAGGCAAGGCCTCATGTAATTGGTCTGCATTGATTATTCCTTCTGGTAAATCTGCTAAAAATAACCCGTTGTTCAACACAGCCGCTTCGGTCTGCCCCGCTTTTTTTAACGCCTTCAAGGCAACAGTTATAAAGGCATGCGGTTGCCGTAAGTCCGTTGACAAGGTTTCAGGGATTTGTGCAATTTGCTGCGCTTGCAATAGTCGATGACCTTCCGTTAAGTAATCCGCAATTTCCTTGGCATCCGTTGCTTGCTCTTCTAAACTTGCTGTTTCAATCGTTTTTGCATAACTTGTGACTTGCTTCGTGTCGGCATCCACAAACAGATGCACTTCACCAATATACTGTCCATATTTGCCAGCAGCTGCTAGTTGCACATGATTAATTTTTTCCCCATCTTTAAATAAATGATGTGTATGGGAACCTAAGATCACTTGAATTTCAGGATAATTCGCCGCAATCATAAAATCAGTATCTATCCCCAAGTGACTAAGCAAAATGAGAACATCACATTGAGGCGCAACTTCTGTAATCAGTTGAGGAAGGACTGCTTCCACTTGTTTGATTGTCCAGCCATTGGGATTATACGTTAAAGGAAATGGTGCGGTTAAGCCAATAAACCCTAACTTCGTGCCTTCTTTAGTTGTCATAATTTTATATGCTTGACAAAAATCTGGTAACGTTTGGGTTTTTGGATCTTCTAAATTAGCTAAGACCACTTCAAATGTTGCCTGATCATATAAATGCTCTAATTGTTTCTTTGAATTGCCGATTCCTTCATTATTTCCAATTGTAACCAGGTCATACGCTAATGTATTCATTATAGCTACATTTGCTCGACCATCTGTTGCTTCGGTCAAAGGATGACACCGATCTGAAAAGTCACCTAAATCAATGGTTACGACTGTTTTGCCCTCTTTTTGGTACAGCGAACGTTTGGCTTTAACCAGACGCCGTATTTTGGGCCAATTTTCAAAGTGAGAATGAAGATCATTGGTATGGAACAACACAATCTCTTCCACTAAAATCGCCTCCTTTATTCAGCGCTCTGATTAATAGTACCATATTTATAGAAGAAAGTTACAAAAAAGAACAGATGACTTTAGAAGAATTTCTCCTAAAATCACCTGCTTTTATCAGGACGAACTATGCGTTATTTTTGGGACGCTTGCGTTGCGTCGCTTCCATGATAACTGGTAAGATCACAGGACGACGTTTGGTTTGTTCAAATAAATAACGGCTTAAGTTTTCGCGGATTTCTTGTTTCAGTTTGCTCCATTCGAAATCGTCACTTTCTAAATGCTTTTCAACAATTTCTGTAACAATATTGCTACTTTCTTTCATTAGGTCTTTACTTGTTTTAACGTAAACAAAACCTCTAGAAGTAATTTTAGCTGGGGAAACAATTCGTTTTTCTCGACGATTAATTGTCACAACAGCCACAAAAATACCATCTTCGGAAAGAATACGACGATCCCGTAAAACGATATTACCAATATCGCCGACACCAATCCCGTCAATCATAATATTTTCGGCCGTTGTGCTGCCAGCTACCGACATTCTACCTTTTGTATACTCTAGAATGTCCCCACGACCTGTAATAAAGATATCTTTATAAGGCATGCCAATTTCGTGTGCTAAGTCCGCATGCGCAGCTAACTGGCGGTATTCACCTTGGACAGGAATGAAATATTTTGGTTTCATTAAGTTCAGCATCAATTGCAAGTCATTCGGATTAGCGTGACCAGACACACGTAAATTGTCGGAAATTTGCTTCACCGTAGCACCGGCCCGATAGACAATATCCTCTGTTTTGGCAACCGTTGTTTCCATGGCCGTTGTCGGCGTTGTCGTAATATAAACTAAATCGCCTTCTTCAATTCGAACGACACCATGTGTATTATTAGCCATTTTTTGAAGTGACTTAATCGGTTCTCCCATCCGGCCTGTTTCTAAAATTAATAACTGTTCAGGTGCATATTTTTTCATTTCTTTTGGTTTCACTAATAGATCTTCGCTTGGCAATTGTAATTTTTCCAATTTCATCGCCGTCCGAATAATCCGTTCAAAATCTTGGCCTGTCAAAACGACTTTACGACCAGAACGATCCGCTGCATTCAATACTTGTTGAACCCGTTGCAAATTACTTGCCACACATGCCACGATGATTCGTCCTTCCCAATAGCGAATCGTATCGAACACTTCATCAGCGATTTGGGCTTCGGAAGCAACTTGGACTGGGTTTTCAGCATTTGATGAATCACTAAGTAACGCCAAGACGCCCTCTTTCCCAATTTCAGCCAAACGGCCATAATCGGTTTGATACATCTCAATCGCACTTTGATCAAATTTAAAATCACCAGTATAAACAATGTTGCCTTCTTTTGTTTTGATGCTAACACCAATCGAATCTGGAATGGTGTGCGTTGTTTTAAAGAAGCTCACCGTTGCTTGACCAAAATCAATTTCTGTATGCGGGTCAATCACATGGAAATCTTTAAATTTCTTCGTTTCCGCATGACTGTTGACACTTAGTTTTGCTAGTTCAATCGTTAATTCTGTCCCAAAAACAGGCACTTGAATTTTTGAAAGTAAATACGGTAAGGCCCCAATTGCATCTGCATGGCCATGTGTTAAAAAGACCCCTGCAATTCGTTCACTATTTTCTTCTAAATACGTAAAATCCGGAATGACAACGTCAATTCCTAAAAGTTCGTTCTCTGGATATTGTAATCCACAATCCAGTACAAAAATTTCATCTTCCACTTCAGCAACGTACATATTTTTTCCATTTTCACGAACGCCGCCTAATGGAACGATTTTTATTGTACTCACTCTTTTCACCTCTCTATGATTACACGTTCTTTAAATCTCTAACGTGCGAATAATTCTTTGCTCTTCTTCTGGTGTACAAGCAACTAGAGGTAAACGTAAATTTCCAACAGGAATACCTAAATGATTTAAGGCCGCTTTCACGGGTGCCGGTGAAGGCACTGAAAACAATGCGTTCATTTTTGGTAATAACTGTCGTTGAATTTTAGCCGCTTCCGGCAAGTTCCCCTGCTCCAGCGCTTGATACATCTCATACATTGACGAACCGAAGACATGACTGGCTACCGAAATAACCCCTTGTCCGCCAAGTGCCTTGGTGGCAAAAGCCAACCCGTCTTCTCCAGTATACACTAGAAAGTCTTTTGGCGCTCTTTCAATCAACTCAGTAATTGCATCTAACCCTGCACATTCTTTAATCGCCACAATTTTTTCCAATTGTGCTAAGCGCAAAGTAGTTTCCACTTCTAGACATGCAGCCGTTCTACCAGGAACATTATACAAAATAATTGGCAGTTCACTTGCTTCTGCGATGGTTTTAAAATGTTGATACATACCTTCTTGATTTGGTTTATTATAATAAGGAACAACCGCCAAAACAGCATCAATACCAGCGATTGTCGCTAACTCTTTCACAAAAGCGACTGAGTCACGTGTATCATTCGTACCCACACCACAAATAATCGGAATACGTCCATCGATCAGTTCAATCATTCGCTGGAATAATTGTAATTCTTCTTCATGAGTTAACGTGGGTGATTCACCAGTTGTTCCTGCTAAAATAACGCCTTCTGTATGATTGGCCAATAAATAGTCTACCAATTGCGGTAGTTTATCAAAATCTATTTCTCCCGATTCTTGAAACGGCGTAACCATTGCCGTAATAATTGTTGCATTCGTTAAATCCATCCTATTCCCTCCCGAGTATACAATACAAACCTTCTAGTCGTTTTCAGGTACACGAAGCAAATTCATTTCGTGTAGCGTTTCAGCAATTTGGACCGAGTTCCAAGCAGCTCCTTTTAATAGGTTGTCTGACACAATCCATAAATGGAAACCGTTCTTCACGTCAACGTCTTGACGAATACGGCCGACAAATGTTTCTTTCTGGTTGACGCTATTTAGCGCTTGTGGATATAGTTGTTCACTTGGCTCATCTTGCAAAATTACACCTGGAGCTTGCGCCATTAATTCTTGGATGGCTGAGACCGATGCATCTGCTTGTTTCACTTCTATATAAACAGATTCAGAATGTCCTGAAATTACCGGAATACGGACACAGGTAGCAACGACTTTTAGCTTGTTGTCTCCCATGATTTTTTTTGTTTCATTCATCATTTTCCATTCTTCGTAGGTATACCCTGCTTCTGAAAAAACATCGATTTGAGGTAACGCATTAAAAGCAATTGGATAATGTTTTTTGTCACTGCCAGCTGGCAAAATTTCAGCTGACCATTCGCTGACAGGTTTTCCCTCTAAAAAATCTTCGGCTTGTTCTTTTAGCTCATTAATTGCACGGATACCTGCGCCACTCACAGCTTGATACGTTGAAACGATGATTCGTTCTAAGCCAAACGCTTGCCGAATTGGTTCCAAGGCCACCATCATTTGAATCGTAGAACAATTGGGATTTGCGATAATTCCCTGATGATTTTTCAAGGCTTCCGGATTCACTTCTGGAACAACTAAAGGAACATCTTTTGCCATTCTAAAATGGCTAGTGTTGTCAACAACGACAGCTCCGCGCTTAACTGCTTCTGGTGCAAACTTTTCGGAAATACCCCCACCAGCACTAAATAATGCTAAATCGATTCCTTCAAATGATTCCGGGACTAATTCTTCCACGATAAGAGGTTGTCCTTTAAACTGAATCTCTTGTCCAGCAGAACGCTTAGACGCCAATAACCTCACACTGGCAATTGGCAAACTTGTTTCTGCTAACAATTCAATCATTCTTGTCCCGACAGCACCTGTTGCTCCTACCACGGCAACATGATATTCTTTTCCCATATTTTCATACTCCCCTCTTACCTTCTTGTAAAAGCTACTTGTCCTATTTTACCATAGTATTGAAAAAACCTACATAGTCAAAAAAATGATTTTTTTATTTTCCCATGATATTTTAAAACTATTACCCATCAAAGGACTATCCATTGACTTTTGACTTAAATTTGTTATAGTTAAAACGAATTTAATTATAAAGGGAGCGAAATTTCATGGCACGTGTAGAAAGTTTTGAATTAGATCACAACACAGTAAAAGCACCATATGTTCGCCTTGCTGGCACAGAACAAAATGGTGATGCGTTAGTCGAAAAATATGACTTACGTTTCTTACAACCAAACAAAGATGCCCTACCAACAGGCGCATTACACACGTTGGAACATTTATTAGCAGTTAACATGCGTGATGAATTAAAAGGAATCATTGACATTTCGCCAATGGGTTGCCGCACTGGTTTTTATATGATTATGTGGAATCAACATTCACCACAAGAAATCCGTGATGCATTAGTCAACGTTTTAAACAAAGTAATCAATACAGAAGTTGTTCCAGCAGTCTCTGCAAAAGAGTGTGGAAACTACAAAGATCATTCTTTATTTGCAGCGAAAGAATATGCAAAAATTGTCTTAGACCAAGGAATTAGTTTAGATCCATTTGAACGTATTCTGTAATCTTTAGCAATTAACGACAGAGAAACCCACTATTAAGCTGTGGGTTTTTCTGTTCTCTTTCTTAATTTAAACGGAGGTTTTTTATGAATCAAACAATCGAACAATTACTAAGTCACCGTTCCGTTCGTCATTTTAAAAAGCAAGCGTTAACGGACAAGCAGAAACAACAGTTAATTACTGCAGCTCAAGCAGGATCAAGCTCCAATTTTTTACAAGCTTATACAATTATAGAAATCAAAGATCCTGAGCTACGCAGAGAATTGGGACGTTTAGCGAATTGTGAAGACTATGTCGTTAACACTGGTGTGTTCTATGTTTTTGTTGCTGATTTGTATCGTCATGCAACGATTTTGTCAAAAGAGGGGCAATCATTGGAACCCTTAAAGACACCAGAATCATTATTAGTAGCTGCCGTTGATACAACGATTGCTGCGCAAAACATGGCCATTGCGGCTGAATCTATGGATTTAGGGATTTGTTATATTGGCGGCATTCGAAATGACTTAGACACAGTAGCCAAACGCTTATCTTTGCCTGAATTAACTGTACCACTTTTCGGATTAACAATCGGTGTACCAGAAACGTTAAATGGTGTAAAACCACGGATGCCTTTTGAAAATATTTTAAGCGAAAATCACTACCAATCAGACAAATTGACAGATATGCACACATATGATGAATTATTAAAAGATTATTATGCCAGCCGCTCAAGTAACGCCCAAACAGCGGATTGGTCACAGAAATCTTTGTCCTATTTTTCTTATAATCGTCGCCCAGAAGTAAAAATTTTCTTGCAAAAACAAGGATTTGATGTCTAAACAAAAGAGCGTGGGCTTACGTTGAAATAACGTAAGCCCACGCTCTTTTGTTAATTTTTATTTATCTTTACTAAATTTGTCTTTTAAGTCTTCAAAGCCTTCTTTAACTTTATCAGTTAATTTTTCAGCGCCTTCTTTAAGGTCGTCGCCGGCATCACGTGCTTTGTCTTTTACGTCAGCAAAGGTTGATTGAGCTTTTCCTTCAAGTTCTTTGCCTTTATCATCCGTAACTTTGCCTTGCGCTTCTTTTGCAGTACCTTCTACTTTATCTTTTGCATCGTCAAAACGTCCTTTTAAATCTGCCATGCTAATCCCTCCTAAATAATTAATTACATAATAAGAGTATCATTCTTAGCCATTTCCTTCAAATATAATGCATGAACTGCGAATAAATGGTTATTTTTGAGCTATTAAAGCTTTTTTTGCCAAGGCAAAGCAACCAATTGTTCCTGGATTATCTTCTAAAAGAGGCGTCACCAAGTATTTTTCTAAAGGCGGTGTTTCCACGTATCCATTGACTAATTCAGCAAATTTTTCACGAACTTTCGGCATCAAATGGCGTTGTTTCATGACGCCGCCACCTAAAATGATCACTTCTGGCGCTAATAATAAAGTCGTATTGTACGCTGCTTGTGCTAAATAATAAGCTTCTAGTTCCCAAGTTTTATGATCCTCTTCCAATAAATGACCTTTTTTACCAGAACGACCTTCAACTGCTGGTCCTGCTGCAATCCCTTCTAAACAATCTCCATGATAAGGACAATTTCCTGCATACGTATCTTCAGGATGACGACGGACTAACGCATGCCCCATTTCTGGGTGGCTAAAGCCTTCAATAAACTCACCGTTTTGAATCGCTCCAGCGCCAACACCAGTTCCAATTGTATAATATACACAACTAGATGTATGTTGCCCATTTCCAGCAACATACTCACCATATGCCGCAGCATTCACATCCGTTGTCCAAGCCATTGGCACATCAAAATGTTGTTTCATAGTTCCTAACAAGTCAAAGTTACGCCAAGCTAATTTTGGTGTAGAAGTAATATAACCATACGTAGGAGAATCAACGTGAATATCAATCGGACCAAACGAACCAATCCCAATCGCTTTTAAAGGATATTGTTGGAAAAATTCTATTACTTTTTTCATTGTTTCTTCTGGGGTTGTTGTGGGAAAACTGACACGTTCCACAATGGTCAAATCATCTGTCCCAACGCCACATACAAATTTTGTGCCACCGGCTTCGATACTTCCTAAAAGTTTTTCTGTCATTGCAATATGCTCCTTCGTTTCCATTTTATAAGTAAGCGGATACATTACTTTTGATTAAATAACTAACATACACGTTTAGTTTACCACTTTTTTGTCGTTTCGACAGAACAATTTAACAATTTCAGTCAGGTTGCCCAATGAAATCTGGCAAGTTGCTAAAGAGCATTTTCCTAAAACAAAAAAACGAGCATTCACGGTTATCTAACAATGAATGCTCGTTTTTTGTTTATTGATTCTTTAGCGAAAAATATAACAATAGTCCGATTGTAATCCACCCACCACTAAGTAAAAGCATTAACCAACTCAAAAGCGTTTCTTTTAGAATACTTCTGGGTTCTTTTGCATGCTGAATAAAACTCATACTAGTCAGCAAAGAAAAGAGGAAAAACATAAAACAAATGACCGCTAAACCGCCAGACAACCAAAACCAACTAGCCATTATTCTCACTCTCCTTTTCGCTTGTTTTTTGATAATTATTGCGCCAAATGACACTATAAATTGCCCCAATTGTGATTACTAACAACGTGTAGAAAGTCGGTAACCACCATGTAGGTAGGACCCATTTGACCGTAGCTTCTTGATTCAATTTTTTTGCTTCACGAGTGTTAATCGTAAATTCTTGTTGAAAAGGCCAAGACTGTTGTTCATCTTGTTGTAAAATAGCACGTCCTGTAAATATATAAGTCCCAGCATCTAGCGGTTGTTTGCCCAAATCAAGATGAAAATTCATGGAACTATTTGGGGCAAAGCGAACATTTTTTAGTGTCCGTTGTGCAATTTTTTTAGAGGATCCTTTTTTTATCACTTGACCTTCTAAACGAACTTCTGGAAAAATAGCAGCATACGGATTTTGAATGACCGCCTTTAGTGATTTGGCCCCTAAAGCAATTGTAGGTGTTACTTTCACTAATTTCAGTTGGTTCACCTCTGTTAAAGGAACATTCGCAGCACTCCTCATGGCAATCGCAACATTAAACCCGTAGCGACTGGTTAATCCCGTTGTTTGGTTCTCTTCCTCTGTTTTTTCATCTTTGAGATGCGCATAAACCCCGCCCAAAACAACTCCTTTGATAGGCTGATCAAGTCCCTTCACCTTCATCTTTGCTGATACTGTTTGATGAGGCGGCACACTCACTTCCTCATTTTCTAAAGTAACCAAGTCTGTCAGCGGAACCTTTAACGATGAATCAAGTGGTTTATCAAAATCATTGTACACAATCAACCCATTATCATTTGTTGAGGCATTTGCTAGAGTCAATACGATGGACAATTTTTCGTCTGTCTTATTTTTTATGTCTAAGACAATAGTGGAAGATTGCTTTGGTGCCAGAATTAAATCATAATAACTAGATGTTCCTGACACTTGATTTTCTGGTAAAACAGGCGTTACTGTAAATTTAGTCTTCATTTCTTCTGTAGCTTCTACTTTTGGAACAATAATAAAAAATGTGAAAAACAGAAATAGACAGAAAACACCGACTTTTTTTCTACTCATTTCTTCAAGATCTCCTTTATAAAGCTGAATGTACCTACTAGTCTAACAAATCAGCGAAACAATGCTGATCAATCTTTGACTTTTGGGAAGGATAATCTTGAAAAGAAAGAGGAAAAGATTGGTAAGTTGCTTTATTTCTTTTCTCTGAATTAAAACTACATATTTAACGCAAAAAAAAGAGGTTTCCCACCACAGTGGAAAACCTCTATAAACCTTGTCATAACAATGTTTTGAAAGACTATGCGTCTGGATTTGCGTTTTCGTCTTTGAGACCGTATTTTTTGTTGAAACGGTCCACACGTCCGTCGGCTTGTGTGAATTTTTGACGACCAGTGTAGAATGGGTGTGAGTCTGAAGTAACCTCAACACGTAATAATGGATAAGTGTTGCCATCTTCCCATTCAACAGTTTCTGAAGATCCTTTAGTTGAACCTGAAAGGAATTTGAAACCTGTTGTTGAATCCATGAATACTACTGGTTGGTAATTTGGATGGATATCTTGTTTCATACGTTTTTTCGCTCCTTTGCCCTGATCCATTTGCTGTATCAGAGTTATTTTGTCGGTATACAACAATGCTATCTTACCATGTTTTCAGTTGGTATGCAATTATCTTTTTGGATTTCTTTTAATTTGTTTGCCAAACGAAACATCATGGAAAACTTCAAATAATTGTTGATTATTTTGGGTCCGTTTCAACATTTTTATGAATTGATCCGTATATTCCAGCGAGTCTCCTGACATATTATTTCTCAATTTCCACGTTTCTTCTAGTTGTTCTGGTGTCATTAGCAACTCTTCTTTTCGCGTACTTGATTTTTTAATATCAATTGCTGGGAAAATACGGCGTTCTGCTAATTCACGAGATAAATGGAGCTCCATGTTGCCTGTACCTTTGAATTCTTCATAGATGACATCATCCATTCGGCTACCTGTATCCACCAATGCCGTGGCTAAAATAGTCAGACTGCCCCCTTCTTCGATATTTCTGGCAGCACCAAAAAATCGTTTAGGTTTGAAAAACGCAGCTGGATCTATTCCGCCACTTAAGGTTCGACCACTAGGCGGGACCACTAAATTATAGGCCCTTGCTAAACGAGTGATGCTGTCCATTAAAATAACTACGTCCCGTTTGTCTTCAACTAAGCGCATTGCTCGATCCAGAACCAATTCAGCAACTCGCGTATGATTTTGTGGTTGTTGATCAAAAGTTGAAGAAACCACATCGCCTTTAACGCTTCGCTCTAAATCAGTCACTTCTTCAGGGCGCTCGTCAATTAACAACAGAATCAATTCCACATCAGGATGATTTTCTGTAATCCCATTAGCAATTTCCTTTAAAACACTTGTTTTTCCCGCTTTTGGCGGCGCTACAATTAAACCACGTTGCCCAAAACCAATTGGGGCAAATACATCAATCATTCGTGTTGATAATCTGCCAGCCGTTGTTTCTAACGTTAATTGTTTTTCAGGATACAACGGTGTTAGCGCTGGAAAATGTGGCCGCTCTTTCGCTTCTTCAGGATCTTTCCCATTGACACTTTCAACATGCATGAGTCCATAGTAACGTTCTGATTCCTTTGGCGGACGCGCCTTGCCAGCTACTTTGTCCCCATTTCTCAATCCGAAACGACGAATTTGAGAAGAAGAAATATAAATGTCTTCTGCACTTGGTCCATAATTAATTGGCCGCAAAAAGCCATAACCATCCTGAGAAACAATATCTAAAATTCCTTCCATGAAGAAAAACCCTTGCTTCTCAGCTTGTGCACGAATCACAGCTAAAGACAATTCTTTTTTGTTCATTTGGCTATAATAAGGAATTTTAAACTCTTTCGCGTACGCATAAATATCTTTTAACGTACTGTTTTCCAATTCAGCCATTGTTAAATAGTCGCTCATTGATCCACCTCAAACGGACCTTCTTGTTCTTCGGTTTCTAGCATTTGAATATCAGCGCCTAAAGCAGTTAACTTTTCGATAATGTGGTCGTACCCACGTAAAATATATTCTACATTATAAATTGTGGTCGTACCTTCAGCCATCAAGCCGGCAGTGACTAGGCACGCACCTGCCCGTAAATCAGAGGCGACTACTTCTGCACCATGTAATTGATTTGGGCCATTTAAAATAATCATATTGCCTTCAACCGAAGCATCAGCTCCCATCCGCACTAACTCAGGGATATGCTTATTTCGTTGAGCATAAATCGTATCAATAATTTCACCAGTTCCTTGCGCTTTTAAAAGTAATGGCGTTAACGGTTGTTGCAAGTCTGTGGCAAAACCAGGATACGGATAGGTTTTCACCGTTGTCATTTTCAGATCATGTGACGGATGAACTTCAATCATGTCTTCTTCAATTGTCATCTTAACGCCCATTTCTTGCAATTTCGCAATAAAGCTTTCTAAATGCTCATAAATAACATTTCGAACTTTGATTCCTTCACCCATAGCTGCTGCCATAGCTAAATAAGTCCCAGCTTCAATTCGATCTGGAATAATCGAGTGACGACAACCATGTAATTCTTCGACACCTTCAATCCGAATAACGTCCGTTCCAGCTCCTCGGACTTTTGCACCCATGTTATTTAATAATGTAGCAATATCAATAATTTCTGGCTCACGCGCAGCATTTTCAATAATCGTTTTGCCTTTGGCTTTAACTGCGGCTAACATGACATTGATTGTAGCGCCAATAGATACCATATCCATAAAAATTCGGGTTCCTTGTAAGCCAGCTTCGTCTGTTCTCAAGTACATCGCCCCATGTTCGTTGGTTACATGAGCGCCTAATGCTTCAAATCCTTTGATATGTAAATCAATTGGACGAGGTCCTAAGTAACAACCGCCAGGTAAGCCGACAACGCCTTCCCCAAATCGACCAAGAAGTGAGCCCATAAAATAATAGGACGCACGTAAGCTATTGATTTTTCCTTTTGGCATAGGCACAGAAACAACTTCTGTTGGGTCAATAATTAATGTATTATTTTCAAAAGTAATTTTAGCACCCATAATTTCTAAAATTTCAATTAATGAGTGAACATCCTGAATGTCAGGAACGCCATCTAAAGTCACGGGCGAATCTGCTAAAATAGCAGCTGGAATTAAAGCGACCACACTATTTTTGGCGCCGCTAATGGTTACTTCGCCTTTTAATGGACGATTCCCATTGATTACGATTTTTTTCATTTATATTCTCACCTATCTGTAATATACGTTTTCTAAATAAACTACCCAATCATTCTATCATAATCAAGCTTAAGAAAAAAGAAAACTTCTCAGGTATTTTAATAGAATGAAAAAATAACAAAAAATAAAAAAGACAGCCACGTGCTGTGGCTGTCTTTAACGTAACTAGTTGATTAAGCTTTGTTAGCTGAACCGAACCAATCAATGTGTTCTTCTGCATCTTTGATGATTGCAGCTTTACCTGGTGCTAATAATTTACGAGGGTCAAATCCTTTACCTTCTAAATCTTTACCAGCTTCAATATATTCGCGCGTTGCTTTAGCGAATGATAATTGGAATTCTGTATTTACGTTAACTTTTGAGATACCCATTGAAATTGCTTTTTCAATTTGTTCTTGAGGAATACCAGAACCTCCGTGTAATACTAGAGGTACATCAGAACCGACAGCTTCAGCAATTGCTTGTAAGTGATCAAATGCTAAACCTTTCCAGTTTTCTGGATATTGACCATGGATGTTACCGATACCACATGCTAAGTAGTCAATACCTGTAGCAACCATTTGTTTACATTCTTCGATATCAGCTAATTCGCCAGTACCGATGATTCCGTCTTCTTCACCACCGATTGAACCAACTTCACATTCGACAGAAATACCTTTAGCGTGAGCTTTTTCAACTACATCTTTCGCTAATTTTAAGTTTTCTTCGAATGGTAAGTGAGAACCATCAAACATGATTGAAGTATAGCCAACTTCGATACATTCTAAAGCAGCTTCGTAGTCACCGTGGTCTAAGTGAATTGCTACTGGAACTGTGATATTCATTGAGTCTACTAAATTAGTAATCATGTCTTTAGCTACTTTGTAGCCGCCCATGTATTTAGCAGCGCCCATTGATGTTTGGATTAGAACTGGTGCTTTTTTAGCTTCTGCTGCTTCTAAAATCGCTTGTGTCCATTCTAAGTTATTTGTGTTATAACCACCTACTGCATAGCCGCCTTTACGTGCTGCTTTTAAGAATTCTGCTCCTGATACTACTGGCATAAAAAATTCCTCCTAAGTTTTTAAAAACTTTATTTGTTAGGTGTTCCCTAACCAACGGTTCTATTTTAGCAGAATTCCTGACACTTTTCTAGTAAAATTCCCTTTTTCAGAAAATTTTTGTCTATTCTTTCACATAACCTTCATTTTTATAAAAAAACCTCCAGTTTTCCCGTTAAGACTTTGGGACCTGAAGGCCGACTTGCTATTTTAATTTTTTCTTTGGTGGATAACGTTTCACCTTGTAGGATTGAAGCTCAGGAAATGTTCCTGTACTATGAAAAATCCGTTGTTCATCTTCATTGGCAAAACGCCCTAAAACCGATTGTGTTGGTAAAATATTTACAAAGGCATTCTCATCGATACTGTAAACTGCTTGTTCTAAATCATAGAGCTCGTAGCGAGTAATGACCATCATAATCATCCGACCTTCTGCACCTGAATAGCCGCCGATTGAAGGCAACAAGGTCATGCCACGAGCGATTTGTTGAGAAACTTCTAAGGCAACAGCTTCTGGTCTCGTGGTGACAATCATTGCTGTGACTTTTTGGTGACTGGTATGAATCATGTCGACCACCTGACTCAAACAGTAAATAGAAATAATAGTATACAACGCACTTTCCCAGTTAAATACAAAACCAGCCAACAGCACAATAATACCATTCAATAAGAACATAAAATTACCAACGGTTTTCCCTGTTGTTTTTGAAAGAATCAGTGAAATAATGTCCATGCCGCCAGTGTTAAAGCCCATTTTCAATGAAAGCCCTGCGCCAACGCCGACTAAGACACCACCCATAATTGCGTTCATCAAAGGATTCGTAGTGACTGTTACGATTGGCACAAACATAGTGACAACGGAAATACCAATAACATTGATGAAACTAAGAATCGTTGATTGTTTCCCTAATTTTACAAACCCTAGAATGAAGACGGGAATGTTTAAAAATAAAATGAAGATCCCTGTATTAATATGGATTCCTAAATTTGTATATAATAATGTAGCAATGATTTGCGCAATTCCGTTCATCCCTGCCGAAAAAACTTTTGCCGGAATCAAAAAGAAATTCAAACCGACCGCAGAAGTCAAAGCGGTTATCGCCATCACTGCTATTTTTTTTATCGATTCATTTCTTTGGTAAGTACTAACCAATCGACTCATTTTCTTCGCTCCTTCGCTATTCTTCTGACTTAGAATAACAGGTTCTATCCTAAAAGAAAAGGGGCTAAAAGCGAACATTGAAAAAAATTTTTTTGCAACGTTTCCATGAAAGAATGCGGGAAGATATCCCTAAAAACTGATCTTCTTATTTCTCTATTCAAAATGATTCTAGCCTAACCTTTTTTACTATTTCATGATATGATGAAGCAAAGAATATTTTAGGAGGTTTTTACATGGCTGCAAAAGAAGCAAGTTTTGATGTAGTTTCAGAGGTCAATATGGAGGAAGTCAAAAACGCGATTCAAATTGCCTTGAAAGAATTGAAAAATCGTTTTGACTTTAAAGGGTCAATTGCTGATATTAAATTGGAAAACGATAAATTAGTAGTCGTAGCTGAAGATGATTATAAAGTCGAGCAAGTGAAGGATATTTTATTTGGAAAATTAGTCAAACGCAATGTTCCGATTAAAAATATTCATTTCTCAGAAAGTGAAAAAGCCTTAGGCGGTACCGCTCGCCAATATGGTGATTTAATCAGTGGTATTGATAAAGAAAATGCGAAAAAAATCAACACAGCTATCAAAAACTCTGGGATTAAAGTTAAGTCACAAATCCAAGAAGACAAAATTCGGGTAACTGGAAAAAGTCGGGATGATTTACAAAAAGTCATGGCTCTTTTACGAGAATTAGATTTACCAATGGCTCTTGAGTTTAATAATTATCGCTAAAAAAATCCTTCAACTGTTAATGAACAGTTGAAGGATTTTTTTGTTTTGGTACCGGCCATTCTTGATTATTCAATAAAACGATTGGTCGGCGTTGGATTTTCCCTGAAAAAGCGGCAATTGCTTTGAAAACCTTTGGCATAAAATAAAACGCATTTAATTCTTCTAAATCCAGTTCTTCTTCTGCCGTAAACGAGACACAAACCTCTTGTTCTGAAAGCATAATTTCAATTTTCTTTAAAAATTGAAGTTGCCGCATTCCCGGCACGAAATAACCAGCCTTTGCAACACGAGAGGCTGTAATATCTAATTTATCACTAATGATTAGCGCTAGCGTCATTAACTCTTCTGAATCAAAGCCGTTACTATGATTTTCTATAGAAGATAAAATTTCTTCTTGATAAGGCAAACAAATCTTTTGCTTACGAAAATATGCTTCTGCAAATTGTTTCCCACGAAGTGCATGTCCTGCTTTTCCTTGTAGCGCACCCACATCATGGAGCAGTGCCGCAATTTTTGCCGCTTCTAAATACTCCTCTGAAACAGCAAGTTGTTTCAAAATCATTTCCGTCATGGCTACGACATTGTTTACATGAAACCAATTATGGTATGCCCACCCAGCTTCTTCATCTTCCATTTGACCAATTGCATCATAAATTTGTCGAATTTCAGTATCTTGATGAATGCGTTCAAACAGCTTCATTTATTTTCTCCTTAAAATTAGTTACTGTTCCAAAAATTCTTTTAACTCTGCAGGATTTTTTTCGCTGTTTAAACCAACAATTAAACGAATCCGCGCTTTCGGTCCGTTTAAACCACGGGCAAAAACGACCCCCATTTTTTTCAAGCCAACGCCACCACCAGCATAATCATAGATATCTTCAGCGATGCCATTGGAACAACGAGAAACTAAAACGACTGGAATCCCGTTATCTAGCATTTTTTGTAATGCTGGGAGCGTTTCTGGCGGTAAATTACCCGCACCTAACGCTTCAATTACTAACCCATCCGTTTCTGGGGTGTTTAATAATTCAAACATTCGTTCACCCATCCCCGCATAGGCCTTCACTACGTGAACATTTCCTTTCACAGAAGAAACATCGCAAACTTCTTGCGGTAAGACCTCTTTCGCAAAAAAAGCACGTTCTTTCGCAATGGTTCCAATTGGTCCAAAAGTTGGCGTCCGAAACGTTGCTACGTTCGTTGTATGTGTTTTTGTCACATAACGCGCCGTATGAATTTCATCATTCATCACGACTAAAACACCTTTATCGTACGATTCGTCTGAACAAGCAGTCCAAATAGCACTGATGAAATTATACAAGCCATCACTACCGATTTCGTTACTTGACCGCATTGCTCCTGTTAAAACAATGGGGATTTTTTTCTCTAAGGTTATATCTAAAAAATAAGCTGTTTCTTCTAATGTATCTGTTCCATGCGTAATAACCACGCCATCAATTGGTTCAGAATAAGCTTTTTGAATCCGTTCTTTTAATTGAAACATCCGTTCTAAGGTCATGTGTGGTGAGGGGATATTAAAAATATCTTCGACAACTAAATGAACCTTGCCAGAAAATAATGCTTCTTGTTCCATCAACGGATTTTTTTCATTCGGGGCAACACTTCCTCCTGCTACTTTCGACATGGAAATGGTCCCACCTGTATGAAGGACTAAAATGGTCTTCATTTGTTTCCTCCTTTATTTTCTTTATTTTTTAACCAAAATTGTTTCACTTGTTGAATGAGTTGTTCATTGGTGTTTGCCTTTCGATGCGCCAACCAATGCGGCGGAAAGAAACGCTGGACACTTGGTAATTCAAATCGTTCGTCTAATAACAACACAAAGCCTTTATCTTGCGCATCTCGAATGACACGTCCAGCCGCTTGCAAGACTTTATTCATACCAGGAATTTGATACGCAAATTGAAACCCTTGCCCTCGCTCTTCTTGATAAAAAGTGCGAATCAGTTCTTGCTCTGGGTTCATTTGTGGTAGCCCGACACTAACAATTATCGTACCAATCAATCGGGTACCTTTCAAGTCAATTCCTTCTGAAAATATACCACCTAAAACACAAAAACCGATGAAAGTTTCTTGAGGATTCTCTTTAAATTCAGCTAAAAATGCTTCTCGCTCTTTTTCGTTTAAGTCCGTTCCCTGAATTTGAGTTTTTACTTGCGGGTAACGTTGGCTAAATACTTGATAGACATCATCCATATAGGCGTAGGAAGGAAAGAAAATTAAATAGTTGCCTGTTTTTGTTTCACTTAACTTCCCTAAAAGTTCACTAATCTGTGGATAACTTTTTTCACGGTTTTTATAGGTTGTTTGAAGATGACTACCAATCATCAACAATTGATTTTCTTCTGGAAAAGGATACGGAATCCGATAACGTAGGCTTTCTTCACCTCCACCAAGCACTTCTTGATAATAATTCAGAGGTGTTAAACTTGCCGAAAATAAGATACTCGCTTTCCCTTTATCTAATCGTTGTGACAATAAATAAGCCGGATCGACACAAAATTGTTTCACAACGCAGTCATAGTTTCGCAAAGAAATAGACGTATAAAAACCGTTGTCGTAATACTCGCTGATTCGAAGATAACTTAAACAATCAAAATAAAAACTGAGAATCGACGCCAATTCCTCAATGTGTTGATTTTCTGGCAACCATTCTGCAATTACTTCTGTTAATCGCTGTATCTGTTTAACTAATGAATCAATTGGCGCACGTTGGGCAAAAAAATCCGTGTCTTTTTCTTCACAGATTGCTTCAATATCATCAAACGTAGTTAAGACTTTTTGACAAGCTCTTTTTAATTGAACAGATTCTTTTTGCAATCTTTTTTGAATTTGCAAAACCGCATTCCTAGAAATAGCGGCCGAATACATCTCCCGTGAACGATTAACCAAATTATGGGTTTCATCCACTAAAAAAATATTCTCTTCTGCACTTTGGGATTCTTCAAAGAAGCGCCGTAAATAAACCGTTGGATCAAATAGATAATTGTAATCGCCAATAATTAAATCACACCAAAGACTTGCATCTAGCGACAACTCGAATGGACACAATTGGTGCTTTTGTGCATACCGTTCAATAACCTCTCTCGTTAAATGATTTTCATGTTGCAATAAATCCCACAGTCCCTCATTTAAACGATCATAATAGCCGTCAGCAAACGGGCAATGTTCTGGTGTACAATTTCGTTCAGTTAAAAAACAAATTTTATCTTTTGCTGTTAACGTAATACTCTTAGTTTGCGCTTGTTTTTCGGACAGCGCTTTGACGGCATCTTCAGCCACTTGCCGCGTGATGGTCTTAGCTGTTAAATAAAAAATCCGTTCGCCTTCTTCTTCACCAATTGCTTTCATCGCTGGAAAAAGAGTGGACATTGTCTTGCCTGTTCCAGTTGGTGCTTCCACGAAGAGCCGCTGTTTACTAAGAATTGTTTTATAGACGGCTACCGCCAATTCTCGTTGCCCTTTGCGATACTCCCCGTAAGGAAAACTAAGATTTTTTAATGATTTATTTCTCAAAATACGCCATTCTTCTTTAAAAATTACCCACTGTTCATAGCGCCTCATCAAATCAGTAAAAAACTCCGCTAATGCAGCTTCTGTAAAATGGCGTTCTTGTCGTGTGATTTGTTTTGTGGTGGTCTGATAATAAGTGAGTTGCAGCGTTATTTCAGAAAGTTGTTCTTGTTGGCAATACATGTGACCATAACACATCGCTTGATACCAAAACAATTCGACCTTTTCTGGCGGCAATTCTTCAAACGCTGGTTCGGATGTTTTAATTTCATCAATGACCACTTGCCCAGTTTCTTTCACAAAAATGCCGTCTGCACGACCTTCTACACAATAATTATGGCCATTTAAAGGCACCTCAATTTTTAAAGATACTTCCTTTTGATAAAGGCTCCCCGCTTCCTTTTGCAACATTCGATGAAGGCGACTACCTTCTTGTGGTGTATGTTCACTCACATGGCGAGAATCGATACTTCCCCGCCTTAAAATAAATTCGACCACTTGACGCACCGCAATTTTTCTCGTTGATTTCACGTAATCCCACCTATCTGCCTCCCTATTATAGAACATACATTCGCTAAACAAAAGCAAAAAATCCAAAACGAACACAATCATGCGTTCATTCTGGATTTCTCTTTAGATTATCAACAATTAAAAACAACTTGTTTCTTCTAACTGTTTGGTTTCTTTTCCATTTGCTTTTGCCACGACCAATTGCGCCATTTGTTTAAACGAATTATTTAAACCAATGCCGCCCTTTTTGGGCATCTTCACAATCGGTACTTGCTGATAATAGTGACTAACTGCTGGATTTTCTTCTGCCATCGCTGCAATTGCAGGAATGCCTGCAGCATTAAACTTACAAGCTAGACGAGCAGCCATTTCTCCAAAATTAGGATAATGCATGGCTGGTCCGCAAAGAACCGCATCGGCATGAAACTTTTTTGCAAAGCCAATAAATTTCTTTGCTACCTCTTCCTCGTTTTCCAAATAATATTGGTCACCACAATAAAGTGTCGCAACAATTTCCGCTCCTTGCTTCTGTAAAAATGGTAGCAATGTTACCCCTGGACCTAAGGGAGCTTTTTTACCACTTGGTTTCAGCTGAGCTTGTTCATCACTGCCAAATCCTGCTAAACTGTGGTTTAAGACTAAAAGGATTTTTTTCATGCCTATTTCCTCCTTATTTATAAATCATCGAAGTCAAAGGAATCAAAATCAATTTCTTCACTCTCTTCTTCTTGTGCTTTCCATTCTTCACGTAAATATTGGTCATCCATAACTCGAATAAAAGGATAATAAATGAACATTCCTAGTACCAATAAGAGAGCTTGCAGAATTGATCCTTGCCAACCGCTGACTAAAAATCCTGAGATAATTGGCGGAGTCGTCCACGGCAATTGAATACCGTTCGTCAATGGAACTAAGCCCCAATCCATAGCAAAATAGGCAATAATAATATTAATTGCGGGTACTAAGACAAATGGAATTAAAAGGATTGGATTTAAAACAATTGGTAACCCAAAAATGATTGGTTCGTTAATCCCAAAAACACCAGGAATTAGTGAAAGTTGCGAAAGCTTTTTAATTCGTTGACTTTTACAGAATAAGACCATCACAATGATTAATGAGAGTGTGGAACCGGCGCCACCAAATGTTGCAAACATATCTTGAAATTGTCCAGTGATGATGTTGGGAATTTCATGACCGTCTTTAAATGCTTGTAAATTTTCAACAGACAATGCCCGCAAAACAGGATTAAAGACTGCGCCAACCACGCTACCTCCGTTAATGCCAAAGAACCAAAAGAAGTGTAAAAATAAATAAGCAATGCTCATCGCACCTAAGGTATTACCAAGACTCAATAAGGGCGTTTGTAGAAATTCAAAAATAACATCTTGTAAATTACCATAAGGAGTTAAAGCAGCCAGCCAATTGACTAAAAACATGAGAGTAACAACTAAAAAACTCGGAATCAGGGCCTCAAAAGACTTAACCACTGTTGGTGGCACTCCTTCTGGCATTTTTATTGTCCACCCTTTACGAACAATGGCCACAAATAAACGAGTCGCAATTAATGCGACAATCATTCCTAAAAACAAGCCACTGGAACCCATCCATTTTAAAGGTAAACTGGTAACTTCATAAACCTTTGAACTATTTTCCGGTGTAAATAATGTTTGATAAGGCGTTACAATAAAAAATGAAACCAATGCGATAATTCCTGCTTGCATTGCATCCACATTGAATTGTTTTCCTAAACTATAGGCAATACCGACAACGGCCAGAATAGTCATTACATCAAAACTAGCACTAGCTGGAACAGACATCATTGTCGCCCAGTCTTTACCAAGCAAATGAGACATCCAAGTATCCCATTGTGGCAAAGGAAAATTAGCAATTAATAAGAAGACCGAACCAACAATCAACAAGGGCGTTGATAAAAGGAAGCCATCACGAATCGCTACTAAATACTTATTTTCTCCTATCACTTTTGCCAAAGGGGTCAATACGCGCTCTAACCAATCCAAAAATTTTTGCACGGTCGTCACTCCTATCTATTATTTTTTATTTTGCTTAATTAACCGCAGCGCTTCTTTCAATGCTTTTTCGCCATCCATCATGCCATAAATTTCTGGCGCAATTGCAGCGACAGGAATCCCTTGAGGAGCAAATTGTTCTTTTGTTTTTTCTAATAAAAAACGGACTTGTGGTCCTAATAAAATAGCAACAGGCTTCTCTGCTTCAACCACTTCTTGTGCTCTTGCAATAGGAAAAGCAGTAATCATTAAAGGCATTTGATGTTTTTCCACCACTTCCATCATTTTATTCACCATAATACTTGTAGACATTCCTGCATCACAAAAAAGATAAATTTGTTTTTTACTCATGTTCCTTCACTCTCCTCATTTATTCAATTGGTGCTTTGATTCTTTTTTCATAGGCCGCTAACCATTCTTGTGAAATCGGCTGAATCTCTGTGGTATGATTCTTGCCTGGATTTGCAATATAGATTTCTGGTTGCTGCATATCAGTACCAACTGTAAAAGTAAATTCCACATTCGTAGCTACGCCCCAGTCTCCCTGTTTGTTCATGGCCACTAGTGAAAAAGCTCCTGCTTTCCCATAACGTTGGGTCAATTTTTCATGAAAAGCATAGACGGCTTGATCACATGCTTGTTGTGGCGAGCACCCTTCCCCCATTAAACGGACGATTTCATAAGAAAGACAGCCTTTCATTAAATCTTCACCTAATCCTGTAGCCGCAGCACCACCAATTTCGCTATCAACATAAAAACCAGAACCTGACAGTGGTGAATCACCAACACGTCCTGCTTTTTTCATGAAGAGTCCCGAACTGGAAGTGCCAGCTGCCATTGATCCTGTTTGGTCTAACGTAATAGCGCCGACAGTATCATGCCCATCATAGGGGTTCAACTGATTTTCCTGAATTTCTTTTAAACGCTTTTGCCACCATTGATTAGCGCGTTCTGTCAACATATTCTTTCTTTCAAAACCGTGCAACATTGAATATTTCGTTGCACCTGCGCCAACACGAAAACTATTAAACTTCTCTTTACTTAATGCTTTAGCCACTGAAATCGGATTTTTAACATCTGTAATTCCTGCCACAGCACCAATTGCAAATGTGTCTCCATCCATATAGGCAGCATCCATTTCTAAAATCCCTTCCTCATTAGGTAAACCGCCGTAGCCCACTGACTTATAAAAAGGATAGTCTTCTACTTCTTTAATTAATTGTTCCACGGCCGTGCCTGCAGCACCTCCTTGTTGTAATTCTTCTGTAGCTTTTAGTAACCCATCATGTGCCATCCGCCATGTCGCAATTGCACCCCAAGTCATTTTCCATCCGCCCTTTCGTTAACGCTTACATTTCCCCATCATTATAAACTAGTATATACTGTTTTGTATATACTGAAAATGAAATTTTATACAGAAAAATAGAAGATACACGTATGCGACCTCTACGAAACACATTGGCTCCTTCTCATACGTGTATCTTCTATTGGTTTTATGCTTCTGTTAATGCAATCATCGCTTGCATATAGATTTCCAGATTAAGCAGTAAATCTTTTTCATCCATATATTCATCTTGGTTATGCGCAATGCCTTTTTGACCAGGAAATGATGGACCAAAAGCAACGATATTCGGCATAAAACGAGCATACGTAGCACCTGTAGTTGTGACTGGCGTCCCATCTAAGCCAGTAATTTGTTCATAAACCTTGGTTAATTTTTGAACATTGCGCTCATCTTTTGGAAACAGCGTACTAGGGAGGCGGCGGATGACGGTCACTTCACTTTCTGGAAATAGTGCCTTCGTTAGCTGCGTGGTTACTTCGTTTTCTGTAATAGAAACAGGATAACGCACGGCCAATGATAACACCAATTGCTGTCCTCGTTTTTCCAACGCATAGGGCGTTAAAATCAATTGCCCGCTATCCTGATCCTTAAAGTCCAGAGCTACTCCTTCGCCATAGTGCTTTTCATGAAAACTAGCCGTTAACCAGTCGAAATACTGTAATAAATTTCCTTTGACTAACTGTTCCTCGCTAATTTTCTGTGCCAATAAAGTAATCGCGTTCTTGCCTAGTTCTGGCGCATTGGAAGGAGCACGTTTTCCCGTGATTGCTGTTGTTTTTCCTGCAATCACCACACTTAATTGATCAGGCACATGGTCTTTTGCTTGATCACCCATAATCTGACCAATTTGTTCACTTGAATCATCTGGGATGGTCGTTGTGATTTCATAATTAACAATCCCTCGCTCCCCATAAACTACTGGATATTTACAATCTGGAGTAAATCCAAAAACGGGTGCGTTTTCCTTCTCTAAATATAAGGGGATATCTCCACTCCCACTTTCTTCATCCGTGCCAAACATTAAGCGAATGGTTTTCTTTGGTTGGTAACCAAGTTCTTTCAGTAATTTCATTCCATACAGGCAAGCCAATATAGGACCTTTATTATCTAGAATTCCTCTACCATACAAACGTTGATTTTTTTTCGTTAATTGAAAGGGCGGCACTGACCAGCCAGAACCTTCTGGTACTACGTCTAAATGACCAATAATCCCCAGGTATTCTTCCGCTGTTCCCCATTGCGCATAGCCAACTGCGTCATTGACAATCTCAGTTTGAAAGCCATAACGCTCTGCAAGTTTCAGCGTTTCTTCCAAGGCTCTTTTCGGTCCTTCGCCAAAAGGGGCCTCTTTTTTAGGCGACCCTTTCACACTTCGAATCTCCATAATTTTGTTTAAGTCTTCATAAAATAAATCTTTTTGAGCGGCTATTTCTTCTTTAATCTTCATTCGTTCCAAGAACCTCCTAGCTCCACTTGGTTGTTTTCAGACGGGCTATAACGGGTCAGTGTGTTTTTAAATGTGTACCGATCTGCTCGATATAAAGAGACATCATATAAAATGGGGGTTGCATCAAGCGCATAGGTGATAGAGTGGACTTGTAAAAGTGGCTGGCCCACAGGAACATTCAATAATTCTGAAATTTCCGCTTCAACTAAGATTGCTTCAATTTCTTGATGCGAATAAGCAATCTCGACGTTCTTCTCGATTAAGCAGAAAAGAGAGCCCTCGAAGTCTTGCTTCGTATGGCCTTGTACGTATGCCTGTGGCAAATAAATTTTTTCAACTGTCATTGGCTCGCCGTCTAACATTCGGCGGCGAATCAGTTCATAAATTGCCTCATTTTTGCCCACTTGGAGCGCCTCCCGAATTTTCTCAGCGGGATGTACTACTTCTTCAAAGGAAATGACTTCTGTCTGGCTTTTTTTCCCGTAAGCTTTGGCTGCCTCAGTAAAACCTTGTAAGCCAGCACGACCACTTTGAATTTTCGCTTGCGACATCACATAACTACCTTTACCATGTCGTTTTACCAAAATATTTTTGCGAATCAAATCATCAATCGCTTTACGGATGGTCAAGCGACTGCAGTTATATTCTTTAGCTAAATCATATTCTGAAGGTAATTTTTGTGCACTTACATACAGACCGTCTCGAATCTTCTTTTCAATTTCTGCAGAAATTTGCTTAAATTTGGGTGCATTTTCTGTCATTTCATCGCCTATCTTTCTTCAAAAAAATAAATTTCCTAGTATATACCACACTGTCTATACTAAATCAATTTTTAAGAAACCGCAATCATTTGTTGCGTTTCTTAAACATCAAAAAAGAAAGCGAGCCACAAGTCGGTTGGACTTGTGGCTCGCTTTCTTAGGAAAAATATGTTATTTCCCTTTCATCCGTTCTTTGCCTTCTTGACACATATAGAGTAGCGGACAGGCTTCACATTTAGGCGCTCTTGCTAGGCAGTGATAACGCCCAAAGAAAATCATGGTATGGTGCGTTTTCACCCAGAGTTCTTTCGGAACTTTACGCATTAAGGTTTGCTCAACTTCAGTAACATTCGCATTTAGCTTACAAATTCTAAGGCGCTTGGACACTCGTTCCACATGTGTATCTACTGCAAAAGCCGGTTCGCCGAAAGCATCTCCCATTACTACATTGGCTGTTTTTCTCCCCACGCCAGGTAAACTGACCAGTTCATCTCTGGTTTGCGGAACTTCTCCATTGAAACGTTCTAAAAGTTGTTGTGCGCACGCTTTAATATTTTTTGCTTTATTGCGATATAAGCCAATGGTTTTTATTTTAGCAATAATCTCCTCCACCGGTGCAGCTGCTAAAGCTTCTGGTGTTGGAAAAGCTGCGAATAAACCAGGAGTCGCTTTATTTACCGATACATCGGTTGCTTGCGCACTTAAAATCACAGCAATTAATAATTCAAAAGGATTCTTATGTTTTAATTCACATTCTGCATTTGGAAACATCTCATACATAATTTCAATAGCTTCCATCGTTTTCTCTTTTGATAGCATGGCCCACCTCCTTTTTATTCACTGTCTTCTGGATTTAACCAATTGTGTAATGTAACCTTTGGTAACGCTTCTTGTGTCTGACCTTGTTGTTCAATCTCATTTTGAATCATAGAATCTTTTCGTTTTTTCTGATCAGCAGCCACTTGTTCTTTGGTGGTAATATTTTTACGCTCCCACGCAAGTAAAATACGATCAATATATTTCAAACTATACGCCTGATTTAAAACAGCTTCTCGCAACGCTAACCGGATTAATTCAGGGGAATAATGGTCCGTGTTCAACCACTGACCAATCATTTCTAATTCAATGGGTGAAAGTGGACGTCCGAATTCTTTTTCAAAGCCTTGGTAAAGCTGTTTAATTTCATCTTCGTGGTTTGCGACAACTTGTTTTTCTTTGCTCGTTTGTAAAAATAATTGAATCTTTTGAAAAACAGGCAGTAAATCATACGTATCCATCATTTGACCTTTTTGGTTTTGTTGTGTTTCAATTCGAATAAATCCGCGAGAAACCAATTGATTTAACAACTTATAAATCGTATCTGGCGTTTTGCCCATCGTCTCTGCAATCGCCATTAAGTCTGGAAATAAATCGCCTGCATTTTGCGAACGAAAAAGTTGCAGTAAAAAGAGAAATTCATCATCTTTCAAACCAATTTTTTGGTAATGATCAAATAGTAAGTTTGAGATTGTTGTTTCACCAGCTTCTAAATATTCACGAATTGATAACATTGTTGTTGTCCACTTCCCCTTGCTTGTTTCACTTATTGCACTTGATAAACATCAAAATAAATAGCTTTCATATAATCAATTAAATAACTAGGATTCAATTCTTCTCCCGTTGCATCATAAATTAATTGATTTGGTTTACGTGAAGCGCCGTACTGATGAATATGTTGTGTTAACCATTTACGGATATCAGAATAATCCTCCGAAGCTAAAATTTCATCAACAGATAATTCTTGTTTCATTGCGTGAAATAGTTGCGCGGCGTACATATAACCCAAGGCATAAGATGGGAAATAACCAAAGCTACCTCCAGACCAATGAACATCTTGAAGGATACCTTCTAAATCATTTTCAGGTGATACGCCTAAGTACTCTTGGTATTTTTCGTTCCACACTTTTGGCAAATCAGCGACTTCCAAAGAACCATTAAATAACATTTTTTCAATTTCATAACGAATAATGATATGCAAAGGATAGGTGAGACTATCGGAATCAATCCGAATCAAACTTGCTTTCGTTTCTTTTAAAGAAGCATAGAAATCTTCAAAAGCAATATCATCAAAAGTACCTTCTGCACATTCTTGGAAAAACGGGTATTGTTTTTGCCAAAAAGCTCGGTTGCTACCAATGATAATTTCATTAAAGAGCGATTGTGATTCGTGAATCCCCATAGAGGCACCTTCGCTTAGCGGCGTAAAGTCAAATTTAGGATCAAAATTTTGTTCATACATCCCATGACCCGCTTCATGAATCACACCAAATGTTGCCATTGAGAAATTATTTTCTTCCCAGCGCGTAGTAATCCGCGCATCATTTCGATTTAGAGCTGTCATAAATGGATGAACTGTATCATCTAATCGACCTTTTGAAAAATCATAGCCTAATTGCTCAACCACACCAATCACAAAACGGCGTTGTTGTTCTTTGGTCATTTTTCTAGATAAAAAGTCAGTTCTAGGCGGCGTACCTTTTTCTGCTAAAACGGTCCGAATTTCTTGAATCCCTTGTTTTACTTGGTCGAATACTTGGTCTAGCTTCTCAACCGTCATCCCTGGTTCAAATTGATTTAATAACACATCGTACGGTGTTTTTTCTTCTTTTTGCCAATAAGGAATGAACTCTTTTTGGAACGCAACGACCTTCGTTAAGGTTTCTTCTAACAAGCCGAAATCTTGTGCAGCGCGTGCTTTTAGCCAATCTGTATGTGCTTGGTTTAATACTTTAACATATTCTTGCATACGTTCAGCTGGAACATTTTTATTCAAAGCATATTCTTCTTTTACTTTTTCAAAAACCAGTTTCCCTAATTCAGATAATTCTTCAGGGCGTGTCTCAAAATAGGCCAATGCTTCTTGAATAACTGGGCCAATACTTCGTTCAAAATATAATCCGGTTAAATACCCTTCTACTTCTCCTCGAAAAGGACTACTTTTTTCTGGCATCCCAGTTGATGAATCCCAGTCTAATAATGTCAAGGCATTTTTTAGTAATTGAATTTCTTTCACTTCTTGTAAAAATACAGCTTCCTTCATTTTTTACACCAGCTTTCTTAGTCTTCCCGTGGTTTTCTTGGTGGACGTGTTCCCCAGTATTGGAATAAATCTGTTCGTAAGGCTCCGTTGTAAAGCTTCCGTTTTTTAGTAGCTTTGGCACCATAATATTCTTCAAAAGCAAGATCACTCGTCAGTATATACTTGCTCCAAGTAGTTAACGGACGGAAAACATGGCCCATTTCTTTATACAAACGACGAACACTTTCCTCTTCTCCTAAACGCTCACCATAAGGCGGGTTAGCTACCATTACACCATATTCCTTCTCGGTTGTAAAATCTTTTAATGCCAATTGTTTAAAGGTAATTGAATCACCTAAACCAACTTCCTCAGCATTCGCTCGTGCGACTTCAATCATTCGCCCATCAACATCTGAACCACAGATATCTAATTCAACATCGTAGTCTGCCTTTGCCTCGGCTTCGTTACGTACTTTTTCAAAAATTGCTGGATCAACCCAATCCCATGTTTCACAAGTGAAACTACGATTAAAGCCAGGGGCAATGTTATGGCCAATTAATGCTGCTTCAATACAAATTGTTCCAGAACCACAAACTGGATCATAAAAAGGACGATCTTTGCGCCAATTGGTCAACATCACTAAAGCAGCTGCCATGTTTTCCTTAAGAGGTGCGCCCCCCTTTTCAATGCGATAGCCTCGTTTAAATAAACTTGGTCCAGTCGTGTCCAACGTCAACGTCACTTTATCTTTTAGCAGAGCCACTTCTAATTTAAACAAAGCTCCTGTTTCGGTTAAAGGCACCGTCGCTGGACGATGGTAAACTTCTCTTAAACGGTTAACAATGGCTTTTTTGGTGATGGCTTGGCAATCAGGAACACTATACAATTTTGACTTAATTGATTTACCTGCAACTGGAAATTCTGCATCTAAAGGCAAATAATCTTCCCAAGGAAGTGCTTTAACTTTTTCAAATAATTCATCAAAACTATAGGCGTTAAATTCGCCAACGACGATTTTAATCCGATCTGCTGTTCGTAGCCATAAATTGGCAGTAGCAATTGTTTCAACTGTGCCTTCAAAGACGGCCCGACCATTTTCTACTTCACAGGGAATCCCTAAATCACGCAATTCTTTTCCAACTAATGCTTCTAAGCCACTAGCAGCCGTTGCAACAAGTTTGAATGTTTTTTCTTTCGTCATAAAAACTCCTTCTTGACTCTTTTTTATTGTCTGGAGCTAACAGTCCTGCCGACTACTGCTCCGCTTGTTTTTTGTAATTGTCCGCTTTCTCTGAACTAAACGGGCCTGTCCCGGCCTCTTTAGAACAGATAGCTTACTACTTTTATCTCAGTTTCTTTATTTTAACATTTTTTTATTCTTTTCGTAAAAAAAGCCTTCACAACTACGTTGGAAGGTCTTCCTGAATTACTTGTAATTTTCTATAAGCCATGTTCTGTATCACCAATTCTTCAGGAAAAATTGGTGACGGTCATCATCTATCTGCAGAGTAAACTCTGCCTCTTCTACTCGTTCATTTCCTTTAGAAGAGCGCCCCTACCATTGTTTGGGTTGCTCGCTCGAGGGGTTTACCGCGTTCCACCGATGGAGTTTCCCACATCGCTTCGTCACTGTGGCACTTTCAAGGATACTTTGACATAGTCGAAACCTTAGTCATTTTTCCTGCCGTTACTCTAAAAGAGTACCTTAGCTTATGATTTCGCTAAGCACGAACACTACAAGCATCTCAGCTTGTGCGAGCATGGACTTTCCTCAGCTTGCAAAAGCAAACCGCGATCACCCGAAAATTACAAATCTGTTTAAACGAACAGCAAAAATTTATACACTAAAACAAGTGTCCGCTATTCTAACAAATGCTTTCTGTTCCTCGTGAAAACTTGACTTAAATTGTCTTGTTAAAATTGACGTGTTTGTGCATTATCAACATCATGGTTCGCTGGTTCTGCAGTCATTGACGGTGCGGAAGGCGTTACAGGTGTTGAAGGTGTTTCATCTAACTTTTTACCAAAAACTTCACGCTCTAAGTTTGATAAACGTTTTAAAATATCAAAGTTGGTCACTGCTGCACTTTTTGGTACTTCTTGAGCAACACGAGGCGTTGGTTGGTTTTTTGATAATTGGTCTAATTTTGCCATTAAGCGGCTGTTTTCTTCTTGCAAGCTTAATAATTCTTTATTATAAGCTTCGTAGTCTTTAATAACATTGTCTAAAAATTCGTCTACTTCAATCGGGTCATACCCGTTCATCATTTTCGTTTTAAATTCTTTTTGTAAAATGTCTTTAGGACTATATACTAAATTTGCCATGTTTACACCTCATTTGTTTATTTACGATAGAAAATTTCATAGTTCCACAAATACTATTGTAACGAAAAATAGCTAGAAAATCAAACAGATTCTCTAATCAATCACCGAGTTTTGTAAATCATCCATTGTAATTAAGCGAATATCATAGGGTTCTCGTTCCGAAAAATGTTGTGCATCCTTTAAAAAATACTCCGTTTTGCCAGGGTACTCTTTGTCATAAATAAGTAAGCTGCCCCCAGAATGTTCCAAAAGAAATTTTGTATGCATTTTTAATTGTGCTGGCGATTGATAGGGCTGGTGACTTACTGAGTTGATATAATCAGCCAAACTTTCCGCTTTCGTTAACAGTTCTCGATTTTGTTCATTCCAATTATTGCCAAAGTCTTTAAATGGATAAAGCAAACCTAGCTGGACTTCTGGATATTCCGTTTTTAATTCCCCAACTACTTCAGCTGTCCAAAGTTCAACACCTAAATTGCCAGAAATCAAAATCCATTCTACTCCCGCTTCAATATAACTGGCTAACTCTTTTTTTAAGACATTTTTAATAACTGTGATTTTCGGGTCTTTTCCTTGAAATATCCCCAATTCAAAGCTGCGATAACCGGTGACATAGAGGGTTTTTATCATTTCCATAAGTCATCCCTTTTCTTTCAGGTCTTTTTTTTGGTATAATACAGGCTAGGAGTGTGATAAACGTGACGTTCCATTATCCTAACGGAATACCTTATAATCATCATGAAGCACAATCACCAAAAAAACAAGTAAAAAAGAAACGCCCCGTTGAATTTGGTAATCGTGGGATGGATTTCGAAGAAGCGATCAATCAAAGCAATCAATATTATCTATTGAATAAGCAAGCAGTCGTTCATAAGAAACCCACTCCTGTTCAAATTGTTAAAGTAGATTATCCCAAACGAAGTGCGGCTGTTATTAAGGAGGCCTACTTTAGACAAGCTTCAACGACTGATTATAACGGTGTATATCAAGGCCGTTACATAGATTTTGAAGCGAAAGAAACGAAAAATACCACGTCCTTTCCCTTTAAAAATTTTCATCAACATCAAATTGATCATATGGAACAATGTATAGCACAACAAGGGATTTGTTTTGTGCTATTATGGTTTTCAAGCTTAAAACGCTGCTTCTTTTTTAGTGGTGAAAATCTAATAACGCATTGGAAAAACCAAGCAGTTACTGGAAAAAAATCTATGCCGCTTGCACTCATCGAGAAAGAAGGAATTGAATTATCTTTTGGAATCGCACCGCGAATCCCTTATCTCGACGCAGTGGAACAATATATTCAGACACACTAGATTCATAAAGTTTTGAAAGTATAACAAAGGAGTTGCTATTTATGCCAACCGCAAATTCAGGCTCGCGAGCTGCTAGACATGCATCCAACACCTCATCGAAGTCGAGTTACAAGAAAAAGACACAACCGCCGAAAAAGAAAAAACGGCTTGTTTTAAAAATCTTTCTTGGCTTACTTATCGCTGGGATGGTCGCTTTTTTAGCAGGCGTTGGTCTTTTTTGGTTCTATGCACGACAAGCCCCAAAATTAGAAGATGACAAACTGAATGCGACAGTTTCATCGAAGCTTTACGATATTAATAATGAAATTTTTGAGGATTTAGGCGCAGAAAAGCGTGAATTAATTCAACCAAATGATGTGCCTCAATTATTAAAAGATGCCATTGTTTCTGTCGAAGACCGTCGTTTCTATAAACACATTGGTGTGGATCCGATTCGGATTATCGGTTCTGCCCTTTCAAATGTCAAAAATGGTGGATTACAAGGCGGAAGTACCTTAACCCAACAATTAATTAAATTGTCCTACTTCTCTACAAAAGAATCTGACCAAACCTTGAAACGGAAAGCACAAGAAGCATGGATGGCTGTTCGTTTAGAACGTGAAAAATCAAAAGAAGAAATTTTAACTTACTACATTAACAAAGTCTACATGGCGAATGGTTTTTATGGAATGGAAACAGCGGCTGAAAATTATTATGGTAAACATTTATCTGAACTTGATTTACCACAAACGGCCCTACTGGCAGGAATGCCACAAGCGCCAAACTCATACGATCCCTATACAAAACCAGATACTGCTAAAGAACGTCGGGATGTTGTACTTTACACAATGTACGACAATAAAAAAATCTCGAAAGCAGAGTACGAAAAAGCTAAAGCTACCCCAATCGATGAAGGCTTAGTGCCATTAAAAGCCAGTGATGACAATCGAAAAGTCGTAGATAATTACGTCAAAGAAGTAATCAATGAAGTGAAAGCAAAAACTGGTAAAAATGTTTACACAGACGGACTAGATATCTACACAAACTTAGATATGAATGCCCAAAAACAACTTTACGATATTGTCAACAGTGATCAATACGTTGCGTTTCCAGATGATAAAATGCAAGTGGCTTCAACCGTTATTGATGTTGCCTCTGGACAGGTCCGAGCACAAATTGGTGGTCGTCACATTCCTGATGATGTGCAATTAGGAAACAATTTAGCTGTTAACACCCAACGTGATGTTGGTTCAACTGTGAAACCAATCATGGATTATGGTCCCGCAATTGAGAATTTAAATTATTCGACAGGTCGCCTCATGGTGGATAAACCAACGAAATATCCTGGTACCGACATTGATGTCTTCAACTCTGATTTAACATACCAAGGCGTCATTACTATGCGCCGTGCGATTATGGGTTCTCGTAACACGACCGCGGTCCAGACGTTTGATGAAGTTGGTAAAGAAAACATCATGCCTTTCATTAAAGGGCTAGGAATTGACTATAAAAACTTAGAAGCCTCGAATGCCATTTCAAGTAACACAAGCGATGTAGATGGCGATAAATATGGAATTTCCTCATTGAAGTTAGCAGCAGCTTATGCGGCTTTCGCCAATAACGGAATATACAACAAACCGTATTACGTAAACAAAGTCGTTTTCAATGATGGAACTAGCGTTGATTATCAGCCTGATGGTAAACGTGCGATGAAAGACTCTACCGCCTATATGATGACGGATATGTTAAAAGATGTTTTAAATGGCGGAACAGGATTTAACGGCGCCATTCCAGGCTTAATCCAAGCGGCCAAAACAGGGACTTCTAACTATACTGATGAAGATTTAGCGCGAATGGGCACAACAGAAAAAGGAATTGCCCCGGATAGTACCTTTGTTGGTTATACAACACACTATGCCGTTTCTGTTTGGACTGGATACAATGATCGAAATACACCAATCTATCAAGAATACTATGGAATTGCCTCGGATGTTTATCGTGAAATAATGAGTTACTTGTCTCAAAATGTTTCAAACGATGACTGGGTGCAGCCAGACAGTGTTGTGCGTGTAGGTAATGAATTATACGTGAAAGATGCCTATGAGGTACCAAATGTACAAGTTTTACCAAGTACTACCTCTTCAGCACCACAGCCGAAATCTAGCAGTACGGTGGAATCCTCTTCCACAAAAGAAGCGGAAAGTTCATCAAGTTCTAGTTCAGAAAGTGCGCCTTCTTCCTCTGAAGCGCCACCATCAACCGAACAGCCGGCAAGCTCTTCCTCAGCAGAGCAACCGGCAACATCAGAACAACCACCTGAACCTTCAAGTTCTAGTTCACAAGAACCGCCGCAACCACCTGAAAGTAGTTCTAAACCAGATGAAAATAAAGCAGCATAAAAAGTACGGGGCTCATGATGAGCCCCGTACTTTTTTAGATTAAAAATGGACGAAGTGAACTGAATCACTTCGTCCATTTTTGCTTATTTACTTTCTTTATTTGCCAAAGCTGCACCAACAAATCCTTTGATTAAGCGTTGTGGGCGATTTGGACGAGAAATTAATTCTGGGTGGAATTGACAAGCCACAAAGAATTGTTTTTCAGGAATTTCAACAATCTCAACTAAACGATTATCTGGTGAAACTCCAGAGAAAACTAAGCCATTTTCTTCAAATAATTGACGGTATTTGTTGTTAAATTCATAACGATGACGGTGACGTTCTTGGACAACATCTTCATTTCCGTATGCTGCCGCAGTTTTCGTTCCTTTTTTCAATTTACATGGATATAAACCTAAACGTAGTGTGCCACCTAAATTCTCAATGTTTTCTTGATCTGCCATTAAATCAATAATGTTATTTGTCACGTCAGGATTAGTTTCTGCAGAACCAGCATCTTCTAAGCCCACAACGTTACGACCAAATTCTACACAGGCCATTTGCATACCTAAACAAATACCAAGGAATGGTACGTCATTTTCGCGAGCAAAACGAATCGCTTCAATTTTTCCTTCAATTCCACGATCACCAAAACCACCAGGAACCAAAATACCATCTGCTGAACCAATTCTTTCAGCGACATTTTCAGCAGTTAATTCTTGTGAATCAACCCAATCAATTTCGATATCTGAATCAAAATCAAACCCAGCATGTTTTAATGCTTCTACAACAGAAATATAGGCATCTGGTAATTCAACATATTTACCAACCAGCGCAATTTTTGTTTTCTTTTTCAAGTTAAGAACTTTTTCTTCTAATGCACGCCACTCAGTCATGTCTGCAGCCGGTGCATCCAATTTTAAATGATCACAAACAATTTGATCCATGTTTTGTGCTTGAAGTGCTAATGGAATGGAGTATAACGTTTCAACATCACGAGATTCAATTACCGCTTCCGGATTAACATCACAGAATTGTGCTAATTTGTTTTTAGTGTTTTGAGAAACAGGTAATTCCGTACGGACCACTAAAATATTTGGTTGAATCCCTAAACTTCTTAATTCTTTGACACTATGTTGTGTTGGTTTAGTTTTCATTTCGCCAGCCGCTTTTAAGTAAGGAATCAAGGTTGTATGGATGTACATTACGTTGTCACTACCCATATCAGCTTTCATTTGACGCAATGCTTCTAGGAAAGGTAATGATTCGATGTCGCCGACAGTACCACCTACTTCTGTGATAATCACATCGGCATCCGTCATTTTCGCTGCACGCATGATTTTTTCTTTGATTTCATTGGTAATGTGTGGAATAACTTGCACTGTTGCACCTAAGTATTCCCCTTTACGTTCTTTACGTAAGACTTCTGAATAAATTTTCCCAGTGGTTACGTTTGAGTATTTATTTAAGTTAATATCAATAAAACGTTCATAGTGACCTAAGTCCAAATCTGTTTCGGCACCATCATCTGTGACAAAAACCTCTCCATGTTGGTAAGGACTCATTGTCCCCGGATCCACATTAATATATGGATCGAATTTTTGAATCGTAACTTTTAATCCACGATTTTTTAATAATCGTCCTAAAGATGCTGCGACAATCCCTTTTCCAATAGAAGAAACCACGCCACCTGTAACAAAGATGTATTTTGTCATAATAGTTAAAAACCCTTTCTTTGATAATATTTTGTAGAGAGAAGTAAAACAACTTTGAGACTCTTACGTTTCTCCAAATAAAAAAGAAACAAAAATAGAAAAGCTCCCTATCCATTACGAATAGGGAGCTTGTAAGTTCGTTCAAACTTCTGACCTTCTTAAAGGTGCCCAAGTAGTATAATACAAGCAAACGGACATCAGGTCAAGTACTTCTATTCAAGAAAATAATTTTTTCTATTTTCTCATTTTTCTTAAGCATTCAACTAAAAAGCTTGACTCCTTCTTAGGAATCAAGCTTTTTAGTTTCTTACTCTTCAGAATATTCGTCATCAAAATCGTCTTCATCTTCAACATCATCGTCATCAATGATCGTTAAATCTTCTTCGATTTGCGGAATGTCTTCTTCATCATCGTCTGAATCTGCACCAATCTCTTGTAAGTCAGAGTTGTATGCTTTGATTTCTTCATCTTCATCTTCTTCATCATCGTACAAGATGTCTTCTTCATCATCATTTGTTAATTCAGCATCTTCTGGATCGTCATCGTTATAGTCAATTACATCTTCATCGTTTGGATTAGTGATGAAGGCATTTACTTTTTTACGTTTTCTACGACGTGGTGCATCTTCTTCGTCTTCTTCCAAGCCATGTGTAACTTCTTCATCGATTGAATCGATTGGATACCATGAACGTAAGCCCCAACGATTGTCTCCCAATGAGATAAAGCTACCGTCGATGTTTAAATCTGTATAAAATTGTGCTAATTGGTCACGAATTTCACTATCAGACTTGCCAAGATAATTTTGGATTTGGTTAACTAAATCAGAAAAATCCATTACATCTGCATGTTGTTCTAAAATAGCGTGTGCTACTTCAATCATGGATAATTCTTTTTTGTTTAACCCTTCAAATACATTAATTTCCAAGAGGTACACGTCCTTTCACAGTCTACTCCTTATCATACAAAAACATTGAAAAAAAATCAATTCTATTCTGCAATATTTATGCAGTAAATTCTAATTCTAAATGATATTCTCCGATTCGCTCTGTTTGAGAGTATAAATCATAATCAACTAAAATCTTACCAGACATTGGTTGATCTTTTAAACTAACACGCAAATTATGTGTAAACGTACTAATCTGTAGCAAGCCATAAGGGGTTCGATAACTTGTATCTAATTTTTCCTGATAGCCAAATCTTAAACGCATCCGTAATTCACCGGCACGAATCAGCTGAACATGCCCGTCTGGTTCAATTTTAATGGTTACGGGGGTTGGTTCTGTATCCTCTAATAATTCTTCTTTGTAACGAATGTATAATGTATCACCCATTTTTACTAATTGACCTTCTAAGTCAAAGAAAAAATCTTTTTGTTCGTTGCCTTGTTGGACAATCGTTTTTAGTTGAATCGATACAGGAACGCCTGTTGATAAATCCATAATGGTCACTCCTTTTCCAAAATATAACTTTCTTATTGTTGACTTTTTCAATGTATTTGTCAACTAAAGTCAATTTTTCCTTGCTTATGTACCTTTTCTTATTGTATAAGCTCTTTTCACGGGTTGCAAGCATTTGTTTCATCTATTTAATAAGAAAACCGTTTACTATTTTAGAGAATTCCTTCAGAATTCGTTTATATAACATGCTTTTTTGCGTTTTTTGTATATAATATAAGAGAGAGTAAGAAAATAAACGTATTAAATGACGTAATTATAAATAGACAGGACGTTTTTTATGAGCACAACTTTTCCCCTTCACACTGAATCATTTATGCTCCTTGATTCAGGTTGTTTAACAAACAGTGACTATTTTTTACCTTTTGCCTTGACCGATGTTTTAACCACTTTTTCAGGAATGCAGCACCAACCAATCATTCATTTCTGGCAATTGGATCAAGCTATGATTCTTGGCATGAAAGATACCCGTGTACCTCATCTAAAAGAAGGAATCGCTTCTCTGCAAGAAAACGATTATTCTGTAGTCGTTCGCAATGCCGGCGGTTTAGGGGTGATTGCCGATTCGGGTATTTTAAATGTTTCACTTATTTTACCAAATAATTCTGAACACAAATTAAGTATCGATGCGGCTTATGAATTAATGTGGGCTTGGCTCCGTCAGAGTTTTCCGGAGAAAGAGATTGATGCCTTTGAAATTACTACATCCTATTGTCCCGGTACTTATGATTTAAGTATTGGCGGTCAAAAGTTTGCTGGGATTGCCCAACGACGCGTCAAAGACGGTATTTCTGTCATGATTTACATCAGTGTTAACGGCAATCAACTTGCTCGTGGAGAAGTGGTGCGAGACTTTTACCTTGCTGGCTTACAAGAACAATTTGGTGAAAATGGCTATCCACCCGTTGATCCAGCAGTGATGGCAAATTTAGAAACCCTGATTGAGACTCCATTAACAATAGACGCCGTAAAAACCCGTTTAATCGAAGCATTACCTCAACAATTTGAAAAATCTATTGATCCAAACTTAACCGAACCAATTATAACCTCGGAATGGTTCCAAACAAATTTAACTGTCCAGCTGGAAAAAATGGCGCAACGAAACGCCTTAATTAAAGGAGAGATCGTATGACGATTCCGTATAAAGAGCAACGATTACCAATCGAAAAAGTTTTCCGTGATCCCGTCCATAATTATATTCATGTCCAACATCAAGTGATTTTAGACCTTATTAATTCTGCTGAAGTGCAACGATTACGTCGCATTAAGCAACTAGGTACTTCTTCTTTTACGTTTCACGGTGCCGAACATAGTCGTTTTTCCCATTCTTTGGGTGTTTACGAAATTACACGTCGGATTTGTGAAATTTTCCAACGTAACTACTCTGTGGAACGATTAGGTGAAAACGGCTGGAATGACGACGAGCGCCTGATTACACTTTGCGCAGCTTTATTACATGATGTCGGTCATGGTCCTTATTCACATACATTCGAGCATATTTTTGATACAAACCATGAAGCAATCACGGTCCAAATCATCACCTCACCAGAAACGGAAGTCTATCAAATTTTAAATCGTGTTTCGGCAGATTTTCCTGAAAAAGTCGCCAGCGTTATTACTAAACAATACCCAAATCCTCAAGTGGTGCAAATGATTTCTAGTCAAATTGATGCCGATCGCATGGACTATCTGTTACGTGATGCATACTTTACAGGGACTGAATACGGAACCTTCGATTTAACTAGAATTTTACGTGTGATTCGACCCTACAAAGGAGGCATTGCCTTTGCTATGAATGGGATGCATGCGGTGGAAGACTATATCGTTAGTCGTTACCAAATGTATGTCCAAGTCTATTTCCATCCTGTTTCTCGTGGGATGGAAGTGATTCTTGATCATTTATTGCATCGGGCGAAAGAATTATTTGAAAACCCTGAATTTGACTATGATTTACAAGCCTCTCTGCTTGTACCATTCTTTAAAGGGGACTTCACCTTACAAGAATATTTAAAATTGGATGATGGCGTCCTCTCTACGTACTTTACACAATGGATGGATGTGCCTGATTCAATTCTAGGTGATTTAGCCAAACGTTTCCTTATGCGTAAGCCTCTGAAGTCAGCCACCTTTACGAACGAAAAAGAGAGCGCAGCAACGATTGCTTATTTAAGGGAATTGATTGAAAAAGTTGGTTTCAACCCTAAATATTATACTGCCATTAATTCAAGCTATGATTTACCTTACGATTTTTATCGTCCAAATAAAGACCGTCATCGTACACAAATTGAATTGATGCAAAAAGATGGCTCATTAGTGGAATTGGCAACGGTCAGTCCCCTAGTTGCAGCACTTGCTGGTCAGAGTCAAGGAGATGAACGTTTCTATTTCCCTAAAGAAATGCTTGACCAAGGAAATAAAAAACATTACGATTTATTTGATGAGACGTATCGTGAGTTTTCAAGTTACATTCATAATGGTGCGTTAGTTTTAAAAAAATAGGTTTTCTAGGAGGATTCTATGTCAATTAAGTTAGTTGCTATTGATATCGACGGAACATTGCTAAATTCACAACACAAGATTACCCCACGGGTCAAAGAAGCGCTCCAAAAAGCAAATGAGCAAGGCGTTCGTATTGTTTTATGTACAGGCCGTCCTTTGCCAGGCGTGAAAGAACAATTGGATGAATTAGCCTTATATGGTGAAAATGATTTCGTGATTACCTACAACGGTTCGCTTGTCCAAGCAACCAAAGATAATACGATTATTTCACGCTATACCTTGAGTTATGAGGATTTTTTAGAAATTGAAATGTATTCTCGTAAAGTCGGCGCTCACTTGCATACAATTGATGATTCCGCTATTTACACTGCCAATCGCAATATTGGTAAATATACGATTCACGAAGCATCTTTAGTGAACATGCCTTTGAAATATCGTACGGTGGATGAAATGACACCAGAGATGAACATTATTAAAATGATGATGATTGATGAGCCGGAAGTTTTAGATCCTGCCATTGCAAAATTACCATTACATTTTACCGAAAAATATACGACTGTTAAAAGTACGCCTTTTTACTATGAAATCATGAATAAAAATGCTAGCAAAGGCAATGCTCTAGCAAAATTGGCAGACCATTTAGGCTTAAATAAAGACGAAGTGATGGCCATTGGTGACAATGAAAATGACTTATCCATGATTGATTACGCTGGGATTGGTGTTGCGATGGGCAATGCGACAGAAAATGTTAAAACAATTGCCGATGTGCATACCACTAGTAATGACGAAGATGGTGTCGCTCAAATTATTGAAAAAATGGTTTTAATTTAAACATTCTTTTCAATAACAATAACCCTCAATCTAATCAACATAGATTGAGGGTTATTCGTTATTTTATGATGCTGCCGCTAGCCATTTTTCAACGGCCCAGCGGTGGCTTCCTCTTTTTAATAAACGGACTGCTTCTTCTGGTGCAACCCAGTGTAAAGTATTGGTCCTTTCTAAGGGTTCGCTAAGTTGCCGCCAAGTATTCGCTACATAAAAATATCCAGGATTATAATAGGCCGTTTGGCGATGATTCGAATAAAAATATTCATCGGCTTCCCCTAAATAACGGCCAATTTCTACACTAATTCCTAATTCTTCTAGCACTTCTCGATGGATTGCTTCTTCTTTCGTTTCGGTGCCTTCAATTTCGCCTCCTGGTAAAAAATAAGCTCCATTTGGCGCTTGTACCAGAACCATTGTGTTATTTTCTGGCTTTGAAACAATAATGTATGCAGCATATCTTGTTTGATAGGTCAATGTCTCTTCTCTTTTTCCAAACGTTGGCGTTTTCATTGGCGCACCTCTTCTCTTTTCATCTATTTTACCTGAGAAATTCCTTTAGAACAAGTCAGAAACCAAGCGTTTTTCTCTACATTTCACGTTTATCTATGCTACTATTAACGTTGGAAATATAATTAAGTTTGAAAGGGAGTTTTTAACTATGAAAATGGCTCATACATGTGTGCGTGTAAAAGATTTAGAGGCATCATTAGATTTCTATCAAAAAGCCTTCAATTTTGAAGAAAGTCGCCGTCGTGATTTTCCAGAAAATAAATTTACTTTGGTTTATTTAACTTTACCAGGAGACGACTACGAACTAGAACTAACTTATAATTATGATCATGAAGCATACGATTTAGGCAACGGTTATGGTCATATCGCCATCAGTACAGATGATTTAGAAGGATTACACGAAAAACATCAAGCAGCTGGCTTAACTGTCACTGACTTAAAAGGCTTACCTGGAACTGCACCATCTTATTACTTTGTTGTCGACCCAGATGGTTATAAAATCGAAGTCATTCGTGAACGTTAAAAAGTTTCACTTGTTCACTTACTGAGTTTTTTGTGTTTGAGAGCTGTCCGAGACAAAACTTGTCTCGACTTCTTCTCAAACACTTTTTTCAAAAAAAGTGCTACAATAGAACGTATGAATTTATTGAGGATGTGATGTTATTATGACAAAAAAAATTATTGGAATCGCTGGCAATCAACTTTTGCAGGCAGCTGAAGTGTTTCACGGTAACCAAGTGACTTACACCCCACAAGGTTTTGTTAGCGCTGTTCAAGCCGCAGGTGGCGTTCCTCTCGTTTTGCCAATTGGCCCCAAAGAATTAGCCGCTACGTATATACAACAAATTGATAAACTACTTTTAGCAGGCGGTCAAGATGTTGCCCCTGAATTTTACGGACAAGAACCCCATATAAAATTAGAAGAAACGAATCGTGATCGTGACGAGTTTGAGTTAGCCCTAATTGAAGAAGCCTTAAAACAAAACAAACCTATTTTTGCGGTTTGTCGTGGAATGCAATTAGTCAATGTTGCTTTAGGTGGCACATTATATCAAGATTTATCGATGTATCCTCAATGGTCAGTTAAGCACGGACAACAACCCACTCAACCAATCTTTGCGACGCATCGTATTGATGTTGAACCAGACAGTCAATTATCAAACATATATGGTACAACTGGTCAAGTCAACTCGTACCATCACCAAGCACTACATACTTTAGGAAAAGATTTACGCGTTACTGCTTGGTCCTCTGATGGCCTTGCAGAAGCAGTGGAATCAACAAATGAACAGCAGCCTTTATTAGCTGTTCAATGGCATCCTGAACTAATGTACGCACGTGATGCCAAATCCCAAGCACTCTTTAACTACTTTGTTCAAAAATTATAGTAAAAACGGAGGGACGTCTTTCGCCCCTCCGTTTTTACTTGCTATCATACTTAAAAATCAAAATTATCTGGATCTGCACCAAAACGATGATCCTTATTTAACTGATTAATTGCGGTTATTTCTTCTGGTGTTAATTCAAAATCAAAGACAGCAAAATTTTCCTGAATTCTTTTTTCGTGAACAGATTTAGGAATCACGATAATATCATTTTGTAAGTGCCAACGAATAATCACTTGGGCCGCTGATTTACCATATTTTTCACCAATTTTCACTAGTACTGGTTCAGATAATAAATTACCTTGTCCTAGAGGAGACCAAGCCTCCACGGCAATCTTATTTTCGGCTAAATATTTTCGTAGCGGTTCTTGTGTTAACGTAGGATGTAATTCAATTTGATCCACCATTGGCACAACATTTGCTTCTGTTAATAAATCTTCCAAATGATGTTGATGAAAATTGGAAACGCCAATTGCTTTGGCACGACCACTTGCGTAAATTTCTTCTAATGCTTTCCATGATTCTTTATATTTACCAGCAACAGGCCAGTGAATTAAATATAAATCAACATAGTCTAACCCTAATTTTTCTAAGCTTTTATCAAATGCTTTAATCGCATTTTCATAGCCTTGATCTTCATTCCATAATTTCGTCGTCACGAAAATTTCTTCGCGGGGAATACCCGATTGACGAATGCCTTCGCCCACCCCTGCTTCGTTTTTATAAACGGCTGCCGTATCAATCAAGCGATAACCCGCTTCTAAAGCCCATTTTACTGAATTTGTTGCTTCTGAGCCATCTTCTACACGCCAAACGCCTAAACCTAGGCGTGGCATTTCATTGCCGTTTGCTAATTTTTTTGTTTTATCCAAAGTCATGTGTTTCTTCAGTCCCTTCATTTTCATTACTTTTAGTATACTACGCATTCTTCTTTCACGAAACAATCACGACTTGTCAGGTCATTTTCTTTATTTTTAATAAATAACGACGCCAATAGGTCAGCACTCCGATTAGTGCCACGACTACAATTGCCCGACCGCTAACGCTTCCAATCCACAGTTTAACTGCAAGTAACCAGATACAAAAGAGATAAACACAGGACCAATTAAAGGAAACTTTCAATGTACATGATTCCGCAACTTCGATTATCTGACTACTAAAAAAACGACTTCCTAATCGTAAAGCGACTGGATTATGGAAGATGAATGTTCGTCGCTTGTCAGCCGTCAAGCGAGTGGCACATCGTTCATCAATAAAAATTGTTACAGGTAATTTAGAAAGTAAATCATTTTTTGCCCATTCAATTGAAACTTTCACGCAGCACTCACAACCTTTAACAAAATTATAAAATATATTATTTATTTACAAAATTATAACATTCCTAAAAAAACATGTTAAGTCTTTAAAAAAACTTTCTATTTTCTTCCCCTTTCGCCGAGAGATTTAGTATACTAAAAGAAGAAATTTTAGAGAAAGTTGGATTTTTATGTTGATACTTGGTTTAGCCAGTACTGAAACAGTCGATTCTTCTGCTCCTGATTTAGCAGAAGCGACCGTAAAAAAAGTGAGCGCGCTACAACGCTTTTGGAACAATATTAATTGGGATGCCATTGTCGCTACCTTAATTGAAAAAAGTTTATCAATTTTATTTTTAATTTTTCTATTTTTTATTATTCAGCGAATCGGGAAATATTTAATTGATCGCACCTATGCAAATTATAGTAAAAAGCAACATTTTAGTGAAAGCCGTTTAAAAACGTTACACACTTTAATTATTAATGCATTTCAATATACGCTGTTCTTTTTCTTCATCTATTCTCTTTTGACCATTGTCGGTGTGCCTGTTGGCTCATTATTAGCCGGAGCGGGAATTGCCGGTGTTGCCATTGGTTTAGGGGCTCAAGGATTCATGAATGACTTAATTACCGGATTTTTCATTATTTTAGAACAACAAATGGATGTAGGCGATTATATTCGCTTATTGGCGTTAAATATTGAAGGAACAGTTACTTCTGTCGGATTACGAACCACTCAAATTAAAGCGGTTGATGGAACTGTTCATTTTATTCCAAACCGAAACATCACCACAATCAGTAACCTGTCTCGTGCCAATATGCAAGTGTTAATTGATGTCCGCATCAATCCTGAAGAAGGTTATGAAAAAATTTGTGAAGTGATTACAGAAGTCAATGAAACGTTAAAAGAAAAGTATATCGAAAGTATTCAAACTGGGCCAGATATTTTTGGTATGGTTGATTTAGGCAATGGCAACTTTGCGGTGCGAACGACCATGTATGTACTAAACGGCAAACAATTTGCGGTCAAAGAAGAATTTCTAGCTCAATATATCAAAGCATTAACAGAGGCCGGTTTTACGATTCCCAATACGCCCATTATTGCAAAATAAAAAACAGCCACCAGATATTTATTAGTTATCTGGTGGCTGTTTTTCTAATTGTCCAATGATTTTAAAAACCCACTAACTGCCTCCACTCCAAACAATAACGCCTCTTCGTTCGGTTCAAACTTGGCAGAATGAAGGCTATAAGGACTTGCCACGCCTAACCAAAACATCGTGCCTGGGACTTTAGACAATAGATAGCCAAAATCTTCACCTGTCATTGCAACCGGTGCTTGTTGAAATTGAACTGTTGCTTGTTTGCTCATGTATTCAATCAAATTCGTGGTACATGCTGGCTCATTCACTACAGGTAAATACCCTTTTTGATCAAGATGAACAGTTACTTCACATTGAAAAGATTGCGCAATACCTTCACTAATTTCGCGAATTCTTCGCTGCGTTTGTTCATTCGTTTCTGCTGTCAATGTGCGAATTGTACCAGATAAAGTTGCTTCTTCGGCAATCACATTGCAGGCAGTCCCTGCATGAAAAGTCCCAAAAGTAACGACTGCCCCGACCACAGGATCAACATTTCGACTAACGATCGTTTGCGCTTGCTGAATTAAATTTGTGGCCGCCAAGACCATATCATTTGCTTGATGCGGAAAAGCCGCATGTCCACCTTTTCCTTTTAAGGTAATGTTCACTTCACAAGTGGCAGCAAACAATGTCCCTACTCTGGTACTAATAGTTCCGACTGGCAAATCAGGATTAACATGAAGCGCATAAAATTCATCAGGTAACCACTCACCAAACGCATGGTCTTCATACATCAACATCCCCCCTGCTTCATTTTCTTCAGCAGGTTGAAATAAAAATAAAAAGTTATTGTCTGGTTGCTGTTGACTTAATTCTTTCAAAACCCCTAAACCGATTGTCATGTGAAAATCGTGCCCACAGGCATGCATAAACCCTGGTCGTTTTGATTGAAAAGCAGAAACCACTTCCTCTTGAATAGGCAAACCATCAATATCAGCACGCCAGCCGATGGTTTTCTGAGGATTTTTGCCTTCTATGAAGACTAAAATCCCCGTTTGCCATGTTCGAACTTGCAGATAAGGTTGCTTCATTTTATCAATTTCATTAAGTAAAAAGGCTTGTGTTTCCTTTTCTTCTAGACCGATTTCAGGTATTTGATGTAGTTGCCGTCTAATCGCAATTAATTCTTCTTGCTCCACAAAAGCCACTCCTTCATTTTTGGGGTAATCGAAAGCCGCCATGAAGAAGTTTCTTCATCGCGACTGACTAATTTATTTTTAGAGTTTACGTAATTCTTCTAAAATCTCTGTTTTACTCTTGGTTTTATCATCAATTTGTTTAATTACTTTTGCTGGCACGCCTGCGACAACGGTATGCGCTGGAACGTCTTCCACAACTACTGCCCCAGCAGCCACAACGGCACCTTCACCAACACGAACCCCTTCTAGTACGACCGCATTCGCTCCAATGACAACCTCGTTTTCAATAACCACAGGTGCGGCACTTGGGGGTTCAATGACACCAGCTAAAACCGTTCCCGCGCCAATATGACAATGTTTTCCTACAGTTGCACGACCGCCCAAAACAGCGCCCATATCAATCATAGTCCCTGCACCAACGACGGCGCCAATATTTAGAATAGCCCCCATCATAATCACCGCTTGATCGCCAATTTCAACTTTTTCGCGAATCAAAGCACCTGGTTCAATCCGAGCATTAATGTCTTTCAGATCAAGAAAAGGAATTGCTGAGTTACGTGCATCGTTTTCTACAACATAATCCTCAATTTTTTCTTTGTTTGCTTCTAAAAAAGGTTTTACGTCAGCCCAATCGCCAAACAGTGTCCCAGTTTTACAATTATTAAAGACCTTAATTGTTTCCGGAAACGTGACTTCTTTTAATTGCCCTTTCAGTGTTACTTTAACAGGCGTTTGCTTTTTGGCATCGCCAATATACTGAATAATCTCATATGCGTCCAATCACAGCACTCCTTTACTTCGTGTTATCATACAGAATAACGCATTTATGAGAAAAAAGTAAAGAGTTTCTTGTGTTTTATTTAAATTACTTTCATTTCTTCTTCTGATTTAGGCAGAACAAGATGATGTTTTTCTAATTCATGCGCCATATGATTGACCGCTTTTAAAATTTCTTTGCGTGTAATGATACCTTTAAAGCGTTGATTATCATCAACCACTGGTAAAAAAGAAGCATCTACTAATAAATGTAACACTTCTTCTAAATCCCACGATTCACCAATTACAGGAACATTGACTTCCATTACATCGGCCACAGTAAATTCATTCAATTTTTCAAAATCCACTGAAGTCAAATCAAACATTTTATCTACAACGTCTGTCAAGCCGATTAAGCCAACAAAGCGATCTCCCTTATCTAACACAGGAATCTTGGAATAGCGAACTTGCGATAAGACTAATGCCGCGTGACTTAAAGGATTTAAACACATTACATTGGCGACATTTTCGGCAGGTACTAAAAACGTTTCTTGTTTTTCTAATAATAATTCTTTTACAGCAGTCCCTATCATGATTGGGTTGCCTCCATTTCTAATTCTTTAACACGTAACTTATTGTACCTAATTCTGCGAAAAAAGTCTTGGAATTCGCAAATTCTTCATAACTTAACAAACGAAAATTAACGTTTTGTTCTATTCTCCCCAAAAAAAGAGAACGCTTTCTTAAAAAAATAAAAAATTGATAGTAGAACATTCCCTCGCTGGCTTATGTTCTACTATCAGGTAAAAAATCGACTTTTTTACTTCGTAAACGTTGCCTTTAATCGTTCCAACGGTTGGTGCTCTTTGTTATAGTACTGAACGAGATATTGTTCAGGTGTACTTTCAATTATGGCATATGTTTTCTCTTGAACTGGTCCACGAGGTAAACGAATACTTCCCGGATTAACAAAGAGAATGTTATTGTGTCGCTCTGCGCCGAGTACATGAGTGTGACCAAATAAGGCAATTGTCGCTCCTGCTTCTTCCGCTTGTAAAGCAAGTGTCGTGAGCCCCATTCTAACATTGGCCAAATGACCATGTGTCATATAAATAACTTGATCACCCACTTTTTTAGTCACAGTTTTGGGAAATTCATCATAAAAATCACAATTTCCTTGGACTACAATTAATTTCTGCCAAAGTTCATCTGTCGGTTCTAATTCAGAATCACCACAGTGAAAGAGTGCATCGACTTGTCCTTCATAATGATTCACTAAGTCAACTAAACAGTCACGGTCGCCATGATTATCGCTTACTACCAAGATTTTCATACGTTTCAACTCCTATTTTTTTAGCCATTCTTCCCATTGTTCTTTTAATTTTGCCACTGCTTGTCCACGATGACTAACTTTATTTTTCTCTTCTCCAGACAATTCAGCTGCCGTTTTACCAAGCTCTGGGACATAGAAAAGTGAATCGTACCCAAAGCCTCCTTCACCACGAGGAATCGTGCCGACTTCTCCGGGCCATTCAGCTTCGACCACCAGACTTTCTTTCTTTGGTTCAGCAAAAACCAATGTACAATGGAAACGCGCTTGTCTTTTTTCTTTTGGCACGCCCGTTAACTCATGCAATAGTTTCGCATTATTTGAAGCATCGTTAGTTGGTTCACCAGCAAAACGAGCAGAATAGATTCCTGGCATTCCCCCTAACGCATCAACAATTAATCCTGAATCATCTGCTAATACTGGTTTCTGTAAAATTTCTGCAATTGTTTCAGCTTTTAGACGAGCATTTTCTTCAAATGTTCGACCAGTTTCTTCTACATCTGGCAAATTCGGATAATCTAATAACGTCTTAACTGTATATCCTTTTTCACCAAAAATTGAACTAAACTCTTTCGCTTTACCAGGATTTCTAGTTGCAATGACAATCACTTTCTCTTCTGAATCTTGCGAAGGGACTTCTTCAGAGGCTAAAGCATAAAGCGCTTCTTTCTGATACGCAATTAATTCCTCAATCCCTGTTTTTCCATAAAAGAGCATGGCATTTAACTCATCTCCTGAGAAGGTAGCTTCTTCACCCGTTCCTTGAATTTCCACAAATTCACCAGACTCGGTCATCACGATGTTCATATCCACTGCAGCATTCGAGTCCTCTGCGTAATCTAAGTCCAGCACACAATAACCATCGGGTAAAATACCCACGCTGACAGCAGCTAAATGCTCTTTAATTGGGTCTTCCGCTAGCGCACCAGTCATCAATAAATGATTAACTGCTAAGCGTAGAGCAACAAAAGCGCCTGTAATACTAGCAGTACGGGTTCCACCATCTGCTTGAATCACATCACAATCGACAACAATGCTCCGTTCCCCTAACTTTTCTAAGTCAACAACAGCTCGCAATGACCGCCCAATCAAACGTTGAATTTCCATTGTTCGCCCTGTTAATTTTCCTTTCGCACTTTCCCGAATATTTCTTGTGTTCGTCGCACGAGGGAGCATGCTATATTCAGCTGCTACCCAACCTGTTCCCGCGCCTCGTAAAAATGGGGGAACCTTTTCTTCGACAGTGGCTGAGCAAATTACTTTTGTATCGCCAAACGAAATAACCACCGAACCTTCTGGATGTTTAAAAACATTGGTTTCAATAGTGATCTTTCGCAATTCTTTTGGTGCACGACTATCATGTCTAATCATTTTCGTTTCCTCCTAAGTGAATCTGTTGTGCTTTTAAGTTCTCTATACCAAGCCAACTGCTTGCAATCTCTTCAAACATTTTTGCAGAACCAGTTGTATAAAATTCATGGGGCTGTGTAGGAGCTTCAGGCGTATGTGCAATGTCAAAATAATCGAGAAGCATGCTAACTTCGCCAACTGTTTCGGCTCCTGAGTCAATTAATGTCACATGACTTCCCATCACATTTTGAATCACCGGACGTAACAACGGGTAATGGGTACAACCTAAAATCAACGTATCAAGTCCTTTTAATTGTAATGCTTGAAGTGTTTCTGCCACAATTTTTTTTGCTACGGAAGAACGATATTGATTACTTTCAACAATGGGGACAAATTTAGGGCAAGCTAAACTAGTCACCTCAATTGCTGGTGCCTTACTTTTAATGGCGATTTCATAGGAAGCACTTTTGATTGTCCCTAAGGTACCTATGACACCAATTTTGTTATTTTTTGTGACTTTAACGGCTGCTCGTGCGCCAGGTAAAATAACACCGACAACTGGAATTGGCAAGGCAGCTTTAATTTCTTCTAATGCGACAGCCGTCGCGGTATTACATGCGATTACTAGCATTTTTATTCGTTTTTTCAATAAAAAATCGGCCATTTCCCAAGTAAACTGAACGACTTGTTCGGCTGGTCGTGGACCATATGGGCAACGGGCTGTATCTCCTAAATAAATTAATCGTTCATTTGGTAATTGTTTTAGCGCTTCCTTTAAAACAGTTAATCCACCAACGCCAGAATCAATTAATCCAATGGCTTCTTGATTGCTCATTCTCATCCTACCTTTGCCTTTTATTCACTGCCTTTATTTTCTACTTTTTAAGGACTATTGTCAATTTTTCCTGTTTTGCTCTCATTTATTTCTTTTTTTGAAGGAAATCTTTTTCGATTAAAAAACTAGTAATTCATTTTTTTGTATGTTATAATTCCTAACATTGAGAATACAATTAGAAATACATTTGGTTAATTTAATTTAAATAACATGTTTCTCACCGAATCCTCTGTTATCTTTTCTACCAAATGATTGCAAAGGAGACTGCCTATGATTTCTTTAGAACATGTAAATAAGTATTTTGGGGAGCATCACGTTTTAAAAGATATTACTTTGAATGTAGAACAAGGAGAAAAAATTGTCATTATCGGACCCTCTGGCTCTGGCAAAAGTACATTAATTCGGTGTATGAACCAATTGGAAAAAGTCAATGATGGTTCCGTCGTAATTGATAACATTGACATCACCAAACCGAAAGCACCGATTCAAAAGGTTCGCCAGAAAGTTGCCATGGTCTTTCAAAATTTTAACTTATATGCTCATAAAACGATTATTGATAATTTAACGTTAGCACCGATTAAAGTGATGGGCGTTTCCAAAGACGAAGCGGTTCGTACTGGCATGGAGTATTTAGAACGAGTCGGTTTGGCTGATAAAGCTTCTGCTTATCCTTCGCAGCTTTCTGGCGGGCAGCAACAACGGGTCGCTATTGCTCGTGCCTTAAATATGCATCCTGAGATTATCCTTTTTGATGAACCGACTTCGGCACTTGATCCAGAAATGATTCAAGAAGTTTTAGATGTAATGGTCGATCTTTCCAAACAAAATATTACCATGGTTTGTGTCACACATGAGATGGGCTTTGCTCGTCAAGTGGCTGACCGTGTAATCTTCATGGACCAAGGACAGATTATTGAACAAGGAACACCTGAACATTTCTTTACAAGCACTGAAAACCCTCGTGCAAAAGAATTTCTAAGCAAAATTATTCATAACGGGTAATGAATAAAAAAACAAAAAATTGGAGGAATGAACAATGAAAAAACAAAATAAATGGCTAGCTGGACTCTCCTTACTTGTATTAGCAGGCATCATTGTGGGCTGTGGTAGCGGCAACAATGACTCAACTTCCAAAAGTGCTTCATCAAACAAAACGGTCACAGTAGAACAATTAAAAAAAGCGGGGAAAATTAAAGTAGGTGTCAAAGAAGACATTCCTAATTTTGGCTATATGAATCCTGATACAAACAAAAATGAAGGAATGGAACCAGATATTGCACGCTTGATTGCGAAAGAAATTACCGGCAGCGAAGAGAATGTGGAATTTGTGGGCGTGACAGCGAAAACGCGCGGTCCCCTTTTAGACAATGGTGAACTAGATATGGTAATTGCTACATTTACAATTACTGATGAACGTAAAAAGACTTATAATTTTACAACTCCTTATTATACAGATGAGATTGGTTTCCTTGTGCGCAAAGAGGATAACTTCTCCAGCATGAAAGATTTAGACGGAAAAACAATCGGCGTTGCACAATCTGCTACGACAAAAGAAAACTTAGAGAAAAAAGCGCAAGAGGAAGGAATCAAATTTACTTATCAAGAATTAGGTTCTTATCCAGAATTAAAAACAGCGTTAACTTCTAAACGAATTGATGCATTTTCAGTGGATAAATCAATCCTATCTGGCTATGTGGATGGCAAGACAGAAATTTTAAAAGATGGTTTTTCGCCACAAGAATATGGAATTACCACAAAGAAAGCAAATACTGAATTAAATGATTATCTAAATGGTTTAATTGAAAAATGGGAAAAAAATGGCACACTAGAAAAAATTTATCAAGACTGGGGCTTAAAAAATTAATCATTCCTAAGACTTGAAGAATCAAAAATTTTAGGAGGGATTTTTATGTTTTTGTTAGCCAATATTTCCTGGCTTGAAGAAGGGCCATTTGCCTTATATCGTTGGGAAGCTTTATTTCAAGATTGGCGAATTTTTGGTCAGGCATTTCTCTATACTATTCTGCTTTCTTTAGGAGCGATTTTAGTTGCCTTTGCTTTAGGCATTTTCTTTGGCAGTTTATCAGCGACCAAAAGTAAACTTTTACACGCAATTAGTCGTGTCTATGTAGAATTTTTTCAAAACACACCTTTGTTGATTCAATTTATCGTAGTCTATTATGGCTTTCCTCTGCTAAGCCCACTGCTTTCATTTTCTATTACTACGATTGCCATTCTGTGTGTAGGCCTCTACCATGGCGCCTACATTTCTGAAGTGGTTCGCTCAGGAATCGGAGCTGTCCCAAGAGGGCAATTTGAAGCGGCTTACTCCCAAGGATTAACGTATGGTCAAACGATGCGGTATGTGATTTTACCACAAGCATGGCGGATTATGTTACCGCCTTTAACCAATCAAGTAGTGAACCTAATTAAAAATACGTCAACAGTTGCCATTATTTCTGGCGCAGACGTAATGTTTGCTGCCAATAGTTGGTCGTCTGTCAACTTGAACTATATTCCCGCCTTTGCGCTCGCTGGTTTCTTATATTTCATTCTTTGCTTCCCATTAGCGAATTTGGCTAGAAAAATGGAAGAAAAAAATAAGAAAGCATATAGTAGATAGGAGGAAAACAGATGCCTTTTTCAGAAGAAATGCGTCAATTACTGACAGCAAATAATTTTCAATTTCTATTTAACGGCTTAAAATTGACGCTCTATATTTCCTTCGTCTCAATTATTTTGAGTACGATTTTTGGCACCATTCTAGCCGTTTTGCGAAATCAAACCCATGGACCACTGAAGTTACTTGCCAGTATTTATGTAGAAGTGGTGCGTAATATTCCAAACTTATTGTGGATTTATGTTATTTTTTTGATTTTCAAAATCAAATCCACACCTGCTGGAATTGTGAGTTTTACTGTGTTTACTACCGCTGCTTTAGCGGAAATTATTCGTGGTGGTTTAAATGGGGTCGATAAAGGCCAAATTGAAGCGGCGCGTTCTCAAGGGTTTTCAAATTGGCAAATTCTTTATCATATTGTTTTGCCTCAAGCCATTCGCAATGTTTTACCAGCGATCGTTTCTCAGTTTGTTACTGTCATCAAGGATACAAGTTTCTTGTATTCCGTAATTGCTTTACAAGAACTCTTTGGCAAATCTTATATCTTAATGGGGCGCTACGCACAAACAGGACAAGTATTCACTATTTACGGAATAGTCGCCCTTATTTATTTCATTATTAACTTTAGTATCTCACAATTTTCACGTTGGCTTTCACGAAATTGGGCGAAAAGTTATTAATGTAGTTAAAAACAGGAGGCTGAGACAAAAGTGTTTAGCTCCAAGAAATAAGAAGGAATTTCCGAAAATTGTTCTTTAATTTTTGGATAATTTCGGCTTATTTCCGAAGGAGCTGCTTTTGTTCAGCTGATTATCTTAAGATTTAGAAAGTGGGGCATAAGTCATTTCGACTTATGCCCCACTTTCCTGTTTTTATTTTATCTTACTTCTACTTGATGTTTTTCAATTAGCGCTTTTTCAACTTTTTCCATTGAACGGTTAATTTCTTCATCCACTAATGTCGCTTCTGCATTAACGAAAGTTAAACTATATGCCATTGATTTTTTGCCAGCGCCTAGTTTTTCACCTTGATATACATCAAATAAATGAATCTCTTTCAAATATTTACTTGCGTTATCTGAAATAGTTTTAACTAGTTCTTGATTGGTAACTGTTTCATCGACTAATAAAGCAATATCTCGAGAAACTGCTGGGAATTTAGACACTGCTTCATAAGTAACCCCGCCTGCTTCTGTAGCTACTAATTGTTGCAAGTTTAATTCAGCAACATATGTTTCAGGAATATCGTACGCTTTTGCTGTCGTTGGGTGAACTTGTCCGACAAAACCAACCACTTCATCTTCTAAATAAATCCATGCTGTCCGGCCTGGATGCATTTCTGGAATCGCCGTTGTCGCTTGATAACTGATTTTTTCTGTTAATCCTAAAACAGCTACAATACTTTCCACTAAGCCTTTTACTGTATAAAAATCAACGGCTGTTGCTTTTGTTTGCCAATCTTTAACCATTGTATTACCAGTTAAAGCAAGTGCTAAGTGATTTTCTTCTGTAGGTAAATTTTTTGTTGGATCTTCTGTTTGGTAGAAAACGCGTCCTACTTCGTAGAAGGCGATATTATTATTTTTACGCGCCACATTGTATGCGACATCATCTAATAAACCAGAAATTAAGTTCATACGTAACACAGAACGCTCTTCACTCATTGGCCATTGCAAACGTGTTGTTTGACTTTCTTTCATCATAAATTGACGGGATTTTTCTTCTGTTGTCAACGCATAGCTGATGGCTTCACTCGTACCATGACCTTCCAGTAAGCTCTTTAATTGGCGCGTAACATGTTGTGCTTTGGTTAGACTTCCAGCAACTGTTTCTCCACTTGGCAATGTTGAAGGTAAATGATCATATCCATAAATGCGGGCCACTTCTTCAATAATATCTGCTTCAATCGCAATATCCCAACGTCTTGGTGGAATCGTAATTTCATAGGCGCCTTGATTTACTTCATAAGCAAAACCGAGTGCTTCAAAAATTTCATTCACCGTTGCTTCATCTAATGCAGTGCCTAAATATTGGTTGATTCGTTCTAAAGTCACAGCTACCTGTGCTTCTTTAACGGCCACTTCAGAACCAACTGCAGTGCCTGAGACCACTGTTCCGTTGGCTAACTCTGCAATCATCGCGGCTGCCACATCACAAGCTAGCCCAACTGTCGCTTGGTTGATACCTTTTTCAAATCTACTTGAAGATTCACTCCGTAAATTGAATTGTTTAGACGTTTTGCGAATAGACAATGGATTGAACAATGCCGCTTCTAAAGCCACAGTTGTTGTTTCTTGACTGATTTCAGAATTAGCCCCACCCATTACACCGGCTAAGCCGACAGGCGTTTTTCCATTCGTAATGACGATATTTTCTTCTGTTAATTGACGTGTTTCACCATCTAATGTAATTAGTTCTTCTGCTGCTGTTGCTCGACGAACCAAGATTTCTTTACTATCTAATTTTTGGTAATCAAATGCATGCAATGGTTGACCAAATAATAATAAAATATAATTTGTCACGTCCACCACATTGTTAATCGGACGGATTCCTTCATTCATCAATCGATTTTGCAACCACTGAGGACTTTCTGCAATCGTCACATCTTTAATAACACGAATTTGATACGCTGGCGCATCTTGTGAATCTTCAACAGTTACTGTTACGTAATTTTCCACGTTATCTGAAGCATCTTCTTTGAGTTCGGGATCATTAAACTGAGGCGTTTGACGATAAATTGCGCCAACTTCATAGGCTACCCCTCTCATACTTAGTGCATCTGCACGGTTTGGTGTAATTGATAATTCAATAATCGCATCATCCATGTCTAAATAAGGGAAAACAGGTGTCCCATTCACTGCTTCTTGAGGTAAATAATAAATTCCTTCAGCGTAGGCTTTTGGTACGACATTATCTGAATATCCTAGCTCTTCTAACGAACAAATCATTCCGTTAGAAACTTCGCCACGCATTTTACCTTTTTTAATTTTTTGATTTCCTGCAATTCTTGAACCAGGTAACGCTACGATGACTTTAATTCCTGCTTTTACATTTGGTGCTCCACAAACAATTTGTGACAATTCTTCTTCACCGATGTCTACTTGGCAAATTGATAAGTGGTCAGAGTTTGGGTGAGGAACACATTCTTTTACTTCACCGACAACAATTTTCTTTAAGCCTTCTTCAGGTACAGCAACGCCCTCAACTTCGATACCTGTCACAGACATTTTGTCCGCTAATTCTTGCGGAGTAACGTTTGAAAGATTAACATATTCATTTAACCATTTATAAGAAACTAACATTTTTCAACTACTCCTTTACCTTGAATTGATTTAAGAAACGTAAATCATTTTGATAAAAATTACGGATATCATTTACACCATAACGTAACATAGCAACGCGATCTGGTCCTAAGCCAAAGGCAAAGCCTGAGTACTCTGTTGGATCAATCCCTGACATTTGTAACACATCTGGATGAACCATCCCCGCACCTAAAATTTCAATCCAACCTGTATGTTTGCAGACGTTACAACCTGCGCCGCCACATTTAAAACAGCTAACATCTACTTCGACTGAAGGTTCTGTAAAAGGGAAATAGCTAGGACGTAAACGAATTTTACGATCTTCACCAAACATTTTTTTCATCATGACTTCTAACGTCCCTTTTAAATCACCCATTGTGACATTTTTATCGACAACAAGGCCTTCAATCTGATGGAATTGGTGACTATGTGTCGCATCATCTGTATCACGACGGAATACTTTCCCAGGAGAAATCATTCGTAATGCACCTTTTGAAAAATCGTGTTTTTCCATTGTTCGAGCTTGAACTGGTGAAGTATGCGTACGAATTAACATCTCATCTGAAATATAAAACGTATCTTGCATGTCGCGTGCCGGATGATCTTTTGGTAGATTCATGCGTTCGAAATTATAGTGATCCGATTCTACTTCGTATCCTTCCACTACTTGATAACCCATGCCTAAGAAAATATCTTCAATCTCTTCCATAACTTGTGTCAAAATATGACGTGTACCTTGAGGCATTTGTTTCCCAGGTAAAGTTACATCTAAACTTTCTTCTTTTAGTGCCGCATTTAACGCTTCGTTTTCTAAAACAACTTTGCGCGCTTCAATTGCTTCTGTTAATAAATCACGAATTTCATTTGCAAAGCCCCCCACCACTGGTCGTTCTTCTGGTGAAAGGTTTTTCATGCCTCTTAATACTTCGGTGATTGGCCCTTTTTTTCCTAATGTTTCTACGCGAATTTGGTTTAATTCTTTTAAAGTAGCAACTTGTGCGATTTCTTTGAGCGTATTGTCTCTAAGAGCTTCTAATTGCGCTTGTAATGTCATTATGCGTTCCCCTCTATCTTTTATTTAAACTAAAAAAAACGATAACCCATTCCTTTCAAAGGAACGAGCTATCGTGTTACCATCCTAATTCATAACAAATTGTTGTCATGCACTCATTTCATTTAACGGCAATTACCGGTTTGCTTTCTTCTTGAAAACAAACAAACTCAGGAAGTGAATTTCGCTTGGTGACTGTGTAAATCAGCTTCCAGTCTCTGGCTGACTCTCCCTAAAACACGTCAATTCAAACTACTTGTTTCCATCACTGTTTTTTTAGTTATTTAATTACGTTTAGTTTACAAGAAGTTTTGCTTGCGGTCAACTGCATTCTTCGTCTTTTACCCATTTTTCTGCCCAATGTTGAATTTGTTCCATTGCTAATTGCAAGTCTTCGCCTTTTTCGGTCAGGAAATATTCTAAGCGATTTCCTTCACCGCAACGAACAGCTTTGGTGATAATTCCTTCAGCTTCTAGTTCCTTCAATCGCTCTACTAAGACACGATCACTTAACATTGGAATTTTTTCTTTTAATTCGCCAAAACGTTGAGGACCTCGTTCTAATAAAACATCAATAATTAAACCATTCCATTTTTTACCAAGTATTGAAAATGATTTTTCAAATTTGGGACAAAGTACAAACGATTCTGTTTTTACTTTTTCCATCTTCCTCACCTCTTCAATGAGTATAGCACATTCCTTACAAAATGTAAGTGTTTCTGCTTCTAATTTTTTCTACTTTATAAAATCTACAACATTTCCTGTCTGCATGTCAATAATTACTCCTCCATTTAATAAAATTAAATAGACGTGCGACACCTCTTTATGCGTTGCCTCTTGTAGTGCTCTACGATAAAGATTCATCTGTCCGCGATACCGTTCGACAATTTCAGAAATCGCTTGGGGAGAGGTGCTTTTTACATGATCGGTTTTATAGTCATACAAAATGCATTGATTGTCTAATTCGATATAGCCATCAATAATCCCATGAATTAATAAATCATCTTGTGTCGTTTCTGGATAATTTTGAATGAGCTCTTCTGCTTCAATCAGCATAGAAAAAGGTTGTTCCCTTCTAACGGTTTGATGGTGTTGAATCAATTGTTTTCCTAAGGCGGTGTCAAAGAAGGCCACGATTTGTTCCAGATTCATTTTTTCAGCAATTGCTGGTAAAATCAATTTATTTTCCACTAAGCGTTCTTGAACAGCTCGCACTTCCTCGTAAGAAGGTTGCTTACTTAAATCAATTAGTTGTAATAAATAATGGGTTGCTGTCCCAATTTCAGCTGCTGAGGGCGCTTGAACCGTATCTAAAAATTTAGGCTTACTTAAATCTCCTTCAATCATTCGATTGACAATCAACGGTTGCGCTTGAATAGTATTGTCTTCCCGAACCTCAATTTTACCAATTTCTTTGTTATCGGGGTCATCAAATACTCGCTTGATTTCAGAAACAGACTGATAACTGGTGGTCCGAGTAGCCACTTCAAACGGATAATTGAAACTTAACCGTGCAAGACCACGATTGATTTTGTCAGCAGATAATTGCGCTTTTTCGGCTAAATCCTCTGCTTGTCTTTCTGGCAATTGTAATTGCTGAATGGCTGCTCGTAGTTGTTCTTCGTTGAACCACTGAATATGAAAGTTAGCTGGGTGCTTTTTGACTTGCGGAACGTTACTTACTACTACTTCTTGCTGATATTCATCGGCTTTTTGATGGCGTACCAATGTCATCCCAACCCAATTCATTAAACTACTTTTACTTTGCAAGCGATTTTCAGCTGGTAGCACCAGTGTTTCTACATCGCCAACTTTCAGCCACTCTTTCCACATTGCGGCTTGGTCTTTATAGGAGCCTACCAGAAAAAGTTTCTGTTCTGCACGTGTCAACGCCACATATAACTTCCGCATTTCTTCGGATAGTAATTTTCTCAATCGTACTTGTTTAATCGCCAAAAATGGTAAAGTATCGTACATAACTCGTTCTTCAGGTTGTAAATAACGAATGCCTACCCCTAAATTTTCTTCAAAGATATAGCGTTCATTCAAATCACTGACATTAAATTCTTTGGTCATATCTAAAACGAATACCACCGGAAATTCTAACCCTTTACTAGCGTGAATCGTCATGACGCGTACGGCATTCTCTTCACTTAAAACGACTGGTTCCGCTAAATCTTTGTCTTTTTCTTGCATTTTTTCGATGAAGCGAACAAATTGAAATAATCCGCGAAAGGTTGTTTTTTCATACGCCGCGGCCCGATCGACCAACGCATATAAATTGGCTTGGCGTTGTTTGCCAACAGGCAACCCGCCAACATAATCAAGATAGGCCGTTTCCCGATAAATTGTCCACAGCAAGTTGCTAAGCTGGTTGCGTCGAGCCTGTTCCCGCCATTTTTCTAATGATTCAGCAAAACGTATAGTTTTTTCCTGAACAACTGCTTCCTCCATGGTTGGTTCCATCTTTTGATTAAACGTTAAAAATGCTTCGTAGTAACTGGTTTCCTTATTAGCCAAACGAATAAGCACTAATTCGTTTTCTTTTAATCCAACAATTGGTGAACGTAACACAGCTGCCAAAGGAATGTCTTGATAGGGATTATCAATCAATTGAAGCAAGGCAATCATTGTACGAATTTCCGTTGCTTGGAAATAATTTTGAGCATCATTGACTTGAACTGGAATTTCTAATGATTTAAAAACATCTAAAATAGTTAAATTATTTTTCTTTGTAGGCGTTAATAAGACAATATCTTGATAAGTAATCGGTCGATCCGTTTTCAGCTTTTTATCATAAATTAAGAAATTTTGGTCAATTAATTCACGAATTTTCAAAGCAGTAACGTAAAGTTCCCCTTCTGTCTTATCTTCAATCAACAACTCAGAGGATTGTAATTCTGGAAATTCAACTGATTCTGTTGCTTTTTTTTCATAAATTAGCAATTCAGTTGAATAATCAGCCGCCTCCGAAAATTGATCAAAACCATGAACCAAAGCGGCTGACTCATCGTAAGCAATTTGGCCCACTCGCTCATCCATTAATTGACTAAATACTAAATTCGTAAAGTCTAAAACGTCTTTGCGGGAACGAAAATTTTCAGCTAGAATAATTCGTTTGCCCTCTTTGCCTTGCCCATACTGATTGTATTTTTCAATAAACAATGTAGGATCTGCCAAGCGGAAAGAATAAATAGACTGTTTCACATCTCCTACCATAAAAAGGTTTCCTTCTGTGCTAAGCGGACGGCGCAACCAATACAAAATAGATTCTTGTAATTGATTGATATCTTGGTATTCATCGACTAACACTTCATCAAATTTTTCGCGATAGTAAAGAGAGGCTTCTGATGCTTGCCAGCCATCTGCCTGATTTTTCGCTAAAATAGCTAACGTATAATGTTCTAAATCGTTAAAATCCACTAAATTTTTAAGCCGTTTTTCTGCGCCATAGGCCTCCATAAATTGTTTCCCCACGTGAGCCATTTCTTGAACAATGGGCGTGGCCTCTTTCAAGACTTGTTTCATGGCATCTGGAGAAAGTGTAAACAGTTGCTTTTTCAAATCATTTAACGCTTTTTTATTTTGTTCTCGTAACTGTTTGGCTTGTTCCGCGGTTGGTTTCAACTCTTCGGCACGAACCGTTGGGTAGCGGTCAAAGCTCAACAATTCAGTCAAATTATAGGCGCTCTCTAAATCATTTCTCTCTAAAAATTGTAAAAATTGTTTTGTTTGTTCCTTTTCATTTTGAGCTAAATACCAAATCTTTTGAAGTTTCTCTTCGCCTTCTGTTAAGGTCACCATTTCTTCGTAACGCTGAAGAGTTCGTTGTAACGTCTCAACAGCTAGCGGTTTTAAATACGTCTGAAATAACGTTGATTCGCCTAGCTGATCCCCTACTTCGTAGGCTTGTGTTAAGCCATTAATCCACGCCTCTGGATCAGGATTGGCTTTGGCAAATTCATAAAAAGAAAAAATTAAGTTAGTGAGTCCGTCATCACTACGATCATTGGAAAAATTCGCTGTTAATTGGTAAAATTCTTCTTGATTTTCCGCATAAAATTGTTCACGTAATGCATCCCAAACATCTTCTTTTAATAACAATGTTTCTGTTTCATCTGTTAACATCCGAAAAACTGGATCTATGTCAATTAAATAATAAAAACGACGAATAACAGTTAAACAAAAGGCATGTAACGTGCTGATATTGGCTGTTGGCAAAAGAGCAATTTGACGAGAAAAATGCCGTCTTCTTTCTGGATCTTGTTCTTCATTCATTGCCTTTTGTAAAGCCACTTGGATACGTTCTTTCATCTCACGGGCGGCGGCTTCAGTGTACGTCACAATCAAGAGACGATCGATATCGACGCCGCTTTTGACTTTTTCAATGACACGGCGGACTAAAACGGTGGTTTTTCCTGAGCCAGCCGAAGCAGAAACTAAGATATTTTCATCGCCATCAAACACCGCTTGCCATTGACTGTCGGTGAATTGCTCATTGGCTGGACGTAGTGGAATTGTTTTACTCATCTTCGGTTGCTCCTTCCTCATCTTTGTTTAACAAGCGCGCCATAATTTCCTCTTTGGATAAATTCTCAATACGATGATAATTATTTTCTTTTAGCATCACATCAAAATCACAGACACTTCGAAACGGACAATAGCGACAAGCAATCCGTTCCTTGCCTTGATAAGCGGGATTAAGTTGAACTTCGCCGCCAATAATTTGATTCCCCGCTTCAATAAATTTATTTCGGTTATGGGAAAGCAACGCGCCTAATTCTGGTTCTGTCACAAATTTATCTTCTTGGCGACGACCAGGTTTAATTTGTTCTTTGGCGGATTCTTCAATCGGAAACAGCAACGAACTTTGTTTAGCTTGCAGACTCGTATCTAAATGATCCAATAAATCTGGGTCTTTCATCAAAAGACCATCAAACTGATATTTTTTAAGCATTTGTTGTTCAATGTCGTCTTTGCCTTCATAAGATAACGTAGGATTGTGTACATGCAGATAAAGTGAGCCAGCAGGTTTAGCTTCTTGACCAACTAATTGCACAGCATCCATTAAAGCCACATCCAAGTACGTCAGCATTTGCATGGCTAAGCCGTAATACGCTTCTGTCATATTAAATTTACGGTGACTCGATTTATAATCAATCACACCTAAATAGGTTGATTCGGGGGTAACCAATTGATCAATCCGGTCGATTTTTCCCCGAACATGAATTTTCCCTTGATTTTTTAATGGTAATTCCAAACCAGAAATTCCTTTTTTAGCGGCAATTTGGCCAAATAACACTTCCGTTTGAACAGTCGTCATGCCACTTCGTTGGCTTTGGCGTTTCAGCGCCCAACTGACTTTTTTAATTGTTTGACTCAATTGATAGCGAATATAGTTCATGCGACTAGAGGTCGTTAATACAGAAAAACGCGCATACCCTAAAATACTATTTAGCACTTCCTCCGCCAATAAATTGACTTCCTGATCGGTTAATTCAGATAAGTTCCGTTGATTCATAATCAATAATTTAAAGAACTGATCCAATGCTTCATGGAAAAATTCCCCTGTAGCTGCTGGCGAAAGCCCAAAGACATCTCTTTCTTTCAAACGTAAGCCATAGCGAGAAAAGTATTGATATTGACACCGATAAAAACTCTCCATCCGAGAAACGGATGTATAAATATCTTTACCATATAAAGGTTCTGCTAAGACCTCATCAATCTTTTCAGGAATATTTTGATGCGTTAAACTTTCGAAAACTTGCTTGGCTAGCGGCGCAATTGATTGGTTCATTAGCGCTTTTTCCATATTTAACCAGAAAGGCAACAATCCTTCTTGTGTTTCTTTCCGTTGTCTTTTCAAACGCGTTAATTCACCGATTAACGTCCGATACGTACTAATATGGGCTAAACTGGTCGTTTCATCATCGAAAATGGTTGTTTCATTTTTTTCAAAAACGGGCAAGTTTAAATCTTTTTGGATATTTTTAAAATAAGGAGACGGTTTGACTTCTTGAGCGGTGTCTTTAACACTTGGATAGGTTAAATATAACCGTTCTCGCGCTGAAGAAAAGACGAGATACGCAACAAACGGTTCTTGCGCAATTTTGCGCCCAGTTGTCCCACGTAAATATTGGTTTTCCGTTAACGTATCATTGATTGTCTGACGTTCTTCATCAGACAATAGTGTTTTATTTTCAATCTTTTGTGGAAAAATTTCTTCCGTCATCCCAATAGCAAAAGTAACCTTGGCAGCGCCAGGTCGAGTTAAATCCATCGCGCGAACTTGTACTTGGTCAATCGCTGTCGGCACTTTACTATAGTGCAAACCTTCCAAGCCACTAACAAATATTTCTTGAAACGTTGTAAAATCAAACGAACTTTCTCCGTAAACAGTGACGTATTCATCTAGTAACGACATCAATGCATCCCAAGTCTGTTCATGGTTACGAGCTGTTTCTAGTTGACCTGCTTCGATAGCTTGTAAGCGCCACATTTTTAATTGTGTTGCCACACCACTTTGCAGTAAAAAGTGATAGAAGACGGTCGCTGCTTCCAAACCAGTTTTGGCACTTATCATTGCTTGAAAGTAACTAGGTAGCAGCCGTTGAAGCGATTGACGAATCGCATTTGACTCTTCTTCCATCGTAGCGACATCTTCTTGCTCTTCCGCTTCAAAATCATACCGAATAAATTCCCAATCTTTTTCTTGCGACCAATAATAACCTTCATAGCCGTATGCCAGGACTACATTTTCGGTAATATCAACTTTTCTGCGCCAAGCGTTCCGTTGGTTTAACCAATCAGTCAAGCTTTCTTCAGAAGTAGCGAGTTGATTCATTGGCATAAATAATTCCGTTCTCAAAAAACGGAGCACATCGCGATAACGATAATTGTACGAATGAATAGCAAATAAAGATTCAATCCATTCGACTAAAGGATGCCGATCCATAGCCATATCTCGGTCGACATAAACAGGAATCTCGTGTTCCGCAAAAATCGGTTCTAATAAATTTTCATAACAATCTAAATCACGAGTCAACACCTGAATTTCTTTGTACCGATACCCTTCTTCCACCACTAAACGGCGAATTTCAGTTGCAACATGTGTTAATTCTTCTTTAACGTTTTCAGCACGCCACAGAAATAAGCCATCGCCTCTCCAGTCAGTTGTGCTTAATGGATGCAGGTGCTCTTGCGATTGAATCCAATAATCATTTAATCCTTGCAAGTCTGGGTTTGTAATTAATACCTCTTTCTTTTCCACATAATCTGAAAGAATCGGAATTTGCTTCTGTCTTGCTAATTGATAAAGCTGATGGTAGGTTTGCCCCGCTTCATAAAATAACGACCGCGGATCAGGTAAGTCATGCGGATATTGTTTGTCCAATAAAAGGGCTACTTTCACAGAACCTGCTTGCGCCATTAGTACTTCAATCAACTTTAATTCTCTGGCAGTAAACTGCTGATAGCCTGAAATAACGAATTGGACATTCGACAAATCAACCGTTTGTAAATACTCACTTAAATGTTGAATAATCTCCGCTGATTCATAGCCATACTGACTCATTTGCAATTGGAATCGCGTAAAAATTAACGTTAAATCTTGAAACTTAAGTTGTAAATCTTGTCCTTTAGGGTTCTCCGTTTGTTTTTCTAAAAATGGATAAAGCTCCGCAATCTCAATATTGCCTTCGCGCATTTCTTGATAAAGCTGAAATAGTTGCTGAATAAAGCCAGGCTTGTTAATTTCACCTCTAAAAATTTGTAACTCTTCTTCTGCTTCTACTAAAATTTTGCGGAAAATCATCGCAGCGCCTGCATCAGATAAAACATCTGCCGAGTAAAAAGGTGTATGTTGTAAATAGTACCAAGCCAAACGGTAAAAACTAAAAACCTGCAGACGGGTACTGGTTATTGAATCAGACGTAGTTGTCTGTAATTGACGTAACTTTTGCAAGACTTGAATTTCTTGCTCAAACTTAATATGGTTCGGGACTAAATAGAATACTTCATGCTGTGCGTCTTCCTCTAGCCATTGTTTTGTCGCCTGTATAAGTGGCGCTTCTAAATCTGCCACAGCGGTTCCTCTAATAAACTGCACACTCATGGTTTCACATCCTTTTCCTTTGCACTGCCTTTATTTTACCACAAAAGAAGGACGGAAACATGTGTTTGTTTTTACACATTTCCGTCCTTCTCTTTTACTCATTGTCTCTTTTATTGTTTTGACACTTCTGGTATTGGACCAAACCGTGAGAATGGCCACATAACGAATTTCACTTCACCCAAAATATCTTTTTTATGAATAAAACCAATGACACGACCGTCTTTTGAATTCCGTCGATTATCACCTAAAACAAAGTAGCTATCTGCTGGTACTTTTTCTTTTAATGAAAAATCGCCTGTCAAAGGTTGACCATCTGTTAAGGCTTTTTTAAATTCATCTAAATAGGGTTCGTCAACTTCTTTTCCATTGATGTACAACGTATCATCCTTGTACGCAATTGTATCTCCAGGTAAACCAATCACACGTTTAATATAATTTTTATCTGGTTCATCTGGCGCTGGGAAAGTAATAATATCGAAACGATTAATTTCTGTGTTTTTTAACGTAATTACCCGTTCACCATCTGCTAACGTTGGATCCATTGAATGACCTCTCACTACGACAGGCGTAAATACAAATTGTCTCAGTAAAAACAGACCCAAAGCTAAACAGGCAAAAAAGACGACTGTTTTAATTAATTCTTTTGATTTCAAACTCATTCCTCCAAAAACCTTATTATCTTATGTCTCATATTCTACCACAAAGTAAATCAATCCTATAGTGCTTAACACCCAATTAATTTTTATGTACGCTTTTTTTACAAAATGGTCAGAAAAAAAACGTATTTCTTTCAAATTTGATTCTTACTTTTTTGATCCTGCTCATAAAAAAAACATAATCAATTCTAAAAAGGGCTGAATTGATTATGCTTCTAGCGTTTTAGCGATCCATCACAACCACGTAACAAACTTCTAAAGGACCATGCAACCCGACAACCAGTTGCATTTCAATATCTCCTGAATTAGAAGGCCCTGAAATAAAGTGAATCGCTGAGCCGATTCTTTCGCCTTTTTCTATTTTTTCTGTATAAAAAGCTGCTGGCTGAGTCGAACGTGGAACGAGTTTGCTAAACGGTATAATTGAAATGTAATGCTTCGGTAAAAAGTGTAAAGCTCTGCCTTGCCCCGCATTGGACTCCACCACAATCGTTCCTGATTCAGCTAGTAAAAACTCAGCAAAGGCAATCGCGATATTTGCCTGAGCAGCTGTTTGAATATTCGCTTCTCGTTGCTCACTTCCAGGTTGCCATTGCTTAACAGAAACAGCCTCTAATGACTTAGCTAAATCAGCTAATCCATAGGCTTCAAAACGTGCATCTGTTGGCAATAAAAGATTGCCCCCACCAAACTCAGCAACAATTTGCTGAATCGTCGTCAGTAAATTTTCTTGTGTGGTTTCCACTAAGTTCGTGTGAATCGTTTCCACACGCTCTTTCACAATCGTTAATAGCTCTGCTGGTGTTTTATCTGCCAACTGTTCTTCTGGTAAATGATTAACTGGCTCAAATGGATGGGCCGAAACAGGCTGTTTTTCTACGCCTAATTTTTCTCGTAGATTTTGTAAAAAAGGTTCTCGATTTTGAATCGCTTCGTTAGTCATTTTTTTCACCTTCTTGATGTTTTTTGAACCAACTTCTGAAGTTTTCTGAAGATTTTGGTGGTCTTGGCAAATCACGAACATCGGTCCAACCTTTTACTAACCCTGGTCCTTTATCAAGGTAGCCCCCATGATTGTACATGTTTTCAACAGTAATGTCTTTTTGTTTACTTAAAATGCCCGCTGCAGCATGATCGACTTTCATGGCTGCTTTAAACATTGCTGGTGAACCAGTGGCTTTGCCTACCATACGCATTTGGAAATCTTCAAATCCATGTTTCATTTTCAGATCATCGGTCATCACTTTACGATGTTCAATTAATAATTCGTGCAATGGAATTTTCACAGGACATGTTTCCGTACATGCCCCACAGAGACTAGACGCATAAGGCAATTCCCCAAACTGTTTATATCCACCTAAAATTGGAGAAAGCACAGCACCAATTGGTCCTGGATAAATAGAGCCATAACCGTGTCCTCCAATATGGCGATAGACCGGACAAACATTCAGACAAGACCCACAACGAATACACTGTAAGACTGGCTGAAAGGCTGTTCCTAACGCTTTTGAACGCCCGTTATCCAAAATGACTACGTGAAATTCTTCCGGACCATCGGATTCATCCGCATTTTTTTGCCCAGCAAACGTCACATACGTTGTTAAATTTTGACCAACGGCACTTCTGGCTAAAAGGTTATCTAAAACCTCTGCTTCACGCATCGTTGGTACGATTCTTTCCATTCCCATTAACACGATTTGTGTCTTAGGAATACTGATGGTCAAATCAGCATTTCCTTCATTTGTATTTAAGTTAATTAAGCCGCTATCCGCAATAGCGAAATTACAACCTGTAATGCCAATCTCCGCTTCCAAAAAGAATTTGCGCATCACTTCTCGTGCACAGCGTGCCAAATTTACCGGGTCATTATCTCCTTGATACCCTAATTTTTTCGCAAAAACCTGACGAATCTGTTCGCGATTTTTATGAATACTTGGGAAAACAATATGTGACGGTTCATCCCAGTCATCCATTTGTAAAATGAATTCCGCCAAGTCTGTTTCCATCACGCTGACATCGTCTAATCCCAATAACATTGGATCAATATCGACTTCGGTCGTCACCATTGATTTAGATTTCACAATTTTTTTCGCCTTTTTTTCTAGAACCACTTGTTTCACATATTCATTGGCCTCTTCGGCGGTTTGAGCAAAAAAGACTTTGCCACCTCGTTTGGCGACGTTATCACTGAACTCTTCTAAATAGTCAGGCAGATACTGAATTGTATGTTGGCGAATTTGTTCTCCCAATTCACGCCATTGTGGCCAATTGCCTAAAGCTTCCCGCGCACCTTCTCGTTTCTCCCATTGGGCATCTTGTGCTTTGGCGACAGCCTTTTGCATAAACACATCTTTTTTACTTTCTTCAATTCGTTCACTTAACGGCTTATTGCTCGTTGATAATCCCACAGTTCTTCCCCCTTACCCTACCGATATGATTTGCGGTTGGTCCATGCGTGCTTCATCCACTTCGTGATTAAGGACTTCTGCAATATGCATAATCTTAATCTTTTTCCCATCACGATTAAATTTACCGCCGATATTCATCAGGCAACCCATATCCGCACTAATTAAAATTTCTGCGCCTGTATCAATCACATCGTTCATTTTTTCCGTCACCATTTGTTCAGAAATAGCTGGCATTTTCACTGAAAACGTTCCGCCAAATCCGCAACAATTTTCAAGATGTCCTAAAGGAATCATTTCTAATCCTTTCACATGATCCAACAAAACAAAAGGCGATTCTCGTTCATTTAAAATTCGCGTCATATGACAAGAACGATGATAAGTGGCTTTCCCATGTAACGTTGCGCCAACATCTTTGACCCCTAAGACACGATAAAGAAACTGACTAAACTCGTAAGTTCGCTCAGCTAAACGTTGTGCTTTTGGTCCATAAATAGGATCATCTGCTAAAAATTTGTGGTATTCTTTCATCATGCCGACACAAGACCCCGCAGGTCCCACCACATAATCGGCACCGTCAAAACTATCAATTTGATTCTTAAGCGTTGTCGTGCTCTCTGTCACATAGCCACTATTATACGTTGGCTGACCACAACACGTTTGGCTTGTTGGTAAAACCGTTTCACAGCCATAACGTTCCAAAACCTCTACCATTGCTTGCCCTACATTTGGAAAAAGTAAATCCACCACGCATGTCGAAAATATACTCACTTTCACGCAAAATAACCTCCTCGTTTTCTACGAAAAGGCTCCATGAAATTAATTGGGCGGCTGTCATTAAAAGTCACTTGGCTGTCGTCTCTAACTACTTCACAGTGCCTTTTCAACAAATACGTTATTTGTAACAAAAATCGTTTTTTAAAATGATTCTTATACAATAATTATTTTACCAGTATCTGGTTTTAACAGCAAACGATTCCAGAAATTTTGTGCATTTTCACACAAAAAAGGAGGCTTTTTTATAAAAGTTTCTTTTAACTCCTTTGAAATTCGTTTTTTCTGAAGAAAAGAGTGACGAAATTTTGAAATTTTGGTAAACTAAGAAAAAACGAGAAACGAGGGCCATGCATGTTCATTTCATTTAACATGTTTATTCTATTAATTGTTGCAACGATCCTAATGATTTTTCTGATTATCTATTTGACAGTCACTGGAAATGATAAAAATAATAAAAAGAAACAAAAGAAAGAAACAAAAAGAACTACGCCAACTTTAAACAAAAAAACAACCGTTCCCCCTTCTCAGAAGCCAAACGTTGTGACTGATGTTGCAAAAAAGAGCGAGCCAGAAAAGCAAGCCGTACAACGAACACAGAAACCAACCACTAGAGAGGACGAGACTTCTCAATTTACACGAAGCCAACGTCATAAATGAAAATGGGACATAAGTCGAGATGACTTATGTCCCATTTTCTAATTCTTAAGATAATCAGCTGAACAAAAAATCCGCTAGTTGTTTCACTTTTTCTTTTAATTAATGATAGTTTATTCTTCTTTTCAGGTGTATACTAAATGATTGAAAAGAGACTTTAACTAATTAGGAAGAGGTGATTTTTTGTCTGCAAAGCGGTTTATTCAATTATTCATTTGTTATGCTATTTCAATGATTGTCGCAATACTTTTAACGGACTTATTTAATTTCTCGAGTCCTATAGCTTATTTAGTAGTGGCTAGTATCATCGGCTATGTAGTCATTACTGTTCCATTAACAATTATGACTCTATTAAAAAATAAAAATTAATAAAAAAATTGAGCGATTTTAATCACTTAAATTGCTCGATTTTTTATTTTCATAATATTTTTCACTTATTTTTTCATTTTCATTGACAGAATAGTTGTAATTGTCAGAAAATTGTATATAATAAAGAAAGTTATTTTCATATTATTTTTTTCAATTAAAGGAGAATCCTATGAGTGAAACACAACAAACAACCTTAAAAAAACAATTAAGCTCGCGCCACATTACGATGTTAGCCTTAGGGGGAGCGATTGGCGCAGGTCTTTTTAAAGGAAGTGGCGAAGCAATTGGTATTGCTGGTCCTTCTGTTTTAATCGCCTTTCTAATTGGCGGTGCTGTTCTCTTCATCGTCATGAGTGGTTTAGGAAAACTTGTTTTAGATGGCGGAGACACACATCATGGTTTGTCTGGCTTGGTTCGACCATTTTTAGGTGCACATTCTGCTGATTTTATTGATTGGGTTTATTATTCCATGTGGACAATTAATATTATCGCAGAAGCGGTTGCCGCAGCTTCCTTTTTACAACTTTGGTTTCCTAATATTCCTGCTTGGTTTTTTGTTTTCATTTTAGCTATTTTAACGACGCTCATTAATCTTTACTCGGTTCGTTTATTTGCAGAAACAGAATATTGGTTGGCGTTTGCTAAAATTAGTGTCATCATTTTGTTAATTATTTTTGGTGTTTATCTGGTGGGACAACAAATGCTAGGCAGTGGTGTCTTCCCTACTTTACAAAGTATCACCGATCATGGTGGCTTCGCCCCACATGGCATGAAAGGTATTGTTAATTCTTTATTAGTAGTTATTTATTCTTATGGCGGTTCAGAATTAATCGCGATTACTGTCAGTGAAGCAGATGATCCTAAAAAAGCTATTCCTAAAGCGATTCGTGGTGTGATGGGACGGATTATTTCCTTCTATATCATTCCATTATTCTTACTTTTGATTATTTTCCCTTGGAATACCTTAGCAGGCACAACGGTGAGTCCATTTGTTATGGTTTTTGAAAAAATGAATATTCCTTTTGCTGCTGACATCGTAAATTTTGTGATTATTTTAGCCTTGTTTTCTTCTATTAATTCTGGGGTATACGCCTCTTCTCGCCTTTTATATTTTCGCTTAAAAGATAAAAAAGGACCCATGAGTAAACTTGCGGTTTTAAACAAGCACCAAGTACCTCAACGTTCAGTTTTCTTCTGCGCCAGTGTTTTATATCTGGGCGTTATTCTTTCTTATTTTGTTGGCGATGAATTATTTGGTTACTTAGCCGGTTCTCTCTCTTACACTGTCTTGCTAATTTGGATTTTAATTAGCGCTGCGGCGTTTGTTCTGTCTTTAAAACGAGGGTCTCTCTTTGAAAAAAGTATTAATCTTCTTGCTTTAATCATTTTAGGCCTCATCTTTATTGGCATCTTATTTACAAATTCGTCAGGCGTTACTCTTTTAACAGGCCTATTGTACTTTGTTATTTTCTTTAGTTATCGTAAGAAAAATGATTCCTTTCTACTCTCTGATGAAAGCTAAATAGACCGAAAAAACGAACAGTTTTGTAAGATAACTGTTCGTTTTTTCGATGTTCAAAAGCCGTCTTCTTTTGCTATACTATTTTCGTAAATTGTTAGGAGGAGAAAAAATGAAAAAAATTGGCGCTATTTTATTGATTGGCGTATTGATTGTTGGTGGTTATATAAGCTATCGTTTTTATGCAGATACATATAAGGGTGAAAAAGCCTATGCACAAGTTCCTCTAGAAATTCCTGAAAGAAAACAAGCATTAAACAATCAAAAACAACCAGTCTCTGGTCTATATTCATTAAAATACGCGTTAACTTTTGTTAAAAGTAATGGAAAAACGCAAGTCATGGATTACGAACGGACAGACAAAAATCCTCAACCTTTGGAACCGAATGCTTACATAGAAGCAACCATTAGTAAAAAAAGAATCATCCAATCTCCTGTCAAAATTGATAAAAAAGAGATACCAGAAAAAGCTTTCGCACAATTAAATAACCGAAAAACAACCAGCGATAATTAGTCATCGCTGGTTGTTTTTTTACATGGAATAACAATTAATTCATAAATAATGGTACGCTGATTTTGCTTAATTTCATGAGAACCAAAAATTTCTTGTACGCGTTGTTCTAAAATTGGAACTGACCATTGTTCTTCAAAATAGCTGCGGAAAAAGTCTTTTGAAATAGCTTCTGATGCTTCAAAGAAAAATTTTTTTGTGAAAAAAGGTCGCTGTTCTTTTTTTAGAAATGCTTTGTATTGTGCCATCCAATTTAACTGCGGGTTGCTCTCTTGCTCAAAAGGAGAAAACAACGAATCTTGCTCTTCCACTAGCCGAAATATAAGACACCATTCCTCACTTAATTGGCACAATGCATTAACTTTTTCCGGCGTATCCAAAGCAGGGTTCATCGCTGAAAAAACGACTTGAAATTTTTTCCCAGTCTCAATCAGTCTTTCTTGGCTTTGGTGAAGAAAAGCAACGTTGCTTTGTGCTTTTGCTTCCGCAATCTCCAACATTCTCTGAGAAATATCGGCTAGCGTATACTCCGTGACTTGCTCTTGAAAAAAAGGTAAGTATCGTCCTGTCCCACCTGCGATATCCAGAAATGTCTGACACGGAAAAAGACCTTCTTGGACCAAGAAATCACGTAATTCTCGAGCAATTGGAAATGGCGATTCTTGTTGAATTTCTTCATATTCTTCTGCAAATTCATCCCAAAATTCCGCTAATTCTTGCTCATTATTATTCATCAACAGTTGCCCCTTTCTCTCAATTCTTATAAAAAGTGTAGCAAAAGAAGCGCCAAAGAGCTAACAAGTTCACTCATTTAAATCAATAATTTCATCTACAAATCGCAGGGTTTTAGGTCGATGAGTAACCAAAATAGTCAACTTATTGTGGGTAAATTTTTGTACTTCTTGTAACACTTTTTCTTCGGTCTTTTCGTCCAATGCAGAAGTCGCCTCATCTAAAATAAGAATCTCTGCTTGTGTAAATGCTAAGCGTGTAAAAGCAATCCGTTGTTTCTCGCCACCAGAAAAATTCATTCCTTTTTCACTCACAATAGTGTTTAAACCTTCCGGCAACCGTTCATAAAGTTCCCCCAACTGAAAACGATACATAGCTTCAATTACTTGTTCATCAGAAATTTCTTGATTCAATACAATATTTTCTTTTAACGTTCCTTGAAATATTGGCACATCTTGCGATAAATAAAAAACTTTTTCATAATAATCTTCCAAATTGAATTGTGTTAGAGGAAATTGATTCACATAAACTGTCCCCTCTGTCGGTTTCAATAATCCTAAAATCAATTTAATCAGGGTAGATTTGCCTGTCCCACTTTTTCCAATCAAGCCATAGGTTTTGTTCATTGAAAATTGTCGATTTTGTTGGGACATAATCGTTTGACTATCTACGCTAAAACACACATCTTTTAATGAAATTGTTTGAATTTCAGGTAACGCTTTGCCTGGAACCGCTAAATCAGGATCATCTTCTTTTTTATAAAAATCTTCCAAGCGCTGATAGGCTACTTTATCCAAATTATATTGAACAAATAAAACATTAAATATGGCTATCGGCGTATAAATTCGATCGATATACATCACTATCGCTACAAGTCCACCTAAACTTAGCGTCACGACGTTAGTAAAACTAAGTACGACAATACTTACTTTGATTAGTGCTACTAAAAAGGCAAAAAAGCCAAAGAAAAATTCATGGATCATAGTCATTTTTGTTATATTTTGACTATTTTCCTCTGCCATTAACGCGTAATTTTCAATCTCTTTTTTATATTTTCGATTAATTCTAAAAGTTACTAGTTCTGTCATCCCTCGTATCAAAGTAGCATTCATTGCTTCTTCAGAAATAAGTGTTTTTTCTTTCATTTTTTGTAGCGTTTTCAAAAGTATTTTAGTTAAAATAAATACAATCACATAACCAATTAGAATTGCTGGTAATAATTTTTTATCAATCAATGCTATGAAAAATAAATTAAATAACGTCTCTGGAATTAACTCTCGAAATAAGCGCCCATAAAAATTCAAGTGGATATTTCTCCCAGCTGCTGCACCAACTTCTACTTTTTGTAGTAAAGCTCCCGCTCCCAGTTTTAGATATTCTTCATAGGAAATCTTGCTCATTTTTATTAAACTTAATTTCTTCAAATAGAAATAGATGCCATTAGTTAAGTAAGCTTTCGGTTTCTGTTCACAGTAAGACAATAGCGGAATTAAAATAATTGTTGTTCCATACGCTACTAACAACCCTAGTTGGAAACTTTTTTGATAATGATCTAACAACTGTTGAAAAAAATAAATTGCTAAAGCACTACATAATGAAACAATCACGCCAATCAAAATGTACCAAGTGAAGCTTTTCCGAAAGTGCGACCATATTTTTTTAGTCATTTACTCCCTCCTTTTCGAGCATTATATACCTTACTGTAGCATAGTTTTTGATTGGCGCCTATCAACAATTTATCTCCAGATAATAGAAAAGCCCCCCAGCGAAAGCTGGATGGCTTTTCTATTGTTAATTCTTTCTGATTTGTAGATAACTTACACCTAAAACGGCAAATGTACTTGCCAGTATTCCTGCTATTAACATAAACGGTGTTTTTGTTGTGCCTGTTTTGGGAAGTTCTCGTTGCCCGTTTGCTTCATTTAATTTTTGAATTGGTTCACTAAGCAGTTGGGGAACCAATTGTGGGCTTCCTTCATTTTTCAATGTATTTAATGGAGCGTTTAGTATTTGTGGTTGATTTTTTGATGTAACATTTTTATTTGTCTCCACAGTTGTTTCTGTGGATGGCTGTTTTTTCTCAGTTGTAGTAATTTCTTTTGTTGGTGAGACATGGACTTCTGGTTGACTGCTTTCTGCGGTTTCTGTTGTGCCGTTCTCTTCAGTTGTTACGCTTGGTTTTTCAGGTATGATTGGTGCAATTGTACCTAGTGTTTCACTTTCATCTGGATTTTCTTCTTCTGTTGGCGACACATGGACTTCTGGTTGACTGCTTTCTGCGGTTTCTGTTGTGCCATTCTCTTCAGTTGTTACGCTTGGTTTTTCAGGTATGATTGGTGCAATTGTACCTAACGTTTCACTTTCATCTGGATTTTCTTCTTCTGTTGGCGACACATGAACTTCTGGTTGGCTGCTTTCTGCGGTTTCTGTTGTGCCATTCTCTTCAGTTGTTACGCTTGGTTTTTCAGGTATGATCGGTGCAATTGTACCTAACGTTTCACTTTCATCTGGATTTTCTTCTTCCGTTGGCGACACATGAACTTCTGGTTGGCTGCTTTCTGCCGTTTCCGTTGTGCCATTCTCTTCAGTTGTTACGCTTGGTTTTTCAGGTATGATTGGCTCCATCGTGCCTAGTGTTTCACCTTCATCTGGATTTTCCTCTTCTGTTGGCGAGACATGAACTTCTGGTTGGCTGCTTTCTACGGTTTCTGTTGTGTCTGTCTTTTCACTTGTTTCTGTTGCCTGTTCTGAAGTAGGTGTCTTTGGTTCCCATTCTTCTATTGTCTCTAAAGGAATGTCTAGACTTTCTTCTGTTGGCATTTCCACATTTTGATTGCCGCTTGCCTCGCCTTCTACAAAAACATTTTTAACCTGTGATGTATTTTTTTCATTCATTGGGTCTTGATTGTTTAGTTGATAATTGATGTCATAACTATTTTCAAATGTTGCTTGATGTTGGCCTGCTTCTGTGATTGTCGAAGTGTAACGGACGATAAAGGAAGTAAAGCGTGCTTTATCCCGATAAAAACGTAAATTAAAGTCATTATCTGTCACGAAGTCAATTTTGCCATAACCTTGTTGCTCAAACTCGGCAAGTGAAATATATTTAGTTTCTTTGTCATTCACAATATCAAATGTAAAACTCTCTTTATTTAATTGTTGACCACTTCCTTGTCGATCCGCAATTGAAATATCTTCTGTGACATCGGATTTACTGAGGTTCACATTTAAAAACCAACGTACTTGATTTGACTCTCCAGCCAAATCGCCTACTTTATAAAAAAACGGATAGTCTCGCTCAATTTGGCCAGTCTCTGTGTTAGTCACTCCTTCAATCGTCAAACGTTGAGTCGCCGTTGCTGTTCCGAAATCCGTTTCTATCACATTCGGTTGCGAACTATTGGTGATAAGCGTTTTAATCCCGAAAGAAAAATGCCCATTCACATTATGTAAAGATTCAACTTTTTCATTAAATGTTGCTACAACATGATCTTTATAGATAAAAACTTCCCCTAAACCATTTAAATTGATTTTTCGTGGTGAGCCATCGTTCTCGGTCATTCCAACTAGTTCGTCTGGTAAAGTTAAAGTAATAGTATCTCCAGGTTTTATTTTCTGATTTTCTTTGTCACTAAAAGATACTTTAATGGAGGTCATCTCCCCTTGATATAAAGTAGTGTGATCTAATTCTACTTTGTCAACGATTGAACTTTTGCTCAATTCGGCGCCAAACGAAATTGGACCAATCAATAACGCCCCCGCAATTGGTAGAATCATTACCAACAGTAACACTAAAAATTTTACACTTTTTGTCATAAAAAATTATTCACCCTTCTTTTCTCTTATTTTTTCCACTTAGTGGTCTTTTTCAGAAGTTGACAATAGCAAAAAGATATGTCTCGCACAATATTAATGCTCATTTAAGTAGCCTTTTTTTTAAATTTCTAATTCACTTCCTAAGGAAAACGTTTTATTATGGTAGTTACATTAGATAACGTTTGTTACAAAATATCTAATGCTGCCAAGTTTGAGTTGCATAAATAACATATTTCACATCAATAATGAATAAAAATACTTATTTCATCCTCATTTTGTTTCCCAGGCCATTTATTCTTGTTATAATAAAGTTTATGAGATAAGGAGGAAAAGAATGAAAAATTCATATTTTGACGGTGGTTTAGCCACGTATATCGGGACTTCAATTTTAGCAACCTTGATTACTGTCTTTACATTAGGCATTTGCACACCTTGGGGAATTTGTATGATGTACAACTGGAAAATCAAGCATACCGTTATTGATGGTAAACGCCTTTATTTTGACGGTACAGCTATGCAATTATTCGGTCATTGGATTAAATGGCTTTTATTAACTATAATTACTTTAGGAATTTATGGTTTTTGGTTGAATATCCGTTTGCAACAATGGATTACAAAACATACCCACACGCTTTCATAAAAAGAGGAAGGATGAACTGAGTTCCGGTCCATCCTTCCTCTTTTTATGAATATCTAACAGAGTGTTATCCTACTCTTTGAAAAAACAAGGAATTTATGCTATACTTTGATAAGTATCAAGGGATACTTATGTTATTTCGGGGGCGTTACGGATTCGACAGGCATAGTTGAGCTTGAATTGCGTTTCGTAGGTTACGGCTACGTTAAAACGTTACAGTTAAATATAACTGCTAAAAACGAAAACAATTCTTTCGCTTTAGCTGCCTAAAAACCAGCTAGCGAAGATCCTCCCGGCATCGCCCATGTGCTCGGGTCAGGGTCCTAATCGAAGTGGGATACGCTAAATTTTTCCGTCTGTAACATTTAGAAGAGCTTACCAGACTAGCAATACAGAATGCCTGTCACTCGGCACGCTGTAAAGCGAACCTTTAAATGAGTGTCTATGAACGTAGAGATTTAAGTGGCAATATGTTTGGACGCGGGTTCGACTCCCGCCGTCTCCATTTTTAGAAAAGTAGAGAAAAACAAAAGAGAGCTAAAACCTTATAAAATAAAGGTTTTAGCTCTTTTTATTTCTATAAGAAAAGGATACAAAAGAAGAGAAATGCAAAATATTTTGCACTCATTCTCTGAAAAACTTGCGACTTAACAACTCTTACGGTTGGAGTAATCCAATGATACACTTCAAATTAGCCAGGAACAAAACGTTAAATCAACTATTATCAAAGAATAGTAAACTTCAGAATCTACAATGAATAGCATTGAAACTAAAAAAAATTTGTATATCCATATTTTAAATTAAAAAATTCTCTACATATCTTTTCAGCATATTAAATAACAATATAATAACGAAATCCCAGACTAGTTTTTTTATTTTTTACAATTTTTTCTATAACTAAAAACTATTTTAAAAGGAACCGAGAAAAAAGCACCCATAATCCACTCCTTATTTTTTAATCTTTAATTTCACAATAAAAATTTCTTTTAACAAAAAAACTTTAAAAAACACTCGTTATATTAATTAGCTTATTTTAAATTAGTGAAAACAACCAATTGGTCTAGACGAAGAAATCGTTTACATTAGAATATGAGTTAAAAATGATAAATTATTAACTAAAAAAATAAGTTATTATATATTTTTAGTGGAAAACAAAGTAATATCCAAAAAGGAAAAGAAATAACAAAAAAAGAAAGAAAAGGAAGATCATTTTGAACAAGTTTTTAAAATATACATTTTCTCTACTGATTATTATTATTGGAAGTTTTTACAGCCACCAAGTTGTTTCTGCAGAGGAGCTAGTCGGAACTGGTATAGTTGATCTATTTGAATTTAGTGATACTAACTTATCTCAAGGACAAACAACTTCTGTCAAAATAACATTTAGTGAAAAATATAAAGATCATATCAAGCCTGGCGATACATTGACCTTTCCAATGCCAGCGGGGCTAGAGGGCATGACTGAAAATGACGGTTCACCAAGAAAAATTTTGTTAAGCGACTTAGGCGAAGCACTTATATACAAAGACAGAATTGTTGCAACTGCCAATGATCGTGTAAAATTTCTAGAACATGTACATGGTAGTTTTAGTTTTGGTATTAAATCAACTGTTACTAACAGTACAACCGATGCCACTATTGAAACAAATTTTGGAACAACTTTAGAAAAAAAATCCGTAACTGTCCGAGGCATTTCTCAAAATCCAGGAACGAGTACTCAACCATTTTTCTACAAATCAGGGGATTTACTAGGCGACTCTGATAAGGTCCGTTGGTTTTTAAATGTAAATTTAAACAAAGAAGAACTTTCAGATGATATCGTCATCTCTGACACTCACGGATCTGGTCAATTATTAAACAAAGATAGTTTCAATATTACGGTAAATAATTATTTAGGTTCAACTACCTATACTCTCAACGCTTTCATGGAAAAAGGATTCGGCACCATCGAACTTTCAACAGATAATAATTTTATTATTCGATTGAAGAAAGACCATGCACGTTTAGCCTCATTTACTATAATGTACACTACGACCATTACAACTGAAGGTCGTAAACAAGAGCTCTTTGAAAATAGTTATGACGTAAACTATCAAATTTTTAACAAAGAGCGAATGACAGAAAAAAATTCAACTAGCGTCAAAAATCTATTTGCTGAAGGAGAAGCAGATGGCGATTTAGACAAACAGGATCCTAATGAGCATGAGATTGAAACTCCTAACGAATCAGTTGAACCATTACCAGATAACACCCCCACTCCTGAAAAACCATTAGTTGAAGATTCAGAAAATCCTTCAGAAAAAGGACCAGATAAAAGTCAGCCTGAAATTCATATTGGTGAAAAAGAAGATCTTGTTGAAGATGAATCCGATAAAATCAAAGATTTAGAAGACACTCAATCAACAGAAAATCCTCTTTCTCCTAAAGATGTTGAGAATGAAACTAACAACTCTGTTGATAAAAATCAACCTGAAATCCATATCGGTGAAAAAGAGGAAGTTGTTGAAGATGAGTCTGATAAAACCAAAGATTTAGAAGACACCCCATCAACAGAAAAGCCTCTTCCTCCTAAAGATGTTGAGAATGAAACTAACAACTCTGTTGATAAAAATCAACCTGAAAGCCGTATTAGTGAAAAAGAAGACCTTGTTGAAGATGAATCCGATAAAATTAAAGATTTAAAAGACACTCCATCAACAGAAAAACCTCTTTCTTCTAAAAAAATCAAAAAAGAAACAAGCAACACTGTTGATACAAACAAAACTGCTGTGAAAAAAAACAGCCCTCAAGCGAATCAAAAAACAACAAGTGACACAAGCATGACAACCGCTTCATCTTTATCATCAGTAAATAAGAAAGAGAAAAAAATACTTCCTAAAGCAGGGACAACAAACAATATGTTTTTAACTCTGCTGGGTCTGCTAATCATTCTTTTCACTTCAATTACTGTTTATTCTAAATATAAAAAAGTAAATTAAATAAAAAGTAAAAGCCTAGATAGTATATGCGGAACTACCAACAGTTCATAAACTGTCTATTTTCCAAAATTGACTACCTCTTTACCACTATCTACTTCTTCAGAAACTATCGCCTACTATAACAGTCAGACAAAAGCTATCTATAGATTCATTATCATACCTTCTACTGGCAGTGATTAGTATGTTGCTTTATTTTTGGTCCCTTTCTTTAATCATATCTTCCAAACGACAATTAATTATTCTGTTTTTTGACTGTCTCCACTAGCACAATGGAAAGTAACGCTCCTAATAATAGTAAGCCTACTGAATAAATCGTTGTTAACATAATAGCACCTACTTTCTTAATAACCAGTTTTATCGTTACTAATTATTTTTTTAACCAACATTTGCCATTTCCATAAAGTTTTTTGACATAAAGATTATTATGACTTTTCATTTTCAGTCTTCTTAATAATTCCTGTCTATCAGTGGTTTCAGAAACAATACATTGAAATGTTTGAATTTCTTTTTGTTCGTTTATCAATGTCACTGCCTCCACTGTATACATTGATGTACTTAACCAATAGTTATCTAAAAAATTCATCTCTGCTTTCTGATTAATTTCTTCCTTTGATAGTAAACAAATAGTAGTTATTAAATCCACTGATTGAACAATCATATCCGTAAAATTTCGTTGAAAAAAGGAAAGCACCTCGGCTTCGGTACCATTTCTCCAAACAACAATTTTTTGAGTAAACGTTGATTTATTTGAGTCTATCAAATTAATACAACAACAAGACTTAATTACTTCTGTTGAAAATAATTTATTAATATACATGCTTCGTTTAATCCAACCTCCCCATCCTTTAAACTTTTTTAACGAACCCTATTTACATAGTGTTTAAGAATGAACAGTTTTTAAATAGTCCGCTGCTATTTTCATATTTCGTGCTACTTATTTATTTCTTCAACCGTTTTCCCATTCATTTGCAATGGTATAAATTTAAACGTCAACTTAGATTCAATATAATTTTGTTCCTCTTCTAATTTTGACAAATCCGCTGTTCCTGTGAATTCAAAGCTTATTTCTTTAATACCAGTTCCTTTCATTTGATTATAGTCCCCTTGACTATTCGCTAAGCGCACAAACTCTTTTTGGATATCATATTTATTCTTGGTGCCGCCGTTATTTACTAAAGGTATCACTGTTGTTCCCTGATACCCAGCTGAACGCTGAATGTTTAACGTATTCAATGCTGCTACACCATTACCGCCCATAATTTCATATGTTAAGATATCCACTTTGATAGGACGTCCCGACTTATTTTTAATTTGATAATTTTTAGGCGAAGTAATATTACTTTTATCTTGATCAGATTCAAAAACGACAGCTGTTGGTAATATTACTTTAAGCCAACGATTATCTCCTTCTGGCAGTGGTGTATCAGGATTGGTCGAATCAATTTCGCCTAGATTTCCTCGGGTGATCACTTCAGCTATTGTCTCCCCATCTTTCCCCTCAATTGTCTGGGTGAGATTATCCTCTGTGATTTTGTTATAAACAAGTGTTTTTTCTTGTTCTTCTAACCTATACTTGAAGCTCAACTTATTCCCTGTTGTTACGTAGTTAAAACCTTCAATCTTCTTTGGTTCTAGGTTAAGTATTTCACCAAAACGGCCGTTCTTATAAATCGTTGATTCAGATAATTTTTTGCCGGCTTCATCCGCATAATTAATAATAATGTTACCTGGTTTAATGTCTAAAAAGTCTTGATATTTTTCAAGATATTGCTCTCGTTTTTCATCAGGTAAATCTAATATGCCCAGATAAATTTGATTTTTTTCATTTGAACGATCAACTTCACTTAGTTCAGGATCTTTTTCAAGGTTAGCTACTGCTTCGTCAATTTTTTGTTCAAGTCTTTTTTGACCATCGTCGCCTTTTACCACATTCATCAACTGATTATTTTTAACTACAAAGGTATTCGTCTTACTATTTTTATTGATTAAATCACTGGTGCTTGAGACCAATCGTCCTTTTGTTTCATCATGAAAAATGACAACTTTATAGCCTTCTTTTAATGGAAAAGTATCAAAACTCTTTTTAACCTTAGTTCCGTCCATTTCTTTTGAAAAAACTGAGATTCCTTGTTCATTCTGAACATCAATCGCTGCATATTTTTCATTAGGATAATAAGAATGAGGTTGATCGCTTGTAACATTAAACGTTCCAATACCCAGATTAAAATTTGTTTGAAATTTAGCAAATTCTCTATCCCCTAATCCTCTAAACATAATTGTTTCATCTAATAGTTTCGATTTTTCGTAACGTTTAAAGTTAATGACTTTCTGATTTTGAGCATCTTTAATATACACATAATAATCATCTATTTCGTAGATATTACTTGTCTTAGGAAAATCTACAGTATAGGCGCCATTTTCAAGATGATCAATTTTAACTGTTGGCGAGTCAATCCCTACTTCCTTAACAATCGTTTTACCATCTTTAATTCTTAATTTTTGCCCTTTTATTTGATTGAAATCATCTATCTTAAGCTGAATAGTTAAAGAGCCACCAGCCAAGTTGACTTTTTTTAGTTCATGATTACTAACAACATTTGTGACAGAGTCCATAATGCTCCCAGGTAATTGTTGTGTTGCTTCGTTTAATCTATTTTTGGGCACAACAGCTGCGATTGGGGCAACTGGAGAATATTCTTTACTGCGATTTATCGCTTCAACACGGCTTCTATCGAAAGTAATCCCCCATTGTAAAAACACAGGCGTAAAATCTTGTTGAAATTCTTTACTATAAAAATAATTAAAATATTCTGCTGTTTGCATGTTTGTAATAAGTTGATTTTTTTGGTCGACGGCAACTCGCCACTCCTGATTTAATTTCATCCAAGCTTCTGGCCCACCTGTTTGAATGACTGCAGTTAGTAATGTGAGATTCGCTCTTAAATCATTCATTGAAGAATAGCTCATACCTTGTTCCCAAATTTTCGTATAGAGATTCTCCTCCACAGATTGTTTTTGACCATAACTAAATAACCAAGAAGAATTTTCGACATATTCCTTACCACTATATTTAGATAAATACAAAATTGCCATTAAATTATTTGAAACTTCTCCAGTTGAAATCCCTTTACTATTGTAATAAGGCTGGTAGGCATGTCCAATCTCATGAAGGGTTCCCCAAGCATTTTTTGTCATCCACATATCTACAACGGTTGCTCTACCATTTGCTGCATAATCACTTCCATAATATGCACCAATACCATATCTCGCACTTCCATCTGCCTTTAAAAAAAAACGATTATGGGGTTTTTTATTCACACCAAAGTCATCAGAAGATAACCCTATCAATTCATCATAGTAATCTATAATCCCATCTTGATAATCAATATATTCATTTAAATTTGTAAATGTCGGTAATTTTTTAATTCTCTCTTTTTCATCCAAAGGAATTAGCAACTGAAAATTATGTCCCTTGATTAGAGAAAATGGTGCTTTGGATTGATCCCAATTAGCAAAAAAGTCTGACTCTTTATCTGCACTTTGATAAATAGGTAACGTTACTGTGGAGCCTGTTATTTCATATTCTACCTCACTTCCACTCCCTCCATACGGTGTGTTGACAAATGGAACACCTGCATAATCTGTTTTGATTGTTTTCCATTCTGTCGTTAAAGTCACTTGCTGTTCTTCTTTTTCTTTATTACCTAAAAGCCAAAATTTTAAATTTTTATACCCATCATCCGTTCTTTTTTTACGAATTTTAATGGTTGAGCCAGGGGACATTACAATTCCTAAGTCTTGTTTATCATGATACTTTCCTCTAGATGTTCCTGATTGAAAGAGTAATTCTGGATATTCTAAACTTTGGATTTCTTTTGTACTCGTATCTGCTTGAGCTGGTTGTTGACCCCAAAAAAATGTTAACAAAATAAATAATGTAGATAAATAAATATTCTTTTTCATAAGCACTCCTCTGTTGTTTTTATCACAATGATTTGATTTATTGAATTCGTAGTTGTTTCTTTTTAAGTATTTATTTTTCAAAATATAAACCGATTATTACTATTTTTTTACTTTAGTCTCCTTATCTTTTTTCATACTTTAAAGGAAAAAGAGACACGATTTTCTCATGTCTCTTTCTATAAACTTTTTATTATTAATGAGTTTCACTTATTTATTTTTTCTTTTTTTAGCATAGGCGATTGTTGTTAAAAAAATCACACATGCTCCAATTAGTAAACCAATCGTATTTTTTGTTTCTCCTGTTTTAGGTAAATCCCCTTTTTTTAAAACCGTTAATTTTCTATCAAATGTTTCTTCTTGCTTCGGATAATCTTGAGTCCCCTCTGTATCTATCGGATCCAAATTTCCAGTTACATGAATCGTTGTTTCTGTACTTGCTGTTACAAAAACTGGCAATACAAATACCGCTAAACAGAGAGAGAATATACTAATTAAGACAAATCGTTTTGTTTTGCTCACAGATTCTCCCTCCTATCACTTTTTTGCTTATTTGTTTGCTTCTTCGGTTGTTTTTCCATCCATACGTAATGGTGTAAATTTGAAGGTTAATTTAGATTCTACAAAGTTTTGATCTTTTGCTAATTTTGATTTATCCATTGTTCCTGTAAATTCAAATCTCGTTGATTTATAACCAGTTCCTTTTACTTCTTTGTAGTCCCCTTTGTTATTCGCTAAACGAACTAGTTCCGTATTAATTGTATATTTTTGTTTCGCTGCCCCATTCTTAACTAAAGCAATTGTTGGATTGCCCGCATAGCCGATAGAGGGCTTGATATTTAATGTACTTAAAGCAGCTACTCCATTTCCTCCAGTTATTTCATAAGTTGATACATCAACTTTTATAGGACGACCTGATTCATTTTCAATCTTATAATTTTTTGGAGAAGAAATTGTCGCTTTATCTTTATCAGATTCAAAAACTACCGCAGTAGGTAAAGTTACTTTAACCCAACGATCATCGCCTTCTGGTAGTGGCGTATCTGGATTTGTTGAATCAGTATCTCCCAAAATACCTCGCGTAATCACATCCGCTGTTGTTGATTTTCCTTCTGAACCATTGATAGTTTGCGTATCGCCTTCTGCTGCCAAAACTTGACCAGCAAACCCTAAACTAAAGACACCTAACATTGCTGAACTAACAAGCATTTTTTTATTTAACATAATTTAATTACCTCTTTCTTATATTTTTTCAGATTTCCACTACTATTAACCAGAATTTTTATAGTAAAAATCTTTGATATTTTAAGTTTAGCATCGAATCCCTCCTTATTCTTCTACTTCAATTTGAATTTCTGCCGCTGTTTGACCTTTGTATTTTTTTGTTTTTTGATCATAAATTGAAACATTAGCTGTACAGATATAGTTTCCTTTTGCCAAATTCTTACTTAATTTTCCTTCAGTAATTTCATAACCTGGTTGAATTGCACCTGAATTGTAAATTACATCGCCTGTTTTATCTTCAACAATTTCAACAGCAATTGGATAAGCATTTTCGACTTCATTACGGATGTAGATATCTCCGATTGCCTCACCATTTTTAAAGGTTGCTTCGGGATAAATACTCAACGTGAACTTTGATTCGTCAACCTCTTTTTCATTGGCTTTTTTACGCTCTTCTTTGGACATTTTTTTCGCATCTTTTTCATCAGGCAAATATGAACCACCAATGATTTCTCGTGGCTGATTGTCAATAAATTTGTAGGCAGCCACTCCTCCTAAAAGAAGAACTAACAAAATAAGAATGATTATTTTTTTTCGTTGTTTTATTTTTTCTAAAATAGTAATTCCTCCTAATCTGCCAGTGCTTTAAATTTTAATTTAGTCTTATATTCCACAATGTTTTTTTCAGACATTTTGCCGTAGTATTGACCATCAATCGATATATTGGTTGCAGATTGTGGTGCCAATTCTTTAATTTCTTGACTTTGAGTAGCTTCATTTAGTCCTTTAATAGCTGGCTGATTATCAATTAAAAGGTTCAGTTTTGCACTGTTTTCTTCTTTATTTGGTTCTTTTTCTGTATTACTTAGTAGTTTTACATTGGAATGAACTTTTTCAAATTTTTCAAAAATGACATTGGTTTTTAGCTCTTCTGAATTATTTCGTATTTGATAATTTTTAGCTGTAACCTTTTTCGGGCTATTATAGGTTCCAAAAACTAAGTCAGTAGGGAGTGTCACATTTATAAGTTTATCGGTATTTCTATAAAAGTATTTTATTTTAGTATTACTGCGGAATGTTTGATTTGGCATTCCAACAATTGTCTCTTGTTGTGAATTAGAATCATTTGTATAACTGTAGCCAAAATATTTATAGATTGTCCCATTATTATCAAGAAATTTATCAGGTTTCGGCTGATAGGTGTCTGTAGAATCTAAGACAGTTATTTTTTCTTTCGATAAAGGATTGTTTTTTTCATCTACTGCTTGTTCCCTAATTGTAAAGGTTGTTCCAATTGTTACCTCATAAGAATACGTGATTGTTTTACCTGTAGTTAATTTTTCAGAAACTTCAAGTGTGCCACTAGAGGTAGGTTTACTAGTATCTGGATATTTACTAAATCCCATAACATTTATTTTGTTGGAATCAAGATTTGTAAAAAAGCTAGCTTTGATTGAATCCAGGTACTCTTTTGAAGAATTCACAGGAACTTTGACTTTCTTTGTATTTAAACGATTAATCTCTAAGAGTGAATAACCTTGTTTGGTAATTTCATAGTAGACATAATCATTATTTTTGCGAGCGAAAGATTGTTTTTGTTCGTCTCCTTCATACACCCAATGGCGATCTTTTTCTGCCGCGAAGGAACGGATGATATCTCCATAATTGACATCAACTCTGCCCCATTGATTTACTGGTTCACGTGGATATTGTTGTCCTTGGGCGGTTACACTTTTATCCCCTTTGTCAGTATCTTTTATCTTTCTACTTGTACGCATATTAAAATAATCTACTTTGTAATAGTCTTCATTTGTAAAATAATAATGAATTTGGCTATCTAGACCTTCACGGTTTCCCGGCGTAGCAACTATTTGCGGTTTTTCTTCCAACTGTAAAGTGTACACGCCTGCTGTTCGCCAGGCAGGTAAATTAGGAATTTCTATTCCTCCAAAAGCAATAGATTGCCCCCAGTTAACATTTACTAAAATAGTATTTTCTACAACATTATTACTTTGAGCTGATGAGACTCTTAATCGGACTCCAGTTTTACCAATATATAACATTTCGTTATCTATTTTAGATAATAACTGTGTATTGTATTCATCTCTATTCAGTGTCTTATTACCAACTTTGACTTCTTGGATGAAATTTTTATAGTCAAAATTATTTGTATACTGTCCTAAAATAAACTGCGCGTCGTCTTTAAACTTAACAGTCATTTGATCTTTTACAATTTCAAATGGCACTATATAATCGTATTCTATAGCTTTACCTGTACTTAACTTTTGACTAACTCTGATGACTCCCTCTGCATCACCAATCTTTGCTCTTGATGGAAGTTTGATAAAACGTGCGGTTACCCCATCTGGCAAATCAATTGATTTACCAATATTGTCTATAATTTCTCTATCAGATGCACCTATTGATATTTTTTGTTTTTTCGTGGAAGCAAAATTGATTTTTAATGGTTTATATCCTTTAGGTGTAATTTCATAATAAATAGAATTTTGACCTTGATTATATAATGTTTTTTTATCATTTTGATACAAGTAATTCCAATTAGGAAATACGTGCCAAGCTCGAACCACATCTCCATAATGAACGTCTTGCTTACGATTTATTCCCCATAAATTTAAATTATCTTCAATTTGATCCTTCCCAAACGCTTCTACATGTTTTGTTCCCTTCGTTTCTTCTGTCATAAGGAAGTTTTGAGTGTTAGATAAATCAAACCAATTAAATGTATAAAACAATTTTTGTAGAAGAAGATCATAACCTGTATACACCGAGGAGACATCTAAACTGCCAGTTACGCCAATTGCAGAGGTAACTACTGGTTTGCCCAGTGTATGAAGCGTATAGGCCCCCGCTGTCCTATGCGCTTCATACACTGTAGTATTTGTTTGATAAACAATGCTATCTCCCCAAACTATATTGATAGGAACATCAACTAAAATTGTTCGTGCTCTTGACTTATCTGATACTTTCACTTTGATTATTTGCTTATACACTCTATCAGTTTGAGGAATATTCACTAAATCTACAATATATTCATTTTTATTAACCTCCTTCCCATCAATCCTAACCCATTTCACAAAGTCTGATATATCCCACATACTACTATCACTACCTACTATTAAATCTTGAGGATTTGGCTCAGCAATAATTTCTGGTGCTTTTTCTACAGATATGGTAATAGGCGACTCTATTTCATTCTCTTCCTCTCCACATTTTTCAATAATCTTTATATTCACTGTTTTATCTCCAGTAGTTGAAAATAAAGTTTCTTCTGGCAAAAATTCTAAAGTAGAATCTTTTAATTTGTTATTTATAGTCACCGCATCTTCAATCATCTCTGAAGTTAATTCTTGATTAACTTTCAATTGTATTGCTTTTTCTTGATGTATTGACAGTTCAGTTTCTGAACTGTCAGCTCCTCTTTTTGCACTACTTTCCATACTGTTTGTTGGTTCTAAATCACTATTTTTGATTATACTATTTGAATTTTGTATAGAGGTTGTTGTTTTTTCAGTAGAACTGTCCTGCTCTGATGTTTGAGCAACTACAGACCTTGTTTTTAATGGCAATGTTAGTAGCATAACCAACAAAAAAATATAAATTACTCTCTCTTTATAAAAATTTTTCATTTCTTTCCTCCTATACGACATAAAAATAATCTGTTTATGCAATCTTTCTATTAAAAATCTCTTAAGTTACATTTTATAAAAGATGTTATTTTTGTTATCTTTTAACTGTTTATATCGTAGCATGGAGATCGACATGGTTATTATCTTCTACGCGTAAAATTATGCCCGTCTATGATAATTAACTTTTTTATCACTAAAAAACTTCGCTCTTTCATGTATAAAAAACATGAAAGAGCGAAGTTTTCTGTTAAGAACTCTATTTATCTGAATCTAAAAAATAAGAAGTAAAGATATCATCCACCGATAAATGATGATTTTCAATAATTCTATTACTAACCAATTGATTCAAATATGCACCTAATTCTGTCCAAGCAGCTTGATCAAAAACATCTTTAAAGTGAAAATAATACTTTTTATCATAACCGCCAGTATCCGAGACAACAATATTTGCTTCAGTATAATTATCTGTTACTTGCAAAGAGTTGGCATTGTACATCGTTTCAATCGCATTTTCAATAATTGATTTGTATTCTGGACGATGAAAAAATTCAACAAATACTTTTTGTGGATAAGGGAATATTAAACTAAGATAGCCTAAAATGATTTGCGTTAAACTACCAACTAATTTTGAAAATGATGGTTCTTGTTGATAGTTGTCTAAGCCTTTAGCTACACACGACTCAACAAAATAGTCCATTTCTCCATTTAGTTTTGGAAACTTAAACAAGGGCATAAACTTGTATAACTGTAAGTAATGAATAACAATTACTCGACTACACAAGTTATATAATAATAGGTACTGTAGCTCTTCTGGGAAATTAATTTTCTGTTGCAATTGGTGGATTACTTCAATACAACTATTGATAATACCATTTCCTTCGAAGCCCGACATTTGTTTCCCCGCTTGAATTTTTTCATCCTTTGTTCTTAGTTCTTCTATAAAATAGTTTGCTAAAAATAAAAGATGAATTGGTTCATTGTGAGAGCTTTTCTTTCCAATATCTTTCTCTCCCAAGTAAGTTTGAAGTAAATTGATTTCATGGTGATCCGTAATGATTTCTCCCAAATCCAATATATCTTGAGTCAACGGAGCCAAGCGATGATCACTTTTCAGTGCCGATCGATAAATAGCCAAAAGAAAATTCACTTTATTTTTGCCTACTGGTGATAATTTTTCACATCTATTTGTAGGTGCATATTGGCGCGTGTTAATTATTTCTTTTTCTGTAATCGTATTTACAAGCCAATAATTTCCTTTTGTAGCAGCAACTACAGAGAGATAATGAAAAAGCCTAATAGTTGATTCACATCCCTCTAATTGCATAATTGCTTCACTCTTTTTTTCTAATTGAAAACCAGCATCAACTTGCTTAAAAAACTGTTTTAATTTGTTAATTAATTTATAAACATAGGACTCACTGTAAGAGAGACTTTCAGCAGCTTGTAAAATACTAAAACGTCTCTTTTCCAAAACAAATAACATTAATTGAAAAAAACTAGATTCAGTGACATATTTAATACGACAATTCGTTATCAATTCAATATATTTATCTGCTTCAACTTTAAAGTTGAATTTAATAAGACCATCATTTAGGACTAAATAGATATTTTCTTCTATATCTTCATTCAATTCACTGATAAGTTCTTTAATTTGTCTTCTAGAAGTGCCCAACTCTTGTTCCATAACGGTTGCATCTACTTTCATAAATTCTAGTTTTGACAAAATTTTTAATTTCTGTATTTGTTTTTTTGTTAAAAATAAACTTGCTAATTCTTTTGGTACCAGATTGTTCACTCCTCTAATTACTTTTGTTACGAAAATGTTCTAACAAAAAAACTATTTAACTGAGAGTATACCTTTTTATATACTTAAAAGCAAAGACAGATAATCAGAGAACTACTCACTTGCTTAGACTTATAGTTTAAACTTCAAACTATCTTGTTTTATTTTTATAAAAAAAGAGTCCCCTTTCTCAAGGAAACTCTCAATTGCTAAGTCAAAATAACTTCACGTTATCTAAATCTTTTAAATCAATCCTATGGTTCGCGGAACAAAGGAGCTAAAAACTTAATAGAATAAATCGCACAAATTCCGACAATAATATAGATAATTTTTGCTAATGGTGTGGTTGCACCGCCACTAATTGTTGCAACTAAATCAAAATTAAATGCACCAACTAATAACCAGTTTAAACCTCCGACAATCAATAAAATTAAAGCAATAATATCCAGATATTTCATTTTTAACACTCCTTCCAAATTTGATAAGCCAAGAGTAACACGTTTATTCTTTATTTACGAAAATAATGATTCAGGAAAAAAAACTTTTTTTCAATTATTTTCTCGAATCATTTTTTCATTATTAAGAATTTTATGATATAACTAAAGAGTAGACAAAAACAGATTCATTATCTCTGATAAGAAATGGTGGTTTATTATGCGTGCTAAGTTATTTTTAATTTTGCGGAATCGAGTGTTATCCCGTGTTGTCTTTGTCATTCTATTTTTACATGTGCTTTTTACCACAAATGATTTCACGGTGTTACTGCTCCTCTTACTATTGAATTATTTACTCACGCTTGAGGATAGCGCGAAAAAAAACAGAAAAATCCAAACTTGGCAGGAATTTAAACAGTCGATTGATTGGCCCTTTGTCGCTTTTTATTCAGGGCTTGCTCTTTTAGTTATTTCGTTAATACTTCTGTTTCTCTGGTTCAATTATGCACGATAAGGAGGATTAAAAATTGAAAAGCTATTTTTTTACTCTTTTTTTTAGTATGTTTAGCCTTTTCGTCATACTACTTTGATTTTCTGGTCGTCTTTTTCCGCCGCTTGTACCAGATAATGAAGCCGCTAATAATTAACGCACAGGCAATTAAAAGTAATGTCCATAATAGTAAATTTTGTTGTTGTACCACTTTTTTCATCCCCGCTGCTGCTTTTTCTGGTTGATATGGGATACGATGTCCTCGAACTAATAACCGATGACTGTTTATCATATACGGTGTGCAAGTTAATAAAGTGACGAGATCTTGGCCAGACTCAATGTGTAAATCTTTTGTATCAGTTGGTTCAACGGTTTTTATTTGATCTACTTGATAAGCAAGCGTCTTCCCATTAACTTCGATATAAAATTCATCGCCTTTTTTTAATTCTGGCAAATCTGTAAATAATTTGGCTTGTGGGAGACCACGATGGCCTGAAATGACCGCATGTGTATTCGCACCACCTGTAGGATAGGAGGTTCCTTCTAACAAGGAGCTTCCTTTTTCCAATAGCAATGCATTCGTTTTATCAAAAATTGGTAAACGGACATTTATTTTTGGAATGGTTAAAACACCAATCGTATGACTTTCAAAATAGGATTTGTCTGGTTTTTTCGTTGTTTTTTGCGTTTCAGAAAAAGGATCTAATCCAGGATTGCTGCCTTTTTTCGCTAATTCTTGGTTTTTCTTTTCCATTTTTTCTTGAAGTTCAGCCATTTCTTTGGTGTTTTCTTGGCTTGCTTTTGCTTGATAATGAGCGATAATTTGTTGATCCAGATAGTTATTTAATGCATCGCTAACAAAAGGATACGCAAATGCACCTATTCCAATAATCAGTAAAAGAATCATAAAACCATCAATGATACGACGTTTCTTTTTTAACTTCATTGCTTCCTCCTTAAAAATAAAGCATGAGAGCCTGGGACAGTGATTGGCCCAGGCTCTTTGTTTTTCTAAAAATTTATTCGGTGATGCTAGAAATTAAGCATTTTCTTTTCTACGTCTAGCAAAGTAGACTCCTGCAATAAGTAGCAAGACTGCGCCACTTCCTAAGTAAACGTAGATTCCTTTGCCACCTGTTGAAGGTAAGGTACCTTTGTGTTTGTTTGGTACTTTTTCTGGTGAAACTAGGTTTTCTGTTGTGCCATATGATTGTTCATTGACCACAAATTCAATCCGATTTGTTAACAAGACATAATCATCAGGAGCTACAGTTTCTTCTAAATAATAGGTACCGTATTTAAGCCCTGTGATATCAACTAATCCATCAGCCGTTGTTGTAAAAGTAGTTGCTTCAGCTTTTGTTTTCACCCAAGTTGCTGCTTTCGTTGTTTCATCGATTTTCAAATAATTTGCTGTGTCGCTGTTTTGATCACGGACGACAAAGGAAGCTCCCGCCAAGGCTTGTGTCGCTGTCACATCGCCATCGACTTTAATGAAACGTTTCCCACCTGTCACAACTTCAACAGTTGGTGGTGTTTGGTCGTCGGTATGACCGTTATCAACATTCGCCTCATTTTTAAAGCCTTTCGTAGGATCTGCTTTTTCATTTAAATGCATAAAGTAAACGAATTTTAGTGTGCCGCCTGGTGTTAGCGTAGGAATATACGCTGGATTAACGGCGACAGTGAAGCCATTTGCTTGTTCAGTCACTTGGTAATTTTCAGGAGCAATCATTGTATCCCCATCATATAACGCATAGGCATACTCTCCAGAAGTCTCGTTATCAAAAGTTAAGGCTGCATCATGTTTATCAATTAAATTGAATTTGACGTATTTATTAGCGTCGCCTTCTTTGTCTGCAATCCCCAATGGAATATTTACAGAAATTTGATATTTAATTTTTTCGCCAATTGCCACATCTTTACCATCTAAGTTTGGTGTTGTTTTATCAACTTTAGAGGTATCATTTTTGACTGTTTTTTCAACAGGTGTTTGATTGTTTGCTTCAATTGTAAATGGTGTTTTTGTTTGATTTTCAATTAATTCTGCATTATTTGGCGCTTTTACTTCTTCTAAAATATACGAACCAACCTCAAGATTTTTAACTGTTAATTCTCCCGTTCCATTCTCTGCTTCTGTGAAATCATTTTCGCCAATTTCATAACTTTTCCCAGTAATAAAGCGTTTTGCTTGTTCTTTATCCGTTGTCCATGTATATAATCCATCTTTGACTCCTTGGATATATTTTACTGTGCCTGGTGAGCCTTCGCTTTTGGAAATAACAAATTCTGCGCCATTTAATCCTTCATTTTCAGCAGTTCCTACTTTTTTCACATGTAAACTACCATCATTGGCTACCACATTTTTAGGATAAATATGAACAATCGCTAATTCTTCTGTTCCATATTTATAGGAACCATCTGCTTGCTTGATCATTTCGTAAACTGGGAACGCCACCACCATATTCGTAGCAGCAACTACGCCCTCTTTTGGTTCCTCTTTAATGGTGTACACTGCATCTTTACCATTTTGTTTTTTAGGTAACTGAACAGTGACATTCCCATTTGCATCGGTGGTTCCTTGAGCAACAGGTTTCCCAGGAGTTAAACTTTGGACAGCTTGTTTAGCTGCATCAACGCTTGCGCCTGCCGCTCGTTGCTCGTAAAATTCGCTCGTCACGTTATAAATACTAAACGTCACATCTGCCAGTCCTTGATATTTATCAAACTCGCTCATTTCTTTCCCGCTATTTTGAATAAGCGGATCTGGTAAATCCGTCATTTTCTTTTTGTGAATCACGAGCTGTGCGCTCTCCCCATTTTCTTCTGCAAATGCAGTTGTTGTCCCTAATACACTCGTGAAAAGTGGCAAAATTAGTAACAAGGTACTAACGGTGTACCAAACTTTTTTTAATTGCTTCATTTTCTCTCTCCTCTTTTTTGTTTTTGATAAAATAGCCAAATGGCTACCAGCCCAATGATTAGCAGGCCTGCAATCGTCAACCAAATAGAACGTTCTTCATTTGTTTTTGGTAAGAAGCCTGACTCTTTTACTTTTTTATTGATTACATGTAACGGTGCTGTTCGTTGTCCGTTCGTTGCATAAGAATTTTTTTCCACCGTAAAAGGAATTTCTGTTTGATTCAGAAGATAACCTTTTGGTGCAGAGATTTCTTCTAAGAAGTACTGGCCATCTTTTAAGCCTTTAACTGAAAATTCACCGGCTTGATTAGACGTGAGTTTTTTAGCTAATGCTTTTTCTTTTTGCCAACGATACCCGTTTGCTGTTTCATTGAGGTATTCCCCCGCTTGATTTTTGACGATAAAAACAGCCTCTGGCAAGGTGATTTTCGCATTTTCACTATCAACTTTGACAAAAGACTTGCCACCTGTACGAACTGTGGCTCTTTTAGTCAAGGTATGTTTGTCCGTGACTAATTGTCCTTCGTTGTTAATCGCAGTGTCAGGTTCAGCGGTCTTTTCTAAACGCATTTGATACGACACAGTCATTGTTTGATTTGCAAAGTTTTGCAAGTCTTTAATTGAAAAATCAAGCGTAAATCCATGCTTTTGCGTCGTCAGTGTGTAACCTGTAGTAACTGTTTTTCCAGCCACTTTTACCACAATTGATTCTGGTAAAAGTGTCAACGTTGTATCCGCCTTATCTGACAAACGGAATTCCTGATATCCTAAAATATTCGCTGGAATCTGAGTCGTTAACTGATAGTTAATGTGCTCTCCTTGATTAAAGCCTTGTTGCTTATCGAGTACCGTTTTTTCAAGTGGTGGTAAGTCATAGGCATTTTCTTCATTTTTTGGATATAAATGAATATGCGTTAACGATTGCCCTTGTGGATCTTGAACAGGCAAAATCACTACTAGGTTGCTAGCTTTTTCCTTTACCACTTCCGGTGCTTCCGCTTCAACAAATAAATAGGCTTTATCTCGTTGCTGCGAATCTTTGCTAGCTAATGAAAAAGAAACCACTCCATCTTCTCCATTTATTGTCTGTGTTTTATCTTCTGCGATCGGTTTTCTATTCATTGCACCGGTTTCTGCTAATTGACGCTGTGCCTCTTGGACCGTTTTTCCTTCAGAACGAAGCTGATAAAACGGATCCGTCACATCATAGACTTGATAAATGACGTCATTTAAGCCCCGATAATTTTGAAGCAGCGTTCCCTCTTCCCCTGTGTTTTGCTGCTGTTCTGGTAATTGACCATCAGGGAACAATAATTTGTGCAACGTAACTTGAACGCTTGCTTGCGATGCCTCTGCTAATGCTTGCTGTGAAAACCCGAAAAGAGCGAGTAGCATGACGCAAATACTTAACCAACGTGCGTTTTTCATTGATTACACACTCCCTTCTGGTCGTCTAATAAAGAGATAAACACCCGCTATCACGAATGTACTAATCGCTATCAAGTAAAACCACAAGCGTCCTATGCCACCAGTTTCAGGTAAAGGAACCTTTGCTTGGTTAGTAACATCTAAAGTAATTTGATTATTCTTCTCTCCAGAAATTAAAACATCTGCTACTTTTTCCCCATCTATCGTGACTGAACCATCTTCGCGAATTATTAATTCGATTGGTTCTTTTAACCCCTGATATCCTTCTGGCGTAAAGGTTTCTGTTAGGACATATTTCCCTGGTTTTAAGTTTTCAAAAACAAAAGTATCCGTTTCTTTGCCATCTTTTGGTAATTCAATATCCGTATCTGGTCCTGTTAAACGGAATTTCGCTCCTTTAAGTGGCGTCTGATTATCGGCTTTTTTATGAACCGTTAAGTCAAAAGGTTTCAAATGATTTTGATGTGTCAGTGTCCATTCTGGCGCATTTTCTTCAATATTTTTGCCTGCATAGTGAATTTCCCCATATTTATCAACAGTAAATTCATAATTTCCAGCAAGAGTGTCGTATCCTAATGGTCCTGATTGTTCCACTATTCGATACTCACCAGGTTCACTAATTTTAAAATAGCTCAATCCTGCAGTATCTGTTTTTTGAGTTGCCACAGTTTGGTAACTTCCTTGAGCATTTTTTCTTTGCAACGCAAAAGTCGCCTCTGCTAAGTTCACTTGTTTGCCGTTTTGCATGGTGTATTTTCTAATTCTGATTGGCAAAGAAGAAAATTTATTTTCAATTTCCAATGGAATAACTTGATTTGTGGTGGTCACTTCTTGTCCATCGATGCTTACTTTGCCTTGCTCACTCACCTCAATTTGCCAAGTCGTTTTCTTACCTAACTCATGTCCTGCAGGTGCTTTTACTTCAGTTAATGTATAGCGTTCCCCTTTTTGTAGGCGCACATCTTTTGGCAAGGAGTAGCTCCCATCTTTATTGTCCACTAATGTTGTCTGAACATTTTTACCACTCAATTCAAAGACGGCTCCCGCTAAGTTTTTCTCACCTGAGGAAGAATTTTTGATTACTTTTAAATCTAATGGCTTGAACTGCTTCGTGTTTTTCCAAGTAGTATCGTCGATTTTTTCTTGACTGTAACCAGGAACTGCTAATTCACGGGTTGTTTGGTAATTGAAAGCTTGTCCTTGATTATTGTATTGGGGAAGTCCAAGAACTTCTTGATAGCTTTCATCCGCGGTTTTGGAAAGTTGGGTTACATTTTTGCGCTCCCAACTATTGCTGGTATCATTTTCTGGTTTTGATAATTTAATATACCCAGTTTGCCAGTTGGCTGTGTCAGTTACTTGCTTTCTACTAATTTCATAAATCACGTTATCTGGCCGACTTGTTGGGTCTTGATCATACTCTTCCCAGATTTTTTTCACGTTTAACTTCACGCCAGGTGCTTTTCCCGAAGGAACCCCAAAATCAACTTTTTCAGGGGCCGTGGCTAATGGCTGAAACGTTGTCCGACCATTCATTTGATACCAAAAATCAGGTTTGAAGTTTTCTGACTCTGTTTGAATACGTACTTGATAATGAATTTGAATTTCTTGCCCTTTACCCAAATAAATCTCATTACTATTAATTGTAGCGCCTGTTAGCGACACTTCTGGTAATGTTTGAACCTGAACAGGACCCACACTTTTCATTGATAATGTATTTGGCTCGTATTTAAAAGGTTCAGCAATTGGATCAACTACTTTTCCGTTTACAACCGTTCCTGAAATCTGAACGGCTTTTTTCGCTAAATAATCAGAAATGTCTGGTGCATAATCCGCGGATTCATAATAAAGGTCTCCATTTTCATCGGCTGACACCATCTCACGCATTTTATCTTCAACTTGTTGTTTAGATAAATTAGCTCGTGGATCGCTTTGCAATTGAATGCCCAATCCATGTATTTCAATCCCACGTTGTTTTAAGGCCATTGCCTCACCTATCGTGGCGATAAACGTACTGTTAATCCGTTTATTGATATTGTTTTGATCTGGCGCATTATAGCTACCAGAGATATAAGAAGTGCTACCTGGTTGATCTTGTCGATTCGTAAATTGTGTCCCGTAAAAGCGACCATCCGCCTCTGTTTGAACTCGACTCACTTTATAAGAGAAGGTTGGGACGCCATCCGTTAAAAGTACAATGACTTTCTTATGTCCATTTGGCGTTGCTAACATATCACCAGCATCTCTTAATGCTTTTTGAGTGAAAGTTCCTCCTCTAGTGCTACTTGGCGTAATATTTTTAATTGGATTTTTGACTGTATCAAACGGCCCCATTTGAATGGCGTTGTTATTATAACCGTCACTTGAGTAGCCAACATAGCCCATGTTGATGTTATTGGTAATACCGCTATCTGCCAATGTATCAACAAAACGGTTCACTCCTTTTTGAACTTCACCAATCCGATTGTTTTCATTCATACTACCGGACCAGTCAACGACTAAGACCAAATCCAATGGCGTGATTTCTTTCTGAACATTCCCACGCACATTAAGATATACATCAAAAAGCCCTGGTGTTGTTGTTTCTCTAGCATATTTTCGGATGGCATAATCGGCTTGGTCTCCTGTACCGCCATACTCAATATAAGAATTTGTGCGATTAGTAGGGTCCCCATTCCAACTCGTTTGGCCGTCCCATTGTGCACTACCGTCTTTATTCCCTTGATGGTTTAACACATTTTGATTGCCTGTGGGCTGCCAATTAGCTGTCGGATAAGTCCCAGAATTATCCGTCGTGTATTGTGGTGCAATTAAAGGCAGTGCCAGATTCGCTCTCAAAGTAGCTGGCGCCATTCTTGCTTCTGCAAATGGATTGGTTACCTCTTCTGTTGCGGTCGGCTGTTCTGTTTTTTCTGGAGCCGAATCATTTTTGTTAGTTTCTTTCGTATTTTCTGGTACAGTTATTTTTTCTGGTTCAGTTGATTCTTTAGCAGAATCCTCTACTGTTATTTTTTCAGAAGTAACTGAAACATCATATTCGTTGTTTTCATACAATAACTTAGGTGGCTGAGCTGTTTGAAGCGAACTTTGCTCAACAGCTAACGAAAGCTGTACCGGCTTTTTTACTTGTGCGTCCAAAGTCAGATAAAGCGTACCATTAGTCACTTGGTAAGAATATCCGTCTTTTTCAATTACAGCAGTATCCATGAACTGTGCATTTTTCAATTGAATTTCTCGTTGTAATGGCTGCTCTGTTTGGTTGAGAAGATTTAACTCGATATTAATATTCGTTTTATCATTCTCATCTGTTATCATTTGAGCGGATGTAATTTCAACTTCTTTGGCTGTTTCTGCATAGCCAATGAGCGGTATGAAATAGGATGAGACAAGTAAAAAGACTACGCCGAAAACCCCAAATTTCTTTAGTAATTTAATGTCTGTTCTCTCCTTTCTTTTATGAATTAACAGTTAAATTAGAATTGCCTAGCACGTAAAATTTCATTATTCTAATCTGATAATTATTATACAGAGAAGGAGCTCATTAAATCACACCAGCTTTCATACCAAGCGGTTTCATTTCTGAAATTGCGTTATTGTTTCGATGATTGTTTCATTAAAGTAAAGGACTTGGGAGGAAACAATATGATTAGGTTTTTAGAAAAAAATTATCGGAAAATGGAAGAAATCATTCGTGTCTTATCCATTTCTGATAAATGGATGACTAAAAAAGAACTTGCAAAATATATTGGTAGTTCTGAGTCTACTTTTATTCGTTATATTGAGGAGATTAAACAGCGTTGGGGCGAAAGTTTAACCATTAAAACATCGCATAAATTAGGCTATCGTTTAGAAAACTTTAATGTGTCCTTATATTTAAACGTACTGACGGATATGGCAAAAACGTCAACGACCACCCAATTGCTCCATGAATTTATCCAAAATCCTGGCAAAACCATCGAATATTATTGCGATACCATCAATATTAGTCGCTCTTCTTTTGCTCGAAAATTGAAGCAGTGTAATCAGGTCTTGGAAACTTACTCTCTTCGCGTTATCGTTGATCAAGGCTATCAATTAACTAGCCAAACAGAAGAATTGCCTTTACGTATTTTTACAACCTTTTTCTTTTTAATGTATTATGGTCATTATGAATTGCCTTATCAATTAGATAAGCAGGAAATCAAACAATTAATGCGCCGTAATCAATGCCAATTAAATATTATTAGTATGGATAACAGTTATGAACACGATTTCTTTATTATGTATTTTATTGTTGATTTATTAAGAGAACATCAAGGATTTCAACAACGTTTCCAGAAAAAAACAGATAAAAAGAGTCCTATCAAAATGGAAGATTATCTTTTACTCAGTCGTCATTTTACTGGGCTCAGCCGTGAAACCTATCGGGAAGTTCTCCGATATTTTCAAAGAGGCGCTTTTCAGCAATACTACTCCGAAGACCAAGAAGTCATCAGTCAAAGAATACGTGAAAATTTAAAATTTAATGCTTTTTCACAGATTGAACAATTAACAGAAGAAGTCGTCGACTTCGCTGTTCACTTGTTAACCTGTCTTTATTTGTTTTCTCAATTAGTGCCTTTTGACACCTCCGAATTGACACAAAGGGCCACCTTTTTCACTCGACAAATTCATTTTACTCAGCTTCACTTATATGCACGATTAAAAGCAGAATTGCATTTTTTTTCCGCTCTTTTAGAAACAAATCTATTAAACTATTCATCTTCTTATATTTTTTGGTTGCTTAATACTTTTCCAGAAATTAACCAGAGTTTCGACTCAAAAAAGATTTTGATTATTAGCGACATGGGCCTGAATCATAGTCAATATATTGGAAACTATGTCCACGATATTTTAGCTTTGCATCGGATTCGTTCAAATACGTTAGCAATTACGGAAGAACAATTAGGTGACCATCAACTTGAAGAATTTGATTTGATTATTACCAATCAACCAATTATTGAAACCAGTGTTCCAAGTATTTTAATTAATGATGCTATCTTATTTTCTAACAAAAGAGAATTGCTCGATTTATTAAACTTTTAACGTCTTAATGGTTTTCCCTATCTACCAAAAAGATAGCCCTTTTATCAAGAACCACGTAATGTGAGGTGCCATCATACAGAAGATATTTTTATTTTTCTGAAATCAAAAAGAAAATAGGACATAAGTCATTTCGACTTATGTCCTATTTTCACTCTTAAGATAATCAGCTAAACGAAACCAGCAAATTAAATTTCTGATTGATTCACTGGCCATCTTGTGTGACTTTTACTTGGCAAAATTAATGTAATGAAGATCACTAAAGTACCGATAAAAGGAAGTAAATAGAATAAAATCCACCAGTTACTGTGGTCGCGATCATGCAATCTTCTTGCTCGAACAGTAAAGTTTGCCAACCAAATTAAAGCAGTCAGCAAGAAAAAGATAATGGTCACAGTATTCCATTCTTTAATGATTGTTCCATCATTGGGTGTTACTTCAATATATCTGTAAACGCCCGTAATTGCTGAATAAATCCCTAACACCAAATAATTAATTAATTGTGGCCACCAATATTGTGCTCGTGTTGCTGACGCATTCATTGTTGTAATATTATTCCAGTATTCTCTATACGCGTTAAACATATTATCACCCCCGCATTAACTATTACAGAAGTCTTTCGTTTTGTCAAAGAATAACGTTATTTTATGCCGCTTAATGACACGTCCATGTGCCTTCCTTAAACTCACACGAAGCTGACTTTTCAGAAGAAGGAGTTAATGAAACTAACGGTTGCTGTTGTTTTTCTTCTGCGAGAATTTTTTGAATAGTTTGGCTGATTTGTTGTTTCGGTACTGCACCATTAATTAAATATTTTTGATTAATGATTAGTGCGGGAACTCCTTGTAAACCATAAGCAGAAGCTAGCGCAAAATCTTCTTGAACCGCCGTCCAAACAGCCTCGGAAGCAACAGCTTCTTTCCATAAAGCAAAATCAATCGTTGTCTCTTTTACTAGCTCCTCAATTACTTCTGGCTCTTCAATATTTAAACTTCTCATAAATAAACCTTCTTGTAACTTATCAAACAGTACCCAATAAGTGTCTTGGTTGCCAATGTATCCAGCTGCTTTTGCTGCTAATAATGCATTCTTTGATGTTGGAAAATCAAATTGTTGCTTCCTCATCCCTTCAATATTAAAACGATGCTTTGAATCGTTTTGATTGGCATGCACCCAATGCGTCAAAACTTCTTCTTTTACTGCTGCTCGTGAGCCAAACATTGTTTCAAAATCGTTTGCGGACCATCCCAACGCAAACGACCGATGGATCAATTCAATTTCAGGAAATTCTTGTTGAATCTCATGCATGCGGTCAGACATTGGAAAACAAAAACTACAAATAACATCATGGAAAAATTCTATTTTCATCCTTACCCTCCAGTAACTCTTTTTTCAAAACAGATTGAACTAAATTTACCATTTTACTTACTAAAAGTAAACAAATGAAGCCAATTAAAAGAAAAAGGTGAAACAAAATGCGCTGTGGCTTTTGTCTCACCTGTTCTATCTACTTATTCTGATGTGTCCATTCCATTACCCGCTCACCATTCGTATCTAATTCACCATTAAATACAAAACCAAGTTGTTGATACAACCGAATTGCTGAGCTGTTCGTATCATAAACACTCAAGTATAGCTTGTTTGTTTGGTATTTTTCTATTAGCATTAACATTAAAAGTCGACAGGATGCTTTCCCATAACCTTGTCCTTGGAACCGTTGATCAATTAAAAAGCGGTCTAGCCAAACGCGCCCATCTTGCCAACGTCCATACATGGCATAGCCGATTAATTGATTGCCGTCATAAATACCTGCCGATTCCCATTCTGGAAATTGGTCCGATTCTTTTAGATTTTCTGCCATTGATTCAATGAAGGTTTGTTGTTCAGCGAAAACTTGTAGGTTTTCCACTGCTTTACGATTATCGCTTGTTACTTTTTCAAAATGTATTTCCATTGTTTTCACCTAATTAGTTGTTATTTTCTGCATACTTGTATTCTTTCTTGCTTCTTATTTTAACATACTTATTTCCCTTTGCTTTCTCTAACTCTCTGTGATTATACGTTTCTCTTTTTTATGGGAAATCTTCCCTATAAATGGAGACTCTTTTCAAGAGATTTCTTTTTACACTACCCGTTTCAAATGATATAAATGATATATAGAGTGTTTTAACTATGTGCAACATGATTAAAAGTTAACTGTTGGGGAGCAGTTAACTTTTTCTTTTTAACCACAAAAGAGAGGATCCGCTGTGAGAAATAACTGCAGTGGATGCTCCCTTTTGTATATTATTTATTTACTAGCCGATAGTTGAAAGCTTTCCCGTTACTCAGTAGTATCGATTTTGTCTTCTTGACTATCTAAAGAACGGTCAACTTTTTCGTCGTAACTTTCCATGGAATTTTCATTTTTATGTTTCTGCTTATCGACCGTTTTATCGACTTTTTCTTTCTGTCGATCAATTGTTTTTTCCATCTCTTCGCCAGCCGAGGTACAACCACTCAGTAAAAGGAAACTTGTGAATAAAAACGCTGACAAGATAACTGTTTTTCCGATTTTTGTTTTCATAAACTCACCTCTCGTTTAATTTAAAAAACGTCCCGATAAAACATTGTTTCCTTGATTAATTACTCACAATTAGCGAACGACTAAGACATTGCACAAAGCATGGTTAACCACATAATCTGTAGTAGAACCAATCAAGGTTCGTTGAATAGCACCTCTTCCCGTGGCACCTAGCACAATTAAATCTATGGCATAATTTTCAGAAATCGTGTTGGCAAGATAACGTTTTGGGCTCCCAAGCTCAACAATTTTTTTGACTGTTTTTACACCAATTTCACTCGCTTGTTTTGCCTTTTCAGTGAGCATCTCTTCTGACTTGTGTTTTTCTAAATCATACAATTCTTCAAAAGAAAATGGACTCGTCGTAAATTCAGCATCATTAATAATTGTAGCTAAATAAAGAGTAGCTTGTTCCTCTTTGGCAATCCTGACAGCTTCATGAAAAGCTTTTTCAGATTGATCTGAGCCATCAAGAGCAACCAAAATATGTTGATATACTGACATTTTATCCGCCTCCTTAACCAAATTAAGAATCAAAACTAACACAACAGCTGTGTTACATTTTAGTGGCTATCTGTTGTAATTTTTCCACGGTTAATGCTTGATAATTTGTTTCTTCAAGTAGTCCTGTTTGAATTTCAACAGAAACATCTTCCGTACATGTTTCTAAAAACATTGTGGCATAATCAAACTGTTGCTCTAAGAATGTTTCATACTCCAGTCGACAACGTAAAAATTCTTTCGCGGTATCTGAAACATGTAAACACATGCGGCGCTTATTCGCTTTCTTGGTTATCACAAAATAGGTTCCTTCTAAAATCGTGGTAATCTCTTCAATAATATACGCTGCATCTTTTACCATTCCGTCAATCCAGTCCTTTATTTGTTTTCAGTATCGTTGCTTTTTTCTTTGTCGTCACTTAACAGCTCTTTAATTTTTTCACGATTGTCGTATAACTTTTTTCCTACGCCCACTAAGGCACCACCAGCCAATAACTTTGTTAAAAAGCCGCCACTTGCGTTTGTTTTTTTGCCATGGTGTCCTTTTAAATGATGTCCCATCCTAGCCACCTCCATAATTTTTATTTCTATTACCTATGAACATTATCTCATATGTTTTCACAAAACGCACGTATAACAATAGTTTTTTAATCAAGGCTCGACCACTTTGTAAACTCATGACTTTTAATATGACGAATATCTTCAAATAAAATATGTGTATTTCCAACTTTTGCATACTCCATTGAACTCATCCCTTCAAAAACACCAACAATTGGCGGTTGAACACGGCCAAAATCATCCAAAGTATTCAATTGGATTTCTAAAACCTGGTTATTTTTTAAAGACTGCTCTAAGTATTCTTCAATTTCTTCTGTTGTCTGTTGCGGTAAGCGTTCAAACGCTCTCTTAGAATATTCGTCAGAAGCTTCGATTCCTTCTTGTAACTCCCCCAATGCAAAAGCGGTCGCCCATTTCAATTCAAAGGGCCGATCATGGTACTCATTATAAGGTGTAAATTCTTTTTTTGTTCGTTTCATGATGTTATCCTCCTAAACCGACATTTCCTCCAGCATGTCCACCGACTAATCCTGAACGATGAATTGCCGTCGCGCCTTCCAACAAAGAAGAGGCGTGGATTAAAGCTTGAAAGCCAAATTTTTGTCGGATTTTATCAATCAGATAGTTTAACTCCATTTCACTAATTTGCTCTTCTGGTTCCGAAAATAAATCTAATTGTAAAGATTCATTCCAAACTAATTTCCCATAAGAAAGCCCTAATTGCCGGACATCGGTTCCCGCTAGATAATGTTCTCTAAAAAGGGCTAATACATAGGTAATCAAAACTTTTGTATTGTTTGTTGCAGGAATCGTTTGTTGTTTTCGCCAACCAGTTCGTCCTTCACGGTCAATTTGTCCTTTGGAATAACCAACGTAGACTGTGATACATTCCGTTTGACAATGCGCTTTTCTTAAACGAGCAGCCACTTGTTCTGTCAGTTCCTTTAAGACTAGTTCAATCTGATCTCTTCGCGCATAATCTCTCGGTAAAATCTGACTATTCCCAAATGATTTTTCAGCTTTATGTTGCGCTTTTTTCCCTAAAAAGGTACGATCAATCCCCCATGAATGAGCATACAATTGAAGCCCCATCACGCCAAATGTTTCTTGTAAAAGATGCGGATTCGCTTGCGCTAACTCATATACAGAATCAATTCCTAAACGATTCAGTCGTTTAGCCATTCTGCGACCAATCCCACAAAAATCTGTCAAAGAAGGCAACTGCCAGACAGTATCTGGTACACGATCATACCGCCATTCTGCAATAAAATCTGGCGAATGTTTGGCGCCATTGTCCAACGCCAATTTAGCCAGTAACGGATTGTCCCCTATCCCAACGGTCACATAAATACCCACATGATTATAAACGACTCTTTGGATAATCCGAGCCATTTTATAGGCAGTTTCACAATGAAAATAACTTAAAGAAGCCGTTACATCAAGAAATGATTCATCTACACTAAACACAGAGTGATCTTCATCTGCGACAAACTTTTTATATAAATTATTAATTTCTTGATTTTTTTTCATGTACAAATTCATTCGTGGCGGAACCACATATAAATCAGGATGAGCGGGCACTTGATTTTTACGCGTAACATTTGAAACACCTAAAACTTTTTTTGCCATTGGCGATGCTGATAAAACTAATCCCCCCGCATTTTCGGCATTACTCATCACTACCAACATCGTTTTCAACGGATCTAACCCACGTTCTGCGCATTCTACACTAGCGTAAAAACTTTTGCAATCAATACAAAGAATATCGCGACTAGGTTCTTTTTCATAATCAAATTTCACAAACATCACCTCACTTGCAAAATCATTATACGAACAAACGTTCGATTAATCAAGCGAACACTGTTTATTTTTTTGTTTTTTTCAAGAACGGTCGGTGATCAAAAAAAAAATAAGTATTCGGAATTTTTATATTCCAAATACTTATTTTTTCTTTTACATCTTATTTCGATTTAAAAATAACGATAAAAAGCCCGTTCCTAACAGAATTACTGCTGAAACATAATAAGGGAAAAAGTGATTGATATCAAATAAAGCTCCTGCTGCCATTGGTCCTAAAATATTACCAAAACTTGTAAATGTCGAATTTAGTCCGTTGATGGTTCCTTGTTGATCTCCAGCATGTTTGGATAAATAAGTAGTTACTGCTGGTCTAAACAAGTCAAACGCTAAAAAGACAATAAACGTTGAAAATACAACAACTAAATTATTTTTTGTAAAGGCAATCACGGCAATAAAAATGGCACTTGCAAAAAAGGTTAATTGGATTAAACCCATTTCACCTATTTTTTGGACAATTGCATCAAAGAAAAACAACTGACAAATCAACGCTAAAATACCACTAACCGTAATCACGATTGCTATTTCACTTGTGGTAAAGCCAAAATTAATGGTCGCCATAATACTATAAATAGATTCGAACGCTTGCAGGCCAAAAGAGGAAATTAAGATAATCACAAATAATGAGGTAAACATTGGATTTCTTAAAATATCCATAAATGAACCTTTTTTCGCTTCAACAGCGGCTAAAATTCGTTTCTCTGGCTCCTTCAAAACAGTTAATGTCAAAATAAAACCAATAAACGCTAAAAATGCGGCTGCAAAAAACGGGGCGCGAATACCTAAATAAGCAATAAAACCACCAACTCCTGGTCCGATAATAAAACCACCACTAATTGCAGCTGACACAAGTCCCATCGCTTTCGGACGTTCAGAAATCGTGGTCATATCTGCCACAAAGGCTGTCACTGACGGCATTAATAAAGCGGCGGCAATCCCACCTAAACCACGAGAAATATAAAAACCGCTTTTCGCTTGGGCTAAACCAAATAATAACTCAGAAATTGAAAACACCAACATACCCGTCGCAATCATTTTTTTCCGACCAATTTTATCCGAAAGGACACCTGCGATTGGCGATGTGATTAATTGGGTAATCGCAAAAATAGAAATCATCATTCCCATTGTGGTACCAGAAAAATGCATTTCTTCTTTTAATTGGGGAATTACGGGAATGACTAGGCCTACGCCTAGAAAAACAAGAAATAAGTTAGAAATTGCTAAGTACATCATACTATTTTTTTTCGTCATAATTTGCCTCCTCCATAAAAAAACAGCCATCAAAAATGGCTATTTCTGTTTCTTTGTATGTACTTTCTTTGACAGTGTTTCGGCTGAAACACTCGTTGAGTCATTGAGATACATTTTACACTAATTCGCTGAAAATTTCACTAGTTTTTACTTATTTTTTTAAAGGAAATTGTTATTTTTTAAAGACATAACTTAAGTATCCAAGTATTTAATGAATCGCTTTTGTTTTTTATCAGAAATATAGCCAATGTGTTCATAAAATTGATGTGCTGCTGTACGCTGTTCCCCTGAATTTAAGCGAATCGCAGACAAGTTACACTTTTTAGCTTCCGTTTCTAGTTTCGTCATTAATTGTTTGCCAATTCCACGGCCTTCTGCTTCTTTTGCCACTGCTAATCCCAGAACGTTCAATAACGTTTGGGAATAAATTGTTTCATACAGTTGCGCATGCACATAGCCTAAAATCTTGCCTGTCTTCGTTTCTTCATAAACATATAAAAACTCTCTGTCACTGGCTAGTAGTAATTTCTCAATCTGTTTACAGGTCACGTCAACGGGAACTTCATAGCCCAATTGTTCTTTATTAATGATAGTTAACGCCGTTGCATCTGTTGGCTTCATTTTTCTAATCAAGGGTAACAACCTCCTAAATGATATTTATAGAGTATTACTTTGGCTACTCTATAGTTTTTTCGATAAATAAAGAACTAACTCATCATCATTAACACACCGTTCGTTTGGTTTCAGCTGCTTATTTTGAAACCAGACTCCTGAACCATCTGGCACATATCCCTGTTTGATATATAATCTTTGCGCTGCACCATAACCAGGATGCAAGCCTACTCCCAAAGAAACAGTATCTGCATAACTTTTGGCAACATTTTCTGCACGATTTAATAATAACCGCCCCACTCCTTGTTTTTGAAATGGCAAGAATACATTGAAATCAGCTATTTCAGGATATAAATTTTTAAAAGGTCCTTCCTTAGCTAATGGCAGTAACGTCACATAACCTAACAGCGTTGCCTTTTTCTCCGCTACAAAAACCGTTCGTTGCTTGACTAATTGTTCTTCTAAATAGTTCATTAAAATCTCTTGGCGACTTGGCCAACCTTGTTGGACAAATTGAGTATCCAGCGCTAAGATATCTTTCTCTTGCATTTCTCTAATAACCACGAGCTCAGACATTAGCATTTCCTCCCGAAAAGCGTTTTCATTTTATAAAACGAAGCGAATAATTCTTCGCTCCCTTATTCATTTTCAAAAACCATCGAGTTGATGATATTTGGGCAAAACAGCAACACATGTTTTTTCTGAATTAACAGCAATAACGAACCCTTGCCATAAGGACCACGTCACCGTTTCACCTAATTTCTCTTTCACTCGTTGAATCATTTCAGCTTGCGTTAAGTCTCGTGCAGGAAAATGTTGAACTTTATCGTTACTGATTAAAAAAATAAATGATTCTGAAAAAGCTGTCATGACTTCAGGTGGTAAATTTTTTAATCGTTCTTGATAATCCATTGAAACCACTCCTTCTTTTTTATCATACCACAACATCCATTTCTCTAAAAAGCGCAGCACTTACTACTGAATATCTGCTAAAATTTGCCTGATAATCTGCTTTTCAGACAGTTGTTCAGATAACCGCTGTTCTCCCGCAAGCCCTAAATAATCTTCTGGTAGCCACCAACGTTTCATTTCCACGACACCAAATTCTTGATTCTTGTTTCTCTGGCTATGTCTTTTCAACGTTTCTTCAAAAGAAAGATCAAAATAATAAACCTGAACGTTTCCTTCAAAGAGATGATTCATTTCCTGAAAAAAGGAATGATAAATAGCTTTTTGAAAAATCCCTTCAACAATCACATACTGGCATTCTTGATACCCAAAAGCTACCAACTGTTTTAACAAAGCAATACTTAGATTACCTGTTTCATCTTTAACACGAAGCATTTCTCTGCGCACCACATCTTGAGAAATCAATAACGATTGTTCTTTAAGACACTGATGAAGCGCGTTAGCTATCGTTGTTTTACCACTACCAGAATTACCACGTAAAATAATTAATTTCGGTTGCATCTGTTTCCCTCCATTTTCTTGATTGTTGAAAACCAGCACAAAAGAGCAAAAAACTTGGAAAAAACTCTCCAAGTTTTGCTGTTATTTTGATGAATGTTTCGTTGAATCTCGCTGAATGAATTCCGTTCCGACAATAATTTTTCTAGGAACTGGGGGGGTATTCAAGCATAACTCTTTCATTGTCTCAACGGCTAGCTCACCCATCCATTCAGTATGAACTTTAACTGTTGTTAATGTTGGTGAAACATATTTTGCGACACTAATATCATTAAAACCAATGATAGAAATATCTTCTGGCACACGAATGGCTGCTTCTTGTAACGCCCGCATTGCACCAATCGCCAATGTATCACTTGCAGCGAAAAAAGCGGTTGGACGAGTGTCCGCTTCTTCAATAAAGTCTTTCATCGCTTGATAGCCTTCTTCAACAGAAAAAGCTGCTTCGACAACCCATTCTTGATGATAAAGGTCCAGATCTTTTAAGGTTTCTTTAAAAGCGACAAAACGTGGATCAACCAATGCCACGTGGGACTCTTTCGTATATTCTTGCCCAGAAAGCATACCAATTTTCTGATGCCCTTGCGCCAAAAATTCTTGCACAATTGTTTTAACACTTCCAGCAAAATCAACAACAATGGAGTTTTGGCCAAAAGCCATTGCATCAAAGTCTACAAATAGAAGAGGTGCGCCTAAGGCGGCTAAGGCCGCCACTTGCTTTTCATCAAATTTTCCTAGGGCAATTGTCCCATCAAATCTTTTTTGAGACAGGTTTGTCAGAGATTCTTTGACTAAAAGAAAACCCAATTCCTCTGCCCGCTTTTCAACACCTAAACGAATCGATAAATAGTAAATATCATCCAGTTCTTCTGGATCGCTGAACCATTGGACAAACCGAATTTTCTTTTTGCCTGCTTGTTTTTTTCTGGCTCGCTTTTTATAATTTAACGTTTCTGCTGTTTCAAATATTTTCTTCTTCGTTTCATCACTAACTGATAATGTTTCATCATAGTTCAAAACTCTCGAAACTGTCGCTGAAGAAACACCGACTTGCTCTGCTATATCTTTAATGGTTACGATGTTCCTCACCTCAAACTAATCATTTTCTATACATTGAATAAATCGTTCAAAAGCACGACGGCCTTCTTCATCACGTTTAAAGACGCCGGCATCTGTTAAAATTTGAACAAAAATTGTCCCAATTCCTTGTTGGATCACTTCTTTGACATTGGCTTCAGTGATGGTTTGCTGACTGAGTTCATCCGCCCAAGCTCGATGACTTTCAGCAATTTGATTGGGTTGCTTTAATAAATACTTTTCGACTTCTTTTAATTCTTGTGCCAGCCTTGGTGGCAAAATAGCTAGTCCCATTACTTCAATTAAGCCAATATTTTCTTGCTTAATATGTTGTACTTCTGGATGTGGATGAAAAATGCCATCTGGAAATTCCTCCGAAACATTATTATCTCGTAAAACTAAATCCAATTCAAATAATGACCCTTTGCGTCGAGCAATTGGCGTAATCGTATGATGCGGTGTACCATCTTCTGAATAGGCCCGAACTGAGACTCGTTCATCAGAATAATTGCGCCATTTGGTCAAAATTAATTCGGCCGCCTCAACTAGTTCCTCTTGACGATCACTTTGAAGACGAATCACAGACATCGGCCATTTTAAAATACCCGCAGTTATCTCAGGATATTTTTTCAAAGAAAATCTTTTTTCCATTGGTGCTAAATCCATTGGAAATGTATGACGTCCTGCTTGGTAATGATCATGAGATAAAATAGAACCACCAACAATTGGCAAATCTGCATTAGAGCCCACAAAATATTCAGGGAATAACTCCGTAATTTTAAGGAGCCGCTGGAACGTTTTTTTCTCTATTTTCATTTCTCGATGTTGTTGGTCCAAGAAAATCGCATGCTCATTATAGTAAGCATATGGCGAATATTGAAAGCCCCAAGCTTCGTCCTCTAAATTTAGTCGGATAATCCGATGGTTTGTCCGTGCTGGATAATTTACACGGCCATAATAGCCTTCATTCTCCATACATAACATACACGCTGGATATTTTTTTTGACTCATTTTCTTTTCAGCCAAAATTTTTCGAGCATTCTTTTCTGGCTTCGATAAGTTAATGGTAATTTCTAGTTTACCATAGGGTGAGTCCATTGGGAAAATAATATTTTTGGCGATTGCTTTCGTTTTAATGTAGTTATTCGTTTTACATAACTGATAAAAATAATCCGTTGCTTTTCGTGGAGACTCTTGATAATAATCCATAAACTTCCGATTAATGATGGTTGGGGTCGGCGTAATAAAATCCATTAACTCTGCTTCTAGTTGTTCTGCTTCCGTAATTGAGTCATCGATTTGGTGATTGGCTTGTGCAATGTTTAAAAGATGTTCCACCACACGCAACGGTTCTTGCTCACAAGCAACCGCTTCTGGTTGTTCAAAAAAATCACAGCCAACTAGTTTGGCAATCCGATTCGTCAAATAATAGCGGTCTGTTTCCGTCCAATCGCCATTTTCTATGATTATCTCTACAAATGCAGCAATCCATTTACTACTTTCTTTCATCATCTGATGTTCTCCTATTCATTATAGCCTTGAGGATGTTTCACATGCCATTGCCAAGCGGTGGCGATAATGTCCTTGACCTCAGTTACTTCTGGTTGCCAGCCTAAAACTCGTTTGGCTTTTTCACTAGAAGCAATTAACGTACTAGGATCCCCTGCTCGGCGTGGCGCGATTGTCGCAGGAATTTCTTGACCTGTCACTTCGCGTGCAGCATCTAACATTTCTTTAACAGAATAGCCGTTGTTGCTACCCAGGTTAAAGACGTCACTTTCGCCGCCATTTTTCAAGTATTCTAAAGCCAAAATATGTGCTGCAATCAAGTCTTCAATATAAACATAATCTCGAATGCACGTGCCATCTGGTGTATCATAATCATCCCCAAAAATACTTAGCTCTGCTCGTTGGCCTAATGCCACTTGTAAAATAATTGGTACAATATGCGTTTCTGGCGTGTGATCCTCACCAATTGAGGCATCTTTTTTTGCTCCTGCAACATTAAAATAACGCAAAGCAACATATTTCATTCCATAAGCGTTGTCGCACCATTTCATGATTTTTTCCATCATTAATTTACTTTCCCCATACGGATTTTTAGGATTCGTTGGGGTTTCTTCTGTAATAGGCATTGCTTTTGGTTCGCCATAAGTGGCCGCTGTGGAAGAAAAAACAATATGTTTCACTCCGAATTCTTGCATGACTTCCAAGGCAATTTGAGTGCCGTGAACATTGTTATTGAAATACATTAACGGTTTCTCCACGGATTCTCCTACTAAAGAATTGGCCGCAAAGTGCAACACCCCTTCAATTGATTCCTTTTCAAAGACACTACGTAAAAAAGCTTTATCACGAATATCGCCTTCATAGAAAGTCGCTTGTTCATGAACTGCTGAACGATGCCCCGTTAATAAATTATCAACAACAATAACGGCATATCCTTTTGAAATTAATTGATCGACGGCATGTGAGCCAATGTAGCCTGCGCCACCTAATACTAAAATAGACATTTAAAGCCTTCCTTTCTAAAATAACTTTCTGGCACCATCATCAATTGATGCAGGATAAAAATCAGCAGCATAGCCAATTTTATCTTGATAACTCTGGCCAACAGCTTCAATAAATGCATCTATATTTTGCTTTGGTACCAAAGCAATACTACAACCGCCAAACCCTGCACCAGTCATCCGTGCGCCCAAAACGCCTGGTTGTTCTTGCGCACAAGCCACTAAGGTATCCAACTCAATACCGGTTACTTCGTAATCTTCTTTTAGCGAACGATGTGAGGCATTTAATAATAAGCCAAATTCTTCCAAATCCCCTTCAGTTAGCGCTTGTTTTGCCAATAAAGTTCGTTCATTTTCTGTGACGGCATGACGCGCTCGTTTAATCAACGTTGGATCTCCAATCAATGCTTGATATTGGTCAAATGTCTCGCTGTCTAATTCACCTAAAAATTCAATAGATAACTCTTTTTGAAGCAAACGAACGGCTTCTTCGCATTCTGCACGACGTTCATTATATTTTGAATCTGCTAATTCACGGCGTTTGTTAGTATTCATAATGACAATCGTATACTCACCTAATTTGGCGGGAACCATTTCATAGTGCATATTATTGGTATCTAGTAGAATAGCTTGATCTTTTTCTCCCATTCCTACGGCAAATTGGTCCATAATTCCCGAATTAACGCCAATAAATTCATTCTCCACTTTTTTACCGATTTGCACCAACTCAAGCATTGGACAGTGTAAAGCATATAAATCATTACAGATCGTCCCCATTAAAAGTTCAATAGAAGCAGAAGAAGACAAGCCAGCACCATTAGGAATCGTACCGTAGAAGAGCACATCTAAGCCAGAATCAATATTGTGTCCGCTTTCAATCAAGTAATTTAAAACGCCTTTCGGATAATTTGCCCAATCATCTGAATCTGAATAGGTTAAATCTTCTAATGAAAATTCGATGAGACCAACCTCTTTAAAATTATCAGAAAACATTCGAATTTTTTGGTCGTCTCTTTTTCTTGCCACACCAAATGTCCCTAAAGTAATAGCCGCTGGGAAAACATGACCGCCATTGTAATCTGTATGTTCACCAATCAAATTAATTCTTCCAGGGGCAAAATAACAGGCTGTCCCTTTCTCACCAAATATTTCTACAAATCGATTCATTAACAGTTCTTCCATCACTAATCGCTCCTTTCACTAGTAAACAAATTGTATAATATTTACTAAACTTTTGCAAATATTTACTTAACATTTTCTTGATTGTCATTTTGATTGAAAACGTGTACAATACAATTAAATAAAGATTTATTTTCTTAGCGTTTCTTTTTGACTATTTAAATAATCTAAACAACAAAGTTAAATTTACTAAATATTTACTTAAAGGAAGGATTGATTATTTTGACTATTTCAACTGAATCATTTGGACAAGGAATGCTTCTTTACACACTGACGAATAAAAATGGTGTGACTTTAAAAGCAACAGATTTTGGTGCGCGAATTGTTGCGCTCGACGTTCCTCTTACAAAAAATGAATCCCGATCACTCGTGCTAGGCTTTCCCTCAGCAGATGAATATTTGTCTAAAGACTTATATTTTGGTGCAACAATTGGTCGAACAGCTGGCCGAATTGCCGATGGCTCCTTTGAACTAGCGGGTAAAACGTATCAAACGATGATTAATACTCCTACTCAAACAACACTTCACGGTGGCACACCTGGGTTTGAAAGTAAAAAATGGCACAGCGAAATCCAAGAGGCACAAGCGAATCCTTCTGTGAAATTTTGGCTAGAGAGTCCTGCTGGTGAAAATGGTTTTCCTGGAAATCTCACTGTTTCAGTCACGTATACATTGACTGAAGAAAATGAATGGCAAATTGAGTATCAGGCAACTACAGATGAACAAACACTTTTTAATCCAACCAATCATGTCTACTTTAATTTAACTGGAAATCCTGCAATCCCCATTGATGCGCATGAGTTACAAATAAATGCCCAAAAGTTTGTCCCGCTTGATGAAAGAGTTTTACCGCTTGGAGAATTAGCTTCCGTCGACCAGACAGCTTTTGATTTACAAAAACCTAAAAAATTAGCTGAGGTTTTTTCAAGTAACGATGAACAAATCCAAAAGATGAACGGCTTCGATCACCCTTTCATCTTAACCAATCATGATTTAATTAACCCAGATGTTATCTTAAAAAGTCCTACTAAAGATATCACCTTAGAAATGTTCACTGATCAACCTTCAGTTGTTATTTTTTCAGCAAATTTTGCTGATAACGGTCCCGATATTCAAGGGCAAAAATTAGTCAATCACGGAGCGCTCACATTTGAAACCCAAGTCTGTCCTGGTGCTGAAAGATTTCCGTTGTTCGGTTCTATCACCCTCTCACCTGAACAGGAATTTCACTCAACGACCCGTTTCAAACTAATTTATTAAGTGAAATGGTGCTCTTAACCAAACTTATCTTCGAACTAAAAAAGATAAGAATGGTTAAGAGCACTTCTATTATTTGACATTTTTAATCGCTCCATTTACACTATTTTCAATTAGAAAGGCGGTGATGTCTATGTATGCAATCAAATTTTTTCATGGCTATTTAACTGCAGATGGTAAACGTACGCGAGATAAATCAGGTTGTTTAGTTTACCACTCTGAAAAAGAAGCACAAAAATTAGCAGATAAAATTGGCGGGAGAGTTAAAAAAATTGGATAACCTTAGGTAAAGGATAGATAAGCAAGGCTATTTTGCTATCTGTCCTTTTTTATTTTACATATTCCTCGACTTATTGTATTGATTTGATACAATAGAGAAAAAGCCTAAAGGAGCGCTTACATGAAACAAAATGACTTTGATTATATGCAAATGTTAAAAGGTGAATTATATTACGCCCCCACCATTTTACCCGAAAACAAATCAACAAAAGGCAAGGTGTTAGCTCAAAAAATCAATCAACTTCCTATCGATAATGTGAAAGAAATTGTGGCCCTAGAAAAAGAATTATTAGGAAAAACTGGCAATGAGTTATATATCACCCCACCCCTCTATGTAGATTACGGTCGCCATATTGAGGTAGGAGAAAATTTTTATGCAAATATGGATTGCATTTTTTTAGATGTAAACAAAATTATCTTCGGTGATAATGTCATGGTTGGCCCTCGTGCTAGTTTTTATACTGCCGGCCATCCAATTGATCCAACGATTCGAACTACAGAATTAGAATTCGGGACGCCAATTATTGTTGAAGATAACGTGTGGATTGGCGGAAGTGCCACCATTTTACCTGGCGTTACAATTGGAAAAAATGCTATTGTCGCTGCTGGTGCTGTGGTTACAAAAGACGTTCCTGCCAACACGATTGTTGGGGGTAATCCAGCAAAAGTCATTCGCAAAATTGATGAAAACGATCAGCAATTTTGGACAGAAAAGCAACGGCAGTATCAAATCGCTAAGAAGCAATTCTTTCATGAATAAAAAATCCCCAATCCAATGAAAATAACGGATTGGGGATTTTTTATTTTAATCTTCTTCATAATAATTAAACATCCAATGGATGCCAAACTGATCTTTTAGGGAACCATACTTTTTGGACCAAAAAGTTTCAGATAATGGCATTGTAACAGTGCCACCTTCAGATAATCGTTTAAATAAGCGATCAATTTTTTCATCATCATCTGTGCTAACCACGAGCGAAAGGTTATTTCCTTCCGTAACTTCAAAACCAAACATATCAGGAACATCTGAAATCATTACATAGGTTCCTTCAATAATGATACTTGCGTTCATCACTAAATCCTTTATCTCGTCGTTTATAGGATGCTCAGGATCCTCAGGTGCTTCGCCAAAAGTCATTAAATTTTGACATTTTGTATCAAAAACATCTTCATAGAACGCAATTGCTTCTTTTGCTTCACCTTTAAAATTTATATACAGCTCTAACAAATGACTCACCTTCTTTCATGATCAAATTTTATACTTTATTTTCTCATGATTTGTCAGAAAGCAAAAATAGTCTGCTTAAAAATCTGATTTTTCTAGTAACAAGGTAACAAATTTTTCCAAATACAGTTGGTCAACCTCATCATAGCTATTTGTTACACCACTATCAATATCTAAAACACCGACCAATTGATGATTTTTTACCATCGGTACAACGATTTCAGACATCGCAGCTGAGTCACAAGAAATATAATTGGCGTGTGTCTTCACGTTATCAACAATCAATGTAGCTTGTTTTTCTGCTGACTCACCGCAGACACCTTTGCCCATTTTAATTCTGGTACAAGAGACTTTCCCTTGAAAAGGCCCCAAAACTAATTCTTCATTTTTATATAAATAATACCCAGCAAAAACGGTGTCTGGTAACGTTTGTGCAAGTAACGCGGACGAGTTTGCTAAATTTGCAATAGCATCCGTTTCTATTTCTAACAAACCGCTCAATTGTTGTAAGCACAATTCGTAGGCTGCTTTTTTGTTTTCTCTCGTTTGTTCAGTCATGCTTGGTTCATCTCCTTCATTTTGTCTTATTATAAAGGAAGATACGCAAAAGTGCTATGTTAAAGTGAGTCAAACAAACTTGAAACGCTGATACACGTTGTGAGCAGAAGCACTTTATAAGGATTAAACTGTGACGAATAACCGCTGGACTGACACTATGCGTTGCTCAGAGCTGAACCCTGTTTCCTCTGTTTGGCTTTTTAGCATTCTATTTCTACCTAATTTTAAAGCAAGTTAAACCCATTGTCCTTTCAACATAATCTTGCGTTTCTGTGGTTTTCTAGCAATCACTTCTGCTGTAGAAGCTGCTTCTGTAAAGATAAAGTTTGCTTCGTCGCCTTCTGTAAACCAAAGGCGTTCTTCTTCAAATGAAAAAGGTGCTTCTTTGCCACAGCCATGGACGTAAGCTTGAGTAAGTTGCTCTTCTGTAATCTTTCCTGTCATTTCACAAAAATTACGTAATTTTTCAAATAAATCACCTGAAACATTAGAACTCCAAGAGTCAAAAAAGCCATCACTACCTAAATGAACCGATACACCAGCTTGGCGTAACACATCAATTGGTGGCAATAAATAACGAGGATCATAGGGAATTGTAGACATAATCGCCGTTTGATGTGTTGCCAAGCTTTGGTATAGTTTTTCTTTTTCTGCTGGTCGTACATCTAGCAGCGCAAAGGCGTGACTGATAGCGGTTCGCTGAGTAAATTTTCGTTCTTCCAAAATGTCTAAAAATTTATCAATTGTATAAACACCAACCTCCCCCGTATCATGCAAGTGGATATCGATTCCTACTTGAAATTCTTCTGCCAGATCGAAAATAGTTTCTAAAGATTCTTCAATTGCATAATCAATGCCTGCAGGATCTAAACCGCCAACCATTGTTCCACCATTTTTTAGGGCTTCTCTCATGAGTAAAACCGTTTGGGGATTTTTTAATAATCCATGCTGTGGAAAGACAACAATATCATAATCAATCACATGCGCATATTTTTCTAAGGCTCTTTTGACGCCCCAGAAGTTTTCTAGTTCTACATAAGGATCAATGTTGACATGTGTCCGAATATAAGAGGCTCCATACCCAATCAATTTTTCAATCATGGCCGTCGCTCGTTGTTCTGTTGACGGCGCTAACAATTTAAGTTCACTGGCTTCGTCTGCTAAACGCTCTTTTAAATTCTTAACAGGTTGGCTAGCACGCCAGCCTAATGAAAGGTAGGTTTTATCTAAGTGATTATGGCTCTCTTGAAAAGCGGGAATAGCCAGTTGTCCGTTTAAATCAGTGCCTTGTTGCTTTTCAGTGACTTGATTTTGCGGAATAATCGCTTGGATTTTCCCTTCTTGAATCGCTAAAGTATAGCGTGCGGTTTTAGTATACGTTAATTCGTGGTGGTCTTTAGCAAAACCAGTTTCTAAACGAACATTATTCAAATAAACAATGGATGCTGTCATTCTCTTTCCCCCTTTTGAACGGCTTCAACCAGTTGTCCTTTTAGTATCAGTTGTTGGATTGGCTGTTGGCGTGCAATCACGTGAGCAGTGCTCTCAGCATTAAATAGTAGGAAATCTGCAGAATCGCCGACGTTAGGCCAAACTCGCTGCCCGTTAGGATCAAGAGGCGTTACAAAATTACTCGCTAAGCCCCATAAACGATTCAAGCGATACTCATCGCTAATTTTAAATCTTTGAGCGGCTGTATTTAATTTTTCTATTGTATTGCCACTGCCGAAAGGCGACCAATGATCCGTCAAACTGTCATGAGCAACGGAAATCTTAACACCTTGTTCAACCAAGGTTGGAATCGGCATGGTGGGCATTCCAATTGGTACAGTCGAAGTCAAATCAATACCTGTTTCGATAAATTTTTGCGCAATGTCTCTAATTGCTGCTTCTTCTAAGCTCCCCAAAGCTAAAGCATGACTTAAAGTGACTTCGCCAAACATCTTTGCTTGTTCTGTATAATCAACAAATTTATTAAATTCATAAAGTCCCAAAGTATCACGGGCGTGTAAATGAACATCAATTTTTTTATTAAATGTGGTAGCTAATTCAAATATTTTTGCGATTGAATGATCCACATGACGATCCACAAGGGCTGGATCAACGCCGCCGACATGAGTTGCCCCCATGCGTAAGGCTTCGCGCATCAAAGGTTCGACTTGTGAGCGGAGTAATCCGTGTTGAGGAAAAGCCACAATTTCATGAGTAACGTATTGTTCATATCGACTAAATGCTTCTTTAGTAATTTCAATATGTTTCGTTCCAATAGATGGATCTACATTACAATGACTGCGAATATGATAATGGCCTTGTTGAATATACTGCTCAATAACTTGGCAAGCACGTTCTAAACTAGTTGGTAATTGTTCAGGTAACAGCCAAGTTTCTTCTTCAATACGTGTTAAAATTCCTTTCGTTAGTGGACGACAGGCCTTCCAAGGTCCCCCAAAATACGTTTTATCAATATGAATATGCATTTCTCTTAGAGCAGGTAAAACGAGTTGCTGATTCACATCGATAACTGTTTCGTTCTCTAAAGGCCTTAACTGCGGTGCGACCGCAGTACAGACCTCGTTTTCAATTCGAATATCATAGCTAGCTGTTTCTGTCGCAACAATTCGCTGATTCACAGTAGAAAATCCTGTTTCTAATTTACAGTTTTTTAAAAGCATGACAAACCCCTTCCTACCTTCATTCAATTAGTTAACATAAGCCCATTTTAAACTGTACGTAGGTCCAAATGAATGCCAATACAGATCCTTGATTTTTTGATTAGCTAATACAGAAATGCTTCGATTATAGATTGGTGCTAAAACCGTTTCCTGATTCACCAAAATATCTTGTGCTTGAGCAAAGTCATTTAAACGAGCCTCTTGATCAGCCGCATGTGTTGTTCTAGTTTCTTGAATTAATTGATCATACGTATCACTCTTGAACGTTACGCCGCCCAAGGTACTATCCGAAGTAAAGATGCGCATAACTGTTAATGGATCACGATAATCGGTTCCCCAACCAGATAATTCTAAATCATAGTCTCTCGTTTGATCACGATCAACACGAATAGTAAAAGGAACTTGAGTAACATTCACTTCTAATCCATCTAGATTTTCTTCCAATTGAAATTGGAAAAACTCAGCAGCTTTTTTGGCGCTGTCTGTATCATCTGTTAAAAATTCTAATTTGATTTTATCCAGCCCAATTTCTTTTTTCCCTTTTTCCCAGAATTCTTTTGCTTTCGCTGTATCGTAGGTTAAGTAGTTATTTTTCTTAGCAGCTAGTTTTGTGAAATCTGTTCCATCTGGCGCAATCGTTTGTCCCGGCGGAATTACTTGATCTGTAGCCGTTGATTGATCTTGCAAGACTTCTTTTACAAAACTTTCTTTATCAAAAGCTTGTGCCAACGCTTTACGAATATTGTTGTTCGCTAAAGCCGGATTTTCTTTTCCATCACGAACGCTGTTCATTTTTAAAAAGTATGTGACGAATTGAGGAATTGAAAGAAAGGCTGGATTATCAACATAACCAGGAATAAATTCACCACTTAGCTTATTCACTACATCCAATTCATTCGAGTCAAACAAATTCACCGCTGTCGTTGGGCTCTTAATTACTGAAACTTTCGCTTCTGTTAATTTAACTTTTTCAGCATCCCAATACGTATCATTTTTTTCGTAGGTCCAGTCATCGGAAGAGGCATTATCCCATTCTTTCAATTTAAAAGGACCATTATAAATCAAATGTTCTGCATCAGTGGCATATTTATCCCCTTGTTCTTTGATATATTTTTCATTTTGTGGAAACAAAACAGGAAACGAAAGTAATGATTTCAAATAAGGGGTAGGCCGCTCTAAAGTTATTTCTAACGTTTTATCATCTAGCGCCTTAACCCCAAGAGTATTCACATCTGCGCCTTCTAAAGCAATTTCCTTAGCATTTTTAATGACATCAAAAAATAACGCTTGATGAATCGACCCTGATTTAGGGGAAGCAACTTGTTGCCATGCATAAACAAAGTCATTTGCTGTTACTGGATCATCATTCGACCATTTGGCATCTTCTCTAATCTTAAATGTATAAACGGTTTCATCTTCAGAAATCGCTGGTTCTTCGGCAGCGACCCCCAACTCTAACTCGTCTTCTTTACCTAAAACATAGAGTCCTTCATAAACTTGATTCATGACTAAAGTCGAGGTCGTATCCCCCGCTGTGTGTGGTTCCATTGTCGAAATAGCCGCTTCAGAACTAATTGCAATTTTTTGTTCCGCTGCTTTGTTACTATCAGCCGAGTTTCCCGTTCCCGCCTGACAAGCCGTTAAAGCTAAAAGCAAACCGACACATCCTAACATTTTTAATTTCTTCATACCGATCCCTCCATTTTACAAACTATAACCTTCAAAGTTACCAGAATTTTCTGATAAAATATAGAAAAAGAAGCATATCCGATAAGAGTCTCAAAAAACTTACAAATTATAGAAATACTTGAGAAATTTAAAGTAGCTGAAACAATAGTAAAAGCATTAAAAATTAAGTATACTATTGCTATATCTTTAAACGATGCGTTTCTATAGGTTGTAAGCGCTGATTGTTCTTATTTGGTCACTTGTGACTACCAATCACGTGATGACTTGGAACTTTTTTCTATTAGTATAAGGATACCTTATTTTCCCTAAAATAGTTTTGTAACATCTTACAATAAATACACTTAATTTTTAGATAATTCATACAAAAGGAGGCCTTGCTAATGATGACGGTCAATGATCTACTCCATGCAGAAGAACTACCTGGTTTAACCTTATTGACGCACGAGACCAATTTAGATGCGCCAATTCTACAAGCAAATATTTTAGAAAATCCTGATGCTTTTGACTGGTTAACGCCAGGAGAAATTTTATTAACTACCGGCTATATTTTCAAAGATCAGCCTTGCTTGCAAAAACGTCTTATTCAAGAACTAGCAAATATGAACTGCGCTGCTCTAGGCTTTAAAGTCCAACGCTATTTCAATGAAGTTCCACAAGAGATGATCCAATTAGCGAATGACGTCGGATTACCAATTCTCTCAATCCCTTATAATTACAACTTTTCTCAAATTATTTCATTGGTCAATCGCCGAGTCAATCAACCTGACGAAACGATTAGCCAACATTCTGTTCATATGCATAATAAATTTTATACAATTATCAAAGCTGGCGGAAAAAGTACCCAATTACTAGAAGTATTAAGTGCCGCGATTCAAGCGCCTGTAATGCTTTTAGACGAGCGTTTTCAGATTATGAATCATTTTGATTTACCTGATGCGCCAACAAGAATCACCAGTATTTTAAACAACGCGACTCTCAAAAAACAGTTTGAGACAGCTTTAAAAGCCCAGAACAATGAGCTACTATTATTTTATAAAGAACCATTGACTGTTGAATTTTCCTTAGCGAACCATCAGTTATCTTTGCGAATTTTACCCATCAAAAAGAAAAATCTCAGCTTATCTTACTTAGTGATTTGGCAAACTACCAAAAAATTACAGACGATTGATTTATTATCTGTGGAGGTCTGTGCTCACTACCTTTTACCACAACTTCAATTAGAATCTTCGGAAAATTTAACAACGAGGCAAAAGATCGGGGCGCTGTTTCAAGACCTTATCCAAGAGAAAAATACCAATCCTCAAGCTTGGCAAGAATTTAGTAATTATCTGCAATTAAATGAAAAAGATACATTTAGTCTCTTGCTTGTAGCCATTGAACAATTGGAACAACTGTTTAATCCGACTATTCAAATGAATAGTATTGGCCATCAATTGAATCATATTTTAGAAGGATATCGACAAAAAATTACTGCCTTTCCTACACAAACTGGCTTTATTTTATTACTAGAAAATCCAGCACAAGAGGAAGCCACCTACCTTGCACAAACCACTCATCTTGCCAAGAATTTACTAGAGCAACTAATGAAACTGAATCCAAAATTATCATTTAAATTAGCGATTGGGCCAACTGTCAAAAAAATCACCAATCTGTGTGATTCTTATAAATTAGCACAAGAAACATTCCACTTAGCACAAGCAAGTCAAGAATTACAACAACGAACTATTTTGAATTATGACGACCTCTTTTTTTATCGTTTAATGATCGAAACCCTGACCAAACAAGCCAAACAAAAAATATATCAACGATTGATTGAACCATTAGAAAAAGAAGATCAAAAACATGAAAGTTCCCTACTAGAAACCATCAACACCTACTTTCAATCGAATAAAAATATTTCGTTGACTGCCACAAATATGTATGTACATCGTAATACAATTATTTACCGCTTAAAAAAAATAGAAGAGATTCTTCACTTAACTTTAGAATTTCCTGATAGTTCGCTACAACTAAGTTTGGCTGTTTATTTATATAAACAAAAATTACTATAAAAAGGCCACCACGAATAGTAAATCGTGGCGGCTTTTTTAACTGTTTCAATTTTGTTAGCGAATAATCATTACAGAAATTGGGGCATATCGAGCCATATAAGCTGCTTGGCTACCAAAAAAGCTTTTTAATTTGCTAGTTGACTTGGAGCCAATAATTAACAAATCTGGTTTATTCAAAGGAATAAGCTTATTAATAATTAATTCTCCTGGGTTCCCTTCATTGACAATTACACTTACTTTATCGATGCCATTCGCTAACGCTTCTTGTTGATATTTTTCCGTTTGTTTCTCTAATTTCGCCAACTGTTCTTGCCAATAATTTTTATCTAACGATTGGTAAACATTAATCTCTTTCTCTTCTAAAATCGAAACAATAACCAATTCAGCTTGTTCTTCTTTTGCTTTTTGGATAGCATAATGAAATGCTTTTAACGCATCTGGCGACTCTTCAACACCAACCATAATTTTTGAAAATTTCATTATTTAACCTCCTCTACTTGTTGCTCCATAGCTGCAAGCTGCTGTGCATATCGTTTATCGCCTTTATATAATTCCACAACCGTCCAAACTAACAAGAGGATGACGAGTGCTATGATGACATAGGCGATATTATCGGCTAACGTAATTTGACTCGCTGTCGGATTATCACCGAAAAATCCTTCAATTTGATCAGGTAAGCCTTTCATATTGAGGTAAATTAAGCCAATGACAGAAACCCAGCCTAACAATTTAATTAACCACGAGTTTTTAAAATGTTCACCCATTTCAACACGGCTATCTGTAAACATCAGTAAAGGCAACATCGAAAATGGCAAAGCAAATGCTAGAAAAACTTGTGAATTGTTCATTAAATTATTAATCGCAATATGCTCCTCCACTGTACTTTTTCCGCTGGTCATTAAAACACAGATTAAGACAGGAATAACAGATAACAAACGTGTGACCATCCGACGTAACCAAATTGGTACGCGCATATGAATAAACCCTTCCATAATGATTTGACCAGTTAACGTTCCTGTAATTGTTGAATTTTGTCCTGATGCCAATAAGGCTACCGCAAATAAAATTGATAAAATTCCAGAACCTGCAATATGCGCTAAAATAGAATTACTCATAACCGCTGGATTTGATAAAGCATCAAACAAACCAAAGAATGAAGGATCTTTGACACTGCCGGATTTAAAAACGGCCACACCCATAATCAATAATAAAGAGTTAACAAAAAATGCCATCGTTAATTGAATATTAGAATCCCAAGTTGAAAAGCGTAAAGCGCGTTGAATATCGGTTTTATCTTTACGATCAATTTTACGACTTTGCACAACAGAAGAATGTAAATACAAATTATGAGGCATCACTGTTGCACCAATAATCCCCAATGCACCTGTCAGTGGCGTTTGCCCATTCACCGCATGTGATGTAGAAAAAGCTTCTGCGCTAGGAACCAGCCCTTTAATTACATCTCCCCATACTGGATTTGACAATGCCACTTGATAAGCAAAAATCACAAAAATAACAACAATTAAAGCAACAACAATAGCTTCAATTTTTCTAAAACCAATTTTTGTCAATAACAACAAAAGTAAAACATCAAATACCGTAATGAAGACAGCCAGACCTAAAGGAATATGAAATAATAAATATAAGGCAATTGCGCCCCCGATAACTTCAGCGATATCTGTAGCCATAATTGCTAACTCTGTTAAAATCCATAATACAATACCTAACGTCTTACTAGTTCTAGCACGAATCGCTTGTGCTAAATCCATCTGTGAAACAATGCCTAATTTAGCAGCCATATATTGGAGCAACATTGCAATCAAACTGGAAATTAAAATAATCGACATCAATAAATATTGAAAATTTTGTCCCCCAGTAATTGAAGTAGACCAGTTTCCTGGATCCATATACCCCACTGCTACCAATGCTCCTGGACCTGAGTAAGCAAATAACGTTTTCCAAAAACTCATATTTTTAGGCACGTCGATGGTGCCATTAATTTCTTCAAGCGAAGGACCATTTGCATATTCAATCAAATGATGTCTTTGCTTTGGTTCATGTTCTTCTGAATTTTTCAATTCAATTCCTTCTTTCGTTTTGCAATAATTTTAAAAGGCCCTTCCTGTTAGAAGGTTAACCTCTAATATATTTTAGGTACACCTAAAATATACTGCTAAAAATAACAAAATGCAAGACTTGAAAGAAAATTTTGACAGTGTAAAAATAGATTGTCGTAAATGTGCGGTCTTAAAGTTTGAAGAAATCAGGGTAGCTGGTAGTTGATTATCTTAAGAAGTAGAAAATAAAGGACCTAAGTCATTTCGGCTTAGGTCCCTTATTTTGTTTTTATTCGGTTACTCTATTAAGAATGGTTGCTACAATTTCTGTCGTGTCAGCTGAATGATTTCTAAAAATCTCGGTAAACTGAATCTGACGAAAACCTTCAAGTACTTCGGGCAACTTATTTTTCCCCCATTCAAAAGTTCCATCATTTCTTTTCAATAATCTCTGTAAAATTTCTTCTTTCTCGACCGCTAACAAAAAATGATAAACGTCAATACCTGCTCGTCTCAGATATCCAATCAGCTCTTCTTCATATTCATTTTTATAAAGGGTCATTGGAAAAATAATCGGCCGTCCAGACTCTTTGGACATTCGTTTTAATAAATGAGCATTCCAGCAACGCCATTCCTGATACTCTTGAAAATCATTTTCTTTCATTTCTTTGGGAACTAACTCCATCAATGCACTACCAATAATTTCTGGATCATAAATGATTGCATTGGGAAGTTTTTGTTGTAACTCATGTGCAATGGTCTTTTTTCCGGCTCCAAACGCACCGTTTAACCAAATAATCATCATAATTTCCTTTCTTCTGAACAAATTTCTTTGTTGTTTAATTTAGGTGCTAGATTACTTTTAATTTTTTTGTCCATTCACGTATAGTTACTACTTACACCTTTAACAGTAAACGAGACAAACTAAAAATACAACATCCTACGCTATTAACCTTGCGTTACATAACATACTCATCTGATAATTTTCCCCTAAAAAAACAGAATGTGGGCAATCTTTTTAAGAATCATTGAATAGAATAACAACAAACAGTAATTCAGGTATAACTAGCTAGAAATTGTTTTATTTTTAGTCACGAGTATGATAAGCATGTAAATCAAATAGAATCATATTAGGTGAGGTTACTCTGAAGAACACAGGTTATCGCTCGGAAATGTCGAGAGACAGTAACGAGTAAAGCAGGGATTGTCGAATTAAGGCTTTCCTAAGATAACTAGAATTTTTTTCTTACGTCTCAGAAAGCCAAAGCTCAATTATTGTGATTACCCTATAATCTTCTTCTTTTATTCGGCGACCTCTTTAATATGATTAATTGGAGGTTTTTAAATTGAAAGCTGTCACTGCATCATCTAAGAAAAATACCCTACTTGCTAAAAGTATCGGGAATCTTACCTTGCTCATCATTTTAGGCATTTTCATTTTTATCATCGTCTTCTCTTGGCTAAAAATGAATCGCCCTCTTCACACCCTTCCCTCAGAAGAATTCCTCGCAAAACCAAGTAAAACAGATGATTTCTTATCTCCATCAAATCTTTTTTACTTTTCAATTCGAACCATGTTTCGAATGATTGTGGGGATGGCTTGGTCCTTCCTGTTTTCCTTTGTTTTTGGTATTTTAGCCGTAAAATATAAAACGGCACGAAGAGTCATTTTACCATTAGTTAATTTCCTTGAATCTGTTCCATTGCTAGGTTTTTTGACCTTTACAACTGCTTGGTTACTTGGTTTATTTCCAGGAAATGTGATGGGCGCAGAAGCGGTTGCTATTTTTGCCATCTTCACAGGTCAAGCTTGGAACATCATGTTGACTCTTTATCAAATAATGGAAGTTATTCCTTCAGATCTAGTCAATGTGACCGATCAGTTCAAGTACAATGCTTGGGAAAAATTTTGGCGTCTTGAATTTGTTTACTCAATTCCTGGCTTACTTTGGAACGTTATTATTTCTCAAACTGCGGCTTGGTTTGCCTTGGTGGCCAGCGAGCAAGCTTCTGTTGCCTTTCCTAAAGAAACCAACCTTTATTTACCAGGAATTGGTTCTTATATCCAAGTAGCATTAAATCGAGCCGACTTTAAATCCTGTTTATGGGCTGTTTTTGCCTTATTAATCAATGTGGTGATTTTAAACTTTTTAGTTTTTCAACCTTTAGTTCGAGCCACTTATTATTTTAAATATGAAACAGATGTCGAAAGTACGACGCCACCTAAATCCATCATTTATCATTTATTAAAAAAAGCAACTTTAACGAAATACTTTTCAAAAGCTTTTGTGAAATTCAGTCATTTTTGGATTTACGATTTACCAAAAGTTTGGTACTTTTTCAAGCTAGACTATCTCTATCGATTACTAGCAAAATTACGCCATTTCTTCAAAACATTATGGTATGTCAGCTTAACCATTATTGGGGTTTATTGTTCTATTAAGCTCTATCATTTTTTGCCCCATCAAGATTTCAGCATGATTCCTAGATTAACCCTTTATACTACGCTACGGGTTACCTTGGCTATGGTCGTTGCTGGCATTATCTTTACTCCCTTAGCAATCTGGGTTGCGAATGATAATCGGCGCTTAAGTATCGTTCAACCGATTGGACAAATTTTAGGCTCCATTCCGTCAAATGTTTATACTCCATTCATTGTGTTGATTATTAGTATGGGCTTCAACAAATTAGAATGGTGGATTTTACCACTCATCATGGTTGGTTGCCAATGGTATTTTTTCTTTAATGTAATTGCTGGCTACTTAGCCATCCCTGATGATATTCGTGACGTAACCAAACTTTTTAAATTATCTAAATGGCAATGGTGGACAAAATTTTTGATCCCTTCTATTTTACCTTACCTCATTACAGCAATTATTAACGCTGCTGGTGCTGCTTGGAACGCTGATATCGCAGCAGAAAGCATTCAATGGGGCAAAAAATCAATAGATGTTACTGGCCTAGGACAATATATTGCGGCAAACGATGGCGTAAAAGATAAATCTGCCTTAGGAACCTTAGCGATGTGTTTCGTTGTTGGTTTATGTATCGCCTTTGTTTGGCAACCTTTATATCGAGCAGCAAAACAAAAATTTCACTATTAATAGCTGGACGACTCAACTCGACTAAATTTTTAAGATAAACTAGAGAGGAGAACGATAGGTGATTTCCCTTGACCTATCTAATAAGACGATGGAAAATAAAGAATTATTAAGCATAAAATCAGTATATAAAGAATTTGAAATTGAAGGACATTCAGAACATTTAAAAGTCCTTGAAAATATTGATTTAACAGTTAAAACGAATGAATTTTTAAGTATTATCGGACAATCAGGAACAGGAAAATCAACGTTGCTCAGAAGTATTGCTGGACTTCTTCGTACAACTAGAGGTGAAATTACTTTTGAAGATAAAATCATTAATGAGCCTGATGCCAATATCGGCATGGTTTTTCAACATTTTGCCCTTTTTCCTTGGTTGACAGTTGAAAAAAATATCAGCTTTGGCTTAGAAAACCGTAAAGAAATTTCTCGCGAACAAATAAATAAAAGAGTCAGTAATCTCATTGAAATGATTGGTTTAACTGGTTTTGAAAAAGCTTATCCCAGAGAGTTATCTGGTGGAATGAAACAGCGTGTAGGCTTTGCTCGTGCTTTAGCCATCGAACCTAGCTTATTGCTCTTAGACGAACCTTTTTCAGCTTTAGATATCATTACAGCCAGCCAATTATCTAACGATTTATTAGAAATTTGGCTAAACAATCAAATTGCGACTAAATCAATTGTAATGATCACGCATGACGTTCAACAAGCAGTCCAACTTTCTGATCGGGTTGTATTAATGGATGCAAATCCTGGTCGTATTGCCAAAATTTACTCAATCGATATCCCCAGAAATCAACGTTCGCCAAAAACAACCATTGATATTGTAGAACAAATAACAGAAGAAATGGTTCGTCGCATTCATTTGTAAATAGAACTGTTTTGACTTCTGCTTATGTCTTGACAAAGAGTTACTTAAAAGACTATTATTTCTTTGTAATAAGTTAGGTGAGGCTCCTATACAAACATAGGCTATTGCTCAGAAATGTCGAGAGACACCAATGAGTAGAACAAGACTGGTCGAGGAGAAGGCTTTTCTCAAAATAGCTAAGAGTGATCTTTACGTTGTATAGTGCTAAAGCTCAACGTTCATGTTGATGTATATTTTTAGTCTCTAGTCAATCAGTTAAGTACTTTTATTTAAAATTAAGAGAGGAGTGAAAGTATGACTACTATGTTAGCAATCATTGGAACTGTTGTAATCATCACAGTTCAAGTTATTGAATATAATATGACAGAAATTCATATTCCCACTGCAGGAACATTTAATGACGATGATGCAGAACCCCCACATTCTTCTGTAACCCTTGTATTTATTCGCACTATACTTATCACTCTCTCACTTAACTTTCCATCTCATTTTTTTGAGATGGTTTTTTTATGTATTCGAGAAAATAATAAACAAAAAAGACTGTTAAATCAATGATTTAACAGTCTTTAGTATACCGGCGGCCGGGGTCGAACCGGCACTCCCGTGAAGGAACTGGATTTTGAGTCCAGCGCGTCTGCCAATTCCGCCACGCCGGCAAGATATTTTTGGAAGGCGGTAACCGGATTTGAACCGGTGATGAAGGTTTTGCAGACCTCTGCCTTACCACTTGGCTATACCGCCATATTCCATTTTTGTTACAAAAAAACTGGGGTAGCTGGATTCGAACCAACGCATGACGGAGTCAAAGTCCGTTGCCTTACCGCTTGGCTATACCCCAATAAAATTACAAAGGGCGACCGATGGGAATCGAACCCACGAATGCCAGAGCCACAATCTGGTGTGTTAACCACTTCACCACGATCGCCGTAATCTTAAAAAGTGTATCTATTAAATAATTAAATGGCAGGGGCAGCAGGAATTGAACCCACACCAACGGTTTTGGAGACCGTTGTTCTACCTTTAAACTATGCCCCTAAAATGGAGGAAAGTGGATTCGAACCACTGAACCCTAAGGAACGGATTTACAGTCCGTCGCGTTTAGCCACTTCGCTATTCCTCCATAAATGGCGTGAGACAGAGTCGAACTGCCGACACACGGAGCTTCAATCCGTTGCTCTACCAACTGAGCTACCACGCCTAAAACAAAAGCTTGTTCAAATAATTTTCAAGTAACAACATTAAATGGCGGTTCCGACGGGATTTGAACCCGCGATCTCCTGCGTGACAGGCAGGCATGTTAACCCCTACACCACGGAACCAACCGAGTAATGGAGGTTAACGGGATCGAACCGCTGACCCCCTGCTTGTAAGGCAGGTGCTCTCCCAGCTGAGCTAAACCTCCAAAAAGGAATGTTACTATTAAAATAAATGACCCGTACGGGACTCGAACCCGTGTTACCGCCGTGAAAGGGCGGTGTCTTAACCGCTTGACCAACGGGCCAGTTTGTAAATATGAAACGGAGAGTAAGGGATTCGAACCCTTGAGACAGTGTTTACCGCCTACATGATTTCCAATCATGCTCCTTCGGCCTCTCGGACAACTCTCCATAGCTGAAAGAAGCACATACTCATGATATTTCATATGTTAAACTCCGGCAGTAGGACTCGAACCTACGACATCATGATTAACAGTCATGCGCTACTACCAACTGAGCTATGCCGGAATAATCGCGTGGCGACGTCCTACTCTCACAAAGGGAAACCCTTCACTACAATCGGCGCTAAGAAGCTTAACTTCTGTGTTCGGCATGGGAACAGGTGTATCCTTCTCGCTATCGCCACCACACTGGGTGTTGTTTCTTATTGAGTTGAATCTTCATTCACTCAAAACTGGATTGAAGTTTGAATCAAAATAACCAAGTTGCTTTTACTTATCCATTCTTTGGTTAAGTCCTCGACCGATTAGTATTGGTCCGCTCCAACTATCACTAGCCTTCCACTTCCAACCTATCTACCTGATCATCTCTCAGGGGTCTTACTTTCTTAAAGAAATGGGAAATCTCATCTTGAGGTGGGCTTCACACTTAGATGCTTTCAGCGTTTATCCCTTCCCTACATAGCTACCCAGCAATGCCCTTGGCA